>NZ_JBHUOL010000001.1:0-113845 GCF_042686085.1 Flavobacterium ardleyense
TTCTAGAACTGCGAAGTCCATTGAAATACCCATAAAGATACAATTTAAGGAAGATTTTAGTATCAAAAGTAGGACGTCCTTCTGATTTGATCGTTTGAACCGAAAAACCCAAAGCTTCTAAAGATAAAGCTCCTACAAAAGCATCTATAAATCGAATAGGATTTTCTGATGAAATAGTGTCCTCTAAACTAGAAAAACACATTTGATTACGTGGTATTCCTGTGATGTGTTGCATCATTAAATATAAGACTTTTAATCCTTTTATTAAAATAATTTGACTATTTTTGAAAGAATAAAACGTTAGTTTTTTCACAGACTGACGTTAGCATCAAGCTCAAAAAAAAATTGCGATAAGCACTAAAAATGAAATTAAAAATATTCATATTACTATTTCCAATATTTCTCTTTGGACAAGACAATAATGAGAATTTAGTGGAAATAAAAGCTATCGAATCTCAAATAAAATTTGCAGACAGTATATCTAATTTTATTCAAGAAGAAATTCAAAACTCTGTGGTAATTCCTTCACATGGAAGAATTGATGGCAAACAAACAGAATCAACTAAAATTCAGACACGGATATTAAAGTATTCAGATAAAATTTTGAGAATTTATTATACTCAAAGTAACTTGAAAGAAAAGTGGACATACTATTATTTTGATTCTAAACTTATATATGCAGAATCAAATATATTTCGTGGCAAAAAAAAGAAAACCAAAAAGAAATTTTATTTCCAGAACGATAAATTAATTTCTCCATTATATTCTGACAGAAAATACGATGTGGAAGAAGAAGTAAATGTGTTTATTAAAGCTAATGAATTATTTAAATCTAATGGTTAAAAGAGTCAGTTGCTAACAGCAGTTAAAATAAATGGCTTAGACAAGGGCATGCTTCAGAATTTTCTCCGAAAATTCAAAAGTTTGCGTTATATTTGTTTTGGCTTGGTCTTGGTTCGTCGCCACTTCTTTTAGCTGCAAAACGTTAAATATAAGCTTACAGAACAAAATGGAAAAATATTTTTTGTACCTATTTTTATTATTCTGCTTAATTGAATGCAGGAGTCAGAATACCAATTTGAAATTTGAAAATTTTGAGTTTGAATCAATCTTTGGAGGTCAAAAAGGAGATAAATCTAACGTTTATTGTTTACTTGGTAAAGGGTTTTTTAGAACACCGTCTTCAGAAAATACTGACGAATTAATAAATTCTTGGATATTAAATCATAAAAAAATTAAAATAATTCTTGTATCATCATTAATTGATGACAATAATGGTAATATAAATTATTGTTGGCTTGAAGATGAATATGGAAATACAATTAATGAATTTTTAATTAAAAATGGTTGTTTTCCAGGAGGAACTATGATGAGACCCAAAACTTTAAAAGAAGAGCCTAATGATTATATGTCTATTGATGAGTCAAAAATAAAAGTCTATATTGATTCTAAAAAATATGAGGAGTTTATTCAGAAAATAAAAAAAGCTGAACAATTTGCATCAGATAATAAACTGGGTATTTGGAA
Source organism: Flavobacterium ardleyense (assembly GCF_042686085.1). Lineage (GTDB taxonomy): Bacteria > Bacteroidota > Bacteroidia > Flavobacteriales > Flavobacteriaceae > Flavobacterium > Flavobacterium ardleyense. The sequence continues at coordinate 1,528 of NZ_JBHUOL010000001.1, forward strand.
TGAAGACTAATCAACAAAAGCCTACAGTTAATAGCATTTAAAATAAATGGCTTAGGTTAGGCATACTTCCGAATTTTCGTCTAAAATTCAAAAGTTTGCGTTATATTTGTTTTGGCTTGGTCTTGCCTCGTCGCCACTTCTTTTAGCTGCAAAACGTTGTGTGCTATATTCTCCGAAATTACAAAAAAAATAGAAATGAAAATAAAACTTATTATTACAATTATTTTTTTGACTTTTTTTACAAAGGTTCAATCACAAGATATAACAAAATTTAAAGAAGATTTTAAATTGTCATTAGACAAAAAGTTTAATGAAACAAATATAAATGATTTGTTTTCTAGATATCCTCATCTTTTGACAGCACAAAGTGATATTACACAATTAACATCAAATTTAAAAGGAGAAAATTTGAGAAATTATCCTTTAAGTGATTTTAAAAATGATGATTTATATATAGATAATATTGATAAAATTTTGAATTCAGATAATTCATATCAACGCTTATTTTCATATTTAATTATTGGTGCTTCTAATGATTTAACAAAAGAAGATCAATTACTAGACAAATTAAAAATGGAAAAAGTAAAAGACAATTTAATTTGGTGTGTTATGTCATTGCTGAATTTAAAAACTAAACATACTACTGAAGTATTTGATTTTTTAGTCGAAAACGAAGACTTCGGTGACGCACATATGTTGCAATTATTTATCAAACTAGACAAAGATAGTTTGCAAGAAACAGCATACAAAAGATATAATAGTGAAAATTTAAAAGCCAAAATTTTAGCTATTCAAATATTGTCACAAACAGGAAAGAATCCTGAAACAGAAAAAATTGTTTTAGAAGCTGTTACAAATTGGGATTTAAACATAAAAGGATATGCAATTTACACAGTAAAAGAACTTCAAATAGGGAATTTATTACAAACGTTTAAACCTTTTTTAGACAATGATAAAACAAGAAAGATTGCTTTAGAAGCTTTAGCTAATAGTCCAACAAATAGTGATAAAGAATATTTAAAAACATTAACAACTAAAAAAGATAGTATTTCAGATGATTTATTAGATTGCTTTTTTGAATCAAAGAAAATTGACAATTTAAAGTTTTGGCTAGAATTACTAAAAACAAAAAAGGTTTCAAATGATTATTATTTTTCAGTTCCTAGTAATCGATTAATTTACTCCGACGAATTATTACCAAATATCCAAAATACTTTAAAAGAAACCGAAAATGAAAAAGTAATTGAAGAATTGGTTAGAGGATTGCAAGGAAGAAATGATATTGAAAGTACTAATATTTTAATTGGCTTTTTAAAACATAAAAACTCTTCTATAAGATATTGGAGTGCTGAAGCATTAAAAGGAAATAAAAATCAAAAAGTAATTGATCTTTTACCTATATTAATAAACGATAAAGAAAACAGAACAACTGCATTAGTAAATTTGCTCATTGAGAATAATATAAATAATCAACAAAGTGTATTGGAAAAAATATATAAAGAAAGTGGCGAAGATTTGGATTGGGAAAGAAGTTCATTAGAATATTTGGCAAATTTTCCATTAGAAAAACATAAAGAACTTTTTAAAAAAATTCTCAAAAATGATAAATCAGATTTTTCAATAAGATATGATGTTGCATTAGGATTGGGAAAACTAAAAGACTTAAGTTCCGTTGATTTACTTATTAAAGTTTGTGAAGAAACTAGAAAAGAAAGTGATTTAAACTCGAGAACTTATTTGGAAGCATTAGCAATGATTAGAGGAGAAAAAGCAAAAAAAGAAATTGAATCATTTCTTAATAGTGATGAAGAAGTTGTAAAAGAACTTGCAACTGAATTATTAAGAAATTGGAATTAAATAAAAATATAGCACGCAACAGCCGTTGCCAAGATTGGGGATTTAGTGGAATTAGCGTTTTTTTACTACTTTTACGTTAAGCCTAAAATACTCGGTTTCAAAAGTCCCCAACCTCGGCAAGCTCCAATACGGTGCCAGAAATTTGAATGAAACAAACATTGTTGATACTATCGATCTTTTTGACTCTGAATCTATTCGGACAGAAACCAACAGAAAAAGTTGGCGAAATTGAGGTTGAATTAATTGGACATAATTTTAAAAGAAATTCGGATTACGAATTGACAAAAAAGAAAACCAATAGAAAAAACCGACCTTTTGTGAAAATGTTTTTTAATTCAAACGGAACATTGCTGAAATCCATAAGTTTCGGAAAACATCACAATACAGATTTAAGAGTTTTAAACCAGATCAATATTTATAACTATGATTCAAATGGATTGAAATCCAAAATTGACATTTGGGAAACTGACTACGACAAAAATCTTTCAAACAAGTATTTCAAAAAGTTTGATTTTGATAGTACCAAAACAAAAATTACCTCGGAAAAAATTTATGAAATTTATTCCGACACAATTTACACTCAAGCTGACTATTGGTATAATAAAAAAGGCGAATATCAAGGAATTATTTTCGACTCAACCTATTATTATAAAAGAGAATACAACGAAAAACAACAACTCATTTCCCTGCAACAAATCCACGATGGAAAACTAAGATGGGAATGGAATTACACTTACTCTGACAGGCAACGAATCGGAATTTTCCAAACCCATTATAATGATGCAGAAGATTACTCTAAAAAGGAAATTAGAACCTATAACGAAGATGATTTTTTAGTTGAAATTGAGGAGTTACAGATTATAAAAGATGGTCTTCAAGAAAAAACCAAAATCTATTACGATAAAAATGGGATTATTAAAAGAATTGAAGCATATGACTCATACAATAGAGAAGATGGATACGAGCTGGTTTCTTATCGTGAAGTCAAAGTAAAAAGTAAAGTAATAGTTGATTCGTCAATTGCGGAAAAAATTAATAAACAAATAAGAATTGAATAAAGACTACTGGCAACACCGTGTATAATTAATGACCTGGTTCTCGCCTAATTTCGAAAATCCTCGCGGATTTTCTATTCGGTTTTTATTTACTAAATTTGGTGTTTAAGCAAGCCACTAATCTTACACAAACAAGTTAGGCGATATTTAAAAAAAAGAAAAATTATGAAATCAATTATAAAATTATATTTAAAGTTATTTTTACAAACTGCAATTATTTATTTTTTAATTATGGCTTTATTTGATTTAGCACTTGGAAATCAATTAACATTATGGAACTATGTACCAAAGTCGCTATTTGTGGGAGTTTTTGTTTCATTAATTTTAGTTTCTATTCATGTGAATAAACTAAAAAAAAATGGAATTAAAAACATTTCTGATGCTAACGTAGGAGTAAATCAAACTAGAATAATAAGTTCTGAACTGAATAAAAGCGAACTAATCCAGAAACTAAAATCAGACTCAACAATTGGAAAAATGGAAATGAGAGAAATAGAAAATGGAGTTTTATTTCAAACTGGAATGACTATGAAATCTTGGGGAGAAGAAATAAAGATTATTCTTAAATTTAATAAAAACAGTAATTTTGAATATCAAGTTTCGAGCAGACCAAAATTGAAAACAACTTTGGTAGATTATGGTAAAAATCTTGAAAACGTAAACAGTATAGAAAACTTAATGAAAAACATCTCCTAAAACTGTTTTTATAAAATGGCTAAGGCTTGTTTTTTCCTTTTTAAAAACTTTTATGAGTAGAAAATCTGCCTCTATTTGTTTTGGTCTGTGCCTAATCAAAGCAACTTCTTGCAGCCACCAAACAGTATAGCCAATTAAAAAAATGACACCTAGAGAAACAATTTTATCAGCTATTAATCTGTATCTCAAAGATAATTTGATTAGTGAAGGATTTACTTTCAGTGAATCACAACTCCTATTTAAACGTAAATTAAAAAATGGTTTTATTCAACAGATAAAGTTCACAGGCAATTTGAGAAATTACGCGGAAGGAATGATTAGATATGGAGAACAATATGATGTCGTATGTAATTTTTATAAAAAATGGACAAAAGATAATTTTCCCAACTCAATACCTACTGAATATCTTGAATGTAATTATTCTGCCTTTACGGGAATGAATAAAAATCTTAGAACTGGAAATGATTATGAGTTTTGGAATTGTGACTCAAAAAAAATCATGGAAACAATATGGTCAAACTACTTGAATCACGGTAAATTATTTTTTGAAGACAATAATTCTTGGGAAAAATTAAGTAAACTAGTTCCATCTAATCAAAAAACAGATAGTTTAATTCTAGCAGATAAACTTAAAGAAGCAAAACAAGAAGCTGAATATAATATTACAGAATTTATCAAGCACTATGGTAGTTATGATCAAATGGATCAACAAGGAAAAGGAATTGTGAACTCTGAAAAAGAGAGAATTGAATATATAGAAAAAAGGCTATAACAATGCTATAGTTAATACGGGTTAGGTGCTCGACCTAAAGTTTAGAGCTTTTAACCAAGTCCGCCAAATCTTTTTGATTTGGCTTTAGAACAAAAAAGATAAAACAAAATAAAAAGTTTTGGCTAAGTGCTAAATCGAAAGTTTAGTTGCTTTTAATCCGGCACTAACCATAGCCTAAACGTTAGTTGTAATTACCAAAAATCAATGTTTGAATTTAAACACGAAATAGAGCTAAAGACTTCTGAAAAAATAAAAGTTTTTGGGCAATATTATTTTGGAGGCAAGAGTGCTTTTTCGTATAAAAGGACTCCGCTAATTCTGAATGTCTTTTGTTGGGCATAACATTAATATTAATAATTTATAGCGCACTATTGTGGATAAAAATCATAGGAGAATAAATATTGTGTAAGATCGCTTCTATTTAAAAAACGTTAAAGTTAGCAGCACCCTTTCCGAGCTTTATAAGTTAGTTTCTTCAATAATTAAATTACACTAGAATTGCTTCATTGAAAAGTTTGTTATGACTTTTTTTGTAGCTTATTTTTATTAATTTCTAGTACTTGCAGAATATAATTATGGATGGAAACTTATGATTTAGAAACTATAATATTGTTTTCCTTTTTCTAAGATTACTTTTTATTGAAACGCTTTATTATATTTATAAAAAAAACAAACCAAAGTATTTATCAAACATTTTGATGGTAATATTTTATTACCATACAACCACACAAATTGATAACATCCATGAAAAAACTTTTATTAATACTTACGATTTTGCCAGTTATGATTTGTTGTGATAGACAAGAAAGTATTGATTTGTCACAATTAAATCTCAACGAACCAATAGAACCAATAATAAATTTTGAGGATAGATTGCTTCTTGGTATTGAAACGGTCGAATATCCATTCTGCTTATTATTAGAAGTTGAAAAATCTGAAAAATATAGTTTTGACGGAATTGATTTGAAAGGACAGAAGATTATTTTTCAGATAAACTCTGAAAAACTCAAAACAGATAGCATTACCAGATTTGGCGGAGGTCATATTGATTTGAGACCAATAAAAAGCACAAAAGATTTAAATGATATTTTGGGAGCATTTAATGCAGAAAACAAAATCTATGGCGTAAGAATTGAAATGAAAACTGCAAGCTTAAAATCGGATATTTTAAAGAAAATTCAAGCAAAATATGGGAAAGGACTAAAAAATCCAAACACAGATAACGGATTATATTGGAATGTAAAAAGCGAGCATAAATATATTTTCTACGCACCTGATTATGATAAACTTATCATTTTAAATAATGAGTATTTGTCTAAAACTTGCTATTGGGATACTTTTAACGGTTTAATAGATTTTGGAGGTTGTGACAATGCACAATACATGCAAGAATTAGTTAAGAATGCCACGAAACCAGAAGATGTGAAAAATAAACCAATAATTAAAATTGACAAAAATTGGAGTATAAATAATTTAATAGTTGGACAATCAAATGAAGGAGATTTTGTAAAATCAGAAACTAATAAAAATTTTGATAGAATGGATGAAATTAGTGGAAGTACCGGAAATATTTCTGGAATTATTTATCAAAATGATTATCACGATTTCTACTTCTATTTGTCTGTTAATAAAATCAATCCCGACAATAAAAAGGAAAATATAATAAATGGATTTTCCATCAATGACTTCAAAAAAGTTGATATTTCATTTGAGAATGGGTTAAAAGCAGGTATGAAATTTGAGAATGTTGTAAAATTATTAGACAAAAAAACAATAATAGATTTTGATGATTTAAAATTCGCAAACTATATTGAAATTAAAAACACACCTTATAAAGTAACATTGATCTTTGATAAAAATATGTTGTTTTCAGGGATGTTTATGAAATAGAAATTTTTGCTGACCTCGGTGACCTTTACATACATCACTATAATTTTAACACATCGATGATATCAATACAGATAAAATCTTTTAAATACGCTTACGCGATATTATTGTAAGTTTTCTGAACTAGTTTTGCTAAGGTGCATTGCGTAAATATTAATTTTTGAGTAAACTTTAAGATTTCTGCAATTCTATTTGTATTTTCTGGAGTTGTAACGTTGGTTTTTTATGTTGCTTAACTTCAAGTTTATTTCAAGTTATAGTTTGAACTTACGTCACAGTAAAACCACTATAATCAACCACAAAGCGTTAGTAGTAAAACTACAAAATGCTTTAAAAAATAAATCATGAAGCATACTATAAACTTAAATCAATTTGCTGGACTATCTGAATTAATACAAATCAGAAGTAAACCAATTCTTTGGGCATTAGTTTCATTTATAGTTTATTTTGGTTTTGTTGTTTTAGGTTCTGAATTACAACGTAATTTAGATCTTAACTTAGATTACGGTTGGGGACAGCAAATCATTTCGTTATTTGCTGTTTTGATTTTTGCTTACTTTCATAAAAATCCTAAAGAGCTTCTTTCTCTAAATCTTCCAAAGGAAAAAATGTGGCTAGTGAAGACTTTTGTAATTGCTATATTAACAATCTTAGTAGGTATTCTTGTTAGTTACTTAATGAATGAAACGACGGAGTTAAAAAATACAGAATATTATATTTATCAAAGTTTTATGCCTAGCGTTGCAGAAGAAATAGGCTTAAGAGGTTTGTTCTTAGGATTTCTTTTGTATTACCTAAAACAAAATAATGCTAAAAATTACTTAGTTTATTTACTTCTGTTTATTCATACAATTCCTTTTGGGATATTGCATATTTTGGAGACAACCAATTCTTTTGAGGCGATTTTGATTTATCTGTTTACATCATTTGCTGCCTTTGTCTTCGCATATTTAAGATTAATTTATAATTCTATACTACCTTGTATAATTGCCCATACTATAATCAATGTAGGAGGGAATATTATAGGCTATTTACTATTGAATTAAAAGAGTAGCTTGTAAAGGAGTACAATTGGGCAAACTGAAATTTTTCAATGCAACTCGATCTAGAGAAATTCAAGTTGAAGAATCAATTTAGAATTTAACTTGCTTTCAAACTTGAAGTTCCGCCTTTGCTTGAAGAATCTAATAGTAGTAATTTTATAGTTGGTATACTTCGTATTAAAACCTCATTAACTCTAACATCGCTATAGCTTAAGCTAATAGTAAAAATAATGAAAATGATAAATTTTAAATTAAGAGAACTTGATAAAATAGTACCTTGGGGAGAAGGAAAGGAATTATCATTACACTGGTTCGCGCTTACTGATGGAGATTTGTGGTTGACATTTGGTTGCAACACAATCTATGAATATTCACAAGAAGCTTTACTAGAATTTGAAGGTAAAGAATCACAGTACAATGATTACTATATCGTTAGGTTTTTGGAGGATTTTTCACATCTTTTTGAAAAAATTAGTGAATCAATTCCTGAAAGATTTTATAATCGTACAGAAAATATAAAATTATTTAAGGATAATGCTCAAAAATGGCTTGATATATATGAAACAGACGAAGACGAATACAGCGACTTTTATTTTGACGAATATGATAAATTAATTTCGTGGACAACCGAACGTTCTTTTGATTCAGGACATTTAATCGGAGGGCCATATCTGTACTTTTTTAGACATAATGGAAAAATTAGAATTGTGTGGGAAACTGAGTGTATCTTGGAGAATGGTGTTAGTGTTTGGACAGCAAATGACGGAAGTTTAGAAATGAACTATACTGACTTTGTAAGTGAAGTGAAAAGCTTTGGAGAAGCGTTTTTTATTGCAATGGATAAGCAAATAGATTTGGCAATTGAAAAAAATTGGACCGAAGTTAAATTAGATAAAATCAGACTTCTCGAAGAACATAAAGAGCGAAAGTTGGAGTTTGAAAAAAAACTATCTTTTCTTGATCAAAATATGGAAGATGGACAAAATTGGGAAGCGACTGAAGATTTATATAAGCGTATGCAAAGGGAAATTAAATAATAATTTTTCCGTAATTGTTCAGCAACAGAGCAATTTCACCCTTAATTTTAGAACGACTTTTTGATTCAATTTTCCACTATGAAATCTATCACATTAATACTAAATTATCATTTTTAAGAGTAGAGTAGGGAAAAAAGTAAATTGGTTGAACTTTTAGTTTGTAATATAATCTGCTATTTCTCCGTAATAATCGCCGCCAATAATTTCTTTGCTCTAAGCAGTTTGATTTTAATATTATTAAGCGGTTCGTTGTTTTGATCCGCCATTTCTTGATAGGTCATTTCTTGAAAATAGCGCATTTGAATTACTTCCTGGTAAGCAGGTTTTAATTTTTTAATGTACAGCAACAATTGGGCAAGGTTTTGCTCAATAATCAATTCGTCTTCCGCCGAATTCGTTTCATCTACAACACTATAAGCTTTGTGATCTTCGTCATCGGAAATATCAACAAAAAGAGAAGTTTTCTTTTTGCGAAGCATGTCAATATGAACGTTTTTAGCAATCGCAATCAACCAAGTGTTAAAACCATATTCAGGATTGTAAGTGGCGATTTTATCGAACGCTTTCGCGAAAGTTTCAATTACAATATCATCCGTATCGGTTTCGTTTTCAGTGCGTTTTAACATAAAGCCATAAACTTCATTCCAGAAGAAATCCAATAGAAAAGTGAACGCCACTTGGTCGCTCTTTTTTGCTTTTTCAATGTTTTCCTGAATGATTACTGAGTTTACTTCCAATGTACTGGTTTTGAGAAAAGGTTTCTAAAATACACGTTAACAAACGTAAAGACAAGCACAATTTCAATAAATGGAAACCAATACATCACGTCTTTCTCATTTAATTTTGCAGCAGCATAGCCTAAAGAGGTCCAAGCGAATAAGTAACGCACTACAATTAGGGTCAAAACAAGTATCCATTCAAACTGAAAAGCTAGTAAAACAAGCGCTAAAATCAAAAACCAAAATTGAGAAAAGAAAAATAAGCCCAATTGAAATTTGTCAAATAATTTGTAATGTTTTGCTGTTGTAGTATGTCTTCTTTTCTGGTAAAACCAAGATTTAAATGTTGTCTTAGGTTCAGATAATGTAAAACTTTGTGGTGTATATAAAATTGCTGTATTATCTTTTGTTGCGGCCTGGTTGACAAATAAATCATCGTCGCCTGAACGAATTTTCATATGATCTTGAAAACCTCTCACCTTGAAAAATTCATCTCTTTTATAAGCTAAATTTCGGCCCACGCCCATATAAGGTCTGCCTATTTTTGCCCACGAGAAATATTGAGTAGCAGACAAAAGCGTTTCAAAACGGATCAACTTATTTAAAAATGAATTTTTCACTTTCTCATAAGCACCGTAACCTAAAACAATTGTTTTCTCCTTGGAGAATTGAGTCGATATTTGTAAAAGCCAATCGTTTGATGTGGGATAGCAATCTGCATCTGTAAAGACGAGATATTCATTTTTCGCAGCTTTTATACCTAAAGTCAACGCCCATTTTTTATTGCTCCAAAAAGCTTCGTTGTTTTGAACTTTTACTAATTTAACATTAGAATATTGTTTTTCATAAGCTTCAAAAAGTTCCAAAGTATCATCGCTTGAAGCATCGTCAATTAAGACAATTTCGTAATCGGGATAATTTTGCGTAAGCAAGTGTGAAAAATATTTTTTAATATTTTCTGCTTCGTTTTTAGCACAAACAATAATTGAAATAGGTAAGTTTTTTGGATTGGCTTCTGTTTGTTTGCCAAAAGAAAATTTTCCAAAAATAAAAATGTAATAAATAAACTGAATAAACACGATAATCGCAAATGCGATTAAAAGTATTGTTAGTATCATAGGCTACTGAAATTAAGAGTGTGTCGGCTCGCTACAATCTTTCATTTGTTCAGCAGTTTTCCCACAATAACTACAGTCTTCTCCTTCTTTATTTAAAAACGGACTCTGACTCGCACAAGTTCCTGCGAATTTCCCGTCTTTTTTTGCCCAAATTTTTATTGCGATTCCTGCGAATGCAAGAGCTACTAATCCAATAGTGATCAATAAAAGCTTTATCATTTCTATGTATTTTGAACTGCAAATTTACGAAACAAATTCCGATTTACACATAGGATTTTGTTAATTTAGATACTCAAAAATTTGTTTTTTGCATTTCCAGAATGAAGTTTGAAAAAGTGGAATTTGGAATGTAAGATTTGGAATTTATTTTTAAATAATATTTACTTCCGCATCAATAGTAATTCCAAATTGATCTAAAACTGTTTGTTGAATATTTTTTGAAAGCGCAACCAATTCCGCACCAGTTGCTGTTCCATAATTAACTAAAACTAGAGCCTGGTTTTTATGAACTCCTGCATCGCCAAAACGTTTTCCTTTGAAGCCCGCTTGTTCAATTAACCATCCAGCCGGAACTTTTACTTCCGTTTCAGAAACTACATAATGAGGCATTTCTGGATGAAGTGCTTTTGCTTTTTCGTAAGCTTCTTTGGTAATAATAGGATTTTTGAAGAAACTACCACTGTTTCCAAGTTCTTTTGGATCTGGTAATTTGCTTTGACGAATCGCAATTACAGCATTACTGATGTCTTTTAGTGTTGGGTTTTCAATGTTGTTCTTTTTTAACTCAGCGTCAATAACACCGTAAGTTGTAGAAACTTTATGATTAGTAGTGCTTAATTTAAAACTAACTGAAGTAATGATGTATTGATTTTTTAATTCCTTTTTAAAAATACTTTCGCGGTATTCAAATTTGCAAGAAGCATTAGTGAAAGTTTCGATTTCCAAGGTTTTTAAATTCAAAGCTTCACAAGAAAGCATCGTGTCTTTTATTTCAACACCATAAGCGCCAATATTTTGAATAGGAGTTGTCCCAACATTTCCCGGAATTAATGATAGATTTTCGATGCCACCTAAATTTTGGTCAATGCAGTAAAGAACAAATTCATGCCAGTTTTCTCCAGCTTGCGCTTTTACAATAGCATAATCTTCATTCGTTTCAGTAACTTCTTTTCCTTTTAAATTGACGTGCACAACTAACTGCTGGATATCCTGCGTTAACAACATATTGCTACCACCACCTAAAATAAAAACATCCTCATCTTGTCGCAAAACAGTTTTCAAATCTTCAAGTGTTTCCGCCGAAACAAAGGCTTTGGCTTTGGCTTCAATTCCAAACGTATTGTAGTTTTTTAAAGAAAAATCAGTTTGAATCTGCATGTGAATGTATTTTTATCAAAAGTAGTATTATGAATTCAAAATTGGAAATATTTTATACGATTGATGCGTTTCTTTAATGATCATTTCGGTTCGTTCCGGATGTGTATCGGAGATGAAAATCTGTCCAAAAACAGCATCATTTACCATTGTTACAATTTTTTGAACTCGAGTTTCATCAAGCTTATCAAAAATGTCATCGAACAATAAAATCGGTAATTCGCCACTTTGTTTTTTTATAAATTCGAATTGGGCCAATTTTAAAGCTATTAAGAACGATTTTTGTTGGCCTTGCGAGCCAAATTTTTTAATCGGGAAACCTTCAATTTCAAAAGTTAAGTCATCTTTATGAATTCCTGAACTTGTATATTGGATAATTCGGTCTTTCTGTAAAGACGTTTCTAAAAGCGTTAACAAATCGGTATCGAACAACTGACTTTCATATTGCAACGCTATTTTTTCATTTCCGCCTGAAATATTAGTGTGATGTTTTTCAAAAATCGGAATAAAATCAGCCAAGAATTCTTTTCTCTTTTCGAAAATAATCTGACCTAAAGTACTCAATTGCTCGTTATAAATCGATAAATTATCAGCATCAAAAACCTGATTTATTGCGAAATATTTCAGCAAAGCATTCCGTTGGGCTAATGTTTTTTGATACTGAATTAAATATTGTAAATATGATTTATCTAAAGTAGCAATGACGCTATCAATGAATTTTCTACGGGTTTCACTTCCTTCCACAATTAAATCCACATCAGAAGGTGAAATAATTACTAGAGGAATCAAACCTAAATGTTCGGAAAGCTTATCGTATATTTTTCCGTTGCGCTTGATGGTTTTCTTTTGGCCTCGTTTTAAACTGCATACGATTTTTTCTTCTTTATCATTTTTCTCTAACAAAGCATCAATTACGAAAAATTCTTCACCGTGTTTGATGTTTTGAACAGCTAACGGATTGAAATAACTTTTCCCGTAAGCCAAATGATAAATTGCATCCAAAATATTGGTTTTTCCAACTCCATTTTTGCCCACAAAGCAGTTAATCTTAGCGTCAAAATCAAATTCGATTTGGGCTAAATTTTTGTAGTTTAGAAGAGATAATTGCTTTAAAAACACGATAAACGATACTTTAAATTGTTGCTAAAAAAAGAGTTTTTGCAAAAGTATATGGAATTTATGAAAATTTCCCATAATAATAGGGTTTAATTTAATAAATATTATATTTTTGCACCTCATTAAATTTTCATTAAATGGCAACATATAACAAAAGAGGATACAAGGCTCCAAAACCAGAAGAAGAAAAAACTGGAAACGAATTTGAAGAAGTAGTAGATGTAAGTGATAGTACTACAGCTGAGGTTTTTAATGCGTTAGATGAATCAGCTTCAAAAACGGAAGATTTCGTTGCTAAGAATCAAAAAATAATTTTAGCAGTAGTTGCAGCTATTGCAATCGGAACTGTTGGATATTTATTATTCAATCGTTTTGTTACTGAACCGAAAGAAAACAAAGCAAATAACGAAATTTTTCAAGCGCAACAATATTTTCAACAAGCAACTGATTCTTCTGAGAAATCAGATTCATTATACAACTTGGCTTTAAATGGTGGTGAAGGAAAATTAGGTTTCGTAAAAATTGCTGAACAATATTCAGGAACAGATGCAGGTAATTTATCAAATTACTATGCGGGTATGTCTTATTTAAACATTGGAGATTTTAAAAATGCGATTTCGTATTTAGAAAACTTCAAATCTAAAGATGCGGTTTTACAGCCTTTAGCTTTAGGAGCAATTGGAGATGCTTTTTCTGAAACAAACAAAGTAGACGATGCTATTTCATTCTATAAAAAAGCAGCTGCAGCTTCAGAAAATGACTTTACAACGCCAAGATTTTTAATGAAAGCGGCACAGTTACAGTTAGAAGCTGGTAAAAAATCAGAAGCACACAAATTATTTGTAGAAATTAAAGAAAAATATGAAACTTCGAAAGAAGCTATGAATATTGATGCTTTAATTGCAATGACAGAATAAAGATGGCTACAGAAAATAAAAATTTATCAAATTACGATAAAAACACGATCCCAAACGCGAAAGATTTTCGGTTTGGGATTGTTGTTTCGGAATGGAACGAAGAAGTAACTGAAGGATTGTATAACGGTGTTGTTGCAGCGTTAACAGATTGCGGTGCTTTAACGGAAAATATCACAAGATGGAATGTACCAGGAAGTTTTGAATTGATTTTCGGAGCCAGACAAATGCATGAAAAAGTAGAACTTGATGCTGTAATTGTAATTGGTTGTGTAATCAAAGGAGAAACGATGCATTTTGAATTTGTATGCGAAGGTGTAACACAAGGAATGAAAGACTTAAATCTTTTATACGATGTGCCTACTATTTTTTGTTTATTAACGGATAATAATATGCAACAATCTTTAGATAGAAGTGGTGGTAAACACGGAAATAAAGGTGTTGAAGCGGCAATTGCAGCTATTAAAATGATCGACTTGAATCAAAAATAATAAGTTTATCTTAAAAATATTTTAACCTACAATTTTAATATTGTAGGTTTTTTTATGTTCATAAGTATAGCGTTCTTAACATAAAATTGAGGGTTACTTTGAACGGAAATACGTAAATTTGAAATCTAAAGAGATTACCATGAGAAAGAGTTTGTTCAAATTGCAAAAAAACAAGCAATTCAATTATACACCAAGACATTACGAAGGAAAACCAACGGGTAATCCTTTTGATTTCGACTCTGCCTTTCGTAGAGATCGAGAAACTATAAACGATAGTGATTTTAGATCGCATTGGAAAGATGCCAGAGATGCCAGTAGAAATAGAAAAAACAGGTCATTTAACACACGCGTCATTATCATTGCGTTGATTTTACTATTTGTATTTTTCTACATCATAGATTTTGACTTCTCTATTTTTAAAAGAAAATAATGGCAGCAAGTATTATTCAACTTTTACCCGATCATGTGGCAAATCAAATTGCTGCAGGTGAAGTGGTGCAACGTCCTGCCTCGGTAGTTAAAGAATTATTAGAAAATGCAGTTGATGCAAAAGCTTCGGATGTTAAGCTAATTGTAAAAGAAGCTGGTAAAACCTTGGTTCAAGTAATTGATAATGGTTTAGGAATGAATACAACTGATGCTAGGTTGTGTTTTGAACGTCATGCTACTTCTAAAATTCGTCAAGCAGAAGATTTGTTTGATTTGAGTACCAAAGGGTTTCGTGGTGAAGCATTAGCGTCTATCGCTGCAATTGCTCATGTGGAAATGAAAACTAAGCAAAATCAGGAGGAATTAGGGGTTCATATCGTAATTGAAGGTAGTAAATTGGTTACCCAAGAAGTTGCAGTTTTACCACAAGGCACTTCGTTTGCTGTTAAAAATCTTTTCTTTAATATTCCAGCGCGAAGAAATTTCCTAAAATCGGAAACAGTTGAATTTCGTCATGTTATGGATGAATTTCAGCGTGTGGCGATGGCACATCCTTCAATTTCCTTCACTTTGATTCACAACGGAAGTGAGATGTATAATTTGCCTAGTTCAAATTACCGTCAGCGAATTGTCAATATTTTTGGTGGAAAGACTAATGAAAAATTAGTACCTGTTGCAGAAGATACCGAAATGATTCAGATTTCAGGATTTGTGGGAAAACCAGAATTCGCGAAGAAGAGTAGGGGCGAGCAGTTCTTTTTTGTAAACGATCGTTTTATTAAAAGTGCTTATTTGCATCACGCAATTATGAATGCCTATGAAGGTTTACTGAAGGAAGGCAATCAACCGAGTTACTTTTTATATTTAAAAGTGCCACCTCATACAATAGATATTAACATTCATCCTACAAAAACTGAGATTAAATTTGATGATGAACAGTCGCTTTACGCTATTTTGCGTTCGGCTATCAAACATAGTTTAGGCCAATTTAATGTGGCGCCAGTTTTGGACTTTGAGCGCGATTCTAATTTAGATACGCCTTACCAATACAATAATAAAAAAGCAGATTACCCTTTAATTCAGGTCGATTCAAATTACAATCCGTTTGCAACTGAAAAACCGGCTTCACGATCACTTTCTACCTTTGGATCGTATAAAAAAGAAGCAAGTACGCCGAATTGGGAAAGTTTATATGTTGGTTTAAATCAAGATACGCAAGAACTGGAATCATTTTCTTTTGAAAGTACAGCAGTTACCGGCAAATTGTTTGATGATGATGCGGTAGAGTTGAAAGCAAGTTCTACTTATCAAATTCACAAGAAATATATAGTAAGTTCTATTAAATCCGGAATGTTAGTAATTGATCAAGGCAGAGCGCATCAACGCGTTTTGTATGAACAATTTTTGACTAGTATCACAATGCATAAAGCTTCGAGCCAGCAGTTGTTGTTTCCTTTAGAATTGTATTTTTCTTCAGACGAAATGGAGTTGCTAAGTCAATTGCAACCTTCGCTTGAAAATACGGGTTTTGTATTTGATGCGTTCAATTCGGATTCAGTTCAAATCTCGGGCTTACCCATTGCAATGTTAGAAAGTGAAGTTTCTATTGTTTTAGAAGAATTAATTAGTAATTTACATAACGAAATTCCAGAAAGTAGTTTTTCGCAAAATGACAGTATTGCCAAATCAATGGCAAAAAGTTTAGCCGTAAAAACAGGAACTTATTTAACCGCTATAGAACAGGAAAACTTAGTTAATTCATTATTTGCTTGTAAAGAGCCAACAGTTTCTCCTTTTCAAAAAAATACATTTATTACCTTAACAGTAGAAGATTTAGATAAAAGATTTGCCCTATGATGAACATGACCGATACTGTAAAACAGTTATTAATTATAAATGTCCTATTTTTTATAGGAAGTTATTTTGTACCACAAGCCAATGAACTTTTGGCATTGCATTATTTTGAAAGTGATGGCTTTAAGCTGTGGCAACCGATTTCGCATATGTTTATGCACGGTAGTTTAATGCATATTTTCTTTAATATGTTTGCCTTAGTTACTTTTGGAAGTGCTTTAGAACAATTTTGGGGTGCTAAAAAATTCTTATTTTTCTATTTTTCTTGTGGAATAGGAGCTGCTTTAGTTCATTCAGGAGTAGATTATTATCAAATACATAGTTTATTGAGCGAAGTTCAAAATACAGCTATTACTTCAACTGATATTCATACAATTTTAAACACTAGTTTTGATAATGGAACAAGTTATGAGGGCAGATTGTTATATCAAAATGCAGCAGCAGTTTTAGATCCTTTAAACGTTAATTCAAATGATTTCAGTCTTCTTTTTCAAGCAGCAATAAAAAATCAGGGTAGAGCTGTTGGAGCTTCTGGAGCCATCTATGGACTGTTAGTAGCTTTTGCTTTTATGTTTCCAAATGCTGAATTATCGCTTATGTTTATTCCAGTTCCGGTGAAAGCGAAGTATTTTGTTCCTGTAATTGTATTAATCGATTTATTTTCAGGAGTAACTGGTTATAGTCTTTTTGGCGGAGGAGTCGCTCATTTTGCACACGTTGGAGGAGCCTTTTTCGGCTTTCTAATGATGTGGTATTGGAAGAAGAGCCAATTTGATAAAAATCGGTGGGACAGGTAGTTGTTTTTAGTTGGCAGTGCTGCATTTTGAAGTTAATTTTTGCAATTTAATTTATGAATATAATAGACGATTTAAAACTACAGTATAAAACAGGCGGAATGCTTCAGAAGTTAATCTTTTGGAACATCGGGCTTTTTGTGGGCTTTACGCTTTTAGATGTTATTTTAAAATTGTCAAAAGTACCCTTTAACTATTTTGATTTTGTAGCTTTGTCTTCGGATGTGAAGGTTTTTATGATGAAACCCTGGACTTTAATTACATTCAATTTTTTTCATTCAGGGATTTTTCATTTGATTTTTAATTTATTAGTGTTGCATTTTTCAGGGAGATTATTCAGCACATATTTTAATGACAAACAAATGTTTGGTGTTTATTTATTAGGTGGAATTTTCTCTGGTCTAATTTATATTTTAAGTTATTTCTTACTTGGCAATGTTTCATTATTAGTAGGAGCAAGTGGTGCAATTATGGCACTTTTAATTGCTACAGCAACTTATTCACCTTATATGTTATTGCGCATTCCATTACTAGGCGTTGTGAAATTATGGCACGTGGCTTTCGTAATTTTGGCGATTGATTTAATTCAGCTACCTATACAAAACACTGGTGGCCATATTGCACATTTAGGAGGTGCTTTTTTTGGGTTCTTGTATATTAAATTAATGAAGTCAGGTACAGATATAACTGCGCCTTTATCTTCTTTTTTCGATAAAATAGTCGATTTTTTTAAACCAAAAGACAAAACACCTTTCAAGAAAGTACATCGAAATACGCCAAAAAACACGGTAAATACAACGAATAAAAATCAAGATTTTACTCAAAAGCAAATCGATGAAATATTAGATAAAATAAGCAAATCAGGATATGATAGTTTAACAAAACAAGAAAAAGAATTTCTGTTTAAAGTGGGAAAATAAATGAGAAAGCAATCGTGGTTAAGTAAAATAATGTTCTTTTTAAATATAGTGCTCACTGTAGTGACCTTTATTGCCTACACTTTGCCCTTTTTAGCGCCAAAAGCATTTCCTTTTTTAAGCGTTTTGAGCTTATTTTTGCCCTTTTTTCTGATGTTGAATTTCTTTTTCTTCGTGTATTGGTTGTTGCAATTTAAAAGGTATATGTTGCTTTCTGGTTTGGTTTTATTAATGGGGATTACATTTATTAATCGTTTTTACAAGTTTACAGAAACCAATTTACCAGAAGAAGAAAGTGACTTTACTTTAATGAGTTATAATGTTCGCTTGTTTAATTTGTATAAATGGTTGCCCAAAGAAGATGTAGCCCAACAAATTTCTAAACTAATTGCGGATGAAAAGGCAGACATTCTTTGCATTCAAGAATTTTCGCCAAATGATGAGGTTGAGACTTCCCAGTTCAAATACAATTACACTAAATTATACGGTGGAAAAAACAAATACGGTCAAGCAATTTATTCCAATTATAAAATTATTGATAAGGGTGAAATTGAGTTTCCAAATTCAAGTAATAATGTCATTTTTGCGGATATCGTAAAGGGAGAAGATACTTTGCGAATTTACAGCATGCACTTGCAATCCATTAAAATTAGTACGGATATTCACGAACGAATGGATGAGGAGAAATCGAAATTTATTTTCAAGCGTATTAGTGCTGCATTTACTGTGCAACAACATCAGGCTGAATTAATTAAGTCACATTATGAATCTTGCACTTACGCTAAAGTAATTTGTGGTGATTTGAACAATAGTGCGTTTTCATACGTTTACCGAACGATTAAAGGCGATATGAAAGATGCGTTTGAAGAAGGTGGTACTAGTTTTGGTAAGTCCTATAATTTCAAATACTACCCTGCTCGAATTGATTATATTTTTGTAGAAAATAATATAAAAGTGAAACAATTTAAGTCGATCAATACCTTTTTTCAGAGCGATCATTTTCCTCAGATTGCACGACTTTCTATTACTCCTTCTGCTAAATAGAAAACCCGTTTGAAATGAATCAAACGAGTTTAGTTTTTTTGAATTGTGAAGAATATATCGCTTCTTATTTCCAATAATTATTTGCTGCAGCAATTGTTGCAAATTCTGTCGCTATGGTTTGACCAATCGCGATAAGCATTGCTGGATCTTCAGCATAAGTTGGGCGCATTTTTTCGCGAATTGCAGCATCAGGTTGTGTTACTTTTATTATTAATCTAGCCATTTTCACAGCCAATTGTCTTCCTTCTTCAGGTGTCTTGGTAAGCAACGAATTGTTGGGTACTAATTGAACTAGTTCTGTCATTTTTATGTTTTTAGTTTTTATTCTTTTCGTGTTGAACCATTGATTATTCTAGAAATGATTCCTTTTTGATTGGTCAATTCCGCTATTAAAATTCCTCCCACGTGAAGTGCAATAAACGCAACCAAATAGTAAGTTCCGTATTCGTGAATTGATTCCATTGATCCCTTATATTCCTTTGGTCCTAATACTATGATTAATCCGGTAACAAGCGAAACTAGTACGCAAACATAAAAAATGATATAGGTCCATTTCTGAAATTTCATTTTCGTAGTTAAATCTTTGTCCAATGGATTTTGAATTTTCATCTGACCAAAAGCAGGAAGTAGGAAGCGAATACTAAATAAGCCTGTCAAAACATATCCTAAATAAATATGCCAATCCCACATTGGTTTTCTGATTTTTTTTGCCAAAGCAATACTTTGATCTTCAGTTAATGTCATGTTGTTATTACTCAAATAATCTTGAATAATATTCGATACATTGTGCTTATTTAACCAAGTCAATCGTAAGAAAATTGTAATTAATAGAAGTATAAATGTAATGGCTATTGCCCAATGCATTATTCGGTATATCTTTGAATATTTCGTTTGTTCCATAATATTTGTTTTAGATTTTTGATGCAAATAGCAGTACTATTGCAATGCAATTTACGAAACCTTTTTCGATCTCAAATGAATTAAATATATTCATTTGAGATTTTTTATAAGGTATTTTTCTTAAAAAGGAATTTTCAAAACCTTCTTGAAAATAGATTTTTTTTCGAAAGTTAGTAAGGAAATTACTTAATTACTAAGTCATATTTTTGCAACAATCCAGCTAGGTTTTGGGTTGAAAAAATAGCTCTTTTTAGTTTATTTTTTTCAGGATCAATGGTGAAATCGTAACTTGTAGTGAAGTCGGTTTTGTTCGCTGTTGTGCCAATGAAAACAGCATGTCTCAGATTACAATTATCAAATAAAGCTTCGGTTAAATCACTTTCCATAAAATCTACGGCAACCATACTACAGTTGATAAACTGCATTTTTTTAAGCTTCAAGCTATAGAATTGTGCATAATCTAGCAAAGTATCTTTGAAATGGAATTCGTATAAAATTTGATCCGTCATCGCAAAATTTACTGCCGTAAAATCACATTTAGTAAACCACACATCACGTAAGGAAACATGGTTGATTTTCGTGCCTTTAAAATTACAATCTACGAAATTACAATCAATAAAAGTTACCGCTATAAAAGAACAAGCTCTAAAATCGCAATTACTAAAGTTGCAATTTTCGTATTCTTTGTATTTTATATCGTTTTCAGTATAAATAGCGTCTGCGAAATTTTGATCTGTAATATAATCTGAATGCATAATTTTGTTTTAGAATCGTGGGGAATAAGTATTTGACTTTTATTTCCAACAAAGTTTAAATTTTATTTATTTAGTTCAAATTTAGAATAATTAATTTGAATTAATTCTAAAACAATAGCAAACAATTTTATAAAGTCAAAATAGGGCTAGTTCGTTCTATTCTTTAATAAACTTGACGTATTTCGATTTTTCAGTTGCATCAATTTTAACAAAATAAGTTCCTTTTGCTAGGTTTGATACGTTTAAAGTTGTTGTTTCAGCATTAACAGTAACTGCAATCACCTTTTGACCTGTAATAGCATAAATAGTAATATTGGAAATCAATTCTTTAGCAGAAAATGTTAAATTGTCTTTGACTGGATTTGGGTAATAATTTAAGCCTGAAATTTCAAAAGTATCAATTGCAAGATTACAAGGTTGTGGCATAACTGTGACAGTTATAGAATTACTTTCTACACGACCAGATGTGGTATGACAACCTTCTCCATCAGATAGATTGCACACATAAACGCCACTTACTAATGGAGTATGTGTAAGTGTTGGTCCACTCATTTGGCCTGAATTTCCGCCTTGAATAGTATTGCCATTAAACGTCCAATTATAATACGGATATTGGCTAGTTATATTAAGTCCAGTAGCATTTATTGTGACACTATCTCCTGAGCAAACGATTAGATTAGCTGTTGCAATCGTAACTGATAATACAGTAGGAGTAATAACAGTAACCGTTACGCTAGCGCTTGCTGTAGGTGAATTAACACATGTAGCGTTACTATTTAATTCACAACTAACTACGTCATTATTTTGCAAAGTTGTAGTTGAATATGAGTTTTGGTTTGTGCCAACGTTTGTACCATTTACTTTCCATTGATAACTAGGATTAGTGCCACCATCAACAGCTGTAACAGTAAAATAGGCTTCTTTTCCGCCACACAATGGACGCGTGTTGTTGTTAGTAAAACTAAGTTTTGGAGCAGCAACATTCTGACTTACGGTAAAAACAATTTGTTCTGTTATACCATTTACAGCGGCACAAATTGGCGTGATTTCTAATCGGTATCTATCGGTACAATTAATTTGGGAAAATGGAAAAGATATAAAGTTTGTTGGAAAATTTAAAGTTGTATAAGCTGTCCAGGTAGAATTGCTGTAATTGTATAATCGTGCTTTATAATAAGTAGTTGCTTCAGCTAACCAATTTACATCTATAGTATTGTTTGCAATATTAGTTACAACAGTAAGATTAGAAATTTTTGTATTTGTGCAAGGCTCAGTAAAACATTCATTTATACAAGAAAGTGTATTTAAGGAATTATTAATTACACCAATAGATTCAGGAGCCCAAACAGTAGAGCCATTCAATGTAGCGTTCATTATAAAACCTGTTGTGTGTTGGCAACCGAAATTATGACCTAATTCATGTGATAAAATATTTCGAGTTAAATCTGAATTTGAAACATAGTTTTTCACAACAGAAGTTCCTGCATTATTACACATCGCTAAAGAACCTAAGCCTACAACAGAGCCCGAACCACCTTGATTTTGCAAAAGCACTTTAATATCATAAGGTTTCGTAAACATTAGACTAGCATTATTATAAAAATTATTATAATTATCGTTTATATCTAATGTGGTAGCCCAGTTATTGCAAGTATTACATGTTACTATGAAATGCTCATTTACTTTAAAAGAAACATCGTCTGAAAGTCCGTTTACTATTGTGTAATTAACTTGAGACAAATTAATAAGTTCTAGCGTTCTATTTATTACAGCATTTATAGTTCCGTACGATGCGTACATTGAATAGTCAACAGCAAAATTAAGCTCTACAGTTTTACAGACTCCATTTGCAGCACTTATCTGATTGTTTGGTTGCATTTTAGAAGCTTCATCTTCTATTGCACAGCTATAAGAACTATCTTCAACTATATCCTTTACCTCATAATAGACATATAAATTTGAACTTGCATTATTGTCAAATTTCTGCAGGGATTCTATGTAAAATTCCTTTGCTTTATTTTTAATATAGAACTGATATTTATCTTCAAACATTGAAAAAGATAATAGGCTAGTAGCATTTCTGTCATTCAGAAAATATCTTCCATCAAAACCAGTTTCGTTTAGGTGCTTTCTTTCGATACCTGATGCGTTTTGAACAGCTATGATGTGTTGATCTGAAATTAATCTGTTTTCGCGAAGTCTAAAAACATACTCTTCATCTACTGCAATTGTAATTTCTTGTCCATCAGAAATACGTTGCATTTGATCATTAATCTCTAAAATTTTATAAGATTTGAAATTTTTTGATAAATCATATTCATTTGATTTGTTTTCGAAAAATGAAATTCTATTTTGAGCTATTCCTTGAGAAATAATTGAAAAAAGCACAATGAGTAAGTATCTTTTTTTCATATTTTAGTTGAATTTAAATTCCGATTTATCTTTCAAAGATATTAAAAAATTCAACTATTTTATTTTTTTATTTATTGATTTTTACGCTCTTTACTCATTTACTCACAGTTGTTTAGAGAACGTATTTCTAGCTGTAATTATTGGTATTCAATGGTCTGAAATTATCAAATTTATAGGTTTAAAAAATCGTTTTAATAATTCTATAGTCTATTTTAGTCCCATCCGAAAAGGAATTTTCTTTTTACTAAAAGCAATAATTACAAAATTATTTTCACATAAATTTAATGATAAAATATTCGAAATTGTAAATAGGAGTAACTATTTCGATTTGTACTTCTATATAAGATTTATGAAAAATTGAATAATTTAAATTTAAACTTGTATATTCGTGAAAATTTTGGGGATGTAGCTCAGTTGGCTAGAGTGCTTGACTGGCAGTCAAGAGGTCGTGGGTTCGAGCCCCATCTTCTCCACATTGTTTACTAAAAAATGATAGATCAAATAGGAACCGAGCATAAGTTTACATCGTTACCAAAACGAATTGTTTCTTTGGTTCCTTCACAAACCGAATTATTATATGATTTAGGTTTGGAAGATAATATCGTAGGGCTTACAAAATTCTGCATTCATCCAGTTCACCTTAAAGCGACTAAAACGATTGTTGGAGGTACGAAAAACATCAAATTTGAGGTAATTCAAGCCCTGCAGCCTGATATTATTATTTGCAACAAAGAGGAAAATACGAAAGAAATTGTTGAACAATTAAGTACTATTTGTGCGGTTTGGGTTACTGATATTTATACTATTGAAGATAACTCGAAAATGATTCGGGATTTCGGAGAATTATTCAATAAAGAAAAAGAAGCTTCTAACTGGATTTCGAAAATCGAAGAGGCACAACAGGACTTTGAAATGTTTATTCGGGAAAAACCAATAAGAAAAGTGGCCTATTTTATTTGGGCTAACCCTTTTATGGTTGCAGGAAATGATACATTTATCAATGTGCTTTTAAAATTGAATCACTTTCAAAATATTTACGAAACCAAGGAAGGAAGATATCCTGAAATTGATTTGGAAAAAATAGTTGTGCAAGGTAATCCTGATTTACTTCTTTTATCTTCAGAACCTTTTCCCTTTAAAGAAGAACATGCAAAAGAAATTGGATACTTTATCAGTAATGCGAAACCTGTTTTTGTAGATGGTGAAATGTTTTCTTGGTATGGAAGTCGTCTAGTAAAAGCTTTCTCTTATTTTAAGGAGCTCCATCAATAAAAAAAAGGTCAATATTCATGTGAATATTGACCTTTTTTATAACTAATTCAATTCAATTTTTTATTTTTTCGCCTCAGCGTTCTCTTCTGTTTTTGCTCCTGTTCTTTTGATAGTATAAGTTGGTGCAAATTTAACTTTTAAACTCGCAATTTTTAAATTGTCTGAGCTAGATAAACCTTCTTTTTCAACAGTATTTTTTCTACTGTCTAATGCTTCATACATCATTTTGATTTCATCCCAATCTTCACGAGAATAGCTATCTTTATTTTCAATTGCAGTTGTTACGAATGTATCATAAACTGAAAGAATGTTATCTTTGTTTACCCATGCAAAGCTCATATCGTCTCCGATTTCTTGCCCTTTGAAAAAAGTATTTCTAAAAGTCATTTTATTTTTAGCTAAAACTAATTCTTGGCTAGAAGCTAAATGTTTATCTTTAAATTCAGTATATTTTGAATTCGCTTCATTTAATTTAGATTTTAAAACACCAGAATCATCCGTAGTTTCTACATCACTTTGTGCTTGTAATTTTTTCTCAGTATAAACTCTTTCGATTTCTTCCCAATTTGCGTTTAAGTTTTCAGTTGAAACAACTGATACTGAATCCACATAATTTGAAAATGCGTCTACATTTTTCTGAGCTTGATCTTTTTTGCTATTATCACATGCTACTAATGTTGCAGTTGCTACTAATGCTAATGTTAAGTTTTTTAAAGTTTTCATAATTTTATTTTTTTTAAAGTTTAAATCCGTACGCTACTCTTAATGACACTAATCCTAATCCTTTGTCTTGTGTTCCGTTTTCAATAGTTGGAAAGTCACTGAAGTGATCATAACGCAAACTAATGTCAATTATGTCTGTTGCATAACCAATTCCTGGTGTAAGTAACAATGACGTTTTATTGTATCCATTTGTTACTGCAAACGCAGCACCTGCTTCTCCTAATAAATACAATTTGTCTTTAAGGATAAAAGCTTTAAAACCTGCTTGTAGTGGAATATATCCTAGATCATTATCGTCTCCAGAAATAAATAAATTACTGAAACCTGTTGTTAATGTTACAGAATATCTTTTTGACAAATCATATTGCAAACGAGCGTCTGCACCTAAATTAAAATCATATGGATCTTGTAATGGGTAACCCACATTTAAACCAAATCCTAATCTAAATCCTTGGTCATAATTTGTCGAGGTAGTTTCCTGTGAAAAACCTGACATTGCGCTAAAGAATAATGCTAACGCTACTATTTTATATACTGTTTTCATGCTTTTTTTTGTTAAATTTATTAATTACCGTAGATATGGTGTATTGTAATACATTTCCTAAGGTTCTTGTGATCATGCTTTTAGAATGGCCTACTACTAGTTTTTTAGAGATATAACCTCCAACGAAACTGGTCGCTAATTCTAAGACGTTTAATTTTTTTGTAGGACTATTATAGAATGAAGAAATAGATTGCTTAACTATATTTATTGGTTTTACGCTTTCAATTACAACATGATATTGATTTTTTAATTCAAGTAATTCAATATCCCTTTTAGATGTAAGTTCTGCTATCTTTTGATCGAGTAAAACGTTTTGATTAAACTTTTTCATAGCAATTAATTTAAATTAGTTATCTTTTCTTCTTTATCTTCTAATAATTTCCCAACTATTAAATCATCAATTGGTTTTTTAATCCATTCTCTGCGAAACATGTAGACCACAATTCCTGCGACTAAGTAAAACCCAGAGACGATTAAAAATCCTGCTGCATAATCGTTGAGCTTATTTCCAATCCATAAGGCAACGGCAATATTTAAGAACAAAGAAAACATTGCTATTATACAAGCTATAGAAATTACTACGGCTAATGATGATATAATTTCAGACATTTTATCAATAGCTTTAAGTTTTACTAATTCTAAAGAAGTCTTAGTATAGTTTTCGGCTTTTTCATAAAGTCTTTCAATATTTGTTGCAATGTTTTCCATGATCCTAAAAATTTAATTATACGTTCAATTTTTTATTGATTTTTTCTAAATTCTCTGATCCATCTTCCATTAAGCTAGATGCTTTAGAAGCTAAATCTTTGTATTTATCTTCAACATTAGAGACAAAATCACTAAAGCTGTCTGTTAAGTTGTCTTTTAAATCACTACTTTTTTGAGCTATTTTTTTTCTTGTGTTTTCACCTTTATCCGGTGCAAATAAAACTCCTAATACTGCTCCTGCGGCTAAACCACCAACTACTCCTAATAATACGTTACTTGATTTCATAATTTCTATTTTTTAATTGATTTGTATTTATTTTTATTTTTTAAAGTACTTTATTACCTCTAATTACTCTTAAAAGAATTGCTACTACTGCAATAACTAATAATATATGTATAATACTTCCGACGCTGTAAACGAAAAATCCTAATGCCCAAAGTATGACTAAAACGATTGCTACTGTGTATAATAAATTTCCCATGATTTTTGTTTTTAAAGGTTAGTGTTTTCTTTTCTATTTTGATATTACAAAGTTCAATAAAAGTCGTTGTTGTTGTGTTATATGATTTTTCAATCTTCTTATATAATTTCACTTTAATAAGATTTAACTTTCTTTCTTTTGAACATTACAAAGTTGAGAAGATTTGCGTACAAACCTTTTATATCATTTTAGGCAAATGTTATAGAATTTTAAGCAAAAAAAAACATCCGCTACGAAAGGGATGTTTATCATTGATTATATAAGGTAAATATTATTCGGTTGGTTTTTTCTGTTCTTCTTCCTGAAGCGTTTTAGAATCTGAAGCGACTTCCACTTTTTGGACTATTTCCGCATATTCAGCCGCCTGAATAGGAGTGGAGAATTCAATAGCATAGAATTTTGCAAATGTTGCTCCTAAATATAGAATAACAGAGGAGTAATAAACCCAAAGCATTAAGATTACAATAGAACCAGCTGCACCATAAATTGTATTGATGTTTGAACTGGTAATATAAAAAGATATCCCAAATTTACCTATTAAGAAAAGTAATGTTGTGGTTATGGAGGCTAATCGCACCTGGCGCCATTTAATTTTCGCATCTGGTAGAATTACAAAAATAGCGGCAAATAGGAGTGAGGTAATAACCATTGTAACTAATATATTCACACCATATAATACATAAACAATATTATCAGAATAGCGTTCCGTTAAATAGCTTTGTAAAGAATCTAATAATGTGGAGAAACCTAAGGCAACTAACATGATGAAACCTAAACTACCAATAACACCAAAAGACAATAATCTATTTTTTATAAACAACCAAAGTCCGGAATGCTTTTTAGGACGAACGCCCCAAATTGTATTTATAGAATCTTGAATTTCTGCAAAGAGCGAGGTAGCTCCAAAAACTAATGAACCAATTCCGATTGCAGCAGACAGTGTTGTGTTATTTGCCATCGTTAGATTCTGAATCATTTCTCGCAACTGACTTGCTGTTGATGCGCCTACATAATCCTTAGCGTTATTGAAAATCATATCTTCAATCATTTCTTTTCCCCAGAAAACATCAAATATGAATAAAACTACTAGTAATAATGGTGCAAGAGAAAACACGGTAATGTAAGCTAAAGAAGCACTTATTTTTAGAATTTTAAATTCTGCAAATCCTCCTACAGTATTTTTTAGTACAGTTATAAAGGATTTGAAGTAAGTTCTAAATTTGCTCATTTATGGTATGTTTTATAGAAGCACTGGAATATAGATGATCACACTTGCTCCTTCGTTAGGTCTTCCAATGGCTTTAATGTACCCATTGTGATTGCTTATTATTTTTTTGCAAATAGCTAATCCTACACCTGTTCCCGGATATTCTGATTTAGCATGAAGTCGGTTGAATAATAAGAAAATTCGCTCTGCATATGCAGCTTCAAATCCTATTCCATTATCCTTAAAGACTATTTTATGGAACTCGCTGTGTGCCTCGTCTGGAATATTATCGTCTTTTGTCTTTACTTTTTCATAAGTAATTGTAATAATAGGATCTTCATTTGCCTTTCTATACTTTATCGAATTTCCAATGACATTCACAAATAATTGATTCACTTGATAAGGAATACCTTTTATATGTGGTAAAACTGGTGTATTAATTATTGTATTATTTTCTACGATGATTTCAGATAGATCAGATGTTACATCTTGTAAAGTCTCATTTAAATCAATGTCTTCAAATATAGCATCTGATTTGTTCGTTCTAGAATATTGCAATAGATCGTCAATCAGAATGCGCATTCTTGTAGAAGCCTTTATAATTCGTGCTAAATATTCTTTACCTTTTTCACTTAAATTATCTTTCTCTGAATCATTTACTCTTGAAATAAACGTTTGAATTTTTCGCAAAGGTTCTTGTAAATCGTGACTGGCAGCGTAATTGAATTCAATTAATTCTTTATTAGAACGTTCTAATTCCATATTCTTTTGATTTAAAATATGGTTGTTCATTACATCATCAGTAATGTCTTGTGTTGTACCAATCATGTTTTTCGACCCTAAAGAATCGATATAAATTTTTGCAGTAGTTCTAAAATGTCTAACTTCTCCATCCGTTTTTACAATTCGGAAAGTCATAGCTGGCAATTCTTCTTCGTTCATAATTCGCTCATTTCCGTCAGCAACAATATGTCTGTCGTCTGGATGTACGAATTCTAATTTCTTCTCAAAAGTAGGCTCAAAAGATTGAGGCTTGAAACCTAATAGTCTGAATTTATTGTCTGAAAAACTAAACTTTTGCGTATCGAAATTAAATGTCCAGCTACCATATTTTCCCAATATTTCAGCTTGTCTACTAGATTCGTCGTAGATAGTTAGTTTTTGATTGTATTCGATTAGATCTTCATTAGACCTTTGAATTCTCTCGTTATATTCTTGCTGTTCAGTTACGTCTTGCGTAGTTCCTACAAGTACATCTTCGCCAAAATTATTTTTAATTGAAATTCCTGTAGCTTGAAAATAGCGAATTTCACCGTTTTTCTTGATAATCCTGTATGTGTAATTTGGTAATTCTCTTTTCTCTAGAATATGCTCCGTCTTACTTTTTACAAGTGCCAAGTCATCTGGATGTATGTTTTTTAAATACCCTTCCAAATTTGCTTCAAATTCCTGTGGTTCATAGCCTAGTAGAATATATAAATTATCTGAAAAGGTATAAACATTTTTATCAAAGTTTAATTGCCAGCTTCCGAATTTGCTTATTATTTCAGCTAATTTTTGCGATTCATTAATTACTAATAATCTATTGTTTGATTTTTTTAAATTGTTTAAGTCTTTAGTAATTTTTATGTACGCTAAGACAATTAGAAATAGAGTAATTATTACAATTAATAACGCGTAAAAAGGTGTGTAATAAGAAGTGTCATTAAAATATTGTTCTCTTTTTTCAAGTAAATAGTCTTCTAATTTAGACATTTCAGAAGCTTTTTTCCGAATGTCTTCCATAGACTTTTTACTGTTTTGTACAAAATACTTTTCAGTTCTGTTCTTTTTCACCTTATAGACATCCAAATAGAAATACCTAAGTGCAATTAATTTATTTAATTCAATTAGATTTCTTTGCTGGGTTGCATTGTCTAAAGTAAGATCTTTAATTTTTGAGAAAGATTTGTCAACAGATGCTCTAGAATCATTAAAAGTTTCTAAATACGATTCGTCATTATATAATAGGTAGCCACTATATCCTGTTTCCGCATCTTTTAATACTGACATTAGTTTTTCAAGCTCTAACTTTACTTCATAGGACTTCATTACTAACTTTGTTGATTGATTAAGGTCAACAATATGTTTGTATGTTATAGAAGCCGTGAAAAATATAGAGGCTAATGAAATTACAAAAGCTATATTTAAAAACGAACGTGATTGAAAAGTATTCAGTAATTTAATCATAAGCGTAGTAAAAAATTATCTTTGTTTAAGCCCGAAGTATGGTATTGCCAATTCAACGTAACTACTTCAGATAGCACTTTTTTCAAGGTGTTAAAGTCGCTTGGTTTTTTAATATAAATGTTTGCGCCGTGCACAAAAGTATTTTCAATATCATCTTCGCTCGAAGACGTAGAGTAAATTGCAATAGCAATATCGTTGAATTTTTCGTTTTGTTTAATTTCTAACAAACATTCAAAACCGTTTTTACGTGGCATATTTAAATCGAGAAACAATATGTTTGGTAAAATTGTTTCCGGATCTTTAAGGTATTCCATTAGCTCTACTCCGTCATTACATGTAGAAACGCTGGTGTTGATTTTCAATTCTTCAAAAGCATCTTTAAAAAAAAGACGATCATCTTCATCGTCATCAGCAAGTGTTATAATAATAAATTCTTTCTCCATAAATTCATTTTTTTTTAAAGGTTCTTAATCGCTATTTCTCTACGTTTTTTTAATATTCTCTGAAATGCCGAAGGCGTAATGCCCGTAATGTTTTTAAATTGCGTACTCAAATGCGCTACACTTGAATAGTTTAATTTATAGGCAATTTCAGTTAAAGTCATTTGATTGTTAATAATCAAATTTTTAGCTAGTTCTATTTTTTGGATAATAATGTAATTTTCAATAGAAGTATAAGTTACTTCTGAAAAAAGATTTGATAAATAACCGTAACTGTGATCTAAGCGTTCTGCCAAATAAACGGAACTCTTTACATTCAATGGGTCTTCTGTATTTACCATTTCTACAATAGTATCTTTTATCTTCTGAACTAGTATGCTCTTCTGATTCTCAATGATTTCAATACCATATTCATTCAAAACAATGGTAATTTCATCAATTTTTGCTTGAGACACTTTTTCTAAAAATTCAATTTCACCAAATCCAATGATTCTAAACTTAATATCAAACGGAGTTAGCAAATTTTCAATCAATTTTTTAGTTAATACATTTATATCAAATTTAATGAATGCTTTCATATAGGAGATTTACTTGTAAATTAAATGCGTAGTACGCCTTATCGGCAACTAAATTACTAAAAAATAAATTGAAAATATAATGTAGATTTATTTGCTTTTAGATTTTTTTTCTTCTGCTTCTTTTTCGGCTAATTTCTGCGCTTCTTTTGCTGCTTTTTCCTTTGCTTTTTCTTTCTTTTTAAAGTAACCACGCAATAAGAAATTATGTTTGGCGGCTTCCATGTTTTCATTTAATCCTTTAGAACTTTTTCTTAAATTTTCCATAGTAGCATCTAAATTATTTGCCATACTTTCATCATTTATTAAGCGTCCTAAAGTTCCTTCTCCTTCATTAATTTCAATTAACAAAGTAGCTAGTTCATCTGTAATCAGTTCGGCGTTTTCAGCAGTAACTTTAACACTGGCAAGCACATCGCTAAATTCTACAGGTTCAAAAGAGCCTATTTTTTGACCATCTTTCACAGATTTTAAATTAGAACTTCCTTGTGAAATTACTAAAATTTTATCTCCAATTACACCTTCGGAACTAATAGAAGCTTTACTGTTAGTTTTAATAAATTTTTTAGTATCATCTTTAATACTCATATCAACTTTTACAGTAGAATCGTTGATGATTTCAATTTCCTTAACCGTTCCAATATTAATTCCTGAAAAACGGACAGCGTTTCCAACTTTTAGTCCACTCGCATTTTTAAAAGTAGTTGTTAATTTTATTTCGGAAGAAAATAAATTTTGTTGCCTTCCAATTAAGAATATGATTCCAAAGAAGAATAATAGTCCGATGAATACAAATAATCCTAATTTTTTCTTATAATTTGTGTTAGTGTTTTCCATGATATTTTATTTAAAAAATGATTTTATATATTCGTCTTGATCTTCCTCAAATTCTTTTAATGTTCCTTCTTTGTAAACCGCTCCATCCTTCAACATGATAATTCTGTCTGCCACTGCTTTCACACATTTAATATCGTGGGAAATAATGATTGATGAAGTTTTGTATTTTTCTTTAGTTGTATTTATTAAATGACTTATTTCATCTGATGTCACTGGATCTAATCCTGTAGTAGGTTCATCATATAATAAAATTTTAGGATTGGTGATTAATGTTCTTGCTAAACCAATTCTTTTCTTCATTCCACCAGAAAGTTCTGATGGCATTTTATCAATTGAATCTGGTAGACTCACGTTTTCTAAAGCTTCGATTATCTTTGCTTCAATGTTGTCAACAGTAGTTTTCTTTTTGCTTCGGGTTAAAGGAAAAGTAAGATTCTCTCTAACAGTCATCGAATCATATAAAGCAGCGCCTTGGAATAAAAAACCTATTTTTTCTCTTATAGCTAATAAGTCTTCTTCATTGTCTTTGTTAACTTCTAAATCAACTACTTTAATTACACCTGAATCGACTTCTAATAAGTTAACGATACATTTAATTAGGACTGACTTTCCGCTCCCAGATTTTCCTAGAACTACTAAGTTTTCATTTTCGAAAAGTTGCAAAGTAACACCTTTAAGAACTGCATTATCTCCAAAACTCTTGGTTACATCTTGAATGTCTATTAATACTTTTTTGTCGTTATTTATCATAATAAATCAGTTATTTGAACCGCTACTAAGTCAACGATAATTACTAATAGTGAACCTGTTACTACAGCAGAGTTTGCTGCAACACCTACACTTTCTGTTCCTCTTTCTGCGTTATATCCTTTATAACATCCCACAATTCCAATTACAGCACCAAAGAAAAAAGATTTGATGACAGCCGGAATTATATCAATGAATTCAACCGAAGCGAATGCTTGGTTTACAAAAAGTGTTAAACTTACATCGTCTTTGATATTCACACCTATCCAACTTCCGAATATACCAATAACATCAGCATATAAAGTTAAAAGTGGAATCATAATGATAGCTGCTAAAACTCTTGGAACTACTAAATATTTTACAGGATTTGCATTGGAAACTTCCATTGCGTCGATTTGTTCGGTAACGCGCATAGAACCTAATTCGGCACCCATGCTTGAACCAATTTTTCCGGCGCAAATTAATGCTGTGATAACAGGGCCCATTTCTCTAATTAAAGAAACGGCTACCATTCCTGGAAGCATTGCAACAGCACCAAAATCTACTAAAGGGGGTCTAGATTGTATCGTTAAAACTAACCCGATGATAATTCCTGTGATAGAAATTAATCCTACAGATTTGTTTCCAATGACATAGCATTGTTTAGAAAATTCCTGCCATTCGAAGTTTTTACCAAACGTATTTTTAACAATAAGCTGTAAAAACGATAATACGTCAGCTATTTTAATAAGAAAGTCCGTAAACTTCTTTTTAAAATTCTCAAAGACATATAAGGGATACGGAATCGAGTCGTTTTTTTTCATAATAAGCTGTTATAGAATTCTTCTACAAAGCTATGAAAGAATTGACTTTTTTAATTTATGGAATTCCTTGAATTCTTTACATAATTACAAGATGTGGAGCTTGTCAATAGTTTTCAACAGTAGCATTTAGCCATTAGAATGGGTAACCAATGGCTAAATTAAACATCAAATTATCTTTACGCCATCTTTTATCTAAAGGATCTATGTTATTAAATTCAGCAGAAGTAGGATACTTTAATGGGAAAGCCAAATCAGTTCTTAAAACTAAAAACGAAAAGTCAAATCGTAAACCAACACCTGTACCTATAGCTAGCTGCTCTAAGAATTTACTGCTAATTTGTCCACCAGGTTTATTTGAATCTTCATTTAAAAGCCAAATATTTCCGGCATCTACAAAAACTGCTCCTTTGATGAAGTTATAGATTTTACCTCTAAGTTCAGTGTTGAATTCTACTTTAATGTCACCTGATTGATCAGGTAAAAAAGTGTTATTTAGGGCACTTTCATCAAATACACCAGGTCCAATTGATCGCGCTCTAAAAGCCCTGACACTATTTGTTCCACCAATAAAAAACTGTTTAATATAAGGCAATTCTCTGGAGTTACCATAAGCATAACCCACGCCAACAATTGCTCTACTTGCTACTTGCAATTCGCCTCCTAAATTCAAGTAATGTCTAAAATCAGCTTCAGCTTTAGTAAATTGACTGAAAGCAACTCCTGCAATTTCTTTTGGATCAACACTAGATGTTGCTCCCATAACTAAACCAGCAAGATTACCGGAAAAATCTAAACTTCCTTTAAAATAGAAAGTGTGTTTTTTTCTTTTTTGCATGGTGTTAGTAAAAGTGTACGAATAAGAAGGACCAAAAATAAGCTGTTCCTCAATTACCTTTCCTAATGATGGATTTTCTATAATTTCATCTTTATACAAGTTTGAAACACTGGTAGAATTTACATAAGTAATCTCAGTT
The DNA here is from genome assembly GCF_042686085.1 of Flavobacterium ardleyense. Taxonomy (GTDB): domain Bacteria; phylum Bacteroidota; class Bacteroidia; order Flavobacteriales; family Flavobacteriaceae; genus Flavobacterium; species Flavobacterium ardleyense. The sequence continues at coordinate 36,253 of NZ_JBHUOL010000001.1, forward strand.
AATTTTAATTCGTGTTCTTTGCGTTCGCTCTCTTTCCAGAGGTAACCAAACGAACCTTTAAACGTATTTAAATGATACAATTTTGTTCGGACTTGATTTTCATAGAACAGGTTTAACTTTGTTCTAGGTACAAATCCACTGGCTGATCTTAATTTAAATGGAACTATAAATCTTGGCCAAATTAATGTGGCTTCTCCACCAAAACGATAGACATTAAAACCTTTATTTTGACCAGAAAACTGTGTTTCGATACCCACAAATGTTCCTAAAGTAAGTAATTCGGCACCTCTAAAAGCATTTCTATTACTCCAATTTGTATTTATTTCGGTACCATTGTAATTGGCTGAATTGGTTTTAGCTAAAACTTCAAATCGAATTGATTTTCTTGGTAACGGCGTCAAATAATAAGTTGCATCTAAATAACCGTCTTTACCTTCAACAACGGTGAACTGATTTTTCACAAACTTGAAAGTGCCTAAAGTAACTAATCGATTTAAAGATAAATTATGATTAGTTCTGTTGTATAAATCGTCTTTGTGAAAGTATAATGTGCGGTCATAAATCTTCGGTTTGAACATTTTTTCTCGATCATAAATCTTAAAATCATTATACACGAAAGCAGAATCTCTATTCTTACTAACGGTATCGTTTAGCGTGAAATTTGAATAGATAATAATATCATTAATGCGATATTGCTTTTGGGCTACAGCCGGAATTTCATTTTTTATTTTCAAGATTAAATCCACTTCGTGATTAGCAACGGTTGAATCGACTTGAAAAAGTAAATAGTTTTCATCGAAATAGAAAAACCCTTTTTCTTTCAATCGGACATCAATTCTAGATCTTTCGTCTTTAATGTTTTGCAGATTATAAGGTTTCCCAACTTTTAATAAAGTTCTTCGCATTGACTTATTAATTTCGTTAGAAAGCACAGTGGAATCAGCGGGTAATGTTATTGATTTAATAATATACTGTTTTCTTAGCGTTACATTATACTTCGCTTTAGCTGTTCTTCCATGACTAGAAGAATCAGCAACAGTTGTGGCATTAAAATAACCGATATTCTCCACATAATTTTGGGTAATATCAGAATTATAGTCCATATCCACTTTACTAAAAAGCACAGGTTCTTGTCCTAATTTGTATTTCAGCCAATATCTAAATCCTTTCTCTTTTTTGACATCACCGGCTAAATTATAGAAAAATAATGCCGGACGTAATCCTAAAATTGATTTGTTAGGCTTTGGAATTAACAACTCTTTTATCTGGTCTTTTACATCATTTCTTTCTCGTTTTGAAATGTCTTTATCTTCAATCTTGACTTTCGCACCTGTGTATAAATAATCGCCTTCTGGCACAGCTTTTAAACCTGTACAAGAAGAAATTGTAGCTAGTATAATTAATAGTATAAGAAGTTTATAGTATTTCATCTTACTTATTTTTTTTAGTTCTGTGAAAAAGTTCGCTAAAAACATCATAATCCATGGTAATTATAAAAGCCACTCCAGTTTCAATTACTTGACCCTGCAACGCAACTTGATAATTATTTTTACGATAGGCTCTTAATTTATAGCGTCCGTCTTTAGATAGCATATAATCAGCAGAAAGATCACCTGCAATTTTGCTTGTTTCTTCGTTCTCTCTTGGTGTTCCTTCTAGTCCAATATTACTTCCGATTGTAACTTTTAAACGGTCGTTTAGTAATTTTTTAGACAAACCAACTTTTAAATCTGTTCTATTCTCTTTAGTTCCAGAAGTGTAATCTTCAGTAGCTTGTAAATCGAAATCTAATTCAACGCCACTAATTAGATCGCCTGCTAAATTATTTAGTTGTTGTGATAATATTTTACTAGCACTTTGTCTTGCTAATGAAGAAGCACTAAATCCTCCCACTTCACTTTCAAAAGGATTTTCACCTATAAAGCGACCTAGTAATAAGAGAGCAAAAACTTGTTTGTTTAGTGCGTCTTCTTGAAGTCTAATTTGATTTAATTTAGCTTTCGTTGTATTGATGACTTCTGCCGAAACGCTATTGTTTCCTTCCGGTAAAATAATATCAAACGTAATTTTTGGCTTCAACAATTCACCGTCCATTTTCAGTTCGGTTTCAAAGGGAATTTTTTGTTTGTAAGTATTTCTAACTTCGGGCGTAACAGCTCCAAGCTGATCTGCAACCAAATCAATTGGTGCAACATCTGCTTTATAAATTGCAACAACATGAACATCTGCTGAAGTAGGTTCACCTTTCCACAGAATATAACTTCCAGGTTTAATGTCGAATTTTCGTTTGATCATATTGAAGTTCATTTCGTATGATCCTTCTGTGAATTCATATTTACCAGTCAAAGAAGTTTTTCCCGAAGCATCAATCCCACCTGTCAATTCCGCTTCTCCTTTTAATTTCAAGAAATCACCATTTGCTTTATCAATTACAATTGAAATCTCAGCATCTTTATCTACTTCAATATTTACCGAAGCTTCAATTCCTGTAACGGCACTTTGGTTAAATTTCTCCGTATCTTTTGATTGGTCATATAATATTGGCTGATCTTGGTCAATAAACTCTACAACGCCTTCTCGATCTGCGATGGAAGGTTTAGTTTGAGGTAGAACAACTGAGAATTTAGTATCTTTATTAATTTTGATTGAACCGTCAATTATAGGACTGTTCAATGTTCCTTTGATACGAATATCATTATCTAAATACAATTCGCCATAAAACAAATCATTGTCTTTTTCTGTAGAATTTATAGGATTGAAGTTATTCGCAATCAACGATAAATCAAGACCTAAATTTGTGAAATCAGCACTGTTAACGCTACCGTCTAATACTAAGTTGTTATTGTTTTCATCTTGAAGTTTAAAGTTTGTAAATAATATTTTCTGATTTGTAAAATCAATTTTATCATTTAGTAGTTTAAATTTAGAACTTAAGGTTTTTACTTCAAAACCTACTTCATTGAATTTTAGAAAACCAAGAACATTGGGCTGTTTAGTACTTCCGGTAATGTCTAATTTTCCATTCATGAAACCCGTACTATTTTTTAAATTTCCAAAAGTAAACGCTTGGATACTTTTCATTTTAAAATGGTCGATATTCAATTTTAAATCGAATGTTCCTGTTCCAACTTTATAATTCCCATCTAAATTTACCAAATTATCAAATCCTGAAATTTCTACCGAAGCATTATAAACACTAGCAATCTTATTATCAATTTTTATTTTTAAATTCCCAACCGTATCATTTTTAACTGCAAAATTTTCAATGTCTAAATCTGCAATAAAAATAGGAGAGGAGTTCAGGTTTGTAATTTGAGTTGTTCCATTAATTTTTCCACCAAACTCAAAATCACTTTCAACAATATTAGTAAGTGTTTTTAAATCAAAATCTTTAAAATCAACGTCAATTGGCGCATTTGGTTTTTCACTCTCCGATTTAACAGAAAATTGATTTGCGTTATTTGTTAAGATGAAATCATTAATATAAACTCCATTTTTACCAATCTTGATGATATTGTTGTCATCTATGTTCCAATTTTCATAGTTCAATTTCAGCTTGTCATTGATGAAAGCAACTTCAGAATTGCCGTCTACATTTTTAAGTGTTCCCGATAATAAATAGCGTTCCACATCTTTTATGTCTTTCAGTTGCAGCACATAATCTATAGTATTGTCTTCCACTTTTCCCGAAATATTTGTGTAAGGCAATTGAAGTGAAGCATTTTTTAAATCATCAACAATAAAATTATAAACCAACGCATTTTCTTCTTTGTTGATTTTTAGTGAAGCATTAGTAATGACGTTTCCATTGTAATCTAATTTTGGAATAGACGCATTAACTTGAATTGTATCATTTTCCGAATTGTATTTTCCTTCAACCAAAATGGCCGACATATTTTTTAATCCTGGAATGATTTTCATTACTAACGGCTCGTCTTTCAACTGAATTTTGAAATTCAACTGTTGCGGTTCCGTTACTGCTGTTTTTTTAGCATTCAAATCGTAATAATTTGAAATTGAATTCATCAGAGCATTTTGCACTTGTGACAATTTGAATTTCCCATCTAAATTTACATTCACAAATTGCGAACTTAATTTGATGCTATTTTTTTCAGGCGTATTAACCGCGATTAAATTTAAACTATCTAATGGGAATTGCTCCGTTTCTAGTGCTACTAAAGTGTTAGTAATACTTAGTTTTCCATTTAAATTATCAAAGTCTAATTGATCAAAATCGGCATCAACATCACCTTTTATTTTAAGGTAACCGGCATGAAGATTTAATTTTCGTAAATCGGCAATATCTAAATTTAAGCGCAATTTTAATGATGGATATTTGCCTTGAAATCCACCATTCGAGACTAAATTAAATTTTAAATTTTCGTCATTAGAATCGATTTTTGCATCGTAAAGACCGTTTTGTAACTTTCCGTTTATTGTAATGTCTTGGTAAGCATATTTATTAAATTCCGCTTTTGTAATAGTTGAATTTATCGTCGCATTTGCAGTTTTAGGATTTAATCCATAACCTTTTACATCGGCTTGAACTGAAAACTTCCCTAGACTTTCATTCTTTAAAAGTGCGCCTAAATCAAATTCGTCTAACCACGCTTTTGCATTATATTTCTCACTGTCTTTAATAGTTTGATCAAAATTACCTTCTACTTTAGCATTTCCCATTGAACTATTCACCAAAAGATTTACATCGAAATCAGAAATTTTACCCTTGAAGGTTCCTTTAGTAGCAATTTGTTTTGGCAATTGAATGGTTTCCGGAATTGTTCCGTTTGGCACCAAACTGTAAATATCGTTTGAAGTTGTTCTGATGTTTTTAATAGTGATATCGTAATAAGCATCTTTAGCTTTGGGTAAACCTTTTATAGTTCCAGAAATAGAAGCATAAGTAGATCCTATTCCACTCACTTCTAAATTAGGAATATTTAAATTGTTTAGTTTTCCATAAACCAACCCATCAATTTTAAGTATCGCATTTTTATTTGAACTGAATGGTTTTGTGTTTTCGAGTTCCGGTACAAAAATCAAAATATCGCTAACTGCAATTTCACTATTTTCTAGCGAAGCCTTTACACTCAATTGGTCTAGATCCTTACCTAATGTTTTGATATTGGTGTAATTTGCAACCAATTCGTCTTTGATTTCGGTTTTAGGCGTTTTAAAGTATAAGTTTTTTAAATAGGCAACACTTGAAGAGTAATAAAAATCAGTTTTTAAATCTTCGACAATTAAACCACTTTTGTCATTGACCGAGAATGAATTTAGCTTTCCAGAACTTAAAGTTGAGGAGTATTTTATATTATTTGCATCAAGATTAAAATCGGTTAAATCTAAATGTGAATAATCGATACCTTTCAATGATTTCTTTCTACTATCGTCATCGAACTTAAAATCTATTTTAGTTAATTTTACGCTTTCTGCTTCAATTTCCCACGAACTATTACCAGATTTTTCTTCTTTTTGATTGGAAATATTTTGTTGTTCGTTTTTTCCTAGAAATACAGTTCCTTCTGTTTCGTTCAGGTATAATTTTTTGATTTTAATTTTCTGATGCATTAAATCTATTTCCTTAAAATCAACTTTTAATTCTTTTAATTTAATTCTTGTATCAAATTTAGAGTTTTCTTGTTTGTAAGTAACATCAATGTCAGTAAGTGCTGTGTGTTCGTTGATAATGCTAAAAGCTCTGTTATTCACTTCTTCCTTAATCGCTTTGGTTGATTTAGTAGTAGCTTCAGCTAATCCTTGGTTTAATTGCAATTTTAAACCGTCTATCTTAATTTTTGGTACATCAAATGCTAAATTATCTAAATCGAATTTCTTTACTTTAGTATCAAAATGTTTCAATTTCACAGAGAAATCATTCTTAGAAACGGCATCATTAAAAACTACATTTATATCATCAAGAACAATTTTAGATACTGAAATTTTCATCGGTTTTTGATCTTTTTTCGGTGGTTCCTTAGATGCAAAAGCATCAAGAATATAATCAAAATTGAAAATTCCTTCTTTTGTTTTGGTTACGTTTGCAGTAATTCCGTTAAGGTTTACGGAGTTTATTTCTAATTCATTACTCAATAGTTTGAATAAACTGATGTTAGCAACGATCTTATTTCCATAAAGTAAAGTGTCTTTTTGCTGATCCTCGAAATAAACTTCTTCTAGTATGATGTTTTTTGGCAAACCAATTTCGATTCTTCCTACGGAAACCTTGGTATCGATTTTAGTTTGAAGAAAAGAAATAGCTTTGTCTTTTGCAAAGTTTTGAACCACTGGGATTTGTAACGCAATTACCAATAATAAAAATAATCCTATTATGGAACCGATGATCCACAATAGAATTTTTATTGTTTTGCGTGCTACTTTTTTTATTTTTTCCTTTTGCATATAGCCTTTACTATAAGAAATTATCTTCCAAATCTGAAATGTTCCGCTAATTTATTCTTTTTACCTTTTAATAAATCGGAAACTATATCCATTCCTATTACTGAAAAAGTAATTCCATTTCCGCCAAAACCAAGCACAAACAATGCGTTTTTAAAATCGTCGTGTTCACCAATATAAGGTAAACCATCTTTTGTTTCTGCAAATGTTCCTGCCCAAGAGTAATCTGTTTTAAAAGAATAATCTGGAAATATTTTTTTTAATTTTTCTTCTAATCTATTTGTTTTAACGGTAAGTAATGCGTCTCTTTTCTTACCATTAACAAAACTCACATCTTCACCACCAATCAGTAATCGGTTATCATCCGTTGTGCGCATGTAAAGATAAGGTTGAGCAGTATTCCAAACTAATGTATTAACTATTTTTTTTGGAATTTCTAAATCTTGCTCGCAAACTAACGCGTATGTAGCTAATAAATTCGCGATATTTTCTTTAATAATTTGTGTTCCTTCGAACCCATTGCAATAAATTATTTTTCTAGCAGAAATAATGTGATTATCTTCAGTAGTTACTTTAATTCCATCTGCCTTATAAATCGTATTTTTTATTGTGGTTTTGTCATAAACAGCCAATCCTTTTTTTGAATTGTAGTCTAATAATTCATGACATAAAGTGTAAGCGTCAATACTGGCACCAGCATTTGATAAAATACCTCCGAATGAATTTTTTATTTCAAACTTTTGCTCAATAGCATCTGCTTCCAACCATTTTACATCAAATCCAGCTTTTTTTCGTGCTTCAAATTCTTCCTTTAACCAGGAAACATCTTTTTTATAAGATGCAAAATAAAGAGATTCTTTGTTTTTGAAACCACAGTCCGATTTAATTTCTTTGGTAATTTCTTCCAATTTTGAAATTGATTCTAAACAAGCTTTATAGCTTTCTGTTGCTGCTTCATCACCTATTTGAGTTTTTAATTTATATAACGGAACGTCAATTTCATATTGCAACATAGATGTAGTAGCAGAAGTACTTCCGTTCGCAACATCTCGTCGGTCGATTATAGTTGTTTTATAACCATCTTTAATACACTGATGCGCAATTAAACTTCCTGTAATTCCAGCACCAACAATTAAAATTTCTGTTTCTATATTTGACGCTACAGAAGGGTATGAATTAGGCATTCCATTTTTTATCAACCAAAAAGGTTCATTTGATTTTAAATCCATATTGCTACTATATATTTAAATGAATTACCTTACTATTTAATATTTTACTACTAAAAAAATCAAGTTACACTACGATTGTAGTATACGATTTTTTCTCTCTTTTCTAATTTGTCTCCAGATTTTCAATCTTCTTCTTGCCCTGCTTTTTAAAAATTCATCTGTGGGTTCGCCCAATAAAAAACCGTACGCTTTAAATCGTTCAGAATGGTCGAAGATTACTTTTAAACTGGCTGTTATTGGTAAGGCTAAAATCATTCCCGATGTTCCCCAAAGCATTGCGAAAACAACAAAAGATAATATTGACACAAAAGCATTTACACTTACTTTTGAACCTGTAATCTTTGGTGTAATAATATTTCCTTCAAGAATTTGTATAAAAGTAAAAATGGCGATAACTCCAATTGCATACCAATACGAATCTTTTGTAGCAAATGCCACTAAAGCAGGTAAGAGTGATCCAATTAAAATTCCGATATAAGGAATTAGTAGAAGTAAAGCACATAAAAATCCAAAGAAGAATGGGAAGTCTATTCCTAATAATAACAAACCAGCAGAGTTGAGGACTCCAACTATAAACATTACAGTAATTAACCCAACTAAATAGTTTTGTTGCACATCATAGAGTTTTCCTAAAATTACTTTTGTATCATTTTTAGAACACCTTTTTTCTAACATGGTATAAATAAAACTTATAAAAAATTTTCGATATAACAGAAAGAAAAACATATAAAGAGGCACAACAACCATATTACCTACAAAACCTCCAGAAGCCATTAGAAAACTAGTGATGTTAGAAAAATTGTTTTCCACAACTTTTTCCATTTTCATGTTTTCAGACTCAATTATTTTGTCCGTTTTAATCCCGGTTGATACTTCAGCTTGATGTATTAGTGGCTTTATTTTTTTCTCTATTTGTGAAATATAGGTATCACTTTTAGAGATAATCTCGTTAAATTGAATGCCAATAAAAGAAACTATTGCAAATATTGACAAACATAAAAACAGCACAGAAAATGTTGCTGAAAATATTCTATTAAAGCGAAGTTTTCGTTCTAGAAAATATACTACAGGAAAAATTAGTACACTTAAAATGATTGAGATCAATAACGGTACTAAAATGCCTTGAAGCATGTAAGCGGTAAAAACTATTGCTATGACAACAAAGAAATCAAGAGCAATATGTTGGGTAGTTTTAGTTTCCATTTGGGTTTATATTATTTAAAAAAAAGGAGCCTTTTAAAATAAAAAACTCCTTTTTTTTGCAATGATACTAAATATTACATATCAGCGATCATCTTTTTAACTTCATCTTTGGTTTTTCCAACTTTTTGTTGAAGTCTACCATACAATTCATCTTCTTTACCTTCTTCGTAAAGTAAATCATCATCTGTTAAATCTGCAAATTCTTGTTTTAATTTACCTTTAACTTCGTTCCATTTTCCTTTTAATCCTGTCGTGTTCATAATAGTGTGTTTTAAAGTTATTAATTAATTTGAATATTTTCTTAGTTGCCACGAAATATCTTCGTGCATTTTTAAAATACCTGTTAGAAAGTCCTCTGTAACAACGTCATCAGTTTTCTCTCCAACTTCGTCAATCGATTTTCTAATTTGAACCATCACTGTTTCGTGATTACTCATTAGTTCATCTAGCATTTGTTTTTGCGTATTTGACGAGTCTGTATTTTCTTCAATTTGGCCATGTTTGATAAAGTCTTGCATACTTCCAATTGCTTTTCCGCCCAGAGCACTAATTCGCTCTGCAACTTCATCTGCCGTTGTTGCAAGTAAGTCATAATGACTTTCAAACAATTTGTGCAATTCCATAAAACTGTTTCCTGATATATTCCAATGAAACTTCCTTGTTTTTACATACAATAGCATTTCATTAGCTAACAATAGTGTTAAGTTGTCAATAGATTTGGTTAAATCTTTTTTTGGTAATCCAATCTTAGCTTCCATTTCTAATTTATTTTTTAAATTAATATTCTTTTGATTTCTTAATTACAAAGTTAGTTTTTGTAGTATATTCAGGCGTTACAATATTTTTAAATATCTTTATAGAATTCCAATAAGTTATTAGAATCTATATCCTAAAGTAACTTGAACTACTTTGTTTTTGTAACGTGGTGAGCTTGAATCTCCATCTTCGTTAGTTTTACTAACATCCCATCCTAATCTTGTTCCTAATACAAAATTTTGGTAGTTAAAGTCAACTCCTACAACAGCTCCAAAAACTCCTTTTTTATAGTTATCACCGTTGATTTGTTCTTCATCAATTGTAGAGTTTCCGTTTAATTCATATTTAGTATCTAATAAATAAGAAAATTGAGGACCAGCTAAAACAGTAAAGTACTGAGATGGTTTAACTTGCAATAATACAGGGATGTCTAAATAAGTTGAAGTTACTTTGTAATCGTAACCAATTCCTAAAATGCTTCCACTACTTTTGTATCCTTTTTGAGAATACATTACCTCTGGTTGAATACCGAACAATTCTCCTAATGGAATAGATGCGAAAGCACCAACTGCTAATCCTGCTTTTCCGTCTGCTACGAAATCGTCTCCTTTTTCGTCATAAACATTTGCGAAGTTAACTCCGGCTTTAACACCAAATTTTAATTCATTACGATCATCACCATCTTGTGCGAAAGAAATTGTTGCCATAAATAATACCGCAAGGGTAGCTACTTTTTTTGTTACGTTTTTCATAGTATTTGTTTTAATATGATTAATATTATAGTGCAAATGTCTAACAAATAGCACTCCCGTGTGTTACACGAATTTGAGCAATGTTTATATAATTTCAGTACTATTATTTATTCTATTTGTTCAAATTAGTGATATTCAATTTATTAAGATATAGTTTCCTGTAGGATACTTTTAATTATAGTATCATAATTTTATTAGTTGTTTAGTTTTTCAGTCAAATGTAAAGGTGTATATTTGAGCAAAATTGAAGATTTGATCTCCTATACTATATATAAAAACGAATCGAGCACAGAATGGGTTACTTTTGTTCATGGAGCAGGAGGCAGTTCTTCTATATGGTTTAAGCAAATTCGTGATTTTCAAAAGCATTTTAATGTCTTATTACTTGATTTAAGAGGTCACGGTAATTCGAACAAACAAATAAAAGATGCATTCATACAAAAATATACGTTCGAATCCATTGCGAACGATATAAAGGAAGTGATTGATCATCTAAAGATTGAAACTTCGCATTTCGTTGGAATTTCTCTAGGTTCAATTGTAATTCGTCAATTAGCAGAAATGCATCCAGAACGCGTAAAGACAATGATTCTAGGAGGCGCAATTTTGAAAATGAATTTCCGTTCCCAGATTTTAATGCGGTTAGGCAATACCTTTAAATATGTTTTACCTTATTTAGTTTTGTACAAGTTTTTTGCTTTTGTGATTATGCCTAAAAAGAATCACAAAAATTCTCGTTTGCTATTTATAAATGAAGCCAAGAAGTTATATCAAAAGGAATTCATTAAATGGTTTAAACTTACTGCCGAAATTAATCCGGTACTGCGTTGGTTCCGCCAAGTAGAATTAGATATTCCTACGCTATATGTAATGGGTGAAGAAGATTATATGTTTTTACCTTCCGTAAGACAAGTGGTGTCAAACCATATAAAAACTGCCGAATTAATAGTAATTCAAAATTCAGGACACGTTGTCAATGTGGAACAAGCATTATTGTTTAATGAATCAGTAATTGCTTATTTAAAGCGATAACGAGAGGTGTAGAAACAAAAAAACTCCGACTTTCATCGGAGTGATTTTTAAACTAACCCAAACTAAACAATTGAGAATCTTTTATTACATTACAAATGTCGGAAGATTTTTTCTGTTCTATGTTAAGGATTTGTTATACTTATGTTATTGATTACTAAATTTTTACTCTTTATTTCTTGTCTTGAAGCGCAAAAACTTTCTTCAGTAAATCAGAACTTCTAGCATTAAGATTTGTTCTAATATCTTTTTCTTCAACCGCAATCATTTTGAAAACACCTTCCATTGCTTTGCTAGTTGTATATTCTGTTAAATTTGGATTTACCTTTTTAACTAGAGGAAGACTGTTGTATTTTGTGATGATTTCACCCCAAACTTTATCTGCACCCACTTTTGAGTAAGAGCTTTGAATTACAGGAGTAAATTTTGCTTGTAAGGAAGTAGTAGTTGTGTTTTCTAAATAAGTAGTAGCTGAATTTTCAGTTCCTAATAAAATATTTTTAGCATCGTTAAAAGACATTTGTTTTACAGCATCAACAAATATTGGTGTAGCTTCTTTAACAGCATCTTCCGCAGCACGATTGATAACTTTCAGACCTTCATCAGCTAATTTGCTTAAACCTATTTGGCGTAATTTTTTGTCTACAATTTGTAATTCTTCAGGCAAGAAAATTTTAACAGCTTCATTTCTATAAAAACCATCTGTAGCAGTTAATTTAGAAACCTGTTTAGTAATTCCATTATTTAATGCTTCTTTTAATCCACTTCCAATTTCGGCTTGACTCAAATAACCTGTTCCTTGTGGTAATTGATCCATTACTTGTTGCATTTCAGCACAAGCAAATAAGCTAAAAGCGACTAAGCTTAGTACTATTTTCTTCATAATTATTTATTTTTAAAAAACATATATGCAAATATAATGCCTTTTTTCACAACTGAATTTTTTAAGTGGTTTTCGTATAAAAAAATAGGGACTTAGTTATAAGACTAAATCCCTACAAGTAAATTAATTTAAGAGTTAATTTTTGATTTCAATTACTCCATTTTTATCGCAATAAACTAAGTCAGAAGTTGATTCGTATTGTTTATAGCAACCTTCTGAAGTACTTTGTACTAATAGAAAATTACCTTTATATTTTAAGAATTTTAATTCAAGTCCGCTTTCTGTTTTAATAGTAGTATCTACCTTCACAAATAATGAAGATATTTCTCCATTTTCTTTTTCAATCGATAATTTTGGGTTAGCTGGATCTTCAGTTGTTAAGATATTTCCTTCTTGAAAATTTTGAAAACGGTGCACTTTGATTTTGCCTGAATATTTTTTATCATTTTGTATTAAAGTACCGTTGACATAAATAAAATATGCTGAATCGTAAGCTAGATTTTGAACTCTTACTGGGAAATCATTTTTTTTCAAAGTAACTAATCCATCGATATTACGCTTCATTTCATCTGGCCATAAATTGAACATACTAGCATTTTTTTTAGCAACCTCTAAATACTCTTCTGCTTTTTCCAAGTCTCCACGGAACATCGCAACATTAGTTAAATTTAAATAGATTACTTTGTTATAATCTTTCGCTTTTAATTTTTTATACTCCTTACCAATGAATCCGGTGTAAAATTTCTCTAACTCATCTAAGTAATTATTGTCTAGTGTTTGAGCATCCATTTTACTTAGGAATTCTGTTGTTTTACTATTATAGTCAAGTAGTTCACTAAAATCGTTAACCTTTTCGAAAACACCATATTCAATTCTAATTTCTTTACTTTCAAGTAGTATGTTGTTACTAGAAAGATATCTATAGGCTAAGTCATTTAAATCAGTACTAATGCTTTTAACGAAATTCCCATCCAAATTTGAATTGTGCATTACAGATGGTTTTCCATATTCGTAGATAATTTCATTATTCTTACCTAAAACCAAATATCTAAGATCTCCTTCTAAAGATTTCGTGTTATTTGCACCACTCTTGTGCGAACTTCCGTGCATTCCAATTAAAACTTTTATATCCGGATTTTCTTCGTCCTTTCTAGTGTAATCTTCAATTTTGTTTTTGATTACGTTATTTTCAAAAGTATTGGTTTTTTCATCTGCTAATTTTTTATTCCAACTATCATCTCCTTGTATAACGATATTATAAGTTTTAATATTTTTAAAAAAGTCAGATTTTGGAAACGTCATCACAACTTTTTTCTTTTCTGTTTCCGCTTTCTGTGAAAATGTTACTGTACACAAAAGAAGTGCTACAATTGATACTGCTACTTTGTTCATATTTTGTTTTTTAGCAAATATACTTTAAATTATTTTTTTTAAATTAATACTCATTGCCTTTATTTAAAATAGTCCAATATAATACGCTTGTTTATTCAATTCTTTCCTTCAATATGTTTTTAATTTTCGTAAATTGCACCCTATAAAACGAATAAAAATTACACATGGAATTACAAACCCCTTATATCCCTAAAAATAAAGTAAGAATTGTGACTGCTGCGTCACTTTTTGACGGTCACGATGCTGCGATCAACATTATGCGACGAATTATTCAAGCTACTGGTGTTGAGGTGATTCATCTGGGTCACGATAGAAGTGTTGAAGAAGTTGTAAACACAGCCATTCAAGAAGATGCTAATGCTATTGCGATGACTTCTTATCAAGGAGGACACAACGAGTATTTTAAATACATGCATGATTTGCTTAAGGAAAAAGGAGCAGGTCACATCAAAATATTTGGTGGCGGTGGTGGCGTAATTTTACCTTCCGAAATTGCTGAATTACAAGCTTACGGAATTGAAAGAATTTATGCGCCAGATGATGGTCGTGCCATGGGATTACAAGGAATGATAAACGATTTAGTTGAACGTTCTGATTATCCTATTGGAGATAAATTAACAGGTGAATTATCGCATATTGAAGAGAAAAGTCCAACAGCTATTGCTCGATTAATTTCGGCAGCGGAGAATTTTCCTGAAATTGCAAAAAGTGTTTTTGACCAAATTCACGAACTAAATAAAATTTCAAAAACGCCAGTTCTAGGAATTACGGGAACAGGTGGATCTGGAAAATCATCTTTGGTTGACGAATTAGTTCGCAGGTTTTTAGTTGATTTCCCCGAGAAAACTATTGGATTGATTTCGGTTGACCCATCAAAACGTAAAACAGGTGGAGCGTTGTTAGGCGATAGAATTCGTATGAATGCTATCAATAATTCTAGAGTTTACATGCGTTCATTGGCTACGCGCCAATCAAATTTGGCTTTGTCTAAATATGTTGCTGAGGCGATTCAAGTCTTAAAAGCAGCGAAATATGATTTAATTATCTTAGAAACTTCAGGTATCGGTCAATCAGATACTGAAATTATGGATCATTCCGATGTTGCATTATATGTGATGACGCCAGAATTTGGAGCAGCAACGCAATTGGAAAAAATCGACATGTTAGATTTTGCTGATTTAGTGGCTCTGAATAAATTTGACAAACGTGGTGCTTTAGATGCTATTCGCGATGTAAAAAAACAATACCAACGCAATCATAATTTATGGAATGAGGATACGGCAAACATGCCAATCTTCGGAACTATCGCTTCACAATTCAACGATCCAGGAATGAATACGTTGTATAAATCTATCATGGACAAATTGGTAGAGAAAACGGGAGTTGATTTAAAATCTACTTTTGAAATTACACGTGAAATGAGTGAGAAGATTTATGTAATTCCACCACACAGAACACGTTATTTATCTGAAATCGCTGAAAACAATAGAAAATATGACGAAACGGTACTTTCTCAAGTAGAAGTAGCGCAAAAATTATACGGAATTTTCAAGACGATTCAATCGGTTAATGGTAATTTACCAGAAATCGATAAAGCAGGAATTATTGGCGATTCATTAAACAGAACGGAAGAGAATAAATTATTTTTAGAATTGTTATTACAACAATTTGATAAGATAAAAATGGACTTGGATGCTTACAATTGGGAAGTAATTTTAACTTGGGACGAAAAAGTCAACAAGTATAAAAACCCAATTTATAGTTTTAAAGTGCGTGATAAAGTAATTGAAATTAAAACGCATTCTGAAAGTTTAGCCCATTCTCAAATTCCAAAAATTTCTTTACCAAAGTATCAAGCTTGGGGCGATATTTTAAAATGGAATTTACAAGAAAACGTTCCGGGAGAATTCCCTTTTGCTTCTGGATTATATCCGTTTAAGCGTGAAGGAGAAGATCCAAGTAGAATGTTTGCTGGTGAAGGTGGACCAGAACGTACAAACAAGCGTTTTCATTATGTGAGTGCTGGAATGCCGGCAAAACGTTTGTCAACAGCTTTTGACTCGGTTACTTTATATGGAAATGATCCGCACATTCGTCCTGATATTTATGGGAAAATTGGAAATGCAGGAGTTTCGATTTGTTGTTTAGACGATGCTAAGAAATTATATTCAGGTTTCGATTTGAGTCATCCTTTGACTTCGGTTTCGATGACAATCAACGGACCAGCGCCTATGTTGTTAGGGTTTTTCATGAATGCGGCTATTGACCAAAATTGTGAGAAATACATCGTTGAAAACGGATTAGAAAAAGAAGTTGAAGCGAAAATTGCTACAATTTATAAGAAAAAAGGAACGCCAAGACCAAGTTATCAAGGTGCTTTGCCAGAAAGCAATAATGGTTTAGGTTTGATGCTTTTAGGAGTAACTGGAGATGAGGTTTTACCTTTAGAAATATATCAAGAGATTAAGATTAAAACGTTAACGCAAGTTCGCGGAACCGTTCAAGCCGATATTTTAAAAGAAGATCAAGCGCAGAATACGTGTATTTTCTCAACAGAATTCGCATTAAGATTAATGGGAGATGTTCAAGAATATTTCATCAAACAAAATGTTCGTAATTTCTATTCGGTATCCATTTCGGGGTATCATATTGCTGAAGCAGGAGCGAATCCTATTACACAATTGGCATTTACACTTTCAAACGGATTTACTTATGTAGAATATTACTTAAGCCGAGGAATGAACATCAATGATTTCGGACCTAACTTATCATTCTTCTTCTCAAATGGAGTAGATCCAGAATATGCTGTAATTGGTCGTGTTGCGCGTAAAATTTGGGCGAAAGCTTTAAAAAATAAATACGGAGCGAACGAAAGAGCACAAATGTTGAAATACCACATTCAAACTTCTGGGCGCTCATTACACGCTCAAGAGATTGATTTTAATGACATTCGTACGACTTTACAAGCGTTATATGCAATTTATGATAACTGTAATTCATTACATACCAATGCGTATGACGAAGCAATTACAACGCCGACAGAAGAATCAGTGCGTAGAGCAATGGCAATTCAGTTGATTATCAACAAAGAATTAGGTTTAGCGAAGAACGAAAATCCAATCCAAGGTTCATTTATTATTGAAGAATTAACGGATTTAGTTGAATCAGCAGTTTTAGCTGAATTCGATAGAATTACCGAAAGAGGAGGTGTTTTAGGAGCAATGGAAACTATGTATCAAAGAAGTAAAATTCAAGAAGAATCGTTGTATTATGAAACGTTGAAACATACAGGAGAATTCCCAATTATCGGAGTAAATACCTTCTTAAGCTCTAAAGGTTCGCCAACGGTTATTCCTGCTGAAGTTATTCGTGCAACGGAAGAAGAAAAACAATATCAAATTGATATGTTGACTAATTTACATCATACCAGTGCGGAAAAAGTTGCTGAACATATTGAAATTTTACAAGAAGCGGCAATTAGTAATCAAAATATTTTTGAGAAATTAATGGATGCAACTAAAGTTTGTTCGTTAGGTCAAATAACAAATGCGTTATTTGAAGTTGGCGGACAATACCGAAGAAATATGTAATGTTTCAAAACATAATTAAAAAGAAAGAGACGCTATAATTAGCGTCTCTTTCTTTTTATCAAATAATTAATGCGATTATTTCTTATTAACAACTGCAATTCCACCAATAAACATTGCAAGAGCAACACCTAGGTAAATATAACCGTCTTTCTTTCCTGCTTCATTAGACGCATCAATTTCTAATCCTAATACTTTTACTTCTGCAGTATTGTTTGAAACTTTATTAGCACCTATGTAGCCTACATATAATGAAGCTGCTATTAATACGATTCCGATAATTTTTGTAATATTCATAATATTGTTTGTTTAAGTTTGATACAAATTTAGGCTATCACGCACAGTGTGAGCTTATAAGATTTATTGTATTTGTTATAGAATAGCTATGTGCGAATATGACTCAGAATTGTATGCTATATAAGAATTGAAGAATAATTGCTGTTTTTCATAACATTACAAAAATCAATGCCATTCAAAATAAAGTTAGAAACAAATACGGCATTCCTTCCGCACGATTACAATCCTGGGCTTATTCCAATAACGGAACGTATTTTATTACCATTTGTACACAAAATTGCAATCATGTATTCGTAAAAATTATTAGCCAAGAAATGCAATTCCGAAATTGGAAAATTGGCCGAAAAATATTGGTTGGAAACACCATAACATTTTCCATTTGTTGAATTAGGAAATTTTGTGGTAATGCCAAATCATTTTCACGGGATTTTGATTATTAATAAAACAGATATCGATTCAACCGAACTACCGGCAATCGGTCAATCGCAATTTCAAAACCACGGAAAAAATACCATTTCGTCAATTGTGGGTTCCTATAAATCAATAGTAACAAAAGCATCCCGACAAATAAATCCCAATTTCAGATTGCAACCCCCATTTTACGATCAAATTATTCGCAATGTATATGCCTTTGAAAACATTCAAAATTACATTGCAAACAATCCGGCCAAATGGAAAGAAGATATTTTTAGAAAAGAATAGTAACAAAAAAATCCGACTCTTGCGAAGTCGGATTTTTTAAATTTAATTGTAATATTATTTCAATGTTGAAGGACAAACAAAAGCAGTTAGCGGGACATTCGCGGCTCTAATACCTGAGATTCCTTTTTCCACATTAATCATATTGTGATAACCTCTTGATTTTAAAATCGAAGCCATAATTACCGAACGATAACCACCAGCACAATGTAAAAGGAATTTTTCCTCTTTTGGCACTTCAGCGATTTGTTCGTTTACGTAATCTAATGGAATGTTTATAGCTTTTTCAACGTGTTCTGCTTGAAATTCACTTGGTTTTCTTGCATCGACAACAATTGAATTTTCATATTGTTTGGCAAATTCTTCAGGCGAAATCGAAGTAATAGAATCCGTTTCAAATCCTGCAGCTTTCCATGCTTCAACACCACCTTCTAAATAACCTAAAGTATTGTCAAAACCTACACGAGACAATCTCGTGATCGTTTCTTTTTCCATTCCTTTTGGTGTAATCAATAAAATTGGCTGTTTCGTATCGCGAATCAAAGCACCAACCCAAGGAGCAAATTGCCCATGAAGTCCGATGAATATTGAACTTGGAATGTGTTCTTTTACGAAATCATCTTCATTGCGAACATCTAAAACCAAAGCTTCTGTTTGATTGGCTACCGTTTCAAATGCTTCAGGAGATAATGGCGTATCTGCTTTAGTCATTACAGTATCTAAACTTTCATACCCTTGAATGTTCATCATTACGTTTTGAGGGAAGTAGGCTGGTGGAGGTGTTAAACCGTCCAATAATTCCGCTACAAATTCCTCACGAGTCATGTTGGCTCTTAATGCGTAATTTACTTTCTTTTGGTTCCCCAGAGTATCTGTAGTTTCTTTACTCATATTTTTTCCACAAGCACTTCCGGCACCGTGATTTGGATACACAATTAAATCATCGCTCAAAGGCATAATTTTATTGCGAAGCGAATCAAATAAATGATTAGCTAATACTTCTTGCGTTAAATCTTTTACTAAAGCTTGTGCTAAATCAGGACGACCTACATCACCAATAAATAACGTATCACCCGTAATGATTCCGTGGTCTTTTCCGTTTTCGTCTGTTACTAAATACGTAGTGCTTTCTAACGTATGACCTGGCGTGTGAATTGCTTTAATTGTAACGCCTCCGATTTTAAATTCCTGACCATCAGTTGCGATAATACTTTCGAAACTTGGATTTGCTGTTGGGCCGTAAACAATTTGTGCTCCGGTTTTCTTAGCTAAATCTAAATGACCTGATACGAAATCAGCGTGAAAGTGTGTTTCAAAAATATATTTAATTTTCGCATTAGCATTTGCTGCCTTGTCAATGTAGGGTTGCACTTCTCTTAATGGGTCAAAAATAGCAGCTTCGCCGTTACTTTCTATGTAATAAGCTGCGTGAGCGATACATCCTGTGTAAATTTGTTCTATTTTCATAACTATCTAATTTTCTGTAAAAATACTTCTAACTTGTTGATTTTGATGTAACCTTTGTTACGCTATAAACTCTTTGTAGAGAATGAACATTGCCATTACTAATACAAAATAAGCAAATCCTTTTTTCAATTGGGCTTCGTTTACAAACCTGTTTAGGTAAATTCCGATGAAAATCCCAACAACAGACAAAGATGTAAACGATAACAAAAATTTCCAATCTATATCTATATTTTGGACATCACCCATAAATCCTATCAATGAATTCATAGCCATAATGAATAAGGATGTTCCGATTGCTTTTTTCATGGGTAATTTAGCAAATAAAACTAATGACGGAATAATTAAAAAACCTCCACCAGCACCTACCAAACCTATAATTAAACCTATCATAAAGGTTTGAATAATTAAAAATGTCATTGAAACCACCTTGGGTTCTCCTAAATTCATTTTCTTTTTCTTCAACATTGATAAAGAGGCGAAAATCATAATTACAGCGAAAAACACCATTAGAAAAGTGCTCTTCATTAATAAGAACGGTTGTTCAATAATTACATCCGGAATTACAGGAACTATGAAACGTCTGGTTAAATAGATCGCTGTAAAAGAAGGAACTGCAAATAGAAAACCATTCCTGAAGTCCACTAAATCTTTACGATAGTTTTGAAAAGCACCGAAAACTGATGTTGTCCCTACGATAAAAAGTGAATAGGCTGTAGCGGTAATCGGGTTGAGAAGCATTACATAAACTAAGATAGGAACTGTTAAGATGGAACCACCACCGCCAGTTAGACCTAAAATTAATCCGATGCAAACTGCTCCAATATATCCAAATGTCTCCATTAAAATTGTAATATTTCGATTTTATTTCTGTGTAATTTAATCTTTCCTTTTAATTCCAAAGCTTTTAATAATCGTGAAATTACTACTCTAGAAGTGTGCATTTCATAAGCAATTTCTTGATGCGTGTTATTGATTTCGGTATTGCCTAAAACTTTGGCTTTATCAGTTAAATATTTGTACAAACGTTCGTCCAAATTCATAAAAGCTAACGTATCAATTGCTTCAAGCATTTCCATCAATCGCACATTATAACTATCAAACACGAAATTTCGCCACGTTTTATATTTCGTCAACCAATCTTCCATTTTTTCAACGGGAATCATCAGTAAAGCACCATCGGTTTCGGCAATTGCTCTAATTCTACTTTTCGATTGGCCCATGCAACACGTCAATGTCATCGCACAAGTATCGCCACGTTCTAAGAAATAAAGAAGTAGTTCATCACCATTTTCATCTTCTCTCAAAATTTTTATCGCACCTTTTAATAAGAGTGGCATTGTTTTGATATAATCACCAATTTCAATTAAAAAATCATCGGCTTTAAATTCTCGGTACGAAGCCACTTTTACAATTTCTTCTATAAGCGCTTCTTCAAAAATATAGCCGTAAGATTCCGATAATATGTCTTTCATTTCCATTGATTTCTGTAAAGATACTATTAATCTTTAAAAATCAAATGTTACATTTGTTACTTTAAAACCCAGAGCGTTGAAGATATATACTAAAAATAATTTCCACAAACATACATTTTGCGAGTTTGTAGAGGTGAATTCGACTGAATTACAAACGGTTGAACTGGATTTTAAAAGCAAATCGGGTAGTGGCTATTGTTTCAGTGAAGAAGGCGTTTACCGGATTTCAAATCACTGGGGAAGAGCAGCAAACTGCCGATGGCGTTTAATTTCGGATGTTAAAAGTCCCAATCAGAAAGAAAGAATAGGTTATGCAAAGTGGACCGATTTTTATCCGAATAACGATTTAGACCAACTCTTTTATATTGATGTGAATTTTGATGAAAAAGAAGTAACTTTTCAACATAAAAGCAATCCGAAATATGATGGAATTGCTGTTTTTCGAAATGCTTCGGAAACTTCGAAAATTATTAGACAAATAAAAGAATTGTTGGAAGGCGATCAGTGGACAAAACATTATTATTTTGAAGATATTGAACAAGCTCGAAAAACTACAATACACCAATTAATTAATACTAATATTCCATTAGCAAAATTGAAAATGGAATGGAAAACCAACGAATAATGAACGATACAATTTCGAAAATTAAAAAAGACATTCAATTAATTATTGATGCAATGGCGGTTCAAAATTTTTCTGATGCTAGTATAAAATTAGTTGAAGTTAGTGACGAATTAGACGATTTAATCGATACCACAGACGATGAAGAAACAATGGTAGAAATCGCGAAATACCAAGTATTATTGAATCATTTGCAGATTAAAATGAGTACAAAAGAATAAAGTTATGAATAGAGGCGATGATTTACATCAATTACCGATTTATCAAAAAGCAGAAGAAATTTTCAAATTAACCGAAGCTTTAGTGCGGACGATTCCTGAAGATAATGAATATCTGCAAGAGACTACTTCTAAATTTATGATGGAAGATGCTATGATGCTTTCGCCAAAAATTGCGGGGGCGGAAGGTGTGGGCTTGTATGATATAAAAATGGAAAATGCTGCCATTATCAGAAGATGTGCGCGCCAACTTTATGTTTCTGCCGGAAGTTTACGGTTTGAAGACGATTTCAAAGACAACGAATATGTGGAATTGCTTCGGGCGACGATTGATGAGTTTCGTTTGTTATTTGTGGAATGGGTTGCGGCTTTTGACGAATGGGATTATATCATTGACCGATGGGGATTGTTTAACCCGCCGGGGGTAAACGCTTATGACAAAGATCCGGATGAAGATATTCCGTTTGATGCAACAGAATTCTTCGCAGGATTAGAAGCCTTTCAAAATTTTGATGAGGACGATGAAGATTTGGACGATGACGATGACGATTCAGAAGAAGAATAACTAATTCCCTTGAATTCGGGTGAAGATTTTACCTAATAAAGCTTTTCCATCGCGTTTTGCTTTTGGTGCTTCTTTCGCAATCATTTTTCCTTCCGAATTTGGAACAAATAAATAACTAAAAGCAAATTGAAGGTTTTTAGGATCATCATTTAATAGTCCAAAACGCAAATCATTGAAATATAATTTGTCGTTGTCTTCGCTTACCAGATACCAACCTTCGCTAATTTTCTGCAACTTTTGAAAATCTTCGACTTGGGCCAATTTATCTTCTAAATCGATATTTTTCGGATAGAATTTAAACGAAATGGGTTGGGAATCAAAAAAAGAATAATCACCTAAATAATATCCTTCCGGCGTAGCGATGTTTGCATTCCAAAGAATTGTGTTGAAAGCTGTTGGTTTTACTAGTATTTCGCTGTACGAAATGTTTTGGTTCTCTAATGCATTTTCGAATCTTTGCACGGCTATTAGTTTAACGATACAAGTCAAAAGTAAATACGCCGAACTAATAATTAATCCTCGATTCAAATAAGTTTTTCGGACTAAAAAATCTTTACTTTTCCAAACGAAAATTAATGATATTAATAATGGAACCGTATATAAAGGGTCGATTACAAAGATTGTTTTTAAAGCAAATCGATGTTCCAAAGGCCAAAAGATTTGTGTTCCCCAAGAGGTAAATAAATCCAATAAAACATGAGTTGTTAAACACCAAAAAGCCAACCAAGAAGCGGTTTTAAAACCAATCCTATTTTTCTCTATTTTCGAAATTATTCCGCCTAAAACAGGTGACAGAAATAGAAAAAAGAGCAACGAATGACTCAAACCTCGATGAATGGCAACACCATCGACATCGCTCATAAATTTCCCTATCACAATATCTAAATCGGGGATCGTACCTAAAATGGCCCCGTACAAAAATGTCTTGTTTTGCAGTTTTTTACCAGCAACAATTTCTGCAGTAGCAATACCTAAAACGATTTGAGTAAAAGAATCCATGTGTTTTAATTTATAGTTTATGGCTTAAATAAATGCGTTATTTCGAAATGCTAAATTAGTCATTTTCTTTTGAAACAATTTTGGACGATTTACAAGCATAATTAATTTGGCTCGCCGATTTAGACGATAGTTATCGATTCAACTATTTTATTTCTGATTTATTGAAAAACGTTAGTCCGCTTCGATCCTAAAGAATACCTTGCACCGTAATTTAAGGCGAAGTTACGTTCGCTCGATGCATCAAAAAGCACCCATTATTTACAGTCATAAATCGAATTATCAATTGTAGTAGTCATAGAGTATCAATCTATAAAGCATGAAAGAAAAATTACATTGGAAAAGCTTCCTTTTTGCCACCCTTGTGCTGATTGGAATTTTGTTTTTTCCCGTTTTTGAGGATGAAAAAGTCAATGGAGCGCTCGCTATTTTGATTTTTACCGCTATTTTATGGATTACTGAAGCCATTCCGTTAGCAATGACGGCTTTGTTGATTCCTGTACTTGTTATTATTATGAAAATTGCTACACCAAAAGAAGCGTTTGGCGAATTTTCAAATCCGGTGATCTATTTATTTATGGGTGGTTTTGTTTTAGCAGGTGCTTTATCTGCTCATTCTTTAGACCGATTATTAGCCCATAAACTGCTTTTATTAGCCAAAGGGAATTTTTATAAATCATCTATTTTATTAATGTTTGCCACATCATTAACCGCTTGTTGGGTGAGTAACACGTCCACAGCTGCAATGATGATTCCGTTAGCTTTAGGGATTTTAGCAATAACCGATAGTAAAAAAGCTACGGCCGAAGCCAAATTCTTATTGTTAGGAATTGCGTACGCTGCGAATATTGGAGGAATAGTAACAATGATTGCGAGTCCACCAAATGCCATTGGTGCAGCTTTATTAGGACTTTCATTTTCGGAATGGTTGGTCTACGGTTTACCGATATTTCTAATTACGTTTCCGATAATGGTAATTGTCCTTACAATTTATTTCAAGCCCGATCGTAAAATGTTAGTTCCCACAATCGCTTTACCCGGAAAAAAAAGTCCGAAACGAAATGCGCTTATTGCTATATTTACGTTAACCGTTTTTCTTTGGGTTTTTGATGGCGTTTTAGCTCCGATGTTAGGAATTGAATCGAGTTTTAGTTCGTTAGTGGCAATCTTTTCAATGTTGCTATTATTCGTTTTTAAAGTGATGACGTGGGAGCAAATCTTAAAATCAATTCGTTGGGAAATTTTATTACTTTTTGGTGGTGGACTTACGCTCGGATACATAGTAGAATGCACCGGACTCGGAAGTATCTTAATAAATGACATTATGGAATTAAGTCAGCATGTGCCATTAATCGTATTTTTATGGTTGATTGTTATTGGTTCGATTATTATGACGGAATTCATGAGTAATACCGCAAGTGCGGCTCTGATTTTACCTTTGCTTTATACCTTAGCACAAGCTTCCGGTATTAACCCAATGGTTTTAGTGCTTCCGGCGACAATTGCAGCTTCATTCGGATTTATGATGCCTGTGGGAACGCCGCCGAATGCCATGGTTTATTCTTCAGGCTTTGTGCCGCAGAAAGATATGATGAAAGCAGGATTGGGACTTAATATTATTTTTTCGATTGTGTTGACTTTATTTTTCTACTTTTTCTTTAGGTAGTAAAATAGTAATTAGCAAGTTAAAGTAATTGCTATTCATTGCGAACAACCGACAAGAAACTTATATTTGCTAATGCTTTAAATTTTAAAACACTCCAAATGAAAAAAGAAGAACACAAAATATATATTATTGGTGCCGGAGTAGCGGGATTAATAGCGGCAAAAGTTTTAGAAGATCAAGGTTTTTATCCTACAATTATCGAAGCAACAGATTGCGTTGGCGGTCGTGTGAAAACGGATATTGTGGAGGGTTATCAACTCGACCACGGCTTCCAAGTTTTGTTAACGGCTTATCCTGCAGCTCAAAAATATCTTAATTTTGAAGCGTTGGAATTGCAAGAATTTTTGCCTGGAGCCACTATTTTCAACAAAGGAAAACAGCAAACTATTGGTGATCCCTTACGAGCAATTTCTTTATTACTTCCGACACTTTTTTCTGGAATTGGTACGATTTCCGATAAGTTCAAAATTTTGAAATTGAACACTTTACTGAAGCAAACCAACATGGCTGAAATATTCGCTAAGCCTGAAAAAACGACTAATCAATATTTGGTTGATTTTGGATTTTCGGACGAAATGATTTCGAAATTCTTCCAACCGTTTTTTACAGGAATTTTTCTGGAACCCAATTTAGAAACTTCCAGTAGAATGTTCGAATTTGTCTATAAAATGTTTGGCGAAGGCAATGCAACCATTCCAAAAGCAGGAATAGAAGCCATTCCAATGCAATTAAAAGCCGGTTTAAAACAAACTGAATTTTTATTTAATACCAAAGTAAAGTCGGTGGAAGATGGGAAAATTATCCTTGCTGATGAAACGATTTTAGAAAGCCATTATACCATTTTAGCTACCGATGCAAGTCCGCTTGTAAGTAAGTTGAGAAACCAAGAAGTACTTTGGAAATCTTGTGATACGTTATATTTTGAAACAGACAAACGAGAAATTGATAAGCCGTTGGTTGGTTTGATTGCTGATAAAGACGCCTTGGTAAATAATATACTTTATCATACAAGTGTGGAAACCAAAACATCTGGAGCCAAAGAATTGCTATCGGTTACAATAGTAAAGAAGCACGGATTATTGCCGGAAGCATTACAACAGCAAGTAGCTAAAGAACTAAAACAATATTGTGGTATCGAAACTACGAAATTCATCAAACAGTATTCAATTGCTAAAGCACTTCCAAAATTAGACAACTTACGCTACGAAATGAATCCGTCCGAAACTAAGTTAACTGCAAACATTTTCTTGGCTGGCGATACTCAGTTGAACAGTTCATTAAATGCGGCAATGATTTCGGGAGAAAGAGCAGCGATGGGCGTTTTGGAGGAGATTTTTGCTTGCTAAATAAAAATTAAGGAGTTTATTTATCTTTCGATTTTTTGTTCAGATAATAGTTATAGATTATAAAAGCCCACTTTTCAAAGTGGGCTTTTATAATGTTGATAATTTACTTTTATTAGATACTTTTTAATTAGCAGGAATAGCAACAATATTATTTTCACTTGCACTGTCACCTCCTAAATTTAGAAAATTTGGTACATAAGTATTAGGATAATTTTGTGAAGCGCTTTTTGTAAGATAGTAAGTTTTATCAGCTCCTGTACCATTATTAATAATGATAGCTCCTGTTGCCATTCCAAATGTAGTAGGACCTACTAAAGCGCCAGAAGCTAAATGCCCACCCACTATGTCGGAACTTTGTGTGGTAGTGGCGCCATCAGACCAAGTGAGTCTTACAAAAGTAGCTTGTGAAGCTGATGGCTCTGTAAGTGTCGTAGTTGTTATTAGTATATTGGTGTAAACGATCCACTTGCCTGGCGGAAGTACTATAGTAGTACCTGTGCTTTCTACATATAGACTTGAAGTACCAGAATAACCACTTCCAAATGTTGCAAAAACAGCGGATGTAGAACCGGTATTCTTTTTCCATTTCACTTTGCCACTTTCAATAGATAAAACCTGTCCTTCAACTCCAGCAACATCACTGCCATCGACTATATTTCCATCGAGTCTTGTATTTCCAACCACGTGAAGTGTTTGTGAGGGAGTATCTGTTTTAATTCCTACATTTCCATTATCTTTAATTACAAAAGCAGTATTTGCATCTCTAGTAGCACCAGTAGATTTTGTACCTAATTCTACTCGAGTACTAGTAGGATTGTCTACAAATGCATCGCTCGTTAAATCGCCAGCTACTAATTTAACCCATTTTGAACTAGTAGCATTATAATAATAATACCCCACAGAACTAATATTCGAGGCTTGTCCTGAAAGTGCTCCCGTAGTGATGTTATCTACATAAAGAATAGTAGAATTGGGAACCGCTAGCATGCTTTGCGCTCGTAAACGATCTACTCTGGGAATAAGCAAGCCTTCTACATTAATACTTGAACCAGTAGCATTTGCGGCTAAAATATCTAAACTAGATGCTGGTGAAGTGGTGTTGATGCCTACTTGTGCTGAAACTGTAAGTGTTCCTGAAATAATA
This sequence comes from Flavobacterium ardleyense, assembly GCF_042686085.1. Lineage (GTDB taxonomy): Bacteria > Bacteroidota > Bacteroidia > Flavobacteriales > Flavobacteriaceae > Flavobacterium > Flavobacterium ardleyense. The sequence goes on from NZ_JBHUOL010000001.1 coordinate 63,975, forward strand.
AGGGTATAGATAATTTTTTTCATTCTTTTTTTTACAAGACCGATAAACGCACTATAAATATATTTCAAAAAATTAATTTATAATTTATTTTCAGTAATTTGACTTTTTTATTTTTAATGATAATATCAGTATTTCTATAGACAGGCTTGCTAACAAAATGCCTATACTGTGTTAGTGATTTTTTTAATTTGCGGGAATAGCAACAATATTATTTTCACTAAAATTGCGACCTCCTAAACGATCGATATTAGGTTTATATCCAGAACCATAAACGACGTGTTTGTCTTTTGTAAGATAATATGTTTTATTTGCTCCCGTATCATTATTGATAACTATAGATCCCGTTAGCATTCCAAAACGAGAAGGACCTGTTAGCGCTCCAGAGACCAAATATTGGCCAACAATATCGCTACTCTTTGCACCTCCTGAAGTATTAGACCAAGTCATGCTTACCCATATTGATTGATCAGTACCTGGTGCATTTGTAGGTGTTGTTAATAGTAAATTAGTTAGTACAATCCACTTTCCTGGAGGAAGCACTATAACTGTTCCTGTAGGGTTTCTATTATTATCATTCCAAGCTACTTTGTACCCGTCTCCAAAAATAGCAAATACTGCTGGTGTAGCAGCAGTGGTTTTTATCCACTTCAATTTTGTGCCGTCTATCGATAGAACTTCTCCTGTTGCACCGATGGTATTGGTGCCATCAAAAATATTGCCATCTAGTTTCGCATTTCCTGCCACGTGAAGCGCTTGTGAAGGAGTAGCAGTTTTAATTCCTACGTTTCCATCGTCTTTAATTACAAATTCAGTATTGGGATCGCGCGGAGTTCCAGTAGATTTTGAACCTAATTCTACTCGGGTATTTACGGGGTTGTCTATAAAAGCATCATTTGATAAATCACCTGCAATTAATTTAACCCATTTTAAACTAGGTGCATCATAATAATAAAAACCTACAGCATCCATATTAGAAGTTTGGCCAGTAAGCGTTCCTGTTGCACTATTATTTACATAAATTAGTGTAGAGTTAGGTACGTCAACCATGCTTTGTGCTCGTAAACGATCTACTCTAGGAATTAGTAATCCTTCTACCGATGTATTTGAACCAGTAGGATTTTTAGCCACAATATCTAAACTAGCTTCAGGTGAAGTAGTATCGATACCAACTTGAGCATATAAACCTACAGTTCCCAAGACAAATAGTCCTAAAATTACTTTTTTCATAAGTGTTGTATAATTTCGGCAAAGATAATAAATCTCGTTGTAATTTACTAGAAATTAGGCGAAAAAACTAAGGATAATAAGGTCTTTTAACGATTTATCAGTTTTTTTAAAAGTTGAAGTTTTGCATTTTAATTCAATCAAGAAGTAAATATATTTCTAGTTTTTATCATAGTATTTGTATTTTTTAATTGTGAGCATAGTTAATTTATTATCTTCTATTTTATGAAGAATGGTAGGATTGTTCATTATATCATATTCCTTGACAACTTGATTTGAAACAGAGGTTCCGCCAACAATTTTTTTATTCTCTACTGTATTAGTTACTATTTTGATTGCAGTTATTTTATTGTCTTTATATGTTCTTTCAACAGTATTTACATGTTCTATTTTATTTGACTTTGAAACGTTTTTGATGAATTGAAACGCTTTATTCAAACTTATGTAATCTGTAAAAGTATCTTGATTCTCAATATCAATGACTTTATAATGGAAATCGTCTGTCCAGATGTATTTATACTGCTTGTTTGCAACCTCACCCTCATTATCTTCTGTTTTTTCAGTGTAACTAATCTCTTTCCCATTTATTGAATAGATAGTTGTAATGGTCTGAACCAATCCTTCTAATTTGTACTCTCTCTTCATTTGCAAAAGATTTCCTTCTCTATCAAAGTTCATAATTTGTTTGGAAAAAATATTTAATGTGTCTGCAGGTATTTTATTGTCCGTAATTATATACCTGTAAGTGATAAGTTCTTTAATAGGTCCATTAATTGCGAATTCTACTCTATGTGAATAAGAATTTGATTCTTTATTATTTTGAGAATTACAAGTTGTAAATACGAGCAGTGCGATAAGTAATAGTGCGTTTTTTATCATGCTTTTTTGTAAGATTTGTCTTTTAAAAACAAATATAAGTTTTTAATGAGTATTTAATTTATTTCATTTTGATATTTCTCTCGTACTCATTTTGTTGTGGCATTTTAGTTTTAAAAATAACTATGCTACAATATTGGGGCAAAACTTTTGTGGCGTAATGAAGTACCACAATTTTGTAGAAAAATCTTTGCAATGTATTTTATTACCATAAAAATGAAAAAGCATTAATTTTTAAAGAAATACTTTTGATATTTCAAGATGAAGTCACAATGTTACTTGGCATAATGAGAAGTTAATGGTATATGTTCGTGTTGGGCGAACGCAGTCTAAAAGCAAAAAGTAACGTTAAGCTGGCCAATTTGCTTACGGTTGAAAATGATGTTTCACTTTCTAAAAAACAAAAACTAGCACGATTACAACTTCACGAAATTGAAAGCAAGCAAGGAATCCCTTTTTTACTCCAATATAACCTGATTAAGCAGTTCCAAATGCAAAAGGAATTGCTACAAATGCAAGAAAAGTTTCAGGTTGAGGTGAAAACTTTGTATTTTATAAATAACTTTGAAGATGAAAGTTTACCACAGTCTATTGGAGAGGTTTTAAAAATTATGACAATGAAAATTTTAGAAATTAGCAGATTAATAGAAATTCAAGAGTTGAATAAAGTAAAAATTTTTATTTTAAATTTAATAGAAGTTTTACTTAATTCAATTAATGATTGGCCAAATTCAATTGGAAGATTATGAATTAGAAGTTCGAAATGTCATTGGGGACGAAGTAACACGTAAAAGCTTAGAATTATTTTTATCAAATGTTGATTTATCCGATAATGCTTGGCAGGCGGAATCATTAAGTCAACTTTTAGATATTTTTAATTTTTACGATAAAGAAATTTCACTCAATGAAATATTAGTAGATTTAAAACAAAAATTGGAAGACGAGAAATTAATATAGTTGAATTGCTTTTAAGATGAGTAGTAACTTGTTACTATATGCTTCCCAATAAAAAATAATGTAATAATGAAAAAACTTATAATAATTTCTTTTTCTCTTTTAATAATATTCGTATTAATTTTATTTTTTTTAAAAAGAAAAGAAATTTCAAGAAAAATTGCTGCAGAGGATCTTACCATTTATCTTTATTTTGATTCATATTCTAGGCAATTTGGATATCCTGATAATAAAGTCAGTTTCCAAAAATTTATCAACTATTATGAACAAGTAAACAAAAAAAAGAGTAAAGTTTGGAGTTATGAATATGAATTAATTTCAAGCGAGGATAGTGTAAAGATAAATTTAAAATCTTTTTATTTTTATAATAATCCATCTATTTTAAAATTTGCAAAATTAAAATAGCATTGATTTGAATAAATTTATAAACATTGATGTTCTCTTGTTTTACAGTTTCTCCCCCGCTACCGCGTGAATCCTTTCGTGTTGTTTTAAGTTATAAAGTGTAATGGAAAAGAAAATAGGAGTATAAAATATCATCACGCAGAATATCAATGTTGTACAATTACGTGAAGAGTTTACAGGAAATGGAATGCCAGAAAATAATATTTTTTATTTCCATTCAAAAAACTAAGGCATTGGTAGTTACATAACGACAGTAAACGAAAAAATTTCACAAAATGTGGAATACATCCCATGTAAATCTCTTTTTTATTGTTTTTTTTGAGTCGTTGCATCTCGTAAATTCGATGTGGACGAGTTTGAGTCGAAGAACGTGCTAGATATTTTAAAACACCTTATCTTTATAACGGTAAAGAGTTAGACAGAGAAATACGAAGTATTCGCGAAGACAAAAACGAACAAATAAAAAAGTTAAGCAAACAAATTTAAGTTATTATGGCGCAAGGTACCTTGACATGAAAACTAGTTTATGGTTGAATGTTGATCCGCTGGCGGAGAAAATGATTAATCTTGGAGCATATGTTTACTGTTTTAATAATCCAATAAATTTAACTGATCCTACCGGTATGGAGCCTGATGACATTGTTGCTTTTAACATGAAAGGGCAAGAAACGTCACGTATTAAATCAGATACAGAATTTAAAACATATGTTCAAAAAGATGATGGAACAAAAGAAAAAGCAGCGATGCCTAATGTTATCACAAAGAAAAGAGAAGCTGTTACAACAGCTCCAAAATATCAGCAACATGCTTATGAGATTGTTGCACATACCTATATTTTTAATGAGAATAAGAATAATGGTACAACACCAAAACATACTAATGGATATTTAATTGATAACTCAAGTTCGGTGCCTGATTTAGACTCAACACTTGTTAAGGCAATTATAATGAGAGAAACAAATATGGGAACTTCAAATGTAACACTTAGTAAAAACAGTTCCTTTTCGGATATTATGCAATCAAATGTTTATTACAGTGCAACTTCAAATGACTGGGATGACTCTAAAATACAATTTGGATTATCAAAAAACAGAACACCTTCTCCAAGTCTTAGTATAAAGGCGGGTATTGGAATTTTTTATCAAAAAGGACTTACTACAAAAGTAGGAAAAACTACTTGGACAGGAGGTGCAAATTGGGAAAATGCAACTCAACAATATAATGGTAAATTTAAAAATTATTCCAAAAATGTTTTTGAAATGAAAGATAATGCAATCAAGCCAACAATCACAAACTATACTAAACCATGAAAACCAAGATAATTATATATTTTTTATTTCTATCACTCATGCCGAGTTGTAATAAAATAAGCAAGAATAAAATTGATGGCAGTAAAGAAAACAAATTTATAAATCATGCTGATACAATAAATAAAAGCGGAAATATTAATGATTCTTTTACACTTATTAAAGAAGATAAATTTTGCTCAATTGTGAATAAAAAAAATGAAGATGATGATTTGTTTTTAAGCGAATTTATATTTTATTTTAAAAAAGTTAATATAAATCAAAATGAGCTTAATAATGAGAAAAATTATCAAATTATTTTACAGAAATCTAATGTTTCTGAGCTCCCGGAGTATTATTTTAAAAAAGAATATCATACTTTTTCACTCATAAATAAAGAGATTAAAGATTATGGTAAATGTTACATCGCAGAGTATTATTTTAATGACGCATTAGGCTATATGCAATCAAAATTTTATGTGATTGTAAATGTTGATAAAAGTGAAATTTCCATTTGGAATTTTGACAACTTAAAAGTAGCAAAAAAAGGATTAGAATGTGATTTTAATGTTAGAGGAAAACATACTATTTACAATTTTGTTTACTCAAAAGAATGCGAGAAATTTATTTTATTATGAATTGGCCCGATGGCGCAGGCTTGTAGATAATCATTAGCGCAGGTGTTTACCCGTGCCCATAAAGTTGAGCAACTAAACAAAGGAAATAAGTAAAAGAAAACCTAGCAAATAGACTGCCCCCAAAAGTTAGACACTATTTTTGGGTATTTTTTAATTAACATACTCTTCAATATTACTTTACGATTTGGAAAACATATTAAACCAACCGATGTACAAGCGAGAGAAGGATTTGTACGAAATGGAATCCCAGAGAAAGACGTTTTCTATTTCCACTCAAAATAATCAGGCAGTAGTAATTACATTACAACGGTAAACGGACAAATTTCACAACACGTTGAATATGTTGTCTTTAACTCCCTTTTTTATTGTTTTTTGGAGTCGTTGCATCGTAAAATCGATGTGGAGAAGTTTTATTCGAAGAACATGCTAGTTCGTTTAAAACACCTTACATTTATAGCGGTAAAGAGTTAGATAGAGAAATACGAAGTATTCGCGAAGGCAAAAACGAACAAATAAAAAAGTTGAGTAAACAAATTTAAGTTACTAAGGTGCAAGGTTTTGGATTTGAAAACCAGTTTGTGGTTGAATGTGGATCCGCTGGCGGAAAAGTTTTCACATGTTGGATGTTATGTTTATGTGTTCAATAATCCTATAAATTTGATCGATCCTGATGGCAGGGATATAATAGGCGTTTTTGATAAAAAAAGAGGGACGTTATCAATAGTTGACCTTGACCATTATAAGAAAAGCTTGCCGTCAAAAGTAGTGTCTCCAAAAGATTATGTGTATGGAGGTATACGAGATAAAAAAGGAAATTTAACACACAATCAAACTTTGGAATATGAAAATGTGTTTAGTGGAGGTGAGAGCGATAAAAATGGAAATCTTGCAAGAGGTTCACAAAACGATCCTGGTCAAAGCCTACTGCGAGTGGCGATTACGATTTAAATGAATAAGAAGGTGGCGGTGGTCGGTATAAAGTTGACCCAATTGGAGAATCAAGATATGTCGTTAAACATCAAGTACAAAAAAACGCATATTTCGAAACAAGATATGCATATCGCCTTCATTTATTCGAGCTAAGTCATGGCTGTTATACCAGTTTGTGATCCAAAACGAACACGAGCCGCTGCATGGAGCGTATTAGGTAACATTTTAAAACACACCTCAAAAACTACATTTCCTAAACGAGAAGGAAGGCAAAAGTATATTCAATCAACAATGTGTTTAAAGTATGGTAAAATTATAATCAAAGTTACTACAGATAAAGTAAAAGAAATAAAGTAAAAAAAATAAATATGAAAAGGATGACAATGCTTTTTATTATTGTTACTGAATTATTGATTTCGTGTAACAATTATAACTGTACTAGTAAATTTGGGTTTGAATTAGATTCCCATTTATTCTCCAGTATAAAAGTTAATGGGAACACATATTGCGAACTTGTGAACGGAGCTTTTCTTGGAGATGAATTGTGCATAGCAAATCTTTTAAAAGTGGATGTAAAAGACTTCGCATCTTATCAACATGGAGCTGTTTTAATTGAATTAATAGATAAAATAGGTGAAGTTGATTTTTTAAATAAAACAGCAATACTTTCTAGAAAAGAGAAGAAAAACATATATTATTCAATAAAAGCTGGCTTAGAATTCATCCCTAATATTAAGTATCATAAAAAGCATTTACATAGTATTTTCCCATTAATTTCAAAAAAATTAAATTTACTCTAGTGCAAGCTTCGCTAACCCGATGTCTTGTACTAAAATAAGCTTGCACAAGATTTTGAAAATATGGAAAGATATTCGAGAGTGCGTAGTTAGAAATGGCAATCTATCAATGCCCACTACCACATAAATCATTTCGCGTGTTTCTAGATTATACAGAGTATTTTACGAAAAAGCAAATAGGGTTATAAATTAAAATTCCATAACTCGGAAAGCTATTGATGTACAAGCGGGTGAAGGATTTGTAGGAAATGGAATGCCAGAGAAAGATACTTTCGATTCCCAATCAGACCACTTGGCAATAGGAGTTACATTACAAAAGCAAACGGACAAATTTCACAACACTTGGAATACACCGGCTTTAACTCCCTTTTTTATTATTTTTTGGAGTCGTTGCATAGTAAAGTCGATTTGGAAAAGTTTTATTCGAAGAACATGCGAGTTCGTTTAAAACTCCTTATATTTATAACGGTCAAGAATTAAATATGGAGATAAATCTAACTTGTTATGGAGCTAGGTATTTAGATATGAAAACTAGTTTGTGGTTGAATGTGGATCCTTTGAAGTATCCTAGTAGGTCTCCATACGTATAGATATTTAATAATCCTATCAATTTTATTGACCCACCGGGAATGGAGAGAAACCTGATTCAGGTGTTGTTCCTCCTTGTGGTAAAAAAGAAAATAAAGTACAAAAAGCAACTGGAATAATAGCTTTGGTTAATATAGCAAAAGCTTATAATATCAAAAATTTTTCTCAAGCAGATAATGAAGAATCTGATTCTGATGTTGGTGCTTCTCAACTTTTCTATCAATGGGTAATGGGAACTGGAGAAGGGAAAAGAAATTTTGATAAAATTCAACAATGGGAGGACCATTGTTAAAAGCAAAAGAAGTAGAAGAGGGTATAGACAATGTCATCCAAAACTTCAAAGACGGTAAAGGAAAATCAGGAAAAATAACAAGATATTTAAGGAAAGAAAATGAATTGCTATATATTAAAAGTATTTTTTGATGAATTTGATGACAATCCTGCAAGAGCTTTTCATGGTAGTTATTCAGGAACAGCAACCATTACAGGTACCGAAACGACTACATTAGGTGTTTATTATAATATAAAATTATCAGACAATATGATTGCTACTTCAGTTGCAAGGTTATCTCTAATTTTAGGTGGATATAAAGAAGGGGTTGCATTTTTAGTGGGCCAAATCCATACGTATATAACGGTCATTTTAGAACAATAAAAACTATTTATAACATGAAGATTAGAGTGTTTAAATATAATACTTTAGGTGAAAAAATTGGTAGATTATATCATTCAAGAACAAAATAAATTTTATAATAAAATGATTTATAAATTAAAACATTTCATATTTTTAATAATGGTTTGTATGACTTACTTTTCTTGTGAGAATAGTAAGAAAGACGCAGATAAATACTTGCCTGGTATTTATTTCTATAAGATTCCATCTGGAGAATTACAAATACTAGAGATAAATCAAGATTTTACATTCCAACAAATTGTTTATTCAAAAGATGAAAAAAATGTTTTATATAAAAATAAAGGAAAGTTATATGTAAATGATAAGGACATTAAATTAGAACATTGGTTGGAGTGCTACGAAGATTCAGATCAAAAATTCCTATTGAAACCTTATATAACAAATTCATCTTCAGGGGCAATATACTGGAAGAAGCCAAAACGAAATGAAGATGTCTTAATTATTATTTTTGACCAAAACAATTATATTTTTAGAAAGAAATCTCCCGCTCCGCAAAGTTTTTAATTTTGAGGCTTAATGAAAGTCTAATAAAGACCCGACCATTCGGATGTGTTCCACGGTCGCTAACGCGGAAATGCTTTCCGTGCCCAAAGTATGTAAAGATAAAACCCACTAAATACTGGGTTTTTGTTGTTTATAATGTGTTGTAAATTAAAATGAAAGTTTGTTATATCTTCATAATTAATCGAAAAACCCCGCTGCCGCGCGAATCATTTCGTGTGGTTCTAAAGTATAAAAAGTATTTTGAAAAAGTAAAAAAAAGTAGAAAATAAAACCACATTACGCAGAATATCAATGTTGTACAATTAGGCGCAGGATTTGTAGGAAATGATATACCAGAAAAACACATTTCCTATTTCCACTCATACCATTTATCTTTTGGGTTTTATTTTTAAATGATATTCGGTGAACGTTTTTTAAGTAGTAGTTATACCACCACAGTTAAGGTACAAATATAACCACACGTGGAGTACATCGCCTTTCACTCCCTTTTTTTATTGTTTTTCAGAGTCGTTGAATCGTAAAATCGCTGTGGAGAAGTTTTATTCGAAGAGCATGCTAGATATTTTAAAACACCTTATATTTATAACGGGAAAGAATCATGTAGAGAGAAGAATGTAAGTTATTATTGTGCTATGTATTACAGATGAAAACTACTTTATTGGTGAATGTTGACCCCTTGGCGGAGAAAATGCCAAATTTCGGAAGTTAGGTTTTTGCATCCAGTAAGATTAACGCTGAGGTATAATCTGCTGAGCAATTGGCGATAATGACATATGTTAAAAACGGAATTGTTTCTGATGTTGCTATTTATGAAATTAATCATACTTTAATTAGTGCAATAGTATAAGAGAAAACACAGCTAGATGATAATCGCGCAGGTGTTTATGGTAATAAATTAAATGCAATTATTCCTCAAAAAAAAACCATTCAAGTTGGAGAAAAATAGAAGGGATTATATTTCAAATAGGTAGATTAAATTATGCAAAAGCAAATTATCTCGGACTTAGTAATGAGACAGGTTGGAAAAACACGGCCAACGGTAGGGTAGGGCTCAAAATTTATAAAAATACTTTAATTTTCAATTTTATAATTATATTTACTCATTGTCAAGAACATGATAGAAAGGAAATTTTAGTATATTTAAAAAATCAAGCTAACTGTGAATCGAAATTTGATAAATTTATTTTTATAGATGATATTAAATTTTGCTATTCAGATTTTGATTTAACTATTGAAGCTCAATGAGAAATTTCCTTATCTACCGAGTTTAATTCTAATTTAATTGATTTAGAGATAAAGTAGACATTATTTAACGATTCAATAAAAGCAATTTTTAATAGAAATGAAAAAAGAATAATAAAAATTGAAGCCTATTATAATGTGAAATATGACAATAAAATAAAAGCTTTATTAGAAATAATAGCATCGGAATATACTATATACATAGAAGATTTGTGTAAAGCATCATTTAAAACAAAATTTAATTTCTTAAGTGAAGAGGAAAAGATAAGAGTTATAAGTGATAATGAACTACAAATATTTTTATATAAGAAAAGAACGAATATTGTTCTAAATTTTCCTCCAGCAGATCGGTCGGATATTGTTCCAACTATAAAATAGGTTTGCAATTTGAGCTAACAAAGTGAGCTGTTTCTCCAACTTATAAAGCAAATAAAGATAAAGAATGATTAAATTGAAATTTTTCGTTTGTATAACTGTTAATATTGTTTTGTTTACTCTAGCAATAGCGGGCTACAAAAATATTTATAAAAATAAGGAAATTGTACAAAAACAAAATCCTATTGTCGTTAAAATAGTAGACATTACTTATAGAGCTAAATCTGCATCGACTTGTAGAGTTCAGTATAAAAATAAAGATTATAATGATATAAGTTTTTCTGAAAAAGCAAAAGTAGGTGATGTAAATTATAGCGATTTCTACTATGATGCTGAGAATGATCTTGTTTTTTACAAAGATGAAAATATTGGAGCATTTTATGTAGTTTTAGTAATGTCTTTCTTTTCTCTGCTTTTGTGGTTTATTCCAAAGAGAAAATTCATTTGGTGATCGTAATCATGTTATTTTTAGACGATCATTTGATAGTACGAAAACGCTTAATTCTATATCTGATCCATTATATTGATATCTTAATTTAAGATACGTAGTTAAAAATATTAGTGACCCTGAAAAGTATCCTGGAGTAGAAGTATATAGTTCTCCCAATATGAACCGTGCTTTAACAGCTGGAAACGTAATTTTTAGTAATCCAGGAATGGAGGATTCAAAAACATTGGCACATGAATATGGACACTATCTAGATTATAAAAATCATTCTAATTATTCTGCATCAGACTATATAAAAAAATTAAATTACCAAGTATTTTTAGAGCAATAAAATCAAAATATACTGATTACAAGCATCATAATTCTGAACGAGAATAAAGGGCAGATATTCTAGGAGGTGCTTATCATGATATTAATTTATATAAAAAATAAAATGAGACATTTTTTAATATTAATCACATTGCTTACTTTTTGCAGCTGTGATCCGATGGACGATAGGTTAGTTTTTAAAAACTCAACCAATGACACTCTGGTCGTAAGATTAATGTTTGATAGCGAATTGCCCAATAATCCACGGCATTGGAACAGATCTAGAATTTTTTTAGTAGCTCCTTTAGAGAAAAAAAAATTATCCATATTTAATAAGTGGGAAGGTGAATTTGAAAGAGCTTTACCAGAAGGAGCTATAAATGTTTTAGTTACTAAATATTATGATTTTGAGACTTATCCATATAAATGGGATACAATATACTCAAATGGTTTTATTTTAAAGAAAAAATATAATTTGAAACAAATTGAGGATAACAATTGGAAAATAATTTATCCTACTGGATTCAAAAGACTGATATCAATAATGTTAGAAAAATAAGAAAATGTAATTTAAAGACAAGATAAATAGACCCCGCTGCCGCGCGAATCATTTCGTGTGGTTCTAAAGTATAAAAAGTATTTTGAAAAAGTATAAAAAAGTAGAAAATAAAACCACATTACGCAGAATATCAATGTTGTACCAGCAGTAGAAGGATTTGTAGGAAATGATATACTAGAAAAACACATTTTCTATTTCCACTCAAACTATTGAACTTATGGATTTTATTTTTCAATGGAATTTCATGAACTTTGTTTAGGTGGTGCTAGATATAATTACCACAGTAAACGGACAAATTTCACAACACTTGGAATATATTCTTTTTAAAGTCTCTCTTTATTTTTTGTACTAAAATAAAATTATTTTTCTTGATTTTTTTTAATACTATTTGAAAATAAGAGTATAAAAATTTGATACATTTTAAAAAGTCATGCAACTATAATACTTCAGAACACCTAAGACCATAATGATAAAACACTCGCACTAGTTCTGGTACTTAAGGCGAAATGTCAACAGCATTGGATAAATTACCACAGAAAATTAAGTACATCAAATAAATGTTTTTTATTTTAAAAATAAGTTGTGTCAATTTTATTTTCAATTCTAGAACTGGCACAAAACTGTGAACTTTTTTTAATTTTATTTTTTTTGATCACAAAACTGTGAACTTTTTTATTTTAATTAATTTTTAATCACAAAAAAAATAGAAAGTACCATTCAATATTCTTTTTAAAACGTATTACAATTTTGAAAAGAAATTATCATACAGATTTTTAGTGTTTTAAAATGTAGAATTAGTTCATGTAATACAGAAGTTAGGACTGCTTGTATCTCTAGCACTTTACGATTGGAATAATGAGCGAAATAGTAAATCTAAAAATCACTTGCTAATTTCTGTTTTTTTAAGAAAAAACGATTTTTTTTCATATTTAGTTAACTTGCCAAGCAGCTCTTTTATTGGATTAGTAGTATTATTCATTTTTTTTAATAGCACTTCTTTTTATAAGATGTATTTGTTTTTTTGTTAAGTAAAAGATTATATATTTGGAAGAATAAACCCTTTTGTTACTAAATTACTTTTTAATTCTTTGATAAACTTTACAGATATGAACGATATAATTTGCCCTAATTGCAGTAAAGCCTTTAAAGTTGATGAAGCAGGATTTGCTTCTATTTTGAAACAAGTTCGAGATCATCAATTTGACGAAGAGTTACAAAATCGATTAAATCTTGCCGAAAAAGAAAAGGTGAATGAAATTCTACTCGCAGAATCAAAACTTAAGATTTTATTCCAAGTAGATCTAGCAAAAAAAGAAAGTGAAATTAGTGCACTAAAAGCTAAAAATGAACTTGAGCTAACTCAAAAACTTGCATCAAAAGAATCTGAAATTGCCGATATGAAATCTAAAATTCAGAATGCAGCAATGGAAAAGAAATTAGATGTTTCAAACGCAGTAAAAGAAATAGAAAAAGAACGCGATACGCTTCTGAATGAATTAAAGTCAAAAGAAACTGAAAAACAGTTATTTGAAAAGTCTCTCAATGAAAATTTTAATAACACGCTTAAATTAAAAGAAGAGACTATTAAAATGAAAGATGATGAAATTGATCGACTAAAGGATTACAAGCAAAAACTCTCTACAAAAATGATAGGCGAAACTTTGGAGCAGCATTGCGAAGCAGAGTTTAATAAACTGCGAGCAACTGCCTTTCAAAATGCTTATTTTGAAAAAGATAATGATTCCAGAGGTGGAAATAAAGGTGATTTTATTTATAAAGAAACTGATGAAGCTGGCAATGAAATCATTTCAATTATGTTCGAAATGAAAAATGAAAATGACGAAACAGCTTCGAAAAAGAAAAATGAAGATTTTTTCGCAAAACTTGATAAGGATAGAACAGAAAAAAAATGCGAATATGCAGTTCTGGTGTCTTTACTAGAATCAGAAAACGAATTTTATAATACAGGAATCGTGGATGTATCTTACAAATTTAAAAAAATGTATGTGGTGCGACCTCAATTTTTCATACCCATAATTACATTACTTAGAAATGCTGCTATGAATTCAATGCAGTACAAAGCAGAATTAAACTTGATGAGAAACCAAAATCTTGATATTACAAATTTTGAAGAAAATATCAATGAATTTAAAGAAGGTTTTGCAAGGAATTACGATTTAGCAAGTAGAAAATTTAAAACAGCAATTGACGAAATAGATAAAACGATAATACATCTTCAAAAAACAAAAGATGCTTTATTGTCTTCAGAAAACAATTTGCGATTAGCTAACAATAAAGCAGAAGATTTAACAATCAAAAAATTGACAGCAGGTAATCCGACAATGAAAGCAAAATTTGAAAATTTAACAAAAAACAGCTAATAAAACTTGCAATATAAAGCAACTAAAATGCAACAAATGACAAACTCCTTCACAGCCATAGATTTTGAAACCGCTATAAACCATCACATCTGTTCGGTTGGAATTGTTACGGTGGAGAATGGAGTGATTATTGATGAATTTCACGCCTTAATAAAACCGCCAAACAATCAATACAATTGGCATAACATTCAAGTGCATGGCATTACAGAAAGAGATACACAAAATGTAGCTCATTTTAATGTAATTTATCCAGAGATTAAAAAACGTTTATTTGGTAAAACAATTGTGGCTCACAATGAAAGTTTTGACCGAACTGTTTTGTATAAAACAATGAGCGATTACGGAATAGATTATCAAGATTTAAATATTGCAATTAAATGGGAATGTACCTTAAAGATTTACAAAGCAAAAGGCTACAAACCAGCAAAATTAGATGCGTGTTGTAAAATTCACAACATTCAATTAAAACATCACGAAGCGTTGTCAGATGCTCGCGCTTGTGCGAAACTTTTTTTAATTGCTCAAGGGGATAATTAAGCAACTACAACTTAATTTTTATTTAAAAAATCGTATTGCCTTTCAGAGTTTTAAAACCTTCATGACGTTATGACGTTTTTTTGTTTTCTACAATTCAAAAATACTTAATTTAATATTGCCGTTGTTACTTAAAATCGGTAAGTTTGAAACAGCTATTAAAATAATACTCATTTATAAATGATATTCAACGAAGACTCAAGGGTTAAGATTCCTACCATACTGCATTTAATGCGTTTAGGTTATGAATATCTATCTTTAAAAAATCAAGTTTGGGATGAAACAACCAATATTTTTACCGATATTTTTAAAGAAAATTTACTAAGAATTAACCCTGGACTAAATCCAAGCGACGTAAATAGAGTTTATGCGGAAGTAGCTATATGTTTAGAAAACGAGGACTTAGGGAAAGTTTTTTATGAAAAGCTAATTGACCAGTCTGGAATTAGATTGATAGATTTTGAAAATTTTGATAATAATACTTTTAACGTAGTCACAGAGTTAACGTATAAAAAGGATGATGAAGAATTTCGTCCTGATATTATTTTACTCATTAACGGAATGCCTTTGGTTTTTATTGAAGTTAAGAAACCTAACAATCAAGACGGAGTTTTAGCGGAACACAAACGCATTCAAACCCGATTTCAAAATAAAAAATTCCGCAATTTTATCAACATTACCCAGTTGATGGTCTTTTCCAATAATATGGAATATGATGCTAATTCATTGCTTCCAATTGAAGGTGCTTTTTATGCTACGCCTTCTTACTATAAACCTATTTTTAATTACTTTAGAGAAGAAATAGAATTTGATTTAAAGAAATTACTCACAATTGTTCCTGATGATTTAGAAAATTTTGTGTTGCAGGATACTAATTTACTAAGCATTAAAAACGCATCGGAATTTATTACCAATAAACGGCACAATACACCAACCAATAGAATCTGTACTTCTTTGTTTCAAAGGGAGCGTTTGGCTTTTGTGTTGCAATATGGAATCGCTTATGTGAAAGAAACCAAAGGCTTGCAGAAACACATGATGCGTTATCCGCAACTTTTTGCAACAAAAGCAATTGAAGCGAAACTAGATGAAGGTGTGAAAAATGGTATCATTTGGCACACACAAGGAAGTGGAAAAACAGCTTTGGCTTATTACAATGTCAAATACTTAACGCATTATTTTCAGCAGAAAAACATTGTTCCTAAGTTTTACTTTATTGTGGATCGTTTGGATTTGTTAATTCAGGCTGGGAAAGAATTTAGAAGTAGAGGTTTGGTAGTGCATAATGTTAATTCAAGAGAAGAATTTTCAAAAGATATCAAATCAACTTCTGTTATTCATAACAATTCTGGAAAAGCAGAAATCACGGTAGTTAACATTCAAAAGTTTCAAGACGATCCTGATGTAGTTCAGAATACCGATTACAATTTAAATATGCAGCGCGTCTATTTCTTAGATGAGGTTCATAGAAGTTATAACCCTAAAGGTAGTTTTTTAGCGAACTTAAAACAATCGGACGAGAATGCTATTAAAATCGGTTTAACTGGAACACCACTATTAGGAAATGATTTTAATTCCAAAGCTTTATTTGGTAATTATATTCATAAATATTATTACAATTCATCGATTGCTGATGGTTATACACTTCGCTTAATTAGGGAAGAGATAGAAACCAACTATCAGTTGAAATTGAAAGAAGCTTTAGAATCGATTGACATTTTAAAAGGAAATACTGATCGTACTAAAGTGTATGCACATCGTCAATTTGTAGAACCGATGTTGGAATATATTGTGCAAGATTTTGAGCGTGCTCGTATCTCATTTAATGATAACACAATTGGTGCTATGGTCGTTTGCGATTCTTCCGACCAAGCCAAAATGTTGTTCGAAATTTTCCAATCGAAATATAGTGCTGACAATTGGCAAGAGGAGGATTTATTAGTGGCAGCAGAACCTCGTGAATCGTATGGCAATCAAAAAAGAAACGATAGTAAAGTGAAAGCTGCAGCGGTTATTTTACACGATGTAGGCACAAAAGAAGATCGTAAAAATCAAGTAGATGATTTCAAAGACGGAAAAATCGATTTGCTATTTGTGTACAATATGTTGTTGACTGGTTTTGATGCACCTCGATTGAAAAAACTATACATTGGTCGTGTAATTAAAGCACATAATTTGTTGCAAACGCTTACACGTGTTAACCGAACTTATAAAGAATTCAAATACGGTTACGTTGTTGATTTTGCTGATATTCAAAAAGAATTCGACAAAACCAATCAGGATTATTTCAACGAATTGCAATCGGAATTAGGTGATGAAATGCAGTACTATTCGGACTTGTTTAAATCACCCGAAGAAATAAACCAAGAAATAGCCGAAATTAAGGAAGTTTTATCGCATTATAACACTATAAACGCTGAAGTTTTCTCGCAACAAATTTCACAGATTCAAGATCGAAGTGAAATGTTGAAAATTGCTCGTGCTTTAAATAATGCTAAGAGTTTGTATAATCTTATTCGATTGTCTGGTAATCATGAATTATTGAATACGTTGGATTTTCACAAACTAACCAAACTATCAACGGAAGCCAACAATCATTTGGCTTTAATCAATACCAAAGAAGCTTTAGAGAAAAATGTAGATACTACAAATTTACTAAATATTGCGTTGGAAGATATTCTGTTTGCTTTTGTGAAAGTGAAAGAAGGAGAAATGGTTTTGGCAGACAAATTGAAAACTACTTTACAAAAAACGAGAGAAATGCTGGGAGGAAATTTCGACCAGAAAGATCCTGTTTTTGTTTCTTTGAAAGAAGAATTGGAACGCTTGTTTAAAAAGAAAAATTTAAGCGAAGTAACCAAAGAAGAAATGGAAGCCAATATAAAAGCACTTCAAGACATTTACGATAAAGCCAAAGAATTAGAACGCAAAAACCAATTGCTGCGTGCTAAATATGACAACGACGAAAAATACGCTCGTTTGCACAAACGATTAATGGAAAAAGATCCATTAACCGATAGCGAAAGCAAATTATTTGAAGCCTTGCAAGGATTGAAAAAAGAAGTTGACAATCAAATTATGCAAAATTCTAAAATGCTAGAAAATGAAAGTTTTGTAGACCGAATGATGATGCGATTGGTGATTGATCAATTTAAAAACAAAAACAACATTCCACTGGATGCTGCGGCGACAAAAAGAATTAACGGAATGATAGTTAAAGAATATATGAATGAGTTTTATGGTAGAATAGCTTAGTTATGGAAAAAGGAGAAATACTCATTTATCAAAATCAGGAAGGCAATACCAAAATTGATGTGATGCGTGAAGAAGACACGATTTGGCTTTCTCAAACTAAAATGGCTTTTCTGTTAGGAAAGGCTAGTACTACCATTAGAGAATAGAATTGATTCAAAATATTTTCAAAGAAGGTCAATGGATAAAAAAGTGGTATGTCGGGATTTCCGAACAACCACTCAACATGATGATATTGCAGGAAAAACGCGAGAACAAGAAATTAATTTTTATAATCTTGACGTAATAATTTCAGTTGGTTAACAGTAAAATTATAATAAGGAGCACAATTTTTTATGGGCATTAATTAAATTAAAAACTATGAGCACATATTCGCAAATATATATTCAAATTGTTTTTGCTGTAAAAAATCGACAGGCATTAATTGCAACCGTCTGGGAAGAGGATTTATACAAATATATAACAGGTATTGTGCAGAATAAAGGACAAAAAATGTTAGCGATAAATGGAATGCCAGATCATATTCATATTTTGATTGGTATGAAGCCAAGTTGTTGTTTATCAGATTTAGTGCGAGAAATTAAAAAATCATCTAATAGTTTTATAAAGGAACAAGCGTTTACGAATAGTAAATTTGAATGGCAGGAAGGTTTCGGAGCATTTTCGTATAGTCATTCTGCATTAGATAATGTAATTGCTTATATTTCAAACCAAAAAGAACATCACAGAAAAAGAAGTTTTAAAGAAGAATATGTTGATTTTTTAGAAAAATTTAAAATCGATTTCAAGCAAGAATATCTATTTCAATGGCTAGAATAAAATATCATAATCTAGCCCCTAAAGACCCTGAAAGGGTCACACGTTTATAAGAAAAAAATACATCATCAATTTACGACCCTGAAAGGGTCATATGTTTATAGAACACGATTATAACATGAAAATACGACCCCGTTGGGGTCGACCCAAAATTAGTTAGTTTTTTTACAAATATAAAACCCCTTCGGGGTAACAAACAAAACAATACAAGAATCCCAATATATTTAAAATAGCAACAGATATAATGACCACAACCACACAATTTGAAACCCAAACCAAAAATCTAATTGACGAGCTAAAAAGCGTTTGTGCCAATTATGGTTTGGGAAATGACGGAAACGAATTCAAGATTATCACCCAAGTATTTTTATATAAATTCCTGAACGACAAATTTGTTCACGAAGTAAAAGAATTAGATGCCAACATTGCAAAGGCCGAAAAATGGGAAGATGCTTTACGCGATTTACCTGCGGATGATTACGAAATGCTGACGATGCAAATGAGAGAAAGCACCGCGAATATTCTCCCAGATCAATTGATTTCCAGTTTATACAAACGCCAGAACGAACCCAAGTTTTCGGATTTATTTGACAATACGTTGTTAGATATTGCTAAAAACAACAGCGATATTTTCTCGGTAATTACCGAAGGTGGCGAAAAAATTGTATTGTTTGAAAACATCAGCAAATATGTAACCGACAAACGTGATGAGTTTTGCAAAGCCATCATAAACAAATTAGTCAATTTTAGTTTTGAGCACATCTTTCACGAGAAATTTGACTTTTATGCGACAATTTTCGAATATTTAATCAAAGATTACAACACCAATAGTGGTGGAAAATATGCCGAATATTTTACACCGCACGCCGTAGCTAAAATTATGGCACGTTGTTTAGTGAATGAAAACGTGAGCAATGTTACTTGTTATGATCCAAGTGCGGGTTCGGGGACTTTATTGATGAATTTAGCCCATCAAATTGGCGAAGACAAGTGTACCATTTACTCCCAAGATATTTCGCAGAAGTCGTCTAACTTGTTGCGTTTGAATTTAATTTTGAACAATTTGGTTCACTCAATCCCTAATGTGGTGAAAGGAAATACCATTTTAGAACCGTATCACAAAGACAAAAACGGACGCTTGCAACAGTTTGATTATATTGTTTCGAATCCTCCGTTTAAATTAGATTTTTCTGATTTTAGTACCGATTTAGACAGCAAAGAAAACCACGAACGCTTTTTTGCAGGAATACCTAATATTCCAAAAAGCAAGAAAGAAAGTATGGCGATTTATTTGTTGTTTTTGCAACACATTATGTTTTCGTTGAGCGAAAAAGGAAAAGCGGCTATAGTGGTGCCTACAGGATTTATCACGGCACAAAGTGGTATTGACAAAAAGATTAGAGAACGTATGGTGGAAAGCAAAATGTTAGCGGGTGTTGTAAGTATGCCGAGTAATATTTTTGCTACTACAGGAACCAACGTTTCTATTTTATTTTTAGACAAGCAAAACAAAGGCGACGTCGTTTTGATTGATGCTTCTAATTTAGGAACCACGATTAAAGAAGGCAAAAACCAGAAAACGGTTTTGAGCTATGACGAAGAAGACCGCATTATTGATACGTTTAACACGAAAACCGCTGTTGCTGATTTTTCTGTAGTAGTAACTTATGACGAAATAAAAGCAAAAAACTACAGCTTGAGTGCGGGACAATATTTTGAAGTAAAAATAGAATATACTGATATTACGGCAGAAGAATTTAAAGAAAAAATGAATGCTTTTGAAAGCAGTTTAGAAGCTTTGTTTGCCGAAAGTAAAACGTTGGAAATGGAAATTCAGAATAATTTGAAAGAATTGAAGTATGAGTAAAGTTATGCTTTCAGAAATTGCAAATATTAAGATGGGACAATCACCTCAAGGTGAAACTTGTAACGAAAATGGTGTAGGCATTCCATTATTGAATGGTCCTGCTGAATTTACTGATTTTTACCCTGTTCCACGACAATATACAACCGACCCAAAAAAAATATGTCAAGAAAAAGAAATTTTATTTTGTGTTAGAGGTTCCACTACTGGAAGGATGAATTGGTCTGATAGAAGTTATGCAATCGGGCGAGGTTTGGCCGCTATTTCTCATAAAGAAGGTCAAAGTTATAATCATTATTTAAAATACTTAATTGAATATAATTTAAATTCAATTTTAAATTTAACAAGTGGTTCTACATTTCCAAATCTGACAAATGATAATTTATCTTCTTTTAAATTTTATGCAATTGATATAAAAGTACAAAAGAAAATTTCAAAATTTTTATCTGATTTGGACACTAAAATCGAACTCAACAACAAAATCAATGTTGAGTTAGAAGCAATGGCAAAAACGCTTTATGATTATTGGTTTGTACAGTTTGATTTTCCAACTTCACCTCCTTTGGAGGGGTGTCCGCAGGACGGGGTGGTTTCTACTGGAAAACCATACAAATCATCAGGCGGTAAAATGGTGTGGAATGAAGAGTTGAAGAGAGAAATTCCTGAGGGTTGGGAGGTTGATAATCTTGGTAATTGGATTGGAAAAGACAAAAGTGGCGATTGGGGAAAAGAAGCTATTGAAGGTAATTATACTGAAAAAGTACATTGTATTCGAGGTGCGGATTTAAATGGCTTAAATGGTAATGGAGAAGTAAAAGCACCAATTAGATACATTCTTGAAAAGAATTCGCATAAAATGTTAGATCCTCACGATTTAATAGTTGAAATTTCAGGTGGAAGTCCAACTCAATCAACAGGAAGAATGGCATTCATTACAAAAGAAACTTTAGAGCGTTTTGATGCTCCAATTATATGTTCCAATTTCTGTAAAGCAGTAACTTTAGAAGATGAAATATATTTATATAATTTCGTATTTGAATGGAATAGAGCATATGATCATGGTGTTTTATTTGGTTTTGAAGGTAAAACTAGTGGTATCAAAAATTTATTATTTGAAACTTTTGTAAGTAATTATTTTGTTGCCAAACCACCAACGCATTTAGCTGGAAAGTTCTATGAATTTATGGAGCCTTTACAAATCAAAAAGCAGAAAAATCTAAGAGAAAACCAACAACTTGCTTCGCTTCGCGATTGGTTGTTGCCTATGTTAATGAATGGTCAGGTTACGGTTGGAGATGTTGAGCAGGAGTTGGGTATGGTTGCTGAGGGGAGAGAGGAATATAAAAAAGGGTAGATATGAGCGGATTTAAGTTTTTGGCGATAAGACCTTTAGTAGGATGTGATGATAGATTTTTAAAAAATTTGAAAGCTGGAGTAATTTATAAATTTTATCAGAATTATTTGTTTAAAGATAAAGATGGAAATGAAATATCCATTTTAAATAACAACTTATCTGAAATAAATGTTGAAATTCAAAGTCCTGAAAATTCAATTGATATTTACTCATCTGATGATATTAAAATAAATATTTCTGCGGTTGTTGGTGAAAATGGAAGTGGCAAAAGTAGTTTAGTAGATTTTAATAATACTATAAGCTATTATTTAGCATGTAACCATTTCAAAACAATGAACTCTTCTCAGCAAAATACTTTTAGTAACATACGGCACTTACTAATACTAGCAGTTGAGTATATTACGGAATTAGGGCCATTTTTGAATAATGAATTTAGTGTTCAAAAGGACGATATGTTTAAATTAAAAGAATGTGATTTAAATGAAAACATTATCGTTATTTCAAATTGTTTAAATGCTTTTTTTAGTCAATATTTTATAGAGGAAAAAAATATAAATTTTGGCAAATTTAAAAAGTTATTACTACGTTATAAATATGAAGGTAATGAATATCATGAACTGGACTGTAAATTATCATGTCTAGAACCGTTACAAATGTTTATTGAATTAAATAATAGTTTTTTAAAGAAAATTGACTTATTAGCAAGAGAATATGAAAGAGAAGTTAATTTTAATGAAAATTTACAAAACAACTTTAATTTTCAATTATTTTATTTAAAAGGAGAAAATATTTTCTGTACTCAAAAAATAAAAGATAAAATAACGATACCAGATGAAGAATTTTTTTATACAGTATTACTAAACTATTCTTTACACTCTTTGAATTCAAATCAAATGGGAAACTGGATATTTAATCTTTTCCATAAAAACGATGGATATCAAACTCCACTGGTTATTAATCCTTATAGAAAAGATGGAATAATTGATATAAATAATGAATTAGACCTTTCGGTAGATAGATTAATTTACAATATTATTGACCAATTAAACCATAAACAAGAAGCTTCAATACTATCTAAATATAAGTTCAGTAAATTTCTTCTTAAAAGAAAAGTTAAGGATAGTGATAGATTCCCGATTAGCGAGATTGGGATTGACTATAAAACACAATCTAATTTTGTTGACTTTATATCAGACTATCCTAATCATTTTCATTTTTACAATCAAGAAAAAAATATTTTAGATTACACGGTTGGATATTTGATTAAAAAATTTCGAAAGATTGCTAATACTTATACATTGCACTTCTATAATTATGATAGTAATTCAAGTGGAGATATGTTAGAAAATGTTGAAAGTTTAGAAAAATGGCAACAAGAAAAAACTAGAGACATTATAAATAAAAATAAAAACACTCATATAACAAAAAAGTTTTTTCAGACTTACAATTTTTTGATAAATTATGATTTTTATAAAGAAAGGTTAGCATTTATAAAAAGTTGGGATTTAGATAAAGAGATTATTGTTTCAATTGAACAAATTTTAGAATGGATTACTGTTATTAAGAATGATGTTTTATACTTAAAAAAAAATACTGAAAATATTGATACAGATGATATTTTCTTGAATCTATTTCCCAATATATTTGATGTTGATATTGAATTTTTATTTGAAGATAAACCTATTAAATTATCAAGTTTGAGTTCTGGAGAACAGCAATATATATTTAATATCAATACAATAAGCTACCATATCAATAATTTAAAATCGATAACTGAAAATAAAGAAATTGACTCTAAATTGAGAAGCTACAAAGATGTTAATATAATCTTAGATGAAATAGAATTATACTATCATCCGCAATTTCAAAAAAACTTTATTAAAGATGTTGTTAATTCAATAAAAGGAATAAGCTCCTTAAGTGATTTGAAGAATTTTAATATTATTCTCTTAACTCATTCGCCATTTATCTTATCTGACATAGTTTCTTCAAATATATTAAGGTTAAAAGCAGGAATGCCTAAATTAATTAAAGAGTCTAATACCTTCGGAGCCAATATACATGATTTATTAGCAAATGATTTTTTCTTGCAAAATGGTTTTATGGGTGATTTTGCTCATAAATATATTACAGAATTAGTAGACGAAATCAATAAAATTGATAAAGAACTATCTAATACTGATTTTAAATATTATTTACGAAAAGTTGAAATCATTGATGAGCCTTTTATTAAGTATAAATTAATAGAAATGTTAGAAAACAAAAAATCTTCTTCAGATTTTGATTTAGATTATTTAATAGAAAAAAAGCAAAAGGAACTAGATGTTTTAAAAATGAAAAAGAAAAATGATTAAAATTGACAATAATGCTTTAGCTGATATAATTATTGAATATGGTAAAGAAATTAATTCAAAACTAACATCTAAAATAAATTCAATTTTAGACGTAATAGCAATATTGGAATCGCCATTGTTGTTAGAAAAAAAAATTGTTAAAGGAAAAGTACGTGCTTATTCAAGTGCCTTAAAAGTTATTAAGAATAGAGATAAATTACTTGATTCAAAACACGGGAAAGGTAGTGGTAAGGAAACTATGGACTTAATCTATACTTTGGAAAAATATAAAATAAAAGCAGACAAAAGGTCAAAGTGCAGAAAAACGATGTTATTTAGGGATTATGAAGATATTTCGAATAAACTTTTAAATTTTATAAATAACAACGATTTAATTATTGGTACACCAGAGCAATTATTAATATTAAATGACCAATTAGATAAAGAAATCAAGTTTACAAATGTGAGGATTTATAACTATTTTTTTAACTATAAAAATTTTTATGATGAAATTGATTTAAAGATCGGACATAAATTAGATCTTAAATGTTGTCCTTATTGTAATAGAAATTTTATTACACATGTATCTGATAAAAA
The DNA here is from genome assembly GCF_042686085.1 of Flavobacterium ardleyense. Lineage (GTDB taxonomy): Bacteria > Bacteroidota > Bacteroidia > Flavobacteriales > Flavobacteriaceae > Flavobacterium > Flavobacterium ardleyense. The sequence goes on from NZ_JBHUOL010000001.1 coordinate 88,935, forward strand.
CAATAGAGTTATTGGGCCCACTTATGATCACTTTTTCAGTAAATCTCGTTATAAATATTTAAGTTTAAGTTTTTATAATCTTATACCAAGTTGTTTCATTTGTAATAGTAATTTAAAGGGAAATATTGATTTCACATTAGATACTCATATTCATCCATATTTGGGTGGTTTTGAAAAAGATGCCTTTTTTGATTTTGAATTATCAACTAATAATTATAATGGAAAGAAAGAGATTATATTTAGTCCATTTCTTGTTCCAAATATGAATTTATCATTTAAAAAAAACGATAGAATATTTGGAGATAAAAATAAAAAAAATTCTGGCAGTATAAATGTTTTCAAATTACAAGAGGTTTATAAATTACATGATGATTCTGTCGAAGAAATTTATGCCAAATTTGACAAATCAAGTCCACATTATATTGGATCAATTTCTGAAATTATAACGCAATTAAAAACATCAGAAGAGGAGTTCTACAGATATCATTTTAGAAACTATTTTGATTCGAAAGATTTTAATAAAAGACCTTTAGCTAAATTAGATAAAGATATTTATGATAAATTTTTATTGATTTCTCAATCATAAAAAAAAACATAATAATGAAAATTGATTTTAATTTTTCCCCAAATAGCACACTTAGTTTCCACAACTATATTAAAACAGATTATAATAATCGTTTTAATTCTTGGAAGAATTGTTATGAAGCATTTGCAGATATTAACCAAGATGAAAACGTACTTGCGTTACATTTAGGGTTTTATTTAGCTAGCTGGGGTATGTATAGAGGTTCTGCTGCTATTTTTCAGAAAGATTACACCATTCACATAAAAGCGGTTCAAATCATTAAGGATTTTTACGATTTAAGATGCGATACTATTCTTGAAGTAACTAGTTTAGATATTAGCAGAATTATATATCTAACAAAAGCACTTTATAAACATTACAACAGTTTACAATATATGATGAAAGAAGAGTTGGTTGATAGAAAACCAACTGATACTTTGATTTCTAAAATTATAATTGGAACTTTAGGATGTAGTCCGGCTTTTGATCGTTATTATAATAATGGAGTTAAAGCTAATGGCTTCACTTTTAATAAAATGAATGAGAAGAGTTACAAAGAGTTATTTCAGTTCGTAGAAGATAATAAAGCAGATTTAATAAAGTTGCAACAAGAATTATATAAAATTGACACTATTCATTATCCTTTATTGAAAGTAGTAGATATGTACTTTTGGCATGAGGGATATAATTTATAAAATATGGCATTTCAACCTAATAATATTACAAAAGAACATGTTTTAAAAGCAATTGAAAAGATTGAATTTGAAAAGAAAAAATTAAATACACCCACTCGATGGCAAGTATTAATTAATAATAAACCCTACCCTCCAAAGGAAGTTATGAAATATGCACATGAGCAAATGAATGGAGAACCGTTATGGAGCTACGGAGGTGGTGAGGGAACTAATAAATATTTAAAAAAGTTTGGTTTTGAAATGATTGATATGCAACAAGATGGAATCGAAAAATTAATAGAAAGTTACAAAAATCACATTAAAGAAACCCATCTAAATGATGAAAAATACAAATGGGAACTACTTTCACAATATAAAGGTCGACCAAATTTAGATGCTGAAAATCTACTAAATGAAATTAAAAGCATTGCCTATGGTAATTTAATTTACGCTATGGGCAAAGCAGTAATTTATAATTTAGTAGAAAATAAGCCTGACGAAATGCGTGTTCTTTTTAAAATGCTTTTTGATGAAAATAAAAGTTTAAAAGAAAGAGTAGCATCATTTAACTCTGAATCATTAGCAATTTATAGATCTTTAGGTGAGACAATGCAACATCATCAAGATGAAAGAACGATTGCAACTTATTTAACTTTTTATAATCCCGAAAAATATACTTTTTATAAATATTCGTTTTATAAAAAACTTTGCACTTTATTAGGCATTAATGAAGCTAAAAAGAACGAGAAATATCCACATTATTTGGAGTTAATTAATCAAATCATCGAAGATTATATTGAAAAAGATACCGAATTAATAGAACAAGTTAAAAGCTTCATTCCTGATTATTATGATGGAACGAATCACTTATTATTAGTACAAGATATTTTGTATCAAATGCTGGATAAAGAAGGAGATATTAATTATTGGGTGTTTCAAGGTAACCCAAAGATTTACAATGTTCAAGAATCGTTAAAAGCTAATGATTTAAAAACGTGGTTAGTAAATGCTCATAAAGAGAAAATAAAAAAAGGAGATAAATTTATATTATGGGTTTCGGGTAATAAATCGGGTTGTTATGCACTAGGAACTGTAATGTCAGATGTTGGCTTATACAAAGAAGGTGAAAACGAAAATAAATATTATTTCAATGTTTCAGAAAATGAAGAAAAAGATAGGGTTCTAGTTGAAATTGATTATAACTTTTGTGAAAGCCCAATTCTATGGGAAGATATTAAAGAGGATAAGTCTTTTGCAAACTTTAATGGTGGCAATCAAGGAACAAATTTTACTGCTACAGAACAAGAATATCAAAGTTTGCTAGATATAAATAGCTCTGGTCTTGATAATGTTTATGAAGAAGTTAAAAGAGTATTTGATAAAGATAAATTATATGATTTTTTAGCTTTTCTTAGATCATTCGTTCGTGAAAACGGTATTGCATTCGATGATGATAGAATTAGTTTTAATGTAAGAAAAAATATAAATAGACTTGTGTTCATTGTTGGAAATAGATATGTTTTTAGTATCGGAAAAATAAAAAAGAAAACTATATTCTCCTTTATATCTTCTGAAGTTTTAACTGTTAGGCACGGGAGCTTTACTAATTCAAAAAAAGAAATAGAAGCATACTGGAACGAGGTAGACGATATTAGCGAATTTTCAGAACAAATTAAAGATGCAATACTTATTGAATTATCAAGAAATAATAAAAGTCCATTTAGAAAATATACCAATAAAGATTTCATTTCTGATATTTATCAAATTAACTTATCTATGGAAAATCCTATAATTTCAAATTACACAGCTCCAATTAATCAAATCCTTTACGGTCCACCAGGAACAGGGAAAACATATAACACCGTTTTAGAATCGGCAAAAATTATTACAGGAAATGATGCTATAAGTTATGATGAAGCTTTGGAAGTATTTAATACTAATTTAGGCAACCAAATTGAGTTTATTACGTTTCATCAAAATTACAGTTACGAAGATTTTATTCAAGGTTTGCGTCCAGATACAGAAAACGGAAGTGCTTTAACTTTTGAGAAAAAAGATGGCGTTTTTAAACGCATTGCAGATAGAGCTTTGAAAAATCTATCAGCATCTAAAAATCCAGCAACCGCTAAAAAAGATTTTGATTTGGTTTTTCAGGAATTACTTAAACCTTTAAATGGAGGCGATGTTGAGGAGCTGGAAATTAAAATGAAAAAATCTTCTTTTTATATTACGGAAGTCGGCGAGAAATCAATTGAATTCAGAAAAAATATTGGTGATTCCAATCATACGCTTAGCATTAATACATTACGAAAAATGTATGAAAAAGGAGTTAATGATTTAATTCTTGGAGGATTGCAACCTTATTATAATCCAATTTTAGAACTGTTACTAGAAAACGGTAAAAGCAATGTTCAAATTGTTAAGCAAGAAAACTACGTAATCATTATAGACGAAATCAACCGTGCTAATATTTCACGCGTTTTTGGCGAGTTAATTACCTTAATTGAAGAAGATAAACGTTCACATGGTAAAATACCAATGCGAGTAACATTACCTTCGGGAGATTCGTTTATTGTGCCTTCAAATTTATATATTATTGGAACAATGAATACGGCAGATAAATCAATTGCATTACTAGATATCGCTTTGCGAAGACGTTTTGAGTTTGTACCTATGTATCCAAATACTAAAATTGAAGGGATAAACAGTCCAACCGTTTTAGAAACAATAAACACCGAAATTATAAAACGAAAAGGCCACGATTTTACCATTGGTCATGCTTATTTTATGGGAGAAGGATTCGTTTTAGAAAAAACAATCAATAATAAAGTAATTCCTTTATTACTAGAGTACTTTATGAATGATGAAAAAGAGGTTGCAACCATTTTAAGAGCAGCCAATATTGAGTTGGAAGGTTGGCCATTGAAAATGAAAACAACGTGATAAACCTTTTTGAATATAAAAATAAAACAGCTTTTCCTGAAGAAAATTTCGAAGATTTAGAAATGTTCTTAGATGATATATGGAATAAACGAGAGAAGTCATTTTATTATAACGAAGAAGAAAATAGGGAAGAAGTGCAACGATTTTTACAATTCTTTCATAAAACGAAAGAACTAAAATCGAATAAGTTTGTAGGCGTAATTCATTTTCAAGAACAAACCATAAACTTACTTCCTAAAATTTTTCATCATGATAAAAACACCACCGAAGACGATGTGAAGGTTATAAATGCACACGTATTGTGGTGGTTGAGCTATTGCCGAAAGCTGAAGTTTCCAAACTATTTATCAGGATTAAATACGGAGAAATCTGATTTTTTTGAAATCTTAATTTACTTGTATAGTAAATATACCAAGGAGCTTTTAAACTCGTCTATTTTTCAAAGATATGTTGAGGTAGAAAATGAACTCAACTTTTTAAAAGGTCGAATAAATTTCAATACGTACATTAATGAAAATTTAGCAAAAGGAAGAAATCACAAAGTGAATTGTACCTATGATTCTTTTGAAATGGACAATCCGTTTAACCAATGTGTAAAACAGGTTACTAAACTATTGGTTTCGGTTTCTAAAGATCATCAAAACAAACGTAATCTTAACGATATTTTATTTTTATTAGATGAGGCTTCAGATGTTACCATAACTGCCGAAGAATGTAAGAGAATGCAATTCAATCCTATGTTTTCAAGTTTTGAAACCGTTCGAGATTATTGTGTCTTATTTTTAGAAAATAGTATTTCATTCAATTATAAAAGTGACTTAAAATTATTTGCATTTTTATTACCGATGGAATATGTTTTTGAAGATTTTATTTATGGATTTATCGATAAAGAAATTGAAGGTGTAAATCCCAAAGGGCAAGCCTCTGGAACGTATTTAGATGAAGCAAAAAACTTCGGTTTAAAACCCGATTTAATTTTAGATTTAGGATTTAAAAAAGTAATTGCTGATACCAAATATAAAATGGTGTATACAGATGATTTGGATCCAAAAAGAGGAATTTCCCAACCCGATTTATATCAAATGTTAGCATATGCCGTTCGCTTTGGTATTCAAGAAATTAAATTATTCTATCCCAATTCAGTTGCAACCAATACAATAAATGAAGTTGCAACTATAACGATTGCCGATAAGCTTGCTGATGAGAAAAAGATAGTAATAACAGCACACCAATTACCAATAGTTGATAACACAATTTCTGTTGCAACCATTTTATCTCAGGATAGATTGATGGATTGTTTTGAAGATCTTAGAATTCAGTTAAAAGTTTCGTTAGAGGGAATTTTATTAGAGAACTAGTTTTTTTTGTATTTCCCAATACAATATCTTCTTTTCCTTTATTAATAAGGGTTAAGGAGGGTGCAGGTGTACTCTAGGTGTTACAAAAATTAGGTATTAAAGGGAAAATATAATTTTCACAAATTTATATTTTTTAAGCTATTAATAATCATTCAACACATAATGAGTACTTCTACCACCTGACTCAGCTTTTATTAATATTCCTTTATTTACTAAGTCGGTTATATCTCTTAACGCTGTATCTGGTGATGTTTTTGTGATTTTTGCCCATTTACTTGAGTTTAAATTGCCTTCGAAATTATCCAAAAGTATATTCAGCATCTTTTGTTGACGCTCATTACTTATCAAATGTGTGTTATTTGCCCAAAATTGATGCTTTTTAACCACTTTATCAACTATTGCACTAGAATGTATGATGCTGTTTTTTAAACATTCTAAAAACCATATAATCCAATTTGTAATTTCTAAATCTCCTTTTTGCGTTCGTTCTAAAATGGTATAGTATCTTTTCTTTTGTTTGTTTATTTCTGTTGACATACTATAAAAACGTTGGTTTACACCATCTGCTTTTGAAAGTAACATATCAGTTAAAGCTCTAGCGATTCTACCATTTCCATCATCAAAAGGATGGATTGTAAGAAACCAAAGGTGAGCAATAGCGGCTTTTAGCAATAAATCTAAAGGCTGTTCCTCATTAAACCACGTTATAAATTGATTCATTTCAGTAATTAATACTGTTGCATTTGGTGCTTCATAGTGAATGGTTTCTTTTCCCATTCCGCCTGAAACTACTTGCATCGCTCCAGTTCGCCATTGTCCCACTTCAATTTTGTATAAACCACTTCTGCCGGTTGGGAATAATGCTCCGTGCCATCCAAACAAACGCTCACCTGTCAAATTTTTGTTACTGTTCTGAGTCGCATCAAGCATTAATTCAACTATACCTTCTACATTTCTATTTGTGTTTTCTAATCCCGAGTGTTCTAATCCTAAACGAGTAGCAATAGAAGAACGAACCAGTTCAGGATTTAAAATTTCGCCTTCTATTTCAGAAGTTTGAAGTACATCTTGAATTAAAGTTTCTAAATTGGCTTCATCTTTTAATTGAAATCCTAGCAATTCTACTTTACCCATCACTTTACCTTGCAACTTACTAACTTCACTTAATAGCGAAATAAAGGCTTGCTCATTCCATTGTAAGTGAGGCCAATTTTTAAGTTGATGGATATAAGTTGCCATTTTAATTTTCGTTTATGCGGTAAATATAGTGATTATTCTCCGCAAATTATGCGGTGAATAAGAATTCTATTCTCCGCAAAGGAATTTTATTAATTAAAATTTGAATAAAAAAGGAATCAAATTTTGTATTTACTTCCCAATACAAAAATTCGCAAATATATTACCAAGCAACTCATCATTAGATACTTGCCCTGTAATTTCTCCAAAATGGAACAACGCCTGACGAATATCAATCGCCATTAAGTCCGACGAGATGCCCGAATCCAATCCCCATTTCACTTTCTGAATTTCTTCCAACGCTTTTAAGAGCGAATCATAATGACGTGTATTCGTAACAATCGTTTCATTATTGCGAAGTGCTCCTGTGTTTACAAATGAAAGCAAGGTGTTTTTCAGCTCTTCGATGCCTGTTTTTTGTTTGGCAGAGATAGTTTCGAGTTTCAAGTTTAAAGTTTCAAGTTGTTTGCGGATCGTTTCAACTTCTTCAATTGGTAATAAATCTACTTTGTTAATTAAAACGATAAGGGGTTTTAATGGGAACTTATTTTTGATTTTCTCTATTTCAACCTGAAACTTTAAACCTGAAACCTGTAATTGTTTTGCGTCAAGCAAAAGGATTACAACTTGTGCTTGCTCGATTTTCTCAAACGTCTTCTGAATCCCGATGCTTTCTACCACGTCTTTTGTTTCACGAATTCCTGCAGTATCAATAAATCTAAAACTCATTCCTTCAATGATTAATTCGTCTTCAATGGTGTCACGAGTTGTTCCGGCAATGTCTGAAACGATGGCACGTTCTTCATTCAATAAAGCATTCAATAAAGTGGATTTCCCAACATTCGGTTCGCCCACAATTGCTACTGGAATTCCGTTCTTAATCACGTTTCCAACGGCGAAGGAATCAATTAAACGTTTCAATACGAATTCAATACGTTCTAGTAATTCGTGAAATTGTGTTCTGTCTGCAAATTCTACATCTTCTTCTGCGAAGTCCAATTCCAATTCAATCAAGGAAGCAAAATTCAATAGTTCTTCACGAAGTTTTGCTATTTCATTACTAAAACCACCACGCATTTGTTGCATTGCAATTTGGTGCGACGCTTCATTATCGGATGCAATCAAGTCAGCAACCGCTTCTGCTTGCGATAAGTCCAGTTTCCCGTTTAAAAAAGCACGTAAGGTAAATTCACCAGGCTGGGCCATTTTCGAGCCTTTACGGAGCAATAGTTGGATGATTTGTTGTTGGATGAATGTGGAACCGTGACAAGAAATCTCTACCACATTTTCACCGGTATAAGAATTCGGACCTTTGAAAATAGATAGTAAGACTTGATCATACGTTTTCGCACCGTCCATAATGTGTCCGAGGTGAAGCGTATGTGTTTTTTGTTTGGTAATATCTTTTCCAGAAACCGATTGAAATACTTCAGCTGCAATCGCAATCGCGTCGGCACCAGATAATCGAATAATAGCAATGGCTCCGGCTCCCGAAGGCGTGGCTAAAGCAACAATAGTTTCTTGTGGAATCATAATTTTCATTTAATAGTGCAAAGATAGAGAATTTGATGCAATAGTGGAGGGTCATTTTCGGGAGGATGGTTCGCGTTGAGGTTTGTGGTTGGAACGCGCATTGGACGGATGCTACGCAACGCGGATGGGCAAGGATTTTTTTGGAACACAGATTGGAGGAATTTAAAAAATTTAAAAAATCTTTGTGTTGAACTTATATGTCTTATATGTTGGAACGCGGATTGGGCTGATGCTACGCAACGCGAATTGGCACGGATTTTTTTGCAACACAGATTTAAAAAACTTAAAAAAAACTTATCTGACTTATATGTTGGAACGCGGATTGGGCGGGTGCTACGCAACGCGGATGGGCGCGGATTTTTTTTACAACACAGATTGGAGGAATTTAAAAAATTTTAAAAATTTTTGTGTTGAACTTATATGTCTTATATGTTGGAACGCGGATTGGGTGGATGCTACGCAACGCGGATGGGCGCGGATTTTTTTGAAACACAGATTTTAAAAACTTAAAAAAACTTATCTGACTTATATGTTTTAAAAAGATACTGAAACGAGTTCAGCATGACAATATTTTATTTTCCTTGTGGACTTTGTGAAACCTTTGTGCCTTTGTGGTTAAATAAAAATTAAAAAACCACTATCGCAAAAGCTTAGTGGTTTTTAAAGTAGTTTGGTTTGGTCATAAGATCTTTCAGGGTTAAAACTGTAAAATCGAATATTGTGAATTAGTAGCTGATTAGAAAGCAATATTCTAAATTCAGACTTCTAATTTCTAAATTTTTTAGTTGCTCAACATTACCGGCATAACCAGCATCGTAACAGTTTCTCCTTCGTCTAAGCCGTCAACTGGTGTTAAAATTCCAGCTCTGTTTGGCATTGACATCTCTAATTGGATTTCGTCACTTGTTAAGTTATTCAACATTTCTGTAAGGAAACGCGAGTTGAACCCAATTTGCATATCGTCACCTTGATAATCACAAGTCAAACGTTCGTCTGCTTTGTTAGAATAATCGATGTCTTCTGCAGAAATGTTCAATTCAGTTCCAGCAATTTTCAAACGAATTTGGTGCGTAGTTTTGTTAGCAAAAATCGCCACACGACGAACCGAGTTTAAAAACTGAATTCTGTTGATTAATAATTTATTTGGATTCTCTTTCGGGATAACCGCTTCATAATTTGGATATTTTCCATCAATTAAACGACAAGTCAATACATAGTTTTCAAAAGAAAATGTTGCATTTGAATCGTTATATTCAATAGAAATTTCAGAATCAGAAGCGCCTAAAATTCCTTTTAAAATGTTCAAAGGTTTTTTTGGCATAATAAAATCAGCTACTTGAGATGCTTTTACATCCGTGCGTGCATATTTTACTAATTTGTGTGCGTCAGTTGCTACGAAAATTAATCCTTCTGGTGAAAACTGGAAGAAAACACCACTCATTACAGGGCGTAAATCATCGTTGCCAGCAGCAAAAATAGTTTTACTAACTGCAGTAGCTAATACTTCAGCAGGAACTAATGTTTTTGAAGGATCGTCTAACTGTACTGCTTTTGGAAATTCATCTCCTGGAGCATAAGCAATTGCATATTTACCTGAATTAGAACTAATCTCTACAGTTGAATTTTCTTCTACTGTAAAAGTTAACGGCTGCTCAGGAAATGTTTTTAAGATATCTAATAAAAGTTTTGCAGGAATAGCTACACTTCCTTGACTTGTAGAATCAATTTCTAAAGTCGCGGTCATTGTAGTTTCTAAATCTGAAGCTGAAACTTTTAATTGGTTGTTGTCTAATTCAAAAAGGAAATTATCAAGAATTGGTAAAGTATTACTACTGTTGATAACACTTCCTAAAACTTGTAATTGTTTTAATAAATACGAACTCGATACTATAAACTTCATCATCTTGTATTTTAAAATCGTTAATTGATTTTATATTTCACAAATATATTCTAATTCTACTCAAATGCAAAAACAAATTATCAACATCTACTTACTATATTTCCTTTTGCGTAAGAATGTGAATAGAAATCCGAAAAGCGCTAATATAACTAGTGGTAATCCGATAGTTATGATTTGGGCAGTCGTGTAATTTTTATAAACTTCTTCTTTATTGAGTAAGGGTAAATTTACATCTTTACTTCGGATGTTAATAAGTCCGTTGTCATCCAACAAATAATTGACGCAATTCATCAAGAAATCTTTGTTGCCAAACAATTGATTGGTATACTTGTCAAAACCTAGTTCTAAAGGCATTCCTTTGTCTAATTGGTTCTTAATGATATCACCATCAGAAATCACAATCATTTTATTGTCTTTTCCTGCAGCCTGAAATTTTTTATCTGCAAAGGGCAAGATTCTATTTTGATAAGCCGACTTGAATTTTCCTTCTAATAAAACTGCCATAGGTAACAATCCTTTTCCTAGATATTCTTCGGGAGTCGTTTGTTCCATTACCATTTCCAATGAAATAGGAGTTGGTGTTCCTACTGGTTTTGAATATTCAGACGAACTCAATAAAACCGTTTTCTTGATGTCATTTTTCAGCAATTCTATTGGCGAAGCAAACTCAAATTTAATTCCTTCTATATTTTTCACAATCGGATGAACCGAAGTTGGATAAGCAAAAGGTGAAAAACGCCATTTATATTCTTCTAATTTCGTTTCGCTACCTTGGTTTCCCGAAGCCATTTTAATCGGTGTCGCATATTCGTCCTTCACCAATAACGGATTAATTCGAATACCATATTTGAAGAACATATCGGTTAAATTCAGTTCACGATTAACGGCTAAAATTGTACCGGTTTCGTTATATAAACTGTCCATATCAGCAGCAACGGCATCAACCATCCAAATCGTTTTTCCACCGTTCATAATGTATTGATCCAGGACCAATTTTTCTTCTTCGGTAAAGGCTTCCGTAGGTTTTGCAATTACGGCTAAGTCATATTTTTTTAAAGCTTCTAGCGTTTGAGTTGGTTGTTTTGATACCGAATCTAAAGTAAAGGTTCCAATGTAATAACTCTCACGAACTGACTTCACGAAATCAGCAATAAACGGATCTTGCAATTCGCCATTTCCTTTGATAACTGCTATTTTCTTCTGCTTGTCTTTGGTAATCTTGGTGATAGCTTCCGCAAATCCAAACTCTAAATGTTGGACGGAACTAATTACTTTTTCTTCCGTAGAAGCACCCATTAAATTCTTTAACAAACTAACTTTTGCGAATTTATCACCGTATGTGGCTTGCGCCCAAGGAAATACTACTTCTTGCGATTGTTTTCCTTTGTCTTCAACAGTAATATTCAAGGGTTGCATCCCTCTTTGATAGAACTGTTTCATTACTTCTACACGCATTTCTTCTTTTTCAATTGGATTTTTGAATTGGAAACGAATGTTGCTGTTATAAGCTGAAAATTCCTCTAAAAGTTGTTTGGCTTCATTTTGAAGTCGTGTAAATTCGGGAGGAAAATTACCTTCTAAATAAACGTCAATATGTAACGGACTATCGACCGTTTTGATGATATTTAAAGTTGTTTCGGATAAAGTATAGCGTTTGTCTTGCGTTAAATCGAAACGCTTGAAAAAGAAATTACTTAAGAAATTAAGGGCTACGATGGCTAAAAATACAATTCCCAATTGTTTTAAAGCAAGTTGTTTGTTGTTTTTCATTACCATTTCAACGTTTTAAGTTTATAAACGGTAGCCGATAAAAACAGGAAGGTGATACTGCTGAAATAAATAATATCTCTAGTATCTAAAACCCCTCGACTCATACTTTTAAAATGAAAATCCATTCCTAAAGAAGCAAATGTGGAGCTGTAATTACCAAATAGAGAGGCAATTCCGTCAAAGCCAAAATAGAAAAAGAAACAACAAAAGACAGCAACTATAAAAGCCACAATTTGATTGTCCGAAAGTGTTGAAGTGAAAATCCCGATTGAAGTGTAAGAAGCAATCAAAAACAGCAGTCCGAAATACGAACCTAAAGTGCTTCCCATATCAATATTTCCTTGTGGATTTCCAAAGTGTGAAATCGTTAAAACATAGATTATAGATGGAACGATTGCCAGTACAATTAAGATAAAAGCGCCTAAGAACTTTCCATTTACAATGTCCCAGTTGGATAAAGGTTTGGTAAACAATAATTCAATAGTTCCTTGTTTGATTTCATCTGAAAAACTGCGCATGGTTACCGCCGGAATTAAGAAGATTAAAATCCAAGGTGCTAATTTAAAAAACGGACCCATATCGGCAAATCCTGAATTTAGAATATTGAAGTCGCCATCAAAAACCCAAAGAAATAAACCGTTGAGTAAAAGGAAAATAGCGATAACTAAATAACCTATTGGCGAACCAAAAAAGGATTTAATTTCTCTTAATAATAGTGCTTTCATTTATTTTGTTTAATTTTTTTAAGAAGAATAATAACTTCTATCTTATTCCAAGGTTGCTAATCGATCCACGCTCCAGGCTTCTGGTTTGTCGCTAAATAGTTTTTTCACAAAACTCCAAACGTCATTAAAAAGTACTGAATCTCTATATTTTTCTAAGGCTTCTTCGTTATCCCAATAGCTGTAAGTAAAGAAAATACGCGGGTCATTTTTATCTTGATACAATTCTAAAAATTGATTGCCTTCAAAATTTCGAATCATGTGTTTTACTTCTTCAAAATTATTTAAAAAAGTGTTAATATGCTCTTCGTGAAAACGTAATTTTACAATTCTTATAAACATTTTTTTAATTTTTAAATTCGATAATAATAGAATCTCTAAAACGCAAGCCTAAAAGAGTGGAAGCAGCGCCAATTGTTTTTGGATTGCTTTTATAAATGGCGATTTCAAGGAAACCATTTTCATTAAAAAGGGCTAAGAAATCGCCTTCGTAATCTTTAATGTTTCGACTATCAACCATTGGGAAATCGGCATAACTTCTATGAATACGCGTAATTTTTTTATTTTTCACCTTTATTTCGAAGGTTTTATTGCGCGATAAATCTGTAAATTGTTTCTGCGAAATATTAGTAACGCAATTTCCGAAGGAATCAATATAAATAATCTGACCTATTAAGGTTTGTGAATCATTAGAAAGTACGGTTGAAAAAGTATTTTTTGGTTTCAAGTCGAAAATTTCTTTTCCAATCACATTCAACAAGCCGCCGCGAGAAATATGTCCGGCAACTGCCACAAAAACATCCATATCACTTGCGTTTTTTTGCAGTCTATCGTGAATGTTAATTGACACCATTTTCTGCGCTAATTTCTTATGAAGTAATGCATTAAGGATTCCGTTATCGGCACAAATAAAATAATGATCGTCCCATTGCATAGCAATATGTTGGATCTCGTCCGTACGTTCGCTATCCACCGCAATAATATGAATCGTCCCTTTTGGAAAACTATTGTAGGAAGCTTCAATGCAATAACTGGCTTCAACGGTATTAAATAAGTCAATTTCGTGCGAAATGTCTACAATAACTGCTTCTCTGTGTTCAGACAAAATTTTGCCTTTCAAAGCGCCTACGAAATAGTCTTTGTGTCCAAAGTCGGTGGTTAGTGAAATTATTGACATTTTTTTGTTTATAACTTATTCGGAAAGCAATGCTTGTTTTTAGTAAATTTGATTGCAAAGCTACTATAATTTTAGCGTTTCAAAAATAATTAAAAAAACAAAGCCTTTGAACGAAAGAGTCATAGAATTAATCGACATTGCTCCAAAAGATTTTTGGGGCGCACAAGATGCTCATCTTGAAACTATTAAAAAGTATTATCCGAAATTAAAAATTGTAGCTAGAGGCACCACTTTAAAAGCTTTTGGCGAAGCAGAGATTTTGGATGAATTTGAAACACGTTTCAAAAGATTGATGCTACATTTTACACGCTATAATAGTATTGATGACAATGTTATTCTAAGAGTTTTAGAAGCAAGTCATCAAAACGATGTGCAACAAATGCACGATAGAGATAAAATTTTAGTCCACGGAATAGGAGGAAAGCTCATTAAAGCGATTACGCCAAACCAACAAAAGTTAGTAGATTCCATAAATAAAAATGATATGGTTTTTGCTATTGGTCCGGCCGGAACGGGTAAAACTTATACGGGTGTTGCCATGGCGGTGAAAGCTTTGAAAGATAAACAAGTTAAGAGAATCATATTAACGCGACCAGCAGTTGAAGCAGGTGAAAATTTAGGATTTCTTCCGGGTGATATGAAAGAGAAACTAGATCCGTATATGCAACCTTTATATGATGCTTTGCGCGATATGTTACCGCCTCAATCGTTAGAAGATTACATTTTGAAGGGAATTATTCAAATTGCACCTTTGGCTTTTATGCGAGGAAGAACGTTGGATAATGCTTTTGTGATTTTAGACGAAGCACAAAATACCACGCATTCGCAAATGAAAATGTTCCTTACTAGAATGGGCAAAAACGCTAAATTTATGATCACGGGAGATCCCGGACAAGTCGATTTACCAAGAAGAACCATTTCCGGATTGAAAGAAGCGATTTTAATTTTAAAAGATGTGGAAGGTGTTGGTATTATCTACCTTGATGATAAAGATATAGTTAGACATCGTTTAGTAGGAAAAATCATCGAAGCTTATAAAAGTATTGAAAACATTGAGTAAAATAAAACCAAACTTACTTCGTTATCATTAAACTTTTAAAGTTAAACACAATTTTTTTAAAAAAACATCGAAAATCATATGGCTGTTTGGCAATATCAATTAAATATCGTTCCTAAAAAAGCTATAATTGAGAAATATGGAGAAATTCCTAGCACATTATTAATTGATTATGATGGTTGGGAGAAATATTGGGAAAATGTAAAATATGACAATGGATTTCCTGACCCTGAATTTGAGGATGCGAAAACTATAAAATGGTGGACAAATATAAAACTCGATATTAAAA
Source organism: Flavobacterium ardleyense (assembly GCF_042686085.1). Taxonomy (GTDB): domain Bacteria; phylum Bacteroidota; class Bacteroidia; order Flavobacteriales; family Flavobacteriaceae; genus Flavobacterium; species Flavobacterium ardleyense. The sequence goes on from NZ_JBHUOL010000001.1 coordinate 104,159, forward strand.
AAACTACGGAGCAAATTGACAAATTAGTTTCTCGTGGCGATTGGAATGACGATGAAGATTCTGGATTTATAGGTTGGAAAGGTAATTCAGAAAAGTTTGAAGATAATGACGCACATATTGCTTATGATAAAAAAACGAATATAATTTCGGAATTTCAATTCAGAGCGGATTTGCGTAAAAAAGAAAATATAACCGAATTTTTGAACGGAATGCTTAACTTATGTGAGCAAAATGATTTAATGGTTTTTAATACAGACGGAATTTTATTTGAACCTAAATCTGAATTAATTTATGAGAATTTAAAGAAATCTAACGCAGTGGAATTTTTAACTGACCCAGAAAAATTTCTTGAAAAGATTGCGGAAAGAGAAAATAAAAGACAACCAAAAAAGGTTAGTTTTTGGTCAAAAATTAAGGCATATTTTGAATGAAAATCCAGTGCCTAACGCCTTGTATGAGCAATTGAATGGTATTTGCTCATCTGAAAAATTCTTGGAAATTTTCCAGCGTAGTTTTTTATATTTAATGGTTCGTGCTTTAACACGCAAAGGTTCAATCGCAACAAAGATTTATTGATATGAAAAAGGTAGTTTTAGTAGTAGCCACACTAAGTTTGGGTTTTACGTTTGCACAAGAAGCACCAAAATTAGTGATTCCAAAAGTGGAAGTGACGCCAAAAAACTCTTGGTTTAAAGCCGGATTAACAGCGGGTGTTCCTATGAGTGATACAAAAGATGTTGCGTCTTTCAATGTAGGCGTTGATGTGAGAGCACAATATTTGTTCACCGCACATTTTGCAGTGGGTTTTGCTTCGGGATACAATCATTTCTTTGGAAAAGATGAGGTTGAAGATTTTGGAGTAATTCCGTTGGCTGGATTTGCACGTTACTATTTCCAAAAAGAAGGATTATTTATCGGAACGGATTTCGGTTTTGGTATTCTTTCTAATGTAGAAAATAACGATGGTGGTTTGTATATCAATCCGCAGATTGGTTACCATAATAGAGATTGGAATTTTTACGGATATTATCAGAATACATTTACAGATGATATAAATATTCGCTCTTTAGGATTAGGAGCAACATATAATATTAGATTCAAATAATAAGAAATTAAAGGAGGCTTAATGGTCTCCTTTTTTATTGCAATAAAATTTTCAGAAAGGAAATAATTCAATTACTTTTGCGCAACACAAACAACAACACAACAAATGAATACAATTACCACTACCGACTTCAATTTCCCTGGTCAAAAATCAGTTTATCGTGGAAAAGTTAGAGAAGTTTACAATATCAACGACGATTTATTAGTAATGGTGGCTACTGACCGACTTTCGGCTTTTGATGTAGTTTTGCCTAAAGGAATTCCTTACAAAGGTCAAATCTTAAATCAGATTGCTACTAAATTCATGGAGTTGACTTCAGATATTGTTCCCAATTGGTTAATTGCAACACCAGATCCAAGTGTAGCAGTGGGTCACTTGTGCGAACCTTTTAAAGTGGAAATGGTAATTAGAGGTTATTTATCAGGTCACGCCGCACGTGAATATGCAGAAGGAAAAAGAATGATTTGTGGTGTTTCAATGCCGGAAGGATTAAAAGAAAATGATAAATTTCCAACTCCGATAATTACACCAACAACAAAAGCAGACAACGGTTCACACGATGAAGATATTTCGCGTGAAGCGATTTTGGCAAACGGAATTGTTTCGGAAGCAGATTACATCGTTTTAGAAAAATATACTAGAGCTTTATACCAAAGAGGAACTGAAATTGCTTTATCTCGTGGTTTAATTTTAGTAGATACAAAATACGAATTCGGAAAAACTAAAGAAGGCGTAATCGTTTTAATTGACGAAATTCACACACCAGATTCTTCGCGTTATTTTTATTCGGAAGGATATCAAAACCGTCAAGACAATAATGAAGAGCAAAAGCAATTGTCGAAAGAATTTGTACGCCGTTGGTTAATTGAAAACGGTTTCCAAGGAAAAGACGGACAACAAATTCCAGATATGACAGAAGCATATATCGAAACGGTTTCAGAAAGATATATTGAATTGTACGAAAATATATTAGGAGAGAAATTCGTAAAAGCAGATATTTCAAACATCAACGAACGCATCGAAAAGAATGTTTTAAATTACCTTCAAAATAGATAAAATACAAAAAATCCCAAATCAGCTGATTTGGGATTTTTTTATAACCACTCCTAATTTTAAAATATAAGTTTATTCCCTAGAATCTTCACAGTATTTCGTTGTGATTATTCTTTGTCGGTTATGAATTTAATAGCTTCCTGAACGTTTCCGTCTAAAAGCAAATCATCAAAATTATCTTGATTAGTAATTGTAATATCTGGAATTATTTGTTCGTAAAAAGTACCAGTTCTATCAGCATCGTAACCTCCTGTTATGGAAATATAGGCGCCGAAAGCTAAATCTGCCACACGGTTCGTTGTAGTCTTCCCATTTGTTTTTTCGCCAATAAAAATAGTATTCGCTCTCCCTTTAAATGCTAAAGCAGTTACTTCACCAGAACTTCCTGTCGCAATGTTTGTAAGAACTGCAACTTTTGCTGTATCGAGCAATATTCCTTTTGGATTTATGTACGATATTTTTTTAGAACCACTTATATATTTCCCTTTGCTTAATGTAATTTTACTTATTACTTCTTTTTCTAGGTTAATCGTTGCCCAAATATCATTATCACCAAGAAAATCATACAATCCCAAAAGCATCGGCACACAATTACCACCGGTATTAAAACGCAAATCAATGATCCATCCTTTTAGCTGATGCGAATTTTTAATTTTATTAATGGAATCGTACATAGGTTGCGCTATACTATGAGTGTTTTTTGAACTAAAGTCGTCCATAATTATTTCGGGCATCAAAATATAACCAAATTGGTCGTCTAGTACTTTAACTTCAAAATTTGGCTTCGTTTTATATTTTCCCAACCATTGCTCGCTAAAATCTTTAGCAGTAGGACCTGGGAAATTACCTGTATAGCTAACGTCTTTATATTTTACACTACAGTGATCTGCAGCTGCAAAATCAAAAATGGTCGCCACTTCTTTTAGCGAACTTTTAAAATCAGGATATTGAGGTAGGTCTTTTACAACTTTTGTTCGTAATTCAGACCATTCTACTTTGTCTTTGTACAAATATCCTTTTTCCATTACTGAAAATAGTTTATCATAAAAGACGCGTATGCTATCTTGAGAAGATTTTAATTTCTGTGCGTTTAAGTTGTTAACTGTAAATCCTAAAAACACAAAAAGTATCAAGCGTTTTTTCATAAAGTAAATTGTTGGTTAATATCCAATGATTTCTCCCGAACCGGCTACAGTTTTGTCCACAGTTGCAGGTTTGTTTTTGTATTTTATGGTGCCACTTCCGGCTACTGCTGCAGTTAAGTTATTCGTGCAATTTACTTTTAAATCGCCTGAACCTGAAACGGCTACACTTGCGTTTTCCGAAACTAACTTCGAACAATCAATGTCGCCTGAACCCACAACTTTAGCTTCTAATTCTTTAGTTTTTCCAGAAATATTAATATCACCTGAACCAGTTAATGAAGCAGTTATTTTCGTGGCATTCACATCTATGTCAACATCACCTGAACCGGATAATTTTACATTGAAATTTGAAGCATTTAATGTCGTTTTTGAAATAACATCGCCTGAACCTGAAAACGTAATGCCGCTTATTTCTTCAACTGGAACCGTTATAGTTATTTCTGAACGATAATTCACATTTAAATTTTTCTCGAAAGAAATGTGCAGTTCGTTATTCTTAACCTCGGTTACAATATGAGTGATAATATTCTCATCCCCTTGGATTGTAATATTCCCTTCTTTTCCAGCAACCAAAAGAATTTTAAAAGAACCTCCCGCATTTATTGCATCGTAAGTTCCGGTGGTGCGATTCTGAGTAGTTTGAACGCCACTTTCTTTAATTTTTCGGCTATTCTTTTTTTGTGCATTGGTAAACGTAAAGCACAGTAATACAAGTGTTAAAGCTAGTTTTTTCATAATTTATTTAGTTAATAATTGAACAGATCCGTAATTGGTATTTATATTAATTTTTGATTTCCCTTGACTTAAATGATAACCTGAGTAGGATTTTGAAGTGCTTTTTTCATCTTTATCAGTATATTTTACGCCTAAACTATCTTTAAAAGAACCATAAGACAAAGCAACATCGAAGTCAAAAGCATAATCTGAAGCACAAGCAATTTTTGCATGTGAATAATTTCCATCGATTGAAATTGAATTTGTTCTAGAATTACCTTCTAAATAAATATCGCTGTAATTCGAATTAATGGTAGTTGCATTTTTAATTTCGCCTAATTTTAAAGTTAGGTAATTTCCATTTATAGTCGATTTTGAAAGTGAAGTAGATTTTATCTTAGTATAATTTGAAGCAATATTTAGATTTTCAATAGTTTGAAATACAAAAGTATTATAATTTCCATTAATACTTAATTGATTCGCTTTCCCAATTTCAACAGTAGAATACTGACTTTTTAAACTCAATTTATCAATTGAATTGATAGTTGTGCTGGGCGAGTAAGCCAAAGTTATAGTGTTTGATTTATTAGTGAATTGGCCTAAAGTCAAACTTCCATATTTACATTCAATAGTCGAACTACCATTTAATTTATCGATGGCGATGTTTCCGTATTTATTTACCAAATCAACGCTTCCGTTTCTTGGAATTTTAACCACATAATTAATTTCGTAACTAATGTTGTTACCACTTCCATTTTTAGTGTTTAATTCTGTTTTAGCAGAAATTTTACTTATATTTCCTTGGAAACTCACATCAATTGCTTTCAAAAGTTCATTTACTTTTGATTCGTTATTTCCGGAAACCTTAATATTTACTTGAATTGAAATTTTACTTTCATCCCACAAATACACATTAATTGCTCCGTATTTATTATTCACGTTCAATAAAGCATCTGCATTTACTTCGTAAGTTTTAGAAAGTGTTTTTTCTTTGTTGAAAGCCTTTTTCTCGTCATAAGCCCAAATCAATTTCGGGATTAAAATCAGTAAGAATAAGAGTTTATAAGTGGTTTTCATTTTTATCGGTATTAAAATTATTAAGCTGTTCTACTTGTTCCATAACTTGTTGTAAAAAGGAAATTCGGGTTTGCATATTGGTAATCATGGCAAAGATTACTTGTTTGTTTTCTCCATTTTTCGCAATTTCTTTTTTCAATTTTTCATAATCGGTTTCTAGTTTTTTCATTTCGTTTAAAGCATCCGTAATCAAAACTGTAGTCATCGGATTTTTCTGCTCCTTCAAATTTTTCAACTCAGACTGAATTACCGATGAAAAATAATCCTGCGTTTCCTGAACTTGTGGTGATAACTGAATTTCTTCTTGCTGAGAATTCGAATAGAAATACATCAAAACACCAAAACTCAAAAATAAAGAAGCCACAAGCGATAACGGAATCCAATTTCTTTTCTTCGGCTTAGCCACTTTTAGCTTTTCTAAAAATCGTTTTTCGTGACCACTTTCCGGGTTTTCGAAATCCCAATTAGTAGTTCCTTCAAACAATTCATTTATATTTTTATGCTCCATATTCATTCGCTTTTTTTCTTAAACTTTCTTTTGCTCTACTCATTGTCGTTCTGCAATTTTCATTCGAAATATTCAAAATGCCTGAAATCTCTTCTAAATCATAACCTTCAATAAAAAACAAAGTCAAAATAACTTTATAATTCGGCTTCAAGCCTTGCATAATTTTTAAAACTTGTTCGGCTTTTAATGAATTTACCGATAACGATTCTTCTTCATTTGGGTCAACCAACTCAAAATTCTCATTCAGACTTTCCGTTTTATAATTCGAATTTTTTTTCAATTCATTAATACTTCGGTTCACAACGATTTTCTTCAGCCAAGCACCAAACGTTACATTGCCACTATAGGAATCTAATTTTGTGAAAGCACTCAGAAATCCGTCTTGCATAATTTCTTCGGCCAATGCTTTATCGTTCACAATTCTAAAAGCCACATTAAACATCGCACTATAATATTGATTATAGATCGCAAGTTGTGCTTTCTGATTGTTCTCTTTGCATTGCTGAAGCAAAAAAGCTATTTCCGAATTTTGGTTTTTCAAGTTGATTAGTTAATTCATCTACACAAAAGACAACACAATTTTCATAATGTTACAGTTTGGTAAAAATATTTTCATAAAAATAAAAAATCCGAACGGTTAAATTCGGATTTTAGAAAAGCTTTTCGCAATTGTATATTATTTGAAGTAGGAAAAATCGTGATTATTCTCTAATTTCAATAAAGTTTCATAGATTAATTTAATCACATTTTCCACGTCATCTCTGTGAACCATTTCAACAGTCGTGTGCATATAACGCAACGGAAGTGAAATTAATGCCGACGGAACTCCACCATTACTATAAGCAAAAGCATCAGTATCTGTTCCAGTTGCTCTTGAAGAAGCATGACGTTGGAACGGAATATCATTCGCAACCGCTGTATCAACAATCATTTCTCTTAACACATTTTGAGTCGCTGGAGCGTAAGCAATAACTGGACCTTTACCCATTTTTAAATCACCTTCGATTTTCTTATCAATCATTGGCGTATTGGTATCGTGACAAACATCGGTAATAATAGCAACGTTTGGTTTGATGGTTTGCGTGATCATTTCGGCACCACGTAAACCAATTTCCTCCTGCACCGAATTCACAATGTACAAGCCAAAAGGTAACGTTTTCTTATTTTCTTTTAATAAACGAGCCACTTCAGCAATCATAAAACCACCCATTCGGTTATCAATTGCTCTAGAAACAAATTTATCTTTGTTTAAAACCTCAAAATTATCAGGATAAGTAATCACACAACCTACGTGAACGCCTAAAGCTTCCACTTCAGCTTTGGTAGAACAACCACAATCGATGAAGATATTACTGATTTTTGCCGGTTCTTCTTTGTCTCTATTTCTAGTATGAATTGCTGGCCAACCAAAAACACCTCTTACAATTCCTTTTTTAGTATGAATATTTACGCGTTTAGAAGGTGCAATCATGTGATCACTTCCGCCATTTCTAATCACATAAATTAAACCTTCATCTGTAATATAATTCACATACCACGAAATTTCGTCTGCGTGACCTTCGATTACAACTCTGAAAGGAGCATCTGGATTAATAATTCCAACAGCACTTCCATAAGTGTCCGTCATAAAAGTATCCACGTATGGTTTTAAATAGTCCATCCATAGTTTTTGTCCTTCAGATTCATATCCTGTTGGCGAAGCGTTATTCAAATAATTTTCCAAAAAAGTCATTGAAGACTCCTTTAATATCGATTTAGTAGTCATTTAAAATATTTTTTTTGCTAAATTAGAAATAACTAATCAGAATTACATATATATTTGATATTTTTGAACTACTTTTTGATTGTATCATTATTCAGCGAAGTTATTATATTATGTTTAAAATAAAATTCACGTGTTTTCTCTTCTTCCTCTTCTTTAGCTTTTGTGGTTTTGGACAGGTTAAAAAAGACAGCTTAGTAATGACGGCTCAAGATTCGTCTATTATTTATTCTATGGAATTGCGTGAAATCATTGTTTCTCCTGATGGTGTAACTACGTTTAATGACGAAGAGCGAAAAGCAAAGCTGATTTTAAAACGACGTATTTTTAGAGTTTATCCCTACGCTAAACTTACGGCCGATAAATTAACGCAGATGAATGCCACAATGGCCAAGTTAAAAACGGATAAGGAAAAAAAGAAATACTTCAAAATTGTTGAAAAGTACCTGGAAGAAGAATTCGAACCTCGTTTAAAAAAACTATCTCGTAAAGACGGACAAATATTAGTAAAACTGATTCACAGACAAACCGGAACCTCCACTTTTGATTTAATCAAAGAATACAAAAGCAGTTGGAAAGCATTTTGGGCAAATTCAGCAGCTAAAATGTTTAGTATCGACCTCAAGACAGAATACAAACCGTATGAAGTAATGGAAGATTATCACATCGAAGGAATGTTAGACACCGCTTTTCAGTTAAATCAGTTGATTAAGCAAGAAGCAAAAATTCCGATAAACTTCAATCAACTGAATGGATACTGGTCAAACAAAACCAAACCAAAATCAGAAGCTAAGCAAGATTAATTTTTATTAGGAGCACAGATTAGCATTTCATAAGACTATTCGTCCCGCTGTCCGTTCTATCTTTTTACAAACCCACCAGGTTTTATGAAACCTGATGGGTTTATAAAAAGGATGCCACTCCCATCGGGGCTATCAAAAAACGTGTAGCTTTCCAGTTTACTATCCCTTCCAATCTTTGTGTGGATAATTCTCTCAGTCTTTCTCTCGGTCTTTGTCATGCTAAACTCGTTTCAGCATCTAAATAATTTCACATTTATGTATAAGGAGGATACTTCTTTAAATCTTTAACGACAATCTTTCTCTCAATCTTGTCATGCCGAACTCGTTTCAGCATCTCAATTATTACTCCTATATATAAGGAGCAGATTCCAAAATCCATTCTCACGAACTTTCTCACGATTCTTTGTCATGCTGATTTCGTTTTAGCATCTCAATTTTCTACACCTATATATATATAAGGAGTAAACTTCCTCGATTAATGAAAGTAAGATTTGTCATGCTGAACTCGTTTCAGGATCTCATTTTTCTACACCTATATATAAGGAGCAGATTCCATAATCCCTTCCCGCAAACTTCATCACGATTCTTGTCATGCTGAATTCATTTCAGCATCTAAATATTTACACCTATATATAAGGAGTAAATTTCCTCGATTCGTAAGAATAAGATTTGCCATGCAGAACTCGTTTCAGCATCTAATTATTCATACCTATATAAGGAGCAAACTTTCTCGATTCCTAATCACAAGATTTGTCATGCTGAACTCGTTTCAGCATCTAAATAATTTCACACCTATATACAAGGAGCAAACTTCTTTAAATCTTTACCGATAATCTTTATCTCAGTCTTGTCATGCTGAACTCATTTCAGCATCCCCATTTTCTACACCTATATATAAGGAGCAAACTTCCTAGATTCTTAATACAAATCTTTGTCATGCTGAATTCATTTCAGCATCTGAATTATTACACCTATATATAAGGAGCAAATATTCCAATCTTTAAACTCCGTCAATTAAATCCCAATTCCATCGATTTTCCAATAATTCAAATATCAACGTCAATACAAGATCTGCATAAAGATATTAATAACTCCAATTTTCACATTCAACGTCAATTTCCACTAGATGTGAAAAATAAAAAAAACCTTCTTTTATAAAAATAGTAGAATTCACCAGATGATATAAGGGGCAAATCACGCTTCAAACCACTTTGAAAGTAAAATTCCACGATCTAAAACCCTGATTGTATAAAATAAATAAAAATATTTGCTTCTGTTTAAGGGATAGAACCATCAAAAAAGCGCTAATTTCAATAAAAAGCACATTATTTTTAAATCGGAGCAAGAATTTTAAATAGGAGGGACGCTATTGTAATGGTTATGCTACTGCTGGTAACGCATCATAATCCCGCCTTTAACCGTTAAGCTAAAAAAAACTTCAAAAAAACTTTTATACATTAACTTCTTGTTATCAATGAGTTAAGACAAAGGTTAAAAAAAGATTAAAAATAAAGTATGAA
>NZ_JBHUOL010000002.1:0-3735 GCF_042686085.1 Flavobacterium ardleyense
TCTTCTAAACTAGAAAAACACATTTGATTACGCGGTATTCCTGTGATGTGTTGCATCATTAAATATACGACTTTTATTCCTTTTATTAAAATAATTTGTCTATTTTTGAAAGAATAAAACGTTAGTTTTTTCACAGACTGACGTTGTGCGTAATAAAAGGTATGAAGAAAAATATCAACATAATAAAATTACTTGAGGAATCAATCGAAGAAAATGAATCACATAATATTGGGTTATATGGAGGAAAGGCTTTTTCTGAATTTAAAAAAGAAGATTTCAATTTTATATTTGATTATGTAGAATTAAATGGAAATGATTTAAATGTCGTAGAATTTGTTTCTTTTTGTACTTGTAAGTTTTGGGATATAATTAGTACCATAAAGTACAAAGAAGAGTTTTGGGGTAGGAAATTTATAGAATTTAATTTTTTAGAATTACTATTTAGTAAGGCTGAAAATATTTTATTTTCTTATAACTTATTAATACAAAGCAAACAATACGAACAAGCTTTCTCCATTTTTAGAAATTATATTGAGTTATCATCCATAATATTTGCTTGTTCTCTTGATAAAGATTTTTTTGAAAAATACACTTCTAACACAGAAACAGAACAAGAAGATATTGAAATGTGGTTTAAACATTTAAAACCAAGTAAGATTTCAAATTTTTTAAAATCACGTAAAGGGAAAGATATTAACAAAATAGAAAATTATTCGATTGATAGATTTACAGGAGAACAACGAGCGACACTTTATAAGTATACATCTGAAATTTCTCACTCAAAATTCAAATCTTTAAAAAATAATAAGGACTTTAATGAAATGATGGTTTTTTCAACTGACTTTTTAGTCAATAGTACATTATTAATTCACATAATAAATTATGATAACTTAAATTATAATTCAGACAAAGATGAACGTAAACTCCAAATTATTGTGAATTTATGGATTAAAATTCTGTATGGACACATATTAAAATAGTAACTATGCACAACAAATGCTATACCAAATGCGGGTTTGCGTGTTCGTTGAAACATTTGAAATCTTTACATACATTTGTGCTGGCAGACAGTTGAGCAACAATTTATTCCCGCACTTGCCATAGCGTCGGCCGTTGTGCCAAATACCAAAAAACCAATCTTAATACATAAAAATCCTTTTAAATGAAATTAAAAAAATTTACTCTTATAATTTTATTCTTATCACAAAATATATTTTCACAAAGTTTAGCAGACGAATATTACAATTCTATGAAGTCGATTTGGGAAACTAAAATCACTGATGAAATGAGAAGCCAAGTTGACCCTAAAATGGACAGTTTATCAAAAAGCATAAATGGTGTTGGATTTCTTGAGTCTCAAGCAATAATTTCAAAAGAAGATACCGAAAATAAAATTTCAATTTTGAAAAACATTTTGGCTTTAAATAATCTTAATGCAAATGAAACTGAAACTACAATTTTAATAGAATCTGGATTTAATGAACCTAATATGAAAGGTTTTGTAATCTATGACAATAAATCTTATTGTTTCCAACAAAATGAAAATAAGGATTATAAAATTGAAAAATATCCTAAATATTTAAAGAATTATAAAAAAATGGATGAAAATAAGAGTAGGAGCATTTTTTTCTTTATTTTAAAAGATAATCGATTTGATGTAATAGAAAAAATGATTGAAGATGAAAAAAAAGATGCAGAAAGCAAAACTTTAACTTCAATTGTAAGTTATGAAATTTTAAATTACAATTCGAAAAGGTCTAAAAAATTAAATATCTATTACATAAATGAATATGGAACTGTAAATTAAAAAGGTACTAGGCACAACAGCCGTTTGGCGTGATTGGGTATTTAGTGTAATTAGCGTTTTTTTATTACCTTTATGTTCAGCCGAAAATACTCGGTTTCAAAAGTCCCCAACCTCGGCAAGCTCCAAGACGTTAAATATGAGCTTACAGAACAAAATGAAAAAATATTTTTTGTACCTATTTTTATTATTCTGCTTAATTGAATGCAGGAGTCAGAATACCAATTTGAAATTTGAAAATTTTGAGTTTGAATCAATCTTTGGAGGTCAAAAAGGAGATAAATCTAACGTTTATTGTTTACTTGGTAAAGGTTTTTTTAGAACACCGTCTTCAGAAAATACTGACGAATTAATAAATTCTTGGATTTTAAATCATAAAAACATTAAAATAATTCTTGTATCATCATTAATTGATGACAATAATGGTAATATAAATTATTGTTGGCTTGAAGATGAATATGGAAATACAATTAATGAATTTTTAATTAAAAATGGTTGTTTTCCAGGAGGAACTATGATGAGACCCAAAACTTTAAAAGAAGAGCCTAATGATTATATGTCTATTGATGAGTCAAAAATAAAAGTCTATATTGATTCTAAAAAATATGAGGAGTTTATTCAGAAAATAAAAAAAGCTGAACAATTTGCATCAGATAATAAACTGGGTATTTGGAATGAAGACTAATCAACAAAAGCCTACAGTTAATAGCATTTAAAATAAATGGCTTAGGTTAGGTATACTTCCGAATTTTCGACTAAAATTCAAAAGTTTGCTTTATATTTGTTTTGGCTTGGTCTTGGCTCGTCGCCAATTCCTTTGGTTGCAGAACTTTGGCATTAATTTAAAAAAAAAGCGAAAATTGAAGAAAATTTTATTTTTAATAATTACATTAACAATTTGTCAATTGACTTATTCGCAGAATAAAATTATACTGACAGAAAAAGACACTTTAAATGCTGAAATTATCGAAAACATTTTAGATTTCGAAGATATAATGTTTAAGAATTATATTCTCAAAAATATTGCTCCAAAAAACAAAAAAACAAAAATATATTATTATCAATACTTTAATAATCTAGAAGTTGCTAAAGGTGAAATTAGTTATGTTTCAACTATTAAAAACTTGAATAAGGGAATCAAAAATGATTCTATTTTAAACATTAAATTATTTGTAAAAACTTTAGACTTAAATAAAATTAAAGTTCAATTCTTTACCAATTATGAAAATGTTAAATCTAAAACAGAAAATTTAAGTTTTCAAAAATATGAAAAGGAACCAAATGAAATTGATTTTGGTTTTGAAGACAATATAAATACCTCTGAAAATTCACAAATGTTTTTTAGAATAATTATTGGGTATTATGCTGGTCGTAATTCTAATAATTTAGATTTAATAAATCGATATATAACAGCCGATAAATTCAAAAAAGTAAACCATACTTTTGACGAAGATTGGAATTATTTTATTTTTGAGTTTGAGATAGAATAAAAAACTACTGTTGTGCACAATTTTAGAACACCAAACAGACAACGAATTGATAAAAGAAATATATTTATTTAGTGGACTAATTGCAGTTGATGTGGCAAAACAAATTGACACCGGAGAACTTAATTTTAATAGCTTCTGCTAAGACAAAAAAAAATTTATTTTACTATAGTTTAGCGGGACACCTTGGGTTTCACAAACTTTTGCCTACTGGACTTTTGAAAAGCTCAAACTTTATTACAAACTAGTTTTTTGCGACAAGTGCAACATTTGATAAACAACTCTTAAAGCAAATTCTTATAGATATAGTGTGGGTTTTTTAACGACAAATCGTAAATATTTCTTTAAGTTATACGTCAAGGACGCCATCAAAACGTGTTTGTTTGCGTTTTTGATCCCTCTCGTATTAACTAGATTACTCACTTTTTTTTATTTTTTTTTGGA
>NZ_JBHUOL010000003.1:0-282 GCF_042686085.1 Flavobacterium ardleyense
TTGTGCCAACGTCCCGTGGTTTTTAATGTTGCCCCTTGTGGACAAATGTAGGTATCGGTTTGTTTATCGTATTTAAATTTAGCAACCAAATAAGCAGGCTGTATACCGTTCTCATTGCTTTTTCTTGGATCAGGATGCGCTACAATAGTTACAATGTTATTGTCTTTACAGTGGGTAATTTCACGACCGTTGTGATAGCCTTTATCTACCAAAACCGTGCACGTTTCTATTGCTAGGTTTTCTTTCGCTTCCAATGCAATAGCTGTTAAAGCATTGCGGTCA
>NZ_JBHUOL010000003.1:343-196084 GCF_042686085.1 Flavobacterium ardleyense
TGCTGCTTGAATATTATAACTTATCTCCACTACTGCTCCTTGAACTAAAAGTGCTCGAGAATCTTCATCGGTAGTACTTATTTGTGGTTCGCCACTAGCTTGGAGCTTTTCTTCTAGAAGTTCGTAACGGATTTTATTCTTTTTTAAACGCGCTATTTTTTCTTGGATTTTAGTAACTACAATGGCGTTTTCGTTTTGGTCATTTTTAGCTATTTCATCTAAGTATTCTTGGGTTCTTTCTTCAATGTAAGCCAAGTGCTTCTCGATTTTCTTTTGATTGAAATTAGCTTTTTTGCTGTTGTGTGCTCGGCTTTTAGTACCATCAATAGCAATGATGTCGCCACCAATCAAATCGGCTTCTTTTAAAAAAGTAACAAAGAGTTTGAATAGTTTTTTAAGTCCTGATGGATTGTCTTTTCTGAAATCAGAAATACTATGGTAATTAGGAACTATGGCGCATAAAAGCCATTGAAGCTCAATATTTCTAACGCATTCTTTTTGTAGTTTTCTAGAACTGCGAAGTCCATTGAGATACCCATAAAGATACAATTTAAGGAAGATTTTAGTATCAAAACTAGGACGAGCTTGAGATCTTACCGTTTGAACCAAAAAACCCAACACATCTCAAGATAAAGCTCCTACAAAAGCATCTATAAATCGAATAGGATTTTCTGATGAAATAGTGTCTTCTAAACTAGAAAAACACATTTGATTACGCGGTATTCCTGTGATGTGTTGCATCATTAAATATACCACTTTTAATCCTCTTATTAAAATAATTTGACTATTTTTGAAAGAATAAAACGTTAGTTATTTCACAGACTGACGTTGTGCAACATTTAAAAAAACCGAGAATCACATCAAAATTGAATATAAAGAAACATACTATAGAACTTGATAAGCAAAATGAAAATGAACTTTCCACTTACACTAAAATGTTGTGGAACTTTATTTTTGTATTCATTTTTGCGACCTCTTTAATTTCTTGTATAAATGTAAAAACCAAATCGAGTTGCGAATTTGATTTCTTTGAAAATTCAAGCGGAATAAAATTTCCGAATACTGTAGAAATATTAGATTGCGAAGATGACCTCGAAGGACTAATATGGATTCGCTTAAAATTTGACCAGAAATCTGCATCTGAATTCATTGCGGCAAACGAAATGCATCAATATTCGGATAAAATAGAAAATGAACTTTATAAATTATATGGCTCTGAAGATGACCAGCTAATTGAAAGCGTGTCGACATATATAAATGGAAAAGTTGAACCTATCACCAAAAATGGAAATACGTATTTAAAAACTGTTCAAACAGAACATCAATTTGTTATTTATATTATTAATAAAGATAGCGGATATTTTTGGGGACAAATAGGATATCCCGATTAGAGTGGAGATTAAAAACGTTGCACAACAACGTATATAGCTCATAGCTAATTAGTTGCTCAATCGAAGTTAAGGTATATTTGCCAGTCCGCCAAATTTTTAAATTTGACGATTTTCAATAAAAAAGTAAAATAGTATAATTTAAAAATCTGGCTTGTGCTTAATCCGAAAATAATTTTCTAATTTGCACGCTACGAGCCATATACAAGACCGTTAGCGGATATATTAAAAAAAACGGACGATAATATAATAATGAAAAAAATAATTATAGTTTTTTTACTGTCTTTTACATCAATAGCAATAGGACAAATCAATTCAAAAAAATATTTTGACGAGTCAAAAAAATTATTTGTTGAAAAAAAATATGATGTAGCATTAACAACAATTAATAATGCGTTAATAACTGATAGTCTTAATAGATCCTATTTAATTCATAAAATAAATATTTTATTCAATGCTTCAAAATGTAATGACGCAATGAAAGTTTTGAATAAAGTTTATGAAATTAATAATGAAAAAGTTGACGATGAAATTATGGTTTTCTTTACAGCATTATATGACTGTCTTGATGAAAAAGAAAAAGCCACAAAAATTCTTAAATACTACATCGATGACAAAAAATATCAAAATGATGAAATGATAATTAATCTAGGTCAAAGATTAATGAATGAAGAGGATTATGAAAATGCATCATTGTATTATAAAAAATACGTCTTATTAAAACCAAATGATATCGATGCAATAATAGATTTGACTAGAATTTTATATACTTTTAAAAATAGTTATGAAGCGATTAAAGAAATATCTATTGGTTTAAAAAACAACAAAAATAATGTTCGCCTATTTACATATTTAGCAAGTTGTTACCATAATAACAAAGATTATAATAAGGCATTAGAAATAGAAAATCAAATAATAGAATTGGAATATAAAGCCGAGCATATTGCAAGCAGATCTATGCTATATGAATTACTAGATCAAAAAGATAAAGCTTATGAAGATAACAAGATAATTATGAGTTTGGTAAATTGTAATTTGGATTATTCTTTAAAAGCTATTGAATATGAATTTAAAAACAAATTATATGAGAATGTTATTAAGAATAGCTACAAAATAATTGAGTGTGATATAAAAAATGAAAAAATAGTCCTTGATGGGCTGTATACATCGTTGTTTTTTTTGAACGACACAAAAAAAGCAGAATTCTACCTCGACAAAAAAATCGCATTAAATCCGTCTAATTTTAATCCATATTATATTAAATCAAATATTTTATTGAAAAATAAACAATTTGAAAATGTTTTAAAATTTTTAGATTTAAGTTTAAAAACATCAGATATAGATAGTTCAGACATTGTAAATATACATTTCCTTAAATTAAGTTATTTTTTACTTTCTGAAAAATACGAAGAATTTAAAAACTACTTTAATTCTAGCGGAATAAAATCATTAAACAATAACCTAAACTTTACTTTTTCAGAAAGTTCAGGAAATGATAAAACAGAATTTATTCTTGATTTTGATAAAAATAAAGGGATAATAAATTCAAAATTAATAATACCAACAAAAATTATAAAACTATTACAAAATGAATACAGGTTAAAAATCGAACTAACAAAATAAAAAATAAATCCGCTAACCGTCGTTTGGCACTATGGCGGGATTTGTCTTA
Source organism: Flavobacterium ardleyense (assembly GCF_042686085.1). Taxonomy (GTDB): domain Bacteria; phylum Bacteroidota; class Bacteroidia; order Flavobacteriales; family Flavobacteriaceae; genus Flavobacterium; species Flavobacterium ardleyense. Next base: position 3,404 of record NZ_JBHUOL010000003.1, read on the forward strand.
ATTTGAAGATGGTTTTGTACTTGAAAAATTAGTAATTAACCGAAAGATTAGGCTTTCTTAATCCGCCACATCGCCAACCAACCAACCGTTAGCCGTCATTATGGGAAAAAATTCGTAAAAGATAAAATTTTGAAACAATTAAGAAAATATACAATCCTTATTTTAATTTCTTTTGTTTGTAATTTTACACTATCAAAATTTGCAGATAGTTTCAGATTTAATGGCGAATTTAGTTGGATTTATACTTATGGAAAAACGTCTACGCTTTTAATTTTTATAATTTTATTAGCACTTTCACATATAAATGGAATATTAATAATAAAACAAACGAACATCAAATTATCAACAAGAATTTTCTGGACAATTTTATGCATGTCAATCTTACTTTATTTCATAATTTCAATGACAATAGCAATGCTTCAATAAATTAGAAAATGGAACACGAAAAAAAATTCAGAACAAAAACAGGGTTTTGCCATATTTTGCCAGAAAAAATTATTTTAACTAGAGATGGAATAATTGGAAATGTTGCAAAAATTACTGTTGGAAATAGAATTTCACGAATACTAATTATTTATTCTGCCTTTGCCATTTTCTTACTTTATTTTGCTCTTGCAGCATATCAAGAAAACAAAGTTGTTACCGCATTATTTTACAGTTTTTATGCCGGTTATTATTGTTTAAAGTTAAACAAAGCATGAACTATTCTGCAACTCCAATAATTGAAAGAAATAAAATTAAAAATGCAAAATTCATAGATGCAAAATATGGTGCTACACGTTCAAGGTTTGAAGTTCTTTTTGCAGATGAAAAAGGAAAAATAAAAACTCGAATAATTTTACTTCCTGGTTCATTAAATGATGGAGAAGAGGAAACGAAAAAAGCTTTAGAAATCATGAAAAATGAAAAAATAATAAGGTAAAATAACGTCGGTTAACAGTGGTTTGTAAATATTGTTTTATTTGGTGGAATCACCGTAATCAATTACTTTTACGATAAACAAATCAATAATAGTTTTCAGAAGAAAACAACATTCACAAGCCACAAAACGTTGTGTGTAATTTGACAAAAAACCTAAATAATGAACAAATCAATTTTCAAAAATCATTTCTTTATACTATCCATAGTTTTTATTTTTCTTTCATGTTCCTCCGATGATGAAAACTTAATCAATGAAAAGATAATTGTTTCTGCATCAGAAATAAGCTCGAATAGTGTGAATATTAATTATCAAACTGAGGGTACAAATCAAGATAAGTTTTTAATTTGTAGTCAATCTGAAAATTTTGATTTTGAAAATTTTGATTTTGAAATTCAATTATCAAATAACAATGGTAACATTAAGGTTCTTGGATTGTTACCAAATAAAGAATATTTTTTTAAAATTTACTATAGTAGTAACTCTGAAATAAAATATAGTAACCAAATTAAGGTAAGTACAAATGAAATTGTTTTTACAACTTTAATCAACCAATCAATCGATATTAGTAGCAGTGGCTATTTAAGATTGAGAGATAGCTCCATAGACCATACTCAAAACAATATTTATTTAATTGTTGAAGCATCAGGTGGAATTGACTTAATTAAAATTGATATAAATGGTAATGTTATTTGGCGAAAAAACATTCAATCATTTATTTCCTTTTCATGGTTTTTTATATCTGATGGACACAAAATTCAAGTTTTATCAGACGGAAATGTTTTAGTGATTACATCAAACCAAGATAGAGATGGTATAATTATTAATTTAATTACTCCATCAGGAGAACTAATAAAAACTGAAGAAACTGAATTATTAATAACTCAACCAGACATTACAGGAATTGACTATTCCAACAATACACTTAAACTTCTATTTGGTGCAGGAGGAATTTATCACGATTCAGAGGAAATGATTATAAATAACGAAGGAAATGTTATTAATCAAAGGGTTATTGCATCTAATGTATCATCAGCTTGGTTTCAAAACATGAGGTATATTGATGACAACACATTAATTAATGTAGGCTATTTTGATAAAATACCTAATGATGGATTAGTTACTTATGAAGGATTATTTGAAAAATTATCCATAAGTAATGGAACTTATACAAGTGCTATAATGGATTTTCATGGAATATATGGAGGTGATGATAGATTTGACCAAATTTTCTTAAATGAAAATCATATTTATGTTAATGGGTATTTTGGTAATGAGAGTGGGTTTAGCGAAGACCAAAAATGGGTTGTGAAATTTGATTATACTGGTAATATTATTTGGGAACATAAATCTCCAATCCAAGAGAATTTTATTTATCAAGCTAAAGATATAATTGTTGACCAAAATAATTACGTTTTTTCATTAATGCATGAAATTTATTATCCAAATTCAAATGTTTATGATATTACAACACTTTCAAAATTTGATAATGATGGAAATTTAATTTGGACTTTTAAAGATGGAGATGAATTCAATGATGAACGTTTTACTTCACATCGTGTTTATGAATTAAGCAATAAGGAATATTTAATAACTGGAGACAATTCATCTGGGAATGGAAGCGTTTGGATAAAAAGAATAAAAGCAGAATAAAAACTACACACAACAATGGCAATAAGTAATTGCTTGTTTTCACCTACTTCTAATAATTCGCGAGGATTTTAAGTTTGGTGCGTACTTGCCTAGTTAAGTACTAATCCACGCAACTACTCATAGCCGAAACCGTTGGCAACAAGCTGAAAATAGCACGCAAAAAAAATGAAAGAACACGGAATAAAAATTTTATATGGAATTTTAGCAATTGGAATTTTAATTTCGATCTTTCACATTATTAATGACAAAGGTGGTTCTGGATTAGGAAACGTAATTGACACTTTTACAATTACTTCACTAATATTATTTCTTTCAACAATTGCATTTATTTTATTTTCGTTCAAGAAAAATATTAAAAAAAGAAGTGTTTGGTTTCTATTAATTTTAAGTTTTCCACTTGCAGTTATTTCAATAAATCATTTGACAAAAGAGTTTTCTCTAAAAATGACTGAAACGACAACGCCAAAGGAATTTGTTTATATTGTAAAAGTTGACCAAAAAACCTATAATCGAGATAAAATAAAACTTCAAAAACTTATTGACAGTCTAATAGAAATCAAAATAATCCAAAGACCATCAGAATTAGCCTTAAGACATTTTAATGGCAAAACTTATAATGACACGATTGACCGAACTTGGGCAATAGATTTACAAACAAAACTTGAATACAAGCAATCTATTATTGACACCTTGTTTTATTCAGAAAACGGAAAAGATATTGTTGCAGGATTATTAATAAATAAAGTTTACAACGAATATGTAAATTACCCAACTGGAGGAATTGAATTTAATGGAAAAGGCTTTATCTATAATAATGATTCAATAAAACCATTGAGTATGCTTAAATATTCTGTTTCTGGTAGCACATACAAATATTGTTCAGATGAATTGAAATATAATTATTTTAAACAAATTGGAACTTCAGGAAAAAATTATAATATGAATGATATTAGGTTTTTGAAAAGTAATTAAATAAAAAAAGCCAGTTGCCAACACCGCGTAAAAATAATTGCTAGTTCTCGCCTACTTGGAAATTCCTGCGGAATTTCCACAGGCTCGATCAATTTTAGTATTTTAGGTGTTTAACCCACGCAAGTATTGTTACACCAAACGTTGTGCGTCACTTTCGAGCTACAGTGAAATTTAAGAACAATTTAAATGAATTAGGAAATTAATAAAATTTAAATTTGTAGTAGAAAAATTATAAAATTTATAGAAAATAAATGGCTTCAAAAGTTCCAACAATTAGACAAATATCGTGGATTTCAATTATTCCTCAAATAGTAGTTATGTTATTTTTAACTTTTATTTTTCATAAGTTAAATGCAAATGAACCACCATTATATGGAGCAATTACATATTTATTAATATCAATTTCTTTGAGAAATTTTGTACCAAAAAGCCATCGTGAAGGATTGAAATTAACTAATGAACATAAATTTGAAAATGCAATAGAGAAATTTAAAAATAGTTATAATTTTTTTACAGAATATAATTGGATTGATAAATATAGATTTGTAACACTTTTAAGTTCTTCCAAAATGAATTATAGAGAAATGGCATTATGTAATATTGCGTTTTGTTATAGCCAAATTGGAAATGGACAAAAAGCAATTGAGTATTATAAAAAGACTTTAAGTGAATTTCCTCGAAATAATTTGGCTCAAGCTGGTCTTAAAATGTTAACGTCAATAGAAAATAAATAAAAAAGCGAACGCACAACAGCGGTTAGCAAAAATGGTTTAAGGCTTGGTTTTTCCTTCGGAAAAACCTCTATGATTCGCAATTTTGTTCTATATTTGTTTTGTTCAGTGATTGATTCAAACCACTTTCGCTAGCCGAGAACCGTTGGCAAAAACCTTAAAAAACGAGACAAATTATTTGAACTTAAAATTTATAATAAAAGTCTTAAAAAAAATATTAGTTTATGAAGAGATTAGCTCTTTTACTTTTTTTTGTGTCATTTACTATTTTATCTTTTGGACAAGAAAATTGTAACAATGGTATTGATGATGATGGTGATGGAAAAATTGATTTGAATGATACAGATTGTGTCTGCCAAAACACAACTACCTCAAGCTTAGTTAACAATCATAATTTTGAACAAATGAATTTTTGTCCAAATGATTTTGCACAATTTAATGCAGCAACAAATTGGTTTTTACCAAGTTCAGCAACTACAGATTATATCAATTCTTGTGGTTTTATTCCAGCTTCTGCAACAGATGCAGGAATTTATCCTTTACCTGCTTCTAATGGAGATGGTGTTGCTGGAATATTAGTTTCACAAGATTACAAAGAATTTATAGGGATTTGTACAAACACGACGCTATTAGCTGGCACTAAATATCAGTTAAATTTTGACATTGCCTCTTCTACATCTGGTAGAATTCTATCTACCGATCCAAATATTGGACAAGCTTGCAATGATGGTATTTTGAATGCAGGAAGAATTGATATTACATTATATGGCAAATCAAACTGCAATACTTCTGCACCACCAAACACAAATAATTTTCCAACAGGATGGCAACCATTAGGAAATGCAACATATTTACCTTCAAAAAACTGGAATCAATTATCAATTATTTTTACACCTTCAATAAATGTGAATTCAATAATGTTAGGTGCTCCCTATAATCTACCTATTACTTATGTAGATGAATATAATTATAGGTCTTGTTTTCCGTATTTTTATTTTGATAATATAATCTTGAACAATTCCTCTAATTTAGGACTTAAAATTAATTCAACTGGAATTTTATGCGAAAATACACTAGTTTTAAATGCTGAAATTGATTCAAGTATTGGCACTGGCTATTCTTTTCAATGGTATAAAAATGGGGTTGCAATTATAGGAGCTACAAATAGTACATTAAATATAAATAATAATACGAATAATATTGGAAATTATCAAGTTAAAATTTATAATTCAAGTTTATGTAAAATAAGTCCTTTTTATAATGTAAACACAGTTATTGATCTTCCTGATTATACTATTAACCAGTCACCATGCTTTCCTGGAACTACAACCGTAACAATCACTTCTCCTTCTGATGAATATAGTTTTGATAATGGGGCAACTTGGTCTACTAACCCATCAAAAGGAAACTTAACTGCATACTATAATCCTATACAGATTTTAATTAAAAAAAATGGATGTATATCTAGCGCAAGGTATGTTATATTGACTTATCCACCATTAGAAACTATTACTACGCAACCGGAAGTAATTGTAGTACAACCAGGATGTCAGACAAATGGTTCAATTACTGTAACAACACCTGCATTAGAATATAGTTTTGATGATGGTGCAACTTGGTCTACAAATCCAACCTTAAATAATTTACCGTCAAATCCATATTATGCTTATAAAGTTAGAATTAAAACATTGTTAGGATGTATTACTGTTGCTAAGTATGTTGTTATGTTGCCGTTCAGACTTCCAGAACCAACTGCTACTACTACAAATTCAGGGTGTGGTGTAGGTGGAACAATTACTGTTACTACGCAAGCAGTAGAATATAGTATAAATGGTGGAGTTAGTTGGTCTACAATTCCTTTTTTTTCGAATTTAAGTCCTGGAAGTTATAATGTAATGATAAAAAATGAATTTAATTGTATTTCGGAAATTAAAACTGTTTATTTAGGAATTGATAATTTACAAAAACCACAAGTCACTTTTACACAACCTAGCTGCGGAATATTAGGTAATATTACAGTAATAACACAAGCAAGTCAATATAGTTTTGATGACGGTAATACTTGGTCAACCAACAATATTCGAACTAATTTATCGCCTGGATATTACTACATAAAAGTAAAAGACGCTCAAAATTGTGTATCATTAGCGGAAGTTATTTATTTACAAACTTATATTTTAGATACTGTTATTAATTATTCCGTAATTAATTCAAGTTGTACAAATAATGGTAGTATAAATATTCTAACATTAGCGCAAGAATATAGTATTGACAATGGAGTTACTTGGTCATTAAACCCTTTATTTAATAACCTTTCCTCTAATTATTATTATTTAAAAGTAAGAAATGGTATAAATTGCGAGTCAAATACAGTATATGTTAATCTTCAAGATTTCACTGATATTTCTCCAAGTTATCAAATAACAAATGCTGGTTGCAATACGTATGGTAGTGTAAGCATCACGACAATAGCAGATTTATATAGTTTTGACAACGGATTTACTTGGACTACAAGCAATACTATTTCAAATTTAACAGGTAATCTCAATTATATAGTAGTAGTAAAAAATAATAATTGTATTTCGCAGAACAGTAATGTTAATTTCAATTCAAATTACCTACCAAATCCATCAGTTTCAGATTATCATGCATTTATTTGCGATCTTGATAACAACGAAGTTGAAATAATAAATTTAATAGACTATAATGCTTTTTTGATAAACAACTACACTAATTATAATTTCTATTATTTTACGTCTCTTATAGATGCTCAAAATTTAAATCTTAGCAATCAAATTCAAAATGTTGCTAATTTTGAAATAATAAATAATCAGACTCCTGTTTTTGTAACTATTGTATCTTCTGATAATTGTTTCAGCACTGCCAAAATTAATTTTACACTTCTAGAAACTCCAATTTTCACAACAATACCTAATGAAGTGATACTATGTCAAAATAGTAGTATCATCATAAATGCAAACAATAATTCCTATAGTTACTTATGGTCTAATGGCGCAACGTCCCAATCCATTACAATTTCACAACCTGGGAATTATTCTGTTACAGCATCTTTTAATTATGGAAATAAAATATGTTCAACAACTAAAAACTTCACTGTTGTTCTTTCGAATGCAGCTACAATTACTAGTATTGAATCGCAAGACTGGACTGAAACGGAAAACATAATAGTTGTAAACACAAATGGTTTTGGAAATTATGAATTTTCAATAGATGGCATTAATTATCAAGATAGTAATATTTTTTCTGGATTAAATAGCGGAGAACATACAGTTTATGTTCGTGATAAAAATGGATGTGGCATTACTAAAGATAATATATTCTTGCTAATGTATCCTAAATTTTTTACTCCAAATGGTGATGGTTATAATGATACTTGGGCAATTAAATTTTCTTATTATGAACCAAACTTAAAAGTAAATATTTTTGATCGTTATGGTAAGCTTTTAAAAACATTAAATAATACAAATTCTTGGGACGGTAAATACAATGGTAATGAGCTCCTATCAAGTGACTATTGGTTTGTGGTTACAAGAGAAAATGGAAAAGAATATAGAGGTCATTTTAGCTTGAAAAGATAAGAAGGCTTCTGCCAACAGCGGTGACCGTTGCACAACATCATTCAAAATCAAATTTCTTGATAAAATCAATAAAACCAACCACATTTAAAGACATTTAAGCGCGGTTGGTTTTTACGTTTTGTGTCGTTTTTATAAAATATGAACTGCTTAAAAAGTCTATTTTTAGGTCATAAAAATGCATTTTAAGTAAGTTGCGTGCTTTCTGCAGTTCTAGTTGCATTTGTTGCACATGTAGTGTGGGTTTTTTAACGACAAATCATAAATATTTCTTTAAGTTATACGTCAAGGACGCCATCAAGACGTGTTTGTTGGCGTTGTAAGTTGTCGGTTGTAAGTTGTAAGTTGAAGTGGATTTTGGAAGTGGATTGCGTGGGATCCTTTCAGGATGACAAACTGTGTGGAAGTGGATTGCGGAAGCCTCCCCCAACCCCTCCGAAGGAGGGGAGCAAGAACCTACAAAGACATTACGTGGATTCTGGAAGTGGTTTGCGTGGGATCCTTAGAGGATGACAAACTAGACGGGAATAGTTTGTGAAAGTGGTTTACGTGAGATCCTTTCAGGATGACAAACTAGACGGGAATAGTTTGTGGAAGTGGTTTGCGTGGTGTCCTTTCAGGATGACAAACTGTGTGGAAGGTGGTTGTGGAAACCTCCCCCAGTCCCTCCGGAGGAGGGGAGCAAGAACCTACAAAGACATTACGTGGATTCTGGAAGTGGTTTGCGTGGGATCCTTAGAGGATGACAAACTAGACGGGAATAGTTTGTGAAAGTGGTTTGCGTGAGATCCTTTCAGGATGACAAACTAGACGGGAATAGTTTGTGGAAGTGGTTTGCGTGGGGTCCTTTCAGGATGACAAACTGTGTGGAAGGTGGTTGTGGAAACCTCCCCCAGTCCCTCCGGAGGAGGGGAGCAAGAACCTACAAAGACATTACGTGGATTCGGGAAGTGGTTTGCGTGGGATCCTTAGAGGATGACAAACTGTGTGAAAGTTGGTTGTGGAAGGATGATTGGAAGAAGAACAAGTAGTAAAAAAAGATTTCGATAACTATAAAAATTTCAATTATAGTCGTAAAGATTTTATATTTCAAAAAATAGAACGAATATCGCTTTTTTAAATATATTTATTATAAACAATTAAAAAGCAAGTGTTTACGGATTTTTAAAATTTAATGGTTCGCGTATATATGAGTTGTAGGTTATAGCTTGAAAATTCGCTTCGAAAACAACTTCTTCCCTATTTATAAACCGAAATTTCACTTAAAAACCTTTTCTATTTTTGAACTTTGCCACAAATTATTTTTCGAATATTTTGTGTTTAATGTGAAAAATTAAAACTAATCTTTGTCGAAAAGTTTGCGTGAATTGTTTTGCGAAAATTCAAAAAATTAATCAAAAAATTAAATCATTAAAAAATTAAGTTTTTAAAGTAAAAAAACTAAAAACATTAATTCATCAAATCATTTTTAAAACAAGAAATATAGTTTGACTAAAAAAGTTTGTGTTGAAAAAAGTTTATGTTGAAAAAGTTTGTGTTAAAAAAGTTTGTGTTAAAAAAGTTTGCGTCAAAAAAGTTTGCGTGAATAGTTTTGTGGAAGTTCTTTGTGTTAATTATTTTAATTCAACTTACATAAATTCGTACCGAATTCACGCAACTTGATTTAAAATTGCTACAACCTACAACAGCGGTTAGCTAAAGCCGCAAACGCTTGGTCTATTTTTGGAAAGTTTCTTAATAATTCGAAAAAATGGTTATATTTGAAATGGTTAGTCTTGAATCTTTGTGGCTTCAGCTAGCCGCAAAACGTTATAGGAGTTTTTTGAGGAACGAAATACTACATAAGAAATTTCATTAAAAATAGTTTCACTTTAGAGCAACTTTTGTATATTTGTACAATGAGTAACAAACAAAAAATTCGTACAATTATTTTTTACAAAGATTACTTTGAAGAATTCTTTGTAAAACAACGTGAAAAAGTAAAAGATAAAATTATCTGGACGTTGCAATTAATAGAAGAATTAGAAAGAGTTCCTGAAACATATCTTAAACATATTGAAAATACTGACGGACTTTATGAAATTAGAACTCAACAAGGAAGTGACATTTTTAGAATCTTTTGTTTTTTTGATCAAGGCCAATTAATAATCTTGACTAACGGTTTTCAAAAGAAAACACAGAAGACTCCGAAAAAAGAAATAGAAAAGGCAATTAAAATAAAAAATGAATATGAAAGCGAAAAATAATAATGCAAAAACACTTGACCAATTCAAGGACAATCATTACGGAAAAATTGGAACTCAAAAACGTGACGATTTAGATGCTGGATATGAAAACTTCAAAATCGGTGCAATGATTCATAATGCGAGAATTGAAAAAGGTTTGACGCAAGAACAACTTGCAGAAAAAACTGGAACAACAAAATCATATATTTCGAAAATTGAGAATAATGTAAAAGAAGCACGATTCTCGACATTACAAAAAATTGTTGAACTTGGTTTAGGTGGACATTTAGAGTTATCAATTAAGTTATAAATAATTAAAACCGCCTATAACAGTGGTGACCGTTGCACAACATCATTAAATCAAATTTCCTGATAAAATCAATAAAACCGACCACATTTAAAGACATTTAAGCGAGGTTGGTTTTTACGTTTTGTGTCGTTTTTATAAAATATGAACTGCTTAAAAAGGCTGTTTTTAAATCATAAAAATGCATTTTAAGTAAGTTGCGTGCTTTCTGCAGTTCTAGTTGCATTTGTTGCACATGTAGTGTGGGTTTTTTAACGACAAATCGTAAATATTTCTTTAAGTTATAAGTCAAGGACGCCATCAAAACTTATTTGTTGACATTTTTGGTTGTAGGTTGTAAGTTGAAGTGGATTATGGAAGTGGTTTGCGTGGTATCCTTTCAGGATGACAAACTAGACGGGAATAGTTTGTGGAAGTGGTTTGTGTGGGGTCCTTTCAGGATGACAAACTGTGTGGAAGGTTTGTGTAAAAGGGTATGGATTTCACTTGTACTAAACATACCCACAATCTTGTCACCCTGTCAAGGGTCTCTTATGGGTAATGTTGTAAGTTATAGGTTGTAAGTTGAAGTGGATTGCGGAAGTGGTTTGCGTGGGATCCTTTCAGGATGACAAACTGTGTGGAAGTGGATTGTGGACGTACGAGTGGGTTCCCTCCGATGCCGGGATGACAAGTTTATGGAAAAAGCCTCCCCCAACCCCTCCGAAGGAGGGGAGCAAGAACCTACAAAGACATTACGTGGATTGCGGAAGTGGACTGTGTGAGATCCTTTCAGGATGACAAACTAGACGGGAATAGTTTGTGGAAGTGGTTTGCGTGGGATCCTTTCAGGATGAAAAACTGTGTGTAAGGTTTGTGTAAAAGGGTATGGATTTCACTTGTACTAAACATACCCACAATCTTGTCACCCTGTCAAGGGTCTCTTATGGGTAATGTTGTAAGTTATAGGTTGTAGGTTGTAAGTTGAAGTGGATTGCGGAATGGTTTGCGTGGGATCCTTTCAGGATGACAAACTGTGTGGAAGTGGATTGTGTGAGATCCTTTCAGGATGACAAACTGTGCGTCGAAGGTTTGTGTGAAAGGGTGTGGATTTCACTTGTACTAAACTTACCCACAATCATGTCACCCTGTCAAGGGTCTCTTATGGGTAATGTTGTAGGTTGTAGGTTGTAGGTTGAAGTAGGTTCTGGAAGTGGATTGCGTGGGATCCTTGCAGGATGACAAACTACACGGGAATAGTTTGTGGAAGTGGTTTGTGTGAGATCCTTTCAGGATGACAAACTGTGTGTCGAAGGTTTGTGTGAAAGGGTGTGGATTTCACTTGCATTACACTTACCCACAATCTTGTCACCCTGTCAAGGGTCTCTTATTGGTAATGTTGTTGGTTGTAAGTTGTCGGTTGTAAGTTGAAGTGGATTGTGGAAGTGGTTTGTGTGGGATCCTTTCAGGATGACAAACTGTGTGTCGAAGGTTCGTGTGAAAGGGTGTGGATTTCACTTGTTTTAAACTTACCCACAATCTTGTCACCCTGTCAAGGGTGTATTATTGGTAATGTTTTAAGTTGTTGTTTGTCAGTTGTCAGTTGTAGGTTGAAAGTTGAAGTGGATTGTGGAAGTGGTTTGTGGAAGTGGTTTGTGTGGGATCCTTTCAGGATGACAAACTGTGTGTCGAAGGTTTGTGTGAAAGGGTGTGGATTTCACTTGTGCTAAACTTACCCACAATCTTGTCACCCTGTCAAGTGTCTCTTATTGGTAATGTTGTAAGTTGTTGGTTGTAGGTTGCAAGTTGCAAGTTGAAGTGGATTGCGGAAGTGGTTTGGGAAAGCCTCCCCCAGCCCCTCCTAAGGAGGGGAGCAAGAACCTACAAAGACATTACGTGGATTCTGGAAGTGGTTTGCGTGGGATATTTTCAGGATGACAAACTGTGTGTCGAAGCTTTGTGTGAAAGGGTGTGGATTTCACTTGCATTACACTTACCCACAATCTTGTCACCCTGTCAAGGGTCTCTTATTGGTAATGTTGTTGGTTGTAAGTTGTCGGTTGTAAGTTGTCGGTTGTAAGTTGTCGGTTGAAGTGGATTGTGGAAGTGGTTTGCGTGGGATCCTTTCATGATGAAAAACTGTGTGTGTGTGTGTGTGCGGAAGGTTTGTGTGAAAGGATGTGGATTTCACTTGCATTAAACTTACCCACAATCTTGTCACCCTGTCAAGGGTGTCTTATTGGTAATGTTTTAGGTTGTCGGTTGTAAGTTGAAGTGGATTGCGGAAGTGGATTGTGTGAGATCCTTTCAGGATGACAAACTAGACCGGAATAGTTTGTGGAAGTGGTTTGCGTGAGATCCTTTCAGGGTGAACTAGACGGGATAGTTTGTGGAAGCCTCCCCCAACCCCTCCGAAGGAGGGGAGCAAGAACCTAAACAAGATATGAAGTAGATTCTGGAAGTGGATTGCGGAAGTGGATTGGGAAAGCCTCCCCCAACCCCGCTCTTCGAAGTCTCCCGACTTCGACTCATAATGTATAGGAAACATTTAATTCATCAATTCTACTAATAGAAACAGCAGAGTATAATACACAAAACATTTAAAAATCTGCGATCGCAAAGTATGTTACTCTCATGTTTTGTAAACTAATAAATTCCTAAAATTTATAGCTGTAGCAATACATCTTTTTTTATGCTTTATAGCCAAATCTAAGAGCACCAAAATGGATAGTATTGGAATGATGATTGGAAGAAGAAAAAGTAGCACCAGATAATTTCGATAACTATAAAAATTTCAATTATAGTCGATAAGAATTTATATTTAAAAAAATAGCACGAGTATCACTTTTTTAAATATATTTATTATAAATAATTAAAAAACAAGTATTTACGAATTTTTACAATTTAGAGATTTGTGTATATATGAGTTATAGGCGATTTTTGAGGAACGAAATACTACATAAGAAATTTCATTAAAAATAGTTTCACTTTAGAGCAACTTTTGTATATTTGTACAATGAGTAACAAACAAAAAATTCGAACAATTATTTTTTACAAAGATTACTTTGAAGAATTCTTTGTAAAACAACGTGATAAAGTAAAAGATAAAATTATCTGGACCTTACAATTAATCGAAGAATTAGAAAGAGTTCCGGAAACGTATCTTAAACATATTGAAAATACTGACGGACTTTATGAAATTAGAACTCAACAAGGAAGTGACATTTTTAGAATCTTTTGTTTTTTTGATCAAGGCCAATTAATAATCTTGACTAACGGTTTTCAAAAGAAAACACAGAAGACTCCGAAAAAAGAAATAGAAAAAGCAATTAAAATAAAAAATGAATATGAAAGCGAAAGATAATAATGCAAAAACACTTGACCAATTCAAGGAAAAACATTACGGAAAAATCGGAACTCAAAAACGTGAAGATTTAGATGCTGGATATGAAAACTTCAAAATCGGTGCAATGATTCATAATGCGAGAATTGAAAAGGGTTTGACGCAAGAACAACTTGCAGAAAAAACTGGAACAACAAAATCATATATTTCGAAAATTGAGAATAATGTAAAAGAAGCAAGATTCTCAACATTACAAAAAATTGTTGAACTTGGTTTAGGCGGACATTTAGAGTTATCAATTAAGTTATAAATAATTAAAACCGCCTATAACAGCGGTGACCGTTGCACAACATCATTTTAAATCAAATTTCCTGATAAAATCAATAAAATCAACCTCTTTTAAAGACATTTAAGCGAGGTTGGTTTTTACGTTTTGCGTTGTTTTTAGAAAATATGAACTGCTTAAAAATACTGTTTGTAGGTCATAAAAGTGCATTTTGAGTAAGTTGTGTGCTTTCTGCAGTTCTAGTTGCATTTGCTGCACATGTAGTGAGGGTTTTTAAGTTTTAAGTCAGTGTGGCGTTCAAAATTTATTTGTAGGCGTTTTTGGTTGTCTGTTGTAGGTTGTCTGTTGTAGGTTGAAGTGGATTGCGGAAGTAGATTGTGTGAGATCCTTTCAGGATGACAAACTGTGTGGAAGGTGGTTGTTGGTTGTCCGTTTTAAGTTGTAAGTTGAAGTGGACTGTGGAAGTGGATTGTGTAGCTACGAGTGGGTTCGCTCCTTGCGTAGGGATGACAAGTTTATGGAAAGAGCCTCACCCAACCCCTCCGAAGAAGGAGAGCAAAAACCTACAAAGACATTACGTGGATACTGGAAGTGGTTTGTGTGGGATCCTTTCAGGAAGACAAACTGTGTGGAAGTGGGTTGTGGAAGTGTATTGTGGACGTACGGGCGGGTTCCCTCCTTGAGTCGGGATGACAAGATTGAGGGTAAACGTTGTGGTAAAAAATAACAAACTGGATTTCTAAAACTTATCTGACTTATGTGTTTAACAAAACAATGAATCTAACATCGTGAAAATTCGCCAAAAAGCCTGTAAGACACAAGGAGATTAAACTTCTCACGAGAAATTTTATGCAAATTAATTACCCAAACTTATTTAAAGAATATAGGTTTCTGAATTCCACTGATCTAAAACTTATCTGACTTATATGTTTAACAAAAAAAGAATTCAGCATCGTGAAAATTCGCCACAAAGCCTGTAAGACACAAAGAGGTTGATCTTCTCAGGAGAATTATTATACAATTAATCACCCAAACTTATTTAAAGATTATAGGTTTCTGAACTCAACTTATCTAAAAATTATCTGACTTATATGTTTAAAAAAATTAATTCAGTAGCATACAAACAAATAACTTCACCCGAAAAAACAAAAAAACCTGCATCACCGTCAATCACCAAAGTTTTACAAGATAAAAATGATCGTTACACCACCTCTATACGGCAACCATTCTCCACTTTTATTATATTCCTTTGCTCCATCATAACGAATACCTGTTGTTTTTACGTAACCTTTATAAAAAGTTTGAACGGAACCACCCCCTACAAAAGCCTCGATAGCAATTCTATCAGATACTGGATAAATATACCCCACACTCACACCTAACTGATAGCCGAGACCTTTTTGATATTTATCACTGTTTTCGTATCCGTATTTTTGAAGATTAAAAACAACACCTCCTATATGCCCTCCCACATATAACCCAGTATTCTCTTTTTTAGAATACCAACGCATTTCTGGAGTTATCATCAAAAATTTCAGAGGCATGTCATTGAAGGAATTAAAAATAGAACCTGTAGCATCAATGTGAAAACTAAAATTAGGCGCCACCATTTTTTCATAACCGATAGAAGGAAATCCAACTAAAGTAGTCGCATTAACATTAATACGATCTTGACTATATATAAAAGAACTTAACAAAACCACCACCGCTACTAGAATACTTTTCATCGATTTTTAATTTTCACAAAAATAACAAATTACATTAGACAACCGGTACTAATGCGATAAAAATTTAATAATTGAGACCTTAAAATCAAAATGTAAAGAAAAAATAATTATAAATATTTATTTTAAATTGTAACAAACACATTAAATTTCTCTTGGAGAAGTTATTAGCAGCGGGCTTATTTTTATATCAATATAAAAGAACAACAACATAAAATCAATAAATGAAAATCACACTTAAACAAGATAAGATTAAGAAAATAGATAAAAACGATATGTGATGTTTAACAAAAATATTATGATGTACGAAATCTTTTAGCAAAACTATTTACTTTTCAAAAATCAAATACAAAACCGATTTAAATATCAAAAATATTTAATAGATGCAACAGAAGAAATTTTAAAGAATTGCTTTTCCTTAAACATCACACATTCAATTTTAACTTAACAACGTATGAAAAAAGACGCAACTTCTTCACAATCTGCTATAAGCTACATATAGTGCTAATTTTTATCAAATTTGTCAGCATTTGGCACATCGATTTTATTAAGTTAAGATTTTATTAAGTATTTTTGTCAAATCAATTCTACGTTAAATAAATGCAACTACTTCCGAAAATATGGCTTTCTTCTCCTCACATGAGCGGAAATGAGACTAAATATGTACAAGATGCATTTGATGCTAATTGGATTGCCCCACTAGGTCCAAATGTGGACGGCTTAGAAAAGGACATAGAAAAGTTTTTAAAACAAGGTAATCACGTGGCTATTTTGAGTTCTGGAACGGCCGCACTTCATTTAGGGTTACTTCTATTAGGCGTTAAGGCAGGTGACGAAGTTATTTGTCAGAGTATGACATTTTCGGGTTCAGCAAATCCCATCCTATATATAGGAGCATTTCCTATTTTAATAGATAGTGAAAAAGACACCTGGAATTTATGCCCTGTTACTTTAGAACAAGCTATCATTGACCGCATAGCAAAAGGAAAAAGACCAAAAGCAATCATCGCAGTACATTTATATGGTATGCCATTCAAAGTAGCAGAAATAATGGCTATTTCAGAAAAATACAAAATTCCTGTTTTAGAAGATAGTGCTGAAGCATTAGGCAGCACCTACAAAGGACAAAACTGCGGGACGTTTGGTCAAGTAGGTGCCTTATCTTTTAATGGCAACAAAATCATTACTACTTCTGGTGGCGGAGCTTTGGTATGTAAGACGCTAAAGCATAAAGAAAAGGCTATTTACTGGGCGACCCAATCAAGAGATGATGCTCCCCACTATCAACATTCTGAAATTGGATATAACTATAGAATGAGTAACATATGTGCAGGAATAGGTCGTGGCCAAATGGAAGTAATTAATTTACGAGTTTCACAAAGAAGAGCTGTAAACACTTTTTATGTAGAGTATTTTAAAGATCATAAAGAAATTATAGTTTTCCAAGAACCCAGTACTGACTACTTTTCTAATCACTGGCTGAGCGCAATAATTTTAAATTCTTTTGAACAACGTGAAGCGTTACGCTTAACCTTAGAAAAGGAAAATATCGAATCAAGACCACTGTGGAAACCAGTTCACTTGCAACCTGTTTTTGCGCAGTATCCTTATTATGGCAATAATATTTCAGAGGGATTATTTGAGAAAGGTTTATGTTTACCCTCAGGATCAAATTTATCAAAACCTGATTTACAAAGAATCAAGTTAGTTTTAGATTCTTTTTTTAATTAAAACTATAAAAGCTTAAAAAACAATTTAAAAATCAATTTCATGAGCTCAAAAACAAGTAAAGCTAGTCATAATTACTCTAAATCTTACTCCTTTTTAAAGGACTTAGTTCTTAATTTAAATTATTTACCAAGATGGATAATTTTCTTTATTGATATTTTTATTGTAATTTTAGCTAATGCAATTACCTATATTTTATTAACTTATTTAGAAACTACATTTTACAATTTTTTGGGTCTAGTTGAGCGCTACAGTTTAATCATTCTTGTTAATACCTGTTTTTTCATTTACTTCAAAACCTACTCAGGGATTATAAGACACAGTAGTTCTATCGATGCAATAAAATTACTATTCTCAACAACCTCATCACTCTTAGTCTTAATTGCAATCAATTATTCAAGCTATTTTATTTTTGATAAGAAAATATATTTATTCCCTAGTTTAATAATCAGTTACTTATTCTCCTTTGCGTTTTTATTTTTTTTTAGAGTAATAATAAAATTTGCATACGAAAGTTTTCAAACTTCAATAGTAACAAAGGACACTATCCCGACAATCATATATGGCTCAGACGCCAATGCGATAGCTGTAGCTAATGCCATAAAATCAGAAAATCCATCGCGCTTTAGAATTGTTGCTTTTATGGACAAATCGCAATCTAATACCGCAAAAAGAATTTTAGGCCTGCCTATTATAGGTGCATCGAAAAGAACAGCAGTTGTATTAAGAGGATATAAAATTAAAGCAGTTATTATTGCAGAAAAAACACTTCTTAAAGAAGAAAAAATAGCTTTAGTAGAAGAATGTTTGCAAAACAACATAAAGGTGTTTACACTACCCGTTGTAACCAATTGGGAAAATCAAAAGGAATTATCCAAACAAATTAAGAGTTTTGAAATCAATGATTTATTAGAGCGAAAACCCATTGTATTAGATAACAAACTAGTGTCCTCTGAACTTTCTGCTAAAACAGTACTTATTACTGGTGCAGCTGGTTCAATTGGTAGTGAAATCGTTAGACAAGTTATGGGCTTTAATCCAAAAAAACTTATTTTACTTGACCAAGCAGAAACACCTTTATGCGATATTTCTTTAGAAATCAAAAACAGTAAAAAATCAACAAAAGTATTTACTATTATTGCAGACATTAGAAACAAATTAGTTGTGGAAAACGTTTTTAAAACGCATTTCCCCGACATAGTGTTTCATGCAGCAGCTTATAAACATGTCCCACTAATGGAGGACAACCCTTCACAAGCAATTCAAACCAACGTACTAGGAACCAAAAATATAGCTGATTTAGCCTTGCAATATAAAGCAAAAAAATTCGTGATGGTCTCCACAGATAAAGCCGTTAATCCTAGCAATGTAATGGGCGCAAGCAAACGTATTGCAGAGAAATACGTACAATCTTTACATTACAAACATAGCAAAGAAAACCAAGGCTTTACTAAATTCATAACAACTCGATTTGGAAATGTTTTAGGATCCAATGGCTCTGTAGTTCCTCTTTTTAAGAAACAAATTGAAGCGGGCGGCCCACTGACAATCACTCATCCAGACATCATTCGCTATTTTATGACAATTCCAGAGGCCTGCCAATTGGTCCTTGAAGCAGGCGGCATGGGTAACGGAGGAGAAATTTACATTTTCGACATGGGAAAACCAGTTAAAATTATTGATTTGGCTAAGAAAATGATTCTACTGGCTAAAAATGATTCTGGTCCTTCAATTGAAATAAAAATAATTGGTTTGAGACCTGGAGAGAAGCTCTACGAAGAACTGCTGACCGATAGTTCAAAAACGCTGCCCACACATCACGAAAAAATCATGATAGCACAGGAGAAAGAAGAAGATTATGATCAGGTATTAAACGCGATTAATGATTTAGCACAGCTACAAGAAGGTGATTTAAAACTGGTACAGCGTATGAAAGAAATTGTCCCTGAATATATAAGTTTAAACTCCATTTTTGAGCATTTAGATAAATAACTTGTCAACTCTTACAGAGAATAGTATATTTGCAAAAAAAATAACTTTGAAAAAAATATCCCTTTTTACATTTATGATGTTAGCAGTGCTTTTCTTAAACAGTTGCGCTTCAAAATTAGACTATGTTTACTTAAACGGTAATTCGTTACCTATTAAGACTTCTGACTACGAAATAAAATTACAAGCTGATGATGTGCTAATGATCTCTGTAACTTCTGTAAACCCAGAAGTTGCACTACCCTACAACCTACAAGTGCTTAATATTCAGAATGATTCAGATTTAGGGATAGGTCAGCAAACTAGATTAAACTACTTAATTACCAAAGAAGGAACAATCGAATTTCCTGTTCTTGGAACTATTGACTTAAAAGGATTGACACGTATAGAAGCGCAGCAAAAAATACGCGATTTGTTAATAGATCACATTGCTGATGCTAATGTAATTTTAAAAGTAATGAATTTTAAAATTACAGTACTTGGAGAGGTTAACAAACCAGGAACTATACAAGTAAAAAGCGAGCGTATATCTGTGTTAGAAGCAATTGGTAGCGCTGGGGATCTTTCTATTTTTGGAAAAAGAGACAATATTTTATTAATAAGAGAACGCGACGGTCAAACAATTACTCAAAGGTTAGATTTGACTGATATCAATTTAATTTCATCTCCTTACTATTACTTAGCACAAAACGATGTTCTATACGTTGAACCAAATAAGACTAAAATTAACAGTTCTGCTGTTGGACCAAATATTTCAATAGGTATTTCAGCTATTTCTTTATTGATAACTATTATAGCCCTAACGACTAGATAAAAAAATGAACACTCAAAACCCCACTTCTTTCGCACAAGATAATACAGAAAACTTCAACCTTAGAGAGCTACTATTACCCTACCTGCTAAATTGGAAAGCTTTTGTATTGTCTATTATTTTGACCTTGACCTTAGCTTTTCTTTACCTAAGATATGCATCACCTACCTATAATGCTGCGATGAGTATTCAAGTAAAAGATGATCGCCGTGGAGGCATGTCATCAGAACTGGCTGCTTTTTCTGAAATAACGCAGATGTCCGGCGTAAAAGACAATGTTGAGAACGAAGTAGAGGTACTTCGCTCTAGAACTTTAATGGAAAAAACATTAAAAAAACTACATTTAGAAGTGGTATATTTTACCGCAGGTAAAGTTAAGTCTTTCGAAATTTATAAAAACACACCAATAATTATTGAATGGTTAAAACTGCCTACGCGTAAAGAAAAAGAAATTTCGTACTCAATAGAAGGAATAAACTTCGAAAAATTCTCAATATTTGATAATGAATCAAATAAGCTAGGAACATACTCTTATGGCGAGAAAATTAACTTAAAGGAGAACGGCTCATTAGTTGTATCGAAAGGTACTGCTTCTAATTTTACATCAAATTATGAATTAAATTTTGAATTGCGCCCTTTGCAAATAATAACAAACGATTATAAAACAAGATTAAATATTTCTAATATTGGCAAAAACACTAGTATAATTGAGCTTTCTTTAACTGATGCCCTTCCTGAAAAAGCTGAAGACATTCTAAATACTTTGATCGAAAGCTACAACTTGGAAGCAATTAAGGACAAGGAATTCGTTGCCAAAAATACTTCTCGTTTTATTGAAGGTCGACTTAACTTAATAGCTAAAGAGTTAGACGATGTGGAAGAAGAAGTAGAAACTTTTAAAAAAGAAAACAAACTAGTTGACGTAGAGACAGAAGGTAAAATTTTTAGAGAAAATGCCACTGCTTTTGAAAAAAAGGCAATTGAAACTGAAACTGAAATTAATATCGTAGAGACACTAAAGGCTTATAATAAAACCGCAAGTACAGACGATCTCTTACCTGCAACTCTTTTAGCTTCTGAAAATAGCGCTTCTCCGATAATTGAACAGTATAATCTATTAGTCCTACAAAAAGAAAAGCAAGCATCAAGTGCAGGCCCAAAAAACACAATTGTAATTCAACTAGATCAAAAAATTAAGGCATTAAAACGAAACATAGATGCTAATTTAACGCAGTCACTAGCTAATCTAAATATAGTAAAAAGAGATTTAAACCGCCAACAAGATTTATTAGGAGGTAAACTGGCAAAAGTACCTACACAAGAAAAATTATTCAAGGAAATATTTAGAAAACAAGCTATTAAAGACGCGATCTATTCTTATCTATTACAAAAAAGAGAAGAAACTGAAATTAGTTTGGCAGTTACAGAACCTAACGCTAAAGTAATTGATGCAGCCTTGGCAAACAACATTCCTGTTTCTCCTAAAAAAAGTATTATCTACATTGCAGCTCTTTTACTAGGATTATTGATTCCAGCAGGAATAATTTACTTGATAACAATTTTAGACACCAAAGTAAAATCCAGACTTGATATTGAAAGAGCTACTACTATTCCAATTATAGGTGATGTACCTCATGCCTTAGATGGAGAAGAAAGACTTGTAGCCTCCAACAGCAGAACAAATACCGCTGAAGCATTACGTATAGTTAGCACTAACTTAAACTTTATCTTAAACGAAGTTCCCGAAGATCGCGCCAGAATGATTTTCTTAACTTCCACATTTCCAAAAGAAGGAAAAACTTTTATTTCAGTCAATTTGGCAGCGACTATTGCTTTATCTGAGAAGAAGATTTTACTGATTGGTATGGATATTCGTAACCCGAAAATCGATGAATATCTAGATGTTCCAGAAAAAGGAGTAACAAATTTCTTAGCGGATAAATCCAACAAACCCTATACAGATTACGTAAAAAAAATGGAGGGTTATGAGAATTTTTATGTATTACCAGGCGGTATTATCCCTCCAAATCCTGCGGAGTTATTGATGGGCAAAAGGGTAAGCGAACTTTTTGAAGCTGTTAAAAAAGATTTTGATTACGTAATTGTTGATACCGCGCCAGTTAGTTTAGTAACAGACACTTTATTAATTGCCAAATACGCCGATGCATTTGTTTATGTTACTAGAGCATACTATTTGGAAAAAAGAGTTTTAGCCCTACCTCAACAACTTCATATAGACAAGAAATTGCCAAATATGTCCATATTAGTTAACGACACGGACATCAAAAAAGGATACGGATACGGTTATGGCTATGGCTATGGTGTTGAAGTTGAAAAAGACTCTATATTAAACCGCATGAAAAAATGGTTTAAACCAAATAGTATATAAATTTATACATAATTATTAGTAAGTGCTGCTTAGTATTTCTAAGCAGTACTTATTTAAAAAATTTATTGTTTTCTAGGAGTTGTTGCAAAACCTTTTGTTGCGAAACGATAATTTTACCTCCAAAAGATTGAAGATGTTTTTGATGGTGAATATCTGAACCTACAAAATCGTACATACCTTCTTTCATTAAATAATCTGAAACAAGCGCGACATCTTTTCCATAATAACCAACCGTTGCCAATAGATTTAATTGAAACATACAGCCTGCTTTTTTTAATTTATCGTATTCTTTTTTACGATTATGAAAAAAGCTATAACGTTCAGGATGAGCTAAAATCAACTGATAACCCTTCAATTGCAGTTCAAATAAAAAATCATACAACTGCATAGGTGCATTTAAGTATGACATTTCTACTAAAATATAGTTCTCCTTTAAAGGTAATAATTTACTTTGCTGTACTAGCTCCATAAGCTTTTCATCTAAAAAATATTCGGAAGCAGCTTCCAATTTTACTTTTTCTGAAATGCTAGATAAATTCACTTTTACGTCATTAAGCGCATTATTTATGGTCTCAGAAGTATTACTCCAAACATTACCCATAGTATGAGGGGTGGTAATTACTTTTGAAAAACCTAAACTCGACATACTAGTCAGTAAAAAATCTGAATCTTGCATGTTTTTAGCACCATCATCTATACCTGGCAATGCATGCGAATGTATGTCAACATAACCGTTAGGAATTAATTCAGCTAATTTTGGTTTAGTTTTAAATAAAGATAACATATATTAGAATTTCGGCAAAATTACGAATTCTTTCTGAAACAACTTAAGGACTTCATGGTATACAATGAACTTTAACATCTCCATAATTTCGCACCACAACCAAAAACTGAAGAAGTTTTAGAAAAATCTACCTAGAAGTAAGTCTATTACATTAGCAATTTCAACCGATTAAAGCTCTAATTAAGAGAATTAAAATGACAAGTTTAATTGAATTTTGGTTATTATCTGTAATCTGAAGTACAACAGTAAAAAAAAGATACTTATAAACCGTTTACTTGCAGGTAAAATGCAATTCCTGAAAATGAACATTACATAATTTAATAGCTTTCTACTCATGTTAATTACACTAAAACATTTACAATCAAATCTACTTAGGAATGCCACTATTGGTAATTAAAATCAGTGTGAACTTATATCAGAACACCTTCAAATTTAAAAATTGTTGGAGCTTGATGCCAAATTTATTTAAAGATTTAGTAGTGAAACCAGTCTTGTATTAGCTGTTAAGTTTATATGAGTAACTGCGAACTAAGAAGTTTCGAACGGGATCACAATTTTGTGGAAGTAGATTGGGAAAGCCTCCTCCAACCCCTCCGAAGGAGGGGAGCAAGAACCTACAAAGATATTACCTGGAATCTGGGAGTTGTTTGTGTGGGGATCCTTCCAGGATGACAAACTTGGTGGAAGTGGTTTGTGTGAAAGGGTGTGGATTTTATTTGTACTAAAATTACCCACAATCTTGTCACCCTGTTAAGGGTCTCTTATGGGTGATATTGTCGGTTGTAAGTTGTCGGTTGAAGTAGATTCCGGAAGTGGTTTGCGTGGGATCCTTACAGAATGACAAACTAGACGGAAGTGGTTTGTGTGGGATCCTTTCAGGATGACAAACTGGGTGTGAATGGCTTGTGTGAAAGGGTGAGGATTTTATTTGTACTAAACTTACCCACAATCTTGTCACCCTGTCAAGGGTCTCTTATGGGTAATGTTGTCGGTTGTAAATTGTAAGTTGTTGGTTGAAGTAGATTCTGGAAGTGGTTTGCGTGGGATCCTTTCAGGATGACAAACTGGGTTTGAATGGTTTATGTGAAAGGGTGTGGATTTTATTTGTATTAAACTTACGCACAATCTTGTCACCCTGTTAAGGGTCTCTTATGGGTAATGTTGTACGTTCTCGGTTGTTGGTTGAAGTAGATTCTGGAACTGGTTTGGGTGGGATCCTTTCAGGATAGCAAACTAGATGGGAATGGTTTGTGTTTTTTTTTTAATGAAGAAACTTTGGGCCTTAGTTTCTTTGTGGCAAAACTTACCTTCTTTCATTCATAAACTCCTCCACGTCAAAGCTTAAAAAAGGGAAAACCGTATAAAAAAGAATTTGGATATCCATTATAAAAGAGCGGTGTGTGCTGTACCAATTATTGATACGTACTTTGTCTGGCCAGATGACGGTGTCGTTGTAATTTTGGGGACTGGCTTGTTTGGCTAAAAGGGTTTCTTCGTTGCGGTATTTTAGAGAAGCTAATCCGGTGAGGCCGGGTTTTAGGGTGAGGAATTGGCGGTCGTTGCCTTGAAGTAAATCGGCAAAACCGGGTAAGTCTGGACGTGGGCCAACAAAACTCATTTGACCGAGTATAATATTAAGTAGTTGCGGCAATTCATCCAGTTTGAAAGCTCGTAAGCACCGACCAAACGCTGTAACTTTTTTGGTGCTGTCGTGCAGACTTTTTATTTTGAAGATTTTAAAGCGTTTCCCATGTTGGCCAATGCGGTCTTGCCAAAACAAACCGAAAGAATAAGTGTCGATACTCGCCAAAAGCAAAGACAATAAAAGCAAGCCTGCCAAGATAATTACGCTTATTAATGCGAAAATGAGGTCGAAGAGGCGTTTGGGCATTTATATTAGGAATGAAATTTAATGGGTTTAAATAAATATTACTTTCCCACGCGGTCTCCTTGTCCTTTTCCTGTAACAGTTCCAATGATATATTTAAAGTAATTGAAAATAGTTAACTCTTCAATCATTTTTTTATCTGTTATTGCTAACTTTTCTGGTGTAGACATATCTATATTATTATTTTGAGCAAGACCCGTAATTCCGGGTAAACTTTCATAAACATTTCGCTTGTCTCGTTCTTCAATTAATTCGATCTGATTGAACAAATTGGGACGAGGACCTACTAGACTCATATCGCCAATTAACACGTTAACTAGTTGAGGTAGCTCATCTAATTTTGACTTGCGTAAGAATCCACCAAATTTGGTGACTGATGCTTGAGTTGACAAATGTGAAGCTACAGACTTGGTGTCAACATGCATTGTTCTAAATTTATATAAATTAAAAGGCTTTTTATGTCTTCCCACTCGTTCTTGTACGAATATTGGAGAACCTGTATCGAACAATCCTATAATATATAACACAATTCCCACAGGCAACAAAAGAACTACACCTATAAATGAAAATATAAAGTCAAGAATTCGTATCATTATTTATTTATTTTTAAAACTATTAATTGTTTGTAAAATCCCTTCTGAAACGGTAATTGGTAATTTTTCAATTGAAAGTTCCTGTTTAATCTTTTTATTAGAAACCACATAATTCTCAGTTAACTTTTTTAAGTTTTCTGAATTAAGTGGAAGATGAATTGTGTCTCCAATTTTTGCTAATTTTAATATATATTTTTTGCTCCACTTTAAAAATCGGGGTTTTTTATTTAAGCCTTCATTAATCAAGGTAATTAATTGATTTGTCGATAAAGATCCATCATCTGCGAAATTATAAACACCCGATTTAACATTTGAATTTTTCAGCATATTTACTACTAAAAATGATAAATTTTCAATACTTAAAAAAGAGCGTTGATTTTCAAAATTAGTAAGTGGCCATGGAATTCCTTTTTCTACTATTTTATATAATAAATTCAAATTCCCTTTATTTCCAGGTCCATGAATCATACAAGGTCGAATGATAAAAACTCTTTTACCTGCTGGCAGTTTTTGGGAGGTTATATATTGTTCTGCTTTCAATTTAGACTTACCGTAAGGAGTTAAAGGATTAGCATCCTGTTCTTCCTTTAGAACATCCTCTATTGTATCGGCGACAGCTTTTACAGAACTAAAATAGAAAAAATCTTTATTATTGGATTTTAAAAATAGATTAAAAATTTCTATCGTAAGCTCCGTATTGATTCTAAAATACTCCTCAATATCTTGCGTTTTTGAAGTGTCGTGCGCTTTTCCTGCCAAATGAATAATAGCCTCTGAATTTACATTAAATTTATCTCTCCAATTTGCCTCGCGAAGCGACAAGGGTTGAATAGTGAAATTTTGCTTTTCTAAATATTTTGAAATATTACTCCCAACAAATCCTGAAGCTCCAGTTATTGTTATTTCCATCTTTTAAAGATTTTGTTGATTTTGTTGAAGAATGAGTTCTAAATTAGATATACAATTACTTAATCTAAAGTTACGTTCATAATAAAGTCTACTACTATTTCCTAATTCTTCTAATACATCCTCTGAAAGTTTTGATATTTTAATTATTGTTTTTGCTAATGAATCGTAGTCACCCGCTGACACTGTAAATCCACAATTTGCTTCTAAAATATTAGCTGCTCCTTCTCCATTTAACATCCCAATAATTGGCTTAGAAGCACTCATATAGGCTTGCAATTTAGCTGGAACGGTTAAATTAAATATGGGGTCATTTTTCAAGGTTACCAGCATAACATCTGCTTTTTCAAAAAAACTCGACATTGCCTCAACAGGGTAACGTCCTAAAAGAAAAACGGTTTCTGATAAATCGTTTTCAGCTATAAAACTTTTCACAAAAGACATTTTTCTGCCATCCCCTACTATAACAAATTTAATATTTTTATCGCTTCTAAGTTGCAGTGCTGCTTGCATTATACTGTCAAGATCTTGTGCTTCGCCTATGTTTCCTGCAAACATAACTTTAAAGCCAATTGGCAATTCAGGCAAAGGAAAGTCCTTATTCCCTTCAGATATCGAATCTTCTGCCCAATTAGGGAAATAGACTATTTTTTCATTAAAATTTCCTTTATTGTTTATTGATTCCCGAAAACCCTTTGATGTGATTAAAATTTTCTCCGCATTAGTATAAAACTTTACAACTACTCTTGTAAAATAACTTAAAACAAATTTGTTACTAATCCCACCTGCAACAGCTAAACTTTCTGGCCACAAATCCATAACCCAAAAATAAACAGGAGTTTTCCAAATTTTATTCAGTAGATAAGCTGGATAATATTGCATAATTGGAGAAGGCTCGTGAACAATTATTGCATCGTACTTTTTATTTAATCCCATAAAAAAAGCTTTTATTGAAGCAAATAATGCAAAACTATAATAATTTATTAGTAACCGAACTCCCCCGCCATTTCCTCTTGGAATTAAAAATGCCCTCTTTACTTTTACTCCTTTCATTACTTGTGAACGACTTTTAAAAATACCATAACCTTCAAAAATTTTCCCTTCAGGATAATTTGGTATTCCCGTCAGAACAGTAACTTCATGCCCTCTTTTTTGAAGTTCAAAAGCCAAATCATTACTTTTAAAGTTTTCTGGAAAAAAATATTGTGTTACAATTAGAATTTTCATTTTAGTATGCTTCGCTCCAAACAACACGTTTGATATAATCTGTATAACTGATGATAATTCGAACTACTTTTTCCGAAACATTTGGCATGCTGTAATCCGCTACTTTTCTAAAGTTGC
The DNA here is from genome assembly GCF_042686085.1 of Flavobacterium ardleyense. Taxonomy (GTDB): domain Bacteria; phylum Bacteroidota; class Bacteroidia; order Flavobacteriales; family Flavobacteriaceae; genus Flavobacterium; species Flavobacterium ardleyense. The sequence goes on from NZ_JBHUOL010000003.1 coordinate 31,571, forward strand.
GTTCTTCATCAATCGTTTGTCTTTGCAATTGTATTAAGCCTTGTAAGATACGATCTGTGTTCATTCCCACCATCATAACAGAAGTTTCTTCCATAGCTTCTGGTCTTTCATGAGCGTCACGAATGTTTAACGCTCTAAAGTTAAGAATTGAAGATTCTTCGTTAATGGTTCCTGAATCAGACAAAACCGCATACGAATTCACTTGTAATGCATTGTAATCGTGAAAACCAAGTGGTTTTAAGAATTGGATTCCGGCATGTGTTTTTATCTGTTTCTTATCGATCATATTTCTGGTACGAGGATGTGTGGAAACAATTACAGGATAGCCATATTTTTCAGCAATTAGATTTAAACTTTCCATCAAGCCACTGAAATTTTTCTCGGAACTGATGTTTTCTTCTCGATGTGCTGACACTACAAAATACTTCCCTTTTTCAAGATTCAATTTTTGTAATACTGTTGATTTTTTTATTTGTGGGAGATAATGATGTAATACTTCAAACATAGGCGATCCTGTTTTGATAATTCTATCGGCTGACAATCCTTCTCTCAATAAATATTCTCGAGCAATGTCAGAATAGGTCATGTTGATGTCCGAAATATGGTCGACAATTTTACGGTTGGTTTCCTCTGGCACGCGTTGGTCAAAACAACGATTCCCTGCTTCCATGTGGAAAATTGGAATGTGTCTTTTCTTCGCCGCAATAGTACACAAACAAGAGTTGGTATCTCCTAAAACCAAAAACGCATCGGGTTTAATTTCTTCCAGAACGGCATCGATATTTATCAAAATCTGTCCTGCAGTAGTTGTTGCATTAGAGCCCGCAGCATTTAAGAAATGATCTGGTTTTCTAATTCCAAGGTCTTCGAAGAATACTTCGTTTAATTCATAGTCGTAATTTTGGCCGGTATGTACTAAAATGTGCTCAATAGCTTCGGAAGCATCTAAAGCACAAATTACTCTTGACAAACGAATGATTTCTGGTCGGGTACCTACTACGGTGATAACTTTTAATTTTTTCATTTTATATTATGTTGGCACGCTGATGACGCTGATTGAGCGGATAGGTGCGGATTTTTATACTTTAATGGAACGCAGATGACGCTGATTGGGCGGATAACTGCAGATTTTTACTTATAACTGTTAAACTTGCGTTTATTTCACGCAGATTTAAAAGGATTGAAAGGATTTTTAAAATTTATTTTCACTCTTAAATATTTATATTTTGTCTAACATTCTTTAGCTACTATTTGTTTCACTCAGATTTAAAAGTATTCGATGGTTTTTTAAACTTTACTTTTACTCTTAAATATTTATATTTTATTTACTATTTCTAAACTGCTATTTGTTTCACGCAGATTTAAAAGTATTCAAAGGATTTTTTTAAACTTTATTTTTACTCTTAACTATTTATATTTTGTTTAATATTCTTTATCTACTATTTCTTTCTGGCAGGTCTAAAAGGATTGAAAGGATTTTAAAATTTACTTTTCCTCGTAATTATTTACAATCCTTTTAATATTATCTTTTATTTCAGCAGTATTGAAGTTTACTAAAATACCGACTCGCAAATCCGATAATTTTAAATAGGTAGTAACTTGTTTATAGTGAAGTCTTACGAGCTCTTCCACTGATTTAAGTTCTATTAAAACTTTGTCTTCTACTAAAATGTCAATTCTAAAAGCTACATCTAGAATAATTCCATCATAATGGACAGCTAATTCTACTTGATTCTGAGCTTTTAAGCCTGCTTTTTCTAATTCCTAAAGTAATGCAGCTTCATAAACCGATTCAAATAATCCAGGACCTAAATTATTGTAAACATTAAAGATACAACCTCTAATTTTATAAGTTATTTCATCTATTTCCATAATTTTTTTTAGTAATTATTTCAATCATTAAACTTCACTTACATTTAATCTTTTAAGGAAAAACCATTTTATCGTTTTATATCCTTTTAAATCTGAGTGCAAAAAAAATCATTTACACATTCTCAAAATAAGTATCGGGATCATTCGCATCATAAAACTCATTGATCCAAAAATTCGTATACAACACCTCATTACCAATATTCTTAATATTGTGGGTGTACCAAATAGGCATATCCACATACGCTGGTTCTTCCCCATCTAAATAGAAATCTAAAACCTCATCCGTTCCAATTTTTCTCAATTGAATTAATGCTTTTCCTTTGATTACGGCAAAACGTTCTATTTTTCTGGTGTGGTAATGATTTCCTCTTGTAATTCCGGGAACTGTTGTCGAAAAAGAAACTTGTCCACCTACGCCAAGACGAATCACTTCTACAAAAGAACCTCTTGTATCCGTATGTTGTGTAAATTTTACTGGAAAATGTTCCTTGATGTTCATGTAACATCTGAACGTATTGAATAAGTTTAATTCAAACGTGTTATTTAGGGCTGGGATTTCTCCTTTGTCTTGGTAAGTGGTTTTATATTTTTGTAGTAAAGCTAATAGCGTTGAGACTTTTGCTTCGCTTGTATAATTAACTATGTAATGTGCTTGATTAGTTTTTTGTTGTACAGCTTTAATAATTTCAGCAATCAACTCGCCTACATAAATCAATTTCAAATCGCCATCCACTTCTATATTAGGCGTTTCCCCATTAGCCACTTGATGTGAAAATGTAGCGACTACCGAATTATAATAAGGCTGACCAAATGGTCCAAATACATTCGGAATAATCATTCCTGTAAAAGTTGCATTTGCTTTTTCTGCCCAATTGGCCAATAATTCTCTTCCTTCTTTTTTTGATTTGCCGTATAAATTATCTCGTTCTTCTTGTGATGAAGAAGAGATAATAACGTGAGCCTTACTATTTGTTCGTTCTAATGAAGCTATTAAGCTTTTCACTAAACCTAAATTGATTTCATAAATAACTTCTGGGTCATTATGGCGGTTTTGTGCAGCTAAATGCACAATTACATCGCATTGCGATACGAAAGCATCTATGTCGTTCCCGTCTTCAAAAAAAGATTTCTCAAAAGGGACTCTTTCAAAAACTTCTGGCTGAAGTCCTAGGGTGTTGAATAAATGAGTTCCTACGAAACCGTTTTGGCCGGTTATTCCTATTTTTAACATGTTGTCTATTTTGAACGCGGGTTTATTGGCACGCGGTATTATTGGCACGCAGATTACACTGATTGGGCGTATAGCTGCGGATTTTTATGTTTTAATGGCACGCGGATAACGCTGATTAGGCGGATAGTTGCGGATTTTATTCTTTTTTATTTCTCTGTTTGTTTCACGCAGATTTAAAGGGATTGAAATGATAGAAAGGATTTTTTAATTCCAGGGTAAAAATTCTAGGGTTTGTCTGATATCGTCGGCTTTTGAGGCTTCTAGGTTGGCGTCTGAGAAGATCATTAGGACACTTCCTTTTTCGGTGGCTTCGAAACCGTTGTAATGGCCACCTGGAATTTGTAAAACTTCACTTTCGTTTTCATTCATGGTGTAAGTGTTAACTTCATCAAAATTCCCCAGGGCAACTGTCTTTACAGTAAAACTACCTTTTGCTACAAAAAACCACTTGGTTTCTACTTGATGGCCTTGCCAAGCTCGGATTATTCCTAATTCAGGTGTTATGGCATACATACGAACAACTTTATTCATGTCGAAATCATTTATAAATCGGACTGTGCCACGTGAATCTATATGTGTATTGCCTTGAATTATTTTTTGACCCTTTTGCATAACTTAAAATAATTTTACTTTAACACCCAATTTGAATAAGCTGAAAAATTGTTTCAGGCAGATTTAAAACCATTTAAAGGATTTTTATGTTTACCTTATTTAAATGTCCTTTTTTAAAATATGCAAAAGTTAGTTTTTTCACGCAGATTTAAAAAGATTTAAAGGAATCGTTACTATTGTTTTGCTGAACATTTGTTTTTAAACAAACTTTTAACTGAATACTGACAACTGATCACTTCCTACCCCGGCATTTGCTCCACATCTTCTCCAAAAACTTCTTTTCGTATTAATGGTAGTTGTGCTAATAATTTCTTCATTCCTTCTACACCCAGTTGTTCTGTATTGTGCGAATGATAATCTTCAATTATAGAAACATCTTGTTCGCCTTCTGAAAAATATTGGGCATAATTTAAATCACGGTTATCGGCTGGGATTCTGTAGAATTCACCCATATCTTCGGCTTTCACCATTTCTTCGCGGGTACAAAGAGTTTCATATAATTTTTCACCGTGACGCGTTCCAATTACTTTTACTTCATTTGTAGCGTTGCAAAGTTCTTTCAATGCTTGAGATAAATCGCCAATAGTTCCTGCGGGGGCTTTGTTGACGAATAAATCACCTTGATTTCCATGTTCAAAAGCGAATAATACTAATTCAACTGCTTCATCTAATGACATTAAAAAACGTGTCATTTTAGGATCCGTAATTGTTAGCGTGTTTCCTGCTTTAATCTGACTTAAAAATAAAGGAATTACCGAACCTCTTGAAGCCATTACATTCCCATAACGTGTTAGACAAACCGTAGTTTTATTATCACGAATATTTCTGGATGCAGCAACCGCTACTTTTTCCATTAAAGCTTTGGATATTCCCATGGCGTTAATTGGATAAGCTGCTTTGTCGGTGCTTAAGCAAATAACTTTTGCAACACCATTAGCAACGGCGGCATCAATTACATTTTGGGTTCCAAACACATTGGTCTTAGTAGCTTCTAAAGGGAAAAATTCACAAGAAGGCACTTGCTTTAAAGCTGCAGCATGAAATACATAATCCACGCCACGCATAGCTCTTTCTACACTTGCATAATCTCTAACATCACCAATGTAAAATTTCAATTTATCATTTTTAAGTTGGTTCCGCATGTCATCTTGTTTTTTCTCATCACGAGAAAAAATGCGAATTTCACTGAAATGATTCGTGTGTAAAAAACGATTTAAGACCGCGTTCCCAAAAGAACCTGTTCCACCGGTTATTAGTAAGGTTTTGTTTTGTATTTTCATATCACTGAATACTGAATATTTTTTTATATTTTAAGATACCGACAGGTATAGAATTAATTTCCCTAATATTATCTCTAGCTATACTACCCATCTTTAAACGAATTTCATCATTGTGAATTAAATATTTTAGACTATGATATAGTTCCTTTACATTTTGCTTTTCTATCAGAATACCATTTTTACAATCATTTATTATATCTGGAATAGATCCTACTTTTGTCCCAATACATGCTTTACCCGAAGCCATCGCTTCCATAAGTGAGTTGGGATATCCGTCGAAATAAGTAGGCAAAACAAATATATCGCTTTCTTCTAAAATTTTTAGTTTTTTATCACCCAATACCCATCCTCGAAAATCAACAAAATCACTTAATCCTTGTTTTTCCACTTCATCAACAATCACTTCATAATCCTCTCCCAAACCAGCGATAATTAATTTAAAATTACAATTGTCATTCTTTAACATTTTTACTGCTTCGACGAGTTCAAAAATACCCTTATTTCTGGTAACCCAAGCCATAAATAAAACAACTACCTTTTCATTTTTTCTCAAATCCCTCACTTGTATGCTTTTATATTTATCATAATCAATTAAATTTTCTATTATGATAAATTTAGATTTATTTTCACCTGCTAATTTTTCAAATATCACTTGCCAGCTTTTGCTTTGACAAATAACAATGTCAACTTTTTTAAAGACATATTCTATAAAAGTTTTTAAACTTCCTTTATTGTTAATATCATTAGTAATTAAACCAGATCGTGGTGCTATAATTATTTTGCTTCTTGTAAAGACTTTGCCAATTAATCCCATCAATCCTTTTTCCCAAAAACTTAAACCATCTGCAACAAAAATCAAAATATAGTCATGTTTAAAAAAAATCATATAATAGATGAATTTAAACAATCTAAGCATAGCTTTTCGTAAACGTTTTATTTTGCTAGCTAGAATATTGCTATCTGCAGTTGTGTCAATTAAAGTCCAATTAATAAAAGAACTTAATTCACTATTTATAATTGTTTTGCACGCAAACATTTGCCCTCCAACCCCCCCGCTTTTAGAAGTCTCTTTAAATGAGCCGACAAAGAGTACCTTCTTTTTATTTGCTATAAATTCATTCATAAAAACACTTTAATTTAATCATTTACTTTAAAATTATTTAAAACTATCCTTTACAATATTTATAATCAAGTTAACTTACAATTATAACTATAGTATTATACTAAGAGATTTTAGCTTCACTTATTGATGAAAAAAAATCAGATCCTTCTCCATTTTTCTTTACATTCCTATCATATCAGACCTTTAATAAGCAATAAAATCTATCTTCTTAAATAGTTAGATTTTTAATTTTGTTAGGTTTCTAAATTCTTTGATTAAAATTTTCTTCGTTATAACTATATATAACAAGAAGAAACTTGAATAAATAATTAAAGATATGAGTGGCTCAAAATACCAAATCGATAAAATAAAAACAGTTGACATGAGTAATTCTACTACGATTTGTAAATCTCTCTTTAAATTAAAAATTTTAATTAAAAAAAGATAGCTAATAATATAACGTACTGTCAAACAAATTAACATTGAAAATAGAATAGCATGTATACTCTCGAAAAAGTAAGCACTAATTAAAGTCAAAATAATACTTAATGCCAATACAGATATATTAATAAAAAACAGGGCGTTCTGTTTTTTTAAAGTTTTAAAATAAGTAGTATTAATCATCTGCATTTTACCTTCGAATAGACAAATAGGCATTAAAACCATTAGGTAATCTAAACTCTCTTGGTACTGTGGAATCCATAATTTTAAAAAAAAAACTGTAGGATAATAAAAAACAAAGATAGCCATAAGAAGATTGCTCATTAAGTAGCTCCCTGATTTTAAAATTATTTGTTGACTACTTAATTTTATCATTCTTAACATCGGAAATAAAGAAAAGCTAATTTGGTTTAACAGCAATAAGAAAAAATACGTTGCTGATAATGCTAAAGACACTTTACCAAAAACCTCAATACCCCATTTATTGTCAATTGTGAATCTACCAATTCCGAGTATTAAAGTACTTGCGATGTTAGACATCATGAGTACCGAGCCAGCTGATATATCGGACTTAATGAACCTTAAAGTTTTTTTAAAACTTAAAACTTTAATTTTACTATAACTTTCATACAAGTACATTAAATAAACCAAATTAAAAACCTTACTTATTATAAAGATCACTATTATGCTATATAAGGAGAAATTATTATTTAAAAATATTAATAATAATAATATTACAAAAATTAGCTTTTCAATTAAGACTGACTTTGAGTACCTCTTTATATTATTTGTGGCTAAAAGTAAAAAGCCAAGCCAAGTTATTAAGTTTCCAATTATCGAATATATAGAAAAGGCTAACAACACGTACATTCGAGGGTAGGTCAATTCAGCAAAAAGCAAATAAATAACAATAATCAGACTCATTCCTATTTGGAAGAATAAAAAATATAAAATTTCGGATTTGATAATAACCTTATTGATAAGTTCAAATTGTTTGCCACCATATTTTAGGTACATCCCATCACTTAACCCTAATTGGAAAAAACCAATAAAACCTGAATAAAAAATGAACAATTGCCAGAAACCAAAATCTTGTATATTTAAAATTTTTGGTATACCAAGTGTCATAATCAAACTTACTACAATGGATACAACTTGAGTGCCGAATGAGAAGACAAGGTTACTTACAAATGTTTTCTTTAAAGTCATCATCTAGTGTGAGGTTGTTTAGCAATCTGCTCTTCCAATTTTCAAAATTATATTGTTCAACAATCTCCGAGGGCAGTTTTAAGTATGGCGTATTTATGAATGAATATAAGCCCTGCATATTATCAATTCCTAAAATAAAAATATTTTCTTTTTTATAAAAGTTGTAATCTTTAATTGATTGGTTAGTTGTGATTAACTTTTTACCATAACTCAGGCTTTCCATAGTCCTTAATGTTAAACCAGTTTGCCCACTTTGCATCACTTCAAGTATTGCTTTGGAACAACTTATTTTTTCAATCACTTCTTCGTAAGGAATAGCTGCTTTGTATTTTTTTTTGCTTTGGCCAAAAATTTTCTTATTACCTACAATATGAAAATCACTCTTTAAACCAAATGTATCAAAAATGTTTTTTAACTCGGCTAATTCTTTATAACGATTTTTATCAAGTCCAATAAAAAAAATATCATTTGTTAATGTAGATGACTTAATTATTTCAGGAGGAAAGTAGTATGTGCCATTATAATGCAAATTGTATTTCACACTATCATCCTTATCAAAGGTCCATTTTTCCCACTCTTTTGAAACTAAATTTGGATTGTATGCTGGCTTTACGGGATTCCAATACCAAAATATTAAGCGAGTTGAATTGTTATTAAGTTTTTTTGTAATGTATGGTATTAAATAAACAGAGAATTCATTTGCAGATACTATGATAATATCATAACTATTGAGATCGGCAAATTTTATAAACCATATGTGCTTAAAGTTTAATTTTGAATTAAAATGTGCAATTCTAAAAATTTTGAATACGCTCCAAATATTTCTAAAAGCCCATATTACGTCAATTTTTTGCTCCTCAATTTTTTTTGTAAAATACCCCTTATTAGTTAAGAATAAAATTTTTTTCATTATTGCTTTTCCATTGAATTAAAAAACAACCTTTCTCTTTTATTATCGATCTTCGGATCTGCAATAGTGTGATACGGGTAGTAACGATTATAAAAATGAGTACCTGGCTCATATTCTGAAGTACTTCTTCCAAAGTAAAGAATCTGATTCGCGAACATTAAATATATCATCATCTGAAAACCAATTATTTTGTATTGATTTCGAGATCTATTTCTTTGAAATAAAATTATTGAGTCTGCTACATAGATTAATGCTACAATAGATAAATAGTTTTGAAACCTATAAAACCCACCTATGAAACAAGCCATAAAACCTAACATTAGATATATGTAAATAAGTTTGTCAAAATAATGCGAAATATTATTTTTTTTCCGCAGATAATAAATCCAGAAGAAAGGCAATAATTTAAGAAGACTTGATAAAAAACCAAGTAAAGTAACTTGAATACTAATATAAAGATTTGCTTTCTTTTCCAAATTAACTCCTAAATTCAAACTTGAAAATATTTCTCCAGGTGAGAAGAACGCAAAAACTAGTGTAATTGTTAAATATATAAGTAGTGTTTGCCATCCCTTCCATTGTCGGAGCAAGAAAGGAAAAACAATAGTGATGTATGCAGATGAATGAAAAGTACATGCAATTAAGCAAAGAAGTATATATATAATCCATTTTTTTTGTAATAAAGAAGGCACTGCTAATAAAAAGGTAGCAATAGCAAGACTTTCTCGAAGAATCTCCATATTAAAATAGAGATAATTGATGAAAAAATATAAAAGCAATGAAAGCCACTTATTCTGAGAATATTTTCTAATAAACCAAAATAAAACAGTGTTAATTATTAAAGCGTGTAAAATTTGAAATGTAACAAAACTGTCATCTATTATTTTCGATATTGCGTTGAATAAGTACCAAGAAAACTCATACGGTGCATTTGTAAAATCGAAATCAGATAGTTCATTAAACTTAGGTAAATCAATAAAATAATTCTCATAAGCTAAACTATCTCCACCTACTCGGTATCTAAATCCTGCGACAGAAACAAATACAATAAGCAATAGTAAATATTCTACTTCCGTATTTTTTTTAATTTTATTAACGAATAGAAAGAAAAAAATTAAAAGAAAAATAATTATGTATATCATATAAAACTTGAGTTTTAAAGTTAAACAGATGATTAATACACCTTTAAAAAATGTTTTAAGAACTAAACAAATTAACTTGCTTAATCCTTATACTTTCATTGGAACTATTGGAGCACATAAATTTTCTTAAGAAATATCATAATTTACCATCGACATTTTCTAGAACGCCTTTAACATCATAAACTATAGCTTTCTCCTTCTTGAGGGCTGATACATCTAATGTTAAGAATTCGTTGTGGGCTACACCTAGGACAATGGCGTCGTACTTAGCTCCTGAAACGAGTTCAGCATGACAAGATTGATTTTCAGCATGAAAATTTTCGGGAAGTTCCGAATAACATACTAAACCATATTCATGCATTACTTCTGCGGGGTTTGCCCACGGATCGTAAATTGTGACGTTGACATTGTAGGCCTTTAAAGCCTTTATCACATCAACAATTTTAGTATTGCGCACGTCTGGGCAATTTTCTTTGAACGTTATCCCTAACAATAAGATTTCGGCGGCGTTAACATGTATATTTTCGCGTATCATGCATTTCACAACTTGAGACGCTACATAATCGCCCATAGAATCATTCAAGCGTCTTCCTGCTAAAATAATTTCGGGATGATAGCCTGCTTCTTGTGCTTTTTGGGCTAAATAATACGGATCTACTCCAATGCAATGCCCGCCCACTAATCCCGGTTTGAAGTTTAAGAAATTCCATTTAGTTCCGGCAGCTTCTAAAACAGCGTGCGTATCGATTTCCAACAAGTTGAAAATTTTTGCTAATTCGTTGACAAACGCAATGTTGATGTCGCGTTGCGCATTCTCAATTACTTTAGCTGCTTCCGCCACTTTAATGGTTGGTGCTAAATGGGTGCCTGCCGTAATAATGCTTTTATAAAGGGCATCAACTTGCAAGCCAATCTCCGGAGTAGAACCCGAAGTCACTTTTAATATTTTATCTACCGTATGTTCTTTATCACCTGGATTAATACGCTCTGGTGAATAACCTGCAAAGAAATCTACATTAAAGGTCAAGCCCGAAACGCGTTCCAATACCGGAATACATTCTTCTTCGGTAGCGCCTGGATATACCGTAGATTCATAAATTACGATGTCGCCTTTTTTCAAGACTTTGCCCACAGTCTCACTCGCTTTGTACAAAGGCGTTAAATCGGGACGGTTATTTTTGTCCACAGGCGTGGGAACGGTCACTATAAAAACGGAAGCCGTTTGCAGGTCCGCCATATCGCAACTGTTATACAAACCATTGGCGTCATCATTTTCTTGTTTTAACACCGCTTTCAATAGCGCTTCTGAAATTTCTAAGGTGTCGTCTATTCCTTGGTTTAATTTTTTAATACGAGGTGCATTGATATCAAATCCAACTACTGGATATTTCGTTGCGAATAATCGTGCTAAAGGTAGGCCAACGTAGCCTAAGCCTATAATGGCTATTTTTTTCATAAATTTTTATTAGGTTTTATAACGTGTGTTGCTTGTTGTATATTGTGTCTTGTGAGCTGTAAAATCCGAATTTTATAATGTAAAATGTAGTCTGATTGTCCGTGTATGGGAATGTTTTAACTTTTTAAGACTATATCAGTAGGCGTTAATTGCCAAAGTCAACATACAATTTTTTAGTATACAATATACATTCTTACACTATACATTTTCTCACGGCTTCGCCTGGTGAGTCACACAAATGGTGCTCACAAAATCATATTATTATTTATAAGAGAAGCGATAAATCGGATCTCTTTGTATTTTTTTATTCTAGAAAAGACGCGATAAATCGCGTCTCTACCTATTTGTTTTCGAATATCAACAATCCGCTTCCTGTAAATTCAGGTGTAACGGTAAATTGTACTACTTTCTTTATTTCTTTTTCTATTTTTGGCGCCAATTGCACTAAATATTCTTCATTTACATTAATACCTTCAACTACTACTGCGATAGTTCCCGAATCGATTCCTTGTGCATAATCGCCCGTAAGATAAATTTTAGAAACTTCACCCATTCGTTCCATTACTTGAGTGATAATTTCGTCAATACCCAAATGCTTGCGAACCAACTGTTGCAAGGTCGAAAATAAAGGATGAGCCGTATTGGCGCGGTACATGATCTTACTTGTGGTAGTATCGCGAAGAATATAACCTGCATCACTAAGATGGTTTAATTCTTTTCGAATGGCATTAGTATTCTCATCCATTTCTTGAGCCAAACCTCTCAAATAGCCAGAATTAGCAGCACTTATAAAAAACTTTATAAGCAGTTGCAAGCGGGTTTTAGAAGTTATGAGGTCGTTTAACATGGAATTATTACTGAGTAACAAAAGTACTCAATATTATTTATATGCAAAAGAATTATAGCTTTTTATCGACAAATAGTCATTTAAATCCGATAAGATCTTAATTATACAATAACACGAATTTAATAATCAAATTCTACAACTTAATTAAATTTTAGCTTAATGAGGAATTACGTTCCTCCTTTTATTCACTTTGACAGACTTAAAAATTATAAAATCACATATTGACTAAAATTTCCCAGTCTTAAAATCGACAACATACAAAACACCTCTTACAACATCATCATTTATCAATAATGACAATTACTCCAAGAGCCTCCAAATACAACTTAACAGTATTATTTCGAACTTCTTCCACCGTTGCATCAAAACCTTTGAAGAAACCTTTATCAATCTTTAATTTTGATCCGAGTTCTATTGATTCTAATACGATAGAATTATAATTAGAAGACAAGTGCTCTTTAAGTTCTTTCATTTCATTCGAATTAACAACGGCAGGCTTCCCTAACCAAAACAAATAACGCACAACCCCTGACACTGTAAACACCAAGTCTCGCTTACTATCTTCAATAAAAACAAAAACGTAAGAAGAAAACAAAGGCCTCTCTACTTTTTTCTTTCGATCGCTCCATTGCTTTAACTCTGTAATTAATGGACAGTAATTCTCTATACCAAGTTTTGATAAACGATCCGACACGATTTTCTCGTTTCGGGCTTTTGTATAAAGCACATACCATTTCTTCATCCTTTCCTTATTTATTACGTCAGAGATTTTTCATTACAGCTAAAAAATCATAAATGCATTCTTCATTATTCTGCAAATGTATATAAAAAACGAGGAAATTAAGAAAGGAACTTATCTTTAATAGCATCATATCGGCTTACAAAACTAGTTCGAAAATAATTAAATTTAGAACAATAAGATAAATAACGATAAAATAATTCCTTCTAATTTCTTTAGAAAAAGCATAATATTTCCTGTTTAAAAGACGAAATTCTTAATATAGTGACGTGAATCGAAACTAAATAAACATTTAATCGGAACTTATAATTTGTTTGAATAGTCAACACTTACTTAACATATATTATTCCTTTCAACATCAATAATCAACCCTCTCCCTCTAAGAAAGATTAGTTTTACAAAACACCAAGACCAAAATAATCCTTTAAAAATCAGCAATTTAACTAACTAATCTAATAACTATTCAAACAAAAGTATCCAAAGTTTTATATTTTATTCTAATTATGTCAAAACTTTTCTTTTATAAATCCTAAAGTTGTGTTTTGCTAATTAATCACTTAAGTCTGTAGTTTATAAAGCTAAGGTTTTGAAAAAACATAAAATAAATACCCGAAAATAGTCAGAAAATACGTATTTTTGCGGCTAAATTAAAAAAAAGAAAAGCATGAAGTATTTATTATTGTTATCTAGTCTATTTATTACATTGCAGATTAGTGCACAAGAAAAAGGAAGTAGTAACGACACTTTAAACAATTACAATCGTTGGACAGTTGAAGCAATGACCGGATTTAGTGACGGAAATTATTCTTATGGTACTGGATTTAATCCAGGTGATAGTAAGCACGTTCTAAGTCATTTTAAAATTAACAATTTTGATTTAGGTTTAAGATACATGGTTACACCTAAGTTTGGTTTCAAAGCGAGCTTAGCTTACGGAACATATACAGATAGCGACAAAACAAGTCTTTCCTATGAAACTGAACATTATAATTTAGCTTTTCAAGGAGTTGTTAACGCTGCTAGAGTTTTAGATTTTAGCCCAGCATCAAGAATAGGCTTGCTTTTACATGGAGGAATCCATGTTGGAAGTTTAAAATCGAAAACAAATATGATGTTTGATCCAGTTCTAGGACAAGTTGCTAATCCAAATTATAACAACACAGAGTATCATGGTGGATTTGTAGCAGGAATTACTCCTCAATTAAGAATTACATCTAAATTAGCCCTTTTCGCAGACGTAAGTATGTATTATAACTACAGACAACATATGAATTGGGATGGGACTACTGTAACCAATGGTAATTTAAAGGGAAAGAACACTAATTTATCTCTTGGTCTTTCTTACTCATTTGGATCTGATAAGATGCATGGAGATTGGAAAGAAATCAAAAGTCAAAAAGAGCTTGAATTAGCTTATTTATCAGATAAGGTTGAAGAAATTGAACTTATGATGCAAGATACTGATCGCGATGGTGTTCCAGATTACTTAGATGTAGAACCTAATACTGTTGGTGGTGTTGCTGTCGATACAAAAGGAAGAGCTATCGATGTAAATAAAAATGGTGTCCCAGACGAATTAGAGCCGAGAGATGGAAAAAAAGACCCTGCAACTTATGATAAAGATGCATTAAATAAAGCTTTAATTGAAGAAGGGATTATCAATGTTTTCTTTGACACTGATAAAGACACACCAAATGAAGCTTCGGCAAACAGTATATATTACATAATTAATTTCCTTAAAAATAACAAAGGAGCTAGTGTTCGTGTAAAAGGATACGCTGATTCTACAGGATCTGAGTCACATAATGCTGATTTAGCAAAAAGAAGAGCTCAGAACGTAACTAACTTCATAACACAATCAGGAGTTGACGCTAGTCGCTTAGAGATAGTAGGTCAAGGTGAAGACAAAACAATGGATGAAAGTTCTAAAACAGGTTTACAATTAGCAAGAAGAGTTTCTTTCGAGCTTATTAAAAAATAGAAATAGTATCTAAAATACAGAAACCGGTACACTTTAAGTAGTGTACCGGTTTTTTTTTGGTTGAACGGGAATTGCGAAATCCTCCCCCAGCCCATCCGAAGGAGGGCAGCAAGAATCCGAACAAGATGTGAAGTAGATTGTGGAAGTGAAATAGTATAAAAAAAGATACCTGACAGGTTTTAAAACCTGTCAGGTATCTTTTTTTATATAGAATAATTCAGCAAAAAACAAGTTAAATTAAAACCTATAAACTCCTTAAATGGTTGATTTTTTTGTAGTTTGAATATATTTTCATGCTTTCCCCTCTTAACATTGCTGTCGCAACGTTTTAACTCCCGATGGCTTGATAAATAAAACCGATTTTCTCTAAAGTAGTTTTGTCTAGCAGGTTTCTTCCGTCAAAGACGAAAGCAGGTTTCAGCATATTGTCGTATATTTTTTGCCAATCGTAGGTTTTGAATTCATCCCATTCCGTTAAAACTGCTATAGCATGTGCGTTATGGCAAGCTTCATACACATCAGTTTTTACTTGCACTCCACTTCCGTTCAAAGTTTCGGAGCGTGTTTCTAAATAGTTCAGGTCTGTTTGGATTTGCTCAAACTCTACTTTTGGATCATAAACACAGATTTCAGCTTGTTCCGCTAATAAATCATCGGCCACGTAAATCGCTGCCGACTCACGGGTGTCGTTGGTGTCTTTTTTGAAAGCCCAACCCAAGAAAGTGATTTTCTTTCCTGAAACCGTATTATACAAAGTCTTAATGATGTTTTTAGCAAAGCGGCGTTTTTGGTGATCGTTCATAATGATGACTTGTTCCCAATAATCAGCTACTTCATTCAATCCGTATGTTTTTGCAATGTAAACTAAATTCAAAATATCTTTTTGAAAGCAAGAACCCCCAAATCCAACTGAAGCTTTTAAAAACTTCGACCCTATACGGCTGTCTAATCCAATAGCTTTTGCGACTTCATTTACATCGGCGCCTGTTTTTTCGCACAATTCACTCATTGCGTTTATGGACGAAACACGTTGGGCCAAAAAAGCATTTGCTGTTAATTTTGATAACTCTGAAGACCAAACGTTAGTAGTTAAGATTTTATCTCTCGGAACCCAATTGGCATAAATAGCCACTAATTCAGCAATAGCTTCTTGTCCTTCAGCCGTAGAATCTCCACCGATCAAAACTCTGTCCGGAGCCAATAAATCTTCCACTGCTGTTCCTTCCGCTAAAAATTCAGGATTCGAAAGGATTTGGAAATTTACACCATTTCCCGTATTGTCTAAAATGTCTCTTATCGCGCTAGCTGTTCGAACTGGTAAAGTAGATTTCTCTACCACAATTTTATCTGTTTTTGCCACTCTAGCAATTTGACGTGCACACAATTCGATGTATTTTAAATCGGCTGCCATTCCTTTCCCAACTCCGTAGGTTTTGGTAGGTGTATTGACCGAAATGAAAATCATCTCCGCTTCATCAATAGCTTTGTCTACTTCCGTAGAGAAAAATAAATTTCTTCCACGCGCTTCTGCGACTATTTCGCTCAATCCCGGTTCATAAATCGGAATATTATTCACATCCGGATGATTCCAAGCCGCAATTCTTTTTTCATTTACATCAACAACCGTAACTTTTATACCTGGGCACTTTTGTGCAATAATAGACATCGTTGGTCCACCTACATAACCCGCTCCAATACAACATATACTTTTTATCTTCATAACTTTTTTATATCGACTTTAATGGTAATAATTAGCTACAATAGCAACTAAAACATTTTCAACACAGATTACTTCGTCAGTTCGCACTTTCAGGCTCAGGTTAAGAAATTTTAAAAATTTAAATAAGTTAAAACAATTTAATAAACTACACTATAAACTTTGTAATTATAAACATATAAGTCATTTAAGTTTAAAAAAAATTGCGAAATCAAATTCAACTGAACAATTTTCCGCAAAATACTTAAACCGATAACTGACAACTGACAACTTTTACGCAATTCACTTCAACTGAAAACTGATCACTCAAAACTGAACACTACTCTTTCTTTTCCCAATACCACTTCACTGCTTCTTTCAATCCTTGTTTCATTGAAAATTCAGGTTGGTAGCCTAGTAATTGTTTTGCTTTATCGATGCTTGCTAACGAGTGTGGAATATCTCCAATTCTATTTTCACCATAAATAATTGGCACATTGGCAATTGCCGCATCAAATTCCGACAAATATTCTTTTAGCCCGTTGATCAATTCGTTTAAAGTCGTGCGTTCGCCAAATGCTGTATTGTAAACCGTATTTACTGCTTCGGGATTGTCGGTTAACAATGCTAATTCATTCATTTGAATCACATTATCAATATACGTGAAATCTCGTGAAAAATTACCATCGCCATTAATCACCGGACTTTCGTGGTTCATAAATTGGGCAACAAATTTCGGAATCACTGCTGCATAAGCGCCATTTGGATCTTGATTTCTTCCGAAAACATTGAAATAACGCAAACCAATAGTTTCAATTCCGTAAGTTCTACTAAAAACATCGGCATATAATTCGTTCACATATTTTGTAACTGCATAAGGTGAAAGCGGTTTTCCAATGATATCTTCGACCTTAGGTAAACTTTCTGAATCACCATAAGTAGAAGAACTCGCAGCGTAAATAAAACGTTTCACATTTGCGTTTCTTGCTGCAGTCAGCATGTTCAAAAAACCACCCACATTAACATCGTTTGACGTAATAGGATCATTAATAGAACGAGGCACACTTCCTAAAGCGGCTTGATGCACCACATAATCAACTCCTGTTGCAACTTTTTCGCAGGTTTCAAAATCCCTGATATCTCCCTCAATTAGCGTGAAATTAGGATTAGAAAGAAATCTTTCAATATTGTGACGGTGACCCGTTGCAAAATTATCCAAACACACTACTTTATTATTTTCTAAAAAATAAGCGCATAAATTTGACCCGATGAATCCGGCACCGCCCGTAATTAATATATTTTTATGCTCTAATCTAACCATTTCTTATATTTTTGAGTTTTTATTTTCTAAATTTTGCCGCGAATTTTCGCCAACCTCTCAGTTCGGTCCTTTCATCGTGATAGCCTTCGCCATAAGCACCATAACCATATCCGTACCCATAACCGTAACCATATTTCGCTGTATTTTCGTAGCCATTAAAAATAATACTGATATTATTTAATTCGCCTCTTTTATGCTTTTCATTTACAACTCCTAACATTCCTCTTTTCGTAAATCCTTGTCTGGCAACATACAAAGTGGCATCGCAAAAGCGAGATAATTCTAAGGCATCAGACACTAATCCTACGGGTGGCGTATCTAAAATGATATAATCATATTTTAACTTTAGCTCTTCAATCATTTCCTCCATTGCATCCGCCATAAGAAGTTCGGCTGGATTTGGCGGAATCGGTCCAGATGAAATTACATCTAAATAAGGAACGTGCGTTGTTTGAATTACCTCATCAATCGTTTTTTGACCAATTAAATAATTCACTACGCCGGTAATATTATTAATATTGAAGTCGCCAAAGATTCTAGGTTTTCTTAAATCCAATCCTACAATAACCGTTTTCTTATGGCTTAACGCGAAAACTGTCGCCAAGTTAATCGAGCAAAATGTTTTTCCTTCACCACTAACTGAAGAAGTGATCATAAGAATTTTAGCGCCTTCTTTTTGCTGTTTTTTATATAAAAACTGTAGTGATGATCGAATTGATCTAAACGATTCCGATAAAGGCGATTTTTGTTTTTCAAAGACCGATAAATTGGTATCTGAATGCTTTTTTCCCACGACTCCAATAACGGGAATTTTGGTTTGCTTTTGAATGTCTTCTACGCTGTTGATGTTATTATCTAAAAGCGTAATAATAAGAACAATTACAAACGGAACTAGAAATCCCATTAGAATCGCTAAAATATAATTCACACTAGTCTTTGGACCTCTTAAACCGCCACCAACATCCTTCGCACGATCCAAGAAATTAATATCAGAAATGTTTGATGCTTTTACAATTTCAGCCTCACTACGCTTTTCTAAAAACGTACTGTAGATTTTATCTTTCAGATTATATTTTCTAGTAATTTTCAAATGTTCTTGTTTCTGCTCCGGCAATAAACTTGCTTGACCTTCCGCTAGTCTGATGTTTTTATTTACGATCGAAAGGTCGATATTTAAAGCAGCCTTGGAACTAGATATGTTTTCTAACAAAACGCTTTTAATCGCCGCCATTTCCCTGTCAAAATCTGAAAACATACCTTGACTCTTCACTGAATACGCCATTTTAGAACGTTCGGCAGACAATCCAATTAATTTTGAAACGTTAGCAACGATATTGGGATCTTCAATTCCCGCAACCGTTGGCGCCGGTAATTTCGAGTAATCGGTACTTTTATCTAAATACGATTTTAGTAAGTTTAAATAAGCCACTTTCCGACTTATTTCGTCTTTTTCAACATCATAACCTGAAAGCTTTTCGGTAAGAATTCCGCCACCACCTTCTTCTAATTCGTAGATATTTTTCCCTCTTCTAAATTCTTTTAGTTCCCCTTCCGCATCTTTTATTTGGCCTTCCATTTGCACTAAAGTGCTGTCGATAAAACTAATGGTATTGATGGCGAAAAGATTTTTACGATTCAATTCATTTTTACGCAACATATCTACTGTAACGTTCAAATACTCCACTAATCGATTTTTGTTAGAACCTTGTAATTGCAAACGAACTACCGACATTGCTTTAACATCCGCCGCAACATCAATTCCTTTATACGCCGCTACAGTTTGATTGAAATCGTCAAAACGGATGAAGTATTCCGAATTCTCATAGTTGATAGCATCCGGATGTAAAACGACCTTCATGTTTAAGAAAGGTAGTTCTACACTTTCATTAATCTTATATACTTTTTTAAACTCCTTCTCTCTTACACTAAAATCCGAAACTGACAAATCTGCATAATGTATTAATGATGCGTTTTTAGCTTCTTCAAAATCAACACTTAATTCGAATTGTGTAGGATTAATAAATTTAATCTTAACTAGTCTTCCAAACAATTGCCCTTTTGTTTTATCAATATCAACAACAAATGGCGTTTGTCCATAAGCATCTTCGAAAAAATATTCGCCTTGCTTGAGGTATTTGATATAATACTGTAATTTATCAACCACGAATTCATTGTGGGAGCGCGATTTTAATGTGGTAATAATCGTCTGAACTTTGTCTGAAGTTCCTCCCCAATTAAAAATCAAACTCGTATTAGACGTAAATAATGGATTGTTCTGATCTTCGACAACAATCAAAGATTCCATTCCGTAGATTTTTTCTTTTCTAATGTTTACATTGTAAGCAATTACAAAAGTTATTACTAAAGACAACACAAACCATTTCCAATAACTGATTATTTTTAAAAGAAATCCTTTAAAATCAAAGCTGTTTTGCGTTTCAAAAAAATTAAAATCTTTAGTATCTAACATAGTTTTTTAAAGATTTTTGCTTAATAATATAGCTGTTGTTACTAACGATAAAGCAGAAACTATTGTCGCCACAGTTTGCACTCCGGTTGTTCCTGTTCCCCAAGATTTCTGTTTCAGGGGTTTTACTAAGATATAATCGTTTGGTTGAATATAAAAATATGGTGAATTCATAGCTTTAGCATCTGTAAGATCTAAAGAATAAGTTTCGAATCCGTGTGGAAATTTTCTAATAATCTGAACGTCTTTTCGGTTTCCTGTAAGCGTGATATCGCCTGAATTTGCTACCGCTTCCATTATGGTCACTTTATCTTGAAACAGCACTTTTGAACCAGGCGAACCTATTTCACCATTAATTGTATAGCGTAATCCGGCTAATTTAACGGTTACAAAAAGATTGGCTTCGGCTTTAAAATATTCGTCAAGCAATTGTTTTTCGATTCTACTTCTAATTTCATCCAGCGTGTAGCCTAAAACATTGATTTCGCCTAAAACAGGCACTCTAATATTTCCGTGATCGTCTACTGTAAAACCCGTAAAATAAAGTTCTTGTTGCGATGTTCCTTGTTCGCCTCCTTGTGACGGACTAAACATGGCAACTAATTTTTGATCTAAGGCTTTTATATTTACCGAAATGATGTCATTTGTTTGAACGCGATATGGTTTTGAAGCATCTTGCGCAATTTCTATGGTATTCGATTTAGAATCTTTATTTTGAAGATATATTAAATCCTTGTTTGGAATACAAGAAGTAAACAAAGAAGTAAGTAAGGCAATAACAACTATTTTTTTCATCAGATTCATTTCATAAAAGTTAGGGATTATTTTTAACACTGCTAAAATTTTAAATCCGATTCCACTTTAAGTAACAAATATAGTTTTTACAATTAAATTAATGAAGTTAATCCTGTAATTTGATGGAAATTTCCGCGATTATTGACCGATTATTGTCGGATTGAAGTTTCAAATGGAATTCTATTCAACAAACTACGTCCTAAAGTTACTTCATCGGCATATTCTAATTCGTCGCCCACTGCAATTCCTCTAGCAATTGTCGATGTTTTTATGGCCAAATCTTTAATTTGTTTGTAGATATAAAAATTGGTGGTGTCGCCTTCCATAGTGGAGCTTAGCGCGAAAATAATTTCGGTAATCACACCTAATTTAGCTTTTTCAACTAAAGAAGTTATTTTCAATTGACTCGGCCCAATTCCTTCAATAGGTGAAATTTTCCCACCTAAAACATGGTAAACCCCTTTAAACATTCCGGTGTTTTCCAGAGCCATTACATCACGAACGTCTTCTACTACACAAATAATTGCTTTATCGCGAGAAGGATTGGCACAGATACCACAAATTTCAGCATCCGAAATGGTGTGACACGTTTGGCAAAACTGAATATCTTTTCGCATTGTGGCTAAAGCATTTGTCAAGCCTTCAGTTTGTTCCAAAGGTTGTTTCAACAAGTGCAACACCAAACGTAAAGCAGTTCGTTTTCCAATTCCGGGCAATTGAGCCATTTCATTAACGGCATTTTCTACTAATTTTGAAGGCAATTCCATTTGGCAAAATTACAAAACAAAGTGCAAATCTCCATTCATTTATATTTTCTTTTATCTTTGTGACAAACTAAAAAATATGCAACCTTCGTCGATACTTTTACTAATCCTGGGTTATTTCTCCATTTTAATATTATTTTCTTACTTCACGGGAAGGAAAAACGACAATACAAACGAATCTTTTTTTAAAGCTAATAAACAAGCGCCGTGGTATTTAGTGGCTTTTGGAATGATAGGTGCTTCTCTTTCGGGCGTAACTTTTATATCTGTTCCAGGAAAAGTTGAAGGTTCGCAATTTGTCTATTTTCAATTGGTTTTAGGATACATTATTGGATATTTAGTAATCGGAACCGTTTTGTTGCCTTTGTATTATAAGCTTAACCTGACTTCGATTTATAGTTATTTAGGGGATCGTTTTGGACGCTATTCTTATAAAACAGGTGCTTGGTTTTTCATTATTTCTAGAACAGTGGGTTCGAACTTACGTTTACTTTTAGTAGCTGACGTATTACAAACCTTAGTTTTTGAATCGCTTGGGATTCCGTATTGGTTAACCGTTACGAGTACGATTTTATTGATCTGGGTTTACACTTATAAATCGGGTATTAAAACTATTATTTGGACCGATACCTTGCAAACGTTTTTCATGTTGCTTTCCGTTGGAATTTGTATCGTGATCGTTTCCCAAGATTTAGGTTTGAATATCAATACAATTTCGGGTTTTATTGCTGAAAGTGATTTTTCGAGAACCTTCTTTTTTGATGATGTGAGTTCGCCCAAATATTTCTGGAAGCAATTCCTTTCGGGAGCTTTTATTGCGATTGTAATGACGGGATTGGATCAAGATATGATGCAAAAAAACTTGACCTGTAGAAGTTTAAAAGATGCTCAAAAGAATATGTTTTGGTTCACGATTGTATTAACCGTGGTGAATTTCCTATTCTTAGTATTGGGATTATTATTCACTGAATATGCTTTAAAATATAATATTGACGCCCATAAAGATTTACTGTTTCCAATCCTTGCGAACGAACATTTAGGACTTGTGGTGGCGTTTAGTTTTATCTTAGGTTTAATTGCAGCCGCTTATTCGAGTGCCGATAGCGCTTTAACTTCCTTAACAACATCTTTTAGTATTGATATTTTAGAAATTGAAAAGAAATACGACGTAGCGAAGCAAGTTACAATTCGAAAAAGAATTCACTTGAGTTTTGTTTTTGTTTCGATTTTTGTAATTCTACTTTTCAAATATGCATTTAACGATGCCAGTATTATTGATAAAGTATTGAAGTTTGCAGGATTTACGTATGGTCCGTTGTTGGGATTATACAGTTTTGGATTGTTTACGAAATGGCAGATTAAAGACAAGTTAACACCAATCGTGGCTATTTTATCCGTCTTCACTTCTATTCTTCTGAACCTAAAAAGTGAAGACTGGTTTGGATTCGCCTTTGGATTTGAAATTTTAATTGTAAACGGTTTATTGACTTTTATCGGATTGGTATTGATTCGTAAGAAATAAGGGCTGAGTTAATTATTAGTTATAGAATGTAGCGAAAAAAGGGAGAAAAATCGTTTTTAAAATTAAGTATAAATGGTTCCCGAAATGGGAAAAAATTCATATATTTGTAAAAAAGTTGAGAGTAATAGCTAAAAAAGTTTTGAGAGAATTTTGGGAAATTCATTCAGATTGTGAACAACAACTGAAATCTTGGTTTAGTGAAACTTCCAAAGCTGAATGGAAAAATCTAAACGATATAAAATTAGAATATCCGAGTGCAAGTATATTAAAAGATAATAGAATCGTTTTCAATATTAAAGGGAATAATTATCGATTAATAGTCAAAATTAACTTTGAGTTCGAAATGGTTTGGATTAGATTTATTGGAACTCACGCAACATATGATAAAATTAACGCAAACACAATTTAGATTATGAATATAAAGCTTATAAAAACAGAAAATGATTACAACCAGGCTTTAATAAGACTTGAAGTAATCTTTGATGCAAAAAAAGGAACTGAAGAAGATGATGAATTAGAACTTTTAGGTTTATTAATTGACCAATATGAAAATGAAAATTTCCCAATAGGTTTACCCGATCCAATTGAAGCGATAAAGTTCAGAATGGACCAAATGGGTTATACTCAGAATGATTTAGCTAAAATTATTGGCTTTAAAAGTCGTGCAAGTGAAATTCTTAATAGAAAGAGAAAACTTTCTTTAGAAATGATTAGACAATTACATACAACTCTAAAAATCCCTACAGACGTCTTAATACAAGTATATTAGAAATAAAATAGTAGTCCACTTAAAGTGTTCACCACTAACCCAACAAAATAGTGGAATCAGCCCTGACCAAAAACTTAAATTTAGAAAGGGACAATTTTAATTTCGAAGCTTCTAAATTCCGTGTAGCATCAACACGTTTCTCAAAACGTAAAATCATCATCAACAATCGGATAACACCGCGAAAATTCGCGAAAGCGTAACTTTTCTTAAACTAATACTGATTGGTTGCCAGCAAAACTAAGGTACATGCGACTTCATATTCGATCTTATTTTTTTCTAGAATTTTATAAAATTCAGGGTTTTCGGTTCCGGGATTAAAAATAACACGTCTTGGTTTCAATGATACGATATAATCGTAATATTCTTCTTGAATTTTTGGATTTAGGTAAAGTGTTACGGTATCAATTCCGTGAAAATCCACTTTTTCTTTTTCGATAGGAATGTCAAATG
This sequence comes from Flavobacterium ardleyense, assembly GCF_042686085.1. Taxonomy (GTDB): domain Bacteria; phylum Bacteroidota; class Bacteroidia; order Flavobacteriales; family Flavobacteriaceae; genus Flavobacterium; species Flavobacterium ardleyense. Next base: position 56,177 of record NZ_JBHUOL010000003.1, read on the forward strand.
CGATGCCTTTTTTAGCACCAATTGCCACTACTTGATGACTTTTATCGACCAAACTGTGAATGGCTTTGTAGGAATAACGTTCTTTATTTGTGGAGGCGCCGAGGACTAATGTTTTCATGATTGTATATTTACAGGTTAAAAGTACGAATAAATAAACAAATAATAAAGATTTGCTAAATTCTAAGAAGCAAAGAAAATTTAGAGTAATTTTAAACAAAAATGCTTTTTAACATCTCTTACAAAGACCCTAAAATAGAAAGAAAAATCAACGAATTAGTTGGTCAGCCCTATGCTATAATGGAACGATTTGCAAAAGGAGGCATAGGTTCTCCGAAATTGTTCATCACCCGATGCAGTCAGGAAATCTATGAATTATTACACGTAAATGAATCCTTAAAGTTTTGCAACATTGAAATGCGTCCGAATGGAATCATTATTGGTTTTCAGTCTCGTTTAGAAGTGTACGCTTTGGTAATTCCGTACTATAAATTGGTCCTTTTTAAACCTGGAAACACTATAACTTTTCATATTGACGCGCATTATATTTCGGTAGATTGTTCCAAATACAATTCGAACAGTAAAAAATTCATCGATAAAATTGAAGATGCGAAGTTAAAACAAACGCCATATTCGCCTTTGGATGCTTATTTTTGATAATTTAATAATGTAAAAGAAACTTCTATTTATCTAAAAAGAAAAGAAAATACCTAACTTGCACCCAGTTTTATAAAAGTGTAAGGTATGGACGTTTTCATTTATTTATTTGCCGCATTATTTTCGGTTTTAAACCCAATTGGGACGGTTCCTATTTTCGTAGGATTAACCGAAGGCTACACGAAAGCCGAGTTATCAAAAACTTCTTTATGGACGGCAATTAACGTATGTATCATCTTACTGATTTCGTTTTTTATTGGCCAATATGTATTGAGCTTTTTTGGAATTACGATCACTGCACTTCGAATTGCGGGGGGAATTATTATTACTAATTCGGGCTTTAGCTTATTGAATGGTCAATTTAGCAAAAACAAAGGAATCAATAAAAAAGTGGAAGAAGAAGCGCAAGTTAGAAGTGATATTGCGCTGACTCCTTTAGCCATGCCGATGTTAGCCGGACCAGGTTCAATGTCATTGTTAATTGCGTATTACCAAGAATTGAAAAGTTCGGATGGCTTTATTTCTACCTCAGAAATTATTTCTTCATGTGTCGCTATTGTAGTAGTGGCAATAATCATCTTTGTTATTCTTAGAAGTGCTTATTTCTTATCGAAGATGTTAGGGAATTCGGGAATTATTGCGATATCTAGAATTGTTGGATTTTTAACTATTGCGATTGGTATTCAGTATATTATTAGTGCTATTTTGAGTATTATTAGAGGAATTTAAGGACGTACGAGGTTTGAAATACGAAGTACGAAGAAACGAGTGCTAATGTTATTTCATCTGCATTTTTACAACTTATGTATTAAAAATCAATTTCCGAAAACGCTGTCAAAGTTTAGAACTTTGACAGCGTTGAATAAGATTCAGGATGTGCTTTACTTAGTGTTATTTACGAAATTTCGCGATTTATCACAAAATTTTCACCGGAACGCTGTTCTAATTTTTCTTTTTAATTTTTTCTTTTTGAAATTGCAATTGTAATTATTATTGATCTTGATTCCTCTAAACAATTCCCAATTTTTATTAAATTTCTTCACTCTATTTCTTTTTTACTTAACTTTAAGAAAAATTGAAAACAATGCGTATTCTACTTACAGGAGCAAATGGTTATGTTGGCCGACGATTACTTCCCGAATTACTATCTGAAGGACACGAAGTAATTTGTTGTGTTCGTGATAGAAACAGGTTGGGATTAGACGAAGCTACTTTAGAAAAAGTAACGATTTGGGAAGTTGATTTTTTAGATGAAATTCATTTTGATAAGTTGCCGGAAAGAGTTGATGTAGCTTATTACTTGATTCATTCAATGTCTTCTTCGACTTCTGCCTTTGATGTGATGGAAGGAAAAGCCGCACATAACTTCAATCTTTACATGGATAAAATTGGCGTTACGCAAGTGATTTATTTAAGTGGTATTGTCAATGATTCGAAACTTTCAAAACATTTGACTTCACGTAAAAATGTTGAAGATATTTTGTTTGACGGCAATTTTAATACAACAGTACTTCGTGCTGGAATTATTGTAGGTTCTGGAAGTTCGTCTTTTGAAATTATTCGGGATTTATGTGAGAAACTACCAGTGATGATTACGCCAAAATGGGTGTTGACCAAATGCCAGCCGATTGCCATTCGAAATGTGATTCATTATTTGATTGGCGTACTTCTCAAAGAAGAACATTATAATGATTCGTATGATATTGGCGGACCTGACGTAATGACTTATAAGGACATGATGTTGCTATATTCCAAAACGAGAGGCATCAAACTGTGGATTTTCACTTTACCTATAATGTCTCCGAAGCTTTCCTCCTATTGGTTGTATTTCGTGACTTCTACCTCTTACAAACTTGCCGTAAATCTTGTAGATAGTATGAAAATGGAAGTTATATGTAAGAATAATGACCTTCAAGAAGCATTAGGAATTGTTCCGATTTCGTACGTAGATGCTATTAAACAAGCTTTCTTAAAAATCGAACAAAACTTAGTAATTTCAAGTTGGAAAGATAGTTTAGTCAGTAGTCGTTTCAGAACGAATTTGTCCGAATTTATTCAAATTCCAACTTATGGCTGTTTGAAAGATCATAAAACAAAAAAAGTAATTAATATGGAGCACACGCTAGACAATATTTTCTCTATTGGTGGTGCTCGCGGTTGGTATTACGGAAGTTGGATGTGGAAAATACGTGGTGCGATGGATAAATTATTTGGCGGTGTTGGATTGAGAAGAGGACGAACGCATCCGACTAATTTAGACAGCGGTGATGCACTTGACTTTTGGCGTGTATTAGTAGCGAATAGAGCTGAAAAAAGATTACTATTATACGCAGAAATGCGTTTACCGGGAGAAGCATGGCTGGAATTCAGAATCGACGAAGAAAATAATTTGCATCAGATTGCCACTTTTAGACCTAGGGGACTTTTAGGCCGATTGTATTGGTACAGTTTAGTTCCGTTTCATTTCTTTATTTTTGGAGGAATGATTAGAAATATTATTAAAGAAAAAGCTTAAAATACAAAAAAGCCAAATCCCAATCAATTGGAATTTGGCTTTTTACTTTAATATATTTAGACTTAAACTTTCGGTAAGAAAATTTCTGCCATCATGCAACGGGCACTTCCTCCACCACAAGCTTCAATTGTATCTAAACTTGAACTTACAATTGTAACGTGTTCCTCTAATTGAGCAATTTGCTTTTTAGTTAAACTTTGGTGAGCCGAAGCACTCATAATTAAAAATCTTCTGTCGTCTGTTCCTTTTATTTCTAACATATTCCCAGCGAAGTTATTCACTTGGTCTTCTGTAATTAAAATTACTTCTTTTTCATCGCCTTTTAGACTGTCCAAAACCATTTTGCGTTCTTTCTTGTCGTCGATACAATCTGCACAGATCACTGCGAATGTTTCACCAACACACATAATTACATTGGTATGGTAAATTAATTTACGTTCGCCATTAACTGTTTGATAAGCTTCAAAAATTACAGGTGTAAATTCAAAATCTTCGCAAAATTCAATGAATAACTCTTCATCTGCTCTTGGCGATAAAGCACAATATGCTTTTGCATTGGCTCTATCTAAAACAATACTTCCAGTTCCTTCTAAGAAAAACTCATCTTCTTCAGCCGAAGTGTAATCCATGATTTCATTGATTGCAAATCCTTCCGCTTCAATAGAATCTAAAACATCTTCTCTTCTTTCTAAACGACGGTTTTCAGCAAACATCGGATATAAAACGACATCGCCATTTTCATGAAATGAAATCCAGTTGTTTGGAAAAATACTATCCGGCGTATCTGGACTTAGCGTATCTTCGATAACCACTACGTTTGCTCCAATCATCTTCAGCTTTTGCACAAAGGTATCAAATTCTTCTTGTGCTTTTTGATTCACTGTTTCAGGAGATAAATTGTCTAATACTTTTTGGTAATAGTTGTTTACTGCTGTTTGTTCGTTCATGCGGAATGCCACCGGACGAATCATTAATAGGGAGTTTGTGGTTTGGTTCATTTTATTTTTTGTTATCGGTTGTCCGTTCTTGGTTTGCGTTTACTATACTTTTGTTGTCTGTTTTTTGTTTGGATTTTAAGTTTGCCAATTAGCTTCAACATACTTAATAAAGTTGAATATTTTCGCACCTAAAATATCGTATTCTGCAATAAATGAATCGATGTCGGGAATTAATCCGCTATGCAAATTCTTTATTTTACATAAATGCCCTTTTGTTTCTAGACAACTTGCATGTGAATATACTAAAAATTTAATAAAATCCGCTTTGTATCTTTTTTGTCCGTAGCCTTCAACAATATTTGAATTTACTGAATCTGATGATCTCCTAATCTGACTTCCTAATTCGTATAATTCATACTTAGGTAACAAAAGAGAAGCAGGATGAATTTTAAAAAACAAAGACAAACTCATCTGATAAACATCTAAATCTTCATAACTTTTCATAAGCTTATTTATTTAACCAGAAACGGAAAACAGATAACAAATAACGGACAACTAAAATTAGTCTCTTATCAACGGCAGCGTCGAGCATCTTAATAATCCTTCTTGTTTTGCGATTTCGGCATATGGAATTTCTTCTACTGTGAAACCGTTAGCTCTTAACCACGTATTTAGTCTTGTGAAATGCTTTTCGGAAACTATAACATCAGGTGCGATTGAAAATATGTTTGAATTCATGTGATACATTTCTTCGCGTTCGATATGAAATAGGTTTTCCTTTCCGAATAAATTCACTAAAAACATATAATCGGCTTCTTCACGGAAACCACTTTTGTAGATGATTCCTTTGTTTGTTCCAATCGGCTGAAAGCAACAATCTAAATGCAATGCATTATCGCGAGGTTCGATTTTCGATTTTACTAAATCAAATGCTTTAACTATTTTATTTGGAAATAAGTCTTTGATGAACTGAACGCCTTCCATATTCGTTCGTGCGGTAATATAATCTTTGTAATCTGAACCTTTATAAGTTCCAATGAAAACATAATCGTTCCAAACCATTACATCGCCACCTTCAATATGTACTTCTTCTGGCGGACGCACCACTTTATTAGGATCCATTTGATCAATGATATATTGAATGGCGTCTAATTCGCGTTCTCTGTCTGGTAAAATATTAGCTTTAATAAAAATATCATCAATCACAAATCCAATATCTCTTGAAAATATTTGATTGTAATTTTCTATAATTTGAGGACGATATACTTTTACATCATATTTTTCAAAAACTGCGTTTAAAGCATCCATTTCTTTAACCATATCTGCTTCAATAGGGTATGTTCCTGCTTGAATATGCTGTAATGATTTAGGATCATAAGCTTCTTCTATCGTGGGTGTCGGACCGTTATTTTCTGCGGTTCCTAACACCACTGCCCTTAAGCGTGATGATTCGTTTTTTACATTTAATTGCAACATAACTTTAGTTTTTATTGGCATTATTTGATTTTGGCCTACTGGCAAATATAAGAAAATGAAATGAGATTATAAATCAATACCGACTCATTATTATTTGTTTTAATCCTTTAATTTCCAATTATTTATTATATTTGAGAGAACTTAAAAACAAACTATTATGGGATTATCAAATTTTTTCAACTCAATTTTTGGAAAATCAAAGCAAACTACGAGCGACACGAAAGAAAACGTAAATGAAGCGGTTGAACATACGATGGAAAAAGTAAATGAAGTGGCAACTGAAGCAAAAGAAAAGATTGAACACGTAGTAGATACTGCTTCAAAAAAACTAGACGAAATGGGTGTTTCTGAAAAAGTATCTGATTTTGTAGATACAGCTAAGGAAAAAGTCGCAGATGCGACGGATTGGGCGGAAGACAAAGCACATCAGGCAAAAGAGGCGATGGAAGAAATGAAACACAAAGTGGAAGATAAAATGCATAGCGCTAAGGAAGACAGCCAAGATGCCAAGGAGAAAGTACAAGAAAAAGCTGCAGAAGCGAAAGAAGCTGTAGCGGAGATAAAAGAAAAGGTGGAAGAAAAAAAGCAAGAGGCTAAAGAGTCTGTTGCAGAGGTGAAGGAAAAAGTAGCTGAAGAAATTCAGGAAGTAAAATTAGCCAGCACTGATGTTAAAGAAAAAATAGAGGAAAAGGTAGAAGAAGCAAAAGAGATTATGGCAGACATCAAGGAAAAGGCCACCGAAAAAGCACATGAAGCGGAAGATGCTATGGCTGACGTTAAAGATAAAGTAGAAGAGAAAGCGCAAGAAGCGCAAGATATTATCGAGAAAAAGATAGAACAAGCTAAAGATGAAATCGCTGATTAAGTAAAATCAAACAGTACACAAAAGCAAAAAACCCACTGATTAGTGGGTTTTTTTATATATAAAATAGATTATCTATCTTTTACTTCTTTGAAAGAACGCAAAGTATATCCAGTATACACTTGTCTTGGACGACCAATTGGCTCTTTGTTCACTCTCATTTCTTTCCATTGTGCAATCCATCCTGGTAAACGACCTACAGCGAATAAAACTGTAAACATTTCAACTGGGATTCCCATTGCGCGGTAAATGATACCTGAATAAAAATCTACGTTTGGATATAAATTTCTAGATTTGAAATAATCGTCTTCTAAGGCAACTTTTTCTAATTTTTTAGCAATCTCTAACAATGGATCATCAACTCCTAAAGTTACTAAAACATCATCCGCTGCTTTTTTGATAATCGTAGCTCTTGGGTCAAAGTTTTTATAAACTCTATGTCCGAATCCCATCAAACGGAATGAATCTTCTTTATCTTTCGCTTTTAAAACATATTTATCAACGTCACCACCATTGTCATGGATTTCTTGTAACATTTCTAAAACTGCCTGATTTGCTCCACCGTGAAGTGGTCCCCAAAGTGCAGAAACACCAGCAGAAATAGAAGCAAATAATCCAGCATGCGAAGAACCTACTATTCTTACTGTTGAAGTAGAACAATTCTGTTCGTGATCTGCATGCAGAATAAATAATTTATCTAAAGCGTCAATTACTTTTGGATCTGGTTTGTAAGATCCCGTTGGCAATTCAAACATTAGACTCATAAAGTTTTCTACGTATCCTTTGCTGTTATCATAATGATTTAAAGGATAACCCATTTTCTTTCTGTATGTCCAAGTTGCAATTACAAGGAATTTAGCCATTGTTTTACAAACAGCTTCATACATTTCCTTTTCATTATTTGGATTAACTGGTTTTGGGTTAAAAGCAGTTAAAGCGCTAGTTAACGAAGCCAAGACACCCATTGGATGTGCTGTTCTTGGAAAACCATCAATGATGCTTTTCATTTCTTCACTAACCAACGTATGTTTTCTAATATCGTTTTCAAATTTTTCTAGTTGAGTTGCTGTTGGCAATTCACCGAAAATCAACAAATAAGATACTTCAAGAAAATCAGCTTTATCCGCTAATTCTTCAATAGAATATCCTCTATAACGCAAAATTCCTTCTTCTCCATCTAAAAAAGTAATTTCACTTGTACACGAACCTGAGTTTTTATACCCTGGGTCGATCGTAATAGCACCTGAAGCACTACGTAATTTATCGATGTCGATAGCAACTTCATTCTCGGTCCCTACGATTACAGGAAACTCATACTTTTTGCCATCCAGCTCTAATGTTGCAGTTTTTGACATATTATTATAATGTATTTTTTGATAAATATTTATGTATGTTGCGAATTTAACAAATAATCCCCGAACTATAAAGGAATTTTCTATAATTTATGGTTAAATAATATACATGAAAAAAAAAGACAATCTTTTGCAGCTGTTTAGTTCTTCTTTTACTTTAATTAACCCTTAAAAATAATTCGCAACTAATTAATCTATTTAACTTCCATAACATTTAGTACTCCTAACAAAGTAAATTTTGAAATTGTAAGAAAAAATTCTCCAATAAGTTTCTGTATTTTTTTGAAATAGTGCTACGGCAGAAGAGCATTCAACCTATTTTAAAAGGCAAAGCGTCTGAGAAATTAAAAGAGTATCGCTGAAACTAACATAAACTACGTAAGAGTAAATATTCTGCGTTTATAAAATAGCTTAAAGAATTTTTAAAAATTATTCTATAAGGAGAAAACTACTATAAACTTCATGATCAACAGGACACAAACCATAACAGATTCAAAGCTAAAATATTACTCATACTAAATTAGTAATTAAAAGAAGTAAGAAACAAATAAGCCATAAAGCGCTAACAAGCAGGCAACTAAAAACCACGCAAAACACCTAATCTTATTTAACCCAATCACCTGCATTGCTTTAAAACAGACCAAAAAAGAAATCGGGAACTATAAATATGTACCTCACATTAATTTAACAACACGATAAAAACAAAAAAACAATAACAAAAAAAACACTTGCAAGATCGTTCTTACAAGTGTTTAAATTAATAGTTTTATTTACCTATAACTTCTCATTTTTTAAGAATATAGCTGTAGTAAAATAGAAATCATAGTCTACTGTATGAGTACATCACTAGTTATATTAATAACTACAGGAACGTTTCCAGTGACATTAAAACTAGAATCATATTTTCTGAAATCACCGTTGTATTGTATACTATAATTTGAATTTCCATTATCAACTACAGTAACTGTTCCAGTAGGATTATTTGCGTTTGCTCCTAGACCATTACTTGCGTCACTATAGGTACAGGCAGAAGTCCAACCTAAACAAAGTTTTTGCTCAGCTAATAATTGATTGTCAAAATCAAACGAATTATCTCCTTCCGTGTCTCCGATATTATACGTTCCTGCAATAGGCGAACCGTCTTTGTAATACAAGTCAAATGATACAGAAGCAAAATTAAACCCAGTAAGTCCCATTATCGTAATTGTAGATCTATCAAAAATTTGCCCTTGAACAGTATGAACATTATCCATTTTAATCTCTGTCACTGCGCTAGTTGGCAATAGATCATAAGATTGACCGTTAACTTTAAATTGACTTGATGACGCCCCATCATCATTTGACGAGCAAGATGTAAGAAATAAAGCTCCGATTAAAAAAAGAGCAATGATTTTAAACTGATTTTTCATATGTAATTAACTGATTAGTAATTTTTACTGCTCTTCGTTGATGCAATAAATTTATGGTAATTGATATAATTTTCGCGTTCATTTAAACATAAACGCTTTAATCCTATTTTTTATTATATTTAATATGTGACTGTTATATGTTCGAAAGTATACCGCTTAAAAAAATCAATAAACTTTAACTTAGACCAAAGCCAATTATTAAAAAAATGAGTTACTTCTTAACTTTAAAAGCATTTAAGCCAGGAAAATAGGCTACATCAGCTAATTCTTCTTCGATACGTAATAATTGATTGTATTTTGCCATACGATCTGAACGCGAAGCCGAACCTGTTTTGATTTGGCCACAGTTTAAAGCAACAGCTAAATCAGCAATTGTAGTATCTTCTGTTTCTCCCGAACGATGCGAAATTACCGTTGTATATCCAGCATTATGAGCCATATTTACAGCCGCTATCGTTTCAGTTAATGTACCAATTTGATTTACTTTGATTAAAATTGAGTTAGCGATATTTTCTTTGATTCCTCTTGATAATATTTTAACATCAGTTACGAACAAGTCGTCACCCACTAACTGGATCTTACTTCCAATTTTTTCAGTCAGTAATTTCCAACCTTCCCAGTCGTTTTGATCCATTCCATCTTCGATAGAAATAATTGGATATTTTGCAGCTAATTCAGCCAAATAAGTAGCCTGTTCTTCAGAACTTCTTACTTTTCCTGTTTTACCTTCAAATTTCGAATAATCATATTTTCCGTCTACATAAAACTCTGCTGCAGCACAGTCTAAAGCGATCATAATATCTTCTCCAAACTTATAACCTGCATTCGTTACTGCCAATTCAATTGACTCAATTGCATCTTCTGTACCACCTACTAAATTTGGTGCAAAACCACCTTCATCACCTACAGAAGTCGATAAATCTCTATCGTGTAATACTTTTTTCAAATTATGAAAAATCTCAGTACCCATTTGCATTGCTTGCGCGAAGTTTTTAGCTTTAACAGGCATAATCATGAACTCTTGAAAAGCAATCGGAGCATCTGAATGCGAACCTCCATTGATGATATTCATCATTGGAACTGGTAAAGTATTAGCGGAAACTCCACCAACATAGCGATACAAAGGCATTCCTAATTCATTAGCAGCAGCTTTAGCGACCGCCAAAGAAACACCTAATATAGCATTAGCACCCAAGTTCGATTTATTAGTAGTTCCGTCTAATTCAATCATCATTGCATCGATTAAATTTTGCTCAAAAACAGACATTCCTACAACCGCTTCAGCAATTTTTGTATTCACATTTTCAATTGCTTTTGAAACACCTTTACCCATGTAAGCTTTTCCGCCATCACGAAGTTCTACAGCTTCATGCTCTCCAGTAGAAGCGCCACTTGGAACAGCTGCTCTACCTAAAATTCCATTGTCGGTAATTACATCCACTTCTACAGTTGGATTTCCACGTGAATCGAAGATTTGTCTTGCGTGAATTTTAATAATTATACTCATTATATATCTTTTTAGGTTGCTATTTTATAAATAGCAAATTAATTAAACTTCGTTTTAAAATCTCAAAAAATAATCAACTACTTTGTTTAGTTTTTTGATGATTCAATATTATAAATAAATTGATCAAATAAATAACTTGAATCGTGCGGGCCTGGACTAGCTTCTGGATGATATTGTACTGAAAAACAGTTTTTAGATTTCATGCGCATTCCAGCAACTGTTCCGTCATTTAAATGTAAATGTGTGATTTCGAAATCAGGATGCTTCTCTAAATCTTCTTTTACAACCGCAAATCCGTGGTTTTGAGAGGTGATTTCTCCTTTACCTGTAAGTACATTCTTCACAGGATGATTGATTCCTCTGTGTCCGTTAAACATTTTGTAAGTGGAAATTCCATTAGCCAAACCAATAACTTGATGTCCTAAACATATTCCGAATAATGGTTTGTTTATCTTTAGAATTTCACGCGCTAATTGTTGCGCGCTTTCTAAAGGATCAGGATCACCAGGTCCATTCGATAAGAAATAACCATCTGGATTAAAAGCTTTAAGATCTTCAAATGATGCGTTGTATGGAAATACTTTAACGTAACAATCTCTTGCTGCTAAATTTCTAAGAATATTGGTTTTAATTCCTAAATCCAATGCAGAAATTTTATATTTCGCCTCTTCGTTTCCGAAGAAATAAGCTTCTTTAGTAGAAACTTGTGATGCTAATTCTAATCCATTCATGTCAGGGGTTTGCGCTAATTTTTCTTTTAGCTCTTCAATTGGTGTTCCATCAGTACAAATAACAGCGTTCATTGCTCCGTTATCTCTAATATAACTTACTAACGCTCGCGTATCAACATCCGAAATAACAATTAAATTTTGTTTTTGAAAGTAGTCAAATAAACTTCCAGAAGCATCTTCTCTTGAATAGTTAAAACTGAAATTCTTACAAACTAGTCCAGAAATTTTAATAGAATCTGATTCGACTTCTTTGTCATTAACACCATAGTTTCCAATATGAGCATTGGTAGTAACCATAATTTGTCCGAAGTAAGAAGGATCTGTAAACACTTCTTGATAGCCAGAAGTTCCGGTATTAAAAGCTACTTCACCAAAAGTAACCCCTTCAATTCCAATAGATTTTCCGTGAAAAATAGTTCCGTCTTTAAGAAGCAAAACGGCCTTTGAACGATTGTTGTATTTCATTGTCTTGTGTTGTTGTGGGTGCAAATTTAGCTATAAAAGTTGTATTCATAAAATGTTTAATTCATAAAACAAAAAAAAAGGATAAACTTTAAAAAGTTTATCCTTAATTTATATTACATGAAAGCTATCATGATTATTCTGAAGCTTCCGTAGTTGAAGAATCATCAGCAGCTGGAGCTTCAGTAGCATCATCTGCTTTCTTAGCTTTACCACGACGAGTCGTTTTCTTAACTTCTCTTTTACCACCGTTGTACAAAGTATTGAAATCTACTAATTCAATCATTGCCATATCAGCGTTATCTCCTAAACGATTACCTAACTTGATGATACGTGTGTATCCTCCAGGACGGTCTCCAACTTTAGCAGCAACTTCTCTGAAAAGCTCAGTAACAGCATATTTGTCTCTTAAGTAAGCGAAACAAATACGACGGTTGTGCGTAGTGTCTTCTTTTGATTTTGTAACTAATGGTTCTACGAATTGTTTTAAAGCTTTAGCTTTAGCAACTGTAGTGTTAATACGTTTATGTTCGATTAAAGAACAAGCCATATTAGCTAACATAGCCTTTCTATGTCCTTTTTGTCTACTTAAATGATTGAATTTTTTTCCGTGTCTCATGACGTGTTTTGTTTATCTTCATCTTGCATCAATCCTTTACGGAGCGCAAAATATGAAGCAATTATTCTTTATCGAGCTTATATTTAGTTAAATCCATACCGAAAGTAAGGTTTTTATTAGCCACTAACTCATCTAACTCAGTTAATGATTTTTTACCAAAATTACGGAACTTCATTAAGTCGTTCTTGTTGAAAGATACTAAGTCTCCTAATGTGTCAACTTCAGCCGCTTTTAAACAATTTAACGCTCTAACTGATAAGTCCATGTCAACTAATTTAGTTTTCAACAACTGTCTCATATGAAGAGATTCTTCATCATAAGACTCAGTTTGAGCAATTTCATCTGCCTCAAGAGTGATTCTTTCGTCAGAGAACAACATAAAGTGGTGAATTAACGTCTTAGCCGCCTCAGTTAATGCATCTTTAGGATGGATAGAACCATCCGTAACGATTTCAAAAACTAATTTTTCGTAATCTGTTTTTTGTTCAACACGAAAATTCTCAATTGTATATTTTACATTCTTTACTGGTGTGTAAATAGAATCTGTAAAGATAGTTCCAATTGCAGCATTTGATTTTTTGTTCTCTTCAGCAGGAACATAACCTCTACCTTTTTCGATAGAAAGTTCCATGTTAATGGTAGTTTTGCTGTCTAAATTACAGATAACTAAATCTGGATTTAAAACTTGGAAACCAGAGATGAATTTTTGAAAATCACCTGCAGTAATCTTATCTTTACCAGAAAGAGCGATAGAAACAGATTCATTATCAATATCTTCAATTTGACGTTTGAAACGTACTTGTTTAAGATTTAAGATAATTTCTGTTACGTCTTCCACAACACCAGAAATAGTAGAGAACTCATGTTCTACACCTTCTATTCTTACTGATGTAATTGCGTATCCTTCAAGCGAAGAAAGTAAAACTCTTCTAAGTGCATTACCAACAGTCAATCCGTAACCAGGTTCTAAAGGTCTAAATTCAAATTTACCTTCAAAATCGGTTGAATCGATCATGATAACTTTATCGGGCTTTTGAAAATTAAATATTGCCATACTTTCGACTAAAGTCAATTATTATTTGTTATACAACTCTACAATTAGTTGTTCCTTAATGTTTTCTGGAATTTGAAGTCTTTCCGGCACAGAAACAAATGTACCTTCTTTGATGTCATTATTCCAAGTAATCCAATCATATACTTGAGAAGCATTTGATAAAGAACGCTCGATAGCTTCAAGAGATTTAGATTTCTCACGAACAGCTACTTTATCACCTGGTTTCAAGTGGTATGAAGGTACATTTACCAACTCACCGTTAACCGTGATATGTCTGTGAACAACGATTTGACGTGCTGCTCTACGAGAAGGAGCAATACCCATTCTGAAAACAACATTATCTAAACGAGCTTCACATAACTGAAGTAAAATAGCACCGGTAACACCAGCTGCAGCAGAAGCTTTTTTGAATAAGTTTCTGAATTGTTTTTCAAGAATTCCGTAAGTGTACTTCGCTTTTTGCTTCTCCATTAACTGGATTGCATACTCAGATTTCTTACCTCTTTTCTTTGCTAAACCGTGTTGCCCAGGTGGGTAATTTCTTTTTTCGAATGATTTATCTTCACCGAATATTGCTTCGCCAAATTTACGAGCAATCTTAGTTTTTGGACCAGTATATCTTGCCATTTTAAAAAAATTGAAAGGTAGGAATTATGAATTCAGGTCAATATCCTTCGATAATTATAAACCTACCTAATGTTATACTTAAATTATACTCTTCTTCTTTTCGGAGGACGACATCCGTTATGTGGCATTGGAGTTACATCAATGATTTCTGTAACTTCAACTCCAGAATTATGAAGTGATCTGATAGCAGATTCTCTTCCATTTCCTGGACCTTTCACATAAACTTTTACCTTTTTTAATCCAGCCTCAAGAGCTACTTTACTACAATCTTCTGCTGCCATTTGAGCTGCATAAGGAGTATTCTTTTTAGAACCTCTAAAGCCCATTTTACCAGCTGAAGACCAAGAAATAACTTCACCTTTCTTATTGGTTAAAGAAATAATGATGTTGTTAAAAGTAGCATTAATATGAGCTTCTCCCGAAGATTCTACTATAACTTTACGTTTTTTTGCAGTTGCTTTCGCCATAATGTTACTTATTATTTAGTTGCTTTTTTCTTGTTAGCAACAGTTTTTCTCTTACCTTTTCTAGTTCTAGAGTTGTTTTTAGTTCTTTGACCTCTTAATGGAAGTCCAGATCTGTGACGAATACCTCTTTGACATCCAATATCCATTAAACGTTTGATGTTTAACTGAACTTCTGAACGCAATTCTCCTTCAATTTTGAAATAAGAAACAGCCTCACGGATTGCTCCGATCTCGTCATCATTCCATTCTTGAACTTTTGTGTCTTCGCTCACTTGAGCTTTAGCTAAAATATCTTTAGCTCTGCTTCTACCAATACCAAAGATATAGGTTAGAGCAATAATTCCTCTTTTCTGTTTAGGTATATCTACCCCTGCGATTCTTGCCATAATTATCCTTGTCTTTGTTTAAATCTAGGATTCTTTTTGTTAATAACGTATAATCTTCCTTTTCTACGTACAATAATGCACTCGGCACTTCTTTTTTTAACTGATGCTCTTACTTTCATTTTAATAGCTTTAGTATCTATAAGTAATTCTTGCTTTAGACAAATCGTAAGGACTCATTTCAAGTTTCACCTTGTCACCTGGTAGTAATTTAATATAATGCATACGCATTTTACCAGATATATGAGCAATTACAATATGTCCGTTCTCTAATTCCACACGAAACATCGCATTTGATAATGCTTCAATGATTGTTCCGTCTTGTTCTATTGCTGATTGTTTTGCCATAAAAATTAAGCTACTGCTTTTCTATTTTTACCACTCTTCATCAAGCCATCATAGTGTTTATTCAATAAATAAGAATTTATCTGTTGAATTGTATCTATTGCAACTCCAACCATGATCAATAAAGAAGTACCACCATAAAAATAACCCCATGCTCCTTGTACACCAAGTAAACTTACTGCTACAGCCGGGAACACAGCTATTAAAGCAAGAAATAACGAACCTGGGAAAGTTATCAATGACATTATCTTATCTAGGTAATCTCCGGTTTCAACTCCTGGCTTAATACCTGGAATAAATCCACCACTTCTCTTTAAATCATCGGCCATTTTGTTAGTTGGTACAGTAATTGCGGTGTAAAAGTACGTAAAAATTACGATTAACAAAGCAAAAACAATATTATATACCAAACCAAATGGATCATTAAACATTGATGCTAATGATATTGCGTTGTCAGATTTAGATAAACCTGATACCGCAGCTGGAATAAACATAATCGCTTGAGCAAAAATGATAGGCATTACACCTGATGCATTTAACTTCAAAGGAATAAACTGTCTGTTTTCTCCACTAATATCTTGTTCAAAATCTCCAGAAACTGTACGTCTAGCGTATTGTACTGGAATCTTTCTTACAGCCATTACTAATAAAATCGATGCTATAATTACCATGAACCACAAGATTAACTCAATAACAATCATCATAACACCTCCACTAACTTGTGAAGTTCTTGATGTAAATTCTTGAATAAATGCTTGAGGCATTCTAGCAATAATACCAACCATAATCAATAAAGAAATACCGTTTCCGATACCTTTATCAGTAATTTTTTCTCCTAACCACATTGCAAAAATTGTTCCCGTAACTAAAATAAGTACAGATGAGAACAAGAATGGGAATGAACCAGCTCCTAAATAAAAAGCATCACTAGGTAATGTTTTGTATAAGTTATAGATATAACCTGGACCTTGAACTAAAGTAATAAGAATAGTTAACCATCTTGTAATTTGGTTAATCTTTTTTCTACCACTTTCTCCGTCACTCTGTAATTTTTGTAAATATGGCACCGCGATACCCATTAATTGCACCACGATAGAAGCTGAAATATACGGCATGATACCCAATGCAAATACAGAAGCTTGCGAAAACGCACCTCCTGTAAATACATTAATTAACCATCCGATACCTTCATCAGTTTGACTTGTAAGATTTGCCAATTTAGTAGCGTCGATACCTGGTAAGGTAACTTGTGCTCCAAAACGGTATACCAATAGCAATCCAAGAGTTAATAAAATACGATTTTTTAACTCTTCGATTTTCCAAATATTGATGAATGAATCTATAAATTTCTTCATTTTCTATAAAGATTATAAAGTTACAGCTTCTCCACCAGCAGCTTCAATAGCCGCTTTAGCAGTTGCAGTAAATTTGTGAGCGCTTACTTTAAGTTTCGTTTTTAGCTCACCTCTTCCTAAAATCTTTACTAAGCTATTTTTTGTAGCTAAACGTGTATCTACAAACACAGTAAAATCTACTGTATCGGTAACCACTCCATTATCTACTAATAATTGTAATGAGTCAAGATTTATACCTTGATACTCAACTCTATTAATATTCTTGAAACCAAACTTAGGTACACGTCTTTGAAGTGGCATTTGCCCTCCTTCAAAACCGATTTTCTTAGAATAACCAGAACGAGATTTAGCTCCTTTGTGTCCACGTGTAGCGGTACCACCTTTTCCAGAACCTTCTCCTCTACCTACTCTTTTACTGTCGTTGTGTACTGACCCTTCAGCTGGTTGTAAGTTACTTAAATTCATAACTGTATAGTGTTATTTAGTTTCTTCAACAGAAACTAAGTGTTTTACTTTATTTACCATTCCAAGGATAGCAGGACTTGCATCATGCTCAACAACTTGTCCCATTTTACGAAGACCTAAAGCTTCCAATGTTCTCTTTTGATCAAGAGGACAATTGATTTTACTTCTTACTTGTTTTACTAATAATTTTGCCATGATTTCCTGTTAATTAACCTTTGAATACTTTTTCTAAAGATACTCCTCTTTGTTTCGCAATAGTTACGGCACTTCTCATTTGCAATAAAGCATCAAAAGTAGCTTTCACTACGTTATGAGGGTTTGAAGAACCTTGTGATTTTGACAATACATCATGAACACCTACTGATTCTAGTACAGCACGAACTGAACCACCAGCAATAACTCCGGTACCATGAGAAGCAGGTATTAAATATACTCTCGCTCCACTGTATTTACCTTTTTGCTCATGAGGTACAGAATGACCATTCAAAGGAATTCTTACTAGATTTTTCTTAGCATCTTCTACTGCTTTAGCAATAGCCTCAGAAACATCTTTAGATTTTCCTAATCCGTGTCCTACTACACCATGCTCATCACCAACTACTACGATAGCAGAAAAACCAAATGCTCTACCACCCTTAGTAACCTTAGTAACACGATTTACACTCACCAAACGATCTTTTAATTCTAGACCACCTGGTTTTACAATCTCTACGTTTTTATAATTATGATACATAATTTCTTAGAATTTAAGTCCAGCTTCTCTAGCACCGTCAGCTAATGATTTCACACGTCCATGGTATAAATACCCTCCTCTATCAAAAGAGATAGTTGAAATACCTGCTTTAAGCGCTTTTTCAGCAACTAATTTACCAACTGCACTTGCAGTTTCAATAGAAGTTCCCTTAACAACACCTTCATCTCTTGATGAAGCTGCCACTAATGTAGTTCCATTTACGTCATCTATGATTTGCGCATAGATTTCTTTATTACTTCTGAATACAGAAAGTCTTGGTTGAGCAGCAGTTCCGCTTACAATCTTTCTGATTCTGAACTTAATTCTTTGTCTTCTTTCAGATTTCGTTAATGACATAGTCTTAATTTTTAAGCTGATTTACCTGCTTTTCTTCTTAGTTGTTCTCCTACAAACTTAACTCCTTTTCCTTTATATGGTTCAGGTTTGCGGAAACCTCTGATCTTCGCAGCTACTTGACCTAATAATTGTTTGTCGAATGATGATAATTTTACTATCGGATTTTTACCTTTTTCTGAAATTGTTTCAACAGTAACGTCTTTTACAACTTCTAGAACAATGTTATGAGAGAATCCTAAAGCTAAATCAAGTCTTTGACCTTGATTTGAAGCTCTAAAACCAACTCCTACTAATTCTAACTGTTTCACAAAACCTTCAGAAACACCAATAATCATGTTATTGATTAATGAACGATAAAGTCCGTGTTTCGCTCTCTCATCTTTATGATCTGACGAACGCTCAACGATAACATTGTTATCTTCGATCTTAACTGTTACATCAGAAAATTCTTGAGTAAGCTCGCCTAATTTCCCTTTAACTGTAACCACAGCTTCTTTAACTTCTACAGTTACTCCGGCTGGAATTGCAATTGGATTTTTACCTATTCTTGACATTGTCTCGTCTTTTTATTAATATACGTAACAAATAACTTCGCCACCAACATTTAATTGCTTAGCTTGTTTTCCTGTCATCAATCCTTTTGATGTAGAAACAATAGCAATACCTAAACCATTTAAGATTCTAGGTAAGTTAGATGAACCAGCATATTTACGTAAACCTGGTTTACTAATTCTTTGGATATCTTTGATAACTGACTCTTTAGTCTCTTTATCATATTTAAGAGCAATTTTGATAGTACCCTGAATAGAGTTATCCTCAAATTTGTAACTTAAGATATATCCTTGATCGAATAAAATCTTTGTGATTTCTTTCTTCATGTTAGATGCAGGAATCTCAACCACTTTGTGGCTAGCTCTCACTGCGTTTCTAACTCTCGTAAGATAATCGGCAATTGGATCTGTATACATATGTATAAAATTGCGGTTATGGTTTTCACTTGGTACTCACCAAATGAACCTTCAACCAATTAAATTATTTTTTGGTTTGCAAAAGTAAGAAACTTTTACGAGATTACCAAGAAGCTTTTTTAACTCCTGGTATTAAACCTTGGTTAGCCATTTCACGGAACGTTACACGAGAAAGACCAAATTGACGCATATACCCTCTTGGTCTACCTGTTAATTTACAACGATTGTGTAAACGAACTGGCGATGCATTTTTAGGTAATTTTTGTAATGCTTCAAAATCTCCAGCAGCTTTAAGCGCTTTTCTTTTATCTGCATATTTTTCAACAACTGCTTGTCTCTTTACCTCACGGGCTTTCATTGATTCTTTAGCCATAACTTAATTCTTTTTAAAAGGTAACCCTAATTCAGTTAATAAAGATTTCGCTTCTTTGTCTGTTTGTGCAGAAGTAACGAATGTGATATCAAAACCAGAAATTTTATTTACTTTGTCAATATCAATTTCAGGGAAAATGATTTGCTCTAAAACTCCTAGGTTATAATTTCCTCTTCCGTCAAATCCGTCAGATTTAATTCCACCAAAATCTCTTACACGTGGTAAAGAAGATGTAATTAATCTATCTAAGAATTCATACATTCTTTCTCCACGCAAAGTTACTTTTGCTCCAATCGGCATTCCTTTTCTCAATTTGAAAGACGCAACGTCTTTCTTAGAGATAGTAGAAATAGCTTTTTGACCAGTAATCTTTGTCATTTCTTCTACAGCGTAATCTACTAATTTCTTATCAGATACAGCTGCACCAACTCCACGGCTTACAACAATTTTTTCAAGTTTAGGAACTTGCATTACATTTTTGTAACCGAATTCTTCTTTAAGAGCAGCAACTATTCTGCTCTTATATTCTTCTTTTAGTCTAGGTGTATAAGCCATCACTATATAACTTGATTAGATTTTTTTGAAAATCTCACTTTCGTATCTCCTTCTTGCTTAAAACCAACTTTCGTTGCTTCTTTTGACTTAGGGTCAATTAAAGACAAGTTCGAAATATGAATTGGAGCTTCTTTTTTAACGATTCCTCCTTGAGGGTTTTTAGCACTTGGTTTCGTATGTTTCGAAACCATGTTAAGACCTTCAACAATCGCTTTATTTTTATCACGAATAACGCGTACAATCTTACCTTCAAGACCTTTATGGTCTCCAGCAATAACTCTTACTACGTCTCCTGATTTAATTTTTAGTTTTACCATTTGTATAAGAATTAAAGCACTTCTGGTGCTAATGATACAATTTTCATGAATTGTTTTTCACGAAGTTCTCTGGCAACCGGACCAAAAACACGAGTTCCTCTCATTTCTCCCGCAGCGTTTAACAAAACGCAAGCGTTATCGTCAAAACGTATATAAGATCCATCAGCTCTTCTCACTTCTTTTTTAGTACGAATAACAACTGCAGTTGATACCGCTCCTTTTTTAACGCTTCCGTTTGGAGTTGTATCTTTAATTGAAACTACAATTTTGTCACCAACAGAGGCATAACGACGTTTCGTTCCTCCTAAAACACGGATAGTTAAAACTTCTTTAGCTCCCGTATTATCTGCTACTTTTAATCTTGATTCTTGTTGTACCATAATTACTTAGCTCTTTCAATGATTTCAACTAATCTCCAACATTTTGATTTAGATAAAGGTCTAGTTTCCATGATCTTTACTGTATCTCCAATATTGCAATCGTTTGTTTCGTCGTGCGCAACATATTTCTTTGTTTTCAACACGAACTTACCGTATAATGGGTGTTTTACTTTTCTTGTTTCAGAAACAACTATAGATTTCTCCATTTTGTTGCTAGTAACAACCCCAACTCTCTCTTTTCTTAAATTTCTTTTTTCCATCTTTCAGCAGAATACAATTATTGTAACTCTCTTTTAGTTAACTCTGTGTGAAATCTCGCAACTGATCTTCTCAAACCTCTCAATTGAAGAGGGTTTTGAATAGGCGAAATTGCATGAGCATTTTTTAGGTCGGTATACGTTTTCTTTAACTGACTAAGTTGAGTTTGTAACTCAGCTGCAGATAGATTTTTAATTTCTGATTGTTTCATAATAAATTTTGATTATGCTTCGAAATCTCTAGCAACGATAAACTTAGTTTTAACTGGAAGTTTTTGAGCTGCAAGACGTAAAGCCTCTTTTGCAACAGATAGAGGAACACCTCCAACTTCAAACATAATTTTACCCGGTTTAACAACTGCAGCCCAATACTCAACTGCACCTTTACCTTTACCCATACGTACTTCCAATGGTTTCTTTGTAATAGGTTTGTCTGGAAATATCTTGATCCACAATTGACCCTCTCTTTTCATGAAACGCGTCGCTGCAATACGAGCTGCTTCAATTTGACGAGAAGTAATAAATGAAGAATCTAAAGATTTAATACCAAACATTCCATTAGAAAGCTCGTGTCCTCTTTGAGAAACGCCCTTCATTCTACCCTTCTGTACCTTACGGTATTTTGTTCTTTTAGGCTGTAACATTTTTCTTTAGTTTAGATAATTACTTTCTTTTGCGTGCGTTTGGCTTATTTCCATCTCTTTTTGGAGCAGAAGATCCTGAAGGCTTAGACTTTTGTTTGTCCATTCCTACTAACGGAGAAAGATCTCTTTTTCCATAAACCTCACCTTTCATTATCCATACCTTGATACCCATTCTACCATAAGTAGTATGCGCCTCAGCTAATGCATAATCAATATCAGCTCTGAAAGTTGACAAAGGAATTCTTCCTTCTTTAAAGTTCTCTGAACGTGCCATTTCAGCACCATTCAAACGACCTGAAATCTGAACTTTAATACCTTCTGCGTTCATTCTCATTGCAGCAGCAATTGCCATTTTAATAGCTCTTCTGTATGAGATTCTGCTTTCAATTTGACGAGCGATAGACATACCTACTAAGTAAGCATCTAACTCAGGCCTTTTGATTTCGAAGATGTTAATTTGAACTTCTTTGTCTGTAATTTTCTTAAGTTCTTCTTTTAACTTGTCTACCTCTTGACCACCTTTTCCGATAATAATACCAGGTCTAGCAGTAGTGATAGTAACGGTTACAAGTTTTAAAGTTCTCTCGATAATTATTTTTGATACACTAGCTTTTGATAAACGTGCGTGGATATACTTTCTGATTTTATAGTCTTCAGCGATTTTATCACCGTAGTCATTTCCACCATACCAGTTTGAGTCCCACCCTCTGATGATACCAAGTCTATTTCCTATTGGATTTGTCTTTTGTCCCATACTGTTTATTAATTACTTTCTGTGTTATTGTTTGATCCTAACACGATTGTTACGTGGTTAGAACGTTTTCTAATTCTGTGTGCACGACCTTGTGGAGCTGGACGAAGTCTTTTCAACATCATACCACCATCAACTGTAATCGTTTTTACAAATAAGCCTGCTTCTTCTAAATTAGCATCTTCGTTTTTCTGTTGATAATTATTTATCGCAGATAACAACAATTTCTCTAATTTTCTTGAAGCTTCTTTTTGACTAAATCTTAATATATTAAGAGCTAATTCAACCTTCTGACCTCTTACTAAATCTGCTACTAAACGCATTTTTCTAGGTGAAGTTGGACAGTTATTTAATTTAGCAAAAGCAACGTGTTTTTTTGCTTCC
The DNA here is from genome assembly GCF_042686085.1 of Flavobacterium ardleyense. Lineage (GTDB taxonomy): Bacteria > Bacteroidota > Bacteroidia > Flavobacteriales > Flavobacteriaceae > Flavobacterium > Flavobacterium ardleyense. Next base: position 79,117 of record NZ_JBHUOL010000003.1, read on the forward strand.
TTAGTCTGCTCTGCTCTTTCTCTTTTACGAACTCCCATAGCTTCCTATTATTTTTTACCTTTATTTTTAGCGCCAGCATGACCTCTAAAAGATCTTGTTGGTGAAAACTCTCCTAATTTGTGTCCTACCATGTTTTCTGTAACGTAAACAGGTACAAACTGACGACCATTGTGAACTGCGATAGTCTGCCCAACAAAATCAGGAGTAATCATAGATGCTCTAGACCAAGTCTTAACAACACCTTTATTACCACCTGCGATATTTTCTTGAACTTTCTTCTCTAATTTATAGTGAACGAATGGTCCTTTTTTTAATGAACGTGCCATGTGTGTCTAATTATTTCTTTCTACGTTCTACAATATACTTATTACTCGGGTTAACTTTAGAACGAGTTCTATAACCTTTAGCAGGTAAACCTTTTCTTGAACGTGGATGACCTCCAGAAGAACGTCCTTCACCACCACCCATTGGGTGATCGACAGGGTTCATTGCTACCGGTCTAGTTCTTGGTCTAATACCTAACCATCTTGATCTACCAGCTTTACCTGATACGATTAATTGGTGGTCTGAGTTAGAAACTGCTCCAATTGTAGCTGAACAAGTCAACAAGATCATTCTTGTTTCACCTGAAGGCATTTTGATTGTTGCGTATTTTCCATCTCTTGCCATCAATTGAGCAAAAGTTCCTGCAGAACGAGCAATAACAGCTCCTTGACCTGGTCTTAATTCGATACACGAAATAACAGTTCCAAGAGGAATTTTACTTAAAGGCATTGCATTTCCAATTTCTGGAGTTGCATCTTCACCTGAAACTACAGTTTGTCCTACTTGCATTCCATTCTGAGCAATAACATAAGTTTTAGCTCCATCAGCATACGCTAATAATGAAATAAAAGCCGAACGGTTCGGATCATACTCGATTGTTTTAACTGTTGCAGGAATACCCACTTTAGTTCTTTTAAAATCGATAATACGATATCTTCTTTTGTGACCACCGCCTGTGTAACGCATGGTCATTTTTCCTTGACTATTTCTACCTCCAGAGTTTTTTATCGGTGCGATCAATGAACGCTCCGGCTTATCAGTCGTAATAGCGTCAAAACTATTTACAACTCTAAATCGCTGACCTGGGGTAATAGGTTTTAATTTTCTAACTGACATATTATTCTATTAGATATTGGTATAAAAATCTATTGTTTCTCCCTCTTTAACTTGAACAATTGCTTTTTTATACGCATTTGTTTTTCCACTGATTAAACCACTTTTAGTATATTTAACACTTCTATCAGCTCTATAGTTTAATGTATTAACAGCTACTACAGTCACACCAAATGTTGCTTCAACAGCATTTTTGATTTGAATTTTGTTAGCAGTCTTTTGAACTATAAAACCAAAACGGTTAAAAATTTCACCATCTTTAGTTATTTTCTCAGTTATAATAGGCTTAATTATGATGCTCATAATCTTATTATTTACTTAAATTAACTTCAATTCCGTCAATTGCACCTTCTAAAAGAACTAGTGTTTTTGCATTCAAAATAGCGTAAGTGCTTATTTCTGAAGTAGTTACAACGCTAGATCCCTTTAAATTGCGTGACGACAAATATACATTTTTATTTGCATCTCCCAACACAAATAAAGATTTTTTATTCTCTAACCCTAAAGACTTCAATACGTTAATGAAATTTTTAGTGCTTGGTGTATCAAATGTAAAATCTTCAATTACTACTAAATTTGACTCTTTTGCTTTTAAAGAGAAAGCTGATTTACGAGCTAATCTTTTTAAGTTTTTGTTCAATTTAAATGAGTAACTTCTTGGTCTTGGTCCAAAAACTGTACCTCCACCTTTAAACAAAGGGTTTTTTGCAGAACCTGCACGAGCAGTTCCTGTTCCTTTTTGTTTTTTGATTTTACGAGTACTTCCTGCAACTTCAGCTCTTTCTTTAGCTTTATGGTTTCCTTGTCTTTGATTAGCCAAATATTGCTTTACATCTAAATATACAGCATGCTTATTAGGCTCGATTGCGAAAACTGAATCAGAAAGTTGAACTTTTCTTCCAGTTTCTTTTCCGGTGATATCTAAAACTTTTACTTCCATTACTTGTGAATGATTACATAAGAGGTTTTGTGTCCAGGAATTGCTCCTTTAACAACAAGTAAGTTCTTTTCAGAAACTACTTTTAAAACTCTAAGGTTTTGTACTGTTACATTTTCTCCTCCCATTCTTCCAGCCATACGCATTCCTTTGAATACTCTAGATGGATAAGATGAAGCCCCTACAGAACCAGGTGCTCTTAAACGGTTGTGTTGACCGTGTGTCGCTTGTCCAACACCGCCAAAACCATGACGTTTTACAACTCCTTGGAATCCTTTTCCTTTAGAAACCCCTACAACATCAACAAATTCACCTTCAGTGAATAAGTCAACGGCGATTACATCACCTAATTTGTACTCCTGATCAAAACCTTTAAATTCAAAGACTTTCTTCTTAGCTGCAGTTCCTGCTTTCTTAAAGTGACCTAATTCCGCTTTAATTGCACGCTTTTCAGATTTGTCATCGAAACCTAATTGAATAGCGGAATATCCGTCTATTTCATTGGTTCTGACTTGGGTAACAACGCATGGACCGCACTCAATAACAGTACAAGGAATATTCTTCCCGTTCTCATCAAAGATGCTAGTCATGCCAATTTTTCTTCCGATTAACCCAGACATATTAAACTAATTATTAATTAAACTCTTATTTATAATACAAATAGCACTTGCACACTACTCATTTTGAGGGTGCAAATATATAAAATATTTTTTAATTATCGCAAAAATAAATAGTTAAGATGATTTTAGTCAAAAAAAACTAAAATTCTTACCTATAAATTAGAAGAAAAAAAACCGTAGTGTCATTAACACTAACGGTTTTTTAAATTTTTATTGCGATTTTTCAATCGAAGAAACTAAACTTTAATTTCTACTTCAACTCCACTAGGTAACTCTAATTTCATTAAAGCGTCGATAGTTTTTGAAGAAGAACTATAGATATCTAATAGTCTCTTGTATGAACTTAACTCGAACTGCTCTCTTGCTTTTTTGTTAACGTGAGGAGAACGCAATACAGTAAATATTTTTTTGTGTGTTGGTAGCGGAATTGGACCCGTAACTACTGCACCTGTACTTTTTACAGTTTTTACAATCTTTTCAGCAGACTTGTCTACCAACATGTGATCGTAAGATTTTAATTTTATTCTGATTTTTTGACTCATTTTCTTTAAGATTAGGCGTTACCTTTTGCTTTTTTAATTACAGCTTCTGAAATATTAGAAGGCGTTTCTGCATAATGTGAAAACTCCATTGTTGAAGTAGCTCTACCTGATGATAATGTTCTTAATGTTGTTACATATCCAAACATTTCTGATAAAGGCACGTCAGCCTTGATCGTTTTAGCACCATTCCTATCACCCATGTCATTCACTTGACCTCTACGACGGTTCAAGTCACCTACGATATCACCCATATTTTCTTCAGGAGTAATAACTTCGATTTTCATGATTGGCTCAAGAATAACTGCTCCAGCAGCTTTCGCTACTTCTTTGTATCCCATTTTAGCTGCTAATTCGAAAGAAAGCGCATCTGAATCCACAGGGTGGAACGATCCGTCTGTAAGAGTAACTCTTAAACTATCCACAGCATATCCTGCTAAAGGACCTTGCTTCATAGCTTCTCTGAAACCTTTTTCTACAGATGGGATATATTCTTTAGGAACATTTCCTCCTTTTACAGCATTAACAAATTGTAATCCAATTGCTGGCTTACCATCTACATCTTCTGCTGGCTCTAGTGTGAAAACAATATCACCAAATTTACCACGACCTCCAGATTGTTTTTTATAAACTTCTCTATGTTGTGCCGATTTAGTGAACGCTTCTTTGTATTCAACCTGAGGCTCACCTTGGTTAACTTCAACTTTGAACTCACGTCTCATACGATCAATAAGTACATCTAAGTGAAGCTCACCCATTCCTGAAATAATTGTTTGACCAGAAGCCTCATCAGTTCTAACAGTAAACGTAGGATCTTCTTCAGCTAATTTAGCTAAAGCCATACCCATTTTATCTACGTCAGCTTTTGTTTTAGGTTCAATAGCAACTCCAATTACTGGATCAGGGAATTTCATTGACTCAAGAATAATAGGGTGTTTTTCATCACACATAGTATCTCCAGTCTTGATATCTTTAAATCCAACTGCAGCTCCAATATCTCCAGCTTCGATGAAATCGATTGGATTTTGTTTGTTAGCGTGCATTTGGTAAATACGAGAAATTCTTTCTTTGTTTCCTGAACGTGTGTTCAAGATGTACGAACCAGCATCTAAACGACCTGAATAAGCACGGAAGAAAGCTAAACGTCCAACGAAAGGATCCGTAGCAATTTTAAATGCTAAAGCAGCAAATGGTTCTGCAACAGACGGCTTACGTAAAATAGGCGTTTGATCTTCTTCTAATAAATCAGCTTGGTCTGGGTGAATTCCCCAAATACCTTCTTTTTCCATTGGAGAAGGCAAGTATTTACATACTGCATCCAATAAAAATTGAACTCCCTTATTTTTGAATGATGAACCACATAACATAGGAATAATCGCCATGTCAATTGTAGCTGCACGCAATGCTTTATTGATTTCGTCTTCAGTAATAGAATCTTCATCTTCCATGAATTTTTCCAATAAAGTCTCATCGTAATCAGCAACTGCCTCAATAAGGATAGAACGGTATTCTTTAACCTCTTCTAACATATCTTCTGGAATTGGCACAATATCAAATGTTGCACCGTGATTTTCGTCATGCCAAACAATAGCTTGGTTTTTAACTAAATCCACTACTCCTCTAAAGTCTTGCTCATCTCCGATTGGCAATGTAATTGCAACCGAATTAGATTTTAACATATCTCTTACCTGGTTACAAACCATAATAAAATTAGATCCTTGACGGTCCATTTTATTTACGAATCCTAAACGAGGTACACGGTATTGATCCGCTAATCTCCAGTTAGTTTCAGACTGTGGCTCAACACCATCAACTGCACTAAATAAGAAAACTAGACCATCCAATACACGTAACGAACGGTTTACCTCTACAGTAAAGTCAACGTGTCCTGGTGTATCAATAACGTTTAAGTGATATGATTGAGATTCAGGTAAAACCTTACCTTGATCTGTAGGAAAATTCCACTCACAAGTAGTAGCAGCAGAAGTAATGGTAATACCACGCTCTTGCTCCTGAGCCATCCAGTCCATTGTTGCAGAACCTTCGTGCGTTTCACCTAATTTGTGATTTTTTCCTGTATAAAAAAGAATACGCTCTGTTGTTGTTGTTTTACCAGCATCAATATGAGCAGCAATTCCAATGTTTCTTGTTAATTTTAAATCTCTAGCCATTTCTGTATGAATTAAAATCTAAAGTGAGAGAATGCTTTATTAGCATCTGCCATTTTGTGAGTATCCATTCTTTTCTTAACAGCAGCACCTTCTTCTTTAGCCGCAGCTAAGATTTCTGACGCTAATTTACCTGCCATAGATTTTTCGTTTCTTCTTCTTGCATATAAAATCATCCATTTGATAGCGTAAGAAATCTTTCTATCTGGACGAATTTGCATTGGAATTTGGAATGTAGCTCCACCCACTCTACGTGAACGAACTTCTACGTGAGGCATAACATTTGTTAATGCATCTTTCCATATTTCTAACGCAGACTTATCTGCATCTTGCTTTTTGTTTTCTACGATTTCTAATGCATCATAAAATACTGTGAAAGCTGTTGATTTTTTACCATCCCACATCAAGTTGTTCACAAAACGTGTAACTAATTGATCGTTAAATTTTGGGTCTGGTAAAAGTGGTCTTTTTTTGGCCGCTCTTTTTCTCATGTCTTTACTTTAAAAGATTTAAAATTACTTTTTCTTTCCAGTTGGTGCTGGCTGTCCTGGTTTTGGACGTTTCGCCCCATACTTAGATCTACGTTGTGTTCTTCCTGCAACACCCGCAGTATCTAATGCTCCACGTACGATATGATAACGTACACCTGGTAAATCTTTTACTCTTCCACCTCTAACTAATACTATCGAGTGTTCTTGTAGATTGTGTCCTTCTCCAGGGATGTATGCATTCACCTCGTTACCGTTTGTTAAACGAACCCTAGCTACCTTTCTCATTGCTGAGTTTGGTTTCTTTGGAGTAGTTGTATAAACACGAGTACAAACACCTCTTCTTTGAGGACAAGAATCTAAAGCCACCGATTTACTCTTCTTAGTCATTTGGGTTCTCCCTAGTCTTACTAATTGTTGAATTGTTGGCATAATTAAATACTAAAAATTTTTACTGTTTAAAATTCCCGCTTTTTACGGGGTTGCAAATGTAGGAATAATATTTTATTCTACAAGCGGTATTTTAGGATTTTTTTCTGCGATTTAATTTTTATACTGTTTTGATTCGTACTTGATTACAAAAAAGAAAGACAAAAAACACCTAGCCCCGATTGACGTGAAAATCCTTTTTTATGGCTTGCAATTGCTAAAATTGCAGGCTGTGAAAAAGATTGCAACATAAAGCGGGAACAAAGATGACAAAAATGCCCGAACCATTCGCTCCTAGTTTTAAAAATTATTAGTAAACTAAAATCCTTGAAATATATTTTACAATTTTTCGTTTCTTTACAGCAATGAAAGTAGTTTTTTTATTTATCACGTTTTTTTTCCTCCAAATAAGCTTTGGACAAAATTTCTATTTGCAAATTGAAGGAGGCAACGCAGTTGAAACAAAAATCATAGACAGTCTTGCTTTTGAAAAAACACATAAAACAGTTGCGTTGCTTCTAGAAGAACAAAAAAGAATGGAAATTAAAATGACCAATAATGGTTTTTTTGATTGGCGACTTTTGAAACAAGAAAAAATAAACGATAGTAGTTTTGTGTTTACTTACAACATTGGCAAACCGATAAAAAACAATATCATATATATAGGTAATCTTTCAGAAGGTGAAAAAAAGTTGTTGCAAATTGAGAGAGATACGATTCAATTGTCCACAAAGGCTATTGAACCTTTTATGAAACAGAAAATTACACTTTTAGAAAAGAAAGGCTATTCTTTGGCAAATTTACAATTGAGTAAACAGCGGAAATTTGAAAATAGTTTGTATTCTGAGTTGCAACTGAAATTAAATTCCAAAAGAACTATTGCGGATATCGTGATTGTCGGTTATGATCAGTTTCCAGTTGGCATTAAAAAAGCGATTACTAAAAAAGCCAAAAAAGCGACTTTTAATCAGGATAATTTAAAACAGATTAATGATGAGTTTGATAAATTGCAATTTGTGAATCAGTTGAAATATCCGGAAATTTTATTCACTACGGATTCCACTAAAATTTTTGTGTATTTAGAAAAATCAAAACCTAATAAGTTTGATGGTTTTATTGGATTTTCAAACGACAAGGAAAGTAAATTGGTTTTTAACGGCTATTTGGATTTGCAACTTCAGAATATATTTAATTCGGGTGAGAAATTTAATTTGTATTGGAAAAATGACGGAAGCAAACAAACTTCGTTCAACTTAGGGACAGAATTGCCTTATTTGTTTAAAAGTCCGATTGGCGTAAAAGCGAATTTGAGAATATTTAAACAAGATTCTACTTTTCAAAATACGATTACCGATTTGAATTTTGGTTATTACTTTTCATATAATACCAAAGCTTATTTGGGTTATCAGAAAACGAATTCGGCCGATATTCAAAACACGAATTCCTTTAGCATTAATAATTTTACTAATACATTTTTAACTTCAAGTTTTGAACACACGACTTTCTCCAACGATAATTTTATTTTTCCGGAGCAAACGAAAGTAAATTTAAAATTAGGAACCGGAAATCGAACTATTGAGTCAAATAAGACTAAACAAATCTTCGTGCAGTTAGAAATGAGTCATCACTTAGCATTGAACACAAAGAATAGTATTTTCATAAAAAATCAATCCTATTATCTCCAAAGTGATGATTATGTGATTAATGAATTGTTTAGATTTGGTGGCATTAATTCGATCAGAGGTTTTAATGAAAACAGCTTGCAAGCGAATGCTTTTAGTGGAATTATGGCAGAATATCGTTATTTAGTTGCATCGAATTTATACATTCATTCGATAACTGATTATGGCTATTTCCAAGACAAAACTGCTAATGTCGAAGAGAAATTATTAGGTCTTGGTTTTGGCTTTGGACTATTTACTAAAAACGGTTTAATAAATTTAATTTATGCCAATGGAAGCACCAGCGAACAAACCATAAAGCTAGCAAATTCAATAGTTCACATCAGTTTTAAAACGAATTTTTAATTTTAGAATAAAATTTTAAGAAATAACATAGGAATTAACATTTTATTTAAGATATTTGGCAAATATTTAACTAAATCAAAACTATGAGATCTAAAATTTTAGGTGCCCTAACACTATTATTTGTGTTAGCGACACAATTGAACTTTGCGCAAATCAGAGCTGTTTCAGGAACAGTTACTGACCAAAGCGGAGAGGCTTTAGCGGGCGTTGCCGTTATGATTAAAGGAACAAATGGAGGAGCACAAACTGACCTAGACGGTAAGTTTACCATCCAAGCGACTACTTCACAGACACTTGTATTTAGCTACCTAGGAATGAAGAACACAGAAGTTCTCGCTTCATCTACAGTATTGAATATCAAAATGCAAGATGATGCCACTGAACTTGACAATATTGTTGTTGTCGGTTATGGTGTTCAAAAGCGTAGTGAGGTAACTGGTTCAATATCTTCAATTAAAGCAAAAGACATCCAAAACTTAGTTACTCCAAGTTTTGACAGCCAATTAGCAGGAAGAGCTTCTGGTGTACAAGTAACCACAAACACAGGAGTAATTGGAGAAGCACCTAGAATCAGAATTAGAGGAGTAGCTTCTATCGGAAGTGGAAATTATCCTTTGATTATTTTAGATGGTATGCCAATTTATACTGGTGATTTAGGAGGACAAGCAAGCAACAACGCTTTAGGAGACATTAACCCATCAGACATTGAAACTTTCGAAATACTTAAAGATGGTGCTGCTACTGCAATTTACGGATCAAGAGCAGCTAATGGTGTTATCATCATTACAACGAAAAAAGGTAAAAAAGGAGAATTGGAAGTAAACTATAGTACTACAGTTGGTTTTGCTAGCGCAATTAAAACTTTTGATTTATTAAAAACTTCAGACTTCTTAACAATTGCGAACGAAAAAAGAACTAACAGAGCACAAACACCTTGGGCATTTGGAAACACTTATGATACAGATTGGCAAGATGCTGTTTTAAATAAAAGCGCAGCACAAATTGACCACAATTTATCATTAAGTGGCGGTACAAATACAACGCGTTATTATATGTCATTAGGATATACAGAACAAGATGGTGTGGCAAAAGCAAACGCAATGGACCGTTATACTATCCGTTTAAACTTAGACACTGATGTAAATAAATGGCTAAAAGTTGGTGGTACTGCCTCTTTAACTAGAACAACTTATACAGGTTTAAATACAGGTAGAGGTTCTTTATCTGGAAACATGTTTAATGCTATTCGTCAACTTCCTAATACGCCAATTTACAATCCTAGTCATCCTACAGGTTATAATTTAGGTGGTGGGGCTAACGATAATAGTTTTGTTGGCAAATGGGACAATACAGATTTAGTTGGGGACAACATTACAAATATCATCTACATTTTAGATAATAACAGATACAAATCAGAGGTAAACAGATCAATAGTAAATTTATTTGCATCTGCTAATATCTATGAAGGATTAAACTACAGAATGCAAGTTGCGGCTGATAAAGCAATGACTAATGGTTTCTTATATTGGAATCCAGTTCATGGTGACGGTGCAGGATCTAATGGTTTTATTCAAAACGACAACACTGATTTAACACGTTGGAACTGGCAACATGTTTTTAACTACAAAAAAACATTCCTAGAAAATCATAATTTAGGCTTAACAGCAGTAGCTGAATATCAAAAAGAAACTAACAAGTCTTTCTATGGAAGAGGAAGAGGTTTACTTGATGCATTTTATAACCAAAACTTAGTTACTAGCTCATACGAAAACCAAGAATCAGGTGGTGGTGTTAACGAAGAAGGAATTATATCTTACATAGGAAGAGCTACGTATAACTACAAAGAAAAATACTTTTTACAAGGTTCTATTAGACGTGATGGCATTTCTAAATTAAGCGATAATACAAGATGGAATAACTTTACAGGATATTCTGTAGGTTGGAATATCGCAAAAGAATCATTTTTTACAAGTATAGAAGATTATGTTAATGAATTTAAAGTAAGAGCTTCTTATTCTGAAGTAGGAAATACAGAAATCGGATCGTATCCATACTTAGGATTAACTTCTGCTTCTCCTTATGCTACTTCAAACGGAATTGCATTTACGCAATTTGGAAACGATGCTTTATTATGGGAAACTAGTAAAAAAACTGACTTTGGTGTTGATTTTGCTTTCTTAAACAATCGCCTTACTTTAACTGCTGATTACTTTAACAACGATATAGATGGTTTAATCCTTCAAGTTCCTGTTGCGGCTTCATTAGGAGTCCCAAGTAACATCATTAGAAAAAATATTGGTGCAATGTTTAATAGAGGTTACGAATTTAGCGCTAACTTAAATGCAATTGACAAAGATAATTTCAGCTGGAATGTAAACGCTAACTTAACATTGACTAAAAATGAAGTTACTTCTTTACCTAACGGTCAAGACATTTTAGGAGGAACTTTTTCTGATGTAAACATTAATCCAAACTTAATTATCAGAGAAGGTGAATCAATTAACTCAATATACGGTATTCGCTATTGGGGAGTTAACCCTGCAAACGGAAACCCGGTTTATTACAAAGCTGATGGAAGTTTAGTTCAAGGTAACTTAGACACAACAAACTATAAAGAATTTGACCCAGCTAATCCAGCTGATATTTCGCAACCAGCAACTTTAAACTTTGTTACAGATAAAGTTATTTTAGGAAACTCTTTGCCAACATATTTTGGAGCTGTCACAAACACGTTCCGTTATAAGAATTTAGACTTATCATTCCTTGTGCGTTTTAGCGGTGGTAACAAAATTTTCAATGCAACTGCAAGAGAATTAATGACACAAAACTTTAACAACAACAGTACTGACATTATAGGAAGATGGCAGAGTGTTGCTGAACCAGGTGATGGAGTTACTCCAAGATTATATGCGAGTTCTAATACATTTACAAACTTATCAGGTCATGCTACTAGTCGTTTCTTAGAAGATGGTAGTTTTGTAAGTTTAGACAACATTTCACTTGGCTACAGTTTACCAAAAGAAGTTACAGACAAATTAAGAGTGAAAGGTTTTAGATTATTTGTTCAAGCTCAAAACATGTTAATTTTTACTAAATACGATGGTTTGAATCCTGAAATGGAAACTGGTGGTGTAGATTTAAATGGTACGCCTAGATCTAAAATTATCTCTATGGGTTTAAATGTTAAACTTTAAAAAAAATGAAAATGAAAAATTTAAGAAAAATAACAATAATAGCCTTAACTGGAATACTTTTTACAGCTTGTTCAGAGGAAGCTATTTTAGACTTAAAACCAATTAACAACATTTCATTAGACCAAGCGTTTTCTTCGCCGTCCTTAATTGAAAGTTCTTTAAATGGAATGTATAACGCAGCAGCAATTGGTCAATACAACACAACAGCTCCAAACGGAGGTCGTGGCTATGTTTGGGGAGCAGCTTATGTGCAACAAGGAGATTGTCGTGGAGAAGATGCGGTTAGTGCTGCTACTTTTTATCAAGCTACTTATGCAGGTACTTATGACCAAACTACTGCAAACAATGTATATTATTGGGTAGATGGTTATCGTTTAATCAACCGTTGTAACTTAGTTATCGAAGGTGTTACTACTGCAGTTAACAAAGGAATTATTACGGCAGCCAAAGGAGATGATTACATTGGCCAAGCAAAGTATTTAAGAGCAATAACACACTTTGAATTATTAATGTATTTTGCACGTCCGTACCAATTTAGTCCTGGCGCAACGCATCTAGGAATTCCTTACCGTACAGTTGGTGTAGATACACAATCAGAAATTAATACTGAACTTTTAAAAGAAAGAAATACTGTAGCGGAATGTTATGATAAAGTTTTAGCAGACTTAAATGATGCTGAGAATACAATTACAACAAACACATTAAGCTACGCTTCTAAAAATGCAGCTATAGCTTTTAAAACTAGAGTATATTTACACAAAAGAGATTGGGACAATGTAATTACAGAAGGTGAAAAACTTAATGGAGCTTACACATTAATGCCAACTCCAGTAGGTCCGTTTGCAAACAGTTACTCAAATACAGAGTCGATATTCTCTATTAAACATTCATCAGCAAATAATCCAGGTGTTAACGCAGCACTAGCTTCCCAATACAAAAGAAGATTGTTAATTGCTATTAGCCCAATTATCTGGAGAGATCCATCTTGGTTAGTTGATGACAAAAGAAGAGAAGAAGGTGTAATGATTTTTACTTCAGAAGGTAAAAAATTCACATTCAAATACAAAGACGAAGTTAGCTATACAGATGCAACACCAGTTATTCGCTATGCTGAAGTAGTTCTTAATATGGCAGAAGCACAAGCAAGAAAAGCTAGTCCAAACCTAACTGAATCGTTAACTTTATTAAATAAAATTAGAAACAGAGCGTTAGCAAATGTAGGAACTCAGGCATATACTGCGGCAAGTTACAGTAACGCTACAGATTTAGTAGGTTTAATCTTAAAAGAAAGACGTATTGAATTTTTATTAGAAGGAAGACGTTGGAGCGATATTCATAGATTACAAAATGATGACATGCACCCAATTGATGGAGTTCCTGCAAAATTGTCCAATGGTTTACCTGCAGATACTGCTTATACATTAGGCACGCCTTATACCGGAGCGCTAGGAGTAGCAGCAGTTCCAGCTTCTGATTACAAATTTTTATGGCCTATACCACAATTGGAAATTAATGTTAATCCAACATTAGCAGCTCAACAAAATCCGGGTTGGTAAAATCTAATTTATTTGAATAGTTATTTGTTAAAACCATCACTCAAAAAGTGATGGTTTTTTTATATCTTTGCCATATGGAAAAAGAGAATCAAATATTCGGGATTAGAGCAATTATTGAAGCGATTAACGCGAACAAAGAAATTGACAAAGTGTTCATTCAGAAAGATGCAGAAAGCGACTTGATGAAGGATTTGATGAAGGCAATGAAAAGAAACAATGTTAACTTTTCATACGTTCCTGTCGAAAAACTAAACCGATTAACTCCAAATAATCACCAAGGTGCCGTAGCAACTATTGCTCCTATTTCATTTGTTTCATTAGAAACATTAGTAGAAGGTGCTTTAGAAGCAGCTTTAGAAAGTGGTAAAAAACCTTTATTTCTTATTTTAGACCAATTGTCTGATGCACGTAATTTTGGTGCAATTATCAGAACGGCAGAATGTACCGGCGTTAACGGAATCATTATCCAAAAACAAGGATCAGCTCCTGTAAATGGAGATACGGTTAAAACTTCGGCTGGAGCAGTTTTTAATGTGCCAATTTGTAAAGTAGACCACATTAAAGATGCAATTTTCTACTTACAAGGTTCTGGTGTTAAAACTGTAGCTGCAACTGAAAAAACGGAAAGCCATATTTACGATTTAAACTTAAACGAACCTGTAGCAATTATTATGGGTAGCGAAGACCGAGGAGTAAATCCTTCTGTTTTGAAAATAGTAGATGAAAAAGCAAAATTACCAATGTTTGGAACTATTGAATCTTTAAATGTTTCTGTAGCTTGTGGTGCGTTTTTATACGAAGCTGTAAGACAAAGAATGTAATTAAATATAAAGTTAAAAGTTCAATTTTCTGATTACTAATTAGAAAATTGAACTTTTGACTTATTTTTTTCCTATAAAATCATAAATCACTTTTATAGACGAGCTGAAATATTCCTTTATTATTTCTTCTGGTTTTGGTGGCGGATTAAATGCTCCTTTTTCATCAAAATTTTTCATAAACGGATCTAAGTCCGGATTAAAGTCAGGCCTTTGCCAATCGTAGAAGATAGAATTTCCAAATTGAGGTGTTTTTAAAACCAATGCCAAAGCTAATCCTACGAAGAAACCCGCAAAATGACCTTCCCAAGAAATACCTTCTTTTATATTGGGAAACATATACCAAACACTTCCGCCATATAATAAAACAATAGTAAATGAAAGTGCTACTAATCGGTAATATTTGGTAAAAATTCCTTTGAAGAATATAAAACTCACCAAAGCATAAATTAATCCACTGGCACCAATGTGATAACTGGGTCGGCCCAAAAGCCACGTTCCCAATCCTGAAAATAAAACTCCCAAAAGTAATACCGCAAATGTTTGTTCTTTGTAGAAATACCGAAGAATTGGTAATAAAATAAGTAACGCAATTGAGTTATTAGACAAATGCTCTAAATCGCCATGTAAAAACGGACTGAATAGAATTCCTTTCAACCCGAAAACTTCTCGTGGGTAAATCCCGAAATGCGATAAATTATGACTAAATTTAAGCTCGTACCAAAAAACCAACCATAATATCAATACAAACAACATCGGTAATAGAATTACAGATTTGGTATATTTAAAAGGATTATCGAGATGGTTTCTCATTTATTTGAAGGAAGCTTAATACACATTAGCTATTCAAAGATAAAGCCAAAGATATTATTATGCACATTTGTCATAAAATTGTAATTTTACAAAATGGAAGCACCATTAGCAGAAAGAATTCGCCCACAACAATTATCAGAATATATTAGTCAATTACATTTGGTTGGCCCGAATGGTTCACTAACCCAACAAATTGCAAAAGGATTAATTCCAAGCTTAATTTTATGGGGACCACCTGGAACCGGAAAAACTACTTTGGCCCAAATTATGGCACAAGAAAGCAAGCGACCGTTTTTTCAATTGAGCGCGATTCACTCTGGTGTTAAAGACATTCGAGAAGTAATTGAAAAAGCAAAAGTTAGTGGCGGCTTATTTACAACTAAAAACCCAATTTTATTCATTGACGAAATTCATCGTTTCAGCAAATCCCAACAAGATTCGCTATTAGGAGCCGTTGAAAAAGGTTGGATTACATTAATTGGCGCTACCACAGAAAACCCGAGTTTCGAAGTGATTCCGGCTTTATTGTCAAGATGTCAGGTCTATGTTTTGAATCCGTTTACCAAAGTAGATTTAGAGGCATTATTACATCGTGCTATTGAAACTGATGCGAATCTGCGAAATAAAAACATCGTATTAAAAGAAACCGAAGCTTTATTACGTCTTTCAGGTGGAGATGGGCGAAAATTATTGAATATTTTCGAATTAGTTATTAATGCTACCGACGGAGAAACGATTGAAATTACGAATGAAAAAGTAATGGCTTTGGTTCAAAAAAACACCGTTTTATACGACAAAACAGGGGAGCAACATTATGATATTGTTTCCGCTTTTATAAAATCGATTAGAGGAAGTGATCCAAATGGAGCCGTTTATTGGTTGGCCCGAATGATCGAAGGTGGTGAAGATGTAAAATTTATTGCCCGAAGAATGTTGATTCTATCGAGTGAAGATATTGGAAATGCAAATCCTACAGCTTTCATAATGGCAAACAATACATTCCAAGCCGTAACGACAATTGGTTATCCTGAAAGTAGAATTCTACTAAGTCAGTGTGCGATTTATTTGGCCACTTCTGCAAAAAGTAATGCCAGTTATATCGCAATTGGAAAAGCCCAACAAATGGTCAAGCAAACTGGCGATTTACCCGTTCCAATCCATTTAAGAAATGCACCGACTAAATTAATGAAGGAATTGGGATATGGCGACGAATATAAATATTCACACGATTTTCCAAATAACTTTGCCGAACAAGAATTTTTACCAACTGAAATTTCAGCAACTAAATTCTTTGAACCTGGCGAAAATGCTCGTGAAAGAGAATTGCGTCAGTTCTTAAAAAACAGATGGAAAGATAGGTACGATTATTAGTACTCTGTGTTTAGAATTAAAACTTGACGTTTACTTTTTCAGCAACTAATTGATCATTTTCGTAATATTCAAAAAACCATTCCCCATTCTTCTTAAGAAAAGTTCCAGAAATAACTCCTTTCTTCGCAGAATAAACATTTTCCATACTTGTCGCTAACAATTCATAAACAACGTTTGGAACATCATCTACTATCTTATATCCATTTTGGTTTGGAATGGCAAAAAGAGCCGTTTGCTCTGCGCTTTTTACAACAGCATCACTAGTTTTTATTTCTGCAGTTACAGGTTTTGAAAGCTCCACTTCTGTTTTAGGTTGCAGCTGTGGCGTCACTTTAAATTTAACTTTGCCTTTTAAAGAAGTCAAAGCGGATCTAAAAGCAGTATTATATGCTTTTGCGTACTCCTTTTCTCTCGAAGATCCTTGTTCACTTGTATAAATAACTTTATTTGAGCAATCTTTAACTTCAATTTTAATCTTCGTCATGAACATCGAATTTCTTTCAACGGCATCCACAAATAAAGCTAAACAACGATTAGAGCCAATTTCTTTTGGTAATTCATCTGTATCATAAAAAACTTTAAATCCTTCTTTTTCAAAAAATGTCTTAGTTAAATAATTAGTATTATATTTATTATCCTCTTTGAAAAAACTAAATTTCTGCGGCACAATTACATATTTGTAATTTTCTTGTGCAACTGAAAATGTATAACTCAATAAAAGTACAAGTAGTGCAATTTTTTTCATGACTATAATATGATTTTTAATTCTAATAAATGACTAATTTGATGCACGTCCGTTTCAACTTCCACCTTTTGTTCGTTGAAAAAGATTGCCTCTATTCCTGCTTCTTGTGCGCCAATTACATCTGCTTCATAACTATCACCTATCATTAAGCTGTCCGTTTTTGAAGCATTTGCCAAAGATAATGCAAATTCAAATATATTTCGATGTGGTTTTTTAGCACCCGCTAGTTCCGAATTTGTAATTGTTTCAAAATATTGCTCAAGATTAGAATTTTTTAACTTTCTTGCCTGTGCCGAAGCAAATCCGTTGGTAATAATATGTAAATTGTAATTGGGTTTCAAATAATCTAATAACTCTATCGCACCATCAAACAAATGATTATATTCCGGCAAATAGTTAATATAATCTTCAGAAACGCGCTCAATATCTATATCAGAAACTTTAAATTTTAAAGCATCAAAAACATCTTTCAAACGATAATAACGTAAATCATCGCGCGAAATTTTATTGACTTGGTATAACTTCCAATAATGTTGATTTCTCGGAATATAAACTTCCAAAAAATCAGCCACATCAATAGTAAAGCCTTGTTCTTTAAAAATAGTATCAAAAGCAAATCCAGAATTTTTATCAAAATCCCAAAGCGTATGATCTAAATCAAAAAAGACATGTTTCTTGTGTTTAAAATTTTGCAATTGCGCTTATATTTTAGAAACGATTTCTGCGTTCTCAATGTTATAAATCCAATCGTCAACATCGCTTTCGTTTACTTTAAAAGTTCCTTTAATCGTTAAATAAGTATCCGTTTTTAATTTTGGGAAAGAACCTTTAAATTTCAAACCTGTAATTGTTTCTGGCCCTGATTTTCCACAAAAAAAGCAAGATGCAAATACATTTTTACTCAACGCATAATTTTTAGCGTCAATTGGCACAATAAACCCAGTTAAATAAACCGTTTTATTATGGTATGTTTTTAATTTCACGTTCACTTGTGGAAATTCTACTTCGCCATAAGTAGCATGTTTTTTACGAATATACTTGATATCTCCTAACAGTTTCCACGTTAAGGTATCCGCAGGAATACTTGCAACTGTAGAAGAAACTGCGATTCTTTCCGATTTAGAATTTTTCTGAAAACTCATTAACGAAATAAATACGACTAAAGCTAAAACTACTTTTAAATAATTACGCATTGGCTAAGGTTTTTGAAATGTTTAAATTGTATGCTTTTATAGCAGGAATTAACGCTGCAATGAAGCCTACAAATATAGTTAGTAAAAATAATGTTCCTTCTTTTTCCCATAAAAATTCGTAGGGATTAAAACTCATCTTGAAATCTGCTTCAGATGATTTGGACAGAAAGCTTATCGCTACTCTTCCCAAAACTGTGCCAAAAACAAAACCCACAACACAAAGCAAAATACTTTCAATCATTACCACTTTTAACAATTGAACTCGTTTCGCTCCGTTGACACGCATTAAAGCAAATTCGTTTTTACGTTCTTTCAAGGTATTATATAAAGCAATAAAAATCGAGATTCCTGAAATCAACATAATTCCATAGGCTAAATATTGTAATGCAGTAATTCCTATCCCGAATAAACCAAACAATCTGTTGACTTCAAAAGCTGGAGAAACTGCTTGCATTTTTGTGTTTTGAGGCACAATTCTTTGCCAAGTTAATTTAGCCATTTGATTGCGAAGCTTTAGCAAAACTGCCGTAATTTCCATATTGGGTTCATCCAAAGTTAAATCAGCTTCGTGATGATGTTCTTCTCCGTCCACATGCACGTGACCTTCTTGTCCATGTGCTGGGTTTTCATCGTGACCATGATGCATTTGCCAAACACTTGGAATCGTACATAAGATTAAATTATCCACAACTTTTCCGGTTGGTTTTGAAATACCTACTATTTTATAAGCAAAATTATCGTGCACTTCTCCTTCTTCTGCATCGCCATGAGAACCGAAGAACTCATCGCCTATTTTAAACTTTAATTTTTGTGCAATATCACTACCGATTACCACTTCAAAATTCTTTTCGAACATCTTTCCTTCGGCCAATGTTGCTTTATATTTTCCTAAGTAATCCGGCGTTGTTCCTAAAATTTTATAACCGCGGTAATTATCACCAAAAGCCAGTGGAATTGCTTTCTCCACATACGGATTTTGCATCCAAACTTTTGCTGAATCGTAATTGATATTTCCAGTTGGCGCATCGACTTGATACACCGAAGATAAAATCAATTGCAACGGACTTCCTTGCGCTCCTAAAACCAAATCAACATCTTCAATGTTACTCGCAAATTTTTCTTCAAACTGCTTTTCCACTAAAATTAAGGTTGTGATAATTGCTACACTTGAGGTTAACAAAACAATACTCAAGATGGTATTTAAGGGTTTAAACCAAATATTTCTCCAAGCTAATTTTGCTATCATACTAAGGTAATTTTATTGGTGAACTTTTCTTTAATTCGGCTATCATGCGTTACAATTAACAAAGCCGCTTTATATTCTTTAGATAAAGAAGTAAGCAATTCGATTACTTTCTCTGCGTTTTTATCGTCTAAACTAGATGTTGGCTCGTCTGCTAACAACACCTTTGGTTCGTTCATCAAAGCACGCGCAATTGAAACTCGTTGTTGTTGTCCGATGCTCAATTGAGAAGGTAATTTTGAACCTTGATTTTCAATATCTAATTGTTGTAATAATTTCTTAGCACGACTGGTATTCTTTTTTCCTGTTGCTAACCAACTCGCCATTTCTAAATTTTCCAAAACCGTTAAAGCTGCAATAAAGTATGACTTTTGAAAAACCACACCAATGTTCGTTCCCCTAAACTTATCAGTCTCTTTTTCAGAAAGCGCTAAAACATCAATCGTGCCAATTTGAATTTGTCCTGAATGTGGTCGTAACAGTCCAGCTAAAATATGCAAATAGGTAGTTTTCCCTCTTCCAGAATCTCCGGTAATCAAAATCGTGTTCCCAGCTTCGCAATCCAAATCAGGAAAAACAAACTCTTGTTCCTTTGAATAGGAGAATTTTATATTTTTAGTACTAATCATCGTCGTTATAAAGCTTTTGTTCAGCGATGCAAGATAATAAATTAGAAAGAAAAATTTCTTAAAGAAAGGCTAATAAAAAACCACTGTTTATTTATGAAATACGCTTAAAAAATATTTTCGTCTTGAAAACTTAGATAACCATTTTCAGTTATAATAATGTGATCTAAAACCTGGATTTCTAAGGTCTGGCCAGCTTCTTTTACTCGTTTCGTAATTTTTAAATCAGCATCGCTTGCCATTAATTTTCCTGACGGATGATTGTGGGTCAAAATTATCGCTGTGGCATTTTGTTCGAAAGCCATTTTAAAAATCAAACGAATATCTACGACTGTTCCCGTAATTCCGCCTTTTGACAATTGTCCTTTATAAATCACTTTATTAGAATTATTTAGGTATAAAACCCAAAATTCCTCGTGTGGCAATTCGCCAATTATAGGTTGCATAATATCAAAAACGGCTTTACTTGAAGTAATTTTCTTAAGTTCGCTAGCTTCTTCTGCTCTTCTTCGTCTTCCTAATTCTAAAGCTGCTGCGATTGAAATTGCTTTTGCTTCACCAATTCCTTTGAATTGTATAAGTTGCGAAATAGACATTCTCCCTAAGTTAGAAAGATTATTTTCGGAAGCAGCTAAAATACGTTGGCACAATTGCACAGCACTTTCATTGCGAGAGCCGGAACCGATAAGAATAGCTAATAATTCAGAATCTGATAAGGAAGATTTTCCTTTGAGAAGAAATTTTTCACGTGGGCGATCGTCTTCAGCCCATTGGTTGATTGGCGTATACATAAAATTTATTTTGGCGTTTATAACATCAAATTTAATCAAAAAAACGAAAGAATAAAATAAATGGCTTGAAAATTGCGTTTGACCTAGTACAGAATTTCTAATTTCATAATTATGATTAATTACCTTTCCTTATTCTTCTTTTCAGCTCTCGCTATAACTTGCCAAGAGAGCAAGACAAAACCAGTTGCCGGCATCATCTCTGGAACTAAAGGCGAAACGGAATTAATAGAAAACCCTACCGATTTTTACCAGAAACTATCTAATGTTGCTATTTCTATAATTGATTCAGAAGTTGTTTATACACCGTCATATGTTGGCATAAACTATCCAAATGGTGATGTACCTGCTAAAACAGGTGTTTGTACAGATGTAATAATTCGAGCTTATCGGAAGTTAGGAATTGACTTGCAAAAAGAAGTGCACGAGGATATGAAAGCTAATTTTTCGGTTTACCCAAAAACTTGGGGATTGAAAACTACGGATAAAAATATCGATCACAGAAGAGTGCCGAATTTAGAAGTGTTTTTTGATCGAAAAGGAGAAAAACTAAAGGTTACCAAAAATGCTTCGGACTATAAAACAGGGGATTTAGTAACTTGGATGATTGCTGGCAAAATGCCTCATGTTGGCATTGTAACCCATAAAAAATCAACTGATGGAAAGCGTAATCTTATTGTGCACAACGTTGGAGGCGGTCAAGTTTTAGAAGATTGTTTATTTAGCTGGGAAATTGTTGGACATTTTAGATATGAGAAGTAATTTAAATAAAAGAACATTAAAATCTAGAACCTCTCAATTCTTCGTGAAATTTACCATTTTTAGAAGCTAAAATTAATTTAGCTCCTAAAAACAGTTTTTCTATATCTGAAAATCTATTATCCGAAAATCAAATTTCTAATTAATCAATCCTTTCACTTCATCAAAATCTAATCCTCCATAATTACCTGAACTCATTAAAAGTAAAGCAGAATTATCTAAATTTTGATTGAATAAAAATGCTTTGAATTCGGCTGGATTGGTATAAATAATTAAATTTTCTTTTTGGAAAGCTTGTGCAATTTGATCGTAAGTCACTTCTTCCAAACGTTTTATTTTTACTGCATCTGGAGAATAGAAAACTACTGCAACATCCGCATCGTCTAATGCGCCTTGATATTCTTTTAAGAATTCGGCATTCAAACTACTATAGGTGTGCAATTCTAAACAAGCCACTAGCTTTCTAGTTGGATATTGTGCTTTCACGGCTTTTGTGGTTGCCGCTACTTTACTTGGCGAATGCGCGAAATCTTTATAAGCTACTTTGTCTTTGCTTTCCGCAATTTTTTCCAATCTTTTTGAAGCACCTTTAAATGTGGCAATTGCTTCATAGAAATCAGCTTCATCCACTCCCATATTTTGACAAATCCATTTGGCACCAGCTAAATTACTTAGATTATGCGCTCCAAAAACCTCAATTGGCATTGGTCCTTCTGGTGTATCTAAAAGTGTGATTCCATTTTCGACTGTATAACTTGGCGTTTGGTAAGGGATTTTTCGAATTGGATTTTCTGAATTTTCTGCAACTGTTTTTACAGCTTCATCTTCTTCATTGTATATTAAAATACCGCCTCGTGCAATTTGATTCGTAAAAATACTGAATTGATCCACGTAGTTTTCAAACGTAGGAAACACATTGATATGATCCCAAGCAATTCCTGAAATCAAAGCAATATTTGGATGATATAAATGAAATTTCGGACGTAAGTCAATTGGAGAAGTTAAATATTCATCTCCTTCTAAAACGATAAAATCATTATCTTCCGTCAGATGCACCATTGTATCAAAACCTTCTAACTGGGCACCAACCATATAATCCACTTCAATATTATGATAGTGCATAACGTGCAAAATCATTGAAGTAATCGTCGTTTTTCCGTGCGAACCACCAATAACAACTCTAGTTTTATTTTTCGATTGTTCGTACAAAAATTCTGGATATGAATAAATTTTCAATCCTAATTCTTGTGCTTTCAATAATTCCGGATTATCTGCTTTAGCGTGCATTCCTAAAATAATAGCTTCAATATCGGCAGTTATTTTTTCAGGAAACCAACCCTCTTCAATTGGCAGCAATCCTTTCTTAGCTAAACGTGATTTTGAGGGTTCAAAAATCGCATCGTCGCTTCCTGTTACTTGATATCCTTTATTATGTAATGCTAATGCTAAATTGTGCATTGCGGCGCCGCCAATAGCTATGAAATGTGTACGCATTTGAATTTTCAATATTTAAAATTCCAAATTCCAATAGTTTTGGATTTTGGAATTTGAGTTTTGTTATTTATTCTCGAATTGTTCCTTTAATCTATTTGCTTTCGTTTTGTCCTTTAACTTATTCAAATATAAGTCATATAATTTGTCGAACGTAGTTTTTGAATTCCCAATTTCGTGTGCTTTCTTATAATTAATTTCGGCTCTAGTATACCGACTGAAATAAATATCTATATACCCTTTTGCTAAATAACCATCCACTTTTGAAAGCACCATTAACTCATTTGCATAACGTTGGGATTTCTTTTCGCTTCCGCCTATGATGGCTGGTAATTCAACATACAACATCACCAAGGCCCAGCGCGTTTCTAAATGAGTTTCATCTAATTTCGCAGCTGTTAGAAAGGATTCTTCTACTTCATCAATCATTCCTAAAGCCTTAAATTTATTCGATTCTTTGGCTTTCATTCCCAGAGCGCCTCCATATTTGTACCAATAATTGGCATTTTTAGGAAATGAAATTTTCAACTTTTTATAGTTTACGATGGATTCATCCCAGTCCTTTTGAACTCCTGCAATATCTCCTAAATATTCAATTGTCTTAGAATGATTAGGTTGATTTTTCAAACTCTCCTGAAAAGATTGTTTTGCTTCGTTAAATTTCTTCTGTGCAAATAACTTTTCCCCCTTCTCAAAATGAGATTGTGAAAGCAAAAGTAGCGGGCAAAGAAGAAAAAACAGGTGGATAAATTTCATTCTTCAAAAATAGTGAAATGAATTTAGTTAATATTACTAAAATAATATATTTTTAACGTCCCAACCTTTTTCAATATTTTATACTCTATCTATAGAAACAGTCATTATGCGTAATATATTCTTGTTTATACTTTGTATTAGTTCTTTCACTCTTTTTGGTCAATACGATGCAAATTGGAAAAAAGTTTATGCCTTCGAACAAGGTGGCGAAATAAAACCAGCCGAACAAGAAGTTCAAAAGATTTACAAAAAAGCAAAACATAAAAAGGATGAAGTCACTATTTTGAAATGTTTTTTCTATCTGTCAAAATTTGAACAAGTTTTTGATAAAAATGCTCAAACTACAATTATTAAAAATCTACAGCATGAATTTAAAGATGCAAAACCTGTTTCTAAAGCATTATTAAACTATGTTTATGCTAAAATCTTAACCGATTATCAAAAAGGAAATCGCTATTCAATTCGATCAAGAACAACTATTCAAAATAATAAAGATTCAAATTTTCTAACTTGGACATCTGAAGATTTCACTAATGAAATAGATAAAAGTTATGCGGAAATTCTTAAAAACGCAAGCGAATTAAGGGCTATAACTATTGATCAGTACAAAGATGTTTTCGAATATACGTCTAATGTAGATATTAAAAATTTTAGCATTTATGATTATTTACTTGAAAAGAAATTAGCGTATGATGCAGGAACTATTTTCTTTGCTACTAAAACAAACACTTTAGAACTTGGGAAGCTTTTAAGTCTAGAACCTAAACTGTTTATTATTGCTTCAACTAGTACTATAAATGATGATAAAATAAGAGATTTCATTGTTACACTTCAAGAAAACGAAAGATATTTAATAAAAAACAAATTATTTGACAAGCTTGATACTGCTTACCACAATCGTATCTTAATTACTAATAAAAAAACTCAACCACAAAATCAAGGTAGATTAAAGTTAGATGAATTAGAAAAATCGACCAACAACATTTATTTAAAACAAGAGCTCAGAGTAGAACGAGCTGCTTTTTACGCTTCCTTGCCCGCTGATTCATTAAACAAAAATTACAAGCAACAGGCTCTAAATTTACTTGACACGGTTTTTCAAGTGAAAACTAATTTATATGCTTTGCATTTGGCGGAAAATTTACAGGAAAAAATACTTAGTAAATCTTTACAAATTCAAATTAAAAAAACAATATATCCTTTCGAAAACACCCGAGCATTCGTTGCTTATAAAAACATAGATAGTGTAAAGATTAGCTGTTTTAAATTTCCAGTTGCTTTAAACGATGCTGTAAATGGTTACAAAAACCAAATTTATGCTGACTCGTTGGTTGTAGCATTTGTAAATAAAAATAAAGCTTATAAAAGCTACACGAGAACTTTACCTAAGCGAATCGACTATAACAATCATTCTACGGAAATCATACTAGAGCCTGTTGAAGCGGGAAATTACTTAGTTCTTTTTGAAACCAATGATACTTTTGATTCCGATGGTAATTTGAATAATTCTTTTAGCTATGAGCAGGTAAACGCTACACAATTTATTGTTATTAAGGATGAAACAGAAACAGATGACATTATTTATTTATACAATAGGAACTCAGGCCAACCAATTGATGGTGTAAAAATCGTAAATCAGGTTACAATACACACGTCTGATGAAATTGGCAAAACCAAGCTTGTCAAGACCTTAAAAAACCAGAACGAAAACTACAATAACTTAATAACTATTACTAAGGACAAGGATACTTTAATTCAGAACTACAATAGAAATTACATTTACAACACTTCTGATAAATTTAACAAATCTGAATTTGAAGACGCTGAAGCGAAAGCTATGGTGTTTTTTGATAGAGCAATTTATCGACCTGGACAAAAAATATTTTACAAAGGAATTATTGTTCAGAAAAAAGACAGTAAGAAAAGTGTTGTACCGTTTTTGACTGTCAGAGTTACAATTAATGATGTTAATGATTCAGTCTTAAAAGAATATGATGTTCAAACTAACGAATTTGGAAGTTTTAACGGTGAATTTGAGATTCCTAAAAATATTTTAACAGGAAGGTTTTATATTGGTATTGAGGAGCCAAACAAATATGAAAAAGATGAAAAATATTATGACGAAGTAGAAGAGGAACATTCTTTTTGGGATAATGTAGATTTTGAAGATAATATAGAATTCTCTTTTCAGGTTGAAGAATATAAGCGCCCTACTTTTGAGGTAACCTTTAAAGAAATAAAAGAAAACTACACAATCAATGATAGTTTAAAAATAATCGGAAACGCAAAAGCATTAGCGGGCAATAACCTAACAGATGCAAAAGTTACCTATACTGTTTCTCGAAATTATTTCACTGAAGACGAAGGCTGGGGAAGTGATACAAATTATATTGATGAATTTATATATACGGACACTGACGGAAACTTCACTATACCATTTACTGCAACTATAGATAGTGTAAGCTCTGATAAAATTAACAATATTAGATATTCCATAACCGCGACTGTAACCGATAGCAATGGTGAAACAAGAAATGCAACTGAAACCGTTAACGTAAATAAAAACACATTGAAGTTAACTATAATTTCCGACAGCACTTTAATTGAAGCAACTTCTAATGTAATCAAAATCAATAGCTCAACATACAACAACTATCCAATTGATGCGAAAGGAGAAATAAAAATTTATGAAAAAAAATCGAAACAATTCCTAAAAGAAAGAGCCTTTAATTTTCCCGAAATTCAAGCAATAGACCGAGCTGAATTTCAAGTCCTATTTCCACACGAACCCTATGAGAAAAAAGATATTGAAAGTGAAAATATTTTAGTAAAAACACTACAATTCGACACCAAAGTAAGTAAGGAAATAACATTGGATTTTTTAAAAAATGCAAAACCGGCTTCCTACGAAATAGAAGCAACAGCTTTTGATTCAAAAAATAATTTAGTAGAAGACAAGAAGATATTTAAATTAATTTCAAAGAAAAATGCAGTTTCTGAAAATCAACTTTTCACGTATACCGACATCTCGAAAAAAGAAAGTGCTTATTATGAAATTGAAGTGAATTCTATTATTTCAAATTTATTTGTTACACTTCGATATTATGCGGATCAAAGTAATTTACAACAAGAGATAACCGCGCAATTGCAAGATGGAAAAAACATCTTTAGAATTAAAAAAGAAAAAAATTACAAAAGCGATGTTAATTTTCATTTTTCAAGCTTCTGGAAAAATCAATCGCATAGTCAAACATATTGCATAAAAAAAGAAGAAACTGAAATAAATCTAAGTGTTGAAATAAATTCCTTACGAACTAAAATTGAACCGGGAAGTGTTGAAAAATGGTCCTTTAAAATTTTAAATTCCAAATTAGAAGCTGAAGTTTTAGCCAGTATGTATGACAGTTCATTAGATCAATTTACGACTCAAGACTGGACAAATGCTTATTTCAATTCCAATAACAATTCTCATAACTCTCCAAATGTTTATTTAAGAAATAATACTTCGTACGTAAATTTCAAGACATTTAACCAAGCAGAAAAGTATTTTTCAAACTATATGCATCGTCCTGAACTATATTGGTTTGGATTTAATTTTAATGATGCTCAAAACTCCTATACTTTAAACGAATATCTTAAAAAAATTAAAAATTGGACTGCTGTTCCAAAAAATGCTAAATCGGTTACTGGTATAGTTTACGATAATTTTGGACCAATTGCCGGCGCAACGGTTCAAGTAAAAGGCACAAAAAAAAGAACATTTACAGACTTTGATGGTGAATTTACTATCGAAGCCTCAAAAGGTGAAGTCTTAGAAATAGCTTACATAGGAACGCAAACAGCAGAAATTGAAATTAACACAAATAGAATTTTAGAAATAAAACTAAAAAATAACGATTCTGAATTACAAGAAGTTGTTGTAATGAGCTATGAAACACGAATGAAAAAGGCATATATGACTGCATCTTTTACAGTAATTTCAGATACTATTACAGAACAAAGCGCTAATGAAGATTTATTACAAATACTACAAGGCCGAAGCTCGGGAATGTCAATTGCTACAGGTAGTGGACAACCTGGTAGTAAACCAACTGTAATCTTACGAGGAAATGCTTCAATAAATGAGAATTTAGAACCTTTAATTGTGATGGATGGAATTATAATAACTGAAGAAGAATTTAGAAATCTTAAGTCAGATGAGTTAGATTCCATATTAATTTTAAAAGGTAAAGAAGCTACAGCAATTTACGGCAGCAGAGGTGCAAATGGTGTAATTATTATGACCACGAAGAAAGCGGTACAAGATTTAACTCATGTTAAAACTAGAACAAACTTCAACGAAACTGCTTTCTTCTATCCTAATTTAAAAACAGACAAAGAAGGAAATATTTCTTTTGAATTTACCACACCTGAATCCTTAACCAAATGGAATTTGCGTTTATTTGCTCATAATAAAAATGCAGAAACTGGTCAACTGAAAGCTAGTATTATTTCGCAAAAAGATATTATGTTGCAAACAAATATGCCACGATTTGTACGCGAAAAAGATAAGATAAAAATTTCGGCAAAAGTGGTCAATATGACATCAGAACTTAAGTCTGGAATTGCAATGCTTCAGTTATTTGACGTAGCAACGAATACCTTGATTGATGAAATTTGTGCCAATAAAAATAATATTAGAAATTTTGCGTGTAAGCCAAAACAAAGTGTTCCTGTAGAATGGGTCATTTCAATTCCGGAAGGACTACAAGGGCTACATTACAGAATAGTTGCAAAATCAGGCAACTACGCTGACGGTGAAGAAAACATTTTACCTGTCTTGAGTAATAAAATTCTACTCACGGAAAGCATTCCTATTTTTGTGAAAGCAAATTCTAAAAAAGAGTACTCATTTGATAGCTTAAAGAATAACGAATCGAAAACTTTAAAGAATCACTTATTCACTTTAGAGTATACTTCAAATCCAGTGTGGTTTGCATTGCAATCACTTCCTTATTTAATGGAATATGAGCACGAATGTTCTGAACAAACATTTGCAAGATATTACGCAAATTCTCTTGCATCGGAATTAATCAATAGCAATCCTAAAGTTGCAGCATTATTTACTTCTTGGAAAAGCGACGATAAAGCAACATCCAAACTAACACAAAATGAAGAACTAAAGTCAATCGTATTAAATGAAACTCCTTGGCTTTTAGATAGCGAAAATGATGCTGTAAAAAACAAACGCTTGGCATTATTAATGGATTTAAATACCATGAAGGAATCACAAGCTAGTACTTTAAAAAAATTAGCAGAAAACCAAAATACTTCTGGAGGATTTTCTTGGTTTAAAGGAGGTCAAGAAAACATTTTTATTACGCAACATATTCTGGCAGGTTTAGGCCATATAGAAAAGATGTTTCCAAACAAGAATAATGATTTTAAAGAGATAACTTCAAAAGCTATCACTTATTTAGATGCCGATTTCGTTCAGAAAAACAGTTCAAAAAGTGAGAAAACAAGTTATTCTGATTATTCGAATTTACATTATATGTATGCCAGAAGTTTTTATTTAGATAAAATGCCAATTTCTAAGAAAACTGATTCCATTATAAGAATCGAAACATCGGAACATAAAACAAAATGGCTTACTTATTCTTTATATAAAAAAGCTCTTCTAGCTGTAGTTATGAATCGCTATAATGATAAAGAATTTTCACAAAAAATCATCAACAATCTAAAAGAAACTGCTGCTCGAAATGATGAGGATGGCATGTATTGGATAAATAACAAAAATGGCTATTATTGGTATCAATCACCAATTGAAACTCAGGCGTTATTAATTGAAGCTTTTTCCGAAATAGAAACTGACAAGAAATATGTAGAAGAAATGAAAGCTTGGTTGCTTAAAAAGAAACAAATTAATAGTTGGTCTTCTACAAAAGCAACTTCAGAAGCTATTTATGCGATAATGCTTTATGGAACTGATTATACAAGCATCAAAGACAATACTACATTCACAATTGGAAATGAGAAAGTCTTACATAAAAAGCTTTCAGAAAAAGATAAAGAAGCAGCAACGGGTTACGTTAAATTAAATTGGTCAGCTAACGAGATTTCAAAAGAGATGGGCCTAATTTCAGTAGAAAACAAATCTAAAGTTGCGGGTTATGGTGGCGCGTACTGGCAGTACTTTGAAGATTTAGAAAACATAAAAACAGATAGTACACAAACGTTATACATTACTAAAACTCTTTTCAAAAAAATTAAAACGGCAAAAGGTGATGCATTAACTGAATTAAACAAAGAATCCTTAAAAACAGGTGATCTAATCACGATCCGCTTAGTTTTAAAGACAGAAAATGATTTAGAATTTGTGCATTTAAAAGACTTACGAGCTTCTTGCTTTGAACCAGTTGATGTAATTTCTACGTATGAAAGAAAAGACAATTTATCTTATTACAAAAACACAAAAGATGTTGCTACGCATTTCTTTTTTGACAGAATAGCTGCAGGAACTTTTGTTTTAGAATACGATGTTAGAGTAAATAATTCGGGCAATTTTAATGATGGTATTGCCACTATTCAAAGTATGTATGCTCCTGAGCATTCTGCACATTCAACAAGTACAAAAATAAATATTGAAAATTAGCCTATAAAAAAAACGACTTTCAGATTAAACTGAAAGTCGTTTTTAATTTTATTGTAGTTTCTAAATTACTTTACAATTGTCATTTCATCAACGATGTGTTTAGCACCAGAGAAATTATCAATTACCCATAATATATAGCGAATATCAACACTAATTGTTCTTTGTAATTTACTATCAAAGATTACATCACCTGCCATAGCTTCAATGTTTCCATCAAATGCAATACCAATTAACTCACCTTTTCCGTTTAATACTGGAGAACCTGAATTTCCACCTGTAATATCATTATCAGTTAAGAAATTTACGTGTAATGTTCCATCTTTATCAGCATAACGACCGAAATCTTTATCAGCAGTCATTTGCAATACTTTTACTGGTAAATCAAATTCTGCATCACCTTTTTTGTATTTTTTAACTTGTCCTTCTAAAGTAGTGTAGTTATTGATTGTAGCGTCATTTCTTTTATCTGCAGGTAATGAACGAACTTTTCCATACGTTAAACGCAATGTTGAGTTAGCATCTGGATAAATAATTGTACCAATTTTAGATTCTCTTAAACCTTCAACTAATAAACGGAATGCTGCTCCAAAATCATTTTGAGAAGCAATTAATTCCTCGCTTCTGAAGTTGTAATGGTTTAACATATCATTCGTTAAAACATATAAAGGATCACTAGTTACCATAGCTTCTGATGGCGTTTCTAAAAATGCTTTAATTTTATCAATAGAAGTAAAAAGACTTGATTCAAAAGCGTCATTTACATATTTAGTAAAATCACCATTGTTTTCTTTAGCTAATTTTTCTACCATTGGCGCTAAATTATAGCCTGCTTTTTTAGCATATAAATTCAATTGTGCTGCTAACATATCTTTTTCTGCCGGAAGATATACTTCTTTCTGCATTTCTTCTGCCATTGCTAAAATAGCTGGAGCTGCTTGTGCTCTTTTTGTAGCATCTGCTTTAGCATACATTTCTAATTGTCTTCCTAAACCTCTACTTACTGTTCCATAAGCTGAAGATCTCAACAATTGCATCAAGTAATTGTCATGACGCGATTTTTCATTAGTTAAAGCATAATATTTATTGATCGTAGGAACTACATTTCCATATTTTGCTTTATTCTCTTTTTTATTAGCCCATTTATTGAATTTAGCTTCTTGACCTGCTTTAGATTTAGCTGTACCAAATTTTGACAAAGCATCAATCATCCCTTGACGGTTTTTCCAATAGTTTGCAGTTCCTGCATATTTAGACGCGTAAATTAAATTAACCGCATCACTTTGCACCATATGTTTTTTCAAAGCATCCATAGTTACTTTTGATCCTTCAACCCATGCTGGATATGCGAATTTTACGTTTTGGTCAATTCCACCAGCTGGCATCCAACGGTTTGTTCTTCCTGGATATCCTAAAATCATAGCGAAATCATTTTCTTGAATTCCACCAATGTTTACAGGTAAGTGATGTTTTGGTTGTAAAGGCACGTTGTCTTTAGAATATTCTGCTGGATTTCCATTAGCATCTGCATAAACTCTAAACAAAGAGAAATCTGCAGTATGACGTGGCCATTCCCAGTTGTCAGTATCTCCACCAAATTTTCCTAAACTTTCTGGAGGTGTTCCTGTTAAACGAACGTCAGTATAATCTTGGTAAACAAAGTAGTAATATTCGTTTCCTTGGAAGAATGGACGAACAGAAACTGTATATTTTCCACCTTCATTGTTTTCTTTTTCAATTTTAGCAGTTTCTTGGTTGATTGCTTTTTCTCTCTCCAATTCACTCATTGAAGGATTTACAACAGCTAGAATTCTTTTTGTAACATCATCCATACGCACAAAGAAACGTACATATAAACTAGATGGTTTTAATTCTTCTGATCTGTTTTTAGACCAGAAACCATCTTTTAAAATGTTTTTTTCTGCTGAAGATAATTCTGCAATTGCATCATATCCACAGTGGTGGTTTGTTAACACTAAACCATCTTTAGAAATCATTTCTGCAGTACAACCTCCATTAAATTGTACAATAGCATCTTTTAAACTGTGGTTGTTGATGCTGTAAATTTCTTCGGCTGTTAATTGCAAGCCCATTTTTTGCATGTCGCGGTGATTTAAACGTTCAATGAACATTAAAAACCACATTCCTTCATCTGCTTTTACCGAAGCCGGCACAAGCATGATAACAGAAACAACGAATAATAATAATTTTTTCATGATATGTAGTTGTCTTTTAAATTGTGAGGCGAATATACTTAAAAATAAGATTTCAATAAAATTATCAATTTAAAAAGGGTTTGAATTATGTTAACTTTAACTTTTCATTATAACTATTGCGATAAACCAAAAAAGCATCTCTAAATTAGAGATGCTTTTTCTTACACATTATATGATGTTTATTCAGTGTCGACATTCAACATTTGCCACAATTTGTCTTTCAACTCTTGCAAACCTTGTTGTGCTACAGACGAAATGAACAAATAGGGAGTTCCTTTAAATTCTACGTCCAATTGTTTTTTCAATTCTGCTTTTAATTCATCATCCAGCATATCGCATTTTGAAATAACTACCAAACGGTCTTTATCTAACATCTCAGGATTATATCGACGTAATTCATCTAACAGAATTTCGTATTCTTTTTTAATGTCTTCTGCATCTGCTGGAACTAAAAACAACAATGTTGAATTTCGTTCAATATGACGCAAGAAGTAATGTCCTAAACCTTTTCCTTCTGCTGCACCTTCAATAATTCCAGGGATATCTGCCATTACAAACGATTGAAAATCGCGATAAGCAACAATCCCTAAATTTGGTTTTAAGGTGGTAAACGGATAATCAGCAATTTTTGGTTTTGCAGAAGTTAATACAGAAAGTAAAGTCGATTTTCCAGCATTTGGAAATCCTACTAAACCAACATCTGCTAATACTTTTAATTCTAAAGTAATATCTACTTCTAAAACTGGCATCCCCGGTTGTGCATAACGAGGTGTTTGGTTAGTAGAACTTCTGAAATTCCAGTTTCCTAAACCACCTTTTCCTCCTTGTGCTATAATTCTAACCTCATCGTGTTCTGTGATTTCAAACAAAACATCTCCTGTTTCTTGATCTTTAATTACGGTTCCTAACGGAACTTCGATAAATTTATCATCTCCATCACCTCCCGTACTTCTTGAACTTCCTCCATCACCTCCGTGACCAGCACGAATGTGTTTAATGAATTTCAAATGAAATAATGTCCAAAGACTTTTGTTTCCTCTTATATAAACATGTCCACCACGACCTCCATCTCCTCCATCTGGTCCACCTTTCTCAATAAATTTTTCTCTATGTAAATGCGACGATCCTTTCCCTCCTTTTCCGGAAGAAACATATATTTTTACGTAGTCTACAAAATTCCCTTCAGTCATTTTTTTATGCTAATTTTAGAATCCAAAAGCTTGAAGTTGTTCTAACTTATGAATTATTTTTTGCAAAGATAGGTTTTTTAGTCGGTTTATGTTTTGTGTTTTTTTAGCCCTTATAGTAGTGGAAAGCTTTTTTGTGCAAAAAGCTAATTTGCTCATAAAAAAAGAGCGACCAACGGAAGCTCCTTTTTTTATGTATAGCAAATAGCTTTTTGTAGAAAAACTTGTAGCGAATAGAAGGATTAGCTCCTATAAAGAATTTATAACCGCTTCTAATCTTGCTGTAACTTCTTCAATAGATCCAATACCATCTACAGCATGAAATTTATCTTGCGCTTTATAAAAATCCATTAAAGGCGCAGTTTTTAGGTTATATTCATCATAACGATTTCTGATTTTTACTTCGTCTTGATCGTCTGGTCTGCCTGAAGTTTTACCTCTTTCTAAAAGACGCGCTACTAAAATATTATCATCAGCCGCCAATGCAATGGTAGCAGTGATTTCTTGTTTTTTTCCGTTTAAGAATAAATCTAATGCTTTTGCTTGTGCGATTGTTCTTGGAAAACCATCAAATAAGAATCCGGCAACATCTGGATTTTTATCGACTTCGCTTTCTAACATTTGAATCGTAACTGCATCTGGCACTAAATCGCCTTTATCCATATAGGTTTTAGCTAATTTCCCTAATTCAGTGTCGTTTTTTATATTAAATCTAAAAATATCCCCTGTTGATAAATGTACTAAATTGTATTTTTTCTTTAAAAACTCAGCTTGAGTTCCTTTTCCCGCTCCTGGTTTCCCAAATAATACGATATTAATCATGTTCGTTTTGTAAAATAGTTATTATTCTGATAATTGATAGACGTCTTGTAAATTCCTTCCTAATCCGTCATAGTCTAAGCCATAGCCTACAATAAATTTATTAGGAATTCTGATGCCTACGTAATCTAATTTGATGTCTTTTGTATACGCTTCTGGTTTTAAGAAAAGTGTGGCAATTTTAAAATGTTTCACTTTGTGTTCTTTTAAAATGGCTTTTAATTCTTCAATGGTGTTTCCGGTATCTACGATATCTTCCACAATTATTACCGAGCGACCTTCTAAATTCTGATTCAATCCAATCAATTGTTTCACTTCTGTGGTTGATGACATTCCTTCATAGGAAGCCATTTTTACAAAAGAAACTTCGCAAAGACCTTTATATTTTTTCAATAAATCTGCTGTCACCATAAAAGAGCCGTTTAAAACTCCTATAAAAACAGGGATGTCATCAGAAAAATCATCTTCGATTTGTTTGGCCATATTATCAATAGCAAAGTCTATCTCTTCAGCAGAAATATAGACCTCAAACTTTTTGTCGTGTAATTGTATCAATTTGGTCGGATTTAAAAATAAGTAACAAATTTAGTAAACTCATAAGGATTTCAAAGAAAGTATTTTAACTTTTTTGCAAATTTGGTATATTTACCGAATGAAAACTGAAATGTATTCGAAAATTGAACTAAGCACTTGCCATGTGAAGAGCCGAAAAACGGTTAGTAACTTTGCTATGAAGGACGAAAACAACTTAAAAGAAATTACACAAATTGCTTTTGATGTAAATCATGAATTGCATACCAAGGCTTTTTGGTCGTTAGATTTAGTCTGTGAAAAGAAATTAAGGCTGTTTGTTCCCTATATAGAAAGCTTTTGTGAAGTTTTACCCCAAATTAAAAATGATTCTGATGTGCGACCGGCTACACGGATTTGTTTTTTATTAGCCAAAAGCAATCATCGAAAAAACGGAATTAACTTATCACAAGAGCAAGAACACAACATTATTGAAAATTTAATAGACCGATTGATTCAGGATGAAAAAGTGGCTTCAAAAGTTTATGCGATGAAAGCACTTTTTGTTTTTGGGAAGAAATACGATTGGATTTATGAAGAATTAAAACCGATTATTTCGCAAGATGCTTATAACCATTCAGCAGCATACCAGACTTGTGCTCGAAATATTTTGAAGAAATTAAAATAAAAAAAAACGGCAATAACTTAGTATTGCCGTTTTAATTTATACCAATAAATAATTTACTGTTTGATAACTTTAACTGTTTTAACAGCGTCATCATATGTAATAATTTTAGCAATGTAGGTTCCAGCATTTAAACTAGTTAAATCAATTGCTGTCTCATTAGCATTTACATTTACAGTCATCACTTTCTGCCCTAAGAGATTAATTACTTCAACAGACTTAATGGCATCATTGTAACTAATGTTTAATAAATCCTTAGTAGGGTTAGGATAAACTCGTAAAGCTTGTGAATCAAAATCAGCAGTAGATAAAGTTGCAGAAACAGTAATATCATCTAAATCTAAACCTCTGGCCCATTTTGAAGTTGCTTCAAAACCTATATAATAAGTTGCTGATGGATTAGGTAAAGATAAGGTAACTTTTGTCCAAGTTGTTTGCTCTTCGGTGTAGTCCGCTCCTATCTGTACCCAAACACCTGAATAGCTGGTTTTATAAAAAATTCTCAATTCATCCACATCGCCAAACCAATTTAAATTTGCATAATAGAATTCCAATTGAGGATTTGCAATTACAGTTAAATCTAATGCAGGAGTAATTAATTTTGTTTTAGTAGCAGGATCATCGTTGCTAAATTCAGCCATATAAGATCCAGTTCTAGGTGTTAAAGAATTATCCGTGTTTGCTGTAACAAATGTCCAAGGCAAGGAACCAATAGTACTAGATTGACTCCAGCAATCAGGAATAGATCCGTTCTCAAAACCTTCCTCAAAAGGAAAAGCAGTAAGTGCTTCACAAGCGGTTGTGAAAGAAACTGGTCCAACCCAATCGCTAAAACCCGATGCATCACAATTTGTTCTAACATAATAGTCATAGGTTGAATTTGAAGCCAAACCATTCAAAGTTGTTGTAGTACTTGTTATTGATGAAACAGTAGTCCCAGAGCCTAAAACAAAACCTAAAGGACCATATTCTACCTCAAAACTAGACGAAGCAGACGTCCATGAAAGTATTGCGCTCTGCGTTGTTATACCAGAAAATTCAGGAAAAAAAGGCTCAATACAAGAAGGAACACCTTTAATCTGCACATCATCAAGATCAAAATAGAACTGATCTGTCGTTTGCGAGTAAAAACCAATATAAATAGTTTGACCAATATAAGCAGATAAATCATACTGGTATTTATAAAAAGAAGCACCTCCTGCTGGCGCTACTGTAGCTGCAATTGTATTTGTAAAAGCACCGTCTGTTGGCGTTGTAGTTGAAAGCATAACGCTAATTTGTTCTGGATAATTAATATCTCTGCTTCTTGCCCAAAAAACTAGGTAGTCTGAAACACCTGCCGTGACTACTATGGGAGGAGTAACTAAATAATCAGAATGCGACACTGCATCATAACCAATAGACACCGTGTTAGCTCCACTATGAGCAGAAAGGGAGGCGGAAGGTGTGAAATCAATAATATTCCATGTATTAGCATCTCCTCCGTTTAAAACCGTCCATCCGGAAGGAATTTCAGTGTCTCCATCAAAATTTTCGATAAATTGTGACATTCCAAATAATGGCACAAAAATTGTCAGAATAAGTAGTCTTTTTATCATAATATTTTATTGTTTTATCGATTAGTTAACGGCAAGTTATGAAATTATTTAATCCTAAAAAAAACTTTAACACATTTACTTTAGTAGATAATTATCAAAAATCAAAAGATTATTTAAAACTATTGTGACAAAATCTCAAATGTTTATCTTTGCCTAAACACAACAAAAAAGGCTTATGCGAAGCGACAGCTTAAGTCTCGTAAAAATAACTACAACGAAATGAATTATTTTTCTTCTGATTTTAAACTGGGAATTTTAGGTGGCGGTCAATTAGGCAAAATGATTGTTGCCGATACTAGAAAATTCGATATTCAAACTTTAGTATTAGATCCAAGTGATGAAGCGCCAGCACGCTTTGGCTGTAATGCTTTTTACAAAGGAAGTTTAATGGATTATGACACAGTTTATCAATTTGGAAAAATGGTTGATTTACTAACTATCGAAATTGAAAACGTAAACCTTGAGGCTTTAGATAAATTAGAAGCAGAAGGATTAGCAGTTTTTCCTTCCCCAAAGACCTTGCGCTTAATTCAAAATAAAGGAAAACAGAAAGATTATTACGTTGCAAATGCTATTCCAACATCAAAACATTTGCGTTTTGTTGATTTGAATGATTTACTGAATGCGCTTAAAACTGATGAATTAGAATTCCCATTTGTGTGGAAATGTGCTCAATTTGGGTACGACGGAAACGGTGTTAAAGTTTGCCGTTCTGCATTAGATTTAGTAAAACTTCCTGATGTGGAATGTATTGCTGAAGATATGATTCCGTTTAAAAACGAATTAGCTGTAATAGTTGCTCGTTCTGTTTCGGGAGAAGTGAAAACGTATCCTGTTGTGGAAATGGAATTTCACCCAGAAGCCAACCAAGTAGAATATGTACTTTGCCCTGCTCGAATTGACGAAAAAGTAGCGGAAAAAGCAACTGAGATCGCTTTGCAAGTTTCGGAAGCTTTTAATCACGTAGGTTTGTTAGCAGTTGAAATGTTTCAAACAGAAAGTGATGAGATTTTAGTCAATGAAGTAGCACCAAGACCACATAATTCTGGACATCATACGATTGAAGCTAGTTATACTTCGCAATTCGAAAATCACTTGCGTGCGATTTTAAATCTTCCTTTAGGAAACACCGATAGCAAAGTTGCAGGAATTATGGTAAATTTAGTAGGTGAAGAAGGCTATTCTGGACAGGTAGTTTATGAGAATATCGAAAAAATAATGGCAATTGATGGTGTAACTCCTCATATTTACGGCAAAAGAGAAACTAGACCTTTTAGAAAAATGGGTCACGTTACCATTGTCAATGAAAATATGACGGAAGCGAGAAGAATCGCAGAAGAAGTGAAGAATAGTATTCGAGTGATTAGTGTTAAAAAATAAGTTCAAATTAGATAATATCATTTTCCGTTGCACTTTTCATTCTGTATTTTAGGGTAGATAGAAGTAATCCTAATGACGAAGCATCTTAAAAAGATCATAAACACAAGACACGAATCTCTAAATAATTTATCCTTTACCATTACTTAATCAAAAGCAACTTTAAAAATGAAACATTTTTAAATAACAATAAACACAATACTTTACAAAGAAACTAAAAAATGAAAAAAACATTAATACAAATTTCAATCACTACTCTGACACTGTTTTTCTATTCATGTTCTGTAGGATATGAAGTTGACAAAACCTTTACACCTTTAAAAACTTACCCTTGCGACACAATTCCTGAAAATGTAGAATTGTTTTTTGAAGGAGAAACAACAGATTTTGAATACGAAAAAATAGGATTGATTGAAATTATGGGAAAATATTCCTCCACTGACGCTGAGATGATTGAAGAGGTAAAGTCTATAGCTAAAAAGAAATGTTGTAATGCTGTGATATTTATTAAAAAAAACTATGTCGAGAGAGAAAAGTCAGTGCTCTTCTCAAGTGCGCCTGTTGAAAAATACACTACAATTGTTTATAACGGAATTGCAGTTAGAAAAATAAATCGTTAGAACTAAATAGAGCTTATATGAAAGTAGCAATTATAATGGGAAGCATTTCGGATATGCCGGTAATGCAAGAAGCCATCGATATTTTAAAAGAATTTGGAATCGAAACGGAAGTAGATATTGTTTCTGCACATAGAACACCTGAAAAATTATTTGATTTTAGTAAAAACGCACATATTCGTGGAGTTTCTGTAGTAATTGCTGGTGCTGGTGGCGCTGCTCATTTACCTGGGATGGTTGCATCTATGTCGCCTCTTCCTGTGATTGGCGTTCCAGTAAAATCTAGCAATTCTATTGATGGCTGGGATTCTGTCCTTTCGATTTTACAAATGCCTGGTGGCGTTCCAGTAGCAACCGTAGCTTTAAACGGAGCGAAAAATGCTGGGATTTTAGCTGCGCAAATCATTGGTAGTCATAACAAAATCGTTTTAGACAAAATAATCGCTTACAAAGAAGGCTTGAAGCAAGCTGTTTTAAAAGCTTCGGAAGCATTACAATAAAAACAGAAAAACCCCGAATTATCACTAATTGGGGGTTTTCGTTCACAATTAAGTGACAACTATAAAAAATCTTAGTCTCTCTGTTTGGGGCAAAAAGGCGTTTATTACATCATTACATCGACAAATCTATACACTTTATCGATAAAAACAAATTTTTATGAAACTTTTCTTAAAAAAATTCACAACAAAACATAACACTGCCCCTTTTAGTAAGATTAATCTTTCAGAATATAAAGAGGCGTTTATTAAAACCATTGAACTCGCTCATACCGAAATCGATAGCATCGCTAACAATACGGAAACGCCTACGTTTCAAAATACAATTGAAGCTTTAGATTATGCGGGCGAACAACTGGACCGCCTTTCATCGATATTCTTCAATCTGAATTCGGCTGAAACTTCTGATGAAATGCAAAAAATAGCACAAGAAGTTTCTCCTTTGTTAACAGCCTTCAGTAATGATATTGCTTTAAACGAAGATTTATTTAAAAGAGTAAAAGCTGTTCATGATCAAAAAGAGCACTTGACTTTAACTACCGAACAAGCCACATTACTAGATAAAAAATTCAAAGGTTTCTCAAGAAATGGTGCTTTACTTTCTGAAGAAGACAAACTCAAATTACGAGAAATTGATACGGAATTAGCCAAACTAAAATTGACTTATGGTGAAAATGTTTTAGCAGAAACCAATAATTATCAGTTGCACATTACAAATGAAGCAGATCTAAAAGGTTTGCCTGATGGAACCAAAGAAATAGCAAGATCTTTAGCCAAATCAAAAGACTTAGAAGGTTGGATTTTTACTTTAGATTTTCCAAGTTATTTGCCTTTTGTGACTTATGTTGAAAATCGAGAATTGCGTAAAGAAATTGCAATAGCAGCCGGAAGAAAATCATTCCAAAACAATGAATTTGACAATCAACTGAATGTAAAAAACATTGTCGCTTTACGTCATAAAAGAGCTAATTTATTAGGTTATGCCTCGCATTCGCATTTTGTTTTAGAAGAACGAATGGCTCAAGATCCAGAAAAAGTGAAGTCGTTTTTGAATGATCTATTGGAAAAAGCCAAACCTGCAGCTTTGAAAGAATTTTCAGAATTAGCCGCTTTTGCGAAGGAAATAGATGGCATTGAACAATTGCAGAAATGGGATGGTTCTTTTTATGCTGAAAAGTTAAAACAGAAATTATTCAATTTAGATGATGAACTTTTAAAACCGTATTTCAAATTAGAAAACGTTTTAAACGGAGCCTTTATAATCGCTGAAAAATTATTTGGAATTAAATTCAAAGAAGTTTTTGATCTTGACAAATACCATCAAGATGTTACGACATACGAAGTAACAGATGAAAATAATAATTTTGTAGCGGTTTTTTATGCAGACTTCTTCCCGAGAAAAGGCAAAAGAAATGGCGCTTGGATGACTTCTTACAAACCACAATATGTGAAAGAAGGTGTGAACGAAAGACCACACGTTTCTATTGTTTGTAATTTTACACCTCCATCAGAAACCAAACCTTCGTTATTGACTTTCAATGAAGTAACTACATTATTTCACGAATTTGGACACGCTTTACACGGCATGTTAGCCGACACTATTTATCCAAGTTTATCTGGAACATCTGTTTATTGGGATTTTGTGGAATTACCTAGTCAAGTAATGGAAAACTGGTGTTACGAACCGGAAGCATTGGCTTTATTCGCAAAACACTATGAAACTCACGAAGTTATTCCCCAACATTATGTGGAGAAAATCAAAGAAAGCGCGAGTTTTTTAGAAGGGATGGCAACGTTGCGTCAATTGAGTTTCGGGATTTTAGATTTGAGTTATCACGCTAAAGTTCAAGAAATTACTGATGTAAAAGAATTTGAAAAACAAGCTATGGCGTTTGCTAATCTATATCCAGATGTGGCTGAAAATTGTATGAGCACTTCTTTTTCTCATATTTTCCAAGGAGGATATTCTTCAGGATATTACAGTTACAAATGGGCTGAAGTTTTAGATGCTGATGCTTTTGCTTACTTCCAAGAAAAAGGAATTTTCAATAAAGACGTGGCAACCAAATTCAAAGAAAATGTACTTTCAAAAGGCGGAACCGAATTACCAATGGAATTATACAAAAAATTCAGAGGTCAAGAACCAAAAGTTGAAGCATTGCTGAAACGTGCAGGATTGTTATAGGAATAAAGGCGGTGAAATTTGACCAAAATTTATAAATTGTAAATCAATATTTTGAAACTAGAAGCACTGAAAATCCAAAAATTAGAGACAGAGCGATTGCTTCTGATCCCTTATTCGATAGAAATATGCGAAAACATTTTATTAGGGAATTTCGACTTACTATATAATAAAGGTTATATCAAAGGTAAAAGTTGGCCTGATGAAGATGTTTTAGACACCATTCCAAGAATTCGAAAAAATTTATCAAAAAATAATTATGCTACAGGTTTTGAATCTTGGCTTATTATAAAAAAAAATACCAACGAAATAATTGGTGATTTGGGTTTTAAAGGCTACCAAAGCGAAACTCAAAGTTTAGATATAGGATATGGAATCATAGCAGAAGAACGGGGAAATGGTTATGCTGAGGAAGCTTCGAAACATATTATTCAATGGGCACTCACTTTTGATTTTATCAATGAAATAACCGCTAATTGCTTAATAGACAATTTTCAATCGATCAAATTATTGAAAAAACTTGATTTTATTGAAATAACAACCGTCAAAGAGATGATTTATTGGTCTCTGTCAAATAATAAATTATAAAATTACCCGAAGTAGAAATGCTTCGGGCGATTTTTAAAAAATAACTTTCATTTATTTTTGAAAGTTTAAAAACTTTTATATATCTTTGTCTCATCAAACTGAAATAATTTCGAAAATGGAATTCAAAGAAGCAAAAAATAAATTCGTACAAACCTGGGGAGCATTGGGTTCTCAATGGGGAATTAAC
The DNA here is from genome assembly GCF_042686085.1 of Flavobacterium ardleyense. GTDB lineage: Bacteria > Bacteroidota > Bacteroidia > Flavobacteriales > Flavobacteriaceae > Flavobacterium > Flavobacterium ardleyense. Next base: position 121,930 of record NZ_JBHUOL010000003.1, read on the forward strand.
AAAACTATGGCTCAGATCCACGCTTTGTTGATGGTTTCTTACGAACCTATTTCTATGGAAGATATTATGGAAGAATTGCAAATTTCTCGTGGAAATGCTTCTATGAATTTAAGAGCTTTGATGGATTGGGGAATTATTTACAAAGAATATAAAGCTGGAGAAAGAAGAGAGTTTTTTACAGCAGAAAAAGATTTAGACGAATTAGCGGTGAAAATTTCGAGAGAAAGAAGTAAAAGAGAAATAAAACCAGCCTTAAAAGTTTTAAAAGAAGTTTCATCCATCAAATCTGATCAAACAGCAGAAGAAAAGCATTTTGTGGAACAAACCAGTAAGCTATATGACTTCGTGTTGAAAGCAGATAACGTTTTAGACAAAATCACAGAATACAAAGACAATTGGTTAGCAAAATTGGTAGTCAAAATTATGAAGTAGTTTAACAAAAACAATCTAAAAAAAATTTAATCAAAACTTTCATTTATTTCTGAAAGTTTAACAACAAAAATAATCATGAAAATTCTAAACTTTATAAACCTAACAATTTTATCGCTACTTCTACTATCAGGTGTTATATCACTATTTGATGATTCTTTCTATTTGTTTACGATGCTAATTGCACTAGCTATTCTGCCGGTGTTTCAATTATTCACAGGGTTTGTGTGGTTATTTAAATCCGAAGAGGACACCAGGATTAAAAATTACTTCTATTTCACAGTAAGTTACCTACTTCTATTATTTACTGCTCAGTTTTGGTACGACGCTGTTGAAAAAATAGCGATTCTTAAAACATTAACAACAGCAATATTCATAATCATACCTATTTCTCTCGCGGTATATTTTACAGTAATACTTTATCAATTTTCAAAAACACGTAGCTTCTTAAATGCCTATTGGAAAAATTTAGCCCTGATAAATTACGAAGTTGATCCTTCAATTTTAAATAAATACGTTCCACAAGGCACAGAAATAGATTTTTATAACGAAAAATGTTACGTGAGTTTAGTTGGATTTCTATTTAAAGAGACTAAACTACTAGGTTTAAAAATACCTTTCCACGTTAATTTTGAAGAAGTGAATCTTCGTTTTTATGTAAAGCGTTTTGAAAATAACCAATGGAAACGTGGCGTTGTATTTATCAAAGAAATAGTTCCAAAACATTCACTAACATTTGTGGCGAACACCATTTACAAAGAACATTATCAAACACTTCCTATGAAACATTCACTTGAAAGAACCGACACAAGTATTGAAATTGCATATGAATGGAAAATGGATAAAAAATGGAATTCCATTAAGTTGCAATGTAACAACGAAATACTTCAAATTGAAGAAAATTCTGAAGCCGAATTTATATGTGAACACTATTTTGGTTATAGTAAATATAATGACGATACGACTTTTGAATACGAAGTAAAACATCCACGATGGGAACAATACGAGGTTAAAGAAGTAATAGTTGATGTTGATTTCAACGCTTTATACGGAATTGAATTTGCTAACTTACAAAATGCAACACCTTGCTCGGTAATTCTTGCAAAAGGTTCTAAGGTTAGCGTTGAGAACAAAAGAAAACTAAATTAAAAAAATTTAATCAAAACTTTCAATTAATTTTGAAAGTTTAAAATAACACATAAGATGAAAAAGTTAATAATCTCAGCAGGAACAGGTTTTTTAGGAAACGTTTTAGTAAATTATTTTGAAAAAGAATTCAATGAAATCGTAATACTAACAAGAGGAAAAGCTTCAACAACAAACAACATCAGATATGTTAATTGGGATGCTAAAACATTCTCAGGTTGGGAAAAGGAATTAGAAAATTCAAACGTTGTAATAAATCTTGCTGGTAAATCTGTCGATTGCCGTTACACCGAAAAAAACAAGGCAGAAATAATTTCATCAAGAATCGATAGTACTAGAATTCTAAACCAAGCGGTTTTGCAATGTAAAAATGCTCCGAAACATTTTATTAACTCATCAACGGCCACTATTTATCGTCATTCCGAAGATAAAAGAATGGATGAATATACTGGAGAGATCGGCGATAATTTCTCTATGAATGTGGCAAAAGAATGGGAGAAAATATTTTACGAAACTAAAACTCCAAATACCATGAAAACAGCTTTACGAACTTCTATTGTTTTAGGTAAAAGTGGCGGTGCGTTTATTCCCTTAAAGAAATTAACACAACTTGGTTTTGGAGGAAAAAATGGAAGTGGAAAACAATTCATTAGTTGGATTCATGAAAAAGACTTTGCACGAGCGATTGCATTCGTAATTGAAAAAGAAATTTCTGGTAACATTAATATCGTATCTCCAAATCCAATTCGAAATGAAGAATTCACGAAGAAACTTCAAAAAGCAATTGGTATCCCATTCGGAATTCCTATTTCAGAAACGCTACTAACTATTGGTGCTACAATCATTCAAACCGAAACAGAATTGGTTTTAAAAAGCAGAAATGTTATTCCTAAAAGATTAGAAGAAAATGGTTTTGAGTTTGAATTTTCGGATTTAGATAAAACGTTTAAAGACTTATTATCATGAACCTCAACATAATTGGCTATGCTTTTTATCTGATCATCACAACTATCATTATCATAAGAGTTGGAAAAATATGCTATGAAAACGGAAATATCTACGTTTCGCAACTGATTCCAAATCACGAAGATTTATGTCAAAAAATAAATCAATTATTATTGGTGGGCTATTATTTATTAAACGTTGGCTATTGCGCTATGACAATTATTTCGTGGAAAAGGATTGAAAATATCACACAACTAATTGAGGTTATAACTTCAAAATCAGCCATCATAATCATCACAATTGCAATTATGCATTATATCAACATTATATTATTAACGAATTATATTAAAAAATTAATCTAAACAAACTTATTATGGAAACTTCAAAAATTTTAATCGGCTATGCAATTTATCTTCCTATTGTAATACTACTTACTTATTATGTTTCAAAAACACTTTTTAGAAATAGTAAAGTTTTTATGCTTGACATATTTAAAGGACGAGAGGAAATTGCGAACGCCACTAATAAGCTATTTGAAACCGGATTCTATTTATTAAATTTAGGATTTGCTTTACGAATTTTAGAAATGAGCGTATACAAAAACACTTATCAATCTTTAATTGAAGAATTAAGCTATAAAATCGGAGGTTTCTCCATCTATCTTGGAATAATGTTATTCTTAAACCTCTACTTTTTCTTTAGAGGAAAACGAAAAGCCAGTCAAAATCAAGTTGAGCAACAAATTGTAATTACTGAATAAACTCTATAATCCTGACTAGTGTAAAATTAGTCAGGATTATTTTTTTAAAACGGGATGAAGCTATAATATCTATAATACCAGTGATTTTAGAATTGAAAATTAATGGGAAATTTGAAACATTCTATTAAAATCATATAATAAATTAAAGGAGTAACTAGACTATTTTTGATTAATAAATAAAACAAATTATGAATCTTAAAAGAATTTTCGGAACAATCCTTACCGCTCTTGGAATAGGTGGACTAATATATACTGCTTACCTTTTTTCAATGACATCTGGAAGTAATCAAGATATTAGAACATTAATAATCTATGGCGTTTTAGGATTTGTATTCTTCTTAACAGGAATAAGTTTAATTAAAACAACGAAAGACGAAGCATAGTAATTATTAACATCAAGAACTTAGCTCTGAAATTACTGAAACTATTCTAAAAAGATTCAGATCCTACCAAAACCAACCACCACAATATCGGCACGCTTTCTAACCAAAGGGAAGCGTAATATCGAGATCGATTTTCATTCGCGAAAAAGAGAAATAACGCAATTGTTATGCATACCAAAAGTTTAAAAAACAGTGGTAAGAAATGATGATTATCAGTGTAGAAAAATTCTAAAGACAGCAGTGCTAGTAATAATAAATACCCCAATGATTTAGTTTTCTTCACTCCTATTTGTTGCGGAACAGTTTGCAAATGCACATCATCTTTGTACACATCTACAATATCAAAGACTAAAATCATCGGAAAAATAAGCAAAAATCTTTGCAAAGCCATTAAGAAAACATCTTTTGAAAAAGGAAACTTAGCTTCAAATAACGGTAAAATCACAGTTACGCCTACCCATGTAATTGCAACGATATAAATCTTTATTCCTTTCCAATTTCTAGCATTTTTTTTGTTCGGAAAGAACGGTAACGTATATAATAACGTTAATCCTAAAAACACAAAAGCAGTACTTTTTGTTACCCTACTCAATTGCCAAAAAAAGTAAATACAAGCTAAAAATGAAAAAAAGCTTAAAACGACTATGCCTTTTAATTCTTTTTTGATATTTAATTTGTTTAACCTTGCTAATGCATCGTATTTTACAAAATTATAACCTACAACTGTACCAAAAAAAGCGAAGAATGCTACCGAATAACCATTGCTAATATTGAAAAAAAAGTCCGTCATCAATACCAAAGAAAAGGTAGATAAAGCCACGTGCAGACTGCTATTTATATAAAAATCGATGATTTTCTTCATTACATTCATTCCACAAAAATAAACAATCTGTTAATAACACGCTGATTAAGTTGATAAAATCATAAAAATTACCATTTTATTAGAAGCATATTAGAAGATTAATAATTACTTTTGTCGGCGAATAACAACACATACAAACACTTATACACTTTTTTGTAAAATGAGAACAGATGCATTCGCTTTAAGACATTTAGGTCCACGTGAGTCGGACTTAAATCATATGTTTAAAACTATTGGTATTGAGTCATTAGATGAATTAATTTTTCAAACTGTGCCAGACAATATTCGTTTAAAAAACGAATTAGATTTGGATGCTCCAATGACTGAATATGAATACTTAAACCATATTCAAGAATTAGGAAAGAAAAACAAAGTATTTAAATCGTATATCGGTTTAGGATATCACCCAGCTATCGTTCCGGCGGTTATTCAAAGAAATATTTTTGAAAACCCAGGATGGTACACGGCTTATACACCTTACCAAGCTGAAATTGCCCAAGGTCGTTTAGAAGCGATTTTAAATTTCCAAACTACGGTTATTGAATTAACAGGAATGGAAATTGCTAATGCTTCCTTATTAGATGAAGGAACTGCAGCAGCGGAAGCAATGGCTTTGTTATTTGATGTGCGTACGCGTGATCAAAAGAAAAACAAAGTAAATAAGTTCTTCGTTTCGGAAGAAATTTTACCTCAAACGTTATCGGTTTTACAAACGCGCTCCACTCCTATTGGTGTAGAATTAGTAATTGGAAATCACGAAACATTTGATTTCTCAAACGAATTCTTCGGTGCTATTTTACAATATCCAGGGAAATACGGTCAAGTTTATGACTTCGCTGGTTTTATTGGAAAAGCAAAAGAAAACGAAATTAAAGTAGCAGTTGCTGCTGATATTTTATCTTTAGTTAAATTAACTTCTCCTGGAGAAATCGGAGCGGATGTTGTAGTAGGAACTACACAACGTTTTGGTATTCCAATGGGTTATGGCGGACCACACGCGGGTTATTTCGCAACTAAAGAAGAATACAAACGTTCTATGCCAGGACGAATTATCGGTGTTACTATCGACACCAATGGTAATCGTGCTTTGAGAATGGCATTACAAACTCGTGAGCAACACATCAAACGTGAAAAAGCAACGTCTAACATTTGTACAGCTCAAGTTTTATTGGCTGTTATGGCTGGAATGTATGCCGTTTATCACGGACCAAAAGGATTACAATTCATCGCAGATAAAGTTCATGCTTCGGCTGTAACGACTGCAGATGCTTTAAATAAATTAGGCGTTTACCAAACAAATTCTTCTTTCTTTGATACGATTTTAGTAAAAGCAGATGCTGCTAAAGTAAAAACGATTGCTGAGAAACACGAAGTAAACTTCTTCTATGCAGATGCTGAAACAATTTCGATTTCTTTTAACGAAACGACTTCTTTAAATGACATCAACCAAATCATTGCTATTTTTGCTGAGGCTACTGGAAAAGAAATTTTCACAGTAAATCAACTACTTACAGATTCAATGATTCCAGAAAGCATTGTAAGAACTTCACAATTCTTACAGCATGATGTATTTAACAAAAACCAATCGGAATCGCAATTGATGCGTTACATCAAAAAATTAGAACGCAAAGATTTATCGTTAAATCACTCGATGATTTCTTTAGGTTCTTGTACTATGAAATTGAACGCTGCAGCTGAAATGTTGCCTTTATCAATGGCGAACTGGAACAATATTCATCCATTTGCTCCTATTGAACAAGCAGAAGGTTATCAAATTATGCTTAAGAAATTAGAGCATCAATTAAATGTAATCACTGGTTTTGCAGGTACAACTTTACAGCCAAATTCTGGCGCACAAGGAGAATATGCAGGTTTAATGGCAATTCGCGCTTATCACTTATCAAAAGGAGACACGCATAGAAATATTTGTTTGATTCCAGCTTCTGCTCACGGAACAAATCCAGCCTCTGCTGCAATGGCAGGAATGGAAATCATCGTGACAAAAACTATGGAAAATGGTAATATCGATGTTGAAGATTTAAGAGCTAAGGCGATTCAACATAAAGATAACTTATCAGCTCTAATGGTAACTTATCCTTCAACACATGGTGTTTTTGAAAGTGCTATTGTTGAAATTACAGACCTTATCCATGAAAATGGAGGTTTAGTTTATATGGATGGTGCAAATATGAATGCGCAAGTTGGATTAACAAATCCTGCTACAATTGGTGCTGACGTTTGTCACTTAAACTTACACAAAACGTTCGCTATTCCTCATGGAGGTGGTGGACCAGGTGTTGGACCGATTTGTGTAAACGAAAAATTAGTTCCGTTTTTACCTTCAAATCCAATTATCCAAGTTGGTGGTGACCAAGCAATTACTGCTATTTCATCAGCACCTTATGGATCAGCTTTAGTTTGCTTAATTTCTTACGGCTACATCACTATGTTAGGTGCAGAAGGCGTAACAGATGCAACAAAATATGCAATCTTAAATGCTAACTACATGAAAGCGCGCTTAGAAGAACATTATCCAATTTTATATTCTGGAGAAATGGGAAGAGCGGCTCACGAAATGATCTTAGATTGTAGAGCTTTTGAAGAAAACGGAATTAAAGTAACTGATATTGCAAAACGTTTAATGGATTATGGTTTCCATGCACCAACGGTATCTTTCCCTGTTGCTGGAACTTTAATGATTGAACCAACAGAATCAGAAGATTTAGCAGAATTAGATCGTTTTTGTGATGCGATGATTGCAATTCGTAAAGAAATTGAAATTTCATCTAAAGACGAACAAAATAACGTATTGAGAAATGCGCCACATACATTAGCAATGGTAACTAATGACGAATGGGTTTTCCCTTACACAAGAGAACAAGCTGCTTTCCCATTAGAATATGTTGCTGACAATAAGTTCTGGCCTACTGTTCGCCGTGTTGATGAAGCGTATGGCGATAGAAATTTAATATGTTCTTGTGCTCCAATCGAAGCTTATATGTAATATAAAGTACGAAGTAAATTTCACTTAGTACAAGATTAAATAATTAAAAATCCCAAATTCCAATATGTGAATTTGGGATTTTTTTTGAAACCTGATAAAAGTCAAGTAATTCAAAAATGAAAGTCGTAAATTTGACGAATTAAAGTTGAACCATGAAAGATATAGAAACCAGAGAAGATATTTTATTACTGATGCGCGAGTTTTATGTAAAACTTTTAGCGGATGATGGTATAAATTTTTTCTTTACAAAAGTTACTGCAATTGATCAACATTTGGAAGAACATTTCGAAACTTTAGCTACATTCTGGGAGCAATCACTTTTTTTAAGAGGTGGTTATTTTACGAATATGTTTAGCGTTCACAAAGAAGTGCATGAAAAATCTAAGTTTACAAAAGAACACTACACTATTTGGTTAGAACATCTTAGCTCAACGATTGACAGCTATTTTGAAGGTAAATACGCGGAACAGATGAAAACACAAGCCTTAAGTATGGCAACGATAATGCAAATTAAGTTTCATTAAAACAATTATTTTTGAATTTTCTCTATTTTTACCAATAGTATCTTAATTATTTGACAATATTATGCATGCATACTATTTTTTGATGTATCGTTGAAATATTTTCATTAATTTAGCAAATTAATATCTTTATAATGCAAATTAAAATAACGGGTTCAGGGAGCTATATTCCAACAATAAAGGTGACCAATTCTGATTTCGGCCAACATCACTTCTTAAATGAAGACGGCTCTATTTTCAATATGACTAATGAAGTTATAGCAGAAAAATTTGTAGAAATCACTGGGATTTTAGAAAGACGCTATGCCTCTCCAGACATGGTGAATTCTGACATGGCTTTTATTGCTGCTACAAAAGCAATCGAAAAATCAGGAGTTGACCCTGAAACATTAGACTATATTATATTTGCTCACAATTATGGCGACATAAAAAGCAATTCCATACAATCAGATACCGTTCCAAGTTTAGCTACTCGGGTGAAATATTTACTTCAAATTAAAAACCCGAAATGTGTTGCTTATGACGTTTTATTTGGATGTCCTGGATGGATTGAAGGCGTAATTCAAGCACAAGCGTTTATAAAAGCCGGAATGGCTAAAAAATGCTTAGTAATTGGTTCTGAAACCTTATCTCGTGTGGTTGATATTCACGACCGCGATAGTATGATTTATTCAGACGGAGCTGGTGCAACAGTTATCGAAGCAACTGATGAAGCTGGAGGAATTTTAGCTCACGAAAGTGCGACCTATTCTTTTGATGAAGCCAAATACTTATTCTTTGGAAACTCTTTTAACAAAGAAAAACAAGAAGACATTCGCTACATCAAAATGCACGGAAGAAAAATATATGAATTCGCTTTATTAAACGTTCCAAAAGCAATGGCTTGTTGTTTAGAAAAAAGCGGCATTGCTATAACTGATGTAAAGAAAATTTTAATACATCAGGCGAATGAAAAAATGGACGAAGCTATTGTGAATCGTTTTTACAAATTATACAAAATGGAAACTCCGGCTGGAATTATGCCAATGAGTATTCATAAATTAGGCAACTCAAGTGTGGCAACCGTACCTACTTTATATGACTTAATTGTTAATAACGAAATTGAAGGTCAAAGTTTAAACAAAGGCGATGTGATTCTTTTTGCATCCGTTGGAGCAGGAATGAACATCAATGCTATTGTTTACCAGATGTAAAATTTCAGTTTATTGTTAATTGTTAGTGGTTTATTGTTAATTTTGCAAGACCACTAACAATTAACAACAAACCATAAACTTTCCTAATGTACGAAAAAACATATCCGAGTAAACGCTTCAATATTACATTAGATTTTCTAAAAAAGCACATCAAAACTTCTGAAACTATTTTTGATTTAGGCGTTCCAAATCCTTTTTCAAAAATAATGGAAGCGAATGATTACAAAGTAATTAACACCAAAGGTGAAGATATTGATGTAAATCAAACGGCTTTACAAATTGAAAATTATGAAGTTTTTACGGCATTTGAAATTTTTGAACATTTACTAAATCCTTTTACAGTATTGGAAAATGTAAAAGCGGATAAAATCTTAATTTCGATTCCGTTGCGTTTGTGGTTTTCACCAGCTTATAGAAGTAAAACCGATATGTGGGATCGTCATTATCACGAATTTGAAGATTGGCAATTAGATTGGTTGTTAGAAAAAACAGGCTTCAAAATTATAGATCACGTTAAATTTACACATCCGGTTAAAAAAATCGGATTTAGACCTATATTGCGATTTTTCACACCAAGGTATTATTTGGTTTACGCCATAAGAGAAAAAAGATAAAATAATATAGAAAAGAGATTTTATCTAATGAAATATTACATCATCATTCCTGCTTATAACGAAGAAGCGTTTATGGCTCTGACTTTGCAATCGTTGGTCGAGCAAACTGTTTTACCTTCGAAAGTTATTGTAGTGAATGATAGTTCTACTGATAAAACTCCTGAAATCGTTTTGGCTTTCGCCGAAAAGCACCCGTTTATATCTTTAGTGAACAAAAAATCAGAAGCTATTCATTTACCAGGAAGTAAAGTAATTCAAGCATTTCACGAAGGCGAAAAAAATATTGATGATAATTACGATATTATAGTTAAAGTCGATGCCGATTTGATTTTTCCAAACCACTATTTTGAAACCATTATCAAAGAATTTCAATCTGACGAAACGATTGGAATGGTTGGTGGATTTTGTTATATCGAAAAAAATGGCGAATTTGTGCTCGAAAATTTAACGGATAAAGATCATATTCGCGGTGCGTTAAAGGCTTATCGTAAAGAAGCCTTCAAACAAATTGGTGGTTTGAAAGCTCAAATGGGTTGGGACACCCTTGATGAATTACTTTGCAAATTCTATAATTGGAAAGTAGTTACTATTGAAAGTTTACACGTAAAACACCTAAAACCAACTGGCGCAAGTTACAATCAAGCAGCTCGTTTCAAACAAGGGGAAGCTTTTTACGCTTTAGGTTATGGTTTTTTTATCACAAGCGTTGCTTCGCTTAAATTAGCGATGCGAAAAGGGAAACCTTTATTATTTATTGACTATTTAAAAGGGTTTTGGAAAGCAAAAAAAGCTAACAAAACAATGTTAGTTACGCCAGAACAAGCTAAGTTTGTTAGGAAGTATCGTTGGAAGAAGATGAAAGAGAAAATTATTTAAACCAAGTTGACAAATTTCACCTAAAGTCTTTTAATTTATATTTACAATACCATGAAATTATTTGTTTCCATTATTTTATTAGGTCTATTAGGTTGCAAATCTAAATCAGAATTGACTTATACTACAATTAACCATAATTTTGAAAAAAATGATATTCAAGATAGTTTAGCATTTGAACTTTGCCAGATATACGGCTTCGATCAAGGAATAAGAGATTTCAATTTAAAATTTAATAAAAGAGAGGTTATGCCAGCTATAGATTCGCTGAATTTTGCTAAAGTTGCAAATTTCGTTAAATCATATGGGTTTCCTACAGAAGAACTAGTTGGTGAAAAAAATCTTGATCGCGAATGTGTATTGATGGCAGTTCCTGCAGTTTTACTACATAACCCACACAGATTGGTTAATGAAGAGCAGTATTTCAATTTATTTTTTAATGAAGTAAAGAAAAACAATATAGAACCCTCTTTTTTCGCAAGCATTTTGGACAAATATTATTGGGTAAATAGTAAAAATAAAAAGACGAGACGTGTTTTTTATGGTTCAGAATTTGGCAAACCCTGTCTCCAAACCAAGGAAGCTACTAATAAAGCGAGGATTGAAATAGGTTTAAAGCCACTGCAAGACAATGGCTTTGTAGATTGCGAAGGCGAAGATTTAAACATGCCAAAAGAAAGAAGATGAAAAAGAAGTTGTTTTAAATTAAATCAAAAATATGAAATCATTATTTATTCATTTTTTTTTATGGTTGAATTTAATAAATATAAATGCTCAATCTAAAAAAGTGTTGATTTTTAGTGATTCTGGCAGTTCGGTTAGCGATGCAATTTTAATAATTGACAATTCTCCAAAATATATTTCGGACAGTATTGGTTTAGTTACAATTAACAACATTGATTTTGATAAAGAGATAACGATTAGACACTTAAATTTTGAAACTAAAAGGTTTACCAAATGGAATTTGAGAGATACTTTATTTCTAAATGAGAGAAAATATACGCTAAATGAAGTTGAACTTAAGTCCAAAAGAAAGAAAAGCAAAACATTACAACTCTTTCCAACAAAAAACATCAGTAATAGTTTGCCTAAAAATTTTGGCAAATCAAGTTCTATTAGTCAAAATGTTGAAATAGCTGTTTTTTTTCCAAATCAAGATAGCACAAAAACAAAAATTATAAAAAAGATTCTAGTTCCCACTAATGATTATAAAGTAATTGAAACCTTACAATCTAACAAAAGATCTAAGAGAAAAAACGCAAAATATAGTCCTTTTAAAATTAACTTATATACGGTAGATTCTGTTATAGGCATTCCAAAAGATAAAAAGTTTGAAGAATATTTTGTAATTAAATGTGATGTAGATGAGAATTATGCAGTTTTGGAATTAAATGAAGACGAGGAATTTGAGTTTACAAAAGACGGCTTTTTTGTTGTTATTAAAAACCTAACAATTGAGGAATATGAAGAACTAGGTTATTATTTTGCACCTGGTATAGACCAAATTGGAGTATCTAAAAACAATAAATTTTTACCTTATTTTAGATATTTATATCAAGCAGAAGATGCTAAATGGAAGAAAAAAGAATACCTAATAAATAGAAAAAATATTTATAATATTGGGATTGAATTCAAAGAGATTAAATAACTAATTTTCTATTTATCGCAGGTTGTATTATTGATGGGAACGGCATCCTTTTATTGAAAAGAATTGTTAAACATATAAAGAAACTAATGAATCAAAAACAAATTGTATTTCTATTTCTATTTTTATTTAAACTAATGAATTCGCAAATTAATAATTTTGAATTATCTGGTAAAATTAATTACGACGGTTATTTATTTATACATTATGATTCCAATAAAGACAGTTGCCTCGTTAAAAACAATAAGTTTTATTTTAAAGGTTTCTTAAAAAAGAATCAAGCCATTTGTAGTTTTTCAATAAAAAATGAAATTTGTATGATGGGTAAAGATTTAATTTTAGACCAATCAAATATTAGAATTACTGTAAATGTAAAAGACACTGTTTACAAGAATTTCAAACTTAAAAAGATAACTGTAGACAAAATTATAGGGTCAAAAACTTCAAAACTTCAAAATAAATATAATCAAATTATATTTGAAAACAAGTCTGACATAAATAAAATTATAAGTGAATCAGAAGCTATTATTTGTAGAAATCCAGATAACTTATATTCAGGTTATTTATTGTCTAATTTATGTTTAGAATATAAAATTGATAAAAAGGCAACCGAAAGATTATTTGCTTTATTAAACATTAAAAATCAAGATGAAGCAATAATTAATAACATCAAAAAATATATTTATGCAAAGCAACTACTAAAGTTAAATGATAAAATCAGTGACTTTGCCCTGTTAGATGTGGATAATAATTTATTTAATACTGAAAGCTTAAAAGGGAAATGGTACTTATTAGATTTTTGGGCTAGTTGGTGTACTCCATGTAGAAAGTCTTTTCCAGAGTTGAAAATTATTTATGAAAAATATAAATCATCAAACTTTGAAATTTTAGGATTCTCAATTGATGAAGATAAAGATAAGTGGAAAATGGCTGTAAAAAAAGATAATTTAAATTGGATCAATATCATTGAAGAAAAGGGTTTTTTAGGTGATATTGTCTTTAAATTAAATATACAGTCGGTGCCAACTACATTTTTAATTAACCCAGAAGGTGTGATAGTCTCCGAAAACTTAACGCCTGAAGAATTAGATAGTTTTTTACAAAAAAACTTGAAAGAATAGTTTGAAAAACATGTCAGAAAATTTTAATTCCATACATTATCATTTGGAAAAAGAAAACATAACAATTGATAAAGAAGAATTTGTATTCCAAATTCAATCTCATCCAAGTTATCCCTAATTTTTACCAGTTGCAGACTCACTAACATTTTTAAATATTGATAACGCGGCATTAAACATATCTTTTGATGAAATTGAATTATTACCTAATTGAATAGCTAATGTGTTGTATTCAGTTGGTTAAGTATATATAGTCCATAATACATGGACATTTAGTACTGAACTCTTCTGCGATCGGATACAATTTTAGAATAAAATGTTTTTTCAACAAGATACATCTTCGACCTTCTCCTCAATAAACACACGTAATTTAGCGCGTTTGCTTTGCATAATTTTCTTCATTTCAAAAGAGTTTCGAACACAAACTAATAAATTAGTTGCAACTAAAGAATTAGTTTGTATATTTGATTTTATAAACTAACAATTTCTGTTTACAAAAAAGCAAATGGTTGCACTAAAATAATCTAATGAGAAAATTTGAAAAATTTACAAAAGGAGGAAAAAATAAAATAAAGCAATCATCCTTAAAGATGTTTCTTTCCGTCAATCCTTTATTTTTTTTGATTATATCTTTACTGTTCTCCATTTACTCGTGTAATAGCAAAAGTAATTTGAAAACTTTTTACAATATTGAAAAATATATATATTATTCAAATGATGAATTAAATTATTGGCATAAAATTGACAGAAATGAATTTGAAATAATTGACAAGCCCTCTCCCATTTTTTATAAAGGATTAGGGGTAGATTTTCTATATGGAATAATAAAAGAAAAAAATGAGATTAACGTTTATAGTATAACTGATACTTTATTGTTTTTTAATGAATTAAAAAACAATAATAAAATTAAAGAATTAAAGTTTACAAAAGGTATAATACAAGATTATAACTTAGAAAATTATAAATATATAGATTTGGAATATAATTATAAAAATAATTTAATTACTGAAAGGCTCATAATAAACAAAGGCAAAACTATTCGTTTTACGCGGAAAAAAGGTCATAACAATGGAGGTCTAGCCGTTTATTTAAATTATTTTATTTTAAATTCTGATGAATTTTTAAAAAACAACAAAAATTTCTTTGCCAATCAATTTCTAGAAAATAATGAATACTTAATTAATACTTTATTTTTAAAAAACGTATCTATTGATTCTTTGTCGAATGAAAAGAATAGTAAAGAAATTACCTTACTGATAGATAACTTTAATAAGATAGGGAATTATAGATCAGCGACTGAAATTATAAATAAGAAATTTAAAAACAGAGCTATTCTTTGGAAAGAAGATTATAAGATGTCCGATTTTAATTTCGAAAGCATTAATGATTATTGCAACTCGATTGACTCCGTAGATATAGTGATGATAAATGATCACCATTTATTTGAGTCATCAAGATATTGTGTTGCTCTTTTTTTAAACGCGCTAAAAAGCAAAGGATTTAAATATTTTGCAGCCGAAAGCTATATTAGTAAGGACAACGATCTAAATTTCAACATAAGCCAAGACCAAATTGACGGTTATTACAATAGACAGCCTACATATGGCTTATTAACACATTTTGCATATTTAAATAATTACGTACTGTGTGGTTATGACTCATCTTCCGATCTATGCAAAAACAACGATTTAAGTAGTCAGCAATGCCGTGACTCTACACAAGCAAATAATATTGCTAAAATTTATCACTATGACAAGTCTGCAAAAATTATTGTTTTTGGAGGTCATTCACATATAAATAAAACAAAAACCAACAACTTTACACCGATGGGATATTATTTACAAAAAATATTACCTGAGAAAAACATAATCGCGATAAATCAAGTTTCTTTAATTAGTAATTATGGAAGTGAAAACTCACTACAAAACATAATAACAGATTCTGTTCAATTAAAAGAGCCAAAATTAATTCGAAGCAAAAAAAATTTTAACAAGGTTAATGATGGAACTTATGACGCATACTTAGTTCACCCTAACAGTGACGTTATCGATTATTGGTATTACTCAGCAAACGCTGTAAATGTTGAAAAAATCAAACTAACTCCTCCAAAAGAAGCTTTTTTTGTTGAAGTTTTCGCGATTTCTGAATCAACAAAGAACATTTGTGTATTTAAGTCTCTAGTTTCAGATTTACATAAGAATTACATTTTTTTACCTAAATCAAACTATAAAATCAATTACTATAATTCACACAATGATCCAATTTAAATTCTAATTATGCATTAATTACTAAAGCATTTAAATGTCTGTATATACGACAAGACTAAGTAAAAATCTGCTCTAATTTGGTAAAGCAAAATTTCTCTTGACTAACAATTAAAATTGATAATAAATGAGAAGAAAAACCCTTCATATTAAAGGAAAATTAGACTAAAACAAAGATTACTATATTAAGTTTAAAATATTTTAAGAGACAGACAATAATTTATAAATCAAATTATAGCAAAATTAAAATAAAAGAAAATATGAATAATTTAAGAAGCATCATTTTACTTACACTGATAGCATCTTGCAATTTTATTTATGCGCAAATCAACGATGCTTTCATTTATAAATATAATTATAACGGCGAGAAATTAACAACTGCATATTCAAAATCCAAAGGGATTTTGTACAAAGCTAATAATGAAATTACTTTCGCAAAAAGTGCTAACTGGTACAAAAATAAAAACGACAAAGATTATGCTTTTTCTGAAAGTATTAAAACTGTAGATGGTTCTATTGCAATAGATTTATCTATTGTAAATAAACATTTTATTTCAGATAAATTTTATTTAAAAAATAACATAAAACAGTTTAAAGCAGAATTTGGAGGCATAACCTTTGAAAAAAATTACATAGTTAGCTATTCCTCAAAAAACAAAAAATATAAAATTACAGAGATTTTCTATGAGATTAAAACTGATAAATATGTTAGATTAGTAATAACGTCAAATAAAATTTTAAATGAAAATTATATTACTGATAAAAAATTATTTATAGGTTTTACAAATTTTATCGAAGAATTTAAAGAAAGACCAGGTAAAGTTATTAATGTATTAGATGTTTATTTTGAAAAAGATTATAGGGCACAGATTGATTTAATAAAGCGAATAGATTTACAGTATTATAATACAAATTCGCTTTACGGTTCAGTTTTAGTAGATTTACATACAAATGAAGGAAGTTTTGATAAAATCATACAATCGATAAATAAGCGAAGGAAAATTAAAATTTCAGCAAGCAAAACCCAAAATTTATCACAAAAAATCAACATTATAGCAGACACAAATGATGTAGTGATGTTTAATGAATTTCATGTATTTCCTCATACTCGATTTAATTTCATGTATATTTTAAAGGACTTAAAAAGAAAAGGGTATGACTATTTGGCTTTAGAAACTCTACCTCCTCCAAATACTGCAGAAGATATTTTTATTAATAATGAAAAACTTTCAGGATACTATTTAGCAGAACCTAATTGTTCATTAATGATAAATTATGCAATGAGTTTAGGTTTTAAATTGGTTGCTTATGAAGAAGCCGATCAATGCAAAGAAATTAAAGAAATGATACCAAGTGCAACATGTAGGGATAGTATTCAAGCTTTGAATATTGCGAAAATTTATGAGTTAGACAAAAACGCTAAAATTGTTGTATTTGGTGGGCATGCACACATTGAGAAAAAATCAAGAGATGATTGGAAATTTATGAGAGTAGCTCTTCAAGAGTTATTTCCAAATAAAAAAATGTTTTCAATTGGTCAAACTAAATATATTAGAACCAATTTAGACTCAATTGACATCAACATAGAAATACCTGTTTATTATGATGAAGATGATGGGCAATTTGATGGACAAATTATTAGTCCACACTACAAGAAGTACTATGAATGGTACTATGAAAGATCAGAACTTATGAATCATGAAATTACAATAGATAGTAATAAGGAATTTTTCTCCCTAGAGATTATTCCTATCCAAAACAGTCAAGAGATATATCTGCCAATTTTTAAGTGCCGAAAAGAAGATTTACAATCAAACAAAATTTATATCCCAAGTACAATTGAATATAAAATTATATACAAGGATATTAATAATAAAAGAGTGAAATAGTTTAAGAAATTTTGACGTTTTCAATTCCAACATCATGCTTATTACCACAATAACTAGGAAAGCTTGCGCATCCTAAAATAACACCACTATAATGATGCAATTATAAAAGTTTCTATAAATGATAACAAGTCATAAAAAAACCTTGATTTTATAATTGAAAACGTCAAAATATCAGGGAAACAATTTAACTGTCACGAAACATTACAGTCTTGAAATATCGAAAACTGTCTCAGATTTATAATTACAAAATCAGTTTGTTTTTTTGCAGATACTCTAATTTATCACAGAGCTGCGTTAGTGATGGAAACGGCATCCTTTTTATTTTTGATAGGTTTCCAAAACCTATTAAAAATAAAAAGATAGAGTGGACAGCAAGGCCTGAAAGGAAACGCCCAAAAAAATTACAAGACATAACGCAAAACTCATAAGTTCTTAGTATTTTTGAGGATATTTTAAAACTATGATGTTAATACGATACCTATCACAAATAGGGAAATATTTTATTATGTTGAAAGAGATTTTCAACAAGCCTACCAAATGGTCGGTGATGAAGCAACTTATATTCAAGGAAATTGATGACTTAATCATTGGTTCGCTTGGAATCGTTGCTTTTATTTCATTTTTCGTGGGTGGTGTTGTAGCGATTCAAACTGCACTAAACTTGACTAATCCGCTAATTCCAAAGTTTTTAATCGGTTTTGCCACTAGACAATCGGTAGTTTTAGAATTTGCACCTACCTTTATTTCAATAATTATGGCCGGAAAAATGGGGTCTTTCATTACATCAAGTATTGGAACAATGCGCGTAACGGAGCAAATTGATGCTCTAGAAGTTATGGGTGTGAATGCGGTTAATTATTTGGTTTTTCCGAAATTAATTGCATTATTATTGTATCCTTTTGTAATTGGCCTGAGTATGTTTTTAGGCGTTTTAGGTGGCTGGATGGCCGCTGTTTATGGTGGTTTTACAAGTGGTGGCGAATTTACAATGGGGATTCAAACCGATTTTGTGCCTTTTCATATTGCCTACGCTTTTATTAAAACTTTTGTATTTGCAATTCTATTAGCAACAATACCATCTTTTCACGGATTTTATATGAAAGGTGGCGCGCTAGAAGTGGGTCAAGCCAGTACGGTTGCCTTCGTATGGACGTCAGTTGTGATTATTCTTATAAACTTTATATTAACGCAACTTTTATTAAGCCAATGATCGAAGTAAAAAATATCATAAAAAAGTTTGGTGAACAAACGGTTTTAAAAGGAATTTCAACACATTTTGAGCCAGGACAAACCAGCTTAATAATAGGACAAAGTGGTTCTGGAAAAACAGTTTTTCTAAAAACACTATTAGGAATTCATACGCCAGATGGTGGAACTATTTCGTTTGACGGCCGAATCTATTCGGAATTGTCAAATGACGAAAAGAGAGAATTAAGAACTGAAATAGGAATGGTTTTCCAAGGGAGTGCTTTATTTGATAGTATGACAGTGGAAGAAAATATTGGTTTTCCATTAAAAATGTTTTCTAATAAAACACCTAAAGAAATTAAAGAGCGCGTTGATTTTGTAATTAATCGTGTTCAGTTAATCAATGCAAATACTAAGCGTCCGTCTGAAATTTCGGGTGGAATGCAGAAACGTGTAGCGATTGCTCGCGCTATTGTTAACCATCCTAAGTATTTATTTTGCGACGAACCTAACTCTGGATTAGATCCAAAGACTGCTATTGTTATTGACAATCTTATTCGTGAAATTACGGAAGAGTACAACATCACCACGGTTATTAACACCCACGATATGAACTCTGTAATGGAAATTGGCGAGAAGATTGTGTTCTTGAAAAATGGTTTATTAGAATGGGAAGGTTCTAACAAAGAAATTTTCAAAACAGACAACGAAGCCGTAACTGATTTTGTTTATTCTTCTGAATTATTCAAACGCGTTAGAAAAATGTATATAGAAGACGACGTTACTTAACAACAAGTATACTTTCGTCCTTTAACTTTTTTCGAAGCCAATTTTGTAGCTTGAGATTTTCAGTAGTCTGCGTTTTCGAAGGAATATTACTTTTCCAAATTATTTCGAAAGTCGGAATGGTATCTGTCTTAGAAAAATTTGTTGTAATTATTTTCGAATAAGCTACTTTTTCAACATCTGAATTCAAAGCCTTGATTTCCTCTGCAATTTGATTGAAAGGAAATAGCGTTTGGCCTTTTTGGTGCAGTTGATTTTTCAAATTAAAAATTTCTTTATCCTTGTCTAATAACAACTGATCTTTTTTTACCAACAATTGCTGGTTCGAAAGAAATGAATTTTCAATTTCATTAATTTTTGAAATGGCTTCAAGGTTTCCAGCATCTTGAAGCACTTTAAATTTTATACCATCATAACCAAAAGACTTCATCTGAGATTGAAACTTTTTAATATCTGTTTGTGAAATACTAGTCCCTACAACGGCGAAATTAATGGTCTTTTTGTTGTAATTCTTATGCACATCTAAAATTAAGATTCCCTTCTCAGTTCTTAATTTGTCAATTAAAATATCTGCTTTTTGATTGAAATCAGACTTTACATATAATTGATAAAACATATAAACACTAGGAATTAAAATTGCCAAGGCCAAAAAAGAAATAATCTGAGAAATTCTTTTTCTTCGTTGTGAATTTGCATAAGCTTCATAAGGAAATTTCAAAAACCGCACTACAATAAAAGTCGCTGTGGCAATGAAGATTGTATTAATAGAGAATAAGAATAACGCTCCTCCGAAGAAATCCCATTTGGCGGTTGCTAATCCATAACCCGCAGTACATAATGGCGGCATCAAAGCGGTTGCAATGGCTACACCCGCAATGGTGTTTATTGATTTATTACGTCTGCTTAGAGCAATAATCAATGCTAACCCTCCAGATAGCGCGATGATAACATCTCTAACATCTGGAAAAGTTCTTGCTAATAATTCTGGTGTTTCCTGCTGGAACATTGGAATACTAAAAAATAAGAACGAAGTCAAAAGACTTAGAACAACCATTACTCCAAAGTTCTTAATTGCCTTCTTTAAAAAATCGATATCATTAATTCCAAGTGACAAGCCCATCCCAAGAATTGGCCCCATTAGTGGCGAAATCAACATGGCTCCAATAACTACAGCAGTAGAACTGGTGTTTAAACCTGCAGATGCTACAAGAATAGAAAAAATCAAAATCCACGCATTTTGACCTCTCATGTTTACACCAGATTTTATATCTTCAATGGTGGCTTCATGATCAGTATCCTGAAAAATATCAAAGGTATCTTTAACAAATAACTTGATATCGATTGCAGCTTTTTTAAATGAATTTTGAGTGTTTTCTGCCATTATTTATTAATTTTAGAAACAATACTCTTTATTTCTTGTTCTTTATTTTTTGGATAAATCAACAGCACATCGTCTTTATCAACAATGATATAATCTGTTAATCCGTCAATAACCACAAGTTTTTTTCCTTCGGTTCTAATGATGTTATTATTTGCGTTTTCTAAATAAACTGTAGCATTTATTACCGCATTTTCTTGCTCATCCTTAGGTAATTTATCATATAAAGAACCCCAAGTTCCAAGATCATTCCAATCGAAAGTTGCTGGCAAAACATATACATTTTGTGCTTTTTCTAAAATGGCATAATCCACAGAGATGTTTTCGGCTAACGGATAATTCTCTCTGATAAAAGCATCTTCTTTATCAGTGTTATAAACATCATAACCTGTCATAAAATGATCAAACATTACAGGTTGAAATTCCTGAAAAGCTTCTAAAACGTTTTTTGCACTCCACACAAAAATCCCTGCATTCCAAAGGTAATTTCTACTTTGAATAAATTTTCGAGCGGTAGCATAATCAGGTTTTTCACGAAATTGCTTTACTTTTTTAATTGGTCTTGAATCTAATTTATCAAACTCAATATAACCATATCCGGTATTAGCAAATGTGGGAAGAATCCCTAAAGTCATTAAGTCATCATTTCGTTCACAAAAGTCAAATGCGTGTTGTAAATTTGCACAAAACTGCATTTCATCTTCAATCCAATGATCTGAAGGTGCAACAACCATTATAGCGTCCGGATTTTGCTTTTTGATTTTTAAAGAAGCGTATAAAATACAAGGTGCAGTATTTCGCATCACAGGTTCTAGAATAATTTGCTCTTGTTTTACCAATGGCAATTGCTCTAAAACAATGTCATTATACAATTCGTTTGTAAGAATCAATATATTTTCTTTAGGAATAATTTGAGAAAGTCTTGAAAACGTTTTTTGAATCAAGGTTTCACCGGTTCCTAACATATCGTGAAACTGTTTCGGGAATTCGGTTGTACTTACGGGCCAAAAACGAGAACCTACTCCACCGGCCATTAATATTGCGTAATAATTTTTATTCATTATAAGTTAATTACCAGGAGGCTTTCGCCCAATGTTATTTAAATTTAATTCGGTAGCAATTCCACTTCTGCATTTGGTTGAAACAAATACATGCGTCCGGAACTGACTTCCATACATTCATATCGCTTTACACGAAGTGCGATTTTTTTAAAGATTTTTCCGTTGTGAATTCTAAACGAACTTCCCATCGGAATCTCAAAGATATAGTTTTTATCGGTCTCTTTCTCGTCAAACACTTTTAAAGCAATGGCTAACTTAGCGTCGGTATCACTACTAGCTTTTGGATTTCTAAAATGACGCGCTAATAAAGGTAATAATTGATTTGGAAATATTTCAGGTCGAATAAACGGAACCATCAACCGTTGAAAAGTGGTTTTCCATTCTTCCCCATGCGGTTTTATCATTCTACCATATTTCTCAAAAGCTACTAAATGTGCAATTTCGTGAATTAACGTAATGAGAAAACGATATTTGTTCAAACTTGAATTAACCGTTATTAAATGAAAACCTTGCGCATCCTTACGATAATCGCCATGACGTGTTTGACGTTCATTTACGATTTTTAGATGCACGTGATTGGCTTTGATTAGCTCAAAACAATTTTCAACGGCGTGTTCGGGTAAATATTTTTGTAAAACGTTACTCATTATGCTATTTCATCCGGTTGATTAATTTTCAATAGCGTTTTAGCATTTTCATTGGTAACCACTTTTTTTCCTGTTTTTGCTTCTAATTCTATTCGTGCTACATTGGCAACGTTTCCACCTTGTTTCGCAACCTCTTTATTTTGATCGAAATTTTCAGGATTAATTGCTTGTGAAATATCTTTTGTTGAAGCTTCGGCAAGCATTTTTAAAATCAATTCGGTATTCGTCATATTATCCCCAAGATTCTCTTTTTTCAAACCTTTCAAAACCTTGTATTCCTTAGTCGATCTTCCAGACCTAGCTTGCGTAATTATATCCGTTAATATAGCAAATTGTTGCCCTTCCTTTACACCTCGAATTTTCCATTCGTCTGTTAATTCCTTTCGGATTTCAATACTTTTTAAGCGTTGATTGATCCAACTTTCAGAATAACCCAATTGCAAATATTGAGCTAAAGCTCTATCAATCGTAATTTCAGGATCTTGCAATTCATCTAATCGTTCAGAGGCAATTTGGGCCAACCACAATTTAAAAGGTTCTACTTTTGGTGAAGGAATCGATTGAATTAAACGAAAAAGTTGTTCAGTGTCAGCAACATCTGTTTGGTAAAATTTACCATCGGAAGATTGCATTTTCAGTTGTCCGATATTGTCGGATAACTGACTTCCTTCCTTTTTTAATTTAGATTTTAGATCGCTCCAATATTTTCTTGGTCGGTCACTATCTGTTAAAATTTGAATAACGTCAATAATAGAAACAAACCATTTTTCTTGATCGTCGTCCCAAACGGTTCTTACTTTGTTGTTTTCAAATAGCTGAATGGCGTTTACTTTAGTCATGATTATATAATTTATTGAAAATACAATTTACAAAAAATTATGGAGTTGAGGATGAAACTTGCAATACTTTTCCGTTGTAGAATTTATTTCCAGTAAGGGCGAAATTCCAAATATATTCTGCCATTTCTTTAGCTGAAAGTGGTGCTTCATATCCTGGAAAAGCTTCTTGTAGCATCTCTGTATTTACGGCTCCAAGTGCTAAAACATTGAAAGCGATTTGTTGTTCTTTATATTCTTCTGCTAATAATTCAGACAAGGTAATTACAGCGCCTTTACTTGATGAATAAGCTGCTAATCCTGGGAATTTTGAACTTCCTTGAACGCCTCCCATCGAACTTATTGTAACTACGTGACTTCCTTTCGATAAATAAGGAATACAAATACGAGTCAATTCCGCCACAGCGAAAACATTAACTTTATAGACTTGCTCAAAATCCGCAGGAGTAATTTGTTCAAAAGGCTTGTTTACCAATGAACCCGCGTTATGAATGACAACATCAACTGTATTTTGCCAAGAGTTTATTACAAATTTTTCAACTTGCTGTAATTCTTCAGTGATAGAAACATCTATTGGCAAGCACGTAACGTTCGGATTTTCAATAAGTATTTTAGATGTTTTACGAGAAATGGCTAAAACTTGATGACCTTCATTCGCAAATTTCAAAGCCAATTCCAATCCAATTCCACGTGATGTTCCGGTGATAATTATATTCTTATTTTTCATTTAATTTTATTTCTTTATTAGGGGTATTTATCATTTTTTCCAATACTAGAATTGTTTTCGAAATCACATTGGTCATATGTTTTGTGTCCATCAATTCAAACTCATCTCCTGGTTGATGATAGAAATCGAAATTCTCAAAATCGAAGGTTGAAACGGTATGAGCTGGGACATCAAACTCAGTAAAAAACGGATAATTATCAGAAGCTCTAAATAACATATAACGCATTTCAACGGCTAAATATCCGACTAATTTCTCTCCTGCATATTCGTTCATTTTCGCAGCCATAGTACTTCTACCAAAACCCGTTAAATACATATCCATTCCTTTATCTTTCATCGGAACACCAATCATTTCAAAATTAAACATGAAATATAAGTTCATATTTTGTTGTTTCAACTTCTCTGCCAAATGTTTTGAACCTAAAAGGCCTTTTTCTTCGGCTGAAAAAAACACAAAAAGAATACTTCGTTTATTGTTCTTGAATTTTGCAAAATACTTTGCTACTTCTGTCACCGCAGTCGTTCCGGATGCATTATCGTTAGCGCCATTAGCAATATCATCTCCATTTACCGCCGAAATTCTACCAATATGATCATAATGTGCCCCAATAATCACAAACTCTTTTTTAAGTTCAGGATCTGTTCCTTCCATATAACCCACAACATTATATGATGTTTTATCATAATTTGACAAAGTGTCGCGATAAGTTTTGAAATAAGGTTTAATTCCGTTTTCTTTCAAAATATTCTCTAAATAAACCGAAGCTTTTTCGATTCCTTCACTTCCAGAATCTCTACCTTCTAACTCATCCGAAGCTAAATAGGATAATGTTTTGATGACATTTTCTTCTGAAACTTGATACGTTGAACCTGTAGTTTTTGTTTCACCTAATTTTTCCTGAGTCTTACAAGACAAGATGATAAAAGGGATTAAGAATAATAATTTTTTCATAATTTTAAAATTTAACTAAATCTGATGCTGTATTGCGATTTCGACTAATAATTTATTCGATATTTTTTAGATTTGCCAAAATCCATTCAATATGTGGATCTGATTTATCTATAATTTGTTCTGGTGTTTCAACAATAGTAACATCAGGCATAATTCCTCTTCCAAATTCTTCTGTTTTACCCATTGCTGCTATTTTTTGTAATCCTACTCTTACTTTTAATTTCGAATTGGGTAAAGTTAGAAGAGGCATTGTTCCCGCAACTGTTCCATTATAAGTTCCGCCGGTTTCTTCCCCAATAAATGTAGCACGATTGTTACTTTTTAAATTAGATGATAAAACACAAGATGCAGAAAAACTTCCTCCATTTATAAGGACAAATAGTTTTCCATCGAATCGATTTGCTTTAGGTACGGTTAACTTAGTTTGTTTGTTAAAGAGATAATACTCGTTATTTTTCCCTTTCTTAACTGAGACTATCCCTTTTACTGTAGTGTATAAAATAAATGGTGATAAAACTATTTTTCCGGCAAGAGGAATTGCTCTTAATCTATTTGTTGCGACACCCGTTCTGTTTGTCACTTTTATGGTATCAATAAATACAAAAGGTTCGGGTGTTAAATAGCTGTATAAATTATGAATTTCCTCTAAACTTCCTCCTCCGTTATTTCGCAAATCTAAAACTAATGTTTTTACTTTATTTTGCTCAATTTCATTAAAAATACTGTCATAAGCTTTCTTATGTTGCCTATGTTTGAAACCTTTTATTTTTAAAACTGCAATAGTAGAATCACTAGGGATATAACTTAAGCTACGAGTAAAATCTTTCGAAAGTGAATTATATAAAAAATATCTGTTCTTTTTACGTTCTATTTTAAAATCATTTTTCTTCTTAGCTTTTTCCGCTTTTGTCAATACTATTTTCACTGGAGCTATCGAATCTTTCTTGCTCGCTAAAGAATCAACAACCTTTTTTCCAGGTTTGGTTCTAGCTAGGACACGTTCATAAATGCTGTCTTTGTATTGCAAAACAAAATGAATACTGTCTGATATTTGTTTTTCACCAAGAAGATAAGAAGTGAATTTTGATGCAAAGCCATGTGATAAATAAGAAGTATTTAATCCATCAGAACTATAAGTGTTTTTATATTTCAAGTTCATTTCTTGCGGAGTGATGTTTTCAACACTTATTATTTTTGAACCCGGCAACAATAAAGAATCCTTAGTATAATTTTTATCTAAATAAAGCTCATCATTGTAATACTTGAAAGTCAATTGTGCCAAAGGATTTTTTTCGCTTTTATTAAGCTTTTTAATTTCCTTTTTTTCTAATTTGGTAACCAAAGGAATCACGACCATATGTCCTTGTTTTACGGATGCAACAACAGGACTAATCTTGAAATAAAACTCATTAGGCGTTAAGGGCTCTGTAATTGTTGTGCGTAAGCTGTCAAATTTAGTAGCTAAAGCCTCTTTTGAAATATACCAATCTAATGACGGATGTAGCTTGTTTAATTTGTACTCTACATAATTGACGTCCTTTTGCAAATCAGAAACACTAACTTTTGAAGCCAAATGACTGTTGTATTTTTCGACCGAACTGCATTGAATGTGAGCTACAATAAAATAAAGCGAAACGAAAATTATAAATTTTACTCTCATAAAAAAATTACATAAAAAAGTCCCGAAACATTTCGGGACTTTAAAGATATTTATTTTTTTAAAACTATGCTAACATCGTCACAGGATTTTCCATAAACGCTTTAAACGTTTGTAGGAATTGTGCTCCTGTTGCTCCGTCAACTGTTCTATGATCACAAGCTAAAGTAACTACCATTGTGTTACCCACTACAATTTGACTGTTTTTAACTACTGGTTTTTCAACAATAGCACCAACAGATAAAATAGCAGAGTTTGGTTGATTGATAATTGAAGTGAACGATTGAATTCCGAACATTCCTAAATTAGAAATAGTAAACGTACTTCCTTCCATTTCAGATGGTTGAATTTTTTTCGATTTTGCTTTTCCTGCTAAATCTTTTACGTTTGCCCCTATTTGAGTTAAGCTCATTTGGTCTGCAAATTTCAATACTGGAACCATTAAACCGTCTTCAACTGCTACTGCAACTCCGATGTTTACATGATGATTAATCACCATAGCATCTTCTCTCCATTGCGAATTTACTTGTGGATGTTTTTTCAATGCCATCGCACTTGCTTTGATTACCATATCATTGAACGATACTCTAGTTTCTGGTAATCCGTTGATTGTATTTCTTGAAGCAATTGCATTATCCATATCTAACTCAATAGTTAAATAATAATGAGGTGCTGTAAATTTAGATTCCGCCAAACGTCGCGCAATGGTTTTACGCATTTGCGAATTTTTAATTTCTTCTTGGAACACTTCACCTGCAGGTACAAATGGTTTCACTGCCGCTACTTTATTTGTAGCATCAGTAACAGCTTGACTTGGAGATGCAACTGCTGATGGAGTAAAATTCTCCACATCGCTTTTTACAATTCTTCCATTTTCGCCTGATCCTTTTACTTGCGATAAGTTAATTCCTTTATCTGCAGCAATTTTCTTAGCTAATGGTGAAGCAAAAACTCTACCTCCAGAAGATTGCACTGGTGCATTTGAAACTTTTTCGGCTGGAGCAGCCTCTTTAGTTTTAACCTCTTCTTCTTTTGAAGTTTCAGTTGTTTCTCCTGATTTATAATTTGCCGCTATTGCTTCGACATCAGTTCCCGCAGGTCCTAAAATTGCTAAAATTGCATCAACTGGCGCTGAATCTCCTTCTTTAACACCTATATACAATAAGGTTCCTGAATTAAATGACTCAAATTCCATCGTAGCTTTATCGGTTTCGATTTCGGCTAAAATATCACCTTCGTTTACTGAATCTCCAACTTGTTTCAACCAAGTTGCAACAGTTCCAGTAGACATTGTATCACTTAAACGTGGCATTGTAACTACTTTTACACCAGCAGGCATTGCAGCACTTTTCGAAGTTTCTTCCGATTTTGGTTCTGTTGAAGCTGCTTCCGATTCCGTTACTTTCTCTTCTGTGTTTTTATTTAACAACGCTGAAATATCTTCTCCTTCAGTTCCAACGATTGCTAATAATGAATCAACTGGTGCGGATCCTCCTTCTTCAATTCCGATATGTAATAAAACACCATCATAAAAAGATTCAAATTCCATTGTAGCCTTATCGGTTTCGATTTCGGCTAAAATATCACCTGTTTTAATAGTATCACCCACTGCTTTTAACCAAGTTGCTACAACTCCTTCCGTCATTGTATCACTCAAACGGGGCATTGTTATAATCTGTGCCATATTCTTATAATTTATGAGGAATGAATGGATAATTTTCTTGCTCGTAAACAACATCATACAATTGCTGTACTTCAGGGAATGGCGATTCATCTGCGAATTTTTCACATTCAGCAACTAAATCAGCTACTCTTTTATCGATAGTTTGAATTTCTTCAGCTGTAGCGTAGTCGTTTTCTTTTATAATATCTAAAACTTGAGTAATAGGGTCAATTTTCTTGTACTCTTCTACTTCGTCTTTTGTTCTGTATAATTGCGCATCAGACATTGAATGTCCTCTGTATCTGTATGTTTTCATTTCTAAGAAAGTTGGTCCATCTCCACGACGTGCTCTTTCCATAGCTTCATGCATTGCTTCAGCTACTTTGATTGGATTCATTCCATCAACTGGTCCACAAGGCATTTCATATCCTAAACCTAATTTCCAAATATCAGTATGGTTTGCTGTTCTTTCTACAGAAGTTCCCATTGCATATCCATTATTTTCAACAATAAATACGACTGGCAATTTCCATAACATAGCCATGTTGAATGCTTCATGCAGCGAACCTTGACGCGCAGCTCCATCACCAAAATATGTCAATGTAACACCGCCAGTTTCAAAATATTTATCTGCAAAAGCAATACCAGCTCCTACAGGAATTTGAGCACCAACGATACCGTGACCACCATAAAAGCGGTGTTCTTTTGAAAATATGTGCATTGATCCACCCATACCTTTTGAAGTACCTGTTACTTTACCGTACAATTCAGCCATCACTTCTCTTGGATCTACACCCATTCCGATAGGTTGTACGTGATTACGATAAGCAGTAATCATTTTGTCTTTTGACAAATCCATAGCGTGCAAAGCTCCAGCCAAAACTGCTTCTTGTCCGTTATATAAATGCAAAAAACCTCTGACCTTTTGCTGGATATAAACCGCTGCTAATTTGTCTTCAAATTTTCTCCAAAACAGCATGTCTTCATACCATTTAAGGTAAACTTCTTTGGTTATTGGCTTCATTGTGTTCGTTTTTATTAATTCAGTATTACTATGAACTGATTAGTTTCAATTCACAATTTTAGGAAAAGCAAAAATACTACATAGAACCTTACTGAAAAAATTATATTCTATGATTTTTTGTTTTTTTGTGTTAATTCGGTAAATAAATCCTGGAAAGGGCTACAGATTATTTTTATCAAAAACTAAAGGCAAAATATTCTGTAGGGAATCCGATTTGTAAATTGGGCCTTTTGCTCCCATAAAAAAGAGTTCTATTGGAACATCTTGCTTAAATTCGTACTCCGCAATAGACTGACGACAACTACCGCAGGGTGGAATTGGCTCTACTAAATCCCTATCCATTGGCGAAGCCGTAATAAACATTTTTAGCATTTTTGCATCGGGATATTTAGCTCCTGCATAAAAAATAGCCACACGTTCAGCGCACAAACCTGAGGGATAGGCTGCGTTTTCTTGATTAGATCCCTGAACAACAACACCGTTATCTAATAAAAGAGCGACACCGACAGTGAATTTAGAATAAGGCGCATAGGCTTTACTTCTAGCTTCAAAAGCTTGTTCCATTAAATCCGTTTCTATCGGAGACAAATCTTCTTTCGAATATACCGAAATGACTGTATTTATAGTAATTTGTTTCATATGTAAGGAAAAAAAATCCAAATTCTAAAAGAAGAATTTGGACGTATATTTAATTTATATTTTCATTTAAAGCTCATCGTAATTATCACCAAAATTAAATGTAAGTGAAAAACGAAGTGTGTTTTCTAGCGGGTTTTTAACTTTTGATGCTGAAAACAAGTAGGAAACATCAATTTTTACCACATTATATTTAAACCCTGCCCCTAGAGAAAAGAATTTTCTAGCTCCTTTTGCTTCATTTTCATTAAAATAACCTAAACGCATTGCAAACGAATCTTGATAAGTATATTCTGCTCCCAAAGCCCATGTAAACTCTTTTAATTCTTCTGAAAAACCATCTGGTGCATCATTAAATGATTTGAAGATTCCTTCTGTCCATCCGATTTTTCTGTATTCGGAATTTGCTAGGAGTGCATCATCAGCATCAACCACACCATCTCCATTCATATCCACACCTGTATAACTACTGCCATTATATCCTACTTGAGGAGTTGGTACTAATAATTTAGTCACTTCAGCGGTTACACCAATTTTATTGTATTCATCAAATATAAAATCAAAACCTCCACCTAAACGCATATTAGCTGGCAAGAAGCTTGATGAGCTTTCTAATTGATCTTTATCGTAATTAATTTTAGGTCCTAAATTTTGAAAATTAAAGCCTGCTCTCCATCTTCCATTGAAATCGTCAAAAGCTATTTCCTCTGATTGATAATATCCAGAAACATCAACCGCAAATGAGGTCGCAGCCGAAGCATCTTCTGTTTCATTAGCAATTTTTAAACTGGAACGAATAAATCTTGCACCAATACCCATTGCAAAACGTTCGCTTAATTTTAACGAATACGACCCGTCAATAGCCAATTCATTTGGACTAACCGTACTTAATGGCTGTCCCTGTTCATTAGTTAAATCGATATCTCCTAAACCAAAATAGCGTAATGAACCTGCGAATGCGCTACGTTCGTTAATTCTGTTAAAATACGTAACTTGACCTAAAGAAATATCATTTGCGATACTTGTTAAGTAAGGGGTATAACTAACTGAAAAACCTTGCTGTTGCAGTGAAAAAGCGTATTTTGAGGGATTATATTGTTGTGAAAAAGCATCAGCGGAAGTTGCAACTCCCATATCTGCCATACCTGCAGAGCGTGCATCAGCTGCAATTAGCAGAAAAGGCACACCAGTAGTAATTACACGATCATTATCTTGCGCTTTAACGTATTGACCAACTATTAAAAGTGTTACTGCTAGAGCAATTTTTTTCATTTTATTCATAGTAATTAATTTAACAAATATAGTATTTTATTACAGTATTACAAGTTTCTCGTATTTTTCTGTAGATTTTCCTGTTGTAACTGACCTTACTTTTAATTTATAAACATAAACACCTTTTCCAATTTTATCTCCAAAATCGTCTCTACCATCCCAAGAAATCTCTCTGCATAAAAATCCTTCTGTAAGGACTTGCTGATTGATTGTTTTTACTAATTTCCCTGAAATAGTTAAGATTTGAACCTGAACATCTAATTGCTCAAGAGGCATGTTGTGATTAAACCAAAATTCGGTATAACTTACAAACGGATTGGGGTAATTTAATACTTTTTCTAATCGTAAACCTTCATCAGAACAAATAGCATTGAACTGAATTTCTGCGGTAACTAAATTATTATAGACATCCCAAGCTTTGAACAAAATAGTATGCAATCCTGGTGTTAAATCTCTAAACGGAAAACGGACAAATCCTTTCGTATAGTCGTCATTTTCAGTTTCATAATATTCATTTAAAATATAAGGCTTCGTTTCATCACCATCTAAAATAGCGACGATATCATGACCAATTCCACTTGCCGTATTGATTCCGTTTTCGTCTTCCAGAAAAGCTAATAATATAGGAGAACAATTTGTGATGCCTCCGGACACAAAACCTTCATCGTTCATGTGCAATTTTACTCTCGGCGGATTCGTATCGCTAGTAGCATTTACATTAACACCACCAATTTGAATTGTCTTATCAAAACCCGTTTGATTTTCTAAATTCGGAATATCTCGTTTGGCATAGAAACTAATTTTCCCATTTCCAACAGGAATTCGGATATCTTGTGGCACTACAAAGCTAAATTCAAACTGTCCGTTTGTCACAGATGCATTTCCTCTAAAAACAGTTTCTCCCAAAGTTGTAAAATCCATAGTAACTAAACCACTTGCATCCACAACGCCGTTATTTCCTAAAGTTCTTCGATTGATCTCCTTATCAAAAATTTGAACCGCTAAATCGCCATTATAATTAGACAGCACTACATCATTTTCATCTCTCACTTCGCCCGCAATTTTAACTACGCTCAGCGCTTGCAAAACAGGTAAAGGCTGTGCAACTGGCACATCATTTACTTTTATCAATACAACGTTAGGTTTTGGAATAGCCAATTTCAATGCAGGATCTCCAATATAGAAAACAACTCTTCTGTTATCTGAACCTGTTGCTAATTTAGTTATCCTCAAGGCTTCGGCAATAGTGGGATAGTCGTTAGAACCATAAGCGTATAGATTCTCGCTAAAAATATTATTCATCACCAAACCTGTTGTTACACCAATTTGTCGCGTTGTGGCTATTAAGGAAATGGCGCCTCCCGCTTTATTCCAATACATATATTCGCCACCCGTAAAACGATTCGGATCATCAAAACGAGTAAATTCACATGTTATTGTAATAAATAATGGATATCTGTATCTGTTCGTTAAATTTTGTGCATCTAACTTTTCAAACAATCGCTCTCTAGCTAAAGACTCTTCGTTTCCGTGTCCGTAATAATTAAAAACCAAACCACCTAAAGCTAATGCGTCCAAGAAATCTTTTTTAGCTTCCGGATAACGTTCTCCCCCAGCAGCAACTTGTTGTACATAAGCATCACTATGAATTTTTTTAACATTCACAAAAGGCTTTTGGGTCGTTAAAACATCTGCTAAATTATTTAGTCCAACTTGCAGTGTGGCATCCGTTAAATTATCAGCATCATCTGAATAAATTACGTAATTATTTCTCCATCGTCCGAATGATTTCTCATCGTGATATTCAAAAACTTTATTCACCATATCTTCCGCTTGAGAAGTTGATGCAACTAACATTCTTCCAACTGCGATATCAATACCATCAATTGAACCGATCATTGTTCCTTCGCCATCATCCATAAGTCCGAAAAAATCATCCGACATAAAGCTCGAGTACAAAGAAAAATTTGCACTGTTATTTGTTTCGTAAGCATTTGGGTTAAACCCATGAAAAACAGGAACTATATTTGTATTACTTGGTATTCTATTTTTATAATCGTACGAAGCATCTCCAAAAAGATTCACATATTTCACACGTTTATCTGGCGAAGAAGCATTCCAATACACGTATTTAATTAAATTACGAATGGCCGCAACATCTTGTTTTCCCGATGAAAATTCTTGATAGACATTTTCTAAAGCAATAACCCTAACGGATAACCCCGAATTTATCCTGTGGAAATTAGCTAACTTTTCTGCTTGATTCATTAAGAATTTAGGCGTAAATATCAAATAATCGATATCTTGAAAATTTCCTGAAGTATCTTTAAAAATAGTCCCTTTAATATTTTGATTGACAACTGTGGTAGTTGCTTCCTTTTTTGGCAAATAAACGTCCGATAAATCCAAGGCAACGTATTTTTTAGCATTCCCTAGACTTACATTAAAGCTAAAATTAGCCCCAGAAGTATTTTCATATCTAGAAACGTTGTAAATATCAGTAACATCCCAAACCTGAGAAATTTCAGTTGCTCCAGTTAAAGCATATGCTCCAACACCAATATTCGTTTGTTCGGCATCATTAAAAAATAAAAATTGCTTGCCGTAACCTATTAGGTTTCTTTTCGATTTTATTCTGATAAAGTCTAAATAGCCAATTGAACTTGGAACACCACCGTTATTATAATCTAATCGTATCGCGATCGTTGGTGAAGTGGCTGAAAAAGTAGTATTTAATGCGGATTCATATCCTTCGGTTCCGCTTCCGGAAACAATTGAAGTAAATGAAAGAGTTCCTAAACTAGAACCATTTGCTTTAAAACTAAATGACGAATTCCCAAAAGATTTTGACGCGGTGTTTATTTTTATCTCAACTGGTACCGAAGTGTCTAAATTAGGAATGGTAAAATTAAATGTTTGGTTATTCTCAATATTAAATCGTTCTCCAAACCATCTTCTTCCAACTTTACCAACATTAACTAGATCTTTTTCATAATAAACTACATCATCAAATTGAGAAAAGGTTACACTTGGCGAAGCACCTGGTTCAGTGGAATTTAAAATACGTTTACCATTCCCTGCATTTGAAGTTACATAATAATAAGACTTATCATCGAATAAATTCACGCTCGTCGCACTTTCTGTATTCCAAGTATCAACTCCTTCCGCATAGAACAAAATATAATCAGCGTTATCAAAAACACCATCTTCTTCACCTATAAATTGAATTGCATTTTCCTCAAGGTCATAGGGATAAAACGTATCATTTAACAACGGCAACATTCTACCACCGTTACCATATATTTTTATAGAGCGCGGGTCAACATTAACATTCACCCCTATACTTTGCAAAAAAGATTTAGAAATTTTATAAACCCCTGATTTTTCGATATAAAATCGATGCCAACTACCAGAACTTAAAACAGAATTTGTTAGGACTGGAACTGACAGAGTAGACTGATTTGCGAAACGATTTGAGGTAATATTTGAATTAAGAGCATAAGTCAAAGAAATTACTTTTTTATAAGCGCCGTTCTCCTTAATAATGGGACTAAAAATCAACAAACCTTTATACTGGCCTCTAGCGCTAACCGTTTCGAGTTTCGGACTAACACCAGTAGGGATTTTTGTTATATCTAAATCTAATAAATCAGCCTCAGTTATAGCTTTGTAAGATATGTTTACGATTTGTAATGCCTCTTTTTGCAACAAAGCAGGAATCTCAATTACTTTTTTAAAATTAATAGACCGCTCAGAAACTTTAAAATCTAAGTTTTCTTGCTGAAACTGTGGAATATTGACAATAATATCACCCAAATTATATTCGGTTTGCTCGTTCCAATTCAAAGTAATTGTTTCGGACTGCTGGGCAAACGAATTGCCAACAAATAGAATCAATATATAAAGGAGTATTTTTTTCATCAGTATGAAAACGCAGTTTTAAAAATTATATTACAAAGAGAAAAAAATATTTCATTTAAATCTAATTTTTATAATAAAATAACCTTAATTTCGTTCTACAAAAGAGGACTTTAACAAAATATTAATTATTTTTAACAATTAATTAAAAATGTATTGCATATTAATAGTTAATTATTACCTTGCGACACGAATTTATTACCTACTAAAGTATGAAAATTAAGAAAATTATGGTTTTAAAAATGTTAGTTATAGTAGCGCTAACATTAGGTTTTACAGGCTGTAGCAAAAAAGGAGGCACTAAAGGTGGTTCATCAGCTACAGGATGGAAAATTAACGACAAGAAAGGTGGTTTCCAGTTTAACGAGAAGTATAAGCAACAAGAAACTCCTCCTGGAATGGTACCTGTAGAAGGTGGAACGTTTACAATGGGTAAAGTTCAAGACGATGTTATGCATGATTGGAATAATACTCCAAGCCAGCAACACATTCAATCTTTCTATATGGATGAGACTGAAGTAACCAATAAAATGTATTCTGAATACTTATATTGGGTAAAAACAGTTTTCCCTCCAACAGAAGAAAACTACAAGAATATCTACAACGGAGCAATTCCTGATACTTTGGTATGGAGAAACCGTTTAGGATACAACGAGACAATGACTAACAATTACTTGAGACACCCAGGTTACGCAGACTACCCAGTAGTTGGTGTGAATTGGATTCAAGCAACAGAGTTTAGCAAATGGAGAACTGACCGTGTGAATGAAAACATTCTAGAGCGCGAAGGTTACTTAAAGAAAGATGCTAAAATTAATGACGTAACTGCTGAAGCTAATTTTAGTACTGAAGCTTATTTAACTTCTCCTTCTACTTCTATGGGTGGTAATGAAGATGTAGTATTAAAAGGTGGAAGAAATAACAAAAGAGTTACAGATTCTTCGCAAAATGTATATGCTCAAAGAAGTTCTGGTTTAATTTTACCAGAATACAGACTTCCAACTGAAGCTGAATGGGAATATGCTGCTCTTGCATTAGTAGGAAACAGAGAGTACAACATTTACAAAGGACAAAAGAAATATCCTTGGAATGGTCAATATACACGTAATTCAAAAAGACAACAAAGAGGTGACCAATTGGCTAACTTCAAACAAGGTAAAGGTGATTACGGCGGAATCGCTGGATGGTCTGACGATGGTGCTGACATTACTAACAAAGTAAAAAGCTACACTGCAAATGACTTTGGTTTATATGATATGGCTGGTAACGTTGCAGAATGGGTACAAGACGTTTATAGACCAATGGTTGATGACGAAGCAAATGACTTTAACTACTTTAGAGGTAACGTTTATACTAAAAATAAAATTGGTGAAGACGGAATTGTTGAATTTGTAACTGCAGATAACATCACATACGATACTTTAAGTAATGGTAGAATCATGGCAAGAAATTTCCCTGGTCAAATTGCTCAAGTTCCAGTTGATGAAAATGAAACTTACTTAAGAACTCAATTTTCTACTTCTGACAACAGAAACTATAGAGATGGAGATAGACAATCTACACGTTTCTTTAAATTCGGTGGTTCTGATGAAGAAGAAAATGAAGGCGATGACGAGAAATTCAGAATGTATGAATCTCCGAGACATAAAATTTCTACTACTACTGATTCATTAGGAATGGATAAGAAAATTTCTAAACAGTTTGATAAATCTGACAAAAGAACATCTTTAATTGACGATAACGTTAGAGTTTATAAAGGTGGATCTTGGAGAGATAGAGCTTATTGGTTAGACCCAGCTTCTAGAAGATATTTCCCACAAGATATGGCAACTGATTACATTGGATTCAGATGTGCAATGTCTAAAGTTGGACCAAAATCTAACAAGAAATCTCCGAGAGGAAATCCTAATAAATAATTTTATTACAAAATACTTTAAGAAGCCCTTTTTTACGAAAGGGCTTTTTTTTATCTTCGTTTCTCACTATAACACCTCCACAAATGACTATCAAAGCAATTCATTCCTTGTTCTTAGAGTGCTCTACTGTTTCCACCGATACCCGAAAAATTGAAGAAGATTGTTTTTTTATAGCACTAAAGGGTGACAATTTTGACGCCAATACATTCGCGAAAGAAGCATTAGAGAAAGGAGCAAAATATGTAGTTATCGATAATCCCGATTTTTATATTGACGACAGAACAATTCTAGTAGCCGATTCACTGGGATATTTACAAGAATTAGCGAAATATCATAGAACAAATCTTGCCTTACCAATTATTGCTTTAACAGGAAGTAATGGCAAAACTACTACCAAAGAATTAATCAACGTTGTACTATCGAAAAGATACAACACCATTGCGACGATTGGTAATTTAAACAACCACATTGGTGTTCCCTTAACTATTTTGCGTTTTACAAAAGACACAGAAATAGGGATTGTAGAAATGGGTGCGAATCATCAAAAGGAAATTGAGATGCTTTGCGCAATTGCTCAACCCGATTATGGATACATCACAAACTTTGGCAAAGCCCATTTAGAGGGTTTTGGCGGAACTGAAGGCGTAATAAAAGGTAAAAGTGAAATGTATGATTACCTTCAAAAAAACAATAAGTTGGCATTTATCAATTTAGATGATGCTATTCAAAATGAAAAATCAGAACACCTGAACAAGTATACTTTTTCAACCACTCAATCGGCTGATGTTGTAATTAATCACGTTGAAGCAAATCCGATGGTTCGCATTGAATACAAAGCACTTCAAATACAATCTAATCTAATAGGCATATACAATGCTAATAATATCAATGCAGCAATTACAATTGGCACCTACTTCGAAGTCGCAGATGAAGCTATAAAAGAGGCAATTGAAAACTATATTCCGGAGAACAACCGTTCGCAATTGATTGAGAAAAATGACAATGAAATTATATTAGATGCTTACAATGCAAATCCAAGCAGTATGCAGGCAGCAATTTCTAATTTTATCCAGTTAGCCCACGCTAACAAAGTAGCTATTCTAGGCGACATGTTTGAACTAGGCATTGAAAGCATCGAAGAACATCGAAAAATTGTAGCATCAGTACAAATTGAAGAAACTATTAAAACATTTTTTATTGGCCACGATTTTTACGCCAATAAAATAGCAAGCGCTCACATTTTGTTTTTCGAAGATTTTAATTCGTTTGCAACATATTTCGTAGCGCACAAACCATCACATAGTTTACTGTTGATAAAAGGATCTCGCGGCATGGCTTTAGAAAAAACATTAGATATTCTATAATAAAAACGACTTCTTGTTAATGGAATCAGTGATTGTGTTATTTACTCATATCTCACTTAAAAAATGATACTGACCATTAAAAACAATAATTGAATCGTAAATAGGTTTTCAAACAAATTCGCGATTCATGCAATGAATCTCAATTACTGGTAACTTTGGTTTATCGACGATAAATTTCTTGTTTTGCAAACTTTGCTTATATTCTTATATCCCGGAATATTTATTTCCAACATTTGTGGCTAATCCTGAGCTACATGTCTTTTCTATTATGATTGTGATTTTTTGTAAAACAATTATTGTTGAAATTCAAAATCGACTTCTTTGTTTTTTATTATGTCAAAAATTACATTTCCTTCATCTAAAAGATAAAAAACATCCAATTGATTGTTATCAAATCTAGCGTACGCTATTAAGTCATTATTAGAGCCATCAAATGAACCTTCATTACCTTTATAATTTGTATTTAGAAAAGCAGTTTCTTTATAGATGTAGACCGAATTGAAAACATAAACTCCTTTTTGACTTTTACCGTAACTGTAAATAAAATCTTTTACGTGTTTCTTTAAATGTTCATCAATTTGAAAATCCCCTTTTAAGAAATAATAATTGATATTATCTAAATTGCCATCACTATCCTTAAATTCATAATGATATGGACTCAAAGCTTCTATTTCTAAATTTGGTGTTTTATTATTTTTATTACAAGAAAATAATAAAATTATTATCACTAAAAGAACATAATTTCTTGCCTTCATAAAGCTCCTATTTTTATAAAAAAAGTCTAAATACTACATTAAAAATAATTCTACCGAAAAGATATAGATTGATATCTTGATAAAAGAGCGCTCGCAAAGTTAAAAAAACACCCAGAAATCCAAGTTAAATTAGGAATGAAAAAACCAATAACAAAAAGACGAAAAATATAGTTTCTAACACACCATAAGATTACAAATAATTTAAATATTAAAAATGTAATAATTGTCCGAATACCTCATAATTGTATATTAAGAACCTAATTTTACTGCAAATAATATACCAAGTTTTTATTTCGTAATTTAATTCATCTCCAGAACTTATCACGCAAATCTAGCTCTTCCAAACAACATTTCCTTCTATCCGATAAATGATATTTTCACCTGCGATAAGTTTAAAATCATTAGGCGCATTAAGATAACTATTTCCCGTAATACACTTTTAACAACGTTTTCCCACTTGGGTCTCCGATAAAAACACTTCCATCAGACCATCTTAATTGCTTCCTAATAACAATTTGGTCAGTTTTTAAATCTTTGTAATGTGAAATGCTAATCGTATCCGAAATAAAACCTTCTTTTTTAAAAATAATTTTAGTTGGTAATCTATCGCTCATCATTCTTGAAACTCTATAATTTCCTTTTGTTCTAATTTGCGCTACAAAAAATACTCCATCTGCGTTTGTCTTTAATGCACTAGGAACAAATCCAAAATCTCTCCCGTCATTATAAAAAGTTACTTCAACATCGGCAATTGGATTGTTATCGATAGTTAAAATTAGCCCCTGTATTTCATTCTGGATGACATGTTTCTTGTAGGAAGAGCAAGAAATAAGGCCGAAAAAAATCACAATAATTAAATATATTTTCATTAAAAAACTTTTTTTATTTTAAAAAACACACTAATTCCAAAGAGTTCGTATTACCAGCAAATACTTCATAAAAAGCGCAAAAATTAGGTTAATTATTTGATTTTAAAATTATCGATTTATATTTAATTTCTTGGTCAATATTTGAACCTCCATATAGATTCTTATAATAAATGATAGTGTCGTTATACATTTTTTTGGATATTCTTAAGTTATAAATTACTGCAGGCGCTTCGCCACCAATCATAGCAAATTCTTTTTTTACTTTCATTTTAAAAACAAAATACCCTTCCTCATTTGTTACCTTACATTCATCATTTAGACACACTTTTACCTCAGTTAAGGGGTTGTTATTTATATCATAAACATTTCCTTCAACTGCCGGAGTTATCAATCTCGTAGCACATGACGCTGTGATAAAGAGTATGATTGAACAAACAACTAACTTTTTCATTTTTATTTTTTATGAATTTAGTATATTGTAAGTTCAAGCTATAAGTGCAACAGATAAATTAAAAACACTTGGAGTTATCCCCCAAGTGTTTAAGGTCAAAAGCTTAAATTTGTCTTGCATGAAAAAATACAAACAATTAACCGTTGAGCAAAGATACCAAATCGAAGCTCTATTACAAGCTGGTTTTAATCAAACAATGATACCTGACCAACTAGATGTACACCGTAGTACAATTAGTAGGGAATTAAAAAGATCCATACCCAAAAGAGGAAGAGGTTCTGGCGAATACTGTGCTTCAAATGCAGAGCGAAAAACTCGTAATCGTCATAAGGAAAAACACAAAATGGTTTCATTAACCCCTGATTTAAAGCAAGCTATATTTGATAAAATGACACTGGATAAATGGAGTCCAGAATTATTATCAAAGCGCTGGAAATTAGAAAGAAA
Source organism: Flavobacterium ardleyense (assembly GCF_042686085.1). Lineage (GTDB taxonomy): Bacteria > Bacteroidota > Bacteroidia > Flavobacteriales > Flavobacteriaceae > Flavobacterium > Flavobacterium ardleyense. Next base: position 163,123 of record NZ_JBHUOL010000003.1, read on the forward strand.
AAATACCGTTAGCCATGAAACAATTTACAAGTGGATATGGGAATCAAAACATACAAATAGGTTAGAAAATAGACTTTTTAAGACATTTTATCAAGAATTGAAACATGGTAAAAGGAGACAAAAAAGAGGAAATATAAAAGACACTCGAGGAGCAATTCTCAATCGTCAACACATTACTGAAAGACCAGCAGTTATTGAACAAAGAAAAAGAATTGGGGATTTAGAAGCAGATCTAATGATGGGAAAAGACCACAAGTCAGCATTACTAGTCCTTACAGACCGAATTACATTAATTACTATGATAGATAAATTGCAGGGAAAAACAGCATTAGAAGTTACGCAAAAAATAATAGAAAGACTCTCCAGATTCAACTCGAGTTATCTAAAATCAATCACTTTTGACAACGGAAATGAGTTTGCTGGACATACTGAAATCGCAAAGAAATTTAATCTAAAAACCTATTTCACAACACCATATACCTCGCAAGAAAAAGGAACTGTAGAAAATAGAATTGGTGTAATTAGGAGGTTTTTTCCAAAGAAAACAGATTTACGAAATGTAACTAATGAAAGAATTATACAAGTAGAATTATCAATTAATAACAGACCTATTAGAAAATTCAATTATCTTAGTCCAATTGAAACGCTAAACAATAAGTTTGTTGCACTTATGAGTTGAACACAGCTTTTCATTATTTTAATCATTAATTATTTTTTCTAACTTCTGTTATTGTATAGTTATGTGTTCCACCGTTACTTTTTCCTTTAATCAAAAGATTATCTTCAATAAACATTTTATTTAACACACTAGTTCCAGTACTTTCCGTTTTAGAACCAACATAAAAAAAATTATAAAATCTTTTTTTTTACATCCCGAACCTACGATTCAAAAAAATCATTACATTGCTTTTTATTAAAATTAGTATTGAAGTAAAAAAGGCTTTTCACTGCTATCCTTATCACAATTCTTATTTAAATCCAAATGTAATAAAAATGACAAAATTTAAAAAGTGTAAATACTTCATAAAATCTATTTGATTTTTATTATCGGAAATTCATCATTTCCTGGATTTATTATAGAAATAGGTGTTCCAGAAATTAAGTAATTACCTTCATAATTCTCAATATAAATTACTCCCATATTACCATATTTTTTATTAAACACTATTCTAATTTTATTATCAGCAACTTTATCACCAACTAAATTCATGTAATTTTCAGTCTGATCACTATCAGAAATATATTTAAGAGTAATTAAATTCAAATCTTTTATAAAGATTTCAAAACTTGTTTTTAATTCATCTCTATTTGTTTTTTCGAAAAAATACTTACCAATCCAATTACTATTAGTTACTAGAATTTTTTTCTGAATAAAATCTTCTTTTAATAAATTTATTTTACCCTTCTCATCAATTTTGTAATAATTCCAAGAAGTTACTTTAATTCCTTCTTCTTCTTCAGTAATTGATAAAGTCCATAGATTTAAACTAGCGTTTAAATAAAAATATTGCGTTTTAGCTACTAAAGCTTCTCCGTAATTTTCTTGTTTGTATATTACTAGAGAGTCAACTAAACTATTATTACTATAGATACATAAAGAAATACTCTTAAAAATATCTGCATTTGTATTATTATTATTAATATTATTATTCAGTCTAAAAGTGAAATTTTTTTTACTACTTAAAATTCTATCTTTTGTTAACAAACAAAATTTATCATAATCATAATTTATCTTCGATAAATATTCTCTTTGAGATTTTATTGAATTATTATTATTAATTTGATTAACAAAATTTGACTTTGATATTAAACTATCTCCCAGAGGAATATTAAGCTCATTGTTATTTACTATTTTTTCTACTTTATTATCATTTTCTACTTGTAGATGGTTATCTTTTTTACAAGAAAACAATATTGCTAGAATGGTACATAATATTATATTTCTCATTATTTTTCTAATTTTATTATACTTGATTCATTAAAATTTCCTGAATGCAAATGACTGTTGTGAAGAATGCCACCATCTTCTGCATTTTTGATTTTTTTGCAATACGTATTATTCCCAATCAAAACTTCTGTAAATTTAAATTTAATTACTGCATCAACAAAAGCTTGATCTTTTTTGATGTCATTAAAATAAATTGTATCAACACTTCTTCCATTTACATGTTCAGCACTTGGAAAACAAGAGCCCTCTTTAAAACAACTACCAGTTGTAGTAATTATGTCATCAAAACTACACTCAGCTATAGCTCCTAAAAATCCAGCAAATACATTAGGTCCTGTATATCTCCTTTTGGTGTTTGAGAATTTATATTTTATTAAAACATTATTTTTCGAATAATTTAATACATCAGGCATTTTAATTAACTCAATCTCTTCATTTTTAGCCTTATATAGCCTCCAAATTAATCCTTTTATTGGATGAGAGCCATATTCTGCAATATCGCCGTTTTTATACTTAACTCTTCTTGTGGTACTACCTTCTTTTACAGTTTCATCTTTTAATACCTCATTATGAGTAGGAATTGTTTTATAAACAGTACCTACTTCTTTTTCTTTAGTATTATACCATTCTAAAACACATATTGCGTGTTCAATATTTTCTTTATCATGATATACGTATTTGTATTTTTTTTCAAATCCTTTCTTAATATATTTAGGAGATCTTTTTTCAATTTTCCCATTGTTAAAAATATGGTACGTCACAATATCAAAATCAGTTGTATTATTTAATATAATTGGACATATTTCAAAATAATTTATCTCTTCCGACAATCCCTCACTATAAAATTCATTGATTGCTTCTTCAAATTCCCAAACATAAGAACTCCCTTCTTTACCTTTATAATATTGCTTTTTACCTCTTTTATCAATCCAGTACTCATCTTTCTCTCTTTTAAACATGGGATTATCATCATACGCAGCTTTAGAACTATTATAAACTACATAATCTTTTTCTTTACCATGCCCACAAGCATTTGGATAATTTACTGCAAGGTACAAATCTGTTTTAGTCTTTAATTTATCCTTAAATCTTGGTTGTTTGAAAAATTTCTCAACATACTCTAATTGTTTATAAGCATTAAGTTTTATTAAATCAGATCTCTTAACACCCAAATCAATAGCGGCATCCTTTCCTATCTGAATTAATCCAACGTAACCATTTTTTGTATCATCCTTATGTTTTTGAAATGTTCCAACTGTTGGGCTAAAAGTCCTTCCCGTTTCCAATGCCATAACTGCCATTAACCAATTTGCACCTTCATTTTTTTCTTGTGGAAGACCTATGCTTTTAGATATTTCTAATACTTTTTTTCTAAATTCACAGCTAACTTTATTTCCCCAGATTAAATTTATTTTCTCACAGTCACATCCGGTTGTTATACCTTCCACAGCCTGCGTTCCCACAACAACAGCAGCTTTATTCTCTACCATTTTTACTGCTGTTGGGGTAGACTGTAATATTAAAGCAGCTTCTGACATCGAACCGTCAGCATCATATAATACTTTGTTATTTTGATTTTTAATTTGAATGTAAACTGTTCTTGATTTAGTTATTTTTGGTATTTTTTTCCAATCTATTTTTGCTTTCAGAACACCATCGTCTGATAAAATGGGTTCTAATGATACTTTCATATCATCATCTGGACCTATAACTGCTTGCCAAATCTCAATTTTTATTTTTGAAACATCCTTTATACCTGTTGTATTTGCGTAAAACCAACTCACATCGTCATAATCTACTAAAGTGTGTTTTTTAGAAGCGTTTTCTTCTCCAATTATAGCATTTTTTATATTTAAAACCGCATCAACAATTAATTTATCTGCTGGAAATCTAGTGTCACCATTTTTTAAGGTTAAATGCGCTGCTGTTACTTTAAAATAAAGTCTACCCCAATCTCCTGTTTTTTCTTTAATTGACTTATCTAATTTAAAACTTATTAGATTCCCGTCAAATTTTTTAATATTTTTAAAGTATACAGGATCGTTACCGCTCATATAATCTTGGTCAAATACCTGAATATTTATCTCTTCACCTATAAGGAATTCTGTTTTAAGATAAATATTAACTTTTTGTTCCCAACTAGCATTTTGTATTTTTATACCATTATTGTCTACAAAATAGGCATCATTTAATTTCGCTTCCTTTATATCAATTGGTTTTGTTACTCCTTTTCTATGTCCAATTTTACAAGTAACGCTTTCAATTCCAGCCTTGGAAGGAGTAATATCTATTATTGGATTTTTATAAGTTGTGTTTTCTAATGTTAATCCAAAAAGGTTCCATACCACTTTTTCACCTTCAATAGGAGGCATTAAAAATTTATCCACTTTGATTTGTGTTTTTTTACCAACTTTAGATTGCCCTACGAAAACAATATCCACTACATCATTGTGACTAACTTCAAAATGCCAATCGTCTTTTTCACCATCTTTATTGGAGCCACTTGTCGATGCATTTGCTTTTGTTACATAAGCTTCTACGAAGTATTTTCCTTCTTTTAAAAAATGAACACCCGGAATATCAATACAAGAACCTGTACCAACATAATTTCCATTTAAATTCCACTTTATTACTGCACTTTCTGCTGAAGTGAGTGTGTTTCCAAATTGTGTTCCAGTTACTTTAAATTGCATAGGAGTTTCTGGTCTAATTACCTCGGCAGCGTGCGAAATAGTAGTAACATGAGTGGCTTCTGTTTGTCCACTTAATTTCTTAGTGACGATTTCTTCTCTATCATTAGTATAAGTAGCAATAATAGTATAAGCAGCGGTTGAATTTTTTGGAGTAAACATAAATTCCCTACCTGATTGTTTGCCATTGGAAATGACATTACCCGAAGCATCTGTAGCGTAAATAACTAAATTTCGTACCTCTTTTTCTGTAGGCTCGAATAAAAATTGAGCTTGAAAGGTAGCAGGAAAATCCTGTCTAAATTTCGTTTCGCCTTTTTTATCTCTACTAAATTTTTCGCCGTCTTTAATTACCAGTTTTTCAAACTTATTCTGAACAACTTCAACATCTATAGAACAGCTTGTATAATTTTTGTTGTAAATACCATTTTCATATTCTTGCATTTTCGGCTTACCGTATCCTTCAATTCTAAAGGTACCTAAGTTTGCAAATGTGTTTTGAAAACTGGCACCAATTTGCTCGTTAATAATTATTTTTTCTCCTAAATTACCTTTTTTAACATCATAAATTACCCAAGATGTAAGGCTAACATTTCCTTCTGTAATATTTGCTATAAAAGTCGCTTCTTCGTTTAAGCGAATAATTGCTTTTTCAACAGCTGAACTATTTGTTGAGCTAATTTGTTTAAAGCTATCATTTTCTTTTACGGCTTTTAATATAATGCTAGATACACTTGGATATTTAGGCTCATCTTTAGGAATTTCAACACCTGAATTAATTAATGCTAGTTCCGCTTCATCTGTATTTTCTGAATGCTCTTTAACTACACTATCTTCTTGTCCGTGTTTCTTAATAGATATTTTACCTCCAATTGTACATTGAAGCGTGGATAATTCAGTCAATATTTTTTTACCGTCAACTGTTTTTTTATCATAAGCTTTTTCCCATTTAGGCAAAAATGCTGGCGCACAAGGCAAATTACCACTGCTTGAAGGTTTTAAGGTACATTTTCCAAAAGTGGCAGTAGAAGGCTTCATTGTTGTGTCTTCTTCTGTCGCAGCAAATTTTTTATCATCAGAATTTATGAGTAATTTCTTGTTTTTGGTTACAATAATTTCCGCTTCTGTTGTTGGAACTTCTGCTTTATCACACACACATGTTCCTCCATGAACTACGAAATATTTATCTTCGTGTTCACTTTTTTCCGCTTGCTTTTGTTCATTTTCTTCTTTTTCGTTCTGCTCCGTTTCTTGCTGTTTAGCAACTACATTAGCGTCCCTTTCTTCATCAGTTAGTGTTGCCATAATTTTTATAATTGACTAAAGTAATGATTTTATGGTTATATTTTCTTCAAACTGAAAATAATCATTTAACTTAATTTCAAGCTTTGAATTTAATTCTATTATATTTAAAGTTCCTTCTTCATATTTAATTTTTGATAAAAAATCAGCAGTAAGAATTGTATCTTCTGTCTCTTTAATACTTTCATATTTATTTTGAAGGCGGTATTGGTTTAAACTTTGTAAAAAGTCTCTTTTATTTAATTCATTTGCACTAAAATGAATAGAATTATCCTCGACTTGCTGAGCCTTTAGTTCAAATTTTAATTTACCAACGGTCGGAATCTTCCAGTTAAAATCTACTACATTTTCTATACAAAATCGCTTTAAAGATAAATTCAAACAATTTATTATTGACAATGAACTTATAAATTGTTCTGCTTTCTCTTCGGTTTCAATTTGATCAAGAAACTGCCCTCTTATATATTCTAAACCGTCACCATTATACTTTTCCTTTAAGATATTATCTGTTTTTTCTACCGATTTCTGAATTTCTTTAAAGTTGGACAATTTCAACACATCGTCAATTAAAATGAACTTTAAGGGAAAAATACTTTCAAAATAAAAATTCGAAATCATTGGGAATTTATTTTCTATTGCTTTATCATTCACTGCAAATTTCAACCTAGTAACCTCAACTTGTTTTTGATTCGTTTTTGCTTTTAAAACTATATCATAAGTCGCTTTTGCTTGATTTAAAACCTCGGCACTCTTAATTCTAATTTCGTTTACAACTTCAAAATAATTTGAACTTAAAATCATCTCGGGATTTCGGGCTTGTGTCATGAATTTATATACTTTTCAATTCTTAAATTAACTTTACAGATTTGTTTTTGACTCTATTGATGTTATTTTAGTATATTCATATTATAAAAAACTTATAACAAAACGCGGTTTATATAATAAAAAGATGTGAAAAAAACATCTTTTATTTTTTAGACTGCATCAGATATTGATTAATCAGAATTTTATCACTTTTGAAATCAGAATAATCTGAAATACTAACAGTATCCGAAATAAAACCTCTTTTTTTAAAAATAATCTTACTTGGTAATTTATCGCTTAACATCCTTGAAATTCTATAGTCTCCTTTTACTTTAATTCTCTCTACTATAAAAACTCCATTTTCATTAGTTTTTAATGCAAATGGAACAAATCCAAAATCTTTCCCATCGTTATAAAAAGTTACTTCAACATCACTAATTGGCTTGTTATTCATATTTAAAACTGTCCCTCTTATTTCATTTTGGATGATGTAATTCTTAGATGAACAAGAAAGAAGCTGAAAAAATATAACTACAATAATTTTTTTCATTATTACTTTATTTTTAATTTAGAACACCATAGTAATCCTAAGACATCTTTTTCATCGGCAATTATTCTATCATAATAATTAGGTGGTCTGTGATTACTTAGTTTTGTATATTTCATTATATCTATTTCTCCTTCTTTATCATCAACATAGGAGTACGTACCATTAGGCTTTTGAGTAACGGTTGATGAACCCTTGTGAGTAATTGATTTTCCAAAACTAATATATTCTTTCAGTATTTCGTGTCCCAACTCATGTGCAGCAGTTTCAACAAATTCTTTCATTGCATAATCAGAGTCAATAAAAAGCCAATCGTCATTAGAATGATCGTATCCATTCTCATGATAATATCCTTCTATATAAAATAATTTTCTAGAAAGAATCCAGTTTCTTGAACGACTTGCTCCGAAAAGCTCTTGTAAGAAACTTAACTTTGTATTTGTCCAATAGGTTAATTCCGGTGCAGGCATACCATTTTCATCACTTATGGATTGAACAAAAACTTCATATACATTTTCGTTAATCAAAACTCCTCCGTTTTTATTTTTAGCGTTGTTTGATTTTGTCCTACTCCAATATGTATCTATTCCTGACAAAGCCAAATCCTTCAATTCGTCAAAAGATTTATTTTGTCTGTCATATGGTTTAATTCTGTAATAATCAATAGCATTATTTGAAACCTTATCTGAATCATTTATACCTTTCGCTCCGCCATCTTTTATATCAACTCTTAATGTTACATCAATTATTTTAGAATTTTTATCGATTTTTATGTCTACCCATCTTACTTCATCGTATTTTGATTTGAAAATATCTTTAGGTTCGTTAGAAGCACCAGTAATTTCAACTATTAATTCACCGTTTGTAAAAAGCGTACTGTCGTATATTTTTGAATTAGAAAATCCATCCCATTCGATAGTAGTTTTTTGACCGGAATTTAATGGATTTTGGATTTTACTATTAAAAACGGTATTACCATTGTGTTTAATAAAAAATGACAAGTTTTCCGCGTTTCCTTTTTTACAATTAACTTCAAATCTAATTGTATTATTTTCAATTTTATCCTTGTAATTTGAAATACCTAAAGGTAAAAAAGTATCTTTTAAAATTTTAACTTCAACCTCTGATTCTATAGTTGCAGGTGAATACTTTTCAGGATTTCCATAACTTACTCCAGCTTCAACTCCAGTTTCCGTAATTGTTGTTGCAGCACTATAAACAATACTTTCTTTGGTGTAGATATTATAATCACCACCAGTAGTTTCTATTAATTTTCCGCCAACAATTCTTGTTTTTGTCATTTTCTAATGTGCTTTTGCTTTTTCACCACTATTATTTTGAATCTCTTTTTGCGAATGCTTATTTATAGAACCATTACTACTTGCCTCATATCCTTTTTCACTACTTATAACTCGTTGTTTTTCAGTGTGGGATTTCAAATCACCCATGATGATCTCCACCATTTCACCTCCCACATTTAAAGCATTATTACCACCTATACTCACATTATTAGAATTCCCTACCGAACTATTTTGATTTGCACCTACACTAATTGTTTTATTATTTCCCGCCGTGATATTAATATCATTGCTTGCCATGATATTGATATCTGTGGCTTGCAAGTTAATTGTTTGTGGTGCTGTGACATTTATGTTACTTCCTACAGTATCAAAATGTATTTCATTCCCACTTTTATCCGTGATGACGATACTTTCATCTTCTGTAAATTTAATAATATGACCACTTCTAGTCTGAATTATTTTAATATCATTTCCTGAAGTTGCATAGCTCGAACTCTCACTTCCATTATACATTGTTCCTAAAACGAATGGTTTCTCTGCATTTCCGGCTTCAAAAGCTACTAATACTTCCTCTCCTATTTCTGGAATAAAATACATTCCTTTTCCAGCTCCTGCATGTGGATTTGTCATACGAATCCATGGCGTATTTTCTTCTTGCCACGCAAATTTTACTTGAACTCTTCCTAATCCTGCCGGATCATTATTATCTGTAATCACAGCGGTTTGCGTATCTGCAGTTGGGTGACTGTGAACATTTCCGTAAGGAGGCGCTAAAACATCTTGTGGAACCGCCTGAAAACTATTATGATATGAGCCCGATTCATCGCAAACATGCGTAATATCTGTAATTATATAACTTCCAAAGTTTTGCTCTTGTAATCCATCAATTAAATTTCCAGTTAACGAAAAAGCAGGTTCTTGAATGGAAACGATATCGCCAATTCGCAATCCCGTTTCATCACTATCTCCTTTAGCAGTAACTAAATCCGAAGCTCGTGAATGCAATTGCGTCGTAACTCTATCTACTAAATGCGTTCTGGCACTTCCTTCTTCAATGGCGTGCGTATAAAGCATTGTTGCCGTTTCTGGAAACAATTTATTGGAACGTTCAAAGGCTACTTTTGCATAACCTTCCGGTTGGTAATTTATTTCTGAAGTATTTGCTTTTTGTGTTTCGGCACTACTTGATTCATAACCAATATATTCCAATCCAAGTGGTTTAGTTCGCATTTCAATATTGAAACTATGCAAAGAGCGACCATATTCTAAAGTAAAATTCTTTGAAGTGGGTTGGCCAAAAATTAATTCTTCACCATTATAATAGAACCATTGTCCTCTCTTTTGGGCTAACCGTGCTAAAAAGCCAAAATCGCTTTCGCGATATTGCACCGTGTAATGCATTGGACTATCATTAGTTACTTTGACAGTAGGTTGTAATTCCTTTTGTCCAAAATTTGAAGTAATTTTCTTGACAATATCACCTAACGATTGATCTGAAAAAGATAACGTTTTCGGCATTCCCTCCATAACAATTGTGGGACTGTAACCATTAATTATAATTCCTCCAGCCGCACCCGAAGTACGAATCATTTGCGCTTCAGTGACAATTCCGTTAAATATTAAAGGTGCAGTTGTACTAAGGCTTGAAGCAGAAATCTCAACTTTAATAGGCTCTCCAATATAACTTTGTGCTTTATCGATCGCTTGATTCACAAATTCTTTCGGCAAAGGTTGCAATACAGAAAAAGTATGGTGCGTATGCACTTTTTGATTGATGACCAATTTTGAAAAGCGCGTAAGTGTCTCGCCCCCAATAGTAATGCTGATTTTGGTACTTATTGCCATAAAAAGAAATATTAATGTTATTCGCAAATAAAAATTTGCGTTAGGAAAGTAAATTTAGTAAAATTATCCAACCAAAAGTTAAAGTGTATAAAAATATTTTTAGTACTACAATTAAATTATTTGATTTTTGATGGTATAAGTTTGCCCTTGAAGTAAATTCTGATTCACAAGACTTATGCTTCTTTGAAATAACGCTATCTTATTGCGGAATGAATTTTCCATTGTTATTTATTTTATATTTTGAATAATCTAAAAATGTTGTGCCTTCTTCATCTGAGTTAAAGTCTTTAAGATGGATTGTTTTTTCGGTATCTATATAGAAATAACGTGTACTTTGTCCTAAATCATTCCCAACAACCGAGGAAATTAAAAGCTTGTCGATAATTTTATTATTAGACATACTTACAAGCATATTTTGGATTTGACTTTCTGGGAATTCGCAATTGCCACAGTCAATTTTACCTTTGTAAATTATTGAAAAGACTTCAAAATTATTCGAAAAAAATAATTTTGAAGTCTTAAATTCAATATTTTCTTTTTGATTACTTAATACAAATTTTGTATCTAGATATAATTTCGCATCTAAATAACTTAAATTTATGCTTTCTCTAAGGCTATCATTTTCATCTTCAAAAACAAAAAATTGAAGTTTATTGTAAATCGAATCTTGTGCTTTTTTTCCAGAGGTCCACTCTTTTGGAAAAGCATAAAGCAAATCTTTATCACCATAAGGCAATACAATTTTTTTATGTTTTTGATGTTTTTGAATGGAATTTTCACCAATAGCTCTTCCGCAAGAAAAAATTACGAGTAGTAAAAGCACTGAAAATATTTGTTTCATTTTTTAAATAATTGAATGAATTGAAGTACTATCAAAATCTCCTGAATGCAAATGATCATTGTGATCTGCCTTATAGCTGTGTGCATTTAGCAACCATTTTTTTTGTGTTGCACCAGCAATAACCTGAGTAAAATTCCAATCTACAAAAGCATTTAATAAATTTTGCTGATTGCCTTGATTTGCTAGATAACTTGTGTCCACACTATCTCCATTTGGATGTGCCAAACTCGGATAACTTGTAGCATCGCCAAAACACATTCCTGTCGAATTTACACCGGCAAGACAATATTGAGCAAGAACACCGATAAAACCTGCAAAGCATTCGGGTTTACAAAATCTTCTTTGCGTGTTTGAAAATCCGTAAGCTATTATGACATTATTTCTGTTTATATTTAAACTATTAGGCATTCGAATAAGTGGCACATCCGTTCCAGATGCATCATAACGCACAATTCTATTTGTTCCAGGAAAAGAACGGGCTGTTGCTCCATTCCTGTGGTTTCCAGTAGTTACAATACTATTAGGGTAGATGTGATTGAATTGCGCGTTTCCGCCTGCTGGTGCATTTTCTCTTCGAATAGCATTTGGTGGAACTGCTCCAATTTGGCGTCCGTTGTTCCTGCCCATAACAATCGTTTTATCACAGGTAGCAATTAACATTTCATTGTCATGTTGATCATAGTAATAATAGCACACTTGGTCAGAATTTGGATTGTCTATTTTACTGATTCTTTTTCGAACAGCACCGTTTAAAGGCAAAAAGTTGTACGGTGCATCTGTATATGTATTTCTGTTACCAGTTCTTGCTAAAAAAACACGGGCATATACTTCATATAAATTTCTATTAACAACTCTAAATCTTCCAACAGCATCCGAATTTAAAAATGTTTCTGCTCCGTTTATTTCTTCAGTACTTGTTCTAAATGCACATGCTTGTTTATCGTGACGTTCTACAATTATTTCTAAATTACCAGTATTTGTACCTAAATTAGTAGCCCAAGTATTAAAAGTAGCAGCTGTCGAAGGTCGTAGTTGTAACTTAATAATGGCCTTATCTGCATGACTGGTTTCTAAATTTGTGTAATGTGCATGAGAACCATCTCTGTTATTAAGGGCATCAAAGTTTCCAACTTCTGCGGTTAGTAGAGTCGATGTAACATATTCACTTCCTGCTGCTCCTTGTGGATTGAATTTCATCAAACTTAAACTATCGGTATTCCCAGTTAAGGTATTCGTTGATGGCTTCACTACCGCATCAATTTCTAAGGCACGCATGTTACTCGTTTCAATTATCAAATAAACCGTTTGGCCCAGGATACGATCAAAATCTTGTCCTTGATTATTGAGACTGTCAATTTTGCTAAATGCTAAGTTACTACCGTTCTGTGTCACAACTTTTTTGGCAAAGTAAACCGTACTGATTCTTTGCAAACCATCATCAGGCGTTTCTGGAATATTAGCTTCATTTAAAGTTGTCGTTTGTCCAGAATCTGTAATCGTTATTTTTGCCATACTTCTTTATTTAAACTAAAATAAATCTTTATTATATCTCGTCGTGTTTAACGCTTGTCAATTGATAATGAAAATCTTTTGAATAATTTTTTCCAAATGAAAAAGCAATAATTACTTCACTTTTGTTAAGCATTCCCGTCTTCGTATTAAAAACAAATGTACCTTCATATTTATCGAGTTTTGGCCTATCTTCCGTTTCGTCAAAATATATGTTCTGTACTTTCATTTCTCTTTCAAACATTTTCTTATTAAAGTTCTCTAAGTTTATTTCTCCAGTTAGCGTGAGTTCCACTTCTTCTATCGCTCTATTCAAGCGGTTCATCTTAATATCTTCATTAATTTCCAGCCACGTATTTTTTAAGAAATTGGTATATCTCACTTTATATTTTTGCTTTAATCCGAATCTATAATAACCTAAAAACTTAATCAATACCAATCCGTATTTATCATACCGTTGCAGGTCTTTATAGAGCAAATTTTCATTCTTATAAAATTGTTCGAGTTTATCAAAAAGCTTGCTTGCGTTAACTCCAACATACTTTTTTGACAACATTTTTATCTTTTCCTTAGCCTTTCGTTTTATCAGATTATAGTTTACAATTTTGACAAAGTTCAAATTCTCATCTACCATAACTTTTACATCATCAGTAATCGTGGCAATTTGATCAATTAAATCCTTTTCCGAAAGCGATAATTCTCGGTTTCTATGCAACCTGTCAAATACTTCAACATGATATTCGTAGCCATTACTCACTGTCTTTCGAATTGTGAGATGTAGGTTTTTTATGATTTCTTCTCTTATTATAACACCATTGGAATTTGTTTTTTCTGCGATTTTTAAACGATAAAACTGCAACTCTTTTTTCAGATTTGGCTTAACCTCAACAATATTATCTTCTGGTGAATACAGCATATAATTTAATTTTTAGAACTCAATTTTTTATAACTTTTCATATCGTTCTTCAGGTTGAAACTTTTTGTTTATTTATTTCCTACAAATAGAGTTTTCTCATCACTAATCCAATCATTATTATTCCAGCGACCATCACAATCAGATTGCAGTTGCATTACAATATTTGCATTTCTTATATCTAAAATAATACAAGAATAGTTTTCGTGAAGAATGCTATCTTTTTCTGTCTGAACGTAACCCTTTATGATGTAGTCCATAACCAAATATTTTTTATTTTTGGATATCTTCAGGCTTTTACTTGAAAAATTATCCTCATCAAAATCTTTAATTTCTATAGTTTTATTCTTAAAAACAATTCGTGGTTCAGCCAGTAATTTTGACCCTTCGTCATTCTTTAAAAACACTATTTTATAGTTGCTATCAATTTTTTTACAATAAGCAAATTTAGATTTTGTTTCATTTTGTGCATAAATAATAGAAGTAAAGAATAAAAACCCTACTATTAAAAGACTTATTTTTTTCATTATAATTTAGATTTTAAATCTGTGTAACGTTTTGTTGCATTAGTCATAGTATAACTTCCTTCTCCCCGTAAAGGACCATAAATCTCTAATATTTGACCTTCATAAGTTGAGAAATTTACGCCCCATTCTGAGGGATTTTTGGAAACTTTAGAATTCTTAGTAAAAAACGAATCCAGCGCTGCTCCAAAGCAGTTAGCTACATGGCCCGGTCTATTAACATCATTATCTAACACCGTAGCTTTTCCTAGATTAGAAGTTATATAACTTGAAATCGGATAAGAATAGCCTGTTGGTTTTTTAGCTAAAGCACTATTCAACCTTTTTATAAAGTCCTTGATCTGTTTTACTTTATAATCATTATCTTTCATCAAGCTAATTATAGGCTCCATTGGCGGACAAACCACTTTCTTGTTATACTTACTTTCTTCAAAACCTTCTCTAATTTTATTTTTAAGATCTTTACCCTCTAATCCGTCGTACTTAGCTTTATATTTATAGGTCGTTTTTGTCACGACACCCGCACTATTTTTATGTTCCGTTTTTTCTTCTACAATTTCCCATTTGCAACTTTCTAAATAGCATTTGTACTTATCAGGAAACTCGGTTTTGAATTCCCAGATTTGAATTGGAAGTTCGCCATATCCAGTCGCATTTATAGTTTTTTGCATTGCGCCCGCTGTCAAGATTTCACTATCATAAGACTGAACAGCATCCATCTTACCCTCATTTTCCGACATTGCAATTAATATACTCTTTTCATCGGCTGAAACGGTATTACCTGCTGTTAGCTCATCCCACTTATCATAATCTTTAAGCGGTAATTCTCCCCAGTAAACAGGTCCAAAAGCTTTATTATACCTAGTACATTCAATTAAATCTTTATACTTCTCACCGCAATCACAATTCTTAACTTCAAAATGTGTATCTTTTTCATTTAGAAACTCATTGGAATTATTGAAATATTTTATCTGATCTTCTGTATCAGTAATGTTTGCTTTGAAATATAAAAATGCATTTTTATCCTCTCTTTTTTCAAGTTTTTCTAAAATACTTTTTAAATCAACGTCAGCTTTTGGCCTTAAACTTATTTCTTGAGCATATATAAAAGTATTATTAATTGTAAATTCTACCTTTGTTTTTTCTACGTCACCAATTAAAAACTTCACAGGATTAGTGAAGATTAATTCTTCATTTGTAAGCTTATTTTCGTGAATTTCAATACTAAGTTTACCATTTGTTCCATTGCAACTTGCAACTATAAGTACTTTTCCCTTTATTTTCCCTTTTGGTAATTTAAAATATATGAACTTCCCCTTACCATCTGGGCCTTTCTCTTGCACTTCCTCTTCCCACCTCACAGTAACTTGCTGTCCAGCCACCAGTTTAACATCATCCTCCAAATCTGTACTGATATTTCTCCTTTTTTTATTTACGAAACGCGCCTTAACGTTTGCAGGGGTTCCACCACTTTTAACGGAATACACTTCTGTTTTCGCTTCCCAAATTAGTTTAGGTTTTTGTTCAGCAAAATAGACAGATATCAACTCCACCTCAAAATCCACTTGTTCCTTTTCATCGTACACAATTTGGTTAGGATCTGTGCTATAAGTGTCAGTACTCTGCTCGCTATTAGTTGCCATTTTTCTGAATTATTTAATTAAAATCTATTACTGATTTATATTTAGATTTAATTTTTTTTATAAGCGCCTCTCTTATTTTAGGATTCAATTCCTTTAAAGACATATTTAGATCCTCGTTTAAAAAACAATCTTCCTCTTCATTACATCTAAAAGAAATGTGATACAGATATTTTTTGTCTTTATATAAAACTATATACGAAAGTTTTTTATCCGAATCTGAATTGCTACAATACGTAAAAGGAATAAAAACCGCTTCCGCTTTTTTTAAATTATAGAACCAGATATTTTTTTCACTAAAAGCAATCATTTCCATTTGGTAATCCGGATCGTCAAACGCTATATTTAACAAATGTTTTTTGTTTTTCAGTTGCACTTCAATCATAGTTTTATGACCATCAAATGGTGGCTCATCAGGATTACATAGCGCGTTTACTTTAACATTTAACACATTTTTTCCATTACAATCTCCCCATTCTTTAAAAACGGAAATCGAATCTATCTGTACAACTTGTGAAAAAGTTTTTGTTGAAAAAAGAGCAAGAATGAAGAGAATGTTAAGTAACACTCTCCGCCTTAAGCTCTCTATAATAAATTGGTAATTCATAATCTTCATCTTTTATCGTGTATTCTATTGGATAAACACTTGAGTTTATAGTATTATAGGGACTAATTTTAACTGCATCTCCTTGATTTCCTCCAAGACCAAACAAATGAGTGCCCTCTTTGTTTTTTGCAACCGCGAAAGTCACATGCTTTCTATTATTTACAACACAAATTGCGCCTAATGCTAGCTGATTATTATTGGTTTTTTGTGACCATACCGGATCATCAAAGTGGTCTGGCAGTGTTACAGTTTTACCATCTTTTTTAACTTTTTTATTTCTATATCTTGTATTAGTATACCCATAACTATAAGCACCAGGATCTAACTGTGCGGAAAATTCATTTTCCTTCAAACACCAACCAATAAATGAAGCACACCAGGCATTCGTAATAGTTGCACATCCAGAAGGTTTATGTTCTCTGTTAACCTGATGATAATCATTAATTATTGTATTGCAGTGTGAAGCTTCTGTAACTCCTTTTTCCATTTCTTCTCTCGCTGTCTTGATCCATGGTTGCTCCTTATGCTTAATTTTAAAATATTTACCTTCTCCTTTTAAAAATAAATTTTTACTACCTGAACTTCCAGCGACACCATTATACTCTACATCTGGTTCAGTGCAATTTACTTCCACATAAAGTAAAGCTTCGCCATTAGAATCATCTAAGATCAGCTTCGCCATGTCAAAGGACAAATTACCCGGTTTTTGATTTAACATCAATTTTAAAATAGCTTTATTCTTAAAGTCATCCTTATTTGACAATGTAGCATCAGAAGCAAATTTCCCAACCTCAATTTCAAAAGTGTCTTTTGCGACAACATTTTTGTAATTTGCTGGATCTTTAACTGCATCAATATCTTTTAAATCGATAAACTTGACAGAAGTATCAACTTCTGAGAGTACTTTTTTGTCGCCACTTTTAATATTTACTTTTAATTTTTTTCCTTCTAGTCCACTAGTATCAATTACTAATGCGATATTATAACTCAATCCTCGTTCTTGTACTTTTGTTAATTCTAGAGTCTTAACAGTAGTGGTAGTAGTTCCTTTTTTTTCAGTTTTACTATTTATGTTGAATTTTGCAAAGTAAACATCCAAAACCCCCGGATTATCTTTAATTGCGATACTCTCTACTTTAGGAATTGGTTTTGCAACTGCCGTATTAAAAGCAGGTTCGCAATTAATAAAAGATTCTTTCACCAGCACTTCTTGTTCCTGAACCAAAGTAGTCCCAAGTTTTTGCCACGGACTTAAATTTATAACACTCATACATGGCGGTGGTGGTATTTTTTGAGCAGGCCACTTTGAATGACCGCAAGTTCCTTTAAACTGAAGATTGACCATATTACTATCATCATTCACAGTTGCCCATTTTTGATCCTGCAGAAGAATATCATTAGAAGTCACCACAAGTGTTCCAAAACCTTGTGCAAGGGGACACTTTAACGCGGCGCCGTGCATAACAACCTCTCTTTTTTCAATTGGAGTTTGCTCTTGTTCTTTATGTTTTTTCTCTTCTCTTTTTTCTTGCAGTCTTTCTGAATGCGATTTATCGTCTAGCATAATCTCTGGTTTAAAATTATCCTTTACTTACTTTTACATCTTTTCCACCTTGAAAAACGGCTAAAGAGGTTCCTCTTAATTTCAAATCTCCTTTTGAAGTCTGTATATCTGTCTCTCCTGAAATCTGCTTGTAGGAATTACCAACAATATCAGTTTTATTATTAAGAACCCTAACGTTCTTATCATTTGAACTTTGCATATAGGTTTGCGAAATAATTTCATTTTTATTATTACCGATTGATTTCTGTTCGTCATTAGCTATTTGGCTAGTCATATTTTGACCTACAGTCAAATTGAAGTTTTTGCCTACAGTAAAATTCATATCATTTGGTGCATTCACATTAATGTTACCTTTTCCGTCCATCATCCAAGTATTTCCACTAGGATCTTCGATAAAAATACTGCCTTCTGCATCGTTCATGATGATTTTTGTCCCACTTCTACTTTGAATCACTTTATTATCATTTCCTGAAGTTGCATAACTCGAACTCTCATTTCCATTATACATTGTTCCTAATACGAATGGTTTTTCGGCATTTCCTGCTTCAAAAGCTACTAATACTTCTTCGCCAATTTCGGGAATAAAATACATTCCTTTTCCAGAACCTGCATGTGGATTTGTCATGCGAATCCAAGGCGTATTTTCTTCTTGCCAAGCAAATTTAACTTGAACTCTTCCTAATCCTGCTGGATCATTATTATCGGTTATAATCGCTGTCTGAGTATCTGCGGTCGGATGACTGTGCACATTCCCGTAAGGAGGCGCTAGCACATCCTCTGGAACCGCCTGAAAGCTATTATGATAAGAGCCCGATTCATCACAAACGTGTGTAATATCTGTAATTATATAACTTCCGAAGTTTTGCTCTTGTAAACCATCGATTAAATTCCCTGTCAATGAAAAAGCTGGCTCCTGAATTGAAACAACATCTCCAATTCGCAATCCCGTTTCATCACTATCACCCTTTGCAGTAATTAAATCAGACGTCCTAGAATGCAATTGCGTTGTAACTCTATCTACTAAATGAGTTCTCGCACTTCCTTCTTCAATGGCGTGCGTATAAAGCATTGTTGCCGTTTCTGGAAACAATTTATTTGATCGTTCAAAGGCTACTTTTGCATAGCCTTCCGGTTGGTAATTTATTTCAGAGGAATTGGCGCGTTGCGTTTCTGCACTGCTCGATTCGTATCCAACATATTCCAACCCAAGTGGCTTGGTTCGCATTTCTATATTAAAGCTGTGCAAAGATCTTCCGTATTCTAAAGTGAAGTTATTCGAAGTAGGCTGACCAAAGATTAATTCTTCGCCATTATAATAGAACCATTGTCCTCTTTTTTGCGCTAACCGTGCTAAAAAGCCAAAATCACTTTCTCGATATTGTACGGTGTAATGCATGGGACTATCATTATCAACTTTTACAGTAGGATGCAATTCCTTCTGGCCATAATTCGCGATGGTTTTCTTTACAATATCAGAAAGCGATTGCTCAGAAAAAGATAACGTTTTCGGCATTCCCTCCATGACAATTGTGGGACTATAACCATTGATTATAATTCCTCCAGCAGCACCCGATGTACGAATCATTTGCGCTTCCGTAACTATTCCGTTGAATATCAAAGGTGCGGTTGTAGCAAGACTTGAGGCTGATATCTCAACTTTAATAGGCTCTCCAATGTAACTTTGTGCTTTATCGATCGCTTGATTTACAAATTCTTTTGGCAAAGGTTGCAACACAGAAAACGTATGGTGCGTATGCACTTTTTGATTAATAACCAATTTTGAAAAGCGCGTAAGTGTCTCGCCTCCAATAGTAATGCTGATCTTGGTACTTATTGCCATAAAAAAGAAATTTAATGTTATTCGCAAATAAAAATTTGCGTTAAGAAAGTAAATTTAGCAAAATTTAATTAATATCAGCAAAGAAATTAACCTTTCTAATGCTAAGAAATAATGAATATGCCATTTTTACCCAATTTACAACCTCTTGTGGCTTGCTTCTTTTATTAAAAATAAAAAATATCAACCTCTCGTTCTATATAAAGAACACCACTTTTCATTTTAGAAATTTAAAAACTCTATTTCATAATGAGAAGTCTAATTTCTAAGTAAATATATTGCTCGTTAAATGAGAAAAGAATTTTCCGAAAGCAATAACGCGTGCTTTAGAATTTTTCCCTTTTACAGAAACTTTTTAAAATAAAAAATGCAATACTTAAATCGAATTAACGTGAAGAGTATGATTTTATTTAAAATTGACACAAAAAAAAATTTCGGTAAGGCATTCAGTTAAAGATTACCAATCTTTATTTGTACGGAAAGATCTTGGAAGTTCTAAACATGTAGAAAGGATTAGAAAGCTACGAATAAGCCACGCTAATTTTCAATTTATAGCAAAAAAAAACTGCAACATTTCTGTTGAAGTTTTCTGTGGGCGATTGCTTGTCCCGATTCTGTCGGGAAGGGGTTCGAACCCCCGACCCTCCCGACAGCATCGGGATGCCCTGAAACAGCTGAGCGAATCTTCTAACAATTATTTACTGCACGTATTATTATACAAAATGCATCAACAAGAATTTACATCAATAATTTTCAATTTAAAGCAAAAAAAAACTCCAACATTTCTGTTGAAGTTTTCTGTGGGCGATGAGGGGTTCGAACCCCCGACCCCCTCGGTGTAAACGAGGTGCTCTGAACCAGCTGAGCTAATCGCCCTATGTTATATTTGTTTTGGTTATTGAGGTTTTTTTCCCCATCCCTCCCGATAGAATCGGGATGCTCTGAACCAGCTGAGCTAATCGCTCTAATACTTGCATTACTTCCGTATTGCGAGTGCAAATATACACTGTTTATTTTTAAATGCAAGCGTTTTGTAAAATAATTTATACGATTTCTGCAACAACAAATGTGCTGCCACCAATATAAATACAGTCATTTTCATCAGCTTGCTCTACTGCTTTTTTGTAAGCGCCTGAAACAGAATTATATACTTTTCCTTGCAGGCCGAAATCGGAAGCTTTTTGTTGTAAAAATTTAGCATCTAATCCGCGGGGAACATTTGGTTTACAGAAATAATAGATTGCTTTTTTTGGAAATAAAGGCAAAATACTATCCAAATCTTTGTCGTTTACCGCTCCTAAAACAATATGTAACTTCTTAAACTTATATTTTTGAATCTGGTTCAACACAATTTTTAAACCGTGTGAATTATGTGCTGTATCGCAAACTACAAAAGGTTTTTCATTCAAAACTTGCCATCTTCCCAATAAACCAGTATTTAAAACTACATTTTTAAATCCTGCTTTTATGTTTTCTTCGGTGATATCAAATGACGCTTTTAACAAATTTGTCGTTAATAAAACTGTTTTTTTATTGTGCACTTGGTAATCGCCTAGCAAACCACATTCATAAGTAACATCTGGAGTTTCTTGAGCAAAATAAATCGGAGCATTATTTTCTTCTGCTTTAGCGACAAAAACCTGCTTAGTTTCCTCAGTATATTCACCAATTACAACTGGTGTATTTTGCTTAATAATTCCCGCTTTTTCTCCTGCGATTGCTTCTAATGTATTGCCTAAAAACTGCGTATGATCAAAACCAATGTTGGTAATTACTGAAATCAAAGGCTTAATCACATTGGTAGCATCTAATCTTCCACCCATTCCCACTTCAATTATAGCAACATCCACTTCTTCTTTAGCAAAATAATCGAATGCTAAGCCAACCGTCATTTCAAAAAAACTCAACTCATTTGCTTCAAAAAACGATTTGTTTTGAGCCACAAAATCTACCACAAATTCTTCAGAAATCATTTCGCCATTAATACGAACGCGCTCTCGAAAATCTTTTAAATGAGGCGAAGTATACAAACCGACTTTATAACCACTTTCTTGCAAAATAGATGCCAACATAGACGACGTAGAACCTTTACCATTGGTACCAGCAACGTGAATTGTTTTGAATTTATTTTCAGGATTTTTCAGGTGACCTACTAACAACAACGCATTTGTCAAATCTTCTTTATAAGCCGAAGCGCCTTGCATTTGAAACATAGGCAACTGACTAAACATCCATTCTGTGGTTTCTTTGTAATTCATCTTATTTGTATTTGAAACGAATGTTTTAGGCATTCTTGTGATCCATTTTCCCGCTATCCATTACAATCAATGCAAGCATTGGATTTTCATTCCTATGGGGTTAGAGAGGCTTTTTTAGGAGTTCTTGCATTTTTATTAAATATGATAATTGATTTTATATAATTAGACCTAACAGGTTTTGAAATCTGTTAGGTCTTTCTGTATTAACATAAAAATCAATAAAATTATTCTCCAATTTGAAAATTAACTACTACAAACCCTATTTGCGTGTCTGGTGCGTTTGGGTCAGCTTGCCATTTAAAGGTCTTTGCTGTTTCTAAAGCTGGGTTTACTAAACAAGGATTGGTATTTGTTGTTCCTTGAGCTCTTTCGGCACGGATTACGTTTCCTTGGTTATTAACCCAAATTTTTACTACCACTTTACCTGATTCGTTACAATCTTGTACTTTTTTACTATTACCAGCTAATTTTCTACCGGCTAATCCCCAACCTGTTCCTTTTCCGGTTCCTGTTCCATCGCCTGTTCCACTTCCGTAAAAACTGTTGGCATATAAACTTCCGTCTGGACTTCCTTTGTCGCCACTTCCTGAAGCATCATCTCCGTGACTGGTTTGTCCACTACCTTCAGCTTTCTTAGCGTTTTTGATTCGCTCTAAAGCCGAGTTTACGGTTTTCTTTGGTGTTTCTAATGGTTTGGTTTCTGGAGTAGGTTTGGTATCCTTTTTTGGTTTTTCCGTTTTAGGAGCTGATATCGGCGCGTCAGCTTCTTGTGTTAAGATTTGTTCTTGTGCTGCTTCGGGTTGACTTTGTGGAATTTCTTCTGACGCCTTTGGTGGTTCAATAGGTTGCACATCGCCACTTCCGGTGTCTGAATTACCGAAGTTTACCGCAATTCCATTTTCTGGTGGCGGATCCATGTAAGTTAATCCTAGAAATGTAAACAAGATCAACATCACCACAAACAAAGCTGTTGTGATGCCAAATGATTTTTTTTCTTCGGGTGTTTCTAAAAAGTTCATTTTTTATGTTTTATAAGCAGTTAAACTACTAAATAACTTACTAATCATTTTGAAACCTACTGCCCTAGCCCAGATAGGCACGGTATCCTTTTTTAAAACCTAACAGGTTACAAAAACCTGGTAGGTTTTAAAAAAGATATAGTGGATAGCTGGAAATAGCTTCGAAAAACTATTTTGGATCAACAGCTAAAACTATTTTAATTTTATTTCGGTTGGCAATATCCATTACGTAAACGGCTTTTTCAATCGGCACACCTTGTTCTGCACGAAGTATTAAAGCTCTTCCATCATTATCAACCGGTGGTAGAATTGCTAAAAGTTGGGCTTCTAACTGCGTTTCATCAATGGCGTCTTTATCGATAAAGAACTGTAACTCTTTTGTGATATTTACCGTAACGTTTTTATTACTATCTGTTTTTCCTTTCGCTTTTGGCAAGACTAAATCTAACGCATTAGTGGTTACCATGGTGGAAGTGATCATAAAAAAGATAAGCAACAAGAAAACAATATCGGTCATTGACGACATGTTGAATTCTGTTGAAACTTTATTTCTGGTTTTTCCTAACTTCATTATACTGGTTCGTTTAATAAGTCTAAAAAGTCTACCGCATTTGCTTCCATTTGGTTCACTACTTTATTGGTTTTCACTACTAAGTGATTGTACCCAACGTAAGCGATAATTCCGACTACAAGTCCAACAACAGTTGTGGTCATAGCGGTGTAAATACCTTCTGCTAATGCACCAACTTCGATTTGTCCTCCTCCACTTGCCATTTTATGGAAAGCAAGAATCATACCAACTACTGTTCCAAGGAAACCAACCATAGGTCCGGCACCCGAAATTGTAGCCAACATACTTGTATTCTTTTCTAACTTATAAAGTTCTAGATTACCTGCATTTTCAATAGCCGTGTTGATATCTTCAAGAGGTTTCCCGATACGAGAAATCCCTTTTTCAATCAATCTTGCCACTGGAGAATCGGTTTGAGCACATAACATTTTAGCCGAATCGATTTTTCCAGACATAATATGAAGTTTAATATTATTCATGAAATTATTGTCAATTTTCGATGCTTTATTAATCGCCATTAAACGTTCAAAATACAAGAAAAAGGCACCAAAAAGCAATACGAACAAAACGATCATAATTGCGATTCCACCCACACCACCACTTGTTAGCAAACTCCATATTGATAAAGTTTGTTCTGTAGGTTGTGCGTCTGCCAAAACTTGATTAGCAACTGCTAAACTATCCGCTTGAAGAAATAAACTCATAAATAACTATTTTAAATAAAAACGTATATAAATTTTAAATATTGTCTACTGTGGTGCGTTTAAGATGAAATCTCTAAGAAGGATGAAAACTGCACTTCCTGCTAAAAATCCTATTAACGCTAAACCACCAATTTTTTTAAGATACCAAAAGAAATCTATCTTTTCCATACCCATTGCTACTACTCCAGCAGCTGAGCCAATTACTAAGATACTTCCTCCTGTTCCTGCAGAAAAAGCAATAAAATGCCAAGCTGGTGCATCTAACGGCATGGAGAACATTCCGATACTCGCTGCGACTAAAGGCACGTTGTCAATGACTGCCGAACCAATACCTAACAATAAAACTACTAAATCTGACAGTAATGTCGTTTCGTGTTCTGTTCCTAACATAGGAACTCCTTTTTCTAATACACCTGCAAATTCATATAACATTCCTAACGACTCTAAAGCAGCAACAGCCATTAAAATTCCAAGGAAAAATAATATACTTGGCATTTCTATTTTAGATAAAGATCTATGAACCGGACTAAGATGTGGTGGGTTTGCACCCATACCAGCCGATGAATCCGCAATACTAAATTCCTTGTTACTTAAAAACTCTGCAATAGCACAAACAATTGCTAAAGATAACATCATTCCTACATATGGCGGTAAATGTGTAACCGTTTTGAATACCGGTACGAACAAAATCCCTGCCAATCCAAGGTAAAACATTGTTGCACTATGCTTCGATTTTGTAGGTTCTTCCGTCATATCTGCATCAATAAAACCTTTGAAAAGTTTCAATCTTGAAGCAATATAAGTTGGAATTGCATAACAAACAATTGAAGGCAATAAAACATGTATGATTAATTGTGCTGGAGAAACTTTGTTAGCAATCCATAACATAGTTGTAGTTACGTCACCAATAGGAGACCAAGCACCACCAGCATTAGCAGCAATTACAACTAAACCAGCGAACCAAAGACGCATTTCTTTTTCCTTAATAATCTTTTGAAGAATAGTTAATAAAACAATAGTTGCTGTTAAGTTGTCAATAATAGCAGATAATACAAATGCTAAAGTTGTAAATAACCACAATAATTTTGTCTTACTTTTTGTCTTTATAAAGGTTTTAATCGTTGAAAATCCATCAAAGTAATCGATGATTTCTACAATTGTCATGGCTCCCATTAAGAAGAACAATATCTCAGCTGTTTTTCCTAAATGATGCAATAAAACTCCTTCTATATTGTGTACTTCTTTTCCAATACCTGGAATGATTTCAAAAACCTCCAGGTTATTTACAGCGATTAAAGCCCATAAAATCGCCATCATTCCCAATGCTGGAATTAATTTATCGATTTTAACACTGTGTTCAAACGCAATCCCTAAATATCCTAAGATAAAGACTGCAATAATAATTATCTCAATCATGACTTACTATACTAATTGTTTCAAAGCAATTTCAAAAGCTGCAGCACTAATATTCTTTTTGTCTGAATTTAATTCGTGCGCTTTTTGAAGTGCATTTTTGATGGTGTTAGAAACGTCAGAGAAAATCGACTCATCTGTAAACTGAACTCTGCTTTCCATGAAATAAGCAAATACTCTTGCCATTCCACAATTCGCTACGAAGTCTGGAATTAAACTTACTTTTTTATCTGTTTCTTCCATAATAGGTCCAAAGAAAATTGCTGTATCTGCAAATGGAACGTTAGCCCCACTAGAAATTACTTCTAATCCCGAAGCAATCATAGCATCTAATTGACTTTTAGTTACCAATCTTGAAGCAGCACAAGGAGCAAATACTTGAGCTCCCATTGACCAAATTTTTTCGTTGATTTCTTCAAATGGAATCATATTGTCTGCAACCAATTTATTTCCGTCTTTGTTTAAATAAAAGGTTCTAATTTCTTCAAAAGAGAAACCGTTTTCATTCATAACTCCACCATCTCTGTCAATGATACCTACAATTTTAGCCCCCATTTGAGACAAGTAAAATGCAGCCGCAGAACCTACGTTTCCAAAACCTTGAATAATTGCTTTCTTACCTTGCACATCGCCTCCATAGATTCCGTAATAATGACGAACTGCTTGCGCAACCCCATAACCAGTAATCATGTCAGCAACTGTATATTTTCTATCTACGCTTGGTGAGAAATCAGGATTTTTAATTTCCTTAATTACACCTTGACGCAATTGACCAATTCTATTAATTTTTTCTGCTTCTGTTGGCTTAAAATGACCATTAAAAACACCTTCTTGTGGATGCCAAATACCACAATTTTCAGTCATAGGAATAACTTCATGACTTTCATCAACATTTAAATCGCCACCCGTTCCATAATAATGTTTTAACAAAGGAGAAACTGCTTTAAACCATCTTTCCAAAACACCTTTTTTTCTTGGATCGTTTGGATCAAAGTTAATTCCAGATTTTGCTCCTCCAATTGCTGGTCCAGCAACTGAAAACTTCACTTCCATAGTTTTAGCTAAAGAAAGCACTTCATTCATATCTAATCCCTTACGCATTCTCGTTCCACCACCAGCAGCACCACCTCTTAATGAGTTGATTACAGCCCATCCTTCCGCTTCAGTTTCAGAATCTTTCCAATTGAATACTATCTCTGGTTCTTTGTTTTCGAATTTTTGTAATAAATCTTTCATTTGTTGGTTATTTTTTTATCTAATCGACAAATATACATAATCTGTAATTATGGCGATAGCCTATTGTTTGTTTTTTAATTATTTTATAACATTTAGTTAAACACTACTCCAGACGAGTGGTTTTCCTTGGCTCCTGTTACGCTGGCTAAGACATTAATCTCATTTCGCAAACGTAAAACACCTAGAAAACCAAAAATTAAGGCCTCCTTAAACTGAATTGTTTTATCATCAGGAAGTATCACTTTCGTACTTTTTAAATAAAGCTGAATTCTTTCGATTAAATATTTGTTATAAACGCCACCTCCAGTTATAAATAACGCAGCATCTGGTTTAGTACAAACCTTACTAATTTGAATAGCTATGTGTTCGATGAACGTATTCAACTTATCTTCCACAGGAATTTCAAAAGATTCGATCATTGGAAAAATCAATGCATTTACAAACTCCATTCCCAAGGATTTAGGATAAGGTTTTGAGTAAAACTCTATAGTATTCAATTGTTTTAAAAGGTCTTGATTGCAATTTCCGGAACGCGCTATTTTCCCTTCATCATCATAATCAAATCCCAATTGACTGGCATAAAAGTTCAAAACCGTATTTACAGGCGAAATATCAAAAGCGATTCGATTCCCGTTTTCATTGAACGAAACATTAGAAAAGCCGCCTAAATTCAGACAATAATCATAGTTAGAAAACAGAAGCTCATCGCCAATAGGAACCAATGGTGCACCTTGACCTCCCAATTTTACATCTTGAACTCTAAAATCACAAACAATCGTATGATTTACAATTTCTCGAAGCAACGGAAGATTTCCGATTTGAAGGGTAAAACCGTTTTGAGGTTGGTGTAAAATGGTGTGTCCGTGACTACAAATCGAGTCGATCTGAGTCACGTTATTTTTTGCGATAAATTCATTGATAATTTTCGCAAGTAACTTCGTATAGTCAATATTTAATTGCACCAATTCTTCCTGACTAAAATCAATTGCATTTTTCAATTTGTTCAGCCATTCAGAAGAATACGCAATCGTTTCCGACTCTTCAATCAAAAATGACCAATGATCTGACTTGTTGAATATTATGCAAGCTAAATCCACTCCATCCAAAGATGTACCCGACATAACTCCAATAACCTTGTATTTTTCATTAAACATGGGTTAAAATTACAAATAGTTATTGAAAATTTGCTAATAAATAGTTACTTTTGGTATCTTGAAATAAATAATTAGCAAACATTATATTTAAATAATATGGATTTTAAATTAACCGAAGAGCAAATAATGATTCAGCAGGCTGCACGCGATTTTGCTCAAACAGAATTATTACCTGGAGTTATTGAAAGAGACGAACATTCAAAATTTCCAACTGATCAAGTTAAAATGATGGCTGATCTAGGCTTTATGGGAATGATGGTTGACCCAAAATACGGTGGAGCAGGATTAGACAGCATTTCTTATGTTTTAGCAATGGAAGAAATTGCTAAAGTTGATGCTTCTGCTGCTGTAATTATGTCGGTTAATAACTCATTAGTTTGTGCAGGATTAGAAAGATATGGCTCAGAAGAGCAAAAAATAAAATATTTGACTCCTCTTGCAAAAGGGGAAGTTATTGGAGCATTTTGTTTGTCTGAACCAGAAGCAGGATCAGACGCAACTTCTCAAAGAACTACTGCAATAGATATGGGCGACCATTATTTATTAAATGGTACAAAAAACTGGATTACAAACGGAGGAACAGCTTCAACTTACTTAGTAATTGCACAAACTGACGCTGCAAAAGCACATAAGGGTATTAATGTTCTTATTGTTGAGAAAGGGATGCCAGGTTTTGAAATTGGCCCGAAAGAAAAGAAAATGGGAATTCGTGGTTCTGACACACATACTTTGTTATTTACTGATGTGAAAGTTCCAAAAGAGAATAGAATAGGTGCAGATGGTTTTGGATTTAGTTTCGCAATGTCTACTTTAAACGGTGGAAGAATTGGAATTGCTTCTCAAGCTTTAGGAATTGCACAAGGTTCTTATGAATTAGCCCTTAAATATGCACAAGAACGTGTTACTTTTGGTAAGCCAATTATTCAGCACCAAGCAATTGCTTTCAAATTAGCAGATATGCATGTAAAAATTACATGTGCTAGATTGTTAATTCACAAAGCTGCTGCTGAAAAAGATTTAGGTGAAGATATTGCTCATTCTGGCGCTATGGCAAAA
Organism: Flavobacterium ardleyense; assembly: GCF_042686085.1. Taxonomy (GTDB): domain Bacteria; phylum Bacteroidota; class Bacteroidia; order Flavobacteriales; family Flavobacteriaceae; genus Flavobacterium; species Flavobacterium ardleyense. The sequence goes on from NZ_JBHUOL010000003.1 coordinate 192,406, forward strand.
TTATATGCTTCTGAAATTGCTTTAGAAGTTGCAAATGATGCAGTACAAATTCACGGTGGAAACGGTTATGTAAGTGAATATCATGTAGAACGAATGATGCGTGATTCAAAAATTACTCAGATTTATGAAGGAACTTCTGAAATTCAAAGAATTGTAATTTCAAGAGGTTTGACTAAATAATCAAAATATATTTTAAAAAAAAGGAGTTCTACTAACAAGTTGGACTCCTTTTTTTATAACTACTTATTATGCTATTCGATAACTGGAAACAAGATTTACACCCACTTTTGGACAAGTATAAGGGAAGAAAACATCCATTAGCTTATCAAAACACGTATCAATTGCTATTAATGGTTTTGCTATCTGCACAAGATTCAGACGCCAATATAAATGCGATTTCGCTTCCTTTCTTTGAAAGATATAAAAATATTACCGAGCTTTCCTCTGCCACTAATGCAGCTATCATGCCGTATTTAGTCACCGTTAAAAACTATGTAAACAAAACGAATTGGATCGTTGAATTAGCGAAAACTCTAAAGACTGATGAGAATATTCCCACGAATTTAACTGACTTAACTGCAATAAAGGGAATCGGCAGAAAATCGGCGAATGTAATAATACGAGAATTACAAAAAAAAGCAGAAGGAATAATTGTTGATCTACACGTTATCAGAGTTGCTCCTAGAATTGGACTAACATTGCAATATGAAGATGGAAACAAAATCGAGAAGCAATTGATGGATAAATTACCTTATGAAATGTGGAATGAAATTGGAATGGCCTTTTCATTTCTAGGAAGAGAAATTTGTCGCCCTACTAATCCTCAATGTTCAGAATGTCCTGTTAATCGTATTTGTAAATATTATACTGAGAAAATCAACTAATTCGATTTTTTTGGGCGTGTCCTTTCAGGTCGGGCTCTTCGTTGCAATCTTTATATTTTGTTTTTGATTACAAAATATAAAGGATTTCCACTGCTATCCCTCACGCAAGCCTAGTTTTCATAAGAACTTTTTACCTTGAAAGTAGTAAAAATAAAAAAATGTTATAAATTAGCTTTATGATGTAGCAATTACAAGTATAAATACAACGGTAAAGAGCTCCAAGATGAGTTGGGGCTTAATATGTATGATTATGGCGCAAGGAATTACGACCCCGCAAATGGAAGGTGTATGAATATTGACTATTTTGGCGGAAAGATATAATGTTGTTAATCAATATGCTTATTTGTTTAATAATCCTATCGAATTATTAGATCCTGATGGACTGCGGGTAAAATACGCAAGGGAAGAAGGTCAATCAGGAAAAGAATTTATACAAGCTAAAAGAGAGTTTAAAGAGAAAAACATAGCTCTGATGAAAGATTCAAAAACTCATAAAAATAATTTTAATCAGCTAAAGAACTCAAAAAAAAACCATACAATTTCATTTACTAAAAATGGCTCTGAGGTAACTACATTACAAAGAAATGGAAAAAAACAAATGTTGCTGATAGAGAAAATGGAAATGGCACAAGTATACAAATTGAATTATCTCAAGGGATACTGATAATGAGTTTGTTATAGGTAATGAATTTGGACACGCTATTGATATGATAATGAGACCAATTCGCATTTAGAATTGGATGTTAGTTTTAAAGATACTACAGAAGAAACACAGCAAAAATTATTACAAAATGAAAAATCTGCAAACAACGTTGAAAATATTGTTAGAGGGAAAGTTAGTAATTCTAGGGGAGTTAAGATTCCTTTAAGACAAAAATATACTTATGCTTCAGGTCAATTAGATTTAAGCAGGTAGTTTGAAAAAATAAAACTATAAACGTAATTAAAAAGATTTATGATTACTATAAAAACAATAACTAGTTACTTTTTTTTGACTTTTCTTTTCTTTAGTTGTAAAACAATTAAAACTGATTTGTCAGAAAACAAAATTACAAAACAGGATTGCTTTAAGTTATACAATCAAAAGCAATTTGATTCAATAAGTAATTTTTATGATGACAGAGTAGAAAAAAGTTATAGTGATTTTCTGAAATCTGATAACAACGTAGATATAATACTAGTTCAAACTAGTTATGGATATGATATTAAACAGGAATACTTTAGACTTTTTTCTAAAAACAGTACAGCGTTTATCTCAACAATAAATTATTTAGAAAAAGAGCTTTCCATGGCAGATTTAGGAGAAATAATAAAGTTTAATAATTCTAATAAGAAGAACTTATTTATTAATTGTCCTGAAAAAAGTAGTAAATCTGTAAAGGTTGAATTTTTATATAAATCTAATAATAATCTTATATTCACATTTAACTCTAATAGTAAAATTGAAGATATAAGCACTGATTTATCAAAAGATGAAATGCTTTTTTTAAAGAGTTATGTCAGCTTATTCAGATAATGTGTAATAGTTAGTTAAATAAACAACAAAAGGAGAGCTTAACGGTTTGTCTTTTCTTTAAACCTAAATAATAACCCGGTGGCGCAGAGATCAACCCACTACGATACCGCGGAATTGTATTCCCTGCCCCCAAAGCACAGCCACACAGTTAATTAGCAATTGAAAATATTAGTTGATGAATGTTTTTAAAAAAAATCAAAACATATAGAACATCAATCTAAAATAAATATTAATCACAATAAGGATAAACGAAAAGTTTATCCTTATTGTGATTAATTCATTTAAGCGGTCTAATTTCCTTTTGACCCCGATAGCACGGAATTGCATTCCGTGCCCACAAAGTAAAGCCACACAGTAAATAAGTCAACAAGCAATTATATAGATTAGTTGATGAGCAATTTTTTAAAAAACAGATAAATAAAGAGCATCAATTTAAAATAAATTTACATTACAAAAAGGATAGACGCAAAGCTTATGCTTTTCTTTTTTAATGCATTTAAGGGGTCTAATTTTTTTTCACCTTGGTGATTCCCGACTTCTATGCAAGAAACACCAACTTTTAAGTTAGGTTTTTCCTATTTAATCACAATTACTTAAATAACTCAAAACACCAAAACTCAAATCTTGAAAAGTCTTCTATCTATTTAAGAATTGGTAATTAAGTTTTCTGTTATTGTAAATGAATGGTCTATCATCAACGCGCAAATGTCTAATTTTTGACAACTTACCAAAATAATAGTAAAGTTTGGTTCTAATATGCAACTTGCTAAAGCGCTAAATCAGATTTAAAAGTTTTATATAAGACATTAAATACGATGTAAAATGAGCCAGTGTAAATAATTATTATTTTTCAACTCACAGGCAACCGTATGCCTAAAAATAAAAAGGTTTTCCACTACTATCTCTCACACAATTCTAGTTTTCATAAGAAATATTATCTCAATAAGTACATTAAACGACAAAACCCAGCGCTTTCTGCTAGGTTTTTGTGGTTTTTATGTTGTATTAGTCCGTTTTGGATGGTATATATATATAACAAAAAAGCCCTATCATTACTGATAGGGCTTTTCAAAAGAAAGGCGGCGACATACTCTCCCACATAAATGCAGTACCATCTGCGCAATCGGGCTTAACTTCTCTGTTCGGTATGGGAAGAGGTGAGCCCCGACGCAATAACCACCTTAAAGGGTTTTGCAAGGGTAACTAACTTTTGCTAGCTAACAATACATAATATCTTAACATACTGAGATAAATAAATTTAAAGAAAGGTTCTCCTGAG
>NZ_JBHUOL010000004.1:0-29828 GCF_042686085.1 Flavobacterium ardleyense
CTTTTGATTGAAATTAGCTTTTTTGCTGTTGTGTGCTCGGCTTTTAGTACCATCAATAGCAATGATGTAGCCACCAATCAAGTCGGCATCTTTTAAAAAAGTAACAAAGAGTTTGAATAGTTTTTTAAGTCCTGATGGATTGTCTTTTCTGAAATCAGAAATACTATGGTAATTAGTAACTATGGCGCATAAAAGCCATTGAAGCTCAATATTTCTAACGCATTCTTTTTGTAGTTTTCTAGAACTGCGAAGTCCATTGAGATACCCATAAAGATACAATTTAAGGAAGATTTTAGTATTAAAACTAGGACGACCTTCTGATTTGATCGTTTGAATCGAAAAACACAAAGCTTCTAAAGATAAAGCTCCTACAAAAGCATCTATAAATCGAATAGGATTTTCTGATGAAATAGTGTCTTCTAAACTAGAAAAACACATTTGATTACGCGGTATTCCTGTGATGTGTTGCATCATTAAATATACCACTTTTAATCCTCTTATTAAAATAATTTGACTATTTTTGAAAGAATAAAACGTTAGTTTTTTCACAGACTGACGTTAGCCACAATTAAAATAACAAATACGAATTATGTTTGCTCCACCTCCTGAATTAATTTCTATTACAATTTATTCTAAAAACGCATCTACCATGCTTGATTTTTATGAAGAATTTGGAATGTCATTTTCTGAATATAATGATGATGGACAAATTAGAAAAAAATATAAAAACGGGAATTTTTCATTTGAAATTATACCAATTGATGATGAAGCGAAACAGACAAAAAACCTAAAACTGAAATTTAGAATTGACGAAATCAAAGGCTATTTAGAATATTTAGAAAAATACAAATGCGAAATTATAACTCCACTTTGGGAAACTAAGGAATCTGAGCATATTGTAATATCTGACCCTGACAAAAATCACGTAGAACTTGAGACAAGAAAATAAAAACAGCCTTGAATATATCTATTCTAAGAAACAATCAACCATAGTTGAATTTGATATTGAATCAAATGATGATAAGAAATTAGCAACAAATATTCAGTTAATATCAAATTTGAAAGCCAATTACCCTAAGAATCCAACAATAGCAGTCAACCTAAAAGGTGAATATGGTTCTATGAAGATGGAGTTTTAATAACTAATGGAGATATACAGCAAATGATTAAGCGTATCAATCTGATAATTGAAAAATCATAAGACTAATCTGAATATTAAAAAGACTAAATACTATTTAATAAAAGAGATTTCGGAAATTCGAAAATATAGTTAATGGAATCTCCAAAGACCAAAAAAACAACTGTGCCTAACAGCCGTTTGTAGCAATTGCTAGGCTTGGCTTGTGTTCGGAATTTTCTCCGAAAATTCAATGAGGAGTTTTGTACTTGTAAACTTTTGTCTTAAATTTACGCAACTGCAACAAGCAGCAACACGTTACCACTAATATTGAAAATGAAAATCTTACAAATACTTTTTTTACTAATATTTACAACTGCTTTTAGTCAGAATAATAATGTATTGGAGTTAGCAAAGTCAAAAAGTAATAAAAAAATTGAAATAGAAGAATTAATAAAATTTGCAAACGAAAATATCACAGTAAAACTTGAAAAGGCTAGATTTTTTTATTACTGGATGAATTTGAATATTAAATATGATAATGAACAAGCACAAGTTTTAATTAATTCAAAAAATCTTCAAATTGACATTGAACATTGTGAGGATTATAAAAGAGTTTATAGCAATAGAAAAGGCATTTGTGCTGGATATTCTAGTTTATTCAAGCATTTTATGGACAAATCTGGTATTGAATGTGTGAGTATTAGTGGATATGTTAAAAGAAAAGAAAATCTTATAATAGAACCTGAAATAGATATTACCTATAGACATGGTTGGAATGCAATCAAAATTGAAAACTCATGGCTTTTTGTCGATACTACTTGGGCAAAACAATACGAGAATGGAAACATTAATTATTATTTTGCTACTAAACCGAATGAATTAATACTTTCACATTTTCCAGATAAAAAAGAATGGCAATTAATTGAAAATCCTATATCAATTGATGAATTCAACAAACAGCCTTATGTTAATTCAATGTTTTTTGAAACAGGTTTTGAAGCATTACCAAAATTAACTTCTGATAATAATTATTACTACTTTGAAATTCCTAAAAACAAGAATAAAAACTGGCTTATTAAACTAACTTTTAGCGATGAGGAATTTAAAAACGAATCAGTTTTTCCAGAATACTTTGAAAAAGAAAAAACTAAAATTTATAAATTTAAAAAAGAAATAATAAAACCTAAAAGTATATTATCGGTAACTTTATCAAAGTTTAGTAAATATTCTATGGAAGAATTTTCAGATATTATAATCTATTTAATGTAAAAAATACTAGTGGTAACAGCAGTTAAAATAAATGGCTTAGGCAAGGGCATACTTTTGTTTTGGCTTGGTCTTGGTTCGTCGCCACTTCTTTTAGCCACAAAACGTTGTAAGTAATGTTAAAAAAACTATCCTACATATTATCTTTTATAATTTTAACCAGTTGTGATTTTACTTCTGCAGAAAGCTATTATAATCAAGCTATAGAATTGAGCCAACAAAAAAAATATGAAAATGCTATATTGCTTTTTGACAAAGCTATAGAGAAAAAAGACAATTTTCGTCCAGCTTTAATTAACAGAGCATATTGTAAAGCAGAAATCGGAAATTACGAAGAAGCTATAAATGATTATGAAATAGTAATTCAATTTGATTCTGATAATACTTTTGCGTTATGTGAAATTGGCTACAATTGGAGTACTTTAAAAAATCATCAAAAAGCAATAGATTTTTATAACAAAGCTCTAAATACAGAAGGAGCTTTACATACTTCATTAAATTCTGAAAAACAAAAAATTGCAATTAATACAAATATTGAAGTAAAACAATTTGATAATAATGCAGACTATAATGTTTTAGATTGTCAAATCTATTATAACAGAGGAATTGAATACTTTGAATTAAAGGAATATGAAAAAGCGATAATTGATTTTAAAAAGTCTTTAGAAGTAGATAACATGGTATCAAATTCACATTATTATATTGGTAAATCATATTTAGTATTAAAAGACACTATTAAATCTTGTGAAAATTTTGATATTTCTGCAAGACTTGGAGACATTGAATCCAAAGAAATGCTGAATAAATATTGTAATCGAAAATAGTAAAAACACTACTTACAACATCCGTCTGTTGAAATTGCTAGGCTCGGCTTGTGTTCGGAATTTTCTCCGAAAATTCCACGAGGAGTTTTGTACTTGTAATCCTTTGTCTTAAATTTACGCAACTGCCACAAGCGGTAACACGCGTTAGTAGATACCATAAAAAAATGCGAAGTCCTAGAATTAGTTGACAAAAAAACGCCAAACTGAAAAATATTTAAATTATGAAATTAACCGAAACTGAAAAACTTTTTCGTAGAGTTTGCAAATACAATTGGGATAATGGATTTCCTTCATTAAAAAAAATGCTTTTAAGTGAACACTGTGACAGAGGAACAGCTTTGTTTATTTATTGGATGTCGAGACCAGAATGGTATAGACAATATAACGAATTATCTGAAATTCCAGACTTCGAAAAGAGAGGTTATTTATTTATAAAATTTATTGAAGAGCATTATGAAAAAATAATTAAAGAAGAAATTATATTTGACCCTTATGAAGCCAAAGAAGTTGGATTATATGAAAATGAAATAACATATAAATCTGAACTACCCAAAATAATGTACATTAAAACAAATGGAGTAATTAATTATAAAGAAGTTAGGAGAAAATAAATGTTTGTAATAAATTTCTAAAAGAAGGCATTCAAATTGAACAAAAATGGCATATGCCAACAGCCGTGACCGTTGCACAACATCATTTAAAACCTAATTCTCTTATAAAATCAATAAAACCAACCACATTTAAAGACATTTAAGCGAGGTTGGTTTTTACTTTTTGTGTCGTTTTTATAAAATGTAAACTGCTTAAAAAGGCTGTTTTTAGATCATAAAAATGTATTTGATTGCACGGAATTCCTGTGATATGTTCCATCATTGATGGAAAACTTTTCTTTCTCTTAATAAATTAAATTGACTATTTTTGAACTAATAAAGTGAAATTTTTTTCACAGAATGACGTTATGGGCGATTTTAACCTAAGTTTTGTAAATTTAAAGAGTGAATAAAAAAACGACTTTTTTCCAAGTAATTTATCTAATAATTATAATTTTAGGAATAATTATTCCATTTATCGATTATGTTGTGGTTGTAGAAATGTTCTTTTTACTTCTGCCTTTTGGAATTATATTATTTTTATCTATAATTATTTTCATTTTTAATCTGATCAAATATAAAAAGGAAATACTGAAGCAAACTTCTACAAAACTAATTTTCATTATACCACTTTTCTTATTTACCCAAATTACATCATGTTTTCTCGTTGACAAAATTCAAAATTTTCGATCTGAAAGATTAATTGATTTATTAGAAATAAAGAAGGAAAATTATCCAGATTCATTTAATACAAGTTTCGGAATTGAATATAAGAAAGCAATAAATGAAAATAAATTTGAACTAAAATATTCACGCGGATTTATGGTTAATGAAAAATATGACTCAAAAAATAAAATGTGGAGATCTTATGGTTGGAACGACTAAAAAAATCGCACATATCAAAGTATTTCTATTAGCGAGACGGAAATTTATATCATCAATATTTTGCTAATTGTTCAATTTGTTATATTTACAAAGACTATCTATAAAAAGTCCTCAACAACAGAAATACCCAATCGTTGTGCGATATGCAATAGAACCACCAAACAAAATAAATTAGCTAAAATAAAATGAGCAGACAATTGGATTATTTAGTTGAAATTAAAGGGAATGAATTGCTTTTAGAAAGATTCATCGATGCCATAAACAATAACACCTGTAAAACTGCCAAAGAATATCCTGAACCATATTTGTTGGTCACTGGAGAAAAATTTCTTAATAGCAGGGTTATTGACTATTTTTTTGAATCACGTCCGTTCGACAAAAATTTGTATATCGATTTTTTCGAAAAATTAAGAAAACTTGAATCAAGAGGTTTTAATAATTACAGTTATACTATTGGATTATGGATTGAAAAAAGAATTACGAAAAAATTTTTCAAGATTACAGGTAATGATTGGGACAAAGTAAAAACACTTGACTCAAACCTTGAATTATCATTTGAAGAAATAGAAATTTTAAATTTCATTTGTTATGTTGCTGTTTGTCATATCAAATATGGGGCGAGTTATGAAACCGTTACTGCAAAAGAATATTTTGATATTGTTACTCAATTAGGTAGTAAAGAAGTAGTAAAATTAAAAAAAGAAGGAACAGGAAAACTTCCAAAAAATATTACCCATTATAAAGACAATGATTTAACCTGCGATGCTAACGATGTTTTTGCAACTGTCAAAATAAAAATGAAGAACGAAAATGAAGAAGCCTATCATAACGCTTTAATCTTTATTAATAAATTGCTGAAAACGGATTTTCCTAAAAGCTTTGAAATTAATTTTTCACCAAAAACAAAGGAGTTATTACCTTTAAAAGGACTTCCAAAATGTGGCCAAAATTATTTGTTTGCAAACGCCGTGAAATACCAAAATCTACATCCTGAAATAGCAGAATATATTAATCTGGCAAAACACAAATGGGAGTGGTATATCAATCTTGAAGACGAAAATTGTGCAATGCCTTCTACATTCGCCGTTTTTGCATTGGGTTTAAATAATGAAAAGTATTTTGATGTTTTAATTGATTATTTTCAAACCGTCGCTGAAGAACATCAATCAATCCAAGAAAAATTTACACCTGTATTTCTTGATAAATTTGGAATTAACGACCGATCCATTAAAGTGTATATCAGCTGCATTTTGTCGATGCAGGAGCATCCTCACAACAAAGCATTTATTTCTTATTTTACCAATGAAAAAAATCTAAATTTGTTGATGGAAAGTAAAGCGCATTTTTCTGAATACTATTTCACAGAAGAAAATTTAAAAGATTATTCTGACAGCGGGAACGATGTGCAAGAAATGGCCGATTACTGTTGGGAAAGTGTTATATACACTACTTTTGGACAAGTCGAAAATTTTGACAAAATAACAAAACAATTAACCGAAAAAGAAATCGAAATATTTAATAAATTGAGAACACAGTAAAGGCACAGTCGCACAACAACGGTGACTGTTGCACAAGATCATTTTAAATCTAATTCTATGATAAACTCAATAGAACCAACGTATTTTAAAGACATTTAAGCGAGATTTCTTTTTACGTTTTGTGTCGTTTTATAAAATGTGAACTGCTTGAAAAGACTGTTTTTAGGTCATAAAAACACATTTGATTGCATGGAATTCCTGTGATATGTTCCCTCATTTAATATAAAACTTTTCTTTCTCTTAATAAATTAAATTGACTAGTTTTGAAAGAACAAAACGGAAGTTTTTTCACAGACTGACGTTAACTGCTATATTCCAAAAAACAGAGAAATAGAAATTAGAAAAATGACATCAGAGCAATTAATTATTTTCAGAAAAGCTTTTAAAATTGCCACATCTGGTTATATAAGTCTACCACAAGTAGTGTGTTTGGAAAAAATAACAGAAATCGAATTTTATTCCGAAGGAATGAGAGGCGGACATAAAGTTAGATTTTTTGTAAAGAAAAACAAGCTTGAAGAATTCTATATTGACCTTTTTGGCTCTGACGATTATTCAAGTTTTCATAAGAGAATTGAAAAAGATGGAAATATAATAGAACTAAATAATTACAAAGGGCAATTCGGAAGAACTATTTACCCAGATGATCCAGAAAAAACAGAAAGTGAACATTTAGAAATACAAAAATATAACTCTGAGTTGCATAAAGAATTAATAGAAAAAGGATTGGAACGAGATCTTGAACATCCTGATTTTGAAAAAATAACGTAATTAAAAACTAAAAATACAGCAGTTAACCGTCGTTTGGCAATATGGGGGGATTTGGCTTAATTTGAAGATGGTTTTGTACTTGAAAAATTTGTATTTAATGTAAAAAACTCGCATCTTCATTCGTAAAACTCTTGTAGGCCAGGAATTTGTATGCAATTTAAAAAAAAATATGAAAAGTAAAATCATTAATTCATACATACCAGAGGTAGGTCATAATATTGTTAAAGTCATAGCATTAGATGAGAATCATTCAGCAATATTACTTTATAATTACCCAAAACAAAACATTATTGAGATATATGGTAATCAATTATTAAAAAGAATCATTTTAGACAAAATCCCTTCTTTTGTAAGCACTCTTGAATTTTATACTTTTTTTCTCTTTGATAACAAATTGGCATTATTGAACTTCGATAATATTATCATTTGGGAAAATATTATCGAAAATGATAACTATAATGTTTATCCAATAACTAATCCTTTTCCCATAGATAAACATGTAAGAAGAAGACATCTTATTGATAGTTGTTACTGCAAAACAAGAAATTCTTTATTCTTTACAATTGGTGAATATGGTCATGGTGGAAGAGCAGAATTTTTCAGCGAATTAAAGCTTATCGAACAAGAAGAAAAGAAAAAATTCGAATGGACAAGTAGTATTTCGAAATTACCAACACAATATTTTAAAGCAACTGAACTAAGTTTAAATAATCACGCAGATACATTAGTTATACAATCAATATTTATTAGAAATGAAAAAATCCATTTTCATACAAATGGAGGTGGAAAAACAGGTCTAAAAAATGGTCGTTGTTGGTTCGAATTTAGTCAAGTTGGTGTTTTTGACCTTGATATGAATTTCATTGCTGTTTATAATATTGAGGAATTTGGGAGTGGTAATTACAGTAATAATGGGGAATTATTCATTGTTCACAAATACAAAGGAACTAATAAACTATTATTTTTTGAAACTGAATCATATAGCCTCATTGAAGAACTTTCAATAACACCAAAACAAAACTTGGGAAAGTTTAATAAATTGACAATAAATTCATGTATTAGCGGTGAAAAATTGCGAATATTTAACAAAAATTTCATGAATGTTTGTGAATTAGATAAAAAAATGCATATAACAAGCGGTCATAAAACATAGCGGTTTCGATGCAATTTGCAAGCTAAGTTCCCGCTCAGAACATCAGCAATTGAGGTAGGTTCGCGTCCACGCAATCAGCTACTTTTCATACCGCTAACCATTATAAAACATATAGTACAGATGAACAGAATATATTTAATAGCTATAATTTTAATACAAAGTATTACATTATTTGGTCAAGAATTATCCACAAGCGAAAAAAAATATGAATTTGTTAACGGAAAAGAAAAAGTTACTTTTGAAATTTTAACTGGAAATAAATATTTAGAAGTTAATAATCAAACGCAGGCTAAATTTAAATTTGAAAATATTAATCCAAATAATGTAAGTCTAGCCGGAAAAACTATTCGAATTTTAAAAGGGAATAGTGAAAATGAATTGTTGATAGAAATGTCGCCGAAAAAAGAAGATTTAGAAGATGGAAAATTAAAAATATTTCTATCGTATAAAAGTAGCAATGAATTTAAAAACTTTGAACTTAAAATACCTGTGAAAATTTAAAAATTCTATTAAAATTAAATTAAAATAAAGGAAAACTGATCTGCCAGTAGCGGTTTGTAAATATTGTTTTATTTGGTGGAATCACCGTAATCAATTACATCTAAGATAAACAAATTAAGAATTTTTTTCATAAGAAAACAACATAGCCACAAAACGTTGGCGAAAATAATGAAAAACGAAATGCAGAAAAATATTATATTAATAACATTGACAATATTTCTTTTTTTTAGTTGTAAAGTCAATGACAAAAATAATGCTCAAGAAATAAAAAGAATATTCAAGACAGATTATGAACATAGTTTGATTTCAAGAGGAAACAATTTTAATGACTTTAATCCATATAAAGATAGTTTGGACTATTTTCTAATTTGTTTACATCACAATATTCCAATTCAAGAAATAATAGACAACACTTCGTTCACAGATGAAAAAATTGCTAATATTGAAAAAATTTTGCTAAAAAAAAATTGGCTAAAAATTGAAAATGATTGTCCAAAACCAACGATTTTCATAGCTGACGAAAAGGACGGGAATTATTTATACGAAAAATCTTTTCCCATAGCGCAACAAATTACCTCCAAAATCATTGACTTTTTGCCTAAAATTAAAAAAGACTTTTCTAAATTAGAATTAGCAAAGAATGATACTTTTGAGAAGTGGTCATTTCTAATTTTAAGCAATGTCCTGTTGGATTCTTGGCAAATTGACAATGTTGAGAGCGAGTTTTTAAAAGCACCAGTGCGACCATTAAGAAATAATAAGAATTACTATTATTCCATAATGGTTTCAAACAGTAAGACAGAATCATTTGGGATTTTTGGAAATCAAGATGAAGAGGTTGATAAAAAATTAATGAATATATATGGAAATAATAGAACGCATGATATTTCAAAACAACAACAAAACTATATAAACAAATCTGATAATGAAAAGCTAGTGAATTTAGCAAATGAATTCAAGCCAATTTTGATAAATATTCTTAATGAACAAAAAAAATACATTAGAGACATTTATATTGAAAGTAAATATTCCGAAAAAATAAGTTTTGAAGAATTTTTCATTTGGTGGTATCACTTTATCTATACAGATGTTACAAACAAATTAAGTAAAAAAGGATATTTAACGGTTCCTGAAGATGGAAATTTTTATTACGAAATAGAAAATGAATAATAAAATTACTTCTGCCAACATCCGTGACCGTTGCACAACTTCACTTTAAATCAAATTTCCTGATAAAAGTAATAAAACCAACTACATTTAAAGACATTTAAGCGAGGTTGGTTTTTGCGTTTTGTGTCGTTTTTATAAAATGTGAACTGCTTAAAAAGACTATTTTTAGTTCATAAAAATGCATTTGATTGCAAGGAATTCCTGTGATATGTTCAATCTTTTAATATACATTTTTTCTTCCTTTTAATAAAATAAATTGACTATTTTTGAAAGAATAAAACGTTAGTTTTTTCACAGACTGACGTTATGTGCAAGCTAAAAAAAACAACGAATGAAAAATAAAATAATTGGAATTTTAATAAAAATAGGACTTCTATCTTCTTGCAAGAATGAATTCAAAAACGAAAATAAATCCGAATCAGATAATAATGTGAAAATAGAATTTACAGATAAGCAATGGAATAAAATATTGAAAGAAGATTTAGAAAACTCTAGTGGAATTTTCAATTACGAAATTTACGGAATCGAAGGAGTTTCGGATTTAGCCAAATCTTTGCATAGTCAGGCAAGACAATATGGACAGTCTGGTAATTATCAAAAAGCAATTGAAAATTTTGAGCAAGCAAATAAAGAAGCACCAAATTGGGCTTATCCTCTTTATGATTTAGCATATACATATCTTCTTCAAGATGATTATGACAACGCTTTGAAATATTACCAATTAACAGATAAAGTTGCACCAAAAGGATTTTACACATCTAAAATAGCGTTGCATACTTTGGAAAGAGAAAATGCTGGAGATTTACAAAAAGGTCTTTATAAATCCTATGTTTCTCTAGAATGGATTGATAATCAAGCCGAAAAAACGGAAATGATAAAATTGTTAGTTGAGAAATTCCCTTCTTTTGCACCAGCTTGGAAAGATTACTCAAGTTTATTAGAAGGAAACGAAAGACTAAATGCAATAGAAAAAGGACTTGAACAAAATGCTGATATGGAAACTAAAGGTATGTTACGAATAAATAAAGCGCTCGTAATAAATGAAAATGGATATTATAAAAAAGCGTCTGAAATTCTGACAGAAGTAATATTTGACAAAAATTCAACTTTTGGAAATATTGAGATGGCAAAATTAGTATTGAATAATATTTCGAAATAAAGCCTGCACATAACAATGTGTATAAAAAATAGGCGAAATAGTTATAAAATCAAAGGTTTTGGCTCATATCAAACCGTGTGCTTAACCGAAAGTTTCATGCTTCGATATCGCCTACTTTTCATATACTAACCGTTAGCGGCAAGCGTACCACAACCGACCAAAAGTAGACCAAATGAGTGAAAAATCCAATGGTAGAATATTCCAAGATGACAAATTTGTTTTTAAGGACTTTGACAACTTGAAAATTGAAAAAATTATTGTGGTTGAAGTTCCTGAAACCAAAAGCACTTGTCTTGTATACATAAAAGTAAAAAACCATAATTGGCATCGTTACTTTTTGGACATTGGATTTGCTGTTTGGGAAAATTGGAACGACGAAACAATAGACGAAGATGATAGTTATGACTACATTGATAAAACAAGTGAATTTCAATTATTCAATAAATCAATTTCCAAAATCTACTGTGAACCCATTAAAAATCATTGCAAGGTAGTTATCGAATTAGATAATGACGAAAAGCTGGTTTTACAAGCATTAAACCCGAATGATTATGAAAGTGAAGTCGAATTTATCAAGTTAGAAAAAGTATTTTGTGTATTTGATTATTGGGATATGACAATACTTTCGGGTGTAGCAAATTTTAAGAACAAACCTTACTTTTTTGAAACAAACTTTGACGAACAAAAAGATGATTATAATGCAGAATATGAATTAACAGAACTAAAGAAGGAGGTATTTATTGCAGTTCAAGAAAATTGGGAATATTGGCTTAATTGGTTAAAACAAAATAAAATACAGCATCCTAATCATTATGCAGAAAGGAGAAAAGCAACTAGGTTTGAAGAATTACAAAACGAATATGACAAAGAAGAAATTGAAAGAGCTGAAAAATACTATCAGAATGAATTGATTTTAAAATATTTTATCGAACATAATTTGAAAAAAATAAAATCAAAAGGTAAATTTGAAGGAGAATTGAATGGAATTAATACATTTGTTCAGTGGAAATAAAGGCCAGTCGCCAACATCGGTGACCGTTGCACAACATCATTTTAAATCTAATTCCCTGATAAAATCAACAGAAGCAACCTATATTAAAGACATTTAGGCGAGGTTGTTTTACGTTTTGTGTCGTTTTTAGAAAATATGAACTGCTTAAAAAGAGTGTTTTTAGGTCATAAAAATGCGTTTTGAGTAAGCTGTGTGCTTTCTGCAATTCTAGTTGTATTTGTTGCACATATAGTGTGGGTTTTTTAACGACAAATCGCAAATATTTCTTTAGATTATAAGTCAAGGACGCCATCAAAATGTGTTTGTTGCTATTTTTGATTCCTCTCGTATTGACTCTATTACTCACTTTTCTTATTTATTTTTGGAGTTGATGAATATTGAACCCTTTCATGTTCATAAAATTTACCAAAGTACCAATCACAAGTTCGGCAGTTTTACTTCGCAATCTAACCATTTTCTTTTTGT
Organism: Flavobacterium ardleyense; assembly: GCF_042686085.1. Taxonomy (GTDB): domain Bacteria; phylum Bacteroidota; class Bacteroidia; order Flavobacteriales; family Flavobacteriaceae; genus Flavobacterium; species Flavobacterium ardleyense. The sequence goes on from NZ_JBHUOL010000004.1 coordinate 12,455, forward strand.
ATGCGGGGTTCTCATTGAGTTTTTGGTCCATTCGATCATAATGCTCTTTGAGGATGAGATCGTCTGGTTTTTTATACTATGTTGTTTTTACTAAAATAGGAAATATTATAATAATTAGAAACTATCGCGCATAAAAGCCATTGAAGTTCAATATTTCTAACGCATTCTTTTTGTAGTTTTCTTGAACTGCGAAGTCCATTGAGATACCCATAAAGATACAATTTAAGGAAGATTTTAGTATCAAAACTAGGACGACCTTCTGATTTGACCGTTTGAACCGAAAAACCCAAAGCTTCTAAAGATAAAGCTCCTACAAAAGTATGTATAAATCGAATAGGATTTTCTGATGAAATAGTGTCTTCTAAACTAGAAAAACATATTTGATTACGCGGTATTCCTGTGATGTGTTGCATCATTAAATATGCGACTTTTAATCCTCTTATTAAAATAATTTGACTATTTTTGAAAGAATAAAACGTTAGTTTTTTCACAGACTGACGTTGTGCGCAATTTTAAAGCGACAAATCAAAACTGAATTTATAATATGAACGATAAAGCTGCAACTAGAAGACAAAAAGTTTCTGGAATAATTTTAACACTACCATTTCTATGTGCCGTTACTTTATTAATCATTGGACTTTTTTCATTAGACGATATTTACCTCGACAAAGGTTTTAGTGTAAATTTTACTGCTATAACTTTATTATCTACTACCCACATAGTTTCAATCATAATTCTAGTAAGACTTGATAAAATTGACATAGACTTACCAGTATCTAAATTTAAGAAAGCATTTTCAATCATTGGATTTGTGATAATGACATTTATTTTTAGTTTTTTATTAGATATGGGGTTACGTATGAACCTCAATTATTGGTTAAAAAGCAATACTGTTGAAAAGATTGAGTTGATAGTCATAGACAAGAATATTTCATACGGAAAAGCAACTGATTATTATATCGTTTTCAACTCTAATTATGGAAGATTAAAAAACAAAATAGGAAGAAGAAAATACGGATCTTTTTCTATTGGAGAAACATATAAAGCTTCAGTGAATAGTGGGTTTTTTGAAGGTTTTTTTTTGACAGAACCAATGAATAAAATAACTGACTAATGAGAGAAACCGTGCATAATAGTCGTTTGGCAAAAGTGGCGGTTCAGCGCTAAGCAGACACATTTGTGGGTATCAAAGTGTGGTTCTCCGCATCAACATTTGTGGTGTAAATCGCTACCTTCGCCAAGCGCCAAAACCTTAGGCGTCATATTTCCAAAATTCCGCAAAAATAAGATTGCAAATTGAAAAGAAACTGATATAAATTTAAAGTGTTGAGTATTCATAATAAATAATTAAATACAGAACCATATAAAAGAAAAATGAAGAAAAGAATTAGAAATTCTATACTAACTGCAATTGTATTTGCGATAATAATGTATACTTATTTATCAATAACGTCGAAACAAGATATTGCTGTTGTAGTGAGCATATTTTTATTAATTGTTACGCCATTTATTGCATATTTAAAAATATACTCCAGAATTGATTACTCATTTGATTTCACGGAAATTGATATGAAATCAATAATTTATTCGGGAAGTGCTAATTTATATATTGGCGGTTTGCCGATTGGTGGAAACTTATATTTGTCGAAACATAAATTAATTTTTCAAACAAACGCAGTAAGTTTTATGTATCGAAATGAAACTATTTTTGACATCAATGATATATGCAAAATTGAAACGTTCGATAATTTGGGATTTATTAAAAATGGTATAACACTATTTACAAAACATAATACGGAAATAAGAATCACTTCATTTAGAAGAAACAATTGGAAGGAAGAAATAGAAAAATTATTAAAAATTTAAACTAAAAAACATGAACAACTAAAAGCCCTGACCGTTGCACAACATCATTTTAAATCTACTTCCCTGATAAAATCAATAAAACCAACCTGTTTTAAAGATTTTTAAGCGAGGTTGGTTTTTACGTTTTGTGTCGTTTTTATAAAATACGAACTGTTAGAAAAGACTGCTTTTAGGTCATAAAAATGCATTTTGAGTACCCTTTGTGCTTTCTGTAGTTCTAGTTGTATTTGCTGCACATGTTGTGTGGGTTGTTTAACGACAAATCGCAAATATTTCTTTAGATTATAAGTCAAGGACGCCATCAATACGTGTTTGTTGGCATTTTTAATTCCTTTCGCATTAACTCAATTCCTTTCGTTTCTTTTATTTATTTTGGAGTTCGTGAATGCTGAAGTATTTCATGTTAGTGAAATTTACCAACTTAGCAATCACAGGTTCGACAGTTTTGCTTCGTACAGTATTATGTAATAATTATTATTGCGGTAATAATCTTAAGAGCTTATTAACAGGTAAAATTGATGAGTGCAAAAATGGACAATATTGGAAGAATGACAGGAATAAAAAGAAGTAGTAAAACAAAATTTCGATAACTATAAAAATAGTAATTTACATTCGTAAAATATTTATATTTAAAAAAAAATAACACCAATTTCTCTTTTTTGAATATATCTTTATAAACAATAAAAAAAAATGCAAGCATTTACGAATTTTTAAATTTTGGAGGTTCGTGTATATATGAGTTGGCAGTAATTCTCTGAAAATCCTAAAAAAATGAACAAATTTGATTTAAAAGAAAAGTTTACAGAACTTAAAATTGGAAGCTGTTATAATATAATTGAACCAACTTTAAAAAACGCTATAAGAGTAAAACTAAATCAAGTTTCTGAAAATAAAATTGATATTGGTCAATCAAAAATTGGTGGAAAACCAGATTTACCATTAAATCAAAAATGGTTTACAGAAACCAATATTGAAATTATTCAAGAAAAAAAACTTTTCTTTTTAAACAAGAAGTCAGAAAAAGAAATAACAAAATCACTTTCTTTTCTTGCTCAAATTAATTTATCAGAAATTAAAAATTACGACACAGAAAATTTACTACCACAAAGTGGTATGTTGTATTTCTTTTACTCATCTGCACAAAGTGCTTGGGGATTTGATTTTAAGGACATAAACAAGTTTAAAGTGTTTTTCTATGACGAAGATTTGAACAACTTAAGAAGAAACGAATTTCCTGAAAACCTCGAAGAAGACGGTAAGTTTAAAAGCTGTGAACTTAAATTTGAAAGTGAAATTAGTTTGCCATCTTGTGACAGCGAAATTTATGAAAGACTGAAGGAAGAAGAAATGGATTTGATATTTGAAGAAATATTAAATGAAGAAACAGTAAATAAATTACTTGGACATCCTGACATAATACAAAACGAAATGGAATTAGAATGTGAACTTGTTACCAATGGAATTTATTGTGGAGATGCGAGTGGTTATAATAATCCAAAAGCAAAAGAGCTTGAAAAAAATGCAAAAGATTGGCAATTATTGTTCCAAATTGACACAAATGAAGAAGCTGAAATGATGTGGGGAGATTGTGGAAGAATTTATTTTTGGATTAAAAAAGAAGATTTGAAAAACAAAAACTTTGAAAATTGCTGGATGATTTTACAATGTTATTAATAACTAACGAAAATAGAAAGAACTACTGCCACCAGTGGTTTGTAGATATTGTTTTATTTTGTGGAATCACCGTAATCAATTACATTTACGATAAACAAATTAAGAATTTTTTTCATAAGAAAACAACATTCACAAGCCACAAAACGGTGTAGAGCACTTTGACAGAACGAAAATAAGACAAAAATTAATGAACAAAATTTTAATTCTCCTTTTTAGCATTTCAAGTATTCTAGCTTTTGGGCAATCAAAAAAAGAATATTTAAAAAACAATCGATTTGATTTAACTTCGACAGAATTTGAATTTCCTCAAAAAGATTTTAATATCATCGGATTTGGTGCTTATCACGGAAGTGCCAAAACTTATGATGCAGAAATCCTACTAATAAAAAACTTAAAAAGACAGAATTTAATCGACTACTATATTCCTGAAACAAATTATAGCCAAGCATTTTTCTTTCAAAAATATTTAGAAACAGGGAACGAAGAACTTCTAAAAGAATTGACATTAGCATTCCAAACCATTGTTAATCAAGAGGGAACAATTGAAACATTTGAGCATTGGGAAAAATTAAGAGAATTAAATCAGACGTATCCCGAAAATCCCATAAAAGTTTTTGGTTTTGATGCTATTGCCGAATATCATTTTCCTATAAAACACATTTTACAATTGACCGATAAAGTTCAAAATTGGAAACTAAAAACAGAACTTCAAAGAAAATTTGATGACAAAGAAATCAATTTCAGCACTCGAAATGCAGAAACTACAGAGCTTTTAAAAAAATTTATAAACGATTACGAAGAAAACAAAAGCATTTATTACATTCAGATTTCAGACACGATCAGTTTTCATCATATTCTGAAAAACATTAAATATAATTTTGATAAAGAAAAAGGACGGGAAGAAATAATATTCGACAACTATGTGTATTTCAAGAATATTATGCAATTAGGAAACAAAAAACAGTTCTTCAAATATGGATTTTTTCACATAGAAAAACAGCGTGAAGAAAAATCCTCGTCTTTCTTCACGAGAATAATTGAACAAAATGTTTATGATAGGAAAAAAGTAATAACTATTATGGGCTACTTGACAAAAAGTGAGGTACTTTGGGATAAAATTTATGACGAAAATGGAGACTACAAAACTTACACTACTGAAAAGGGCTTTGGTATTGGAGATTATTGGAAAGAATATTTTAAGGGCATAAAAAAATTAAAAAAGACAAAGTTATCGGATATTACATTATTCAAGCTGAATAGTGAAAATTCTCAATATCAAAATGGAACGGATTTAATTGAAATCAAACTTTTTTTAAAGAAGAGTAATAGGAAATCTTTGCAAGGTAAACCTACAACTGACTTTATTGATTATGCAATTTTGATAAGTAATTCGAAAAGTCAAAAACCGATAGAAGAGATGAAATAAAAAACGATCTACAACAAGTTATATAAAAATTTGCGGTTTCTGTGCTAAATTGAAGTATTAGGATATTAATAAACATTAGTAATAAACCGAAAATTAGTGCATTTTAATCCGCTACTCTTCATATACCGAACAGTTAGTAGCAATTATACTCCAAAAATGAAGAAAACTGTAATTTTAGCATTGATAATGACAGCTTTATCTTGTTTTTCACAAGAAAACAGAATTGATGTCGTTCAGATAAAAAAACTTAAAATCAAATCAATTACTGGTAGTTCACTTTCTATAAAAAATGGAGTTGTAAATACCGAAAGTAGTAACACATTTGTTGAAGTTTATAATGAAGGAGGAAAATTAACAGACCAGTTTTTTACCAATTTAAAAGGCGAAAAAAGAACCAGATTAAAGTTGTACTATGGGAAATGTAATGAGTATGAAAAATCAGAAGATTTTGAGAACGTTAACGGTAAACAGAAAATAACAAAAATTAATAAAATAGTTTATGATACTTTTTGTAGAGAAAGTAAGATAATCTGGATTAATGAAGAAAATAATATTACCGAAATTGAAGAAGTAAAATACAATACAGAACATTACAAAATTTCTAACATTTCTAAAAATCCACAAAATCAGATAACTAGTAAAATCCTGTTTTCATATCCAGAAAAAAATATTGAGGAAACCAGAGCGTATTTTGAAAAAGAAAAATTTTGGTATCATCGTAAAATTAAAAAAGACGAAAACGGAAATGAAATAGAAAATATATCGTTTGATGAAAATGGAAAAATAGAGAATAAGGAAACAATTAAATATCAATATAATAATAAAAAAATAATAGAGGAATTACATTTTGACCAAAACGATAAATTAAAATATAAAAGGGATTATTTATACAATAGTGATAATTTAATAGAAAGAATTACTACAACAAAAAAAGAAGTAGGAATGAATATGCCAAATTTAACCGAAAATATAAATATTACAATCTATTATTACACGAAGGAATAAGCAGAGGGAGCTTAACACTTGACTTACTAAAGACAAAAAGGTAATAAATAGAAAGTTCGACAAAGATAAAAAGCCGAACACATAAAAGGCGCTTGGTGAGATCGGGCGTTTAGTGGATTTAACGTTTTTATAAGACCTTCGTTTCTAAATAAAACACTCTGCTATAAAGGCCCAAACCTCGCCAAGCGCCAAGAAGTGAACCGACAGCAATAAAAAACCCAATGACAATAGAAGATTTAGCAATTGAAGAAAATGAATTGTTCGAAATTGTAATTAAATTATTTAGCAAAAATTTTCTGTTGAAAATGATTTTGAATTAAAAAAAATTGAAACTAGATATAAAGAAATACATAAACTGTATGCAAATATTGCTGAAGAAAATGTTGAAGCACTCAAAAGAGGACTATTTATTCAATGGTATTCATTCATAGAACCACATTATTTAACAGGAATAAATGATATTTACGATGAATCTAAATTTAAAATCTTGAAATTAATAGAAAAAAATATTGAAAATTTAGATTCTGAATTAAAGTGGATGCTAAATTAGTATGGAAATTGGAGTTTTGCAATTAAGACAAATGAACAATTACCTAAATTAGGAAAGTTTGTTGAAAATATTACAAGTGAATATTTCCCTAAAACAATTGACAGAAATGAAATGAGAAAACGGGGACAAATGGGCATATATTGGAATTCTCTAACTGTCTTCAAATAAATAAATTTCTCATCGCATAATAGCGGTTACCGTTGCAGAACATTATTTTAAAGTACAGGAGAATTCAATAAATTAATGTAACATAGAGAAAAAATAAACGTCATATAGAGCAACAATTAAAAAAATAATTATATGTCATTATGGACACCATTAATATGGTTGGCAATCATTCTACCATTATTAATTATAGCACAATTAACATCCAAAAACACCAATCCGAAATATCTATTGCTTTTTGGTGGGTATTTCATACTGGATTCCTATATCAGAATTTTAGGTTTTGAATTTATAAAATTGGATTTTCTTGGTTTAAAAGGAAATTGGAGCGGCATGATTTTAAGTTTAATTGTTGCTCTTATTTTTATTTTCTATCACTCAAAACAAATTAGAAAGGATATCGGATTTACAACTGAATTTAATAAAAAAACCGTCAAACTAGGAATTTTAATTTTTATTGGATTTTTAATTTTCGATTTTGCTTTTAAAATGATTTTATTTCCAAAAGGAGGAGCATTTAATTTAGAACAATTTTTATTTCAAGCCTCTTTACCTGGACTAACTGAAGAAATTGTTTTTCGCGGTATTCTTTTATGGATTTTAAGTAAAGCTTTTATTCCATCAAAAAAAATAAAAGACATATTCTTTGGCTGGGGTTTTGTAATTGTGACATTCCTATTCGCAATGATGCACGGCGTAGTGTTAACTGAAGCAATGGAATTTAAAGTTGATTATATAACAATAATCTACATAACCTTAATTACATCTTTAAGTTTAGGAATTTTACGAAAATATTCGGGCAATTTAATTTTACCAACTATAGGCCATAATGTAGTGAACTTAATGAATTTCTTCATTAGATTAATGTAATATAAACTACTCACAACCTCTTTGAAAGTTGCCACAACCTCGAAGCGTGACGAAACTTTAGCTGCAATTTTAAAAAAACCCGAACTAAATGATAACTTTTCCAGTCGTTACTTCAACATTATCCGAGACAGAATTAGGTTATTTTATTAAAAAAATATACGAGCTGACAGAAGATTATAATTGCAAATTATTTAGAACCGGACTAAATCACACTTATTTTATTTCGAACAACGAAACTAAATTCATTTTTAGAGTTTACTGTTATAAATGGCGAACAAAAATTGAAATTGAGCAAGAATTAGAACTATTAAATTTACTCAAAAAAAATTCACTTTCTGTTTCTTATCCAATTTCAGATACAAATGGAAACTTCATTCAAGAAATTAATGCTCCGGAGGGAATTCGATATGGAGTACTCTTTTCATTTGCAAGCGGCGAAAAAATGCGTTTTATGTCTAACGAAGTTTGCTATTCTATTGGAACTATAATGGCTAAAATCCATAGTGTCACCGAAAATAAAAAAACAGCTAGAGTAAATTACGATAGTGAAATTCTATTAAGTGAATCTTATAATCATCTGAAATCATTTTTTTCAGAAGAACTTGAAGAAATGAAATTTTTAAAAGAACTTGGTGATAAAATTCCAAAAAGAATTAATGAAAGTAATTTAAGAGAAAATAAAAACGGAATAGTGCATTTAGATATTTGGTACGATAATTTGAGCGTAAATAATGAAAATGAAATCACTATTTTTGACTTTGATAATTGTGGAAATGGTTTATTAATTTTAGATGTTGGTTATTTTTGTAAACAATTGTTTTTCATAGAGTCTGACAAAAATGAATATGAATCAAAAACTAAAAGTTTTCTAAACGGTTACCAGAAAATAAGATATTTATCCGAAGAAGAAATTAAATTAATTCCAGAAGTTGGAGCATCAATTTTTGTATTTTATCTTGGAGTACAAGCACAAAGATTTGATTGGTCTAACATCTTTTTTACTGAAAACTATCTTAAAATGTTCGTTGGAAGAATTAGAAACTGGATGGAATATTATGAAACAAGAAGAACAAACGGTAACTAACATTCGTTTTGAAAGATTGCGGAAATTGGGCTAAATATACATCTGTCTTTCTCACGAAATAGTATCTTAGCATTACAAATATCTGTTACGTAGTTCGCAATCACGCAAAACCTCTAAACTTTTTCAAAATTTAAAATGAAGAAATCAAAAAAAAAGCATGTCTATAAATATCTGATTGAAATTGTCATAATTGTCATTGGTGTTTTAATTGCATTTTACTTAACAAATTGGGGGAAAGAAATTGAAAAAGAAAAGACTGAAAAAGAAATAATTTCACAAATTTATTTTGAATTAAGTGACAATTTAGTTGACTTAAAAAATGATATTGAAATTCATAGAAACGCATTAAAAAGTCAATTAAAAATTCAAGATTATTTAGATAATGAGGAAATCAGTAGTGATTCATTAATGATGGATTTTTATTGGGCGAGTAAAGATGAGTATATTTTCCCAAACACATCTGCTTTTGATAATTTGAAAAACACAGGAATTAGCATTATAAAAAATGACTCTTTAAGAAATTTAATTACTTTAGTTTATAACAATTATTTTCCAAGAATAACTAAAGAAAATAGTATGCATCCGGATATTAGTAACTACGTGAATCCATATTATAAAAAGAATTTCAAAATTAATAGAAATCAAGATATTAAATATGATTTGTATTTAGGAGATTCATTAAAAATCACCTATCCAAGAAATTTTGGAGGAGGAATAAAGCAGATAATTGGCTATATTCCTACAAATCAAGAAGAGTTGCACAAGGATGAAGAATTTAGATTTTTAATTTCTGAAATATTATGGTTTAGATTATATAAAATAAATTATTATCAAATTTCGATTACGAATGTTCAAAATATAATGAAACTAATTGAGAATGAATATCCAAAAACTATTGGCAACACGATATATAAAATATAGCGGATTCATTGTTAAATCCAAACCCTATGACTATTAATAAACCGAAAGTTTTAGGTATTTTAAACCGTTATTTATCATAAAAAACAACATTGTATCCGGTACTGAAAATAAATTATCAGCAAATTTAAATTCCCTGATTTTATTTCATATCTCAAATGTACTATTTTAAATTTAAAATATCACTCCGAACTTACAAGTGGCTAAAATAACCGTGATCAATTACTTTTACGATAAACCATTGAAAAATAGTGTTCTGTTGAAAACAACATTCAGGACCCAACAAACATTAGCTAATATTGTACGATAAAATGAACGAAAACAGCAAAATCATTGCAAATCCAAGTATGCTTCAAATAGGATTTAGTTCTTTTGGTATGCTTTTTTTCTCGACTATTGCTTATTTTTTGTATGATTCAGAATGGGTTATACACAATCAAAATGACTATATAATGATAGGGATTCTTGATGCGTTATTTTGTATTTTTGCATTAGTATCATTATACATGTTGTTAAGTTCAAAAAAGATTGAATTAACAAACGATACTTTATTAATTTCTTATCCTTTTATTTTCCGAACGAAAATTATTTTATTCAATGACGTTTGTAAAGTTATAGAAGATAATTATAATGCGGAATTTTCAAATAAATTAAGAAATTTTGAAGCTTATAAAGGTCGGAAAATAACAATTGAATTATTTGAATCAAAAAAAGTAGTGATTACATCTTTAGAAGTAACAAATTATAATTTATTGGCAAGCAATTTAAAAAACATAACTTCATCATATTTTAAATTAAGGTTTGAAAATAAAAACATTAAAAACACAAAGGGTTATGGATGGTTAATTTTTATTATAATTTTGACTTTAGGATTAATAATTTCTTTGATTAACAAATAATAGAAAGTAGAAACAAATCGGCTATTGGCCATTTGGTTAGGCTACAGCTTAAGTGGAATTAGAGTTTTTTATTATATCTTCGTTTAGGCAAAAACATACTATGTTTTAAACTCTCTAAACTGCTCACGCGCCAATACGTTAGCTCGTATGTTGTAAAACCTGAGTATTGAGGAATAATTAAAAAAATAAAAAATGGGTTATGGTGTATTTGTGGTGATGATAATAGCTGTAATATTATTAATAGCATCATTTCTTGTTTTTATTTTTTTTAAAAATTTACAGAAGAAAAAACTTGGAATAATTATTGGTTTATTTTTAGCATCAATTGTAATTGTACCATTTCTATTTTTAACATTTGAATCATACCTTTATTTCAAATCTGACGCCATCGAAGATTTAAAGATTGCTAAAGTTACTCTTAATGATAATTTTAAAATTGTTGAGAATAAAATCACTGGATTTCCTGACTATTATCAAATCACAAAGCTTGAAATTTCTGCGAATGATAGAAATAGAATTTGTAAAGAAATAATAAGTAGTCAAGACTTTTTTGTTCATGATGATTATAATTTTTTATTAAATGCAAATAATAATATTGAAAGCGATAAATTAATCGCAAATTATGGTTTTAAAACAGAACTTATTATAGAAACCTACGAAAAGGAAACTGGTTATGTGCCAATTTCTTTGATGATAATTTTAAATGAAAAATCAAATATTTTAGAACTACGAAGAATTGAAGACTAATAAAAACAACAGCGGAAATTAGTTCGTACACATTTTTTTACTTGGTGAAATCGCAGTGATCAATTACTTGTACGATAAACGAGTAAAAAATAGTTTTCAGTAGAAATGAAAATTATTGACTACAATAAAACACTGCTAACAACTACTTCAAAAACTGTGAAAAAATCGGGTAAACTTAAGTTATTCTTGCGTAAGTAAAACTGTCATAATAAAAAAAAACATACTTTTACACTAATAATAACATAGAACTAAATTGACAATTGAAGAAGTAAAAGATAAGATTTCTACAGACGCAACAAATTTTGAAGTTATTGGTTTTCGGCCTGAAAACACAATTCAATAAAGTTGGATTGGAAAAGTCACTGCTTATAAAATTGATGAAACTATTCCAACTGGTAAAAAAGGCGCGTTAATGTTTTCATTAGCTCAAATTTTCATTCCGAACTTGTCATTTATTGATCCGAAATTATCGAATACAAAAATACGCACAGTTTTTATCTCTAATGAATATCCAGAATGTTTTGAGAAAATCGGAGAGAACTATGTCATAAGAGAATATGATACTTTAGAAGATATCACCATTAAAGACTTATCAAACCCAAAATAGTTTATAAAGCAATTTCCATTACAAGCAGAAAAGAAACAGTATTTTCCCATTTGGGATGGCGGTGGATTAGTAGCTGCCATGGAACACGAAATAATTAAACTTAAAAATAGTGGCATAATTCAAAGTCATTATGACATAGCGGATTTTCATCAGTATGCGTATAAAATTGGCGAGTTTCCATCATATTGTCAATCAGGGATTAGTATTTATGAGGATTTTGTAGAAGGCTTTGAGTTTGTATTTCAAATTACATCTAACGAAAAAATAAATCTAAGTATAATCGATAGCGGTAGTTTCATGTTTGCGAAAAACGATAAAACGAAGAAATGGAATCTCTATTATGATTTTTATTAATTAGAGGAAAAATTATTACTAATATCTTCTATATTTCATGGTTTAATTATGAGTTATTTACGAAAGTTATATGAGAATTTATAACTGGTTTTATTTACTAACTTTACTTTTTATCATAACTATTCACACAAACAGATTACGTGCAAGTTTTAAACAATAACTAGATGCCAATAGAAAATATACCTGAAATCTATATTAAGAACAAAAAGGAAAATCCCGATTTATTTGTCTATGATTTTAAAATGACGAACGATGTTGTCAAAAGCAAAGTCAATCTCGATATGAATATGTTTAGCTTTTTACAAGTGGGTAAGAAGCAAGTGCACTTCGCTGGAACATCGGTTGTGGTAAATAAAGACCAATCTTTGTTGCTAAAGAAAGGAAACTGGTTGTGGACGGAATTACTAGATACCGAAGCAATTTATTACTGTAAACTTTTCTTTTTTTCGGAAAGAAAACTTCAGGAATTTTTAGATAAACACACTACAAATGAAGGAATTGTAAAAGAAGAAAAACCATTTTTTATTATTAGAAATGACGCTTATATAACTTCATATTTAAACTCATTATCTACAATTAGTGAAGCACCAAAAGTTTTTATGGACAACTTACTCTCTGTAAAATTTGAAGAATTAATGCTTTATCTGCTGCAAAAATATGGAAGCGCTTTTGAGCTGTATTTACATTCATTAATAATTAAAGAAACTTCGCCTTTTAAAAAAATTGTTGAAAGCAAGATTCATTCAAATTTAAAATTAGAAGAAATTTCATTTTTATGCAACATGAGTTTATCTACTTTTAAACGTCATTTCATCAGTGAGTATAAAACTTCACCTGGCAAATGGTTGCAAGACAAACGACTTCAAAAGGCAAAAGAAACTTTAGAACACGGCGCTTTGAAACCATCAGACATCTATTTAGATTTTGGCTACAACAATCTATCAAATTTTAGTATTGCCTTCAAAAATAAATTCGGATACTCTCCAAGCGAAATAGCTTTATAAATTGTTCAGCTGAATTTTTTATTAAATTTGACCTTTTTTCATAAGTCCTTGAACTGTATTGGTAAGTCAATTCGATGATTATCGTAGTAAATTTGTAATATAATAATATCAATTTTAAACAAACACATTATGAATATTACATTAGAACAAGCAGAAAAAGCGATAGCAGCGGCAAAACAAAAAGCAACAACAATTGATACTAAAATGAACATTGCCATTGTAGATGCAGGAGCAAATTTAGTAGCATTTGGAAGAATGGATGGCGCTTGGTTAGGTTCGCTTGACATCTCTATTAAAAAAGCAAAGACAGCACGTTATTTTGATATGAATACCGGAATTATCGGTGAATTATCTCAACCAGGAGGTTCACTATATAACATTGAGCATTCTAACAACGGATTAATTACATTCCCAGGTGGAATTCCAATAAAAAATGCACAAGGAGAAATCATTGGAGCAATTGGAGTAAGTGGAAGTTCAGTAGAAAATGATCATGCAGTTGCAGAAGCTGGTGCATCTGTAATCTAATACTATTTGGATTTAATAGAAAAGAGGATAATTAATTGTAATTATCCTCTTTTCTTTTGACACTAGTACTAAAAAATGTAGAACTTAAATTCCTATTTCCTGTGGCAAAGAATCAATATTGGCTAAACTACTATTCGTATCTATTAAGAGCTTAATAAATTTTTATAAAAAGAGCTCAAGCATATCCTTCTAGATTTATGATATGGTAAGCGATTAAGTTTTAGGTCAATTAAAATTATAAAATTAATCGATAATTTGAATGACATTAAAAATTCCTTACTTAAGAAACGTGAAAATTATGTGGATAAATTAATTTGGGGCAAAACGATATCAAATGTTTCATTTAAGAAGATACTAATGATAGTATATATTTCAGATTCTTTAGAGGAAAATTTGACTTTCAAGAAAAGAGTTGTATAATCATTTAGAAAATTATTTCATAGTATCTCAAAAGCAATTATCAAATTACAAGCACTATAAGTTTAATGTAAGAAGTCTTATATTTAGAAAATAATTAATATAAAAGCCGACAAAGTATAGATTCAATTTTGTTATTTTAAACAACAATCGGGAAAAACTACGCATCATCAAAATATGAAGTACAATTTAGAGAATCTTATTAGCACTTTTGAAAAAGGGAAAAAGCTAAAATACCTATTCTTTTGGGGACACCAAAAAAGTAAAAGTGGCGAATTAACTTCGGCCTGTTTTAGCCAGTGGTGGACCGCACCATTTGTTGTAGATGAGGTAAAATATAATACTGCCGAACATTGGATGATGGCACAGAAAGCGCTTCTATTTTCGGACGTTGAAATTTATAAAAAAATTATAGTTGCAAAGTCACCCGCAGAGGCCAAGAGTTTAGGCAGGCAAGTTAAAAACTTTGACGAAATCACTTGGAATAACAAACGCTTTGAAATTGTTTTAAAGGGCAGTTTAGAAAAATTTGGACAACATAAAGAACTTAAGGATTTTCTAGTAAACACCAAGAACAAAGTTTTAGTAGAAGCCAGTCCCGTTGATAGAATTTGGGGAATAGGACTTGCTTCGGATAGCGACAAAGCGGAAAATCCAAAACGATGGAACGGTCTAAATTTATTGGGTTTTGTACTAATGGAAGTTAGAGATATACTTAAAGATGGTAAATAAAAAATTCACATAAACACCACAGTAGAATTCAGGCGATGTTAAATTAAGAATATTTGGTATAAAAGTAATAATGGTTTTTCTCACAGTTTGGCTGTGATGAACAGATGAGAAAACAATTGTAGTTGTATTGCTTATTCTTATAAATTTGCTTTCCAGTATAAGCATGTTATTAGTTTAGATGTTCTTTGGAAGATTAGATTGAAGAAATAGCGAATTCAAGCTTGCGTTCCACAATTACTTACCATGTTTTAATACCAAATAGAATTTAACAGTACAAAATTTGCCTATATTTGTTAAGGTCGGTTTAAATAACCTAGCTACAAAACGTTATGAGCTATTCAAGAATAACAAAATTCACTTTACTGACATTGTTAGTGCTTTTAGTGCAATTATCCTGTACGGAACAAAGAATTGAAAACAAGACCACGCTAAACAAGTATGCGGATGGCAAATTACTGCGTGAAAGCGTCAAATATCAAGATAACGATACTATTACAGAATTTACTTATTTTAAAAATGGCAAGTTGAACTACAAAAGACAATTGCTAAATAACAAAAGAGTAGGATGGTCATATACATACAACAAACGCGGACAAGTAACTCTAAAAGTGGATTACCTTGCACGTTGCGAACAACATTCGTGCGAATGCAATCAGACTGTTACCGCTTATGAAAATGGTTCCAAAGTATATTCCTACGAAGTCACGGCCGGCCTGAAATCAGAAAAACATACCGTTTATGACCAAGAAGTCTATAAAAAATTAAAGGATCAAAGCACCGACAAATCAGACACAGCACAAGGCAAAATTATTTTTCAGAATAACTGTGGCATGTGTCATAGAGTTGAAAAACAATTAGTTGGTATAGCGCTTAGTTCCTTTTCTAACACAATGAATGCTGATGAATTAGTTGAGCTTTTAGCTGGAAACCATGGACATCCTTGGACTAAATCTACCCAGCAAGAAGCGGATCAACTCATTTCATATATAAATTCAAACTGCAATTAAGAAGCTTTTTTACAACGCTACTATAAATAAACCAACGGATGATTTCAATTCCCGATAATTATCCAAAATAGAACTGCTTGAGTTTTATTTTTGAGCGTGTAATTGCACTTGATTTTCTATTTGGGCGTTCGAGCGGGCTATTCGTTCTATCTTTTTATTTTGAAAATAAAATAAAAAGGATGCCACTACTATCCCTAACGCAGTTTTGGGTCACCATCATAAGTAAGTAATTGAAAGTTTAATGATTTTCGTTTTTTATCCACTCTATGCAAAGTAATTTTGTAAAAATGTTTTTAATCAATCTTCAGTTTAAATTTGTAAAAGCCACTTTGTTTTATAAAATTCTGTAAGACTTCTAATTTTTTTTTTTACATTTGAAAAAGAAATAGGCATGACAATTATAATATCTATACACCCAAAAATGGGTGGCTTTGTATCATTCAGTCATACATATAAATAAGTTAGCAGCAAGCACCAAAAAAATCACCAAAAAAATCACAAAAAAAATGAAAAAAATAATATTTTTATTGACATTATTGACGGTAATATCATCTTGCTGTAATGAACCTGTTGATTTAAATCCTCAAAATAGTAATTCAATAGCATTAGACACATTAAAAAATTATAGTGATTATATTTTGGGTGATTTCAATGGAAAGTTTTTAGTAAGCACTAATGTATTTACCAAAGGTTATAGTGCAAGTATAATTTCTATGCCAATAGACTCAAGCTATATACAATTCAGTTTAGGTTATAAAATTTTAAATAACAACGTTGAAAAAAGTGTATTCGTTTCTTATAGATTTCTTGAATCTAAAACCAAACTAAATACAGTTAATTATAGATATAATAATTTTTCTGACTTTATCAATTTCTTTAATAGAAATAATTTTGATTATTATCAAGGAAGTCATCCAATAGAAAATATTCATAATGTCAATATTACATATCAAAATCATTATGACATAAATAATGATGTAAATAGTTATAGTACATATAAATATAATGAACAGATTACACCAGAAAATTTTAATTTTACTATCGATAGCATAAAAACAATAGAAAATCCAATAAAGAAAGTGGAAGTTTATTATTCTTTTAAATGTATTGGCGTAAATGACTATTTTGATAAGTTTAAAATGAAAAACGGAAAAGGAAAATCAACTTTTGAATGGCAATAGCCAGCTGCTAACAGCGGTTTTGCGCTATTGCGAGAAATGTGCAAAATTCACATTTATTTTTCGCAAGAAATATTATATTTACCGAAAGAAAACGTTCACGAAGCTCGCAACAGTCGCAAAGCCGCCAAACGTCAGGCTGTGAAAAAACCTTGTTTTTTTCACAAGTTCGCTTTTAAAAGCTCTTGTAAACTTCAATACCTTCGTTCTACGGCACACTATTTTTTAGACTGCAATTGGTAGCTCTTTTTCAATAAAGCCGTCATAATCGCTGCAATAACTCGTTTTAAAACTAAAACAACCTTTGCTTTTGTAAGGTGACTTCCATTTCTTGAGTTTATCT
>NZ_JBHUOL010000005.1:0-965 GCF_042686085.1 Flavobacterium ardleyense
ATTGAAATTAGCTTTTTTGCTGTTGTGTGCTCGGCTTTTAGTACCATCAATAGCAATGATGTCGCCACAAATCAAATCGGCATCTTTTAAAAAAGTAACAAAGAGTTTGAATAGTTTTTTAAGTCCTGATGGATTGTCTTTTCTGAAATACTATGGTAATTAGGAACTATGGCGCATAAAAGCCATTGAAGCTCAATATTTCTAACGCATTCTTTTTGTAGTTTTCTAGAACTGCGAAGTCCATTGAGATACCCATAAAGATACAATTTAAGGAAGATTTTAGTATTAAAACTAGGACGACCTTCTGATTTGATCGTTTGAACCGAAAAACCCAAAGCTTCTAAAGATAACGCTCCTACAAAAGCATCTATAAATCGAATAGGATTTTCTGATGAAATAGTGTCTTCTAAACTAGAAAAACACATTTGATTACGTGGTATTCCTGTGATGTGTTGCATCATTAAATATACGACTTTTAATCCTCTTATTAAAATAATTTGACTATTTTTGAAAGAATAAAACGTTAGTTTTTTCACAGACTGACGTTAGCGGTAATTTTAAGACGACCTCGTGCGAAATAGACAATTAGAATGAAAGCAAATAAAATTTACGACATAACTTTTGATACTGACGAAACTATTATGACTGCGAGCTTATCGAAGTCAAATGAAGTTGTAATGCTGATGAGTTCAGGAAGTGTTATTAGATTTAATTTGGACGACCAAAACGGAGAACATTTGTTTTCAGTAAAAAGCAACATTGGATATTCGGACGGAGGATTTGACATAACAGCAAAGACTTCAATATATACAATGGACGAAATTGTTGTCATAGTTAATGACTTCAAGAGACATGGTTTTGTTCATTACCCAGATAAATACCATGCTTTGCACTTGTGGAGAGAAGATTATCATGCCGACATTTCAACCTATCCAATAGCACTATATAAAAATGCAGACGGAGTG
>NZ_JBHUOL010000006.1:0-483620 GCF_042686085.1 Flavobacterium ardleyense
CTCAGGAGAACCTTTCTTTAAATTTATTTATCTCAGTATGTTAAGATATTATGTATTGTTAGCTAGCACATGTTAGTTACCCTTGCAAAACCCTTTAAGGTGGTTATTGCGTCGGGGCTCACCTCTTCCCATACCGAACAGAGAAGTTAAGCCCGATTGCGCAGATGGTACTGCATTTATGTGGGAGAGTATGTCGCCGCCTTTCTTTTGAAAAGCCCTATCAGTAATGATAGGGTTTTTTTGTTATATATATACCGCCTAAAAGCGACTAAACAACATAAAAACCACAAAAACCTAGCAGAAAGCGCTGGGTTGTTGTGGTTTTAGGAGTTTGGAGAGCCAAAATCAGTAAGGTTTTAAAGAAAATAAAGGATTCTTCTGGCAAAACACACATTTTATTATAGATTTAAACGAAAAATAATTCAGAAGTAGTACACCTTAGCAATCCAATTACAAGAGTGTATTTATGTTATTATGGTTAAACTTCAAGAATTGGAAATTTATCCGTTTACGATTCACGATTCGTTTATCGTTTCCGAAAGTGAACTACCAATAGTTAAAAAGATAGTTTTAGATAGCTGTATTGCGTTGTTTGGTGTAGCCCCACAATTACATAAAGAAGCATTATTTGAAATTGAAATTGAAGATAAAAATGACGACTATGACGATTTGAGTTTCGGTGCTTTGAGTCTTTTAAGTAATTGTGATTAAAAAGGAAAACCCTAACTGTTTAAGTTAGGATTTCTTTCATAGAAGCAACGAATCATAAAAGTCTACGAAACATCTTTTAGACGCGTAAATTGCATTAAAAAACAAAAGGATAAACTTTGCGTCTATCCTTTTTGTAATGAAGATTTGTTTTTAAATTGATGCTCTTTAATTATCTGATTTTTAAAAATTGCTCATCAACTAATCTGCACCATTACTCATTGATTGATTTAATTTTTGGCTACACTTTATGGGCACTGATTGTAAATCCCTACTATCGTTGTGTGCAAATATCCGCACCATCGGAGTTTTATGAATGGTTGTAGTGCTAAATTTGAACATTGTCTTTCTATTCATTAGGGTGAATCTCACCATTTTTATTTAACTTTATTGTCGATATAACAAGCACAATTAAATGAATAAAAAACAATTTTAAATCTAAATATTTAAACCCTAAAGCAATATACATTAATATTAAAGAAACATTATAAATCCTTAGTTTATAAAAATTCGCATCAAATAATATGTTCTTATAAAAACATTTATATTTATTTTTAAAATAAAATCTATTTAAAAATAATATTCCCCACATAAAAAAAATTAAAAAAACCGTTATTTTATCCATATTTTTTTATTTAATTCACCATTTTTATTTTAATCAAAGGAATTTAATTCTGCGCTATCGTTGTGGTGAGATATCCGCGCCATCGGGTTTTACATTATCAATAACCCTTTTGATATTGGTTTTTAAATACTCGTCAACTTTTACTTGATAATCAAGAACGGGTATTTTTTTCCAGCCATTATATGGTGATTTTGAGATACTATCAGGAACAGGATAGTCAACTAACAACACACTTTTGTTTATATTTTTTGGATTTATAATGCAGAAATATGATTTACCAATATTTCCTTCACTATTTGTAAAGCACCATCCATCGTATTCAGTGTTTTTATAATGAAATTTAAAAAAGAATCCATCATTACCTGTACCATGTGTGTTTTTTACCACTTTACCTATGACAAATATTCCGTTTTTTTCTAGCTTATATTTATTATAATAGGCAACAAATGAAACTAAGCAAACTATTAGAATCAATAATACAATTTGTGTTTTAGTTTTCATTTTTAAACATTTCGTTAATTAAATTTCCAAAATAATTGATCATACCATTTAGCCTTCTATGAAGTTTTGAGAATTATCTTTTTAGTTTATTCGGGTTTAAAGAAAAGATGAACCGTTAGGCTCTTATTTTTTATTATTTAATTACTTTGAAATAATATCTTCTCTTGAAAAACCTGCATTTAATATAGTTGTAGTGTCTGTAATTTTTTCATCAAGATAAATTCTGCTTTTTTCTGGGTTCTTAGATGAATAAATTACTTTATAGAATTCTCCAATTTTTTCTCCTTTTTCATTTCTTGGTGAATCAGAACCAAAAGAATTATTATTCACGTAATAGTGATATCTCAAATAAGCCCGACTACTGGCTCCTTTAAATTTAGTAATTTTACCTACTGTTATTATTCCATATTTTTCGATTTCTTTGTCAAATTTTTCTCCATTATAGAGACTATAGAAAATCCAACTTATTGCAATAAAAATAGCAAAATAATTAAAATGTTTAGTTTTCATAGTTTAGTTATTTTATTTGAAGATTTCCTAACAAAATGTTTTAGTCTAGCGTTAATCTTTCCTTGATAAGATCGAAATTAATCGTTAGTAAGTATTTATTTAGGAAATAGTAGTTAACTTTTAGTTCTATTAATTAGCTAATTATAACGCTATAAAGCTAATTTATAACAATTTTTTATTTTTACTGCTTTCAAAGAAATTAGTTCTTATGAAAACAATTCTTGCGTGAGGGATAGCAGTGGAAATCCTTTATATTTTGTAATCAAAAGCAAAATATAAAGATTGCAACGAAGAGCCCGGCCTGAAAGGACACGCCCAAATAGATCTGATTCTTGATTTCCGATAATCTTAAAGTGAAATTTTAAGTTTTAAAAGCAAGTGTAAAAAAAAAGCACCACTAAGGAGGCATTTTCTATTGAAGGAAGGTAATCATTTTCTTTAAGACTTCTTCATTTCCAAGAATTTTGCGATGTCCAAGACCTTCTGTAATAAGAAGTTCTGAATTTTTTAGATGCTTTTTAATGTGATGTGCAGCTGTAACTGGCACATCCGTGTCTTCTGTATCGTGAATTACTAAAACTGGAATAGTAATGTTTTCGGCGGCTTTGTAAGCGGAATAGTCGTCCATTTTACCACCAAATTTCTTTTCAAAATGACTTTTTAGCAACAGGCCAAATTTGGCATCGACTCCTAATTTTGAAATAAAATCGTCAATAACGTCTTGTATTATATCTCCACTTCCAATGATTACTGCTTTTTTAACCTGAAGGTTTTGCTTTATAGCATTTAATACAGACATGCCTCCTAAGGAGTGTCCCACTATAAATTCAAATGGTCCGTAGATTCTTTCCAATTCCATTATTGAAGCAATGAATTCAGTCATTATTGACATATTTCCTTTTGATTTCCCATGGGCAGGAGCATCAAAACTAATAGTGGCGTAACCGTGTTTGTTAAGCTCTTCCGCTATTTTAAATAACTGGGTTCCTCGGCCAGACCAACCGTGAACTAAAAGCACTTTTTTTGTACCTGCACCGTTTTCGTAAATAACGATTTCTTTATTAATTTCTGGTATCAAGACTGTTTTTTGAATACTTTCTTGATCCATTGCCATTTCGCGCTTTGGCATCTTATGCTTAATAGGTGTTGTAAATAATTTTGATGCAAATTTAGTGGTAAGTGTTGGCGAAACCACTTCTAATATTTTAGCAATCGTTTTAATAAAATTAGGCACTTCCTGAACCTGAAGAGGAGTTTTTTTCTTTTTAGGCATTTCAACAAAATTTCCTGCAAATTACTATTATTCCCGGCGCCAATTTCATTTTTAGCTATAAAAAATCGTTAAATTAATATAAGCTCTATTTTTTTATAAATTAAGTAGTAAATTTGTAGCTTACATAAAAACATATCTCTATGAATTATAAATCAAGAATTTTAGTTGTAGCGCTTTTAGCATTAGTATTGGCTTGTGCTAAAAATCCGTTTACAGGAAAAAGTACGATGGCTTTAGTGCCGAACAGTGAAATATTTCCTTCTGCATTTCAACAATATAGTCAGTTTTTATCTGAGAATAAAGTTGTAAAAGGTACGGCTGATGCTAAACGTATTGAAACAATTGGGATGAAAATCAAAACGGCAGCTGAACGTTGGTTAAACTCAAACGGTCAATCTAAATATTTAGAAGGATATCAGTGGGAATACACATTAGTAGATAGTAAAGAGTTAAACGCTTGGTGTATGCCAGGTGGAAAAATTGTGTTTTATACGGGTATTTTACCGGTTTGTAAAGATGATGCTGGAATTGCAGCCGTTATGGGTCATGAAGTTGCTCACGCGTTAGCAAATCACGGACAACAACGAATGAGTGCGGGTTTATTGCAACAATTAGGTGCTGTTGGTGCTCAAGTTGCTGTAGGAAATAAAAGCGCAGAAACTCAAGCGTTAGTAATGCAAGCTTATGGAATAGGAAGTGAAGTAGGAGGAATGTTACCTTTTAGTAGAGCGCATGAAAGTGAAGCGGATATGATTGGCTTAACACTTATGGCAATTGCGGGTTACGATCCTATCAATGCAGTTAAAGTATGGGAAAGAATGTCAGCACTTTCAAACGGTCAAGCACCAGCTGAGATTTTAAGCACGCACCCTAGTAATGAAACTAGAATTAGAGAAATCACTGCTTTAATTCCAAAAGCAAAAGCAGAAGCTGCTAAATTTGGTGTTACTTTTAAATAAATAAAAATAAATAGTATATTTGAATCCCGACTTAAATCGGGATTTTTTTATGGCAAATTTAGAAAAAGGAAGTTCAAAGCTTTTAAATGCTTGGGCATTTTACGATTGGGCAAATTCAGTTTACGCATTGGTTATTTCTTCAACCATTTTTCCGTTGTATTATGGCGCTTTGTTTAGACAGAAAGAAATTGATGAAATTGTATTGTTTGGTCTTTCAATTCGAAGTGAATCTTTAATAAGTTATGTAACGGCATTAGGTTTTTTAATCATTGCTTTTATATCGCCTTTACTTTCAGGAATTGCCGATTATTTAGGAAATAAGAAATTTTTCCTGAAGTTATTCTGCTACGTTGGAGCTTTATCCTGCATGTCTTTATATTTTTTCTCACTTGATACGGTGGTATTGAGTTTGTTCTCTTATTTATTGGCTTTAATAGGTTTTTGGGGAAGTTTAGTATTCTATAATTCGTATTTACCAGATATCGCTTACAAAGAACAACAAGATGGCATTAGTGCAAAAGGATTTAGTCTAGGTTATATCGGAAGCGTAGTTTTATTGTTAATCTGTTTGGCAATGGTTATGTCGGTAGATGACAGCCAAAAGCTCCAAATGATGCGCTATTCCTTTCTCTTAGTAGGAATATGGTGGATGGGTTTTAGTCAATATACTTATTTCCACTTACCAAATAACAAGAGTAAAAATAAGTTCCATAAAAATATTATTTTTAACGGATTCAAGGAGTTGCGAAAGGTTTGGAAGCAAATTAAAGAGCTAAAGTCATTGCGCCGTTATTTAGGTGCTTTCTTTGTTTACAGCATGGCAGTTCAAACAATTATGATTATTGCTGCATACTTTGGCGAAAAAGAAGTACAATGGGGCGATGATAGCAAACGAACTATCGGCTTAATAGTAAGTATTTTGTTAATTCAATTGATTGCTGTTTTAGGCGCTTGGATAACTTCCTTAGCTTCGGCTAAATTTGGAAATATCAATGTTTTGATCGTTATAAATTTCCTTTGGGTGCTAATTTGCTCCTATGCTTATTTTGTAATTACTCCTCAAGATTTTTATATTACGGCTGCTTTTGTAGGATTAGTAATGGGCGGTATTCAATCATTATCGCGCTCTACATATTCTAAATTTATTCCTGCTGATGCAACGGATACTACTTCATTTTTTAGTTTTTACGATGTTGCCGAGAAAGTTGGAATCGTTATCGGAATGTTGACTTATGGTTACATAGCAGATATTACAGGGAAAATTCAAAATGCAATTCTATTTTTAATATTATTTTTCGTAGTCGGATTACTCCTCTTATTAAGAGTGCCTAAAAAGGAGTAATGATTGGCATACATCTTGACTTATTATTTAAAGAAATACCCTTTATATTTAATTTATGAATTGATTATCAGTTGGATAAGTCAGTTATTCGTAAATTTGAATAGTATAAGATAAAATAATTACTGACAAAAAGACCATATATAACCTATGCCACACCATAAAATACTAGCCCTTGACAATTTGTCACTTCAAGAAATGGATCCAGATGCTGAATTAATTCCATTAATGACGCCGGAAGATGAAGAGGAAATGAACAATGAAGAATTGCCAGAAGATATTGCAATTCTACCTTTACGAAATACCGTTTTATTTCCTGGAGTTGTAATTCCGATTACAGCTGGGAGAGATAAATCGATCAAATTGATTAATGATGCCAATGCCAAAGGAAAAATTATTGGTGTTGTCGCTCAAATCGATGAAAATGAAGAAGATCCTTCACCAAAAGATGTTCATCATATAGGAACTGTAGCTAGAATCATGCGCGTTTTAAAAATGCCAGACGGAAATACCACAGTAATTCTTCAAGGTAAAAAACGTTTTGAAATTGAGTCGTTTACGCAAGAAGAACCTTATCTGAAAGCGAAAATTAAAGCAGTTGCTGAAGAGCGTCCAAAAGAGAAAGATGTTGAATTCAAAGCCATTGTAGAATCGATTAAAGAATTGGCGATCGAAATTATTCGCGAGAGTCCAAACATTCCTACAGAAGCTACTTTTGCTATTAAAAATATCGAAAGTGATCCGTTTTTAATCAATTTTGTTTCTTCTAATATGAACCTTACGGTCGAAGAAAAGCAGCAATTATTATCCATTAAAAACTTAAAAGATAGAGCTTTAGAAACGTTGCGTTATATGAATTTAGAACTTCAGAAATTAGAAGTTCGTAACGATATTCAATCTAAAGTACGTTTTGATTTAGACCAGCAACAACGTGAATATTTCTTACAGCAACAAATGAAAACCATCCAAGAAGAATTGGGAGGCGTTTCGTATGAAGCTGAAATTGAAGAAATGCGTGCAAAAGGTTTGAAGAAAAAATGGAACGAGGAAACGGGCAAACATTTTGAAAAGGAATTGTCAAAATTGCAACGTACTAATCCAAATTCACCAGATTTTGGTATCCAAAGAAACTATATTGACTTGTTCTTAGAACTGCCTTGGAATGAATTTACGAAAGATAAATTTGATTTAAAAAGAGCAGAAAAAATTCTAGACCGCGATCATTATGGCTTGGAAGAAGTGAAGCAGCGTATTATCGAACATTTAGCAGTTTTGAAATTGCGTAACGATATGAAATCGCCAATTCTATGTTTATACGGACCTCCGGGTGTTGGAAAAACATCAATTGGAAAATCAATTGCAGAAGCTTTAGGAAGAGAATATATCAGAATGTCATTAGGAGGTTTGCGTGATGAAGCAGAAATTCGTGGGCATAGAAAAACGTATATTGGTGCCATGCCTGGTCGTATTTTACAAAATATTAAAAAGGCAAAATCATCGAATCCAGTGTTTGTTTTAGACGAAATTGATAAATTATCATCAAGTCATACCGGCGATCCATCTTCAGCTTTATTAGAAGTTTTAGATCCGGAACAAAATAAAGAATTCCATGATAATTTCTTGGAATTGGGTTACGATTTATCAAAAGTGATGTTTATTGCTACTGCAAATAATGTTTCTTCAATTCAACCGGCACTTCGCGATCGTATGGAAATGATCGAAATGACGGGTTATACTATTGAAGAGAAAATTGAAATTGCAAAAACACATTTATTACCAAAACAATTAAAAGAACACGGATTAACCGCTAAACATTTACAAATTGGTAAAAAACAACTCGAAAAAATAGTTGTGGGTTACACACGTGAATCAGGTGTTCGTGGATTGGAAAAGAAAATCGCTCAAGTGGTTCGTCACGCTGCAAAATCTATTGCTATGGACGAGCCTTATAATATAAAAATTACGGACGAAGACATTTTAGCGGTTTTAAAATCGCCAAGAATGGAACGCGATAAATACGAAAGTAATGAGGTTGCAGGAGTTGTAACTGGATTAGCTTGGACTTCGGTTGGGGGTGATATTTTGTTCATTGAATCTTTGGTTTCAAAAGGAAAAGGAACAATGACAATGACTGGTAATTTAGGAACGGTTATGAAAGAATCGGTGACGATTGCTTTGGAATATATCCGTGCAAATGCAGAAGAATTAGGCATAAATCCAGAGGTTTTAAACAATTACAACATTCATGTTCACGTGCCAGAAGGAGCAACTCCAAAAGACGGACCAAGTGCCGGAATTGCGATGCTAACTTCAATGGTTTCATCTTTCACGCAAAAAAGAATTAAGAAACACATTGCCATGACGGGCGAAATTACGCTTCGTGGAAAAGTGTTGCCTGTGGGCGGTATCAAAGAGAAAATCTTGGCAGCCAAACGAGCAAACATTAAAGAAATCATTCTTTGTAAAGAAAATAAACGCGATATTGAAGAGATTAAAGCAAGCTATATTGAAGGATTAACTTTCCATTACGTCAATAGAATGAGTGAAGTTCTAGCGATTGCTATTACGGACGAAGATGTGAAGAATGCAAAGAATTTTGTAATTCCTAAATTATAAGTGCGTTCCCTTTCAGGTCGTGCTTTCCGCTCTATCTTTTAGGGCAGAAAAAGCCCTAAAAGGATGCCGCTACAATCACTAACGCAAAAAGAAATTCCAGTAGTATTTATTGGAATTTCTTTTTTTGTTTACTACTTATTATAATTTTATCTTCGCAGTTGCGTTATCATTAAGCTAACACCATAAAATGCCTAAAAAAAGAATACTATTTTACTTATTACTTATTTCGACTACCGGTTTTAGTCAAATAGGTGGAAAATATGTATATCAATTTTTAAATTTAGCGCAATCACCACGGCAAGCTGCTTTAGGTGGCAAAACCGTTACCGTTGTAGATCATGATGTCAACCAGGCATTCTATAATCCGGCAACAATCAACTCTAAAATGAACAAGCGTTTATCTGCCAGTTATGGTAGTTATTTTGGCGAGGTTTCCTATGGAACTGCAGCTTATGCGTATACTTACGATCAACATTTACAAACCTTTCACGCAGGAATAAGTTATATCAATTACGGTACTTTTGAAGGACGTGATGAATTAGGTGATTTAACGTCTGACTTTACAGGAAGTGAAGCTGCTTTGTCACTTGGTTATGCTTATAATTTACCTAGGACTGATATGTATATTGGCGCCAACGCTAAACTGATTTCTTCCACTTTAGAAAGCTATAATTCCTGGGGAGCCGCAGTAGATTTGGGATTTTTATATGTTGATTACGATAACGATATTAATTATGGACTAACGGTTAGAAATGTTGGTTTCCAAATTACAACTTACGCTGATACGCGCGAAAAATTGCCACTTTCAATAGACGCCGGGATTTCTCAGCTGTTAGAAAATGTGCCTATCAGATGGCATTTAACCTTAGAAAATCTGCAACAATGGGATATAGGTTTTTCAAACCCAAATAGGGCAGAAGGAAATTTAGATGGAGGTGCCACAGAAGAAAAAGTTTCTTTTTTCAACAATGCTTTGCGACACGTAATTATTGGTGCCGAATTATTTCCAGAAAAAGGATTCAACATCCGATTAGGTTATAATTTCAGAAGAGCAGAAGAATTAAGAATTGTAGATCAACGTCACTTTTCAGGTATTTCAGCTGGTTTCGGACTGCGTTTTGGAAAAGTCAAGCTAGATTATTCGTATTCTAGATATACGGTCGCAGCTAATACAAGTTTATTTGGTTTAACGATAGACTTAGAATAGTAGTGAAGTATAGCATTCTTTTTTCAGTTCTTTTATTTGTTTCTTGTAAGGTTGATGAAAAAGATTTGCATAATGCAGCGTGGAAAATTTATGACAAATCTTCGACAGATTTTGGCGACGTAATAAATTTTAATCAAATGAAAGTAAGAAATGACACTATATTTCTTGCTAATGAACCGATTTATGAAATACTGGACTATAAAAGCAGATATTTTATGGACGAATTTATAACTATAAAAAGTATAAAAACACAAAATAGCGCTACATTTATAAAAAAATAATTCGTGGCAAAAGAAATATGAATAAAATTACAATAGCAATAGACGGTTTTTCGTCAACAGGAAAAAGCACTTTAGCTAAACAATTAGCAAAAGAATTGGGTTACGTTTATGTGGATACTGGCGCAATGTATCGTGCAGTTGCCTATTTTGCAAGCCAACATAATTTAGTTTCTGAAACGCATCTAGACAGAGAAAAACTGATTGCACAATTATCAAATATCAATTTACGTTTTCAATTTAATGCCACTTTGGGTTTTGCCGAAATGTATTTGAATAACGAAAATGTTGAAAATCCAATTCGTACAATCGCTGTATCTCGTTTAGTTAGTAAAGTGGCCGAAATTTCGGAAGTTCGTGCTAAATTAGTCGAACAACAACAAGAAATGGGCAAAGGTAAAGGCATCGTAATGGACGGAAGAGATATTGGAACCGTTGTGTTTCCAGATGCCGAACTAAAATTATTTATGACGTCAAGTGCCAATACTAGAGCGCAACGCCGATTTGATGAATTGATTGAAAATGGACAACGTGTCACGTTTGAAGAAGTATTGGAAAACGTGCAACAGCGTGATCATATTGATACAAACAGAGCGGATTCACCTTTAGTGAAAGCTACTGATGCCATTGAAATTGACAATTCAACAATGAGTAAAAAAGAACAATTTGATTTAGTCTTGAAGCTTGCTCAAGATAAATTATAACTATAAACATAAATACTAATCAAATGAAAAAAACTTTTTTTAAACTAACATTAATTTTCGTCGCGCTAATTGGAATTTCGGGTTGCAGCAGCGATGATGAAACGGACCAAACAACCGGGGATATCGTAGGGATTTGGGAAAATGGAGCGGTTTATGGAACTGGAAAGTATAGTGGAGTGAATGCAAGTATAACAGGTGATGCTGAAGGAACTTCTGAATTTAGAGCAGATGGTACTTATACGAGTATAATGACAGGTGGTGCTCTAGTCGTTACTGTCCCTACATTAAATTATACCGAAACTACGCCATTAGAACCATCAACTGAGTCTGGTTTATATACTTATAATACGGCGAATGATGATTTGACTACTGGAGATAAAACTTCTAAAGTGGTTGTTTTAAATGCAAATTTCATGAAAATCAAAACACTAATCAACCAAGATGGTGTAGTAGGTGAGCTTTATACTGAATTTAATAAACGCTAATTTTGGTTTTTTCAAAAAAAATAATCTCCTTATAACTTAGGTTGTAAGGAGATTTTAGAATTAAATCACTTTTCTAATTGATAAGTATTAAAGACATCATAAATAGCAAATCTAGTTTTTATCTTCTTTCTCCTTCTCTTTTTCTAGTTTTCTAAAATAACTTCTAAACAAAAAATTGTGTTTCAAAGCTTCTAAATTTTCGTTTAGTTTGATACTAGATGAATTTAAATTTATCATCGTAGCATCAATTTGTTTTACTAATTGTGGATCATTGGACAAATAATTCAACGCTCCTTTTCCATCTTTTATATTCACGACAGTCTCATTTAAATTCGTAACTACCTTATTAATTTCTCCACTCGATTTTTCTAAATTAGTAATGATTGACTTCATTTTCAAGGCGACCTCTTTATCATTTAAAACGCCAATAACATTATCTTTTTTATTTAATGAGAGAATCATTTTATTTAAATTAGCTACTGATTCGGCAGTGCCGCGCGTGGTCTCTTTTAAATTATGCATAGTTTGTTGTAAGTCGGTAGACATCAAACTATCTTTCAATAATAAACCAACCGTTCCTTTTCCTTGATTGATTTCATTTGTAATCTTCAACAGATCGGCTGTTAAAAGGGCCGCATTTTGATTGGTTTCGTTTAAGGTTTCTAACATCTCATCAGTTCCGGCTTTACTCTTTGATGCTATAAGGTCTCCATTTTCAACAACTGGTGCGTCACCTTTACCAGGAACGATATTGATAACCATATTTCCTACTAAACCATCAGAACTTATAGATGCAATTGCATTTCGTTTTAGATGGGTCATCATTTTATTCTCGATGATCATGGTCACATAAATAATGGTGTCATTTTCCATCTCAATCTTGGTTACCGTTCCAATATCAATTCCGGCATAACGCACATTATTTCCTACTTGCAAACCGCTTACGTTTTCAAAAACTGCTTTTATATTTGAAGTATTTCCAAATATAAATTGTCTGTTCCCAAGCACATAAAGCGCACCTAGAAAAATCATAGTTCCGAGTATTACAAAGACGCCAAGACGTATTTTTTGAGATGTTTCTTGTTCCATATTTTATTTTTCTTTAAAAAAAGCTCTTACTTTAGGATCGGTTGATGCTTCTAATTCTTCAAAACGACCTTCTATATAATTAATTCCGTCAATTAATAAAATCATTCGGTCTGAAATGGCTTTTGCACAATCCACATCGTGTGTAATTATGATGGAAGACGTATTGTATTCTTTTCGGATGGAATTCATTAGTTGTATAATTTCTTTTGATGTTATAGGATCTAATCCAGTTGTAGGTTCATCGTACAGAATGATTTTTGGCTTTAGAATAAGTGTTCGTGCTAAAGCTACTCTGCGTTTCATTCCACCAGAAAGTTCGTTTGGCATTAAATCGATGGCGTGCGCTAATCCTACATTTTCTAAAGCTTCCATGACCAAAGGCGTTGGGTCTTTTAGATGGCCAAACTTCTTAGTATGACGTCGTAGCGGAAATTCTAAATTCTCCCGAACCGACATCGAATCATATAAAGCACTTCCTTGGAATAGAAATCCGATTTCCGTGCGTAATTCATCTAAATCTTCCCGATTCAAATTGTTGATTTCTTTATCCATCACCAAAATAGTACCCGTATCAGGTTTTTCTAAACCAATCACACATTTAATCATCACTGATTTCCCGGAACCTGATTTTCCCATTACAACAACATTTTCACCTTCTTTCAAATCCATAGTAAAACCATTCAGTACTACATTCGTACCAAAGCTTTTATGCAGATTATCTATTGTTATGATGGGTTTAGTGTTTGCCATAGTTAGTAATTATAAAAAGATGTTTGTAATGAAAACCGCGATAAAGTCAATCACAAAAAGAAGTACTGAGGTGTAAACAACTGCTGCATTTGCTGCTTTTCCTACGCCAACAGTTCCTTTTTTACAAGTATATCCTTTGTAGGAACCAATTAATCCAATTGCAAAACCAAAAAAGAATGTTTTTATAGTAGCAGGAACGATATCACTAAATTCTAAGATATTAAAAACTTGATTGAAATACAAAGCAAACGACACATTTCCTTTCACATTTTCAACCAAATAGGATCCGTAAATAGCAATAAAATCGCCAAAAATCACTAGTAAGGGCAACATTAAAGTAGAAGCAAGTACTCTAGTAACCACAAGATATTTAAAAGGATTTGTTCCTGAAACTTCCATAGCATCGATTTGCTCGGTAACTTTCATGGAACCTAATTCGGCACCAATACCTGAACCCACTTTTCCTGCACAAATTAAGGCAACAATTATTGGTCCAATTTCTCTAATGATGGAAACACTAACCATGGATGCCATCCAAGAAACAGCACCAAATTGCTCTAATGTGGGACGAGATTGTAAGGTGAAAACTAATCCAATAATAAAACCAGTAATTCCCACTAAAAAAAACGAGCGATTACCAATATTAAAACACTGACGTAAAAATTCTTTGAATTCGTAAGGTGGTCTCCAAACTTCTTTGAAAAATCTTGCTGTAAAATAAGCGATTTCACCTACTTCAGTTAGAAAATTTCGTGAAGCTTCTTTTATTTTTATCCAATATTTATTCATAAACTATGGATTTTTTCCCTCTCAAATGTAGTGTTTTTAAATGGAATGTAAGAATTTTATTAGAAACAAAAAAAAATCCGATTTGAAAATTTCAAACCGGATTTCTTATTATTTTATTACTTGGTACTTTTATTTTGTATTTCTTACTTTGTACTTCGTACTTCTAATTTCTTACAAATGAATTACTTCACCATAAGCCATCGCAACAGCTTCCATAACCGCTTCACTCATTGTAGGGTGAGGATGAACAGCTTTTAAGATTTCGTGACCTGTAGTTTCTAGTTTACGTGCTACAACTGCTTCAGCAATCATATCTGTAACACCAGCACCAATCATGTGACAACCTAACCATTCGCCATATTTAGCATCAAAAATTACTTTTACAAAACCGTCTGGCGTTCCAGCTGCTTTTGCTTTTCCTGAAGCTGAGAATGGGAATTTACCCACTTTAATTTCAAATCCTTTTTCTATAGCTTGTTTTTCTGTCATACCTACAGAAGCAATTTCTGGAGTAGCGTACGTACAACCTGGGATATTTCCATAGTCTAATGCATCTACATGTAATCCAGCAATTTTCTCTACACATAAAATTCCTTCAGCAGAAGCTACGTGAGCTAAAGCTTGCCCGGGAGTAATATCTCCAATAGCATAATAACCAGGAACGTTAGTTTGGTAAAATGTATTTACTAAAATTTTATCTCTATCTGTAGCAATACCCGTTTCTTCTAAACCGATATTTTCAATGTTTGTCTTGATTCCAACAGCAGAAAGTAAGATATCAGCTTCTAAAACTTCTTCTCCTTTAGCCGTTTTTACAAATGCTTTAACGCCGTTTCCAGTAGTGTCGATTCTTTCTACTGAAGAGTTTGTCATAATTTTGATTCCCGCTTTTTTCATAGAACGCTCCATCTGTTTAGAGATATCTTCGTCTTCTACAGGAACTACATTTGGCATAAATTCAACAACAGTAACATCAGTTCCCATTGAATTATAAAAATGTGCAAATTCAACACCGATAGCTCCCGAACCTACAACAATCATAGATTTTGGTTGTTCTGCTAAAGTCATTGCTTTTCTATATCCTATAACTTTTACACCGTCTTGCGGTAAGTTTGGTAATTCTCTTGAACGTGCTCCCGTTGCAATAATAATATGATCTGCAGTATATTCAGTTACTGTTCCATCAGCAGCTTTTACATCTACTTTTTTTCCAGGTTTTACTTTTCCAAAACCATCAATAACGTCAATTTTATTTTTCTTCATTAGGAATTGAACACCTTTGCTCATTCCATCTGCTACATCTCTTGAACGCTTTACAACTGCTGAGAAATCTTTATCAAAAGAAGAAACAGTTAATCCGTAATCAGCAGCGTGTTTTAGGTAATCAAAAACTTGAGCTGATTTTAAAAGCGCTTTTGTTGGGATACAACCCCAGTTTAAGCAAATTCCACCCAAATTTTCTTTTTCGATAACGGCTACTTTGAAGCCTAATTGTGATGCTCTAATAGCAGTTACATAGCCACCAGGACCGCTTCCTAAAACTATAATATCGTATTTCATTTGTAAACTTTTTTCGGTTTTATTTAATGTGCGAATTTAAGCATTTTTTTCAAATCAAGAGCAAGGTCGGAGAGAATTTCAGTTGCAGGAAAAAATTAGAAAAGTTTAACCACTAAGTCCACTAGGAAATGCACTAAGTTCACAAAAAAAAAACTTTAGTAAGTGTATAATAGTTAATTTTAAAAACTACTAAACTTCAACCGCAAATTGCGAATCGTATAATTTTTTATAATAACCGTTTGGTTTTAATACCAGTTCCGAGTGGGTTCCTGCTTCTACAATTTGGCCTTTATCCATCACGATGATTTTACTAGCGTTAATAATCGTAGCTAATCTGTGAGCAATTACAATAGAAGTTCTTCCTTTAGTAATCGTTTCCGTTGCTTTTTGAATTAATTCTTCCGAATGTGTATCAATAGAAGAAGTAGCTTCGTCTAAGATTAAAATACTTGGATTACTTACATAAGCACGCAAGAAAGCAATCAACTGGCGTTGGCCCGAAGACAACATTACACCGCGTTCCTTCACATTATAATCATAGCCTCCTGGCAAAGTCATAATGAAATCGTGTACTCCAATTTTTTGCGCTGCAGCGATAACATCCTCTCTCGAAATAGCCTCGTTGTGCAACGTAATATTATTTAAAATACTGTCCGAAAACAAAAATACATCTTGTAAAACAATAGCAATTCGCTTACGAAGACTTGAAATTGTGTAGTTTTTAATATTTTGATTATCGATTAAGATTTCACCAGAATCGATTTCGTAAAAACGGTTCAATAAATTGATAATTGTAGATTTTCCTGCTCCAGTACTTCCTACAATTGCTATAGTTTCGCCCGAATCAACGTGTAAATTAATCCCTTTTAATACTTCTTCCTTCTTGATGTAACTGAAACGCACGTCTTTTAAATCGATAATTCCATTGAAATGCGTAGCTTCAATCGTACCATTATCCTGAACATTTTCTTCGGTATCTAAAATTTCAAATACACGATCTGCAGCAACAATTCCCATTTGCATTACATTAAATTTGTCTGCAATTTGACGCAACGGATTGTACAACATCGTAATGTACATATTGAAGGCAATTAACTGTCCAATAGTAGTTTCGGTATCACCATTTATAATCCAAAGCGCTCCAAAATAAACCACTAATCCAATACTAATATTCGAAATAATATCAGCGATAGGGAAAAAGATGGAGTTGTATAAAATATTTTTCAACCAAGCTTTGTTGTGCTTTTCATTGATTACTTCGAACTTCTCTAATTCGATTTTTTCTCTGTTGAAAAGTTGTACGATTTTCATTCCTGTTAATCGTTCCTGAATAAAGGTATTTAAATTGGAAACTTCATTTCTAACTTCTTTAAAAGCAACTTTCATTTTTCGATTGAAAATTCGTGTTGCAATCAAGATAATTGGCATAATCGAAAGAACGACTGCTGTGATTTTCCAGTTTACGACTAGCATAAACACAATTACGATAATCATTTTCAGCAAATCACTAACAATCATAAATAACCCTTGACTGAAAATACTTGCAATCGATTCGATATCTGAAACGGCACGAGTTACTAATTTTCCAACAGGTTCCACATCAAAATACTTCATTTTGAACGAATTGATGTGTTTGTATAATTTATCACGAAGATCTTTAATAATGTCCTGGCCTAACCAATTGGCTAAATAAGTGAAGAAAAATTGCGCCATAGCTTCCAGCACAAGTGCAATAAACATTATTATAACTAATATTTGAAGATTAGAAGAATTATCGTTTCCTGAAAAGAAATACTGCATAAAACTTTCAAAATATGCCTGAATTATGTTCGTTTCTTTTTTCGATTCAACTAAATAGTTATCAATGGTGAAATTCAACAAAAACGGTCTTATAGCAGTAATAATTGCTAAAAATATGGCCCAAAACGCGACAAAGTATAATTTACCTTTGTAGGGTTTCGCATAAGCTAACAATTTATTGAATGAAGATTTTGTTGTTTTACTCATTATTTATTTTCTCTTTCTTTTATATAAGGATAAGTTACGTTTACTAAATATAAACCTTGTGCCGGGACTGAAAAACCAGCATTTCCTCTGTTTTTACTTGCAATTATTTTATGCATATCGGCTACTTCAATTTTTCCTAGACCAATATTTACCATTGTTCCTACTATGCTTCGAACCATATTGCGTAAAAAACGATCGGCTTTGATGGTAAAGATAAGTTGATTTTCGGTTTGTTCCCAATATGCTTCCGAAATGTCGCAATTAAAGGTGTTCACATCGGTATGAACTTTCGAAAAGCACTCAAAATCGGTATAATCAAATAAAATCTGACAAGCTTCATTCATTTTTTCCATATCCAATTTGTGCGAATACATCCAACTTCCTTCGGTAAGGAAAGGATTTTTATACGAATGGATATAATATTTGTAAGTTCGTGAAGTCGCGTCAAAACGAGCGTGAGCTTCATCGGAAACTTGAAAAACTCTATAAATTACTATAGAAGGAGGTAAGTACGAATTTAATTTACTAGTCCAATATTTCGATTCTAATTCCTGATCAGTTTCAAAATGGGCATAAATTTGTTTCGCATGCACGCCAGAATCGGTTCTTCCGGCACCAACAATTGCTATTTTTTCTCTTAATAAGGTAGAAAGTGCTTGCTCCATTGTTTCTTGCACTGAGGAAACATTGGGCTGACATTGAAAACCGTGAAAGTTTTTTCCGTTATATGCAAATTCTATGAAATATCTCAAGCTAAAAAGGTATGATGTAAAGTGTATATTGTAAAATGTGAATGCAAATTTACAAAATTCAAAGGCAATTGCAATTTCAAAATTTAATAATAAAAACCTAAATTTGCAGTATGAAGAAAATCCTCCTGTTATCCGATACCCACAGCCATATTGACGATGTTATTTTGAAATATGTTGAGCAAGCCGATGAAGTTTGGCACGCTGGAGATATCGGCAATTTAAAAGTTACTGATACGATTAAGAATTTAAAACCGCTTCGAGGCGTATATGGCAATATTGATGACGATAAAGCAAGAATGGAATTCCCGTTGAACAATCGGTTTTTTTGTGAAGGAGTTGATGTTTGGATTACGCATATTGGCGGTTACCCCGATAAATATAATCAGGATGTTCGTGCTGAAATCAACAAGAATCCTCCGAAATTATTCATTTGCGGTCATTCGCACATTCTAAAAGTACAATTTGACAAGAAGTTGAATTTATTACATATGAATCCTGGTGCTTGTGGAAAATACGGTTTTCACCAAGTCAGAACCATGTTGCGCTTTGAAATAGATGGCGACAAAATTCAAAGTTTAGAAGTGATTGAAATAGGGAAGAAGTAGTTTTAGTGATCAGTTTACATTTTTATAAAACAAAAAAATCCGAAACTTTCGCTTCGGATTTTTTCTTCGCACTAATAAACTAAGATGATAGGTTTATCGCAACCGATCTACAGATTTTACGAGATCTTCGTCCTTTTTTATTGCCTTGTTTGCCAAGACTAATAAAACGATAGAAATTGCAGGAAGAAACATCCCAATACCCTTCTCAGAAACCAAAGCTTCTCCGGATAGATTTAGAGACCAATACACAAAAAATCCTAGTAAAATAAAGTTAAATATCATATTCAATCTGTTTAAAACAAATTGGTGTTGTCTTTTTTTGAAATTTATTATACTATAAATAGCCAAAACAGTAGATAATACAAACAGACTAATATATATAATTGATGAAGTAAAAAACACTTCATTTTTTTGATTATCAGTCCATAAAGGAAAAACAAATGGTAAACCACCAGTTACAATTGCACTGATTAACATATATACCGTTTGAATTCTTTGAAACATATTTAATTGTTTTGTTGAGCAAAAATAGTACTTCTTTTTTATTTAAACTATTGTTATTTTGAAATTTCTTCGTACTATTGCATTGGATAAGGCGTAAGTACTTCATTTTACGATACCTTAGACAGCAAAAAATAACCTATCATTTTTTGTTTTAACAAATTCAATAATTTTATTCTACATTATATCTATGTTTGATATTGAAGTATTAAAGGAGATGAAACTCTCTGATCTGCAAGAGATTGCAAAAACAGCTAAAATCAATAAATACCGATCTTTGAAAAAAGACGACTTAGTGTACCAGATTTTAGACTTACAAGCAGCGAAACCTGAAGTGATCAAATCTGATTTAACTCCAGACACAACTGACGACCAACCCAAAGAAAAAAGAGCCCGAATTTTACCGAAAAAAGATTTAAGTAAATCGCCTCAAATAAAAAAAGACTTATTTTCGAAGCCTTTGAAAGATTTACCTGAAGAAGTTGAAGTTACAACTCCAGAAGCTAAAGAAGAAATCGAAGAAGAAGTTAAAGCAGAAGAAGTTAAAGAGATCGTTGCTAAACCAAGTCCTAAAGCTCCGGCTAAAGAAATAAAAGCAAAGAAACCTTTACCGAAGAAAGTTGCAATTACGGAAGCTTCAACATCCGAAACTCCAGTAGTAGTGTCTTTAGAAACAGCGGAAGCTGCTCAAAACGATAAGAATTTGTCTAAGAATCCAAATCATAAGGCAAATCAAAATAATCCAAATCATCCTGATTACAAGAAAAGTTCTAGTACTGAAGGAACTGTTGGAATCCCAACAAATACTGCAACTGTAGCACCCACACCAAAAGCGCCTCATCAAAGTAAAAAGCCAAATTTCAGAGAACCTGATTTTGAGTTCGATGGGATTATTGAAAGCGAAGGTGTTTTAGAAATGATGCCTGATGGATACGGATTTCTTCGTTCGTCAGATTATAACTATTTAGCTTCGCCTGATGATATTTATTTATCTACCTCTCAAATTCGTTTATTCGGATTAAAAACAGGAGATACTGTAAAAGGTGTAGTTCGCCCTCCAAAAGAAGGTGAAAAATATTTTCCACTAGTAAAAGTTTTGAAAATTAATGGTCACGATCCACAAGTAGTTCGTGATAGAGTTTCATTTGAACACTTAACACCAGTTTTCCCAACAGAAAAATTCAATTTGGCTGAACGTGGTAGTACGATTTCAACTCGTATTATCGACTTGTTTTCACCAATTGGAAAAGGACAACGTGGAATGATTGTTGCCCAACCAAAAACTGGTAAAACAATGCTTTTGAAAGATGTTGCTAATGCAATTGCAGCTAACCATCCAGAAGTTTATTTAATTGTTTTGCTAATAGACGAAAGACCGGAAGAGGTAACTGACATGCAACGTAGTGTGCGGGGTGAAGTTATTGCTTCTACTTTTGACAGAGAACCACAAGAACACGTAAAGATTGCTAATATCGTTTTAGAAAAAGCAAAACGTTTGGTAGAATGTGGACATGATGTTGTTATTCTTTTAGATTCAATTACACGTTTAGCAAGAGCTTACAATACAGTTCAACCTGCATCTGGAAAGATCTTAAGTGGTGGAGTTGATGCTAATGCTTTACAAAAACCGAAACGTTTCTTTGGAGCTGCTCGTAATGTTGAAAATGGTGGTTCATTAAGTATCATCGCAACAGCGTTAACGGAGACAGGATCTAAAATGGACGAGGTTATTTTTGAAGAATTCAAAGGAACAGGTAATATGGAATTACAGTTAGATAGAAGAATTGCTAACAAA
Organism: Flavobacterium ardleyense; assembly: GCF_042686085.1. Taxonomy (GTDB): domain Bacteria; phylum Bacteroidota; class Bacteroidia; order Flavobacteriales; family Flavobacteriaceae; genus Flavobacterium; species Flavobacterium ardleyense. Next base: position 21,054 of record NZ_JBHUOL010000006.1, read on the forward strand.
CGTATTTTCCCTGCTATCGACTTAGTTTCTTCAAGTACACGTCGTGATGACTTATTATTAGACGAAAATACAATTCATAGAATGTGGATTATGCGTAAGTATCTTGCTGATATGAACCCTGTAGAGGCAATGGATTTTATACACGATCGCTTCAAGAAAACTCGAAACAACGAAGAATTTCTAATTTCGATGAATCAATAAAACTTAAACTCCGATGTCAATCGGAGTTTTTTTTGGGTCATAAAGTAACAAAGTGTGTATAACTTACACACTTCTCTTTTTTCGAAATAATTTAAACTGCTCATATCTAGGAGATTGTTTAATTGGCACAAGGCTTGCCTACTTCTAATTAATTATTCGCACTATTAATTAGAAAAATCAGCCCCATGAATTCAGAAAACATAAAATCAGATCAAAAGAAAACATTTAAAAGACAGAATCAGTTGTTTAGTTTTATTCTGCCAATTAACGGCGATGTTGCAAATGGTGTTTTTACCAATTTGTCTCAGAACGTAGTTAACTTCGGTGGTTTCTTAAAACAAGAATATGTGTCATTCAAAGCTAACCCAAAAGGTAAATTAGTTATGTTCAGCACACTTTTATTATTGTTTGGCGCTGCTTTTTTAATGTTTTATTTACAACCAAATTTTGAATCGTTTAATACAGATCGATTGGCGACAGGTTTTGGAAAATCCTTTTTTATAGTAACAATGACATTGTTAGCTTTTAAGGTTTCCTTATTTCTTTACAGTGTGTATTTGTATATTAAATATAAACCTATCGAATCGGTTTCAGATGAATTACTACCAATTTGTACCGTAATTGTTCCTGCATATAATGAAGGTGAATTAGTTTGGCATACTTTAAAAAGTTTGGCAGATAGTGATTATCCAAAAGAAAAATTACAGATTTTAGCTATTGACGATGGAAGTAAAGATGATACGTGGGAATGGATTCTTAAAGCAAAAGATGTTTTAGGAGATCGTTTAAGTATTTTCAAGCAACCTAAAAACATGGGTAAAAGACATGCTTTGTACAGAGGTTTTAATGTAGGGACTGGTGATATATTTGTAACGGTAGATAGTGATTCTATTGTTAAGCCAGATACACTTAGAAATCTTGTTAGTCCTTTTGTTCATAATGAAGATTGTGGTGCTGTTGCAGGAAATGTTCAAGTTTTGAATAATGAAAAAGCATTAATTCCTAAAATGTTGAACGTGAGTTTTGTTTTCAGTTTCGAATTTGTAAGATCAGCTGAAAGTGCATTAGGATCAGTTTTATGTACTCCAGGAGCACTTGCAGCTTATAGAAGAGATGCAGTGTTTAATTGTTTACCAGAATGGATTAATCAAACTTTTATGGGTAAAGCTTCTGATATTGGAGAAGATAGAGCTATGACCAACATGATATTACAGCAAGGTTTCAAAGTATTGTTTCAGAGAAATGCTTATGTTTTAACGAACGTACCTGAAACCTATACAGGATTATATAAAATGTTTATTAGATGGGGAAGAAGTAATGTAAGAGAGAATTTAAACATGACTAATTACATTTTTAAAAATTTCAGAAAAGGATCAAAATTTGGAACACGACTATTGTTTTTAGATCAGTCTATTAAATTAGTTATGGCTTATCCTGCAGTTCTATTTATGATTTACTTTATAGTTGCTCAACCCTTATTATTTATAACGGCATCACTTTTTAGTATTTTAGTGCTTTCTAGTATTCAAGTTTTATTCTACGCAAAAAGATATTCACTGTCTGAATCATTTTGGGCATATTCATATAGTTTGCTTTATGCTTTTGGTTTGTTCTGGATAACACCTTATGCTATTATCACAGCAAGTAAAAGCGGTTGGCTAACAAGAGAATTAACTAATTAATTTTAGTTTTAGATAAGTTTGTTAAGTTTATTTATTGCGACTCTAGCTTTGGCTGGAGTTGCTTTGTTTTATGACATATCGAGGGTTAAGTAGAGTAATAAAGATGAAAACCTGAGCGATACTATTATTTTGCAATTCTATACCAAGGTAGGTTTTTATAATTTACTTTGTTATTTAGTACTTAATCAGAAAGAGTAGTTACAACATTGAATAATTACTAAAAATAGGAGCAAAAAAAAATCTCAATTTCTTGAGATTTTATATTACTTTTTATCTTTACCTGAGTTGAATTTGAAGCGTTCTACAGGGTTTTCTGGTTTTGCATTCTTTCCTGATGGTTTTCCTTTTCCGAATGGTTTTTTCGCTTCTCCCGTTTTAGGTTTAAAAGGTTTTTTTGCAGCATCCTTATTATATACCTTTTTCTCTTTGCCTGAATCATCTTTATTACTATCTGATAAAGGAATTTTACTGGCTTTAATAGCATTCAAAACTTCCATCGGTTGTTTTGGGTCTTCTTTAGTACCACGAAGGTGAATTACCAATCCATTTAAAAAGTTACGCAACAATTGATCACCACATTCTATAAAATTTGGGTGGTCTTCATTGCGAAACACATTGCCTAATTCTCCTTTAGAAACTCTAAAATCTACTAATTCTAGGATTTCAATGATTTGCTCGTCACGCAATTGCAATGCTACGCGTAATTTTTTAAAAATATCGTTGTTATTCATTTTATGTAGTTCAATTATAATATTCACTTTCGTTATAACTGGACAAAGATACACTTTTGCTATTTCTCTAACTCATATTTTTTTCATTATGTTTCAATCAGTCCTTCAATTTATTATTTTAAATTCATAGATTGGAGAGAGATTCTAATACAGTCTTACTCTTATTTTATTTATACTTAATTATAAATGTTGATAAATAATAGAAGGTAAATGCGGATAAATCCCTTTAGATCTTTATATTTGATATAGCACAAAATAAAAAAAGCATTTTGATGGAGAATTACGAAGAAAGAAAAAGTTTATTACAAGAAATGATATCGTTCGCTTTAGTAGATGGTCAGCTTCATGATAGAGAATATGATTTCTTAGAACTTATTGCAAATCAACTAGAAATCGACAAGCCAACTTTTTTAGAATTATTTAAGAACCCCAGCGAAGTAAAAGTTATTAAAGACGAATTCAACAGAATATGTCAGTTTTATCGTTTGGCATTATTAATGCATTCTGACGGTGTTTTACACGAAAGAGAATTAATCAAAATAAACGAAATTGGTATTAATATGGGATTGAATCCTTATTCTACCAAACGTGTATTACAATTAATGGAAAAATCTCCAAATCAGATGATTGATGGGGCCGTTTTGCTTTCTGTTTTTGCAGAACAGTACAATTAGCTAACCTTACTCTTGTACTTGTTGGTCATTTTTATTAAATTAAAAACTGATCCAATTATGTTGTACAAAGATTATACAAAATCAATATTTTATATAACTTACGATCAAGCTATCGTAAGTTTTTTTTTGTTTTACATTTCACCTGTAGGTTCTAATTTGCAAATTAATTTAAAATCTATTACACCTTCGTTACTGTTGATTTTATTTAATCATCAAAAAAAATAGAATTCGGATGCATTTATTAATACTCGTTCTTACTTTCAGTATAATGCATGTTTTCTAGGTGGGACAATCGACTATGATGTAAGTATTCAATAAGGTATATGTATACTTGTGAATTATCTTCAAGTTATTATTATCGTTTGTTTTATGTTTTAATAATGTAATTTGTTCATATATAGCATTTTGTATTCTTATTTTTTGTAAAAAATCATGTATACCATTTTGATGATATATGTCATTTTATACAAAGATGTATAGTTATACATTTGCCCTTTCAAATAAATATTAAATAGTAGCTATGAGCACAATTGTACGACCAAAGGTATCAGACAGAGAAGTAGACTGGAACAAATCAAAAGTAATTTTAAGTAAAACTGATAAAAGAGGACTTATTCTATATGCTAATGAAGCTTTTATAGATATTTCAGGATATGACGAATATGAACTTATTGGTGCGCCACATAATGTTATTAGACATCCAGACATGCCAAAAGTCATCTTTAAACTACTTTGGGATACGATTAAAAAGGGTGAAAATGTACATGCAATTGTTAAAAACCTTACAAAGTCAGGAAGATACTACTGGGTAATTACTGATTTTAAAACTATTTTCGATGACGAAGGTGAAATCATATCGTACTTCGGAACAAGAAAAGCAATTCCAAATCAAGATGAAATTATTCCAAAGCATATCGATCCTTTGTATAAAAAATTAGTACAAATAGAAGAAGCATCAGGAATGGAAGCTTCGGAAGCATTTTTAGATGGTTTTTTAGAGGAAAGAAACAAAACCTATACTGAATATGTAGATCATTTAGTAGCAACTGGTAAAGACGATTTTAACAAAGTTAAAAAGGGATTCTTTTCTGGATTTTTCAGAAGTAAAAAGAAATAACAAAACCTATTTTTTGTTTTAAAATGAGTCAGCTAAAGTACTAACAGTAAATGGTAGTGTTTTAGTTATAAATCAAACTATTAAAAAATGAGTACTACAATAGAATTAAAATCGCAGTTGGCAATTTGGAAGAAAGAAATTGATCTATTTATAAAAACTGGCGGCGTTACTATTCCAAAATCAAAATTTATTTTTGATGAGAATAATTTAGGAATTAGTTTTAATACGCTTGTTCGTCCAAATTTCGATGCAATTGAAAATGCTAAGAAGATAGAATTTTACATTAAGAAGAATCTTTTAATCGCAGTTGATATTTACGATCTTAAAAGTAAGAAAGACGATTATCTTCCAGAATATCTAATTGAAGAGTTTTTTGTAACCTGTGATATTTTAGAAAAATTATTCTTAGAGCTTGATAACTAAATCTAACTTATTTAGATAAATGAAAAACTTCGCCCCATCATGTAGATTAAGGCGAAGTTTTTTGATTTAATAACAAAATCAATTATTGTCCAAATTGACCTTCATTTTCTTTGATGTACGCTACGATAAGACTTACTACATCTTCTTCCGTTTCGTTTTCAAAGAACATTTCGTCTAGATCTTCCCAACCAGATATTACTTCTTCATCTGCTTTTTCAATTAATGAAATACGTTCTTCCATATTTGTAGTAAACGTTCCCGGGAAAGATTTTACTGCATTTGCAATTAATTCAGCTGTTTTTGGTGCTTTAATTTCTAAATAAGAAGTAATAATTTCTTCTACAAAATTAGCAGATTCAGATTTGAAAAAGAATTCAAAACCACCGTGGCCCATTGCACCTTCATAAATATCTATGAATACAAATACTTTTTCTTCATCTGTTAAAGCTGAAAAATCTTGTGTTTCTTCTTTCTTCTCCCAAATTAGTGTTCCAATAGCCTCAATTACTGCTACTTCATCTTCTAATTTTAAAATGCTGTCAATTTTACTCATAATTATTTTAATTTATCTTGTAGTACTTTTATATCGTCACGCAATTTTGCTGCTTGCATAAAGTCTAATTCTTTAGCCGCTTTTTCCATCATCTTACGCAAATCTCTAATTTTTTTCTCTAATTCTGGTTTCGAAAGATATAAACTTTCTGGCTCAGCCGCTTTTAATGCTTCTTTTTCATAATATCCAGTCGAAACAGAATTTCCGGTTAAGGCACTTCCTAAGCTTTTCTTTAAAGCTGTTGGTACAAAGCCATGTTTCGTATTATAAGCGGTTTGTTTTTCTCTACGATAAGTAGTTTCATCCATTGTTTTTTGCATCGAAGCAGTAATCTTATCGGCGTACATGATCGCTTTTCCATTTACATTTCGGGCAGCACGACCAACGGTTTGCGTTAACGAACGGTGACTTCTTAAAAATCCTTCTTTATCAGCATCTAAAATAGCAACCAGCGAAACTTCGGGTAAATCTAAACCTTCACGAAGTAAATTCACTCCAATCAATACATCAAAAATACCTTTACGCAGATCTTGCATAATTTCGACACGTTCTAAAGTTTCTACATCCGAATGAATGTAACGACAACGAATAGCCACTTTTGTAAAATATTTTGCTAATTCTTCCGCCATTCTTTTGGTTAAAGTTGTGACTAAAACACGTTCATCAGCTTCACATCTCAACTGAATTTCTTCGATTAAATCATCAATTTGATTCGCGCTTGGACGCACTTCAATAATAGGATCTAATAAACCTGTTGGACGAATTACTTGTTCTACGTAAACACCTTCAGATTTCTGTAACTCATAATCGGCAGGAGTCGCAGAAACATAAACCACCTGATTTTGCAAAGCTTCAAACTCTTCAAACTTCAAAGGACGATTGTCCATCGCAGCAGGTAATCTAAAACCATATTCTACTAAATTTTCTTTTCTACTTCTATCGCCACCATACATGGCGTGGACTTGGGAAATGGTAACGTGACTTTCATCGACAACCATTAAAAAATCATCTGGAAAATAATCTAATAAGCAGAAAGGTCTTGTTCCGGGCAGTCTTCCATCAAGATAACGCGAATAGTTTTCAATTCCTGAGCAATAACCTAATTCCCGAATCATTTCTAAGTCGAAATTTGTACGTTCTTCTAATCGTTTTGCTTCGAGATGTTTCCCAATTTCTTTAAAATAATCAACTTGCTTTACCAAATCTTGCTGGATTGCCCAAATTGCATTTTGTAAAACATCGGGTGAAGTCACGAACATGTTTGCCGGATAAACTGTAAGCTTTTCGTAACGTTCCACAACTTTTGCATTAATCGAGTCAAATGCTTCAATTTCTTCTACTTCATCACCAAAAAAGTGAATTCGGAACGGTTCATCGCCATAACTGGGAAAAATTTCAACAATATCACCTTTAATTCTAAAATTTCCAGGACCAAAATCGGCTTCTGTTCTCGAATACAAACTTTGAACTAATTTGTGTAGTAATTTAGTTCGCGAAATTTGTTCCCCTTTATCAATATTAATAACGTTCTTCTGGAATTCAACCGGATTTCCGATACCATACAAACAAGAAACGGACGAAATCACAATAATATCTCTTCGACCTGAAAGTAAGGCAGAAGTTGTACTTAAACGAAGTTTTTCCAACTCTTCATTGATGGATAAATCTTTTTCTATATAAGTTCCACTAACGGGAATAAAAGCTTCGGGTTGGTAATAATCATAGTACGAAACAAAATATTGTACCGAATTATTAGGGAAAAATTGCTTGAATTCAGAATATAATTGTGCGGCTAAAGTTTTATTATGTGCTAAAACTAAAGTTGGTTTTTGTACTTCTTGAACCACATTTGCAACCGTAAATGTTTTTCCGGAACCAGTAACACCTAAAAGGGTTTGATATTTCTCACCGTTGATAATACCTTTCGCTAATTTTTCAATAGCTTGAGGTTGATCACCAGTAGGAACATAATCGGAAACGACTTGGAATTTCATATATTTTTATAAAGTACAAAGATAGTTAATAGAACTGTTTTATTTTATTTTAACACAATTCAATTTTGAATGTATTATTTTTGACTATTGTTTTAAATTAAGCCTATGAAAATCATCTTTATATTAACTGCATTTTTAAGTTTTCAATCTCATCACGAATTAAAAATCGAAAAAACATCGGAAGACTTTTCTGCTGTTGAAATTGATAATTTTCAAATTGAGAATAATTTAAAAAACGAATTTGTTGAGGTTGCCAGTGGGACTCGAGATGATATTAGCAGGAAAGATTTAATTCATTTTGCTACTACTTTTTTAGGAACGCCCTATGTATATGCAAAACAAGATCCAAAAGTAGGATTTGATTGTTCGGGATTTATTAATTATGTTTTTAAAAATTATAAAATTACCGTTCCTAGAAGTTCAAGTGGTTTCAAAAATTATGGTAGAAAAATAGCTATTAATAATGTAAAAGTTGGCGATGTTTTAGTTTTTACAGGATATCGCGATACAAATTCTGTCGGACATTTAGGAATAGTTTCTGAAGCAAACGGAATGAATTCTAAATTTATTCATGCATCTTCAGGAAAAGTAATGGAAGTAACAATTAGCGACTTGAATTCAACTCATTATTCAAAAAGATTTTTGCACGCGGTTGATGTTATCAATCAATAATTTAATCCCAACACTCCATTAAAAGTAAATCGCCTTCCTGATGTTCAATCGTTACGATTCCATCTTCGACAACGTGATTACTACTTCCAGTGCGATATCCGATAATTAATTCCTCGTTGTTTAAAGGATAAAATAGATTTTTTGTGGTAATTCCAGTGACTTTTCCAATTGGAATTAACGAAATAGTAGTGTTTTTTGGATACCATTTCTCATATTTCTTTTGCAATAAAAACACTTTTGAGTGATCATCTAAAACTACAATTTTCAATTCATTGCGATATGCGACAATGTTGGTGATGTTCGTAATCGTATGATCGGCACGTTTTCCGGTTGCCCAAATTACATTAACTGCTTTATGACCTTTTGCAATAAGGTAATCAAATGCTTTATCCAAATCTGTTTTGTCTTGATCTGGCGTGTGCACAATTTTTAACGGATATTGTTTTTCTAAATAATACGAAGCATCGAAATCTCGGTCAAAATCTCCTAGTAAAACATCTATTTTGATGCCTAATTTAATAACACGATCAATTGCCGAATCCAAAACAATCACTAGTGGCGACCATTCTAACAGTTGCCCGATTAATTCTTCACTGCAAGAAGCACCGTTTGCAATAATTAAAGCAGGTTCTTGATCGTCTCTAACAATGTGGTGTGATGACATATTTATATTTAAAAATCAAAGATAAGGTTTTAAAGTTTTGGACCAATTTCGAACTACTTCAAATTATTGTACTAAATAGTCGACCGTATCAATTTCACTTAAGGAAAAATAACCTAAAGCATAATTAGCAATATTACTTTCATTCACAATATTTCCTCGAACTGTTGCTGGCGTTGTTGCAAATGGATTTCCACCGCCACTTCCCGCGATTGATAAAATTTTGGACATGTAATTATAATAACCAACCGAAATTCCTTGAACGCTTAAATTTAAAGTAATTCCAGGTTCCGTTTTACTACTAGCATAGAATCCAAACATTAGATTTCCTTGAAAAAACTCATCACTAACCGCTCCAAATTCAGGAATCGCTTTATTTGGGTTTTTAATTCTTAGTAAATAGTAGTTGTCTTCAGCACCATTATCTTGGAAAAAATATTTTATTTGGATCTGATCCTCACCAGAAAAACCAGGAACAGTTTCTTGAGTAACATTAGCTATTTCGGGCGTTGCAAATAATTTACTTGACGAAGTGTAAATTTCACCAGAATATTGAATCGTTAAATCATAAGTTTCGTTAATAACAGGTAAAAAATTCGAACATACATAATCGCCTGAATTCGGAACTACTTCTGTAAAATCAAATTCGGTTCCGGTGCTATTAAAAACTTTAACTACCGCACCGCTTGCCGGAAGAATAGTATTCGTATAAAAATCATTCGTCAAACTTAATTTAATCGTTTGATTTTCGCCTGTTGTTCCTTTCTCCCATTTAATAATCGCATCAATTACTAATTTTGGACTATCATTATTCAAATCAATATCGACTACTTTTTCACAATTGGTAAATAGTGTAGCACTGAAAAATAGCGTTATATAAAATATGATCTTTTTCATCCGATTAAAATTTAAAATTATAAGAAACTGATGGAACAATTCCAAAAATTGAAAGGCGAACTGCTTCATTTCTTCCAGTTTCATCGTTTTGTCTAAAACTTATTGATGCCGCGTTGTATCGGCTATAAACATTGTAAATTCCAAATACCCATTCGCGTTCGTATTTGTGTTTTTCTTTGCGTTTTGGCGTTAAAGTTGCCGAAATATCTAAACGATGATAAGCGGGTAATCGGTCTTCATTTCTTGAATTATAACTAGGAACAGTTACACCTTGAAAAATATATTTACCCGAAGGAAAAGTTACAGGTTGACCCGATTGTAAGGTGAAATTCGCTCCAAAAGTCCATTTCGTATCTAATTTATAGCTTCCGGTTACTGCTAAATTATGTGTTTTATCGTAAGCCGAACGATACCAATCGCCATTGTTAATTCCTATTTCTGTGGGTGTTCTTCCAGGAGTTTGTTGTTCCGAACGCGATAAAGTGTAAGCAACCCAACCGTTGAAATTTCCTGAGTTTTTTCGTACTAATACTTCTAATCCGTACGAACGCATTCTTCCGTTTAAAATGATTTGTTCAATCGCTTCATTGGCAATTAAATCGGCACCATCGATATAATCAATTCTGTTTTTGATTTTTTTATAGTAACTTTCTACTTCCAACGAATAATCGCCTTTGCTGAAATTTTTAAAATAACCAATTGCAATTTGGTCGGCCAGTTGAGGTTTTATGTAATTATCACTCGGCGTCCAAACGTCTAATGGAGTAGGAGAAGCCGTGTTTGAAACCAATTGCATATATTGTGTCATTCGATTATAACTCGCTTTTACCGATGTATTTTCGTCAATTTCATAAGCGATAGTTGCTCTAGGTTCGAAATTTACATAATCGGCAATTGACTTATTTTTACCGAAGTATTTTGTCGATGTCGGTGTTCCTTTTTCATAAATTTTTAAATCTTCATTATAAACTACAGCTTGATCATTTGCATAATAATTTACAGTCGAATTTCCCAATCGGTTGAAAGTGCTTAATCGAATTCCGTAAGAAAAGTTTAATTTTTCTGATAATGTTTGTTCCATTTCCGCAAACCATCCGGTTTCTAGAGCATATTTTTTTTCCAATTGTTTGAAGTTGATTGCAGAATTTTCGTCCAATGGATTTATAGTTCCCGGATTCAAATCGAAATAAGTCAGGTTGGTACCAAAATTCATCTTCATTTTATCCGAAATATAATATTTGAAATCGTATTTAATGTTGTAGTTTTTTATGCCTGATTCCCAATTAAATCCAATGAAATTCAAATCTAATCCGTAGTAATAATCACTATAAATCAAGGAAAGATTTGAGAATAGTTTATCTGTAAATAAATGATTCCATCTCAAATTTAAGGTCGAATTTCCGTACGTATTGGATAAAGCATCACTTAATGAAAATATATCTCTTCCAAAATAGCCCGAAACATATAAATTGTTGTTTTCGTTTACTTTGTAATTGATTTTTGTATTCAAATCGTAGAAATAAGCTATGTTTTTATTGTCTGATAATTTTAAGAATAAATGGGCATAAGAACCTCTTCCAGCAATAATGAAGGAGCTTTTGTCTTTTACAATTGGACCTTCGGCTAATAAACGACTCGAAATAAGTCCGATTCCGCCGTTCATGCTGAATTTCTTACTATTTCCATCTTTCTGATAGATATCTAATACAGAAGACGCTCTACCGCCAAATCGAGCTGGGATCCCACCTTTGTATAAGGACAAATCTTTGATCGCATCAGGATTAAAAACTGAGAATAATCCAAATAAATGCGAAGTGCTGTATAAAGTGGCTTCATCTAAAAGTACTAAATTTTGATCGGCACCGCCACCACGAACATTAAATCCCGATTGCCCTTCACCAGCATTCGTTACACCGGGAATAAATAAAAGTGATTTTATAACATCAACTTCGCCCAATAAAACTGGCATTTGTTTGATGGTATTTATGGACAACTTAGTCACACTCATCTCAGGTTTTTTAATCTTGGTTTTATAAGCGTTTTCAAAAACAACAACTTCGGCAAGTTCCGTACTGCTTTCTGTTAGACTGAAGTTTTTCTTTATATTTTGATAAAAATCTATCTTTTCAGATGTATTTCCGTAGCCTAAATAATCTGTTTTTATTTCGTAACTTCCTTTGGGAATTGTTAAAGAGTAAAAACCATATTCGTTGGTGTAAGTTCCTGCTTTTAACTCTGGAATATATACAGAAACACCTATTAATGTTTCGTTGTTTTTAGCATCCGAAATTACACCGCTAATGGTAATCTTTTCTTGGGAAAAGCCAAAAAGGGTAAAAAGTGATAAAAAAGTAAAAAACTTATGTTTTAGCATCATTGTTGCACGGTTTTTGATTTACAAATTTCAGTATAATAATTAGTTAATTTTTAAAACAAATGTTAATTTGTGAGAAAATGCTATTTAAAATTATATTTTTACTTTTTAAGATAATAAAGCAAATGAATTTCAAGATTATTTTATTGGTGATTTTATGTTTCTCTCAATTTAGTTGGGCTCAGGATGACTCGCCTTTTAAATCCAAAAAGTTGAAATTGAATTGGGATCAACCGCCTGCTATCGCAACAGAAGCTGGAGCGAATACTCCTGGTATTCCGTATAAAAGCATTTTAGACAAGGATGATTCGTATTTAAAGAAATATTCCCTTTTCGAAAAGAAGAATGAAACTACCAGTATTTTAGAGAAAAAATCAGAATATAAAAATCCAGGTGATGCTTATAAAGCTAAATTAAATAAAGAAATTAATGAAGGCAGTAAAGTAGATGTTTTCTTCGGAAAATTCATTGTTGAAACACCTAGAATTAAATTGATGACGCGAGATTTCGCAGACCCTGATGGTGATAGAGTTCGTGTAATTTTAGATGATGTGATAGTGATTATGAATATTACTTTAGAAGGTGCTTTTCAAACACATTATATTGATTTAAAAGAAGGTGATAATTTATTAGATATTTTGGCACTTAATCAAGGTTTGTCTGGACCTAATACCGCAACTTTTGCTATATATGATGATAACGACAATCTAATTACTACAAACGATTGGAACTTGAATACAGGTTTGGCCGCTAAGTTTTTCTTAGTCTATCGTAAACCATTACAAAGAAAATAAAAAAAAACTGCCCAAAAAAGAGTTCTATTTATAAAATCTGTAATTTATTTAGACAGAGAAATAGCTCTTTTTTGGGCAGTATAATTTTAACTACTACTAATTTAGTTTTGCTAAAATAGTATTCAATGTAGTACTTGGACGCATTGCTTTGTCAGTCAATTCAAAATTTGGATGATAATAACCACCAATGTTTTGAGGTTTTCCTTGAGCAGCGATTAATTCTTCATTAATTTTTGCTTCGTTAGCCGTTAATTCTGAAGCGATAGGAGCGAAGATAGCTTTCAATTCTGCATCTTTATCTTGATTAGCTAAAGCTTGAGACCAATATAGAGCGATATAAAAATGTGAACCTCTATTGTCTAATTGTCCAATTTTACGAGCTGGTGATTTATCATTTGCTAAGAATTTTTCAGTAGCTTCATCTAAAGTTTCTGATAAAATCATTGCTTTCTCGTTGTTTAACGATTGACCTAAATGTTCTAAAGAAACACCTAAAGCTAAGATTTCACCTAACGAATCCCAACGTAAGTAACCTTCTTCAACAAATTGTTCAATATGTTTTGGAGCTGATCCACCTGCACCAGTTTCGAACAATCCACCACCATTCATTAAGGGAACGATTGATAACATTTTTGCAGAAGTTCCTAATTCTAAAATAGGAAATAAATCTGTTAAATAGTCACGTAAAACGTTTCCTGTAACTGAAATTGTATCTAAACCTGCTTTTAAACGCTCTAAAGTGTATGAAGTAGCAGCTACTGGATTTAAGATTTGAATATCTAAACCTGTAGTGTCGTAATTTTTTAAATAAGTAGTTACTTTTTTAGTAATTTCTCTATCGTGTGCGCGATTTTCATCTAACCAAAATATAGCTGGTGTGTTTGATAATCTTGCTCTGTTTACTGCTAATTTTACCCAATCTTGAATTGGTGCATCTTTAACTTGGCACATTCTAAAAATATCACCTGTTTCCACTTTTTGCTCCATATAAACGTGTCCGTTACCATCAGTAACTTTCACTGTTCCATTTGAAGTCATTTGAAAAGTTTTATCATGCGAACCGTATTCTTCTGCTTTTTGTGCCATCAAACCTACGTTTGGAACACTTCCCATTGTTGTTGGGTCAAAAGCACCGTTTTTCTTACAGAAATCGATAGTTGCAGTATATAAACCAGCGTAACATCTGTCTGGAATTAAAGCTTTAGTATCTTGTTGTTTTCCTGCTGCATTCCACATTTGACCAGAAGTTCGGATCATTGCAGGCATAGAAGCATCAACAATAACATCAGATGGAACTTGGAAGTTCGTAATTCCTTTTTCAGAATTTACCATTGCCACAGCAGGGCCTTTCGCGAAAGCTTCGTATAAAGCTACTTCAACTTCTGCTTGTTTTGGATGTCCAGCAATTTTAGCATAAACATCTCCTAAACCGTTTTTAGTATCAACGTTTAATTCATCGAATAAAGATGCATACATAGCAAAAACATCTGCAAAGAAAACTTCAACAATAGCGCTGAAAATGATAGGGTCTGAAACCTTCATCATTGTAGCTTTTAAGTGTACTGAAAGTAATAATCCTTTTGCTTTTGCATCAGCAATTTCTTTTACAGCAAATTCTTTCAAAGCTTTTAAACTCATTACCGATGAATCGATAATTTCTCCAGCTAATAAAGGAGAAGCAGCTTTTAAAACAGTTGTTGTTCCGTTTTCAGCTGTGAATTCAATTACAAATTGAGATGCTTCTGTCAAGGTAACTGATTTTTCACTTCCGTAGAAATCACCATGATTCATATGAGCTACTTCTGTTTTTGAATCTGCCGACCAAGCTCCCATTGAATGTGGATTTGATTTGGCATAATTCTTAACTGCTTTAGGAGCTCTTCTGTCGGAATTCCCTTCGCGTAATACAGGGTTTACAGCCGAACCTAAAACTTTCGCGTATTTTGTTTTGATTGATTTTTCTTCTTCTGTAGTTGCTTCGTCCGGATAATTTGGAATGTTGTATCCTTGAGATTGCAATTCAGTGATAGCTTGTTTCAATTGTGGAACCGAAGCTGAAATGTTTGGCAATTTAATGATGTTCGCCTCAGGAGTTGTAGCTAATTGACCTAATTCCCCTAAAGCATCGCCCATTTTTTGGTCGTCTTTTAAGAATTCTGGAAAGTTAGATAATATTCTTCCTGCTAAAGAGATATTTCTCGTTTCAATAGTGATATTAGCTGGTTTTGTAAAGGCTTTTACAATAGGTAAAAACGAATGTGTAGCCAACATTGGCGCTTCATCCGTAATGGTATACATTATTTTTGACTGCTTAGACATAGAAGTATGTATTATGTTTGAATATAGTTTGTTAAATCGTCCAAATATAAGAATTTTGAAAGAGATAATTAGTTAAAATGAGTTAAATCTTGCATATTATTCAATAAAAAAGCCACAACAATGTTGTGGCTTTTTATACTTGAGAAAGGAAGATTATTTTTTGTATCTTCTTTCTTGAATTCTTGCTTTTTTACCAGTAAGTTCTCTGAAGTAGTAGATACGAGCTCTACGAACTTTACCTCTTTGATTCACTTCAACTTTTTGAAGAGCAGGTAAGTTTACAGGGAAAATACGCTCAACACCGATAGCACCAGACATTTTACGGATTGTAAAAGTTTCAGTAGCTCCGATTCCTCTTCTTTGGATTACAACTCCTTTGAAGAACTGAGTTCTTGTTTTTTCACCCTCTCTAATTTCGTAGTAAACAGTGATAGTATCACCAGCTCCGAATGTAGGGAAATCTTTTTTTGTTACAAATTCGCTATTAACGAAATCAACTAAATTTGACATAGTCTTTAATAATAAAGGTTTAATTCAAAGCAACATGCACGGGTATCGCCAGAGGTTGGTTCAAAGTGGGTGCAAAAGTAAGAAAATAAAATTATAATTAACAATTTTTGTTAGTAATTTTTAATGACTCAAATTACTCTGAATCTTCGAGTAAATCTGGTCTTCTGTTTTTCGTATGTTCGTAGGCCATATCATCACGCCATTCTTCAATTTTTGCAAAATTACCGCTCAATAATATTTCCGGAACTTTCATTCCTTTGTAGTCAGATGGTCTTGTATATATAGGATGCGATAGTAGATTGTCTTGAAAACTATCGGTCAAGGCCGAAGTTTCGTCGCTCAAAACTCCAGGAATTAATCGAATTATAGCATCACAAAATACGATAGCACCAATTTCACCACCACTCAAAACGTAATCACCAATCGAAATTTCTCGCGTAATATGTAAATCACGCACGCGTTGATCAACACCTTTATAATGTCCGCAAAGAATCAAGATATTTTCATACATCGAAACGGAATTTGCCATTTTTTGGTTCAAAGTTTCCCCATCAGGCGTCATGTAAATGATTTCGTCATAGGTTCTTTCGGCTTTCAACTTAGAAATGCAATCGTCAATAGGTTGAATACTCATCACCATTCCGGCACCACCACCAAATTGATAGTCGTCAACACTTCTTTGTTTATTAGCCGTATAATCTCTTAAATTGTGAAAATGAACTTCCACCAATCCTTTTTCAATGGCACGTTTCATAATGGAAGCCTCAAAAGGACTTCTCAATAATTCGGGTAAAATTGTAATAATATCTATTCGCATGGTGCAAAGATAGTAGATTATTTTTTAGTTGCAGACAAAGAATAGACCATCGGAATTTTATTTTTTAAATGTTTTATTCGGAATTTGTTTAGTTCAAATTCTTCTGTTTGATTAAAACAATTATAGGGTGAATAATCAAATTCATTAAAACAATTTAGCACTAATCCATTATTTAATAGTGCATTCAAGAGTTCGGAAGTAGGATGATTCCAAGTAATTGTGTGGTTAGAAATTGCTGCCCCTTTTTCTGCATAAGTACCCGATTCCTCTTCTGTGATTTGTTCGACATTAAAGTAATTATAAAAAATTTCTTTAAAATCATCATCAAACATCCAAAGAACAGGATGGAAATCTGCCATGATAAATTTACCACCAGGTTTTAAAAAATGAGTAATTACTTTTGCCCATTTATCTAAATCTGGAAACCAACCAATAGTTCCGTAACTCGTGTAAACAATATCGAATTTTTCATCGATGTATTTTGGAGTATCGTAAATATCACAACAAATGAATTTGCAATCTAAACCTAGTTTCTCATTGAATTCTTGTGCTTTTTCAATCGCTTTATCGGATAAATCAATTCCAGTACATTTGGCGCCAAGTCGGGCTAAAGAAAGTGTATCTTGACCAAAATGACATTGCAAATGTAAAATAGTTTTGCCTTTAATATCTCCTAAAAGCGCTAAATCGATTTCAGGTATCGAATTTTTACCTTTTAAAAAATCAGAAACATTATAAAAATCAGAAGCTACATGAATAGCGACTTTATTATTCCATGTTTTTTTATTTACATCTTTATAATCGTCAGTATTCATATAGCTTGTGATTTGATTTTTTAACAAATTACTTCATATAATTAAAATGTTCAAATATTTTTTTGTCCCTAAATTAAGGATTTGTAGACCAAAGTGACGCTCCTTTCAACATCGCTCTTCTTGGTAATTTTAATCCAGCAACGATTAATTCCGCAAAATCTTCCGGTTGTAAAACAGAATCTTCTGAATCTTTGTTTGCGATTCCCAATTCAATTGACATATCTGAAGCAATTGTACTTGGTGTTAAAGTACAAACACGGATATTGTTTTTTCGAACTTCTTTCATTAAGGATTCTGACATTCCAATAACTGCAAATTTAGAAGCCGAGTAAGCCGAAGTATTTGCATTTCCAGTCAAGCCAGCTGTTGAAGCTACGTTAAATATATCACCTTCATTTTTCTCTATTAAATAAGGAAGCACTTCTTTCGTCACAAAATACATTCCCATTACATTGGTTTGAATAATTTCAGACCATTGTTCCACTTTCATATCATTTAACGATCCAAAGGCAGCAATTCCGGCATTATTTACCAAAATATCTACACTTCCGAAATCATCAATAATTGATTTTATTCCTTTCTGAACTTCTTCAAAATTTCCTACATTAAATAGGGCATAGGTCGCATTTACACCTAAAGCTTTTAGTTCGGATACTGTTTCTTGTAAGTTTTTTTCGTTTCTTCCAGTAACAGCTACATTAATTCCTTCCTTCGCGAAAGCGATTGCAGTTGCTTTTCCTAAACCTCTACTTCCTCCAGTTATAATTGCTTTTTTACCTTTTAAATGTTCCATTTTAATGTATTTTTTTATTTGTAGTAAAATTAATTATAAAATATCGCTTTGATATGATTCAAACCTTAAATTAATGATAAAGTTAGGATTGTTTTTTGATTTTCGTTTCCTTTTTAAATTATTCAATTGAATAGAAAATAGCTTTTATTTTTAAGTTTAATTTGTGATTTACTTCAGCCATATAAAACTACTTTTGCACCCATGAATTTATCAAGAACAGACGTAGGTTTTATGGCGATTGCAACAGGATTAATTGTTGCTAATTTATATTATTGTCAACCTTTAGTAATATTAATTGCTAAGGAATTTTTTATTCCCGAAGAGCAAGCAGCAACAATTACGTATTTGACTCAAGCAGGCTATGCGATTGGAATGTTTATTATGGTTCCATTAGGTGATAAGCTCGAACGTAAAAAACAAATTCAATACACCACTTTTGCAGCTATTATTGCACTTGTTTTTGCTGCAACTTCTAAGAGTTTCTTGATGTTGCAAGTTGCCAGTTTTCTAATTGGTGCTTTCTCAATTGTGCCGCAATTAATTTTGCCTTTAGCGGCGAGTTTAGCTTCTCCAGAACAACGAGGAAAAGTAATTGGAACGATAATGAGTGGTTTGCTAGTAGGAATTTTAATTTCTAGAACTGTAAGTGGCTTTGTTGGTCTTTGGATCGGCTGGCGCGGTATGTTTTGGATTGCAGCGTTCTTATGTTTGTTAATTATGCTTGTGATTCAAAAGAAATTCCCGGTGAATCGTCCAAATTTCAAGGGATCTTATATTCAATTATTCAACTCTATGTTTACATTGATAAAAGAACAAAAAATGCTTAGGGAAGCAACGCTGATCAATGCGGTAAGTTTTGCTCAGTTTGGTGCTTTTTGGACAACGATGGTTTTGTTACTTTCCGAAGCTCCTTTCAACTATAATAGCGCAACAATCGGGCTTTTTGGAATTGTTGGTGCTTCCGGAGCTTTAGCAGCACCATTAGTTGGGAAGCTTGGTGATAAAGGAAATCCACGAAAAGTAATTGGTTATGGATGCGTCTTATTACTACTGAGTTTTATAGTTTTTTATTTTTCAGCGGAAAGTTTAGTCGGGATTTTAATCGGAATTGTATTTATAGATGTTGGGTTGCAAGCAATTCATATATCAAACCAAACGCGTATCTATGCTTTTCTTCCTGAGGCTCGGAATAGAATGAACACCATTTTTATGTCGTTTAGTTTTTTAGGAACAGCTTTAGGTTCGGCTTTTGGAATTTGGTTGTGGAATTACGGAAGATGGGAGGCTTTTTCAATTGGAGGAGCTGCTTTATCTATAACCGCTATCATAATTTATCTGCTTACTTATAAAAGAAAATAATTTTCAGAGCGTAGAACTTACAATGTAACCGAAACTTTATTGGATTTAATTTTTTTTATACTTTAAACTGCTTAAAATTGAGTTAAATACGAACATCAAAAATTAAACTTTAGGTCATATCCACATTATTATTTAAATTTGCATCACTAATAAAAAATACAAAAGAATGGAAAACGGAATATACGCTAAATTCAACACTGCAAAAGGTGAGATTTTAGTAAAATTAACACACGATTTAACGCCAGGAACAGTTGGTAACTTCGTTGGATTAGCAGAAGGTCAATTAGAAAATTCGGTAAAACCAATGGGAACGCCTTATTATAATGGATTAACATTTCACAGAGTAATTCCAGATTTCATGATTCAGGGAGGTTGTCCATTAGGAACAGGAACTGGTGATGCTGGTTATAAATTTGACGATGAGTTTCATCCAAGTTTAAAACATGACAAACCAGGGGTTTTATCTATGGCAAATGCTGGTCCTGGAACAAATGGTTCTCAGTTTTTCATTACGCATATTCCTACAAATTGGTTAGATGGAAAACATACTGTTTTTGGTCATGTAGTGGAAGGACAAGATGTTGTTGATGCAGTTGAAGGTTCAGATGCTCTAGATTCTATTGAAATCATTAGAGTAGGAGAAGAGGCTAAAAACTGGAATGCTATTGAAGCTTTCAGAACATTTACTGGTTCAAGAGAAACTAGATTAGCAGAACAAAAAAAAGCGGCAGAGGATGCTTTGGAAAAATTAGCAGCTGGTTTTCAAAAAACAGATAGCGGACTGCGTTACCAAATTATCCAAAAAGGAACTGGTAAGCAAGCAGAAAAAGGTAAAATGGTTTCTGTGCATTACCAAGGTGCTTTAGAAAATGGAGAAGTTTTTGACTCATCATACAAAAGAAAACAACCTATTGATTTTAAATTAGGAGCTGGACAAGTTATCGAAGGTTGGGATGAAGGTGTTGCTTTATTAAAAGTTGGAGATAAAGCTCGTTTTGTTATTCCTTCTTATTTAGGATACGGATCAAGAGGTGCTGGAGGAGTTATTCCTGCAGACGCTACATTGGTTTTTGATGTAGAATTAATGGATGTGAAATAGTCTTCCAATACTATAAAAAAAAGCAGGATATTCCATTTGAATATCCTGCTTTTTTATGCTTATTATTTACGTTTTAACGGTTTGTAATCGTTGTGTATTTTGTGTTGACTACATCCCAATCAATAACATTGAAAATAGCAGTTAAGTATTCGTTTCTTTTATTTTGATAATTAAGATAGTAGGCATGTTCCCAAACATCAATTGCTAAAATAGGAGTTCCTTTAATTTCAGCATTCGGCATTAATGGATTATCTTGATTAGCCGTACTAGTTATTGCTAGTTTTCCTTCATTAGTAACAACTAACCAGGCCCAACCGCTACCAAATTGACTTGAAGCTGCCTCTGTTATCTTTTGCTGAAAATCTTCAAAAGAACCGAATTCCTTGTTAATAGCTTCTTCTAATTTTCCTGTAGGTGCTCCGGTTGTTTTCGAATTTAAAATTTCGAAAAATAAATTATGATTGTAATAGCCACCAGCATTATTTCTTACTGCCGTATTTTTTAAATCTAATTTTGAAAGAATTTCTTCGATGGATTTAGTTTCTAAGTCTGTTCCAGCAATAGCTTTATTCAATTTATTTGCATAACCTAAGTGATGCTTTGAATAATGAACTTCCATGGTTTTAGCATCAATAAATGGTGCTAAATCATCGTAAGCATATTTTAAACCTTTCATTTTAAAAACGCCACCTTCGTCTACTTTTACATCTGCCGGATTTCCATAAGCTGTTTGAGCAGTTATAACTTCAGGATCTGGAATTTTAACTTCAATGAGTTCATTTTCTTTTTTACAGCTAATAAGTGCTAAAAGAAAAAATGCTCCGACTAAGTGTTTTTTCATTTTTGATTAGAATTTAATATTGCGTTCCTTCATTAATTGATTAATGATTTCAATATATTGTTTTTTAGCATCATCTGGAAAGACGTGCTTTTGTTGCATCCAAGCGTTATATTTGAAGGCATTCCTTAAGTCTTGCGGATTTTGAACATATATTTGATTTGTACTTTCTGAAGTAGCTTGTTTGTATAAACCATACAAAACCAATTGCATATCCTGCGGCACCGATTCTTGTGGAATCAATTGCGCATTTGCAAACGCTTCATCAAATAAGGTATTTAAATCTTTTTCGTTCATTATGCTTTTTTACAAATGACTGTTTTATTTCCGGTAGCGATATCTCCTAATTTTACATTTACTTCTGTTCCAAGCGGTAAATAAAGATCTACTCTTGAACCAAATTTGATAAATCCAGCGTCATCTCCTTGCGTAACGCGCATTCCTTCTTTTGCATAGTTCACAATTCTTCTTGCTAAAGCACCTGCAATTTGTCTGTAAAGAATTTCTCCAAAGACACGATTTTCAATTACAACTGTTGTTCTTTCGTTTTCTTCACTTGCTTTTGGATGCCAAGCTACCAAGTATTTACCTGGATGGTACTTACTATACTTAACAAGACCATTAGCGCAATATCTTGTAACGTGAACGTTTATTGGTGACATGAAGATTGAAACCATAAGGCGTTTTTCTTGGAAATATTCAGGTTCGTAAACTTCTTCAATAACAACAACTTTACCATCTACTGGTGCTAAAATATGATTGTCACTGTTGTCTGCAATTCTGGTAGGATTTCTAAAGAATTGTAAAACAATAATTAAAAGTGCTAATCCAAGTACAATAAGGGATATTTTCAACCATTCGATAGAAACGAATTCATCTGCACCTAAAATAATTGCTACTACTAAAACTAGCGTTATGAATATGATTTTTGAACCTTCTTTATGAAACATAATATAAAATTAAATAAAACAAATTAATAATTGGGATTACAAAGATAATACTATCTAATCGGTCTAAGATACCACCATGACCTGGCATTATTTTTCCACTGTCTTTTATACCGGCAACTCTTTTAAATTTGGATTGTATTAAGTCGCCTAAAGTACTAAATATACTAACAATTACAGCGATTATTATCCAAATGTATAAAATCTTCGATTCAATAAAAAATTTAGATAAAAGAACACTGCTAATTATGGTAAATATAATACCACCTACGAAACCTTCAATTGTCTTTTTAGGTGATACACTAGGGAAAAGTTTCGTTTTACCGAAGTTTTTACCCACAATGTAGGCAAAGGTATCATTAGTCCATATTAGTACTAAAATTGAAATTAGTATTTTAGGATTATAGCCTTTGATTCCAATAGCAACATAGTTAACAAGGATGAAAGGAATAATAATATATCCAATAAGCAAGAAGTAGTTAGTTGCCATTCTAAAACCTGTTTTCTCCGTATTGAAAAGATATAACAAGAGCTTAATAGAAGTTAGAATAGAAATACTTGTGATGATTGTTTTAGCAACTAGGTGGTTGTACTGATCCCATAAGAAAAAATAAGCCACAGCTGCTATAAGTAAGCTGAAATATAAATTGATTCGTACAATTTTACAAAACTCATAAACTCCAATAACCAAAAAAACACCAAATAGAAGCGCTAAACTTTCTTTTGAATAAGAGATGCAGCCTAATAATAATATTATGTAAACTGCGCCAGATAGTGCTCTTTTAAGCGTTTCACTCATTTTATAAATCCTCTAGAAGAAGTAGGTAAAGGTTTTTGTGACAACTTCCATAGTGCAGGAAATCTTTTTCTTTTACTTCTTCAAAATATTTTATAGTGGTAATGTTTGTAGGATACCCATCTTGACGAGCATTTTTAATTCTTGTCATTCCATCACCTTTTTCAGCAACTAACTGACTAGTTGTTGCAAATACAATCATATTTGTGGGTAATTCGTCTGGTTTGTAATGTTTCAACTGGTTGGACGAAAATAGAATTGAGCCTTCACTAGCAATTAAGTTTTCACAACCGATTAAAAGGAAACTAGCTTTATCGATAGTTCCGTGTGGGGATAATTTATTTTCTTCTAAGAATTTGAAAAGCCTTTGATCAAAACATAAAGCTTCTTTTTCGTACCAATCATTTTCTGCTAAAATATTTTCAAAGTTATCTGAAACTTCCTTTAAATTTTCGCAATAAATAAACTTGCCACCATTGTTGATGAATTGCATAGTAAATTGCTCATCTACTGGCGTTGAGATATCTGGTGCATAAGGACTCTTGACATCCTCTTGTTTGTCATCTTTTGCCTCATCACTAGAAGTTCCGAAAAATTTTCTAAAAAGACTACTCATTTATTCTTAGCAGGTAAATTATATAGTAAAATTCAAAGGTAATAAAAAACTCAGTTAGATAAGCCACTAACCGAGTTTTTTATTAAGATTATATTGTTGATAAGTATTATTTATCGGCAAAAATTTCATCTTCTTTATCGAAAGGACGTTTTCCGAAAATAGCTTCTAAATCGTCTTTGAAAATAACTTCTTTTTCAATTAAAATATTTGCTAAAAGCGTCAATTTATCTTTATGAGTTTCTAAAAGATGAATAGCTCTTTGATATTGTTCTTCAATTAGTTTAGAAACTTCAAAATCAATTACTCTAGCAGTATCTTCAGAATATGGTTTTGAGAAATTATACTCTGACTGACCTGAAGAATCATAATATGTGATGTTTCCAAGTTTATCATTTAGACCGTAAATGGTAACCATTGCTCTAGCCTGACGGGTTACTTTTTCTAAATCACTTAAAGCTCCTGTAGAAATTTCGTTAAAAATCACTTTTTCTGCAGCTCTTCCGCCCATAGTAGCACACATTTCGTCTAACATCTGGTCTGTTCTTACAATCAGACGCTCTTCTGGTAAATACCAAGCAGCACCTAAACTTTGACCACGAGGAACAATTGTTACTTTTACTAAAGGCGCTGCGTGTTCTAACATCCAGCTCACAGTTGCATGACCAGCTTCGTGATAAGCAATTGCTTTCTTTTCGCTTGGTGTTACAATCTTATTTTTCTTTTCTAAACCACCAACAATTCTGTCAACAGCATCTAAGAAATCTTGTTTGTCTACTGCTTTTTTGTCTTTTCTAGCAGCAATTAATGCAGCTTCGTTACAAACATTAGCAATATCAGCTCCAGAGAATCCTGGTGTTTGTTTTGCTAAAAATTCAGTATCTAATTCTTCTGATTTTTTTATAGGCTTTAAATGTACTTCAAAAATCTGTTTACGTTCTCTAATGTCTGGTAAGTCAACATAGATTTGACGGTCAAAACGACCAGCGCGTAATAAAGCTTTATCTAATACATCTGCACGGTTAGTTGCAGCTAAAACGATAACATTTGAATTGGTACCAAAACCGTCCATTTCTGTAAGAAGTTGGTTCAATGTGTTTTCTCTTTCATCATTTCCACCTGTCATGCTGTTTTTTCCACGAGCTCTTCCGACAGCATCAATCTCATCAATAAAGATAATTGCGGGCGCCTTCTCTTTTGCTTGCTTGAATAAATCTCTAACACGAGAAGCTCCAACGCCAACAAACATTTCAACAAAGTCAGAACCAGATAATGAGAAGAAAGGCACTTTAGCTTCACCAGCAACGGCTTTAGCTAATAATGTTTTTCCTGTTCCTGGAGGTCCAACTAATAAAGCTCCTTTTGGAATTTTCCCTCCAATTGAAGTATATTTTTCAGGATTTTTAAGAAATTCTACAATTTCCATGATTTCCTCTTTTGCACCTTCTAATCCAGCTACGTTTTCAAAAGTAACTCTAGTGTCAGTTTTTTCATCAAAAAGTTTGGCTTTAGACTTTCCTATATTGAAAATTTGTCCACCGCCACCACCAGCACCACCAGACATTCTACGCATCATAAAGATCCATAAAACAACAAGTAATAAGATAGGAATAATTCCAACGATTAGGTCACCTAAAAAGCTTTCAGGTTCTTTTTCATACGAGTTAATTTTCTTTTCAGCATCTGCTTTAGCAAG
Organism: Flavobacterium ardleyense; assembly: GCF_042686085.1. Classification (GTDB taxonomy): domain Bacteria; phylum Bacteroidota; class Bacteroidia; order Flavobacteriales; family Flavobacteriaceae; genus Flavobacterium; species Flavobacterium ardleyense. The sequence goes on from NZ_JBHUOL010000006.1 coordinate 46,429, forward strand.
ATTTTCTTGAAAAGTTTTTAAATCACCAATTTCAAAATAATAGTGAGGTCCCTTAGTATTTAATTTATTGGTATAATCATTTTTAACTTTTTCATGATTTTTATCGTCTAGCGCTTCCTTTTTAAGGAAAACGGTAGCTTTAGTATTAGTAAAAGTTACTTTGTCTACTTGACCAGCTTGTAAAAATTGATTGAATTTTGATAAACTTGTCTTACCAGGATTACTTAAGTCAAACCCATTAGAGATAAAGCTGATAGTTATAAAAATTACTATAACAGTAGCAAGACTCATCCATGGGCTGTACTTAAAGCCCGAATTCTTATTGTTGCTATTTGGTGCCATAAAAGTTTTTAGTATTTTGATTCAATAGTAGTGATTTTTGCATCACCCCATAAATTCTCTATTCGGTAGTATTCACGAATGTGTTTTTGGAAAACATGCACTACTATATTAACGTAGTCCATTAAAACCCATTCGCCATTTTCAGAACCTTCAACATGCCAAGGCTTGTCTTTTAATTCTCTTGAAACAATTTTTTGGATAGAACCCACGATAGCATTAACCTGTGTGTTTGAGTTTCCGTCGCAGATTACAAAATAATCACAAACGGTGTTGTCTATCTCTCTTAAATCAAGTATCTTAATGTTATCTCCTTTTACTTCTTCGATACCCTTTATGATGTTTGCTAATAAATCATCATTGTTTATATTTTTCTTAGCCATTTATTATTTATGAATTTATGCAAAGGTATCATTTTTTGTGATTATTTTTGGACCTTAACATAAGATTAAATTTTTTTACTTACACATGAACTTAATCAAACTCAGTGCCATTGATTCTACAAATACTTTTTTAAAGAAATTAGCTTCTTCTGAGAAAGTAGAAAACTTCACAACCGTTGTTGCTGAACACCAAACTGATGGCAAAGGACAGCGTGGTGCTAATTGGACAATAGAACCGGGTAAGAATCTAACTTTTAGTGTATTGTATCTAAATGATTCGGGCTTGAATTCGTGTCTTTTTACATTAAATGTTATTGTTGCATTAAGTGTAGTAGAAGGATTGCAAATGCAAAGTAATTTGAAATTTAATATTAAATGGCCAAACGACATTTTGTCAGAGAATAAAAAAATTGCTGGAATTTTAATTGAAAACACCCTAAAAAGTCAGACACAAATACAATCGATCATAGGAATTGGCGTAAACGTAAATCAGGAACTATTCGAAAATTTGCCTCAAGCGTCTTCTTTATTTCTTTTGGAACAGAAAAAAATAGACAAAGATTTGCTTCTGAAAAACATTGTAGATCGATTAGAATACAATTTAAAGGAACTAAATGAATTCGAAGAAGTCTATTTCTGGGAAGAGTATCATTCTTATTTGTATAAAAGAGATATCGTTTCTACCTTTCAAGGTGCTTTAGGTCAAAGATTTGTAGGGAAAATTATAAAAGTTACTAGCGAAGGGAAATTAAAAGTGCTTCTAGAAGATGATTCTGAAGTGGATTTTGACATTAAAGAAGTTAAAATGCTGTACTAGTATAAATTGCCAAAAATAACTAAAACCTTTGTTAAACTTTCTAAAAAGAAATTCGAATTCAGTACATTTGTGACAATTTATAAAATTTAGAATTTCTATCTCTCATGGAAAAAAAAATATTCTCATTTTTGTTCTCAACTCGTTTAATGGCTGTTTTGTTTATAGGCTTTGCAGCAGCAATGGCAGCAGGAACTTTTATCGAAGACTACTATAACACGGACACAGCAAGAAATATTGTATATAATACGTGGTGGTTCGAAGCCATAATGGTCTTCTTTGTAATTAACTTTATTGGAAATATAAAACGGTACCAATTGCAGAAAAAAGAAAATTGGGCTACGTTATTATTACACCTTTCATTTATTCTTATTATCGTTGGAGCATTCGTAACACGCTATATTAGTTATGAAGGAATGATGCCAATTAGAGAAGGCGAATCCACTAACATGATTTTTTCTGATAAAACGTATTTGACCGTTATGGTTGATGGAGATTATCAAGGAGAAGTAAAACGTAAAACTTTCGAGAAAAGTTTGATTTTTGCGCCAGAAGTAAAAGGTGACGCATTTTTATCATTCTTTTCCAATAACAATTTCTCATTAGGTGGTGAATTCAGTGATATTCCTTTTAAAATCGTTCACCAAGAATTTATTATGAGTGCTTCTGAAACCTTGAAACCAAATGAAAATGGTCAGTTAATGATCAAAATGGTTGAATCTAGTGGTGGAACTCGCCACGAACACTTTTTAAAAGAAGGTGAAGTTCAAAATTTACACAACGTATTGTTTGCGTTCAATAAGTTCACGGAAGGAGCAATAAATATTACCAAAATAGCTGAGGCTTATACCATTCAAACTCCTTTTGAAGGTGATTTTATGCGAATGGCAGATAAACTAGAAGGTAAAGTTGTAAAAAACGATGTGCAACCTTTGATGTTGCGTTCATTATATAATATTGGAGGCGCACAATTTGTATTTCCTGATGAAGCGGTTAAAGGTGAATTGATAATGAAATCGAATAATGATTTCAAAGACAAACAGACTGATGATGCTTTGGTTGTTAAAATTATAAGCCAAGGAAAAGAAGAATTGCTAACTTTAGTGGGCGCAAAAGGAAGACAAGGTATTCCACAAAGTGTGAAAATTGGTGATTTAGAATTTACGCTTTTCTTCGGTAGTAAAATTTATAACACACCTTTTGACATTAAACTAGATGATTTTATCGCTGATAAATATCCAGGAACCGAAAAAAATTATTCGGCTTTCAAGAGTTTAGTTGAAGTGCAAGATAAAGAGGAAAATAAAACTATTAAAGATAGTATATACATGAATAACGTATTGGATTACAGAGGTTTTAGATTCTTCCAAGCCGGTTTTGATCCAGACGAACAAGGAACGCAATTATCTGTGAGTCATGACTTATGGGGAACTTGGATTACTTACATTGGTTATTTCTTATTGTACTTTGGTATGATGGCAATTCTGTTTAATAGAAACACCCGTTTTGCCAGTATTAAAGAAAAATTAGAAAAATTAAAAATCAAGAAAGGTCAAATGCTCAGCGTTTTCTTGATTTTATTTACAACGCTAACTTTTGCACAAGAGCACAAGCACCAACCAAATAAAGAAGAAACACTTAAGTTACTGAAGAAAAGCGTTGTTTCAAAAGAGCATGCGGCTGAATTTGGAAAAATTGTGATACAAGATGGTGGTCGTATGAAGCCTATCAATACGTTTTCTTCAGAATTGCTTCGTAAAGTATCTAAAAATGATACGTATGAAGACATGAATTCGGATCAAGCTTTCATTTCGATGACACAATATCCTCAGTATTGGTACGGTTTGCCAATTATTTATCTGAAAAGAGGAAATGATAGTATTCGTAAAATAATTGGTATTGATAAAGATGCAAAATATGCGCCGTTAGTTTCATTTTTCGATGAAACAGGTGCTTATAAACTAGCGGATCTTCTGGAAGATGCTTCGAAAGAACCGGTTCCAAATCAATTTCAAAAAGACTTTATCGATGCAGATAAAAAAGTAAACTTATTATATTCGGCTTTAAGCGGTCAAATTTTAAAAGTATTTCCTATTCCTGCTGATAAATCTAATAAATGGGTTTCATTTTTAGAGATTAATGAACCAACGGGAACTGCTTTAGACTCTATTAAAAACATCATGCCTTTTTATTTAGATGCAGTTCAAAAGTCTTCACAGAGCAACGACTACACAATGCCGAATAGCTTGTTGACAGGTTTAAAACAATACCAGCACAAATATGGTGGTTTGGTGATGCTTGAAGACAGTAAAATAAATTCGGAAATTCAATATAATAAGTATGATATCTTCAAGCGATTATATTATATGTATATGCTTGCCGGAATTTTGATGTTAGCATTCTGTATTGTTCAAATTTTCAATAACACAAAAACAATTCGAAGAATAATCAACGTATTCCACGGATTAATTGCACTATTTTTTGCGTTCCATTTAGCGGGATTAATTGTAAGATGGTACATTTCAGGTCACGCACCTTGGAGTGATGCTTATGAGAGTATGATTTATGTGGCTTGGGCAACAATGTTCTTTGGTTTAGCTTTCGGAAAAGATTCTAAATTAACAGTAGCATCAACAGCTTTTGTAACGTCGATGATTTTAATGATTGCGCATTGGAACTGGATGGATCCATCAATTGGAAACTTGCAACCGGTTTTAAATTCGTACTGGTTAATGATTCACGTAGCAGTTATCGTTGGAAGTTATGGTCCGTTTACATTGGCTATGGTTCTAGGATTAATCGCTTTATTCTTGATGATTTTTACTAACGAGAAGAACAAAGCAAAAATGAAGATGAGCATTGATGAAATTACATACATCAATGAATTAGCTTTAACTGTAGGATTAGTAATGTTAACCATTGGAAACTTCCTTGGAGGACAATGGGCCAATGAAAGTTGGGGACGTTATTGGGGTTGGGACCCAAAGGAAACTTGGGCATTAATTAGTATTATGGTTTATGCATTTGTGATTCACGCACGTTTTGTGCCTGCATTACGAGGCAGATGGATTTATAACGTAATGAGTGTTTTAGCCTTTGCATCTATCATTATGACGTATTTCGGAGTGAATTTCCACTTAAGTGGTTTACATAGTTATGCTTCGGGAGAACAACAAAACGTTTCCTATTACTTATATATTTTAATAGGCGTGTTGATTATAGCAGGAATTGCTTATGTACCTTACAAGAAACATTTTAAGAAATAAATAGAATAGAAAAAAGGGAAAATATTAATTTTCCCTTTTTTTATGCTTCGAATTTTCTGCTTTGCGCGAAGTGACAAATTCTCGTTTATTTTCGTATTTCATTTTGGCATAATGACGTTGAATTGTATTTATAAAACTTAAAATCACACCAATACCGACAATAATATAAAAAACGGTGAATAGTTTACCTTCGTCAGTTTGTGGTGTAAAGTCGCCATAACCAATTGTTGTTAAAGTCACCATTGAGAAATAGAGCGAGTCAATATAGCCCCAGCCTTCTAAATAATGATAAGTTAAAGTGCCTATTATTAAAATTATAGCAGTAGTAATAAGTAAATCGCGGTATTCTTCGTCTTGAAGAAAGAGGAAAATAGTTTTTATAAAAAACATAGGTTGATTTCTTTAAATTACAAACATTAAGCAAGAATTATCATTTGTTTAAGAGAGTAAAGGTAATTAAATTTCTAAATTTGTATAACAGTCTCAAATAAAATATAATGAAAAATACAATCTTCTTGTTTTCGGCAGTGATCTCTTTGTGGAGTTGCCAAAATCAAGCGCAACCTAAGCAAATTAACGAATCAGAAACAGCAGAAATAATGGCAAAAGAAACGATTTATCAATTTAAAGTAAAAACTTTAGAAGGTAGCGATTTTGATTTTTCAACATTGAAAGGAAAAAAAATACTTGTAGTAAATACAGCTTCAAAATGTGGTTTAACGCCACAATATGAGCAACTACAAGCTATTTATGATAAATATAAAGACCAGAACTTTGTAATTGTAGGATTTCCTGCAAACAACTTTATGAGTCAGGAACCAGGAACTAGTGGAGAAATAGCAGAATTTTGCCAACGTAATTATGGGGTGACTTTTCCAATGATGGACAAAATCTCAGTAAAAGGAAACGATATGCATCCTGTATATAAATTTTTAACTGAAAAAGGTAAAAATGGATTGCAAGACAGTGAAGTAGAATGGAATTTTCAAAAATACTTAATTAACGAAAATGGTGAATTAGCAAAAGTAGTTGGACCAAGAATACTTCCAACAGATGCTGAAATCACAAATTGGATTGAAGGAAAATAATGTTTTGATTAATATAATGTTTTGTTTTAAATCCCAAGTTTCAATTTAATATTGGAGTTTGGGATTTTTTTATGACAGCATTTTTTGCATAAAAACAGAATCAAGCCATTTATCAAACTTAAAACCTGATTCCTTTATATAACCCGCTTTTTCAAAACCAAATTTCTCATGAAATGTAATACTAGCAACGTTTTCAGAATCAATCACACCAATCATAGTATGTAATTTTTGTGCTTTTGCTAATTGAATTAATTCGGTCAATAATAATTTCCCAACGCCTTTTCCTATATAGTTTTTATCAGCATAAACTGAATGTTCTACTGTAAACTTATACGCTTCTCTAAATCGAAATTCACTATAATAGCCAAAACCAATAACTTGATTATTTTCTTCAGCCACAATAATTGGAAAACCCTTTGAAATTTTATCTTCAAAAATAGCAATTTGGTGTTCTAATGTTCTAGGAAGGTAATCATATAAAGCAGTTGAAGTTAAAATAGCTTCATTTATAATTGCTAAAATAGCAGGACAATCTGCAACAGAGTAAGTTCTTATTTGAATATTCATTTTAAAGAGAAATAGTTCCGTAAAAGTAGTAAAAATCAGCACATCTTCGTAAATTTGTAATCCATTTAGTTATAAAAAAATGATGTATCCAAAAATTCCTTTAGCACAAAGCATTATTGAAATTTGCAAACAAAAGGAAGTCCAACATATCGTAATTTCTCCCGGTTCAAGAAATGCACCTTTGACCATTGGTTTTACTAACAATTCGTATTTCAAATGTTATAGTATTGCTGATGAACGTTGCGCTGCTTTTTTTGCATTAGGAATGGCACAACAAATGCAAAAACCGGTCGCTTTAGTTTGTACTTCAGGCTCGGCTTTGCTAAATTATTATCCGGCTTTGGCCGAAGCGTTTTACAGTCAAATTCCTTTGGTTGTTATTTCTGCGGACCGACCTCAAAGTAAAATTGACATTGGCGATGGTCAAACGATTCGTCAGGAAAATGTATTTGCTAATCACAGTTTATTCAATGCGAATTTATCCGATGAAACTTCGGTTGCCAACGATAATTTGATTCAGGAAGCACTTGAAATTACTGTTTCTAAAAAAGGGCCAGTTCATATTAATGCTCCGTTTGAAGAACCGCTGTATGGAACTGTTTCTGAAATGACTTATTTCCCTCTAATTTCCCAAAATAAAGAAAGGGAAAATACTGTTAATTTTCAGCCAGAATTTCTGCAAAAATGGAACAAAGCAACTAAGAAGCTAATTGTAGTAGGCGAATTATTTCCAAATTCAATTGAACAAAAATATTTAGATAGTTTAGGAAATGATCCAAGTGTCGTGGTTTTGACCGAAAAAACTTCAAACATTCATCACGAATCGTTTATAAATCAAATAGATACCTTAATTACGCCATTTTCTGAGGAAGATTTTGAGGATTTTCAACCTGAAATACTATTGACTTTTGGAGGAATGGTGATTTCAAAAAGAATTAAATCGTTCTTAAGAAAGTATCAACCCGAAAATCATTGGCATGTTGATGAATTGCGTGCTTATGACACTTACGGCGTTTTATCGCATCATTTTGAAACTTCAGTAAATACTTTTTTTAATAATTTTTTAGACGCAGATAAAGTAGAAAGTAATTATAAAGAATCAATAGCAGCTATTTGGAAAGATAGAGTTAAAGCGCACACAATTTATTCAGGATCAGTTTCGTTTTCAGACTTTAAAGTGTTTGACTTTCTAAGCCAACATTTACCGGAAAATATACAATTACAAGTCAGCAATAGTTCGCCGATTCGTTATATACAATTGTTTGATTTGAATCCAACAATTGAAGTTTTCTGCAACCGAGGAACTAGTGGAATTGATGGAAGCACTTCAACCGCAATTGGTGCTGCTGTGATGAACCAAAAACTTACTCTTTTTATTACAGGCGATATTAGTTTTTTATACGACAGTAACGCACTTTGGAACAATTACATTCCTAAAAACTTTAAAATTATTGTATTGAATAATGGAGGAGGTGGGATTTTTAGAATCTTGCCAGGTCATCAAGAAACCGAAACATTTAATACATTTTTCGAGACATCGCATCAGTTAAATGCCGTTCATCTAGCAAAAATGTATCAAATTAGTTATTTCGCTGCTACAGATGAAGCAAGTTTGGAAGCAAGCTATCTATCTTTTATAAATGAACAAAATGGGCCAAGTATTTTAGAGGTATTTACACCGGAAAAACGCAATAACTCTATTTTACTAGATTTCTTCAAATCTTTAAAAAATTAAGATCTATTTTTAACTAATGTTAAAATAAAAGTGTAAATTTGAGAAGGATAAACCTTTAAACAAACAACATTATGAGTAAAAGAGATGAATTAATTGTTAAATACGCGGCTGATTTAAAAGAAAAATGTGGTGTAACTGCTGATATGGATTTTTTAACTAAAGTAACCATTGGTTGTGGTCCATCAATCTATAATGCAGATTCTTCTACAGTTGCAGGTTCTGACGAAAAAGAATTAGCAACAGTAAAAAACAACTTTTTAATCAAAAAATTAGGATTAACTGATGGTCCAGAGTTAGATAAAGGTATTCAAGCTGTAATCGAACAATATGGAAAATCAAATAAAAATAAATATAGAGCAGTAGTTTATTATTTATTGGCAAAACATTTCAAAAAAGAAGCTGTTTATAACAAGTAAGACACAAAAAAAATCCTGAATTCTCATTCAGGATTTTTTCATTCATAGCAATTCTTATATTATCTGTTTACCGTATATTTTTCATAGGTAATAGTATCTGATTTTGGATCGTAAGTTTCTAAGATCAAGTTTCCGTCAGTATCAAAATATCCAATAGCAGTTTTATTTTTACTTCTGTAAATAAAACTATTAGTAGTTGTTTTTCTTAAGAAAGCCTCATTTTTCTTATCATCAGAAACAATTCGGTATCCTTTACTGTCTAAAGACACTTGGTATTTTTTTCCATCTAATGTATAATAAGATGAACGGTCAATATGTACTGTTCTAGTAGAACCATCAGGATTTGTTACTGTAGTAGTTTTCTCAACCATTACTTCAGAATCCTTCATATCCATATTGATATTTTTAGTTTCTTGATCTTTCAATTCAATGTTCTGCACTTCACGAGTGTTTTCTTTCTTCACAAATTTCTTTTCTCCATCAGACGTTTTAACAGTGGTAACCGTTGTCTTAGTTTCGTCTTTCACGTTTTTGTTTTGCGCAATTATTGTACTTGTAGCAAATAATAATGCCAATGACATAAATATTGATTTCATAATGTAATGTTTTAGTGATTAATTAATTACAAATTTAGCTCTGTTTGCATCCTTGCGTATTATACAATGAATTCTTAATCTTATATAATTCCCACCTCACCTATATTCCCGAGCTTTTTCTTTAAACGTAAGTCGCTTTATTACAAACATTGTAGCTTTCCAACTTTTAAACTATATTTGCACACTTTTAAAAACACATTCAATAATGAAAGCAGGAATTGTAGGATTACCAAATGTTGGAAAATCAACCTTATTTAATTGTTTATCAAATGCTAAAGCGCAGAGTGCAAACTTTCCGTTTTGTACTATAGAACCAAATATTGGCGTTGTAAACGTTCCAGACCCACGTATTAATCGTTTAGAGGAATTAGTGAAGCCAGAGCGTGTTCAAATGGCAACTGTTGATATCGTAGATATTGCAGGTTTAGTTAAAGGAGCAAGTAAAGGAGAAGGTTTAGGAAATCAGTTCTTAGGAAACATTAGAGAATGTAACGCGATTATTCACGTATTACGTTGTTTTGATAATGATAATATTATTCACGTTGACGGAAATGTAAATCCTATTCGTGATAAAGAAACTATTGATATTGAATTGCAATTAAAAGATCTTGAAACGGTAGAAAAACGTTTGGAAAAAACCAATCGTGCTGCAAAAACAGGAAATAAAGAAGCACAAGTTGAAAAAGCATTGTTAGACCGCATTCGTCAAACTTTATTAGAAGCGAAATCAGCACGTACAATTGTTCCTCAAAATCAAGATGAAATTGATTTAATGGAAGATTTCCAATTAATTACTGCAAAACCAGTTTTATACGTTTGTAACGTTGACGAAGAATCAGCAGTAAAAGGAAACAAATACGTAGACTTAGTGCGCGAATTAGTAAAAGACGAAGATGCAGAAGTTATTATCCTTTCAGTAGGAGCGGAAGCAGATATCACCGAATTAGAAAGCTATGAAGAGCGCCAGGTTTTCTTAGAAGACATGGGATTGAGCGAGCCAGGTTCGGCAGTTTTAATTCGTGCTGCATACAGATTATTAAAATTACAAACCTATTTCACAGCCGGAGTTAAAGAAGTTCGTGCTTGGACAATTAACGTAGGCGATACAGCACCAAAAGCAGCTGGAGTAATTCATACTGATTTTGAAAAAGGATTTATCCGTGCAGAAGTAATTGCATTTGAAGATTTCTCAAGTTTCGGATCAGAAGCAAAAGTAAAAGAAGCTGGAAAGTTAAGAGTAGAAGGAAAAGAATACATTGTAAAAGATGGTGATGTTATGCATTTTCGTTTTAATGTGTAAAGAATAATTGTTCAATAAAAAAAAATTACTATTTTAGATTAATTATTCAAAAAAAATAACATGAAACAAATTAAAAAAAAGGCAATTAGTTTGCTTAAAGTTGTCCTTGTATTAGCATTGTTTACTAATGTTGCTTGTTCAGACAAAAGCGAAGTTGAAAATGTAGCAAATAAATTCTTAACGCATTTAAATAAATTAGAATTTAAAGAAGCGAAAGAATATTGTGACGATAAAACAGCACCTTTATTAGGAATGCTAGAAAGCTTTAGTGCAATGGCTGGTAAAACAGACGAAAAAATTGCAGAATTTAAAATTACAGGTTCTGAGGTTAAAGATGATAAAGCAACTGTAACTTATACTCAAATGAAAGATGGTGAAACTAAAGAAGAAACGTTAAACTTGAAAAAGATTGATGGGAAATGGAAAGTTTCTATGAATAAGGAAGATGCAAAGAAAGAAGAAGGAAAAAAATCTTTAAATGAAAGTGTTGAAGTAGAGGAAAGTGAACCATTTATTTTTGAAGATGATTTAAATGACTCAATAGTAGTTGAGTAAGTGCTACTAAGTACTTATCTAAATATTTATAATTTCGAAAATAAAGAGTAAAACTATGAAAAAAGTGCTTTTTATTTTCGGAATATTTTTTTTAAGTGGCTTTGCAATCTATGAAGCTTTCTTTTATTTAGATGCAAGAGAAGAGGTAAAGGAAGTAACGAAAAATGAAAATCAAGTCAGACTAGAAACTGCTGATATAGATAAAATCGAAGAAGGAGATTTAATTTTAAGAAAAGGTTATGGTTACTTTAGTGATATAATAGCCGATCATTTAAATACCAAAGAATTTGATGTAACGCATGCAGGAATTTTAACTAAAAAAAAGAATGAATGGTATGTAATTCATTCATTATCTTCTGATGTTTCTAAAATTGACGGCATGCAAATCGAAAAGTTAAGTCGTTTTTTAAAATATTCACAGCCTAATAAAATTATCATTTCAAGACTGAAAAATGCGACGGTAGAACAGAGAAAGCAAATTTCGGTTGAAGCATTAAAATTGGTAGCTTTAAAAGTTCCTTTTGATCATCATGGTGACATAAGTGATAGTTCAAAGCTATATTGTACTGAAATGATTTGGTATATTCTAGAACAGGAATTGCAGTTGGTTAAATTACCGCAGGAAAAAGAAGAACGAGAGTTGTTTTTTTTCTCTATGAAATGTATGTATGATTTGACTATAATTGATTTAATAATTGATAAGTATAAGGATTAGCGCTACTACTGGTTTAATTCTTGCTGTCTTTTTGTAAACGATTGTAAATGAAAAAAAAATTCTTAATTCTTGCTCTAACTTCTGTTCTGTTCTCTTGCAAAGAATACGCTTTGAATGATGGTTTTATCTATTTTTCAGATGCCCAACCTTCAAATGTCGATGCAATTAAATCTTTTCCAAAAAAGTTCATCGGCACTTATTCTTTAGATTATTCGCATCGCTTAACAATTGAGGAAAAAATAATTTTCATCAAAGAAATTGAGACGCTTTCAGTCTTAAAATCAGAACTCGATTCTTTTCCCGAAGTAGAGTTGCGCAACAACGAAATCTTCGATAAGAACGAAAATAAAACCTATAAAACATTTGTAAAAGGCGACACAATTACCTTCGAAATTGAAAGATTAGATACGATTTTTTCATTTGCTACCAACGAAATCGCAAAAGAATACAAATCTTCATTAGTATTGAATAAAAAAATCGATGATAATTATTTAACGAGCATTATCAAACTTTCTACGATTGGCATGAAACACATTCAGTTAGGAACTAAAAAAGATTTTACTAAATTGCAGAATGAATTAAGAATTCCTTTTGTAGTAGCAATGAATGAAAAGGACACTTCGCATGTGGTTTTAACGCCATCTCGTGCTGATTTCAGAAAATTAATTAGAAAAGACGGATTTGAGTACCAAAGCACTTACTTATTTAAATAAACGACATGAAGATCTTTAAAAAAATATTAAAATATACGGCACTTTTTCTTTTAGCATTACTTAGTTATGTAATCGGGGTGACATTAGTTTCTTATATTTCTGTAAATAAAACAGAGGTTATAGCTGATAAAGACGTATCCATTTATATTATCACAAATGGAGTGCATACTGATATTGTTGTTCCGATTAAAAACGAACTCTATGATTGGTCTAAAAGTGTAAAAGCATCAGATACAAAAGCGCAGGACAGCTCGGCTAATTTTGTTGCTATGGGCTGGGGAGATAAAGGCTTTTACTTGGAAACGCCAACCTGGGCAGATCTGAAAGTCTCAACCGCTTTAAAAGCAACAACTGGAATAAGTACTTCAGCAATGCATATTACTTTTTACAACAAGATGAAGGAAAGTGATACTTGCAAAGAAATTGTAATTTCTCCTACTAATTACAAAAGGCTAATCGCTTATTTAAATGAATCTTTTCAAACCAAAGCAGGAGATTTCTTAAAAATTGAAACCGATGCTGTTTATGGAAAAAATGATGTTTTTTATGAAGCTAAGGGAAGTTATTCCTTGTTTTACACTTGTAATTCTTGGGCAAATCAGGCTTTGAAGTTTGCGAATCAAAAAGCTGCACTTTGGACAATAACCGATACAGGTATTTTTAGACATTATTCGAAGTAGTATTTTTCCTCTTAGTTTATTTCAGTCAATGTAAAAGTAGTTCCAACGCCAATTTTAGAATCAATCGTAATTTTATAATTGATCTTCTTAGCTAAATTAGAAACAATAGATAATCCTAAACCTGTCCCGAAATTTCCATAACGGTCTTTTTTCGCTAAAGTGATGTTGTTTTCAAAAATAGCATCAAAATCTTTTTCCTCAATCCCAATTCCATTGTCAGTGATTTTAATAATAGATTTCGCGTTAAGCGTTGAAAAATTTATCGTTATAATTGGATTAGTTTGTGCATTATATTTAATACCATTTGAAATCAAATTTAACAAAATCTGAGATAACGCCATTTTGTCTGTAGTATGTATAGAAGATTTATCAAAATCATAAACAAATTGCACTTGTTTATCGGTAGTGACTATTTGTTCAATTTCAGAAACAACATCACTAAGTAAAAACTCGTTTTTGTTTACTACAAGTGCTTCAGATTGGTAGTAAGTTAATAAATTATTGATGTAATTTTTTAGTTGATAAGATGATGTTACCAACAGATCTAAATATTCCGAAGTTGCCTTCTGATTTGCCTTATCTTCATTAAGTAAAGAGATTAGCGAAATTATATTATTGATCGGCGTTTGAATATCGTGAGAAATTGTGTTTGAAAATTGCTTCAGTTCGGTATACTTATCTTTTAAATTCTCGTAATTTTTATTGAGTTGAATGTTTTTTATTCGAATTCGAAACAATTCTTCCACCTGCTTGCCTAAAATTTCTAAAGCTTTGATCTGATCTTCATCTAAATTTTTACTTTCGTAGTCAATAACGCATAATGTTCCTAATGGGATTTCATCGTCATTAAAAAGCGTCACTGCAGCATAAAAACCATCTTTTTCTAAGCCGTTTAATTTGCCAATTTCACTAAACTCGCTATCTTCCATTACATTAGGAACTACGAGCACTTTTTTGCATTTAGAAATTGATAAAGCACAAAATGACCTATTCAGAGGGGTTTCTGAATGTTCAAAACCTATTTTAGATTTAAACCATTGTCTTTTTTCGTCCAATAATGTAATAGTTGAAATAGGTGTGTTGCAAATTTTTGAAGCTAAAAAAGTGATATTATCATATTCAACTTCTGCTTCAGAATCAAATAGTAGATAGTCTTCTAAAACTTCAATAGCGTTTTTTTTAGGTATATTTTTCACAGGGTAAATAAAATTAGTAGGGGCAATAAATGTACATAATAAACAGCGTAATTAAAAATAATATCTTCAATTAGTAAGCAAAAAATCTAATTAAATTAGTTTTAAATTTAGAGTATAAATCCTATCTTGCACAAAATCCAAAATCTATCTATGTTAGAGCAAAATCAGTATACCGAAGACAATATTCGTTCGCTCGATTGGAAAGAGCACATTCGTATGCGTCCTGGTATGTATATCGGAAAATTAGGCGATGGTTCTTCGCCTGACGATGGTATTTACATCCTTTTAAAAGAGGTGATGGACAACTGTATCGATGAATTCGTTATGGGTGCCGGAAAAACTATTGAGGTTACTATCAAAGAGAAATTGGTCACCGTTCGCGATTATGGTCGTGGTATTCCATTAGGGAAAGTTGTGGATGTTGTTTCCAAAATGAATACTGGTGGAAAATATGATTCAAAAGCGTTCAAGAAATCAGTAGGTTTAAATGGTGTAGGTACGAAAGCAGTAAATGCACTTTCAAATTTTTTTCGTGTTGAATCTGTTCGTGACAACCAAATAAAAGCAGCAGAATTCTCAGCCGGAAATCTTACGGTTGAAGAAGATGTGCAAGAAAGCACCAAGCGAAAAGGAACAAAAGTTTCTTTCGTAGCTGACGAAGCTATTTTTAAAAACTACAAGTATCGTAATGAGTATGTCATTAAAATGCTTAAAAACTACTGTTATTTAAATCGTGGTTTAACGATTTATTACAACGGTGAAAAATATTTTTCTGAATTTGGATTAAAAGATTTATTAGAAGAAAATATTGCGGAAGAAGATATGGTTTACCCAATTATTCACTTAGAAGGTGATGATATTGAAATAGCTATTACTCATAGTAAATCGCAGTATTCCGAAGAATATCATTCATTTGTAAACGGACAAAACACAACACAAGGTGGAACGCATTTAGGTGCTTTTCGCGAAGCTATTGTAAAAACGATAAAAGAATTTTATAACAAACCGTTCGAAGCGTCAGATATTCGTAAATCGGTTGTTTCGGCTGTTGCTGTAAAAGTAGAAGAGCCTGTATTTGAATCCCAAACGAAAACAAAATTAGGTTCTACGGATATTGGTCCAAATGGTCCTTCTGTTCGTACGTTTGTAAATGATTTTATTAAAACTAAGCTAGACAATTTCCTACATAAAAATCCCGAATTAGCAGACGCTTTGTTACGCAAAATTTTACAAGCCGAACGCGAACGTAAGGAATTATCAGGAATTCGTAAGTTGGCCAAAGACCGTGCTAAAAAATCAAACCTGCACAATAAGAAATTACGCGATTGTCGTGTGCATTTAACCGACGCTAAAAATCCAAGAAGTTTAGAAAGTACGCTTTTTATTACCGAGGGAGATTCGGCTTCGGGTTCCATTACGAAATCTCGTGATGTGAATACGCAAGCAGTTTTTAGTTTGCGTGGAAAACCTTTGAATTCATACGGAATGTCAAAGAAAATTGTATACGAAAACGAAGAATTTAATTTATTGCAAGCCGCACTGAATATCGAAGAAGATATGGGCGATCTGCGATACAACAATATCGTAATTGCAACTGATGCCGATGTCGATGGAATGCACATTCGTTTGTTGTTGATTACCTTTTTCTTGCAGTTTTTCCCGGAATTAATTAAAGATGGTCATTTGTATATCTTACAAACACCATTATTCCGTGTGCGAAATAAAAAAGAAACCATCTATTGTTATTCGGACAAAGAACGTGTGGATGCAATTGAAAAATTAAAACCAAAACCAGAAATCACCCGATTCAAAGGATTAGGGGAAATTTCGCCTGACGAGTTCAAGCACTTTATTGGTGAAAGTATCCGTTTAGATCCTGTGATGCTAGACAAATCGACTCCAATCGAAATGTTATTAGAATTCTACATGGGGAAAAACACACCGGATCGACAAACATTTATTATCAATAATTTGAAGGTTGAATTAGACGTAATAGAAAAGCAATAAAGATGAAACATCTTCAAAATAAAGAAATATTCAAACAAGTAGTTGATTTATTGCAACAAGCGAGACAACAAGTTTTGCGAACTGTAAATTCGACTATGGTATATACTTATTTTGAAATAGGCAGAATCATTGTAGAAGAAGAACAAAACGGAAAAGAAAGAGCCGAATATGGAAAGCAAATTTTAAAAGGACTTTCAGAAGAACTAAAAAGAGAGTTTGGAAAAGGTTTTTCATTACGAAACCTAGAACAAATGAGACAGTTTTATTTGATTTATTCAATTTCCGAATCACTGAATAGAATTTTAGATATTGAGAATTCGTCATCAGTGACGAAGGATTCTAAAGATGTGAAATTAAATAGACTTCAAAATACGCAATCACTGACTGCGGAATTTATAAATACTAAATATCTAACATTGATTTCGTTTTTTAAATTAACATGGACACATTATATATTCTTAATGCGAATTGATGATGAGAAAGAAAGAAGTTTTTACGAAATAGAATCTATTAAAAATAACTGGAGTGTTAGAGAATTAAAAAGACAATATGACACTGCTTTATATACAAGATTGACCTTAAGTAGAGATAAAGAAGGGATTTTAAAACTTTCTGAAGAAGGTCAAATTATTGAAAAACCGAAGGATATTATCAAGGATCCTTATATTTTAGAGTTTTTGGGTTTACCCGAATTGCATCAGTATTCTGAAAGTGATTTAGAACAACAAATCATCAATAAATTAGAACATTTCTTGTTAGAATTAGGTCAAGGATTCGCATTTGTAGCACGTCAAAAAAGAATTACTTTTGATGATAAACATTTCCGAATCGATTTGGTTTTTTACAATAGAATCTTAAAAAGTTTTGTACTAATTGATTTAAAAATTGGAGAACTGAAACATCAAGATTTAGGACAAATGCAGATGTATGTGAACTATTACGACAGGAATATGAGACTAGAAGATGAAAATAAAACTATAGGAATTGTCCTTTGTCAAAATAAAAGCGATTTAGTAGTTCAATACACTTTGCCAGAAAACAACGAACAAATTTTTGCAAGTAAATACAAAACCGTTTTACCAAGTAAAGAAGAATTTAAGAGATTAATTAATGAATAATAAAATATGAAAAAATATACTTTAATTTTAGGATTAATTCTAATAGGAACGATAGCAACATTAATTTTTATTCATTTTTCAAATGATCATGAAGAATGTGATACAGTTACAAGTACTACAACAGATTCAAACGGGAATAGTGTCAAAACAGAAGCACATATCTGTAAAGAAAAGTATAACTTTTAAAACTAATCGAATTCAATAAATGAACGACGACGAAGATAACATCATTCCAAACGAAGACGAAAATTTAGACAATCAAGACCAAGCGACTAACGAAGCTGGTTTTGATGATATTCGTGTTACAACGGGACATCATTTTTACGAAAACAACGAAAATCCAGAAGAGACCATTACCAAAGTTACAGGAATGTACAAAGATTGGTTTTTGGATTATGCTTCTTATGTAATATTAGAGCGTGCGGTTCCAGCTATTGAAGATGGATTTAAACCGGTGCAACGTCGTATTATGCATTCAATGAAGGAGTTAGATGATGGTCGTTACAATAAAGTAGCGAATATCGTTGGACATACTATGCAATATCACCCGCACGGAGACGCGAGTATTGGTGATGCGATGGTGCAAATTGGTCAGAAGGAGTTGATTATCGATATGCAAGGAAACTGGGGAAATATCCTTACGGGAGATAGTGCCGCAGCTTCTCGTTATATCGAAGCCCGAATTTCAAAATTGGGTCACGACATCTTATTCTCACCAAAAATTACCGAATGGGGAACTTCTTACGATGGTCGTCGTGCAGAACCTGTAAATCTTCCAGTTAAATTTCCTTTGTTGTTAGCACAAGGAGCAGAAGGAATTGCCGTGGGTTTATCCACAAAAGTGTTACCTCACAATTTCATTGAATTAATAGATTCTTCTATAAAAATATTAAAAGGAAAACCATTTACGTTATTTCCTGATTTCCCAACAGCAGGAATCGCCGATGTATCGAATTATAACGATGGAGTACGTGGCGGACGTGTTCGTGTTCGTGCTAAAATTGCACAATTCGACAAGCAAACCTTGGTAATTAATCAAATTCCATTTTCGACAAATACGTCAACTTTGATTGATAGTATTTTGAAAGCCAACGAAAAAGGAAAGATTAAAATTAAAAAAATCGAAGACAATACTGCTGCAGAAGTGGAAATTTTAATCCATTTGCCAACAGGTGTTTCACCCGATAAAACGATTGATGCTTTGTATGCTTTTACAGCTTGCGAAACTTCAATTGCACCTTTAGGTTGTGTGATTGAAAATCATAAACCTTTGTTTATCGGTGTTTCTGATATGTTGAAAATTTCGACACATCGTACCGTTGATTTACTGAAACGTGAGTTAGAAATTCAATTAGACGAATTAGAAAATAAATGGCATTTCTCTACGTTGGAAAAGATTTTCATCCGTGAAGAAATGTATATTGATTTCAAATTATATTCCGACAGAGAAGCGCTTTACGTTTATATGTATGATCGCTTTGAGCCGTTTTTGAAATCATTCGTTAGAGCGATTAACGATGATGATTTGCAGAAATTAACGCAAATTCCAATGATTCGTATTACGCGTTTTGACTCGGATAAAGCCGATGAAGGAATTGCGAAATTGGAAGCAGAAATGGAACGTGTTAAACACGATTTAGCTAATATTATCGATTACACGATTGCTTTTTTCCAAATGCTTAAAGATAAATATGGAAAAGGTCGTGAACGCCAAACTGAATTGAGAAGTTTTGACAATATTGAAGCTACGAAAGTGGCACTTCGAAACACAAAATTATATGTAAACAAGGAAGAAGGATTCTTTGGAACAGGTTTAAAGAAAGACGAATATGTTACCGATTGTTCGGATATTGACGATGTAATTGTATTTCTTCGCGATGGAAAAATGATGATTTCAAAAGTTGACGATAAGAAATTCGTAGGAAAAGACATTATTCACATTGCGATTTTTGACAGAAATGACAAACGCACCATTTACAATATGATGTATCGCGATGGGAAAACGGGTTCTACTTTCATCAAACGTTTCAATGTTTCTGGCGTTACGCGTGATAAGTTTTATGATTTAACACAAGAAAAGCCAGGATCATTAGTTTCTTATTTTTCAGCGAATCCAAATGGAGAAGCGGAGGTTGTGACTATCTTATTGCGTCAAGTGGGAAGTGTGAAGAAATTGAAATGGGATGTCGATTTTTCTGACATTGCTATTAAAGGAAGAGCTTCCCGCGGAAATACCGTTTCTAAATATCCAATCAAGAAAATTGAATTAAAAGAAAAAGGGATTTCCACCTTACGACCAAGAAAAGTTTGGTTTGATGATACGGTGCAACGTTTAAATGTGGATGGAAGAGGTGAATTATTGGGCGAATTCCGTCCGAATGATCGCTTGTTGATCGTAACGCAATCCGGGAAATTAAAAACGATTATACCAGAGATTACGACACATTTTGATCAAGATATGATTGTTTTGGAAAAATGGCACCCAAATAAACCGATTTCTTGTATTTATTTTGATGGTGAAAAAGAAAAGTATTTTGTAAAGCGTTTCTTAATCGAGAACGAAAACAAAGAGGAATATTTTATTACCGAGCACGAAAAATCGCAACTAGAAATTATATCTACAGATTGGCGTCCGGTTGCTGAGGTAATTTTTGCCAAAGTAAAAGGAATACAAAAAGAGAATCAAGTAATTGATTTAGAACAATTTATTTCGGTAAAGGGAATCAAAGCTTTGGGGAACCAATTAACAGGCGATAAATTGAAACAAATTAACTTATTAGAATCTTTACCCTATGAAGAGCCTGAAGAAGTAATTCCAGAGCAAATCGAAGTTTCAGGAGAAGATAATGTTTCGGATAACATTCAAACAGAATTAGACGACGACGGACAAATAACGTTATCGTTAGATTAAATTTATACGAAGACCTGCGAGATGATAAAATCTTGCAGGTCTTTTTTAATTTCATAATAAATAGCCTATGAAAACATTTTCAATTTTACTACTTGCATTCTTAACGTCAATTACGTTGATAGCTCAAGACATTTCTGGTCAATGGAACGGTGGTTTAAAATTACAAGGAACACAATTACCCCTTGTTATCAATATTACAAAAACTGCTACTGGTTTCAGTGCTACTATGGACAGTCCGAATCAAGGTGCGATGGGAATTCCCATTACCACTACAACGTTTGAAAATTCGAAATTATATTTCGCGATTCCAAATGCTACGATTGAATATAATGGCGAATTGAAGGATAATGAATTTATTGGAATTTTTAAACAAAGCGGTCAGGAATTTCCTTTAAATTTTTCTAGAAATGCGCTGGAAAAATTAGTTTTCAAAAGACCACAAGAACCTATTAA
This sequence comes from Flavobacterium ardleyense, assembly GCF_042686085.1. Classification (GTDB taxonomy): domain Bacteria; phylum Bacteroidota; class Bacteroidia; order Flavobacteriales; family Flavobacteriaceae; genus Flavobacterium; species Flavobacterium ardleyense. The sequence continues at coordinate 67,281 of NZ_JBHUOL010000006.1, forward strand.
ACCTTCTTCGTATTATTCAGAAGATGTTATTTTTCATAATACAAAAGCAAACGTTTCTTTAGCAGGAACATTAACGCTTCCTCAAAAAGATGGAAATTTTCCAGTTGTAATTTTAATTTCGGGAAGTGGACCTCAAAATAGAGATGAAGAACTATTAGGACATAAACCTTTTTTAGTGATTTCTGATTATTTAACCAAGAATGGAATTGCAGTATTACGCTACGACGACAGAGGTGTTGCCAAATCAACCGGAAACTTTAAAGCTGGAACTTCGGCAGACTTTGAAACAGATGTGGAAAGTGCTATCGCCTATTTAAAAACGCGAAAAGAGATTAATAAAAATAAAATTGGTTTAATTGGACATAGCGAAGGTGGATTAATTGCTCCAATGGTTGCTTCAAAATCAAAAGATGTGGCATTTATAGTGCTGTTGGCTGGTCCTGGAATTAAAGGCAATAAAATATTATTACTTCAAAAAGAACTTATTGAAAAAGAACAAGGCGTTTCTGAATCCGAAATAAAGAAAGGGCTTGAGACCAATGCGAAGTTGTTTGATCTTATTAATAAATCTAATGATAGTCAACAATTAAAAACAGATTTAACGAATTATTTAAGTGAATTATTCGCTAATGATTCTACTGCTGAAATTCCAAATGGAATGACAAAAGATGAATTTATAGCTTTGCAAGTGAATCAAATTGCTACACCTTGGATGCAATATTTCATAAAATATGATCCGGCACCGGCTTTAGAAAAAGTGAAATGTCCGCTTTTAGCGGTTAATGGAGCGAAAGATTTACAAGTTCCATCAAAAGAAAATTTAGCGGGAATTGCTAATGCTTTGAAAAAAGGTGGCAACAAAAAAGTAACGATTAAAGAGTATCCTAATTTGAATCATTTATTTCAAGAATCAGAAACGGGAGCGCCATCAGATTATGAGACGATAGAGCAAACATTTGCGCCAATTGTTTTAGAAGAAATGACGAGCTGGATAAAATTACAAACTAAATAAAAGCGGAACAGTTTATTTATTAAAAGCCGAAGAGGAGTATTATGTTGTTTTGATGATATTTATAAATAAATTGCCATTGAAATTTTTAACTGATTTCTAATCGGAATTTACGATGATTTACTTTGTTAAAAGAAGATATGCCTTTTATGATTCAAATCTAGTATGTAGAAATTCCTCAATTACTGAAATGAAATATTTTCATTATATAGCAGAAGTTTATTAAAGTTTTCATTCATAGATTTTTGTTGAAAATGAAATTCATGAACTTACAAATTGTAAAATAATCAATATCCTTAATAATTCAAATTGTGAAGTTAAAAATTAATATTTTTAATTCATCAAAAAATTAGTTTAACGGCATACTAAATAAATTGAGATTTCTTTAATAACTTAATGTAACGAATTATAATTTATCACGTCTATTATAAAAAAAACTTATGAGTAAGTATATTTCTATTTTATTCTTTTTACTTTTTTCAATTTATTCTTTTAGTCAAAATCAATTAAAAATAATTGACAATAATATAAAAGCAAAATTGAAAAAATTCCCATCCGTTGGAATCGTAATCGGAATATATAAAGATTCAAAAACATATTATTTTACTTATGAAAATCAATTAGTAAGCACAAAAGCAAAAATGGACAGCACAACAATTTTTGAAATTGGTTCAGCTACTAAAACATTTACAGCATTATTATTAGCGCAAGAAATAGCAAAAGGAAATATCAAACAATTTGATTTTGTAGATAAATATCTTAACAAAAAACTCAAATTAAATTACAATATTAAAAACAAAATTTTCATCACAGATTTAGCAACACATCAATCTGGATTGCCAAATTTGAGTACTGATAAATATTTTTCTGATTTAATGGAAAAAGATTCACGTAATCCTTTTAGATTTGTTGATGAAAAATATTTATTTGATGTTTTAAAAACTACTGATTCTTTAAATAATTTTAGGCAATATCAATACAATAACTTTGCTTTTTCACTTTTAGGGAATATCATCGAGCATAATTCAAAATTAAAATTTGAAGATTTAATTAAAACTCAAATTTTAATTCCACTACAGATGAATTCTACATCATTTGAAAGATTTGAAAATAAAAACAATGCTGCATTGCATAATCAACAAGGTATTATCCAGATTCCAATGATCCTTAATAAAGCAAATGCTGCTGGAGGATTAAAATCTAATGCGGTTGATTTGATTAAATATTTAAAAGCTCATTTAAACAATAATTTAGCTATTATTCCGGCAAGTATTATTGAAAGAACTTATTACGAAGACACAAATAAAAAAATGGGATTAGGCTGGGAAATTGAAGATGATTTTTTTCAAAAAGACGGAGATACATTTGGTAATTCATCTTTAATTAGATATTCGCATAAAAATAACGTTGGTATAGTTATATTATCGAATCATCAAAATGGTCAATTAGTTCGAGATCTAATGACCGAAGTCTACGATGTAATAAAAAAATAAAAGTATTTTTTAAAATTATTACTAGAAAATGGACGTTTCTCATTTTTCATTTTGAACAAAGAAAATTAAATTTGTAAGTATTTTTTGATTTATTTTTCACTATATTTTGTAAAAACACAGATTTAATAAATAAGTATAGATATTTTGCATTAAAGAATAATAATCACATTCTTAAAATTAGGACTTATTTAAATTAAGATTTTAATCACGCTTACAACACACTAATAAACACAAATACGAATGGCAACATTTCCATCAGACATTGAAATTGCACAGAATGCAACAATGCTTAATATTAAAGAAATTGCGAAGAAAATTAACATTGACGAAGATGATTTAGAATTTTATGGCAAATACAAAGCTAAATTACCTTTAAAATTACACCAAGAACATCCAAAAGGAAAACTGATATTAGTTTCTGCCATGTCGCCAACTAAATATGGTGAAGGTAAAACTACAATGTCGATTGGCTTAACCGACGGATTGAATTACATTGGTAAAAAAGCAATTGCTGTTTTACGCGAACCATCATTAGGTCCCGTTTTTGGCTTAAAAGGTGGTGCGGCTGGCGGTGGATATGTTCAGGTTTTACCAATGGAAGATATCAATTTGCATTTTACAGGCGATTTTTCGGCGATTGAAAAGGCGAATAACTTGCTTTCTGCGGTGATCGATAACAATCTTCAAAACATCAAATTTTCTTTAAATCTAGATCCGAAATCAATTGCTTGGAAACGCGTGATTGATTTGAATGATCGTTCGTTACGCCAAATTATTATTGGAGCTGGAGCTAAAGCCAATGGCACAATGCGTGAAGATGGATTTAACATCACGGCGGCTTCTGAAGTAATGGCGATTTTATGTTTGGCAAAAGATTTAGAAGATTTGAAGTTCCGTTTGGGAAATATATTCGTTGGAAAAACTTTAGACGGTAAAGCTATTTTTGCTCGCGATTTGAAGGTAGTAGGAGCAATGGCTGCTTTATTGAAAGATGCTATTAAACCTAATTTAGTGCAAACAATTGATGGAAATCCGGCTATTTTGCATGGTGGACCATTTGCCAGTATTGCACAAGGAACTAATACGGCAATTGCTACAAAAATGGGCTTGTCATTAGGTGATTATGCGATTACAGAAGCAGGTTTTGGTGCCGATTTAGGTGCTGAAAAGTTCTTGCATATCAAATGTGAGCAATCGGGTTTAAAGCCTGATGGTGTTGTTTTGGTTGCAACAATCAGAGCAATAAAACACCACGCCGGTTTAACTGCAGAAGATTTCAAAACAGAAAGTGTTGAAGCGATAGAAAATGGTTTTTGTAACCTGGAGAAACATATTGAAAATATTCAGAAATTTGGGTTGAATCCTGTTGTTTGTATAAATGCGTTTCCGGATGATACACAAGCAGAATATGATAAATTAATTGAATTGTGTGCAACCAAAGGAGTAGTTGCAATTGTTAGCACTTCTTTTATTCACGGTGGAAAAGGTTCGGCAGATTTAGCAAAAGAAGTAGTAGCAGAAATTGAGAAAGGAACGGCTAATTACAAACCATTGTACCAACCTTCGGACAGTATTGAACATAAAATTAATACGATTGCTAAAGAAATTTATGGAGCAAATTCGGTTGAATTTTCAGCCAAATCTAAAACGCAATTGAAGATGATTAATGAATTGGGATTCAGTCATTTTTCGGTTTGTATGGTAAAGACGCCGGCAAGCTTTTCAGATAATGATAAATTAATTGGTCGTCCAACAAATTTTGATATTACAGTTCGTGAATTTGAAATTGCGAGTGGTGCCGGATTTATTGTGCCGCTTTTAGGCGATGTAATGCGAATGCCAGGTTTACCAGCGGTTCCAAATGCGGAACGCATTGATATTGATAACGATGGAGTGATTTCGGGATTGTCTTAAAAATTCTAATCAAAGATTCAATACCTAACATAACTAACCCTGATGGGAAAGGAAATAAAAAATGTCTCGATTGTTTTTTCGGGACATTTTTTATTGTAATGGACAGCAGGAATATGGTTTCCCGATAAAGCCCGAGCCATTCGTTTCAAAAGAAATTACTGTTTTCTTTTTCTCATTTTCATATTTAAAAATTCCGTAGCCAAAGAAAACGCAATAGCAAAATACAAATAGCCTTTTGGTACAGCACCCACTTGTTCGCCTACTAATTCAGCTCCAGATAAGTGCATACTTTCGGTAATTAGCATAAAACCAATTAAGATTAAAAATGCCAAACCTAAGATTTGAATCGATGGGTTTTCGTTTACGAAATTTCCGACAGGAACTGCGAATAACATCATTACACCGACCGAAATCACTACAGCGGTAATCATAATTGCTAATGCACCTTCAACGCCGTTTGTCATCCCAACAGCCGTTAGAATACTGTCTACGGAGAAAATAATATCAATTAATAAGATTTGACCAATTACACTTTTAAACGATTTAGAAGCCGCCATTTTAATATCATGACTTTCTTCTCCTTTGTGATCTACTTTTTCGTGAATTTCTTTGGTGCTTTTATAAATCAGAAATAAACCTCCTAATAATAAAATCATCGCTTGACCTGTAATATCGGCTTTAAACCATCCGAAATCAAAGCTAAACCAAGGTGCTTTCATTGCAATTAAAAAAGTAATTCCAAATAAAAGTCCGATTCGCATAAACATTGCTAAAAACAAACCAATTCTAGTGGCTCTTTTGCGTTCTGCTTCCGGTAATTTTCCGGTTACAATTGAAATAAAGATAATGTTGTCAATCCCTAAGATAATTTCTAAGAAAGTTAGGGTTAGTAAGGCTATCCAAGCATCAGGATTTAAGAATACTTCCATTCGGTTTTTTGTTTATCTTACTTATACGTGGATTAATCTATTTTTGTTACAGTGCCGCGTTGTTTTTTAGGATCACCCACAAAAGAATATTCAAAAGTATATGAATTACCTTTTGTAGTTAAAATTTTCATCTGTACTGGTTTTTTGTCTTCTCTGTTTTTTGGATGCGTATTTTTAATAATGTATTCGCAATCATTGATCCATCTTACTTTAAAAGTATCGACTTTTCCATCGTAAGTTTCTGTTTGAATGGTATCATTACGTTCAAAAGTACTAGTGTAATGTACACCGTCAATAATAGTTTCGGAAGTGAATTTTCCTGTTTTGAAATCAGTACAATTGCGTTCTTGATTGTAACAAGAAACTAACAAAAACATAGAAAATAGGGCAAAAATGGCTTTCATATTAAGAATTTTGGTTTTTATCTCCATCAAATAAACTTTTTGTAATTGTGGTTGCACCTTTGAATAATAAATACATTGCAAACAAAGCAATTATAATTCCCAATACTAAAATGTAAATATATAAAGGGTTTTCTTTATTGTTAAAAGAGCTATTGATTATTACGGGGCCAATGAATAATAAAGGCAAGCTTCCCGATAAATAACGGATTCCTTTTTGAAATATTTTTTTATCTGCTGCCATTAAAAATTAATTTGGATTCCAAAACCATTAGAATTATTAACCATATTCAACTCGAAATTACTTCCCAAAGTCTTGTTTTGTTCCTGTAAATTAGAATTATAAATATCGATACTTTCTTTAATCATTCTTTTTCTTCCTGAAATAATAGGTATAGAAACCGCAATTAATCCAACTCCAACATAAGTAATCGCTGTAGGATATTCTCTGTCCGATGTTAATCCCATTACTAAATCAGCAGCGGTTGTACCAATTCCTAAACCTAGTAGAAACCCTCCAAGTGATTCTTTGCTTTTCGCTTTTTTGAATAGGTGCTGCGCTTTTAAATCCGTCTTCATCAGTTCTTTCGTTTCGAAAGTTGATAATTGGGTGTCGCCTTGATAAATTTTACCTTTAGTGTATTCTAAACTTTGGGCAAAACTTAATGAAAATCCAAGTAGTGCGATGATTAATAGCAATTTTTTCATAATATGTTTTATTTATTGTTGTTGTAAAAATTAACTGCATTTCTAACACTTCCGTGGGAAGTTAATAGTTGATTGGCTTCCTCATAATTCACCGGAATTTCTTCCATAATCATTCGCGTACCTCGGTCTATTAATTTGGTATTGCTCAATTGCATATCGACCATCTTATTTCCTTTGACTTTTCCCAATTGAATCATTGTTGCCGTTGAAATCATATTTAAAACTAATTTCTGAGCTGTTCCGGCTTTCATTCTACTGCTTCCGGTTACAAATTCGGGCCCGACTACAACATCAATAGGGAATTTAGCTGTTTTGGAAAGCGGACTTTCGGCATTACAACTAACGCTTCCGGTTGAGATATTTCGTTTATTACATTCCTCTAAACCTCCAATAACATAAGGAGTTGTTCCTGAAGCTGCAATTCCAATTACGATATCATTTTCGGTAATATTCCATTCTTGTAAATCTTTCCATGCTTGTTGGTTATCGTCTTCTGCAAATTCTACGGCTTTTCTAATGGCAGTGTCACCTCCGGCAATTATTCCAATTACTAAATCAAAAGCGACACCAAAAGTAGGCGGACATTCAGAAGCATCGACAATTCCTAGTCGGCCTGAAGTTCCGGCTCCAATATAGAATAAGCGACCGCCTTGTTTCATTTTAGATACAATTTCAGTGACTAAAACTTCAATTTGAGGTAATGCTTTTTCAACCGCTAAAGGAACAGTTTTGTCTTCATTATTGATATTCGTCAATAAATCCGAAACCGACATTTTTTCTAAATTTTCGTGTTTCGAAGCTTGTTCCGTGGTTTTTGTAAAATCCATACTCTTATTTCAAAACGTGATGTGCTAAAACATTTTGCACGTCATACACATTCACAGCTTTATTGAATTGTTTCACAATACTAGGATTGGTTTCGCTTGAAACCCAAATTTTTAATTCAGCTTCAAGATCAAAAGTCCCTGCAGTTTCTACACTAAAACGAGAGATGCTTTTATAAATTATTGATTTATATTCCACTTTACTACCAGTAATTCCTTGTTTTTCAATTAGTATTAATCTTTTGTTTGTGAAAATAAAAGTATCGCGAATTAATTTGAAACCCAATTCAATTTCTTCACCTGTAATTAAAAGTTTGCCATAGTCTTTGACTAAAGTTTCCTGATTTACAGCTCCAGCATTTCCAAGTAGTGCAGAAAATAATCCCATATAAATTGTTTTTACAAGTTTTTCAAATTTACCTAAAAATCAGTTAAAAACGAAGCCTAAACTAATTATACTTTCTTTATCAGTAAATTTCTAATGCGAATGTCCCATTTCGATGACATAAGCCATTGCAAATCCTATAACAATCATTGTGATTTTTGCTAAGTTAAATTTATGACCTTCATTACTTTCGAAAATAATTGTAGAAGAAATATGGAATAAAATCCCGACTACAACCGCTGAAATTTCCTTAGAATAATGTTGGGCAAAATGCATTTTTTCCGCTAATAATGTACCAAGAGGTGTCATTAAAGCGAAAGAAAACATAAAAGCAAAAACCATAAATTTATTCATTTTTGCATTTACAAAAAACAAAGTTAGAATAATTGCAATAGGGAAGTGGTGAATGGCAATTCCGTAAGCCAAATTATGATTTTGGTGTATCGGGAAACCTTCTAGTAAGGCATGAATGCACAAACTAATAAACAATAACCAAGGAATCTGATGCAATTCATTGTGTTCGTCTGTATGCACGTGAACGTGACCGTGTTCGGCACCTTTAGAGAAAAACTCCAATAAGATTTGGAACAAAATCCCAAGCATTATAAAAACACCAACAGGTAAGGTTTTGTGTTCGTGACCGGCTTCATGTGCGTGATTGTGTCCGTCGTTAAATAATTCAGGAAGTAAATGCAAAACAGTCAACGATAATAGGAAAGCACCGCTGAAAGCCAGCAGTAATTTAATATTCTTTTTCTTTTGTGGTTTTAAAAATAAAGCGATTAAAAATCCGATGATAACCGCTGAAAAAGTAATGATGTATTCCATTATTTAAAAATCATAATTAAGCGTTCTGATTGAGTTTTGAAGAATTTACGCAATTTATAATCACCAAAAATATCCAACAGATAAATGCCCGCTTCTTCCATCATTTTTTCAAAATCTGCTAAGCGAAGTGCCTGAACACGTTCTGTATATTGGTGCTTTTTGCCTTTATCTTCAAACGAAATTTCCTTAAAAATATAGCCGTCTTTGTAAGTTCTTTTGATATGAAAATCAATACCGTCTACTGTTTTTATTTCTTCTGGAACTAAATTTTCGATTACATAATCGGCATTCATAAAGTCAATTACAGCAAAACCTGTTTCTGTTAAACTATTATGAATCGCTTTTAATGTTTTTAAATTATCTGCATCTTCATCAAAATAACCAAAACTTGTGAATAAATTGAAAATAGCGTCGTATTTTTCATCACAGTTTTCACGCATATCGTGCACTTTGAAATGCAGTTTGTCATTGGCAGCAGCCGAAGCTTCAGTAATGCTGTTTTCCGAAAGATCAATTCCGGTTACATCATAACCTAATGAGTTCAAATAAATCGCGTGACGGCCTTTTCCACAGGCTAAATCTAAGATTCTTGCTTCTTCCGGAAGGTTTAAATATTGCGTCAAATTGTCCATTAGCAATTGCGCTTCTTCATCGTTTCTTTCTTTGTATAAAATATGGTAATAATCGGTATCAAACCAAGATTCGAACCAATCGTTCGAATTGGAATTTGTAATTTCTGACATTAATTGGCTTTTAAGTTGAATGAACTTGCAAATTTAATGTATTTTTGCAAAAGAATGTCTTAATTATTGAAAATGCAATTCATTTTTGCACAAGACCTTGAAATTGAATAATGGAAAATTATAAAATGACTGCCAAAACCTTTTTTGGTTTTGAAGAAATGTTGGCTAAAGAATTAACTAATTTAGGAGCCCAGAGAGTCGAAATAGGAACGCGAGTAGTTAGTTTTTATGGCGATAAAGGATTTATGTATAAAGCGAATTTAGCGCTTCGCACAGCAATTAAAATCTTAAAACCAATTAAGACTTTTAAAGCAATAAATGATAAAGCTTTGTATGAGGGAATCAGAACGATTGATTGGTCTGATTACTTGACAGAACACAATACTTTTCTTGTGGAAACTACGATGCATTCTGAAAACTTCAACCACAGTCAGTTTGTGGCTTTGAAAACAAAAGATGCGATTGTAGACCAATTTAGAGATTTGAATGGAAAACGTCCAAGTATCGATAAGGATTTTCCAGATTTACAAATTCACGTACATATCGATAGAGATACGGTTACCGTTTCGTTAGATTCTTCGGGCGCTTCATTGCACCATAGAGGTTATAGAACGGCGACAAATATTGCACCTATTAATGAAGTTTTAGCAGCTGGAATGTTGATTTTATCAGGCTGGGACGGAACCACTCATTTTTTAGATCCAATGTGTGGAAGTGGAACAATATTAGCAGAAGCAGCGATGATCGCTTGTAATATTCCAGCAAATATCAACCGCAAGGAATTTGGGTTTGAAAAATGGAAAGATTGGGATGCTGAATTATTTGATGCGGTTTTAGAATCGTTATTGAAGAAAACGCGCGAATTCCATTATACTATTAAAGGATATGATAAAGCGCCAAGTGCGGTTGCAAAGGCGAAAGACAACATCAGAAACGCGAATTTAGAAGAATACATCACCATTACAAACGATAATTTCTTTGATTCGAAGAAAGAAACAGACGGGCCGCTACAGATGGTTTTTAATCCACCTTATGGCGAACGTTTAGAAATTGATTTGGAGCGTTTTTACAGAGAAATTGGCGATACTTTAAAACAGAGTTACCCGAATACTAATTCTTGGTTTATTACCGCTAATTTAGAAGCTTTAAAGTTCGTTGGTTTACGTCCAAGTAGAAAAATTAAACTTTTCAACGGTCAGTTAGAAACACGTTTTGTAAAATACGAAATGTATGAAGGTAGTAAAAAAGGAAAATATATGAATACTGAGGAGTAATCAGTATTTACTATTTAAGTCAACACGTTAACAAATGATAAAATGAGTAAAAAAGTAAAAGCATTTTTATATAACTTTTTAGGATTTAGTGTTTTTTATATCCCAACCTATTTCATAGTGATTAATTTTACTCACTTGCAAGGATATTGGATTGCTGGAACGGCTTTTATGATTTCATTGTTATTAGCGCCAAAGTTTCAGGCAATACGTACTACGGAAGGTGAAAAGATCTATATGAAGTGGCTTCTTACCAAAGGAGTGAAGGAAGTAAACTAGTTTTTTGCTTCTTTTTTGAAAATATTTTTTGACACTATCCATTGAATTTCAAAGTATTGTAAAAATCTTCAAAAAAAATAGTATTATTTGTCCTCAAAAGGTTTGTAGTAATAAAAAAAGATTCTATATTTGCACTCGCAATACGGAAATGATTGCAGTCTTATTGGAGAAATGGCAGAGCGGTCGAATGCGGCAGTCTTGAAAACTGTTGACTGTAACAGGTCCGGGGGTTCGAATCCCTCTTTCTCCGCGGAATTAAAACCCTAACAATTGTTTATCAATTAGTTAGGGTTTTTTGTTTTAATTTCAGTTCAAAATGAAATTAAAATTTATACTTGCGATGTGATTTTTCTTCTTCTGTTCTTTTGAAGTTTATACGGGATATGTATGGAGTATCTATGGAGTATCTATGGAGTTCACTGGTCAAATCCTTAAGAATTAAATATAAAAAAAATAAACAAGGTTATTTTGTTACTACTTTAATGGTTTGGTGTTTGATAAGTTAATCAAACACTTCGGTAATGATTGGAATGTAATGGCAGAAATACTAATCACTCGTCATGAGCAGTTTGTCGAAAAACAAATCTATAACGCACATCACTACAAATCTTTCAGCATCAGAAATGGAAATGTTATACAGTGAACAAGTCCGTTCCAGATTACTACAGATGTTCAATTTAATTGGATTTGACCAAGATTCTATTGATAAGAGATAAATTAACCATTCACGATTTCCAAAATTAAAATAAAACAAATGAGTAAATGTTCAATCTTATCACCTTCAACAATGAATCCAGAGACAAAAGATAATTCCTCATTTTGTCATAGTGAGCTTGCCGAAGTAACTCCTACGAAGAAGGCTAACTTTTAAGCGCAGCTTAAAAAAACAACCTGAAAACTTTAAACCTGAAGCAAAATACGAATCAAAATGAACAAAACTCTAAACTAAAGACAAATAAAAACCATCAGCAACTTCTGGAGATGGGTTGAAGATAACGAAACAAACATTTGCAATGCAGTGGCGTTAGGTATCAAAAATAAAGAAGTTATGAAATATCTACATAGAAACCTCAACTATGTTTCTAAAGTGATAGAGTGCATTCTGTTTTTTCAAAATGAAAAGGTAAAACTTTACTTAACGGCCTTAGTATGCAGAAAACTATTATCTAAATTAATAGCATTAGAGAATTCAATACCCAATTTAAAACAGATTAGTACTTCGGTATTTATCAAACCAATCATAAACAAAGAGCCCTGTCTAAACAAGCAAGATCACTATTATGTTTTTAATAATCTTAAGGTAATAATTAGTGCTCTGTACATACAACTTGATGATTGCAACACTAAAAATAAAAAAATTAGTATTACAGTTTTCCATCCTTATAAAGCAACTTTAGGGCTTTTTACTGTAATACATACCATAGTAATTTTAGTTATAGGTGAAATCGCATATAAAAAAAATATAAAACATATAATGTTTAAACCTATACCAAAAAAAACCAATGGTTTATTACAACTAATAGAAATTGATGAATTTATAAAATATTTATATGCTTCAATGGCTTACAAGAGGGAGAAACTACAAACTTTTTTAGGTCAAAATCATTAGACTAGTAAGTATCCCTGACATTGTACAAAAAAAAACAGGACTTCATCATACAGTCCTGTTTAGTAAAACCAGCACCCAATTAAGATGTTTTTTTCTCAAGTACTGTTGTTGTACTATAGTTGTATAGTGGAATTTCTTGTTCAGGTTCTTTATTCAAAATCGCTTTCACCTCATCTAAAAACTCAGCTTCCGGATGTGGAATTAATTGCATGGCTAACTCCAATACACTGGCTACATCAATAGTTGGGTTGTCCACAGTATCTGAAACAAAAGGCTCTTCACTAGCGATCGCAACACTACATAACTTCATCAAATCACTGATAGTACCAAACAAACAAACATAATTCGCAAAATTTACGCTTATCTGACAAACACCTTCCTTCTTAGGATGTGCTTTCAAACTACACAGAACCAATTCCGATTTCCTGCGCAATTCATCAATTTTATTTTCCATAATTTCAATTTATAAATTAATAATCCACAAAATTTTCAAGATTTCTCTAATTAGTGATCCAAAAAACTAAATTCACTAAAAACTAAAAATTAATCACTCCATCAATCCAACAGGCATAGTTGAAAAAATATTCTCCACAAGAAAATCAGCTGCTTCAACACCATTCAAATCAGGTTCCAAAACAGCAGCTCTCAACTGGTCCAACAAATCAGCTTCCTCGTACGGAATCAAATCAAGAATAATTCCTAACACACCGCTAATGTTTACTAGTGGTTGCGGAATATGGGCATTACTATAAGGCTCACCCTCTCCCATGGCAAGAATAGAAACTTTTACAAGGTCACCAATCAACTGCATTACATCTCCGTAACCGGAAAGATTAAGTTGTAATACATCGCGCTTTTTTGCAGTATTAGCAGCTGCAAGCAATACAAAATGTTGCTCCGCAAGTTCACGAAAAGCCGGAGACAAGGGTGGAATTTGATTTTTCATAAGTATATGTTTTAGTGGTTTATAATTAATAACGATTAAGCTCAATCATTGCCAAAGTTTCGGCTTCCTCCAAAAACAACTGGCAAGCAGCTAACAGCCAAACAAAATGCTGCTCATTGGCATTCAGCGCTATCCAATGATTAAGCATAGAAGGTGGCGCACATAGCATTTTATAGCGTTTTTGTGGAAGACTCGTTTCTAACTTAAACACCTGAGAAGGCAACGCCGTAAAAGAACCACACAAATCCAAAAGATAAACAAGACTAAGTGTAGTAGGAGTATAACCCAAAAACACACGGATCAAACCCAAAGCTACTTGATGTACAGCACTGTGTAGCAAAGCTATTTTACAAAGCTCAACGTCTGACTGCTCACTACCTGTAACAGCGTGCATATAAAATTGGGCCACCCTAATACATTTATGCCAATAAGCAACAGTAGCTTTGGCATCTCGGGTGCTAACAGTATGCAATAAATAGGGTGGAGCAGTGGTATCCAAACACAAACGCTGTCCATCACGAAGAACCTGATTATAAAACCATTGCTGGTCAACTTGCTTCGTTGCCAAATCCTTAACTTTATGCAACAATACAGTAGCAGTAATACTATTCCCAGAGGCTTCAGCAACGGATTGAGCTAGAGCAAAACCACCATTAGGAAGAACATGATTTGTAAATACCACCAAATAATAATGATGCCTAACGGTAGCATCTGCTAAAAGATCAGGAAATACATGCTGTTCCTTTTTAGCATAGTGTCGATAGCCAAAAACATAAACAGTACAAGGAGAAACTAATTGCTGCATCTGTTCCAAAACAAACTCAGTTTCAAGCGGCGGTAAAGTAAATGATTCCATAAGTCTTAATTTTAAGGCAATTTACTAAGCCTCAAACCCGTACCCTACCAATTCAAATAGTAACGTACCAAAAAACATTGGTATTTTACTAGCAGTTTGGCATACTTATTTTCCCAAATTGAATAGCTTGCGGTATCAAAATATTTATTATATTTGACTTATGAACACAGAAACGAAACCAAAACACATCGGGCGTAATATAAGCAGACTACGCGAACTACGCGGCATAAAACAAGAAGCTTTAGCAATGGCTATTGGAGTAAGCCAGCAGACCATTTCTAACATCGAAAACAGTGAAACGGTGGAAGAAGAAAAATTAGAATTGATTGCAAAAGAATTGGGTGTGACAGCCGAGGCAATTAAGAACTTTAGTGATGATGCAATATTTAATTATTTCAATACTTTTAACGATGTAGTCAATAATAGTAATTTTGGTAACTATAATACTTGCCATTTCAACTCACTAGACAAAGTAGTAGAATTATACGAACGCTTAGTGCAAGCAGAAAAAGAAAAAGTAGCCTACTTAGAAAAACTACTAAACAACAAATAATCCCTTAACTTTATTTTAGTTAGTAAAAAGCTTCTCATTAGAGAGGCTTTTTTTTATAAAAGCCTGTCTTGTCCTGAAATAGCGATACAAAAAAAGTATCCTTATGAAAGCACAAGAAGAACCACATAAATTAACTTTCGGGAGTAAACTCAACTTACTGCCAATACTGAACTAATAAAAGTTATGTTTTGTAGTAAAATAATCAGGTTTATCCTGATAAAACAGCTATAAAGCATAATTAAAGAATAAGCGACATAATATTTACAATTAGACGACTTCAATACCAGTACAAAAAAAATTAAACATTACAGTTTTCCACCCATACAACCAGGTAAATGGTCTTGATGAATCAATAGAGATAATGATTCTTTTAGTAATGGGCGAAGTAGCATTTAAAAAGCATCTGAAAAAGATAGAAATAAAACCAATCATTAAAAATACCAATAGTTTATTACAACTCATAGAAATTGATGAATTTATTAAGTATTTGTATAATTCAATGGCTTATAAGAAAACCAAATTATAATTGAATATTTATTAAACTTTTAAGGACAAAAACATCTTTAAAAGTTTTTTTACTTTAAAATGTGGTTAACCGTAAAAAGTATTTATTTAGTTTATTTATATTTTATAAAAAAGGGTAGTTTTATAGAAATGAAATGATAAGAATATATTTATACAATGATAGACTAGTTCAAAATTTGGATAGGTTTATTCTGTTAATTTTTTTAAATTTACAGGTTTGATTGATATTACAACGGTTAGTTGTAATTCAGATTATTTAAAATCATATCATGTTTACAACAAAACATCAAATAGTAAGATACAATAAGCTTGATAAATGCTTCCAAAACTTCGGAAGAGAATACAGTATTTTAGATCTTTTGGATGCTGTGAATGAAGCTATAATTGATTATGATCCGAACAGTTCTGGTGTTCAAATGAGAACATTAAGAAAAGACATTTCATTTATGCGCTCAGAAGCTGGATACAATGCACCTATTGATACAATTAAAGGTTCTACTGGTGTAAATTATTACAGATACACAGATAAAGGTTTTTCAATAAATAAGAGTCCATTAAATGAAACAGAAGCAGAACAGTTAAAAAAAGCTATATCCATTTTACAGCGTTTTGAAGGTAGTCCCGAATTTGAATGGGTTAATGAATTAGGACCATTGTTAAACGATAAGTTCAGTTTAAAAAGTCAAGATAAAAAAGTAATGTCGTTAGAATCCAATATTGATTATAAAGGTTATAATTACATTACACCTATTTTCAACGCGATTGTCAATAAAACAGTTCTTAAAATAAAATACGAACCCTTCAATAAGTCTGAATACGAAGTTACTTTTCACCCCTATTTTTTAAAACAATACAACAGTAGATGGTTTGTTTTTGGATACAATGAATACAATGATAATTCTCAATGGAATCTCGCATTAGATAGAATAAATGGAGATACTGATACAACAAATAATAAATATAAAGAAGACACTACAGATTGGGAAGAATTTTTTGATGATATCATTGGAGTTTCTAAAAATATAGAAAATAAAATAGAAGAAGTCAAATTAGTATTCCACAAAGAACAAGCTCCTTATATAGAGACCAAGCCATTGCACTGGTCGCAAAAAAACAAGTATCTTGATGACGGTTCATTGGAAATAAGAATAAAAGTGATGTTAAATTATGAACTTGAAATGCGAATCCTTTCCTTTGGTGAAAAGATAATAGTAATAGAACCAGTTGATTTAGTAAATAGGATTTTGAAGAGAATTAATCAACAAATTAATAATTATTAATTAACTATGCACTCATATTGCACACCAAGAGGGTAGTTTTGTCGAGTAGAATTAAAAAAGTATGATGAAAGATAGAGAAATCGATAATCAATATATTAATAATATTTCAAGTGAAATTTGGAGGTTATTCGAAAATCTTCGAGGCTCAGTTCCTATTGAAGATTACAATGTTATTCTACTGTTACTTTCTGGAATTAAAGATAATGTTTTAGATGCCTATTATGTAAATGATTCCTACAGCATTCATAATGCAGTAATTAAATCCTTTGCTCAAGACTTTAAATATTCTAAGGTTATAGAAATTTATGCTCCAATAATTAAATTCATCCCAGGTGAAAAATTAATTCAAGTAATTAATTCATTTCAGTATTTTGATAATTCAATTTTAAAAGAGCAATTTCAAGAAATTTTTGACACTTTAGTCTATAAATTATCGGAAGCTCAGGGAAAATATACTGGTGAATATATTCAACCATATGAAATAACTAGATTTATTATGAATCTAGCTAAAATAAAAGCGAACGACACTATTTATAATCCATTTGCTGGCTTGGCATCTTATGCTACTTTTTTAGATAATTCAAATCATTATTACGGTCAAGAAATAAACCATAAAACTTGGGCATTAGGTTATTTAAGATTGTTAGCTCATAATTTAAAAGACTTTGATTACAAATTAGAAGATTCACTAGAAAACTGGAATAGGTTTGGTGAATTTGATTTAATTGTAAGTACCCCTCCATTTAATCTAAGAGCAAATAATAGAAATTATGGCCGTGTTAATTTTTCTCTTGAAAGTGTAATTATTGAACATAGTCTTCATCAACTAAATTACAGTGGTGAATTAATATGTGTTTTTCCTGAATCCTTTTTGTACAAAAAAAATCGTAGCGATTTTCAATTAAAAAAACACTTAATTGAAAATAATTTAATCAATACAATTATTAGTCTTCCTAATAGTGTTTTTAAGCATACAGCTATTGGCACATGCGTTGTTATTGTAAATAAAAAGAAAGCTTATAAGAATAAAGTCCGTTTTATTGACGCAACTTCTTTTGTTAACAGTAAAACAAATAATAGAGATAAGCTATTTGATGATATAAATTTATTTCAACATATTGAAGACGGTAATAAAAAGTTTGTTCAACTTGTTGATAAAGAAACAATAATTGAAAATGACTATAATTTATTAGTTAGTAGGTATTTTATAGACGACAACTTTAAAGGTGTTCGTTTGCATGAAATATGTAGTTTTATTAGAGGATCAAGAAGTGAAAAAGACGAAATTGGGAAGTTAGTTAAAATTAGAAACTTAAAAGATAGCATTGTAAATTTTAATCTTGATATTGAGGAATTTGAAGACAAAGAAATTCCTAGTACTGGTATTAGTAAAATTCAACAAAGTTGTTTACTTGTTGCTTTGAGATGGCGTACCTTAAAACCAACCTACTTCGAATACAATGGTGAAGCCATCTACATTACAAATGATATCTTGGCATTTAAAATAGATAAAAAAATTGTAAATATAAATTACCTAATTAATGAGTTTAATGTAGATTATGTATTAAATCAATTAGAGGGGTTAAGATTGACTGGTATTATTCCAACTTTAAGAAAGGATGATTTTTTTCAAATAAAGGTCAAGCTTCCATCCATTGAAGAGCAAAAAAAGAAATATTATTCTTTTGCTGATAAATATATCAAATCCAAAGTTCAAGAATCTGAATTTGATTTTAATGAGAAAAAAATCAATGTAGAGGATGAAAATAGCTTTTTAAGACATCAAATCGCGGGTTCTTTAAAAAATATAAGAGGTGCTTTTGATTTTGTTAAAAGAATATTAGATGAACAAGTAAAACAACAAATTCCAGATTTAGACAATTTTAAAGCTGACGCAAGATTAGAAACAACGTTATCTAGTTATATAAATATCATTGATCGCGATTTAATTTCTGTCAATAAAGCTGTCAATAAAGCTGGGGATAAAATTGACCTATTAGATTTAAATATTGAATATTTTGATTTGCTTCTTTTTATCAAAGAATATGCTGAAAGTCTAAAAATAAGAGCGAAAAATTTATTTGCAGTAATACTTGATTTAGATGAAAATGCAATTATTGAATATGGTATTTCGGGTATTCAAATTCATGGAGACAAAGATATTATTAGAAAGATGTTTGATAATATCATTGAAAATGCTGAAAAACATGCTTTTACCAATAGTATTAACAGTGGTAATAAAATCAAAATAGAACTACAATATGATTTTGAAGATGACAATGTTCAAATCGATATTTCTAATACAGGAAATCCAATACCTGAGAGTTTAACTTATAATTCTATGATTAGAAAAGGGAGTTCTTCAGGTAAAAATTCAGGAGATGGTTTAGGCATCTGGTTTGTTAATGAAGTAATGAAAATTCATAAAGGAAAATTCGGTTATACAGACGAAACTGGTTCTGAAGGAATTGATGGGGAATATGTCACAACTATGGAATTAACTTTTCCATTAATACAAGCGCTATGAGAATATACAAAGTAATTTGGTTTGATGATGAACATGAAAAATTTCAACCAATAAAGGATCAAGCTATCCTACAAGATATTCAACTAATTGGTTATTCTAATTCAAAAGAAGGTGTCCCAGAATTAAGAGATCATTACAAAGATTATGACGCTGTAATTTTGGATGGACTATTTTTCAAAACTGCAGATCATCAGGGTACTGATATTGACGATTCAGCTTTTGGTGAAGTTGCAAAATTATTAAGTGAATTAAAAGCTCAAAACAAGATTTTACCTTGGTTTATCTATTCGGGACAACCTTCTTTCGTAAAAGACAGAAATAGTTTTGTGGAGTTATTTAAAGACGATTCCTTTGCAAAAGGTAAAGTCTTCGACAAAAACAAAGATGAAGATTTTAAAGAACTTTTAGCTGAAATAAAAAAAGCAGCTGACACTAATCCGGAACGTATTATTAAAATTAAAAATCCTGAAATTTTTTCCATTTTTGAAGAAGGTATTTTGCCCGTTGAGGTTGAAGAACAATTATTATCAATTTTCAAAAAACCATCTTACGATAATAGAGCAGAATTAAAAGCTATTCTAACAAATATAAGAAGCATTCAGGAAAGCATATTTATTAAATTAGAAGGTATCAGCGTTTTACAAGTTGGTTTATCTTTCAACCATAAAAATATACATCTTTCAGGAAATAAAAGTCATGCAAGCAAATGGATAGCGACATCCCCAGAGTATCAAACAACTGAAATTGAAAACTTGCAAAAATGGATTTATACCACCTGCGGAACATATATCCATCATTTGGATCAAGCCCACTATACAGGCCATGTAATTTCAAATTATGCAGTCCAATCCCTATTTTCGGGATTATTAGAATTACTATTGTGGTTCAAGAAAACTTACAAAGAAAATATTTAAATAAAAACAATAAACACCCCATGATAACAGGCGACCTTAAATCACAAATAGACGCAATATGGAGCACCTTCTGGACAGGAGGAGTTACAAACACCATAACAATCGTTGAACAACTTACGTACCTCATCTTTATTAAAAATTTAGATGAATCAGAAGTGCGAAATGAGTTAAAAGCACGTCACGGTTTCAAATACACACCTATTTTCAACCAAGAGCAACAACAGTTCCGTTGGAAAAACATAAAAGAACTAGATGTAAACGCACGTCATAACCTCTTTACCAATACCGTTGATGGAATCTTCCCATTCATTCGTTCATTAGGAAAAGAAACCAGTTTGTTCGCTACCCACATGAAAGGAGCCACATTTGGTATTTCTAAAGCTTCGGTGCTCGACCAAGTAATGGAGAAATTGGAAAATATCGACATGTCTAACCAAGATACTAAAGGTGATATTTACGAGTACCTATTGTCTAAATTAGAAGGCGGTGGAACAGCCGGACAATTCCGTACACCAAGACACATTATTAAATTAATGGTCGAGTTGATGCAACCTACTTTAGAAGATACCGTTTGCGATCCTTCAGTAGGAACTGCTGGGTTTTTAGTTGCGGCCAAAGAATACATCGACAAACACAACGATGTCACCAAACTAGACAGATACGAAAATCACATCAATAAAAAGATGTTCAACGGTTCAGAGTTCGATGCAACCATGTTGCGTATTGCTTCGATGAATTTGTACCTACATGGTGTAGAAGAACCAAATATTATAGATGTCGATGCCGTTTCTAAAGACAACACAATCTCTAATGCCTATACGCTAGTATTAGCAAATCCTCCGTTTAAAGGAACGATCGACAAAGAAAGTATTGCACCAGGACTAAAAAATGTTACCGATACCTCTAAAACCGAATTACTATTCTTAGCCTTAATGCTTCGTCAACTAAAAACCGGTGGTCGTGCGGCAGTAATTGTACCTGATGGTGTATTATTCGGAAGCGGAAAAGCGTACAAAAGTATTAGAGAAGAAATCATAGCCAATAACAAACTAGAAGCTGTAATCTCAATGCCAAGTGGAGTGTTTAAACCTTATGCCGGAGTAAGTACTGCCATAATCATCTTTACAAAAACAGGTACAGGTGGTACTGATAATGTTTGGTTTTACGACATGTTGGCCGATGGTAAATCATTAGACGACAAACGTAGTTTGTTAGTAGACGAAGATTTGTTCATGGACTTTGCCTTTGGTGATGCCTTTTCAAAAAGAAAAGAAATTATTAAAGATGCAGATGCAAGTATTCCAAAAAAAGGAGACAACGACAGTGAAGATGCGTTTGACTTTTTGCCTAATAAAAAAGAAAAACAAGATACCTTACACGCTAAGTTCAATTTACCACAAATTCTTGATCATTACCGTTATTTAAAAAGTGATTATTTCAAAAAAATGCACGGTAAAAAGGGCGAAGTATTACACGTACACGATGTGCCAGAAAATTTAGGATGGGATAAGTTTATGGACGGCACTTGTACCCACGATTACAGCGACAGAACCTCTCAAAGTTTCTTAGTTCCTTTCAAGGAAATTAAAGAAAACGATTGGGATTTATCTATAAACTCATACAAAGAAATAGTGTATGAAGAAGTAGTGTATGATGAACCAAAATTAATTTTAAAGCGTATAAATGAGCTAAGTTCTGAAAGAGAAAATTTAGCTAATCAATTAAAAAATATTGTCTAATGTTAAAGAAACATTTTTCTGAATTATTTGATTTTCAAAAGAAATCAAAAATAAAAGCTGGAGATGGATTAAAAATTAATGAAGGTAAATATCCGTTTTATACTTCAAGTAATATATTAACAAAATCAATAAATGAATATCAATTTGACAAACCTAGTTTAATATTCGGAACAGGTGGTTTAGCAAGTGTTCATCTATGTATAGAAAAATTTGCTGTTTCGACAGATTGTTTAGTTGCTCAAGCGAAAGATGAAAAAATAATTTTGCCAAGATATGTATATCATTATTTAGAAGGTAACATTTATATCTTGGAAGAAGGTTTTAAAGGAGCTGGTTTAAAACATATTTCAAAAGGTTATATTTCAAATATTCAAATCCCACTTCCACCACTAAAAACTCAAAAACGTATAGCACAAATTCTGGACGATGCAGCTGCTTTACGCAATAAAACCGAGCAACTTCTTAAAGAATATGATGCTTTAGCACAATCTATATTTTTAGATATGTTTGGTGATCCTGTAAAAAATCAAAAAGGATGGAAATCAAAAAAGTTAGGAGACATTTGCGATATAGGTTCTAGTAGACGAGTTTTTGTTGATGAACTTGTTGAAGAAGGAGTACCATTTTACAGAGGAAAGGAAGTAGGTGAATTAAGTACAAATAAATCTATAAAATCTGAGTTGTTTATTTCTAATGAACATTATGAGAATTTAAAAAAAGAAACAGGTGTTCCTAAAATAGGAGATTTATTAATGCCGTCAATTTGTCCTGATGGAAGAATTTTAAGAGTTCACAATAATAACCCTTTTTATTTTAAAGATGGCCGTGTATTATGGATAAAAATAGACAGTTTGAAAATTAATAGTTTCTATTTAAAAACATTTTTAAAAGAATTATTTTACACAAACTACAGTAAAATAGCATCAGGAACAACCTTTGCAGAATTAAAAATAGTTGCATTGAAGAAAATTAAGTTTCTTGAGCCTCCTCTAAGTTTACAAAATGAGTATGCTGAAAAAATTACTTTAATCGAAAAGCAAAAAGAATTGGCAAAACAAGAGCTCCAAGAAAGTCAAGATTTGTTCAATTGCTTGTTGCAAAAAGCGTTTAAAGGAGAATTAGTATAATTATGATAAGTGAAAAAGATAAAGTAAGAGCTAAAAAAATTTGTATTCATGAAGCGGGTCATTTAATTACAAGTAAATTATTTGGATTTAAAACCAATGGTATTTCTATTCTAATTAATCAAAGAATTGGACATTCGGGAGAAGCTACTATTATTTTGCCTGTGGCAAATATTACTAACAATAATGAATTAATAGGTTATTTAGAAAAGAGAATTCAAATTTTATATGCTGGTGTTATTGCAGAATTTACAGATTTGAATAAAAATTTTGATGACTCTAGTGCTTTAATAGATTGGAAAAATGGAGGTGGTATGGTTGATTATGCTAAAATCAGAGAGTTAACACATGTACTAAGAAATATTAAATATCCTAAAACTTCTGAAGAAAATAAACAACAACTAGAATTAGATAAATTAGACAAAGTGAATTTTGCTAATTCCGTGCAAATTGTATTTGAAAACATTAGAGAAATCCATAGAATAGGTAAATTATTATCAGACAAAGTATTACAATATGATATAACTTATAATTTAACCGAAGGCGAACTGTTATAAATATAATGTTATGAAAGATGTTTTTACAATTCAAGAAATAGCCAATTGGCAATTAGACACCGAAAACTCAAATGTTGAATTGCCTTCTATTCAACGAGGCTTTGTTTGGAAACCCAAGCAAGTAGAAGATTTATGGGATTCTCTTTTACGAGGTTATCCTATTGGTTCTTTTTTGTTTTCTAAAACAAGCAACAAGCTCCATTTAATGGATGGTCAACAAAGAGCAACATCAATCTTTTTAGGACATTTCAATCCTTATCATACAAACAATGCAACTAAGGCTTGGTCAATAAAAGGAGAATTACCCATTGTGTGGATAGATATAAAGCCATCAGTAAAACCAGCCACTAGTAAATATTTATTTCGTTTAACAACGCGTTCACATCCTTGGGGATATCAAGCAAATAACAATGATGCAAAGTTAACTGTATCAGAAAGAAGAAAAGCATTTGAACTATTCAAGCAAAATCCTGATAATACAGGTGGTTATACTTCTTTTAAAAACACCACAACCTTTCCGTTTGATGCTGCACATCCAATGCCTCTAGCTTTTTTATTGGAATCAAAAAATACGGATCAAGTGATAGAAATGGTAGAACAACATCTACCAGATTACTTTGCAACATTGAGAGGAACTTTTAAAGATAAAACGGAATTCATTTCTTTACTAAAATCAGAATTGAAACAGGAGTTACAAGATGTTTTTGATAATGTAAAACAACTTAACAAGTTACAAATCAAATCAAACATTATTGAGGATCGGGTTTTACAAGAAGAAAACGAAACCGAAAATCCAACCCTTTTTGTTAGAATAAATTCTTCAGGTACAACTTTAACAGGTGATGATTTAATCTATTCCATTTACAAAGCCATATTTCCAGAAGCTAAATCGTTAATGGAAGACATTGGGTTAGATTTTATTGCACCTACTCAAATACTTTCTTTAGCTTCTCGAATAGTAGCATCCGATTTGGATAACAATAATTTTATAAAGAAAATTAATGTCAGAGATTTTCAAAGAAGAATAAAAAAAGACGATTTTAAAGACGGTTTAAAAAACCTGTTTCTTAGCCAACAACTAAAAACCGTTTTCAAACAGGCAATTGAAATTTTATCTTGTAAGGACAATGATTTATTTGAAGGTGAAATGCCTCCAGTAATTATTAAACAGTTAATAAAAAGAAACCAAGAATTGTTTTTATTTTTTGTTTATTGGCTGCATCATAATAAAGTGGTCACTAACAATCAAATTAAATTGAAAATGGCAGCTAAACTATTTTCTTTTGCTTGGTTTGGTTTTGACAATTTACCTAAATTATGGAATGAAAAAATTACAAATACTACCTTTTGGGAAGAACCATTAAATGAATTAATCTGGTGGAATGATAGTGACGGAATCGAATTCTTGATGAAACCCAATTTGTTGAGACAATATTATCTACAAACGGAAGTAGAAAACAGGTTTATAAAAGAAGATAAAGATAGATGGGGACTTTTAGAAAGTGGAGTTGGTGAAAGAATAATTCAATATTACAATGATGTCAAATCACAAGAATATGATTTTCCTAAAGCAAATGAATTTTTCTGGAACTTTATAGGTAAAATTCAATTCAATAGACAACTCATTTTAGTAGCCCAAAGAGAATATATAAATGCCACTTTTGGCGATTACAACCAAATGGACGATATGGATGACACCAATGTTCCATGGGATTGGGATCATATTTATCCAAGCGAATGGGTTTATAGAAAGCAAGGATGCAACCAAAGCATTAAAGATTGGAATAATACAAACGGTAATTTCCGTGCAATATCATTAGAACAAAACAGAAGCGAAAGCAATACGGCTTCGCCTAAAGATAGGCTAACTTCAGAAGAAAATAGAGAAATTTCATTTGTGAAAAATGATTGGCAAAATTGGCAAAACATAGAACAAAGGATTTGGGGCGATAATGTAGAAAGCCATTTCAAAGCAATTAGTACTCGTATGATAAACATTTATGAGAAGTTTTGGAATGATTTTAAAATAGAGCAATTAATAAAATAAGATGAATTATAAAAAAGAACCATATCCAGAAAACGTATTGTCATTACTCAATAATGCTGAGGTATTGGCTACAGAAATAATTGAAAAATTAAATGCAGCTTCTTGTAAAAAAATAAACGAGCTCTACTATTTTGAGAGAGATAGAATTAAAAGAAACGAAGCTTTCTTTAATGCATTAGGATATTCACCAAACGCATACCTAAAAACAAAATCTAAAAAAATTATAAATAATGAATTTAAAGGATTGTATATTTTTGGTGATGAGTTTGACGGTAAAATAATTCCGGTTTATGTAGGGATTAGTCGTTCTGTTTTCCGAAGATTAAAGCAACATGCTTGGGGTAAAAAACATAATGAATGCAGCTTGGCATATTTAAAATCAAAAAATCAATTTGAAATAGAAGAAAAAGTAATATCTAGAGCAACAATTACAAACGAAGACATGCTACCTGCAAAAACTATAATTCAAAATTACAAAGTGGTTTTAGTAGAAGTACAAAATGACTATGATTTGTATTTCTTAGAAGTAGCTTTAGCAGGAATTTTCAGTACAAAATGGAATAGTTTCAAAACACATTAGTATATTAGCGTAATGAACACAAACTTTCAATTTTTAGCAGAAGAATGGGCTGACTTTTACCAACGCAGTGTAAAAGCAGAACAATGCGTGGTTACTGATCCACGTACTTCGTTGACTTATGCACGTATGGCATTAGAGTTAGCTATCAATTGGATGTTTACAAATGATGAAGAACTAACACTTCCTTACGATACTTCGTTAAACTCTTTAATGAAACAAAGAGAGTTTCAAGAACAATTTCCGCACAAATTATACAACGAAATTGATTTAATTCGAAAAGCAGGAAACCTAGCCATTCACAACAAACAAGTTACTACTTCGGATGCTGAAAAAATAATAGAGAACCTATTCTACTTTTCAAGATGGTTTGCACAATCTTACGCACAAAATAGTGTAGGCACCATTCCAATGTTTAATCGGGAAGTAATTCCTACCGAAGGACAAGAAGCACTTTCTAAAAAAGACTATAAAAAAGTTCAAGATAAGTTTGAAACAGATCTAGGAAAGTTCAAATCAAAATTAGAACAAGAAGCAGAAAAAAATACAGAGTTAGCTAATCAAAACGAACTATTTAAAAAACAAATAGAAGCCTTACAAGCACAAATAGAGCTAAACAAAAAAGAAGCCAATACAGGCGACACCACAAACCATCCACGCAACGAATACGAAACACGTAAATATTTTATAGATGTATCACTTCGAGAAGCAGGTTGGGATTTATCGGGTAGTAAAGACAAAGAATTCAAAGTGCAATTCATGCCAAGTTCCACCAATGTTTCCGAAACGGGCTATGTAGATTATGTGCTGTGGGATGATGATGGTTTACCATTAGCAGTAGTCGAAGCTAAAAAAACAATGGAAAATGCAACTAAGGGCGAAAACCAAGCCCAATTATATGCCGATTGCATTGAAAAAATGTACGGTCGTCGTCCGGTTATGTATTATTCAAACGGTTTTGAAACCTATTTATGGGACGATCAATTCTATAAAAAAGCAAGAATAGTGCATGGTTTTTACACCAAAAAAGAATTACAAACACTAATGTTCAGAAGAGAAAATCGAGAAGACATTAGAGAACAACCAATAGATACAACCATAACAGATAGAGGATATCAATTAAGGGCAATCAGGTCTGTTGCAGAACATTTCGCAGGAAAAGATAAAGCAAATGGTAAACTTCTTGGAACACATAGAGCAGCTTTATTAGTTTTAGCCACTGGAACAGGTAAAACTAGAATTAGTATAGCTTTATCAAAATTAATATTAGAAGCCAATTGGGCAAAAAGAATATTGTTTTTAGCCGATAGAAAAAGTTTAGTCAGTCAAGCAAAAAACAACTTTGTAAAATTAATGCCAGAGCATTCTTGTGTCAATTTATTACAAGAAAAAGACAACATCGAAGCTCGTATTGCTTTTTCAACCTATCCAACCATGATGGGCCTAATCGATGGTTCTAAAGAAAAAGACAAACGTTTTTATGGTGTAGGGCATTTTGACTTAATTATTGTGGATGAAGCACACCGTTCTATTTATAAAAAATACCAAGCTATTTTTGATTATTTCGATGCACTATTTCTAGGGTTAACAGCAACTCCCAAAAATAGTATTGATAAAAATACCTATTCTAGTTTTGGGTTAGCAGATAAAACACCTACAGACGCTTATACTTTTGAGGAAGCGGTTACTAACAAACATTTAGTACCTTATAATTCAATTGAAGTTCCTACAAAATTTTTGACAGGTGGAATTCATTATGATGACTTATCAGAGGAAGAAAAAGAAGAATTCGAAGACGAGATTTTAGACGGTGAAGAAGCAACAGGTCAAGAAATCATACCTGCAAACGAATTGAACAATTGGCTGTTTAATAAAGATACAGCGATTAAAACACTAAAATTTTTAATAGATAAAGGAATTAAAAAAAGAGGTGGTGATGAAATAGGAAAAACCATAATCTTTGCAAGAAATAGAAAACATGCACAATTTTTAAAAGACATGTTTCTAGAATTAGATCCAGAGCGTTATGGAAATGATTACGTAAAAGTAATAACCCACGGCGAACCAAAAGCAGAAGAATTTATCCAACGCTTTTGCGACGAAGAAAAAGAAAGATTACCACAAATAGCCATTTCAGTAGACATGATGGATACGGGAATAGATGCACCAAGTTGTGTGAACTTAATGTTTTATAAACCTGTGAAGTCGTATGCTAAGTTTTGGCAAATGATTGGTCGTGGTTCTCGTTTACGTCCAAACTTATTTGGAGAAGACCAAGATAAAGAAAACTTTCTAATTTTTGACTTATATGGAAATTTCGAATTCTTCAGAGAAAATCCAAACGGTATAGAAACAGGCACGCAAAAAAGTTTAACCGAAATTGTTTTTGGATTAAAATTACAATTAGCCTTATACTTAAAAGAAGATAATTTCAAAGAAGATAAGGAACTACAAGAATATAGTGAACGGTTATTAAATGAATTACACCAGTCTGTTATTGAATTAAACAAACGACGTTTCGATGTGAAGATGAAAATCGAAACCGTGATGGATTATTCAAACAGAGAAGTATGGAATCATTTAGATAAAAAAGAGTGCAAAACCATTTTAGATGTTTTAGCTCCATTAATAAGACCTTCAAAAGGAGATTCAGATACAGCTCGTTTTTACGATAAGATGATCTACATGCTAATGATAAAACGTATTGAAACACCTAACACGGATGAGTTTTTAGCAGCCTTAAACGTGCCAATTACAAAAGTAGCCATCATTTCCAAAAAGCTATTAAAGAAAACCACAATACCAGAAATCAAACACAACGAAGAAATAGTAAAACTACCTTTGAATGAGGATTTTTGGAAAAATAACGGTCTAAATCATTTAGAAAAAATACGTGCAGGTATTCGGGAACTAGTAAAATATATGGATCCTGCAGATCAAAGATACGTTACAACTAATTTTGAAGATGTAATTCTAGAAGCTGAGATTATCACAACAACATTTGGAGAAGGAAAGCAACAACCGTATGGTAATCCATTCGTTAACAATACACATCGATTAGAAAAGATTATTAGAGAAAACCAAAACAACATTACAATTAATAGAATCCAAAACGGTGAAGCCATTACTGAAGACGAATTAAAATCTTTAGAGGCAGTACTATTTTCAAACAAAATTCAAAAAGAACAAGTCGAAAAGGAGATAGGACATCGTTTAGATTTAGTGGCATTTATAATTAGTTTAATAGGCTTATCATCAGAAAAAGTGAATGCCTCTTTTGCAGACTTCATAAATAAATACCAATTAACAGCAGTACAAATTCAATTCCTGGATACTATAAAATTGTTTCTTACAAATAATGGAAAAATAGACCCATCAAAATTATACGATTCTCCTTTTAAAAGCTATCATAGTCAAGGTATAGATGGTGTTTTTAACGAAGAACAATCAATAAATATCTTTAGTATAATTAGAGAATTTAACAAGAATAAAACAGGTAATTAATCTAATTTCGTTCCTATAATTTAACTTCAATTAAATTATATTTTTTACTGTGCACTTATAATGCACAGTTAGCGTATTACTTTGCAGTATAAATTAATAAACGCTGTAAAATGAATCTAGACAACAATCAACTACAATTCTTTGTAAACAAAATTAAGCTGCAACCAGAAAACATGCAGAAGTACCGAGATCAAATTGACAATCTTAAGTCAAAACTCGAAAACAAGATTAAACATGACCAAAATACGGGTCTCAAAGTAACCAAATTTCTTTTAGCAGGTTCTTGGAAAAAAAGAACAATTTTGAAAGCATCAGGGGATAACCCTATTGACATTGACTTAGTACTTTTTGTGGGTGGTGATGAAAACATCCAAAATGATTTGGAGAAAGTACATGATTATATTGTGAACTACCTGCAAGAAATCTATCCACAAAAAGATATCAAAAGAGATGTTGATGCTAAAGGAAATACTAAGTCTATAACAATACGATTTTCTAGTTCAGGTCTCGAAGTAGATATAGTTCCAGTAGTTCCACTTAGTAATCCTGAAAAGTATGTTTGGCAGCCACAACGTGGTGGTGGTGGGAAATATATTACAAGTGTAGAAAATCATTTAGCGTTCTCACTACAAAAAAGAAAAAATAATCAAAGCTATACCGCAATTGTTAGAATTCTCAAATATTGGAAGAATTATAAGGAATTAAAACCAACAGATTCTGAAGGAGGAATTTCTTCATTCGCAATTGAACTAATAGTTGCATATTTAGATGAAAAGCAAGGCATAGAGTCTAATATTGAAGAAGCAGTTATTCGTTTTTTCCAGTTTGTTAGTGGACCAAATTTTCCAAATATAAAGTTTTCTCATGCAATCAATACTATTCCTTCCTTCTCTACTCAAGTCTATATTGCAGACGATACTAATAATGAAAATAATGCTGCCAAAAAAATAGACCAATCCAAATGGAATGAAATAGTTGAAGAAGCTGAAAAAGCATTTGATACATTGAATTATGCCCAATCAATTAAAACGGAAGGAGCAACCATCGAAGAATGGAGAACAATTTTTAGTCCAACTTTTAATATTAAGTAATATGTACGGAACAAAAACGAATACAAACACCTATACGTTAATTGACATTCGTAAAACTTTTGAAAATTGCGAAGCAGATATAAGAACTATAGCAAGAAGAACAGGTAAATGGACAATGGATTATGTTGACAATTTAATGCATGACATATTAAAGTTGGCTGAGAACGGATATATAGCTACAGTTTCAATTGCTTTGAAAGATGCAAATGACACGGTTAAAAGAGCAACAAAATTCACGATAAACGAAAGTGGTAACAACTCAGATAGTGCTCGGCCAGGTCAGAATAATGATTGGGAAAACATTGTAAATACTCATTTAACCGTTTACTTAGCATATACCACAAAGTGGCATGCTTTGACCGAACAGCAAAAAAAAGATTTTCAAAGGAATAATAACTTTAGAATTGGATGGATAACAACAACGGATGATACGTCATTTTCTCATTTAAACTCAGGAACGGCCCAACTATATGCAAACAAAGGATACGAACTTCAAAAAACAAACTTTAAATAATGGCTACAATATTTGATAATATAACAGAACTTCCCAACAAAGAAGTAAAAGAACAAACGGAATCATTAGTAGGATTTGAGGATAAATTCAATAGGATTTATAATAATTTAAAATTACTATTAGACCAATCCGGATTAGTAGAATGGAGTAAAAAACACCATCAAGTAGAGCTTCCGATTATCCAACAATTAAAAGAGAAATATCCTCTTATAATTTTGGCGGGTGATGCCGGAACAGGGAAAACAATTTCTGCTACAGCAATTGCAGATAGAATGACAAGAGAATTAAAAAAAGAAGGTTACTTCTTAAAGTTAAGCACGCGTGTTCGTGGTGAAGGTTTACATGGCGAAATGGGTAAATTAGTCAATGATGCTTTTTCGCAATTAAAAGAACAAGCAGGTAAAAATAGATTAGCTTTTTTATTAATTGACGAAGCGGATGCAATTGCAACAACACGTTCTACAAGTCAAATGCACCAAGAAGAGAAAGCGGCTGTTAATACTTTAATTCAAAAAATTGATGAGATAAGAGAGTTAAATGGTCGTGCAATTGTATTCATGTCAACGAACAGGTTACATTTCATAGATGAAGCAATTTTAAGAAGAGCAGCAATTGTTTTAGAATTTAAAAGACCAACAAAAGAAGAATGTGTTGAACTTTATAAAAAAAGTTTATTAGGTTTAACTTTTACTGAAGAACAATTAAGTGAATTAGCGGAACTCTCACTTAAAAAAGATAGAGACAAAATAGGTTTTTCATTTTCAGACATTAGATTGAAAGTCTTACCTGAAGCGGTGGCAAAAGCATTCCCTAATAGACCGTTATCTTTCGAGATAATCAAAGAAACGATAATCGCAATTAATCCTAGTCCAGAAATATTATGACAACAAGAAAAGCCAATTTGACCATTTTAATTATTTTTGGAACATTTATACTTATCCGAACAATTTTTCCTGCAGAAGAAAATGATACATTTTCAAGTACATTATTTAATCTTTCTATTGAAATAGTGGGTGGTATAGTTTTATATACTATTCTTAATTTACTCCAAAATATTAATCGTCTGTATCTTTATTTTCAGACTCAAGTATTACTTAGGGATAAAGAAATAAGACTATCTATTGCATACTTATTTAGAATTAAATTGGATGGGAAATACTTGCTAGTAAAAAGCAGTAGAAGAAATTATTTTCAACCTGTTGGTGGAGCTTTTAAAACATTACCAGGTTCAGAAAAGATATTTGAAAAATTAGACGTAAAATCAGATAGATTAATTGAAACTGAAAAAGGAGTTGCAAAAAATGATTTACGTGTTTTTGTAAAAGGAATAAAAGTAATTGAGTTTATAGAATGGTTTAACTCTAAAGAAGATCGCGAAACTTCACCTTGGAGAGAATTTTGCGAGGAACTTATTATGACAAATATTTTACCTTGGAAAGAGTTTAGATATATAGACTATAAATATAAAGGAACCGTTCAAACACCTATTCTAAATTTAGATAGTGGAGATAAAGGAATGTTTATTTATGAAATTTATGACCTTATAATTAATAACGAACAGAAACCAATTTTTGAAGCACTTTTAGCTACTGGTAATACAGAAAACTTTATTTGGGCAAATGATAAACTGATTGAAAGATTAGGTCATAGCGAAAATAAAAAAGGATACATACATGAAATAGCAAAGCATGCAAAATGGGCATTAAATATGAAATGGAGCGAAAGTTAACATTACCTCAAATTATTTATAGTAATAAAAAAGCTGTTCATAATAAATAAAAATAGCCATTACCTCATTCAACTGCACAAAAACCGTCTTTACTCCAAGTATTCCTAAAGCCGGTTCTTTGTTTGCTTCATTACGTTACTAACTATTCCCACCCTTTAACAGAAAATCAAACTTTACTTTTCTAATTTTGTAAAATGCGATTACGAAGCCTACATCACTCAACAACATTAGAATTCTTCTTTCCGGATTATTCTACAGAATTACCATTTGTCAACTGAGGAATAGGTGGCGGGTTCCCTTCACCAGCAGGCGATTTTATCGAATGATCTATTGCTCTGAATAAAAGATTAATCAAGAATAAAGACACTATTTTTTTTGCGAAAGTCAAAAGGAATTCAATATTTCTTACCTATGGAGGAATGGAAATCTAAAATTAATTAATTTGTTCACATAAAAACATTGTTCACGTAAACGTGTGCACGCAAATTAAATGAACATGACTGAAGACGAAATAATTAATCAAGCACTCATTAACTTAGAAAAACTCCATGGAATAAAAGGGAGATGGACTTTTAATGGACCTAACGAACTAGATGGTTGCTTAAAATTAGTCATTAACAATAACGAGTTTGTACTTAATGCTGAGATAAAAAAGGAATTAAGAAGCCAAACATTAGAAACCTTAT
Source organism: Flavobacterium ardleyense (assembly GCF_042686085.1). Taxonomy (GTDB): domain Bacteria; phylum Bacteroidota; class Bacteroidia; order Flavobacteriales; family Flavobacteriaceae; genus Flavobacterium; species Flavobacterium ardleyense. Next base: position 100,843 of record NZ_JBHUOL010000006.1, read on the forward strand.
TAAATTACAACATCCAATACAATCCTTTTATAATAATTGCCGCACGAATTTTTCCAAAAATTAAAACACAATTACAACAAAACAACATAGCTTATTTAGAAGCTAATGGAAACATTTATTTCAATAAAGAAAATCAGTTACTTTGGATTGATACCAACCAACCTATAAAAATGGAAGAAAAGTATCGAAACCGAGCCTATACAAAAACAGGATTAAAAGTAGTTTTCGCGTTTTTAAATAACAATCAATTAATACACCAACCATACAGATACATTGCCGAAGTAGCAAATACTGCAGTGGGTAATGTAACAAACATTATAAAAGGACTAAAAGAAGAAGGCTTTGTAATGCAGTTAAATAAAAATGAAATAATTTTTAAGAACAAAAAAGAGTTACTTGAAAAATGGACAAATGCATATGAACACACCTTAAAACCTACTTTAAAAGTAGGAAATTTTGCATTTGTAAATGAAAATAATTTTTATGAATGGAAAAATATTAATTTAAAAGAAACAACAGTTTGGGGTGGTGAGCCTGCAGCAGACTTAATTACAAACCACTTAAGACCAGAAAAACTAACTTTATACACTACAGAAACTCAAAACGAACTAATGAGAAACTACCGTTTAGTTCCGGAAAAAAATGGCAATGTTGAAGTATACAAAAAATTCTGGAAACAAGAGGAAACAAATGAAGACAGAGATACAGCACCTGCTATTGTAGTATATGCTGATTTAATAAACACTGACGATAAGAGAAACCGAGAAACAGCACAAATGATATATGAGCAATGCATTGAACAAAACTTATAAAGAACTAGCAATTCCTTATTTCAATGAAGTGTTTAACATCATTGACCAAGTATTAGTAAAGCTAGAAATACCTTATTATTTAGTAGGTGTAAGTGCTGTGGCATTAAACTTACTTAGAGATGGCATTAAACCTTCACGAGGTACCAAAGATATAGATTTTGCTATAATGATTAGTGCAATGAAAGAATTTGAACAAGTAATCAAAGAACTTGAATCTGAAGGATTTAACAAAGTAGAAGAAGCTCCTTTTACATTATATCATTCAAAATACAACACGGCAATTGATATATTACCATTCGGACAAATTGAAGAAAACGACACTATAAACTTCAATGAGCGATATACCGATTTACACTTATTAGGATTTAAAGAAGTATTACAGCATGCCATTCCCATAGCTATAGAATAGAAGTTTGCTCAAATTCCACCATTAGAAGGAATGATAATACTTAAATTAATTGCCTGGAACGACCGACCGGAAGATAGAGGAAATGATCTTAAAGACATTCTATTAATCATCAAAGAATATTTCGATTTTAACAGCGATGAAATATACGATCACCATCACGACACTTTTCCAGAAGAATTTGATAAATTAATAGTAGCGGCAAGAGTATTAGGTAGAAAAATGGCTGAGATTTGCAGTACATCAAATAAAGTAAAAGAAAGAGTATTACACGTACTAAACAACAACACAGTTAATCTAGAAAATACTCCCATTGCAGAACGTTGGGCAAGAGAAAACGACTGGACCATAGAATATGCAGTTAGCATATTAGAACATATAAAATTAGGAATTACAGAAACAATACAACCATGATAAAACCAAAAAAACTAATAGAAGTAGCCATGCCGATTAAAGAAATTTCGGCTGAAAGCGTTCGCGATAAATCCATCCGTCACGGACACATTTCAACACTACATCTTTGGTGGGCAAGACGTCCATTGCCAGTTTGTCGTGCGGTAGTATTTGCCATTTTAGTACCTGATTAGCAACTTATACAGCTTCTTGTTCCGAAAAATTAAGAAAGAAAGGAAGTCATTGCAATATGATTATGGTTTTCGTGCAAACAAACTACTTCAGCAAAGGCCAACCACAATATTCAAGAAATATTATAATAAATACAGACTTCCCAACAAACTCAACGATTGAATTAAACCACTATGCACAAATAGGATTAAAAGCAAACTTCAGAGAGGGATTTCATTATAAAAAAGCAGGTGTAATTGTAATGGGTCTAACACCAAACAACGAAACACAACTATCATTATTCAACACACTTCAAATCCAAAACACCAACCACTAATGAGTGTAATTGACAAAATGAATAAGAGTTATGGTACAAATAAAGTGAAGTTTGCAAATCAATCTTTAGCACGTCAATGGAAAATGAAACAAGAAAAACTATCAAAATCATTTACCACAAGGCTTGATGAAATAATACAATGAATCTCTAGCCATTAATGTTTTCGACATTTTTAAATCAAATTTTGTATGTATAATTGTAAAGTGATAATTTCATATGTCTATTAATTACTACACATTTAATCAAAAATTTTGCAAAAATGAAAAATAAATTATTTCTGATTTTAACAATTGCATACTTTAATGCAAATGCTCAACATTCAAGATATTATACAGTTAATGCAAATATCAATGAAAATGTAAATATTAGTGGAAATGTAACTGTAAATAAAAACATTTCTACAATTGACTATGGTAAATTAGCACTTGCAAATGCTGAAAATGAAAAAACTAGATTAGAAAACCTAAAATATCAGGATGAAAAGCAAAAGCTAATTTCATTAGAAATTTCATCCGACCCTTCAAAAGCATATGATTATGGTTATCAAAATACTTTTGAGGTAAATGGTGAAAAAGCAAAACCATCTAAGTTAAGAAAATTTAAAATATCTTATAGAGTTCCTCACAACTCTTTCTTTGTTTTGGCGGGTACAAGTAGATTTGAAAATGTAAGTTCAAACAATATAACTACTGAAATTATTATTTATGGTCCAGAATATAATAAAGAAAATGACACTGTGGTCGTTGAAAAAATATCAAAAATGGAAGAAATAGTAGTTTGAGAACTTAATCCTAATGGAGAAAATAGTGAGATATTTGTTCATAAAAAGGACATTAATCGTGCAACAGTATTTGGGATTAAAGGTTTTAAGTTTACTGTGATTCTAGAAGATGAATATCAATATATTATAACTGATAATTTTATTTCATTTGACTCAAATCAAAAGAACGGAATAACTTATTTTGTCAAAGTTAGAACTTATGGGGATAAAGATGAAATCACTTTCGAAGAATTAGAAGGTCGTAGATATTATTTAAGACGTTTAGTAGAAAAAGTGATATCAACATGTAAAATTGGAGATGTAAAATATTAATCAAATGGATAAAACTACAGAAAATCAATTAAAATTAATTGACGAAAATCTTGTAAAAATTAAACGGTAACTATTTGATGAATCTTTAGTAAAGTTTCCAAAACCTTTTATTCTAGAAAATTCTGCGCTAGAGATAATTGAAATTTTAGAAAAATCTAAAATAGATGAAGAGGATTTTAATATTTGGAAATATTGGAATATATCAGACTTAAATATTCTAATTTCTGATTTAGATGGTGTATTAAATCACGATTATGAAAACCAACTAGTACGCTATCGTGATAAATGGTTAATAGAAAAAGTAAAATCGCTATTTTAATTTTAGATTTTAATCAAAAGTTTACAAATAAAGACGTTTTGTAATAACAGTTAAAAAAATGGCTTAGGTAAGCGCATACGTACGTGTTTTCTCCGTAAATTCAAAAGTTTATGTTATATTTGTTTTGGCTTGGTCTTGGCTCGTCGCCATTTCTGCAAGCCGCAATCCGTTCAACCAATCTCCATGTGCTTCCACACCAAACAATCAAAATCAACTTCAGAAGTTCAAAATCGATTTAAAGCAAAAATCGATAACCCAGATGTGTTTTCTTCGCACGAAAACATAAATGGTTTTGAATTTCCTTTAATGCCAATAATCACAGATACAAACCCAGAAATAATAACACACTACAATTGGGGTTTATATATGGGAGAACACTACAACTAGAGAAAATGTTTACATAGGTATGGCAGGTAAAATAAAGACAAATGGTGATTTGGGAAATCATTCTATAGAAAACAGATTAATCGCAACAAGAGGAAAAGTAAATGGAAAAGATGTTCTAACCAATGATTGTGTGTTTAATTTTATGCAAAACAATGCCGTTGAAGGTTTAACTTTCCATATATTGAAAACAAACAAACACCACCTTCCTATTTAGAAGTGGTGTTATTATATAATTTTTATACTCAAAATGGAGTTTTAACCATTTTAAATAGTACTTTTTAATTCAAAATCAACATGGACTTATTCAGTAGTTTAGAAGAAGAAAACAACCCACGTAAAACAAAACTGGGTCATACCAATATTGATTACGTACAAGCAGCAGGGATCCTCACCGAAGCCAAAGGCTTTATGGGAGCTTATGATTATACGCTTAATCCCTATTCGGGTTGCTCGTTTGGTTGTAATTATTGTTATGCCGCTTTCTTTTCTCGATCAACTGCCGATAAAGACAACTGGGGAAACTGGTTGCGAGTAAAAGAAAACGCACTACAATTATTGATGAAGAAGCGAAAAAAACCGCTCATAGATAAAACGATTTACATGAGCAGCGTTACAGATCCATACCAACCAGTTGAAAAAGAGTTAGAACTTACAAGAAGTATTTTAAAAGAGCTAATCGAATATCATAAAGTACGATTAGTAATTCAAACTCGAAGTCAATTAGCAAAAAGAGATATTGATTTATTCAAGCAATTTGATATTATTCAGGTAAACATGACAGTAACTACAGATAGTGAATCCGTCAGAAAAGCGTTTGAACCTTTTTGTCCATCAAATAAAGTTAGATTAAAAGCCATAAAAGAAATTTCAGAGGCAGGTATACAAACATGCATTACCATGACACCTTTATTACCAGTTGAAAATGTAATAACTTTCACTGAAGAATTATTGGCAACTGGAGTAAAAAAATTCATTGTACAACCGTTCCACCAAGACAAAGGCAAGTTCATTGCAGGCACAGGAGCAGAAGCGCTTGAACAGTTTAAAAAAATGAATTGGAATAATGCCAAATATGAAGAAGCTGTAAAAATATTTAGAGAAAAATTACCTTGGTTGGGTGAAGGTAAATGTGGCTTTGCACCAATATAATCTATAACAATTGGTATTTATGAAGGAACAATTAAAAACATGGCTCTTAGCACAGCAAGACACTTTAGATAAAGTTGTTGCAAATGCTTCGATTAAGTATTACAATGAAAATAAAGCCAAAGCAAATTTTCAATACGATCTAAAACAATGCCACATTGAAAGTTATAATTTAATTAGAGGTAAAGATTTATGTTATGATCGTCCTAATACCGCTTTTTCTTATACTTTGTGGTACCATCCTAGAAGAGTAAATACGTTTATATCGTTCTTTTTAGAGAAAATTATCCAATACCAAGGTCAGGAATTAGTTGTTTTTGATTTAGGTGCTGGTGCTGGTGCCATTCAATGGAGCTTAGGATTAATTTATGCAGGTTTTAAAAAATTAGGACAAACTCCTCCTTCAATAACTATAATCAATATAGACTCGAGTCCATTCATGTTGCAATATAGTAGAGATTACCTTTGGAAAGAATTAGTAGTATCATATCCAGAAATTGACCACAATTTTAAAATAGAATATGAAGTAAATTCTTGGAACAATAATAAACGAATCTCAACGGCAAATAGTATTCTTGCAGCTAGTTATTTGTTTGACGATTCAGATAATCAAGAAGCTATTAGTAAAGACTTTTTAAAATTAGTCGAAGTTTATAAGCCGTCCGCTGTGCTGTTATTGACTTCAGAGAAAAAAGCAACTAAATATTTTCCATTACTAAAACAAGATTTTTTAAAATTAAAATATACCAGTCAGTTAATTCAATCAACACAATTACTGTTCAATAAACCATTAACTAATATAAATAATATTCGTACTCAATTAGGTAAAATACTCAATATCACAGAACTGAGTAGAGCTACTTCGTGGTATGATGCTAGTAATGCAGCAATCATTTTTGAAAGACCTCAATTAGCAATGTTTGAGCAAGGAAAACCTATTGAGCACTTAGACGTTTTTAATCCGCCCATAACCATTCGTAGAGAGGTAACATTAAATGATAATCAGAAAAAAGCAGCCGAAACTAGCGAGAGACCTGTTACTATTGTGGGACCTGCAGGCTGTGGTAAAAGTATTGTGATTACCGAAAAAATTAAAAACATTGTTGAAGAACATAACTACGATCCGAAAATTCAAATATTGTTGACGACGTTTAATAAAGCGTTGATAAAAAAATTATCAGAATGGCTAGTCGATGTTTTAGATAATGATAAGTTTATAATTACTTATGATTCAGGGTTTAATGGTGCAACACTTCCTTCTTGTATCATTCGTTTCACTGGTTCAAAAATAGCAAACATACGATTGGTACATTTTGATATGTTGCCTAAATATATTGGAGGAGTAACTTACAGAGGAATGGTAAGTATGCCATTGCATCATAAAATTATCAATGAAATTATTGCGGATGTCAAAAAAGAAAATAATGTAACGGGTAGTCAATACGATAATGTTTTAAATTCTGATTTTATTTTTGAAGAATACCATAGGGTTATTTATGGCTTACAAGTCGGTATTTCTGGAAGTGAAAAAGCCTACCTTAATGTGTCTAGGATTGGACGAGGAAATTTTCCATCGCTTCAAAAAAATAGTGATCGAAGAAAATTAGTATTTCAGTGCTTAGAAAGATATGCACTTCGTATGCATAAAGAAGGGGTTGAAAGTTTTACTATTCGTAGGCAATACTTATTATCAAAGCTTAATAGCAATCAAATAGGTTTCAAATACGACTATATTTTAGTGGATGAATTTCAAGATTGTACAGCAGCCGATTTTAAAATATTTTATTCCTTGATTAAAAATCCTAACAATTTTACCATTGGCGGAGACTTAGCACAAGCAGTTCATTTAGGTTTAGCCGCCAGTATTCCTCGAGACGCAAATATGGCTACTCGTAGAAATTTTAAATTAGAAGGTTCATACCGTTTACCAGTAAGAATTAGTGAATGCATTAGTAATTTATCTCTAGCAATAAACAAGCGTTTCAGTAATACCGAAGGAACATCTAACATAATCCCATACAAAGGCTCTCCTCCAGGTGCAAGACCTATTGCAGTATATGGAGAAACCAATGAGCAATTAGTTTCTAAACTGGAAAATGTATTTAATGAATATAAAATCTTTGATTTGCAAAACAATTGTATATTAGAAAGAGATTATCCATTAAAAAATGCATTAACCGCAAAAAAAATAAAAATAGATTCAGATTCTATTTTAAGTTTAAAAGGACTAGAAAAAGAATGTGTCATTTGGTCAACTTATATTCCCTTAGAATTTGAAAAAGAAGCCTTAGAATTTGCTTATACAATTGTAACAAGAACTTCTGGAATTTTAATTATTGCTATTACAGAACAAACCCAAGCTGTTTATAAAAAAGTTTTAGGGCTATTAAATAAAGAAAGATTAATTTTTTGGGATAAAACTTCAGAAGATAAATTTAATTCTTTTTGCGAAACCTATATTCCAGTCGAAATTCCTGATGAAGATAGTGATGAAAATGATGAATTGAATTCTTTAGAGACTATTATTATTTAAAATATTAAAAAGTGAGATTGATGAATTTATTCAAATTTAGTTAATTATATTTGTATGATATATCAGTCGTTAAGACTAAAAAGCACGCTTTATGAATGATAAACAATACATAGATTGGGTTTCAATGAGCGATGCAGCACTAGCACAAACTATTGGAACATTCGTAAAACACCATCGTTTAGCACAAAACAAAACACAAGAGGAAGTAGCTAATGCAGCAAACATTAGCCGTTCTACACTAAGCTTGTTAGAAAAAGGAGAAAACATAACGGTACCAACCCTATTACAAGTGCTTCGAGTTTTAGATCTATTATATATAATGAATTCGTTTAAAATTCAAGAAGAAATTAGTCCTTTAAAACTTGCTAAGCAAGACCAATAAAAAAGACAACGAGCTAGAAATACAGATAACGACAACACCAAAAAATCTGACTGGTAATGATAACAACCGCTTTTCTGAAAATATGGGGAGAAACAGTCGGTGCCGTAGCATGGAACACCGAAACTGGTGTGGCTAGTTTTGAATACGATCCAAATTCATATCTACTAAAACCGATTTAGTACCACTTAAAATGCCAATTGCAAGCAGCAACAAACGCATTTTCTCGTTTCCAGAACTCAGAGATATAAAAACGTTTAAAGGTTTACCAAGTCTATTAGCAGATGTACTACCAGACGACTACGGAAACCAATTAATCAACAGTTGGTTAGCACAACAAGGTCGTCCAGAAAACAGTATGAATCCAGTAGAATTGTTAGGTTTTATAGGAACACGAGGTATGGGTGCTTTAGAATTTGAACCATCACAACTAAAATCAAATAAAAGAGCTTTTGATATAGAAGTAGATGAACTTAATAAAGATTTCGCAAAAAATGCTTTCTAAAAGAGAAGGTTTTGAAGCTAATTTGAATGATGATGAGCAACAAGCGATGTTAGACATTCTTAAAATAGGAACCTCAGCAGGTGGTGCTCGTCCAAAAGCAATTATTGCTTACAATGAAAAAACAGGACAAGTAAAATCAGGGCAAACAATTGCTCCTAAAGGTTTTGAACATTGGCTAATAAAATCAAACCCATTAACGCGAATCTACTTCGTAAGTTTGACTAAAGCTTCGGGTACAATTCATGCCCAATAACCAAGGCAACCCCAAAGGAGCTTTTTAAAAAATTAGCAATGTTCTGGCAATTCCTATTAGATTAGGATCAAATAATAACACTAAAAACGCCAACTTATATTTTGTTTATTAAAAATAGTAATCATCTAGAAAATATTTCTGAATAAATACTTCCCATCGCATCATATTCAGCATCAGTAATCTCTTCAAATTGTTTTTTTCTTCGATTAGGGAAAATCCCTTTATTTTGATGAAGGTACATAATAACATCACTTAATCGCTTATCGGGCATATCTATCAATTGTTGGAGATCCTTTTTTAATTCGTCATAGCGTTCCAGAAAAAAAAGTTCTTCCAATAAGTCTTCTTGTATAGTCGAGAATATGGTTTTAGCAAGGTATTCACTTTGCATGGTCAGGTCAGGATATCTAAAATAAGAGCTAACAGCGTCAGTATTGTCAATCCTCAAATCACCACTTGCCGATTTACTATAGCGAACTCGTTGCATCAATGGTTTAGAATAATCTTCAAGTACAGTATCATACGCAACCATATTTTGTAGCATGTGAGCCGAAACTGGTATAATAAGACTCTGCGCTGCTAAACCATCTCGAGTCAGCATATCGTGAATCAAAAAGCGGTGGATACGTCCATTTCCATCTAAAAAGGGATGTATAAAAACAAAGCCAAACGCAACTATTGCAGCACGTACAACTTCTGAAATGCCCATTGTTTTTTCTTCTGTGGCAGTAAGTCCTGTCATCATAGAACCAATCATAGCGGGTGGTGGACATACATAATGATAAATTTCTTCACCTCGATAATTCGTCTGCCCGATATAATTTTGGAAAGTACGAAAACCAGGTTGAGCATAGCGTGGATCAACAATAGCATTTTGCAAAACAGTTAAACTCTGTTCAGCCATTAACTCCGAAAAAGGCTGTTTCCCTGCTTGATAAAGTAGTGTAATAAAACGATCAATACGGTCAGGGGAAGGTTTTTCGCTTTCAATTTCGTAAGAAGATCGGGTTTCCTTACGGTATAAATATTGGCTGGCACGTTGAAATATTTCAGGAGAATAGTTATTTTTAAGTACCTCAATTTCATTCCTAATGTCTTTGCTAAGTAGCACTTTTAAGGCTTGCGTTTTTCGGATTATAGGGCAAAACGCCGGAACACCTAATAAATTATCGTTAACGCGCCAGCGGGCATTTTTTATAATTTTGCCAGTAAGATATCGTTTTGTGTCAAGTAAATCGGTATAATTACCACTAACTTCGTACGTAATGTTTAATTTTCTATTGGTTAACCATTCATATAAATAACCTATCCTTCTTGAATAACGTCCGCTTGGACTTTCACAAATATAATTTAGAAGTTCCAGTTCGTCAAGTTTTTGGAATACTGCCGCTAAAAAATCAAGATTTAAATCATCATATTTCAACATAAACTCAATATGACTAACTGCGGTGTCTGTTTTAGGAGCGTACTTGGGACCATAGGTTTGTTCGACACTGTTGTCGTGAGCAAATTCAATTTTATCCCTTGTACCGATATAGGATCGATGGGTTATGCGATAATTAATAAGTTCAAAATGTGCTGCCAACCAAAGGCTTCCTGCTTTTTGTGATGTCATAATATGCGGTAAAAAAGATATTCAAGCAGTAAATGTAATAAAAAAGCATAATATTTATGTAAAACAATTAACAAAAAACAGATACTTACAAACAGTGCAGTAAAAATGATATGCTAAAACCATAAAGCAGTAAAATGAATAAATTGTTGTACCAATACTGTTTTTTTTTCGTGCGGTTTAGACAAACTTTATAAGGTTCCCAGTTGCCACTCGTTGCCAACGCTCCAAAAAGTTTTTGAATGCTCAATCATGATACCAGTAAACAATAACAAGTAGTTTAGGAGCAACAAAAAGGTTGACACAAGTTATATTTACAGAATTTCTCATTATGGTTCAGCACAAAACGATACTATAGTTTATTGGTTTTTGTGCTGAAAGCCATAACAACAACTATGTAAAATAGCCGCTCCACCCAACGCGCAGCGAGTGACTCAGCGGCAACATTTTTAATAGCCTTCCGCTGGGTTATCACCCGGAGCTTTTCGAAAGCCGGCTATAAAAAACACCGCCACTTCGCCACTCCCTTAAACACAAACTGTTTTTCAGTTGATAAGCATTTACTTTAATAGTGCTAAATACTTTCACGGTATCTATTCTACAAGCGTTCCGGTTAAATCGGTTAGTATTTATATAGTTTTCAGATCTGCAAACCATAGTTATTCTATAAGTAATAAGTGAAAAATTAATAATGAAACTAAAAGCGATTGCAAATGAATAATAAAAAACGGCATTTAGTTTTCTTCAGCGGTGCTGGGATAAGTCAATAAAGCGGATTAACTACTTTAAGAGGAGAATCTGGACTATGGAAAAACCATAAGATTGAAGATATTGCATCACCGGAAGGATTTGCAAGGAACCCACAATTAGTTTTAGATTTTTACAACAGTAGAAGATCGGAGTGCTGTTTTACTTTCAGATCGTACAATTAACGATATCTTTCGTACTATACTTACAACATCTTTAATAACTAAAGGAATCAAAAGGTTATATGTGAAGAGGCATGGTCCGATCTATTATTTTGTAAAACCGCTTTCAATATCACCGTCAATTCCCATATTAAAAACAATAAAAAGCATATTATTAGACTAATTAATTTGATTAAATCAAAAAGAAATCTTTTTACTGTCAATGACGATTTCAACTAGTATTAACATTATTTGTTATCTTCTTTTTTAAACAAATTCCCAACTTCTTTGCTTATTTTTTTTATCGTCTCGATTCCTTTAGTAAGTGGTTCGGACGAAATATTTTCATACCGTTCTCTAATCAAATTACGATTAAACTGCTGCGGATAGATTACAATTTTGCTGTTAGATCGAAAATGTTTTTCAAATTTAGTAATTTCATTATTATTGTTCACGTTTCTGAACTTACTTTGGTATAAATATACTAACGCTTTTTGCGCAGGTCAAGCGGTAATATAATAAGAGCTTCCTAATATTTATTATCATGCCTTAGCTCTATTGGATTTGGTTAGCTTTTTTGATCCTTTTAAATCTATTTATACTGTAGAAGGATATCGTATTAAAAAAAGTTTTAAATAGTTTCTATGCTTTTCATTTGAATTAAAATGTTAGCAAAATCACAAGCTCAACCTTTAGTTTTATAAATTTTAGTATTTGTAAAACCTTTACAGCTCTTTACTTCTGTCTCTTTTTGATTAGTCATGCACCTTTAACCCACTGCTTTTAATTTAAATTTTATCTGTAGGCTCATCGCTGTAGACAATAAACTCTTTATGTTATAGTAAGTGATAAACGCAACAGTGAGAGCGTAAATCATACTTAAATCCTTGATAATAGGTTTTCCAATGATGTTATTGGATTGGTATTCTAGTATTTCCAGTGAATTGAGTTGTAAAGTTCATCATCCAAATTAACGCTAATCATTTTTCTCAAGTATAGTTCCTAGTACTTTGTTAGCTTGCGCGATGTGCCGTTGATTGTGATACACTACAATTCTAAAAGTATCACCGAGTTTCAATTTCAATAATTTTGAAATACTTATGGCCGTTTTAGTCTTGTTTAAATCGATGTTTCTTGATTTATTTAGAAGGTCCAGCAATTGCGTTTGATCTGAAATAAATCGTGTAATAGTTTTTTTGTCTAGTTTACTGCCAAGCGGATTTTTATCCTTGAAGGTATTCATTTTATTTAGCTTTTTTCGAGGCAACATACTTTTAGCAAAGTAATCTCCAACAATACCTGATGTGAAATTAACACTTGAAATTTTGTTTGAATTTTCGATTCTTTCACTAATTTCAGGCAGGTAAAAATTACTGTATAAATTCAAATGTTCTAGACATTCTAAAATGCTCCAACTTTTTTTTTCAGCTTTCCAGTTTAACTCTTCAATAGAAAGAGAAATCAATTCTTCGGCCTGACTTCTATTTGTTTGCGTATTTTCTATTAAGTCTTGTAGTAAATGTGCAGATTTAATTGTCATCTTTTTTTATTCAAATATCGTTAGTAACTGTTAGAAAATAATTGATTTGAATTAAGATTTTTTTATTCTTGATAAGGTTTCGGGAGTCATTCTTAAATACGACGCAATATGTTTATTTGGAATTTCTTGAAATAATTGAGGACTTCGGGCATGGACTCTTTTATATCGTTCAATAGGAGAGGAGGTTAAAATATCGCGTTCTCTTTCCATTTGCTGTAACATTAAATCGCCAAGCATTCGCTGCCAAATGATCGTATTTTCTTTGGAACTTTCAATCAGATTCATAAATGTGATTTTCTTGATAACTTTTAATTGCGTCTTTTTAATTGCCTGAATGTAAAGATCCGATGGTTCTTCTGTAATGAATGAATCCAAGGATGCAATTAGATTGTTTTTATACCCAAATCGTATTATGTTTTCATTTTGTTCATCAAGCACATAAATTTTCAAACTACCATTGCTAACAAAGTAAAGATTGGTGTCTACAGTTCCTTCTACTTTTAAATATTGATTACGTTTTAATTCTATTGTATTATCCCATAAATCCAGAAGGTTTATTTGTTGGATAAGGCTAAAGATGTCGCTCATATTTTTCACTCTTTTAGAAACAAATTTACAAATTGCTTTTGGAAGTGTTGCGATAAAGTAAATGGTTATTATTTTTCAATCCACTCTCGAAAAGAGTGCGTACTGCTTTGGCTGGTTTTAAGATATTCTTTATAACCTACTAATTTTAGCGCTAATGTGTTTTTAGTATAGCGTTCTATTTTTTCTATGTGTTGTTTGTTTATGAGCGTACTGCGGTTGATTCTGAAGAAATCTACTGGATTTAGCTGTTTTTCGATGTCTTTTAAAGTAGATTCGCTTAATAAATGCTTCTTCCCGTTTATATCAACTGCAAAAATAACACTCTCAGAGGCTTCAAAAAAAGTAATGTTTTCGGTATCTAAAAAGTAAATTCTTTGATGCGCATGTATAGTAAACCGTTTTTTATAAGAATTTTGTACGAAGTTTTGACGAATTAGTTCAGTAAGATTATTAAGTTGCTGGTTTTCATTAACACTTGAATTTCGAAAGAGGAGAAATTTATCCCAAGCTGCTTGAAAACGATCTTTCGAAAATGGTTTCAATAAATAAGCGATTCCGTTGGTTTCAAAAGCATTCATCAAAAACTGATCGTAAGCGGTGGTGAAAATAATAGGACAAGAAACGCTAACCCGATTGTAGATTTCAAAGGCGTTACCATCTAACAATTCAATATCTGAAAAAATTAAATCTATTTTAGACTCCTTAAGAAATTCAATTGCTACTTCCACGGTATCAATTTCTGCAACGATTTCTGTTGTTGTTTCTAATTCGTCTAGAAATCTTTTTAGTTTCTTTCTAGCCGGTATTTCGTCTTCTATGATGAGTATTTTTATCACGATTTTACTTTATGAATTATAGGAATATTTACCGAAAATGTGCTATCAGATTTTTGAATTTTAATCGGATTCTTTGTTAGCAATTTATATTGCTCTTTCAGGTTATTTAATGCTCTTCCTGACGTTAATTTCGCATTTCGTTTAGGTATGCAGTTGTTTGTTATAATAAGATTTTTATCAATTCTAATTTTTATAAAGACCGGATTTTTTACATGTCCTAAATTATGCTGGAATGCATTCTCAATTAACAATTGCAAAGTGAGCGGTACAATATAACCGTCACTATTTTGGTCTTCAATCTGAAGTTGATATGCTGTTCCATATTTATTTTGCATCAAGCTGAAATATTGTTTTGCAAAGATCAATTCTTTATTTATGGTAATAAAATTTATATCTGAAGCTTGTAAAACATATCTGTAAATTTCTGCAAATTCATTCAAAAAATCAGATGCCTTATTTTTATCTTCCTCAATGAGTTGGTCCAAAATATTAAGATTGTTAAAAAGAAAATGAGGATTAAGTTGTGTTTTAAGTTGGTTGATTTTACTTTCAGAAATTGCTTGGTTCGATACAATTAGTTGCTTCTGCTTTTTTATGTTCTGCTGATAGTAGTAATAGGCCATAAAAAAACTGCCATAAATGAAACCATCTAACAAATTTGAAAATGTAGAGAGGATAAACGTTTCTTGGTTGAAATTTCGTTCAATAGTATCAAATGTAAAAGCAATTATAAACCCGATAGTTAGCATTGCAATTAAATAAGCCACGAGCGAAGCACCAAATATTTTCAAAATTTCATCTATTTTCAAAATTTCTGACTTATGCCAATTTCTGATAAAGAACAGGATGACAAAAAAGAGAATACCTACTGAAATTAGTTTAGCAAATGCGGCTTCGGGCGTAAAAATATAGGCATTAAATACTCTTCTTATTGCAATTCGCGTATAAATAGACTGCAAATAGGCAAACAGTAAAATGAACAGCAAAAAGTGCCGATTGGAATATGAGATGTTTAGCAGTTTCTTCATGGTACAAAATGTAAAAATAGCATTATATCACTACAATGCTATTTTAGTGGCTTTATTATTTTGTTTTTTCTGGAAAGGAGGCAATCGTATTTCCTTTGTCATCAAAGAAGTCGAGTTTGGCGTTGTTTTCTTTATCTACATAAAACATTGCCTTGGGTTGTCCTTTATCATCAAAAAGAAACAAACCGTTATTTTGACTTCGTGTTTTTCCTAACATCACTCTCGGTACGCCATCGATTAAGCCTTGTTCTTCATATTCTTTTTGTTTAAGTTGCATAGCTTTTGGGTCTTTTTTGCCAAGCTCTTTCAATTCTTTCATTATTGCCGTCGTTTTGATTTGAGATTCTTTACTCGGACGGTCATTAAATGCTAGCGTACTGCTTACAAATCTTTTATCTCCTTGTTGATGGTCCTGCGTCATCAATTGCATTACTTGGTCGCCGTCATACTGGTCATAAGTTAATGATAATCCGGAGCTATGACCTTTTGCATTCTTTTCGCCGTCATAAATAAAGCCACCACATTCTATTCCATCCTCATTGAAAAACAGCATTCCTGAACGCTTTTTCCTGTCTTCATTCGTTGGTCTATTATTGATTTTATCATTGCCGTTTGGAAACTTTTCGACATTTGTAATAACCATTTTTACAGTTCCGTCTTTTTCTACGACATTGATTCGTTCCACATCAATTTCACCGAATTTTTTATTTCCATTTTGTTTGAATGCGGAAGTGGTTATATAGATCATTCCGACTACGGTTGCTACTGCAAATGCTCTTAAAAAAACTAGTTCTCTGTTCATTGTATTTAATTTTTAAGTTTTTGATGATACAAATCTATTTGAAATACGTTTTTGATTCAACAACAAAACAATGAGCGAGGGAAAAAAACTGATGAGTTAAGGAATTTGGTTATTGAGTGGGAGTAGAGCAGCTGGAATCGTCTTAGCGTTTGGCAAGATGCGAACTTCGAAGCGGCATATTTTTCTGTCTAAAAGAAAAGATGCATGTTCTGTGAGAATTACCACCACGGTTTTCGGGTTGCCAATGTAGCGGATAAAGAAGATGAAATTTTCAATAATAAGTACATTTTATGAGAAACGAAAATCTTTGATTCTATTTTTCTCTTAGTATTGTAAATGCTCTGTCTTCTTTTGTAAATCCTATTTTGGGATAATATTCCATTGCAGTTGGCACTGAAAGCAATAGAACCATAGTTTCGTCACCCACTTTTTCCTTAGTTAAACGGACCAAATTTTTTCCAATTCCAAATTTTTGATAGTCTGTGTGAATGGCTAAGTCTGCAAGATAACAACTCCAAGCCCAATCTGTAATAGAACGAGAAATTCCAACTAATTTTTCATTGTGCCACGCGGTAACAATTAGGTTTGAATTATCATACATTTTTTGAATCCTTGCTTTATCAGCTATAGGACGAGGCAATTGTGTATTGTGGTAAAGTTCAATTACTTGTTCTGCAGTTGGAATGACGTGAAAATTGTAAGTTATCTCCATAATTATTTAAATTATTATCTCCCGTATTCCGATAGCGTATATTCTGAAAATGCCCAGTTAATACCATGCAAATTTCAAACAAATCGAAATCCGTAAATACGGGTTCTTTAGACTTTTATAGAAATATATTTAAAAAATGAAATACGATTTATTTTTTAATATAAATTATTTACGAATATAATTAATATTATAAAGCAAAATAATTCTACTACTCTTTTTTATTCGTTCGATTGCGCATCTTATAATTTCATTCTTTATGTTCATAAAGTTTACGTCATAAAATAAAAATATCTAATGTAGAACTAAGCAGTATGATTTTTTTTGACCACTTTTTCAACAAAATGTTGAAGCGCTTTTTTGGAGGTCAAAAAGCGCTCTGATTTTCAATATGGTAAAGGATATTTCCCAATTATGTTTGTTCCATTTCTAAGTCATGCTACTTTTTGCGACCAGTGAAATGCTCCATTGTTTTGTAAATTCCAAGAACATCTCCTGCAAACCAATCAAAAACATTAATGGACATAATTGCTTGACCTAAACGAGTAAATCTGTAAATATATCCTGGCATAGTCAGCATTTTTTTGTTGTTCTCTACAGCTTTAACAATTGTAAGTGCTGCTGCTTCAGGTTCAAGAATTGCAATCTTCGATTTTACACCATCAAACATTCCAGTATTGATATAGTACGGCATAATCGTCGTGACATTTACTTTTTTATCCAGCTGTTTCATCTCCAAACGTAAACTATCAGACCAACCGATGAGCGACCATTTACTGGCGGCGTACACAGACATTTTAGGATTTGAAACGAGTCCGCCTGAGGAAGCAATGTTGCAAATATGCCCTGAATTTTGCGCTAACATATCATTAAGAAATACCTTCGTTATAAACATGGGCGCATTTGCATTAATTTCCATTGTTTTCGAAATATCTGATATCGAATGTTCGCTGAAAAATTTACCAACTATTATTCCTGCGTTATTTATCAATACGTCAACAACGCCTATTTCCTGCTTCACTTTTTTTGCCATTTCTTGTATTTGATCAACATTAGATACATCGATATTGAAACCAGAAACGCTTCCTATGTGCGAAAATTCAGCTACTGTTTCGTCAATTTTTTCTTGATTAATATCCCAGATAATAACTTTGGCTTTCCGTTCTAACATCAATCGAACCATTATCTTACCAATACCCGATGCTCCGCCAGTGATTAAGACTGTCTTATTTTCTAAATTTTTCATCTTGTTATAATTTGATGCTTTACTAGTACAAAGTTAAGGGAGTAATTGCCTTAGGGCGATAACATATGTTATCAGTTTACAATTTTATTTGGAATTTTTTAATCTGCTGAGATGTACGGAGCTGATATTTAGATATGAAGCAATATAATGTTGTGGAACACGCTGCAATATATTTGGAAATTTTTTAGTTAGATTATTATAGCGTTCAAGCGGGCTTTGGGTGTACATAGCTTGAATTTTATCATTGAAAATAAAAAAATATTCTTCGGTAAGTAATCTGCCAAGTCTTTCTCCGTTTCTAAGGGTTTTATAACCATCGTGAAGCATTTCGTACGACATTAAAATGACAGTTGTTTCTTCCAATGCTTGAATAGAGTAGTTCGATGGTATTTTCTTTAAAAAACTTTCATAATCAGCCGAAAAAGTATTTTCAAATGAGAAATGGAAGGTCTTTTCCTCTCGCTCATCATCAACAAAATATACTCTAAGCAATCCATCAACGACAAAAAACACATCCTGACAAATTTCTCCTTGGGTAAGGATTATTTCCTTTTTCTCAATTTTCTTTACACACAATTTAGCAGCATAAGAAATCCATTCTTCATCGCTAATTTCGATATAATGCGAAATCAATTTCTTTATATTTTGAAGCTTATTTTCCATTATTAATTTATGCAATGCTTTCTATGGTGGCTGACATTTTGAGAATTAGGAGTGTTATTTTCTTATGAAAACTAGATGTAATGTGTTTATCGTAAAAGTAATTGATTATGGTGATTTCAGCAAATGAAATACTAGTTACAAAAAAATGTTTTAAAGTGTTTTTCTAAGGAATGAAATTCTGCCAATATTGTTTAAATCCTTTATCACGTTCAAATTGTCTCGTTCATTGTCTGTGATTTTAAAAACGCATAGAAGGAGCTAATTATTTTTTCATATTGTCTCTCGGGTAATTCACTTAATTTATTAAAAAGCAATTTTGGTTGAAAATTGAATAAGTATCAAAATAGGTGTATAAGTTTGTTGTTTAAAATACCGATAATCGCTCTTTGATAATCGTCAGAACTATAATTGGATTTACTAAAAATGCAATTTTATAGAGTTTCAAAAATCTCTGTAAAATTGAATTAAGAATTTTTCACTAGTACTAGTAATCCCGCGTCAGATTCTGTTTTGTTCTGTGCTATTAAATTTATTTTCCTTTCAACTGTATGTATTTAAATATCATATACTGCATGCAATATAATTCGTTTTGCTTTTTAGCGTCAAATTTAAATTCTTCACCATTTAGATCGCTTTATTTATTTCAATTTAGGGAATTTCTACCGAAATTAGGTTTTTACTTTCGCGGTTAAATATCAAATTCATACTTGCTGCTATTTTTTCAAAAACCAAAGCTTCGCGAATGATGATCAATTTTCCAAAATTATTGGAATCTTCAAATTGAAAACCTTGAAATTGTGTTTGTTCTATTTTTCCATATTTACTTTGTAATGAAGTAAATAAATCTGAAATAGCTCTCTCGTCTACTTTTATTGAATCCTGAAATTGTCCAGCCAATTTTTCATAATTATTGGTTTTGATATATTCAATAATTTCGTTGATTCTAGGTTGTAACTTTTCAATTTCATTTATTTCTTGATCTGAATATTTAAAACTTTGAGACTCACCGTTTGATAAGTTTATTTTTACTCTAATTTCCTGATAATTTGATTTTTCATTTTTCAAATTTGAGTAAAATAAGTATGCAATATTTGCTGCATTTGAATTTAATTTATCTGCACTTTGATTCAGTAATTTACTATTACTAATTTCTATTTCATAAAATTGTTTATCAGTTCCATTGCTTTTTTCAAATCCTTTTGATTTTAAACATTCTCCATCGTAGTAGTTTAAAACGGCCTGAACCGAATTTATTTCATTTTCTGTTTCGGTTAATTTATTACATGAACAAAGAGTAATTAGAAATAAAACGGATAAAAATTTTCTCATTTTTTTGCTTTTTTTGGTTGCCATTTTCGATTGAGTTCTGCTTTAAACTTTATGTCAACTTTGTCTTGACGCTTGGCTAGAATAGTTACTTTTAAGCAGTAAATTTTCTGCCGAAACGAAGATATGAATAAAAACGATTTTTCCACTAAAATGGCAGTGTCATCATCTGGATTTTATTTGCTAAGATTCTTTACTGCACTATAAAATGTTAATTCTTTATTATCTGTAATTATTAAACTGGTGTAGTAATATTTTAATCTATTTATTAGGAAGTGGATTGGACAATCATTAATTAAATTTGTCAAAAGTGCAATATCTGCCTTAAAGCAGTATGTATTTCAAAATTTGAGTCATCATTCATAAAAGTGACCTGTTCTAACTCTTCTATTTTTTCAAAAAGTCTGATATCATAAGTGTACAACGTTCTTTTTAAATTTAAATAGTTTTTGATTTTAACGTTAAATATGTACTAACTTCTTCCAACCACTGGAAGTGAAACATTTTGAAAATAAAAATCATTAATTTTATTATAAAACAATTAGCCCTCCTTATTATTACATTTTCAAAATTATTAGTTGGAGGTGTTATTTTATATATTCACCGCTTTCATATAGTAATGTTTCTAATAATTTCCCATCAATATCGTATATTTTCATCGTCCCATTTCCGTTCCTTAATGTTCCTTTGTCCACTTCATTTCCTTTACCGTCGTAACAACTAATGATTTTTACAAGTTTACCATCATTCCATTGTCGCTCAGTTTGAATCTACCCATTATTATAATACCATTTCCATAGTCCAAATCTTTTACCATTAATTAAATTTCCAATTCCTTGTCGGTTTCCGTTTGGGTGAAAAAACTTCCATTCACCGGTTTGATTTCCATTATTAAATTTTCCAATTTGTCTTATTTTTCCATTGTTGTGAAATGTTTTCCATTCACCGGTTTCTTTTCCATTTGAGTAGGATCCTATTTGATACATATTTCCATTTTCCACTCTTTTCATTAGAAGTTATTTTCCCTTTGGCTTTTAAACTTCCACTTTCATAAACTTCCTTTTGCGTATTGCAGGAAGACAATGTAAAAAGTGCAAACAATATAAATAATGCTCTAATCATAAATTTAATTTTATTCTCGTTTATTAGAATGATTTCCAATTTATGGATGCTTGTGACTGTTGTTTTCTTATGAAAACTACATTTAAAAAATATCCGACTGCAACAATTCCGAAACTATTAACTCCAACAAAAAATATAAAAGTAAAATTTTTTAAACTTCACAGGTTTTAGTTTTTTGAAATTTTTCTAAAAAATTACACACTAAAAAAATGCAAATCCGTTTGTTTTTGCAGCATAAAATAAGGACGAATATAATTAAAATCTATACAGTAAAACAAATCTAATATTGTTTCTTATTATTTCAAAACCGTGGAAGACTGTATAACTTTTGCAAAAAGCTGTCGGGTTTATTTTATATAGAATTGAGGAGTCTGGAAACTTCGTAGAAAAAACTTACATTTGAATTGAAGTTTCCAGACTCCGGAAAAATTATTGCAACTTGGGTTATTTGTAGTTTTTAAAGTAATTGGAAACTAGTAATTAAGATTCACTCCCAAACCAAATCCCATGTCGCTATCATAATGCGTGGTTATTCCCATATTTTTCCCAACAATATATTTTAAACCTGCCATATATTCTTTATCTGTATTTACCATAAAAGCCATTCGCAAACGCTTTGAAACTGGAATATCTTCTCGCATTAATTGAAATCTTACATTTCCATCATGATAAACCTCAGCTTGTGCAATTACTAATAATGGTAAAGTATAATTAAATCCTAAACTCACTTGTATGCGTTTGTCCTTAGTATTTTTTTGTCCGAAAATATTTTTCTCTACTTCGAATGCATCTAACTTTCTATAACGAGCATCAAGACCAATAAACGGCATAAACCATTGATTTCTTCCGATATATCTTCCAATATGAGTTTCAGATTCGTAACCATGTTCGTCGTGATACCCTAAACGCCATTCCGTAGCAAAACTCCAACGTGCATTTTGAATCATCGCTTGTCCATCATTACCATTGGTCGCAAAATCGTTTTCTGCCATAAAATGAACTTCATTACTTTCTGCTTGTAGCTTCTTATAAGATTTTTCCTTATTTGGTAAATACGGATTTGGTTCCGAATTTTCATAGCTAAATACACGATTCATTCCAGACATCATGTGATATAGAATATGACAATGGAAAAACCAATCGCCATCAGCATTCGCTTCAAATTCAATTACGTCTGTTTCCATCGGCATAATGTCTAAAACATTTTTGAGCGGTGAGTAATCTCCTTCGCCATTTAATACTCTAAAATCGTGACCGTGCAAATGCATTGGGTGACGCATCATTGAGTTGTTGTACAATGTAATACGAACAATTTCTCCTTTTTTGATTAAAATTTTATCACTTTCTGAAAGAACTTTATTATCCATGCTCCAAACATAACGGTTCATATTTCCGGTTAGTTCAAATCGCATTTCTCTAATGGGTGCTTCTTTTGGAAGTGTTGTTTTAGTTGGCGATTTTAGCATTCCATAATTTAAAGATACTATATCAGAAGCCATCGAATGCATTGAATGATCCATTTCGGCATCCATCTTCATTGGTTTTTTTTCAGAACTTCCGCTTATTTCTGGATACATTACAGTATTCATATCCATTTTTTGGAGACTCATATCCATACCCATATCACTCATAGTTCCATCCATATTCATCATATCATTCATCATCTTCATTCCTTCAAAATACTTTAATTTTGGTAATGGACTTTCTAATTGTTTGATTCCTTTTCCGATATAAATAGATGTTGAACTCGTTCGATCTTCTGGAGTAACTAAAAATTCATATGAAGTATTTTCAGCCGGAATAGTGACAACAACATCATACGTTTCGGAAACACCTACAATTAATCGATCCACTTCAACAGGTTCTACATCATTACCATCATTGGCAACAACTGTAATTTTTCCACCTGCATAAGTCAACCAAAAATAGGAAGAAGCGCCGCCATTTGAAATACGAAGTCGCACTTTATCGCCCGATTTGAATTGGGAAAGTTGACTTTCATTTTGTCCGTTGATTAAAAACTTGTCATAATGGACATCACTCACATCCATAGCCAACATTCGTTTCCATTCGTTGATTAATTTGGTTTTGAAATGGCCTTCTTTTATCGCTTCGGCATAACTTTGAGTAGTTCCTTTTTTAATAGCAAACCAATCGGAAGCATTGTGCAACATCCGATGTACATTATTAGGATTATAGTCGGTCCATTCACTTAGAATTAGTGGAATTTCGGGCAAATCATCGATACCTTTTCTAAAAGAGGGATCATTATCCTTTTTCTTCAAAATTAAAGAACCGTACATTCCAATTTGTTCCTGCATTCCACTATGACTGTGATACCAATGCGTTCCCGATTGAATAATGGGAAAATTATAAACAAATTCCGCACCCGGTTCTATGGGCATTTGTGTTAAATGAGGCACTCCATCTTCTTTATTTGGAACATATAATCCGTGCCAATGCAAAGAAGTAGATTCCTTCAGGTGATTATAAACGTGAATTTCAGCAATATCACCTTCCGTAAAAGTTAAAGTTGGCATCGGAATTTGACCGTTAACTGCAATGGCTCTTTTTTCTTTTCCCGAAAAATTAACTAAAGTGTCCCGCACGTGTAAATCATAGCGGACCACTTTTTGAGCATAGGTAATTGATGTTAGAAGTACTGCCAGAAATAATATCGCTTTCTTTTTCATTTTTTTTCATTTTTTAAATTTCGTAATTTGCAATGCGCTACATACATTGCGCATAGATTTAGAAACTTTACTTACTTTTAACCGCTTATTAATCAAAGCAATCCTTTTATGTTGAACAAAAATAGTAGTTCGATTTATTTATTTTTAATCGACCCAATTTAGTAAAAACAGGCAAGTGAGTTGTTATATAATATTTAGCGAACGTTACAATTTTTTCATTTATTATTTATGTCTTCTCTTAACTAAAACTTCTATTTCTTCAAATCGAAAAAAGTATAATACAGATTAAAATAAACTCCATTAGGTGCGGAACGCGTCATAGAACTCATCAATTCGTGGCGATAACCTAAATCTAATCGAGCTTGACTGTTAAAAATAAACTGAATAACAGGAGCAACGTCTAAATACGATCTACCGTTTTCGTTAATTGTTTGCCCTACGAATTCAAGCATTAAATTGATATTTGTTTGCTTGAAACTCGTGTATGTTTTTGGATACATTAATTGGCCAAATGATAACGTATAATTTGTTGCATTATCTCCTAAATTATCAGGAAATGCGTAATTGCGTTTGTTATCAAAAGCTTTTTCAAAACTTACTGTCGAACTAACTGCCAATTTCTTAATTAATGTTGTGGCTACAATTCCAGTTTCAAAACCCGAATTATTTCCCATAATTTCAATTTCTTCTTGCTGAATTTCGGAATTATTAAAACTATATCTTCCGAAAACAGCCATTCGGAAATGACTGTTTAAATCGTCGGAAGAGTAAAATCGGTATTTTGAATATAAACTAGCTCCTTCTGTTACAAAATCTTTATCGCGGTTGCTTAAAAAAGCTAAAGCTCTAAACATTAAATTTCTGTTCAATCCATAAGTTACTTCTGGCATAAGTTGATAACTGTTGCCAGTCTTGAACTTTTCCTTAAATAGCGATTGCAATACATTAACGCTTAATGAGTTTGCCGGAACATTACTTGCTGGATCAGTGAGCAAAAACAATTCCTGACTAATCCCTTTATTAAAAAGAAATAGTACAATTATTACTATGACCTTTCTCATTAGTTGATGACTTTAATATGAAAATCAGCTTCATTATTACTTGCGTATGTTGGACTGTTTTTATAAGTTTTTGCTAATTTTTTAAATTCTTTATCTACTACATAGCCTTTATCTAAAACTTGAATTTTAACTTCAGCTGGAATGTTTGTAGATTCCTTTACCATTATGTACGGACTTTTTGCAACCGTTGCTGCGTCCATGGTTAAAATCAAAGAACCAATAAAAAATCCCGCTTTTTCAACTCTTTCTTTAAACACAAATGGAGTTAAAGAATTTCCTTCTTTTAGCGTTACGGTAAAAGTATTTGTATTCAAATCCGTTTCAACATTCGCTACTTCTGCAAGCGATTTTAATTGCTTATTAATTGCATTGGAACACATGGAACAAGTTAATCCTGTAGCTCTTATTTCGGCTTTTGAAATTTGAGCATTTCCAATTGTTGTGAATAGTATTGTTAGAACTGCAACTAATATGTGGGTTTTATTTAAATATTTCATTTTGTTATTTTATTAAATTAATTATTTCTTGATCTGTTGGATTTTTCTTTACTAATACTCCATTCGGGTCGAACAGATATTTTGATGGTAATTCTTCTACTCCAAATAAAAGAGCAACTTCCGCATCAAATCCATTATGATCAATAAACTGTGTGAATTTTATTTTATCTTTTTCAATCGCTTTTAGCCATTTAGATTTGTCGGTATCTAATGAAATTCCAACAATTTCAATTTTATCCGAATTTAAGTCTGCGTGAAGTTTTACCAATTTTCTATTTCCTAATCTGCAAGGTCCGCACCAAGAAGCCCAAAAATCAATTAGCAAATACTTTCCTTTAAACTGATTTAAATTGGTAGTTACATCTAATTTGTTTTTCAACGCTATATCTGGAAGTGCGTCTCCTACATTGATTTGCCCTATTGCATTGGTGCTAAAAATTAATAGCATAATTGTCGCAATCTTTATTCTGATGTTCATAGACTTCAAGTTATTATTTGATCGTTTCAACCGTTTTTCCACAACTCATCATCATTGAACCGTAATATGGATTTTTGATTGCACTATCTTTACTTAACCAATTCGCTCCTTTTCCATCATTGGCCATAGGGCAAAATTGGTAATAAACAGTTGCATCTATTTTTGAAACTTTAATAAGCTCATATACATTTTTAGACAATCGATCTAAGTAAGTCCTTTGCCTATTTGCGTCCTTATTTGTACTAATACTTTCAGTATCTTTCTTTAAATCGGTAAGCAATTTCATCCAAACGTTATGAACGTCCATTGGCAAAGCCTCCATTTTAACTTCGTTGATTGACGCTAACAAAGATTTTGCTTTTACTGAAGCAGTAGCACCGTCTGTTTTCACTAAAGCGTCTTTCACTTCAAAATAAGCGTCAAAAACTGGTGTAAGTCCTTTACTTTTTTGATTCGTAACTGCTTTATCAGAATGATTTTTATGAGTACTAGTTCCGTCCATAATCATTTCTGATTTTACGGCAACTTTAGCTTCTCTATCATATTGACAACATCCGTGAAGGTTATTATATACATTATCAGGTGCTAGAAATGAATCACTATCATAACCTGCCAAAGCAATTCGTTTTAGTATTTCATCTTGATTTGTTTTTTTTGAATCATACGTCAATGTTGCCATTTTAGTATCTTGATTCCAATCTACTGAAGCTACCTTTTTTAAATTTCCTGCTGTCTCGATTGTTTTTTCACACATGCCACAGTTACCATAAATTTTCACTGAAGCTGTTTTTGCGTTTTTTATTTGCGAGTGACCCACTATAAATGACAGTAACATAGTAATTACCATCATACTTGTTGAAATTGATTTTTTCATTTTATGAGAATATTGTATTCAAAAAAGTTGATTTTTTTGAATTGATTTTATTTTTTTTGAATTTTAAACAATTAGAAACACATTAATAATTGTATATAAATACAACAGTATTAATTCATTAATTGCTTTAGAAGTATAGCATTTGCTATTAAATTGACATAAGTGTGGCTGTCAAAAGTGTTTTTAGCTTATTTTAGGAATAAGCCAAATTGAAGAATGACCTTCTGAAAGAGAAGGTGCATGATAATAGAAGTTAACTTTTGCTATCGTAGGAATATTGATAAAGTTATCAAATTTATATTGAACAAAAATAGAGGCTATACTTGTTGTGCAGGTTGACGAACAACCACAACTTGAATGTCCACAACTACCGTCACAATCTTTTTCTTCAGAACCTTGAGTACTTGAACAACAACTTTTTGATGCTGTTTTTGAGGTAGAAACTTCTTTGCTGCAAGATTTTTCATGACTACCACACGCAAAAGTATTGCTCGGAATAAAGAATATTCCGAAAAACAATAAAAATATGACGTATGATTTTCTCATTTATTTATTTTCAACACTACAAAGTTACTCAATTCAAATTAAAATTTATAAAGAAAATGTTAAAAGTAAGAAGCAGTAAGCAGTGCTTTGTCGTGAAGTTCAATTTGCATTTTTATGTAAAAAAAGAAGCATTTTCAAGAGAAATGAAAATGCTTAGTTAGTTTTATATAAGAAGGAGGAAAGCGTGTGTTGTTTTTACAGCATAAAGTTTTCAAACAACGCACACATTCTCACTTTTCACCTAAATTAAACATTGGGACTTTTCGATATAAGTTTAAGCTTAATCGCAAGTCCCAATCTTTAAATTTTTTATTTATTTTCTTATATTCTTTCTGATTTCTTCTAATGTTAAGTCAATTAAAAGTTCACCATCACGAAATACTTCTTTTAATTCGCCTGTTTTTTCAAGTTCCCAGTTTACTTGATCAACAAGTTTATAGGTGTTATTTTCAGAAATAATTTTCATTAGACCTTTTGCAGATTTTTTAGTTCCATCATCCGTAACTGGATCTTTAAAAATTTCTCTTCCCACACCGTCTACTTCTCCGTATGTCGTTTTCATTGCAAAACCAAAAGTATCTCTTGTATTGTATTGATACGTGTACGAACCAATTCCTAATACCACGTTTGTAGAAGCAAAACCCTTCTCTTTTAGTCTTTCACAAATTTGTGTGGCTCTGTCAATAGTGATGCTGTCGCCATAAATTGCTCCAATTTGTGGAATTAGTTCTTTATAACCTTTGGCATTTACCGTACCACCAAAAGTGTCCCAAAGTAATTCGATAACTCCTTTTTTCTCATTTTCGTTTTTTCCTTGTGGATTTCCACAAATTATATCAACTGGGTCGCCACTGTCTGGTCTTATTACTACTTTTCCTTCTCTGTTTGTGATTTCATTTTTTAATTTAGGTAAGTATTCGGTCAGTACTTTCCATAAATCCCATGTATCTGAAACGATAGAAAGAACGCCTTTAGGATATACTTCGGTAATTAATCTTCTAAATGTCCCTAATTCGTCCTCAAAAGTCCCCATACACATTACGGAATGCTCCGTTGCGGAAACTGATCCACCTACTAGTTCTTTGTCTGAGTTCGCGTTGTAATATTTTTCTAATAAATCAATAGCGGGAATTGTATCCGTACCAGTGAAACTTAGTAAATGTCCACTAGAAGAACAAACTCCAGCTTCTATTCCAGCCATTCCTCGCATAGAGAAATCGTGTCCTTGCCAATCTACAAATTCTGGCATTGATGAGGTTTCTTTAGCGTATTTGTCCAGTACTTTTCTGTATTGCTTCGCGATAGTAGCAGAAGTACAAGGCATCCAAATTACGGCAGAAACAAGCGTTTCAAAATAGTTAGTAAGCCAAAAGAATTCTGGTAAAGTGTTGTACATTGTAAACATAGGAACGCGCACTGGAACACTAAAGCCTTCAGGTAAAGCTTTGATGACCATCGGAATATATCCTAAATCGTATAGGTCTTCAATGTGTTTGGTACCCACTTGATTTTCGCCTAAATAATTATTTATTCTTCGGCTATAAGCGGCAATTACTTCTTCTTTAGGTTGTTTGAAAAAATGAGTTTCGAAATCTTCTAAGATGTATTTCTTGATGAAGTATTGTAAACCAAAAAACACAATTTCATCTATGCTTTCTATTCTACTTTTTCTAGGAGTCCAGTTCGAATATACTAAAGTTGTTCCTGTTGGATATTGTCTGCGGTGGTCTACTTTGTAGCCGTCTGTTAATAATAATGGGTTACTCATAATTTTAAACGTTTTCTGTTAAATAGTTTAATTCTGTATATACTTGATGCAAACCTGCTCGATCATCTAAATAAGCGTTTGCATATATTTTTTTACTTTTCAATTTATGAAATGGAGGATTTTCGTTGATGGAATCAAAAGGAATATCGTTTGCCATTAAATAGTTAGCTACAAATTCTAAATCTTCTTGGCCGGTCCAGCAAATCAAATAGCAGTTTATAGTCTTTAGCTTTCTAATTAAAGTTATTACGTCAGTATAAACTCTGTTTTTTTTGTGAAAATCATAAACAGTATCATCAAAATCAAAAGCTACGACTAATGAGCCGTGGTTTTGATATTCTTCTAAAAGCCTGTTTTGTGAATTGTTTTTAGTAAGATAAAAGTCCATTGTCTAGTTTAATTTGTGTTAAACAGTTGTGACTTATTTCTTTTACTGAATCTGTCGTATAAATATGGGTAAAATATTTTTCTAGTTCCTCAAACCCTTTGCTGAAAATTCCGTGGGTAACAGCTAAATATAGTTTTCCAGCATTTTTGTTTTTTAGTTCATTTGCCAATCCGATGAAAGTTCCACCGCCATCACAGATATCATCCACAATTAAGCAATCTTCACCACCTAAGTCATCATAATACACTTTAAAACCAGTTAGTTTTCCTGTTTTCACATTACGACTTTTACTGCATTCAACTACTTCAACGCCACCTAGAAATTCTGAAACTTTATAAATTTTCTTTAAAGCGCCTCCGTCAGGTGAAATTAATTTGACGTTTGTGTCAATCTTAGCTAGTACTTCTTTTATGAAATTGTGATTTGGTATTGCCTCACAATTGTTTAGTAAAGCTGGTGTAACTTCTGAATGCGCGTCTAAAACAAGAACTTTCTTAAAGTTTAAATTATTAATAATATCAGCGTATACTTTTACAGAAAGAGGTTCACCTTTTACCATAACACGGTCTTGTCTAGCCGACGGGAAGTAGGGGATGACTAAATTTGAAATTTTAGCATCCATTCTTCTTAATGCGTCAACTGCTAAACACAATAATCCTAAATCGTTAAATGAATTAAGTCTGTGCGTTATTACAATTTCTGTTTCAGAATCAAAAGTTGATTTAATTTTGATGTGTGGTTCTCCACCAGAAAATGTAAAATTTTGAAATTCAATTTCTTTGCCTTCTAAAGGTCTGAAATCTTTGTCTAAATTTAATATCATAATTCTTATATTGTGTAATTCTTACGCAAAGTTAGATTAATTTTTTTAACATCCAAATACTTTGTGTAATATTTACGCAAAATTAATTTCAAACAGAAATCCTTCTTTCGATAACCTCTTGTATTTTGTGTTATTAAATTTGAACATTTTTGCAGGTCTACCGCTTTTTTTAGGTGAAAAGCCTCCTGTTTCCTCAATTATACCAAAGCTTACTATTTTTTTTCTAAAATTTCTTCGGTCAATTTCTTTTTCTAAAATTGTACAATAGAGATTTTCTAAGTCGGAAAATAGAAATTCTTTTTGAAGCAAGTCAAAGCCAATTGGTTGGTATGTTAATTTATTTTTAAGCCGCAGATGAGCTTTTTCGATGATGTCTTTATGATCAAAGGCTAATTCAGGTAACTCTTTTATAGGAAACCATTGGGCATCTTCAGCATCGCTGTCAGCAGTTAAAACTAGTTTTCGAGAATTCACTAAAGCAAAATAAGCAACTGAGACCACTCTAAATCTAGGATCTCTGTTGATATCGTCTCCAAATGTATACAGTTGTTCTAAATAATTTACGGTAACTCCAGTTTCTTCTTTTAATTCTCTTTTTACTGCTTCATTAAGTGTTTCGTGGTCTTTTACAAAACCACCAACTAAAGCCCATTGATCTTTTAAAGCGCCAAACTTCTGTTTAATCAGTAACACGTTCAAATTGTTGTCTGAATATCCAAAAACTATTGCGTCTACTGCTATTTTAATATGCTGTTCAATTTTCATTTTTTGTATGCGTAGTTTATACACAAATATATAAATTTATTCTTACTCTTTTAAAATCTAATCATTTAAGTAATAATTCAAAAGCACTCTTAAAATTATTCGATATGATACTATATAAGATGCTATTTCTCGAACGCACCTAGTCAAAAAAAATCTGATTTTATTTTTATAAGGGTTATGATAAAATTAAAACTTTGTAATATAATTGTTTGAAAAAAGCTACACAAATATTTTAGTTTTATTGATAATCAGTGATATATGTAAGAAGTGAATTTTCATATGTAACATAAAAATGAATATAATTATCACCTTTACAGTGTAATTAATTCTTTAAAACGTTTAAAACGTCAAACACTTATAGTTTACAAAAAGCAAAATTAGTTTGCAAACTCAAGCTCTTATTAAACCCTTATTGATAAGTAGTTAGAGAAAAAAAATCGAAAAATAAACAGATCATAAATTTAATCGTACAAATGCTTTTACTGTAAATGTACAAAATAACTTAAAAAACAGCGTTATGAAAAAAACAATTACTATTTGCGCCTTAGGGCTTTTCGGGGCAACTATACAAGCCCAAATGAAGGATGTGACTGTCACATTGCAACCCACCGCAAGTTACCATTGGTTTGATAAAAATACGGCAATTGAAGATGGTGTGCTATATGGAGGAAGGGTTGGTTTTGGCTTTGGAGAAGCCATTGAATTAAGAGCTATCTACGAAAAATCTGCAAACTTAAAAAACACAGTGGATGGTTTTGGAGTTTTTTCGGATGATTTTGTGAATAACTTCAAGTCCAGAAGCGTTGATATCGAACGCATAGGAGGTGAGTTTAAAGGAAACATTCCTACTAGAGGTACTTTTGTTCCCTACATAACATTAGGTGCTGGAGTTCAAAAATTAAAAGTAGATATTGCAGCCACTGGTGCGCCATCAAATGTGCAAAAGTCAGAGCAGATATATGCGCACTTAGGTTTGGGGACACAAATTAGATTAGGAAAAAGAGTGTTTTTAAATTTAGAAGCAAAAAACACCATTTTTAATATGAATCCTGCATCTGTGTTATTCCAAGATGGACAAGATCAAAGTGATATTGAAGATTGGTTGAATGATAATAAAAATACGCGTATGTATAACTGGTCTGTGTTGGCGGGTTTACAACTGTATTTAGGTGGTCGTTCTCCTGAAGAGTATAGCGCCTTAGACAGAGCGTACAAAAATAAATTTTCAGGTGGACAAGGTGGTTTCAAGTTAATTGTTGAGCCTTCAGGTGCTTATGTAAATTTTGATAACGATACAAATTTAAAAGACGCTTACTTTCTTGGAGGTAAACTGGGGTTTGATTTAAATGAATACGTTGGTTTAAGAGCTTTTTATTATCAAGCTATTAGAGATGAAAAAATTTCTACAGATTGGGATGATATGGCTATGTATGGTGCAGACTTTGTTGCTAAGCTAAATGTTTCGCGTGGTTTAGTGCCTTATATCACTGTTGGTGGAGGGTATTTAAACGCTTATCAAAAAAGTTACGTTGGTAAAGACGGATTAAATCGTGCTAACTCAGGTTATTTTGCAAAAGGTGGAGCAGGAATTAATATTCCATTAGGCAGAAATTTTGAAGTTTTTGGAGACGCTAGTTTGCTATTTACTTCTGATCGTGCAGTGGATGATTTGCAAAATACTATTGCACCAGATGAATTAAAACAACATACAATGTACACCGTTGGTCTTCGTTTTCAGTTAGGTAAAAAAGCAGCGGACACAGATAAAATTTTAGAAAGAACAGTAGACAGAAGAGTGGAAGAAAGAACTAAGATATATGAAGATAGAATAAAGGATCTTGAAGCTGAATTATCCGAAGCGTATAGAAACAATGATACGAGAAAAGCTGTCGAAATAATTGAAGAGAAAAAGGAATTAGAACGTAAAATTGAAGCTGAATACCAACCAAAAACTTCTGTTAGAGAGAAAGAGGTTAAGGAGAGAGATATTAAAGAGAGAGAAGTGAAAAAAGAATCTAGAGTTGAAATGACGCCTAAGGAACTTGAAGAGCTGATTGAAAAAGTAATTCAAGGTGTTGATGAAGAATCTCGAAAAGGACAAACAACTGATGAGCGTATGGACAGATTAGAACGTTTGTTGCTTGAAGTAAATACGGGGACTTACAGAGAAAATACAACTCCTGCGCGCCAGCAAGATGCTTCACAAAAAATCTTAGACAAATTAAACGAACTAGATAGAAAAATAGACAGAAACACGGATAGAATAAATAATTTAGGAAGCAATTTACAAAATCAGAATCAGGATAAAACAACTATTATTGCAGCGGGTCAGCAAACCCCAGTTGTTGCGCCTCCAGTACAATTGCAACCGGAAACTAAGATTGTAACGGATGCTGATGGAAATACAGCTATAAAAACGGAACCTGTTGTTAACAGTGTTGCAAGCGGATGGGTAATTGATGAAGGTTACTCAGTGTTCACAGGTGTTGCAATTGCAGATGAGGTGGCTATGACAATTGGTGTTAGAGGGAATTATTCATTTACAAATTCACCCTTTAAATTTATGCCAGAGCTCTATTTAGCACCAGGAAGAAACACTGGATTTGGTCTTAATGCAAACGTTATAGTACCTTTTCCAGTGGATAAAGGAGTAATTTTAACTCCGTATGCAGGACTTGGACTTGGATATAATCAGGCAGCAGGAGAAAGCACATTTGCACCAAACCTTCTTATAGGAACTTCTTTTAACGTTCTTGGAGGAAAATTATTTGCAGATTATACAGCGCACAATTTTATATCCATACATAGAATATCACTGGGCTATAAATTAAACTTTTAATAGTATGTCACAGACAAACAGATTACTTAAACTAACGACAATAGTGCTTGCTTTAAGTACGCTATTCACAGGTTCGCTCTTCGCGCAAAGCGATAAGAATGCTGAGAAAAGTACCATTGTTATGACAAAATCTGAACTAGACTCTTTTTTAAGTACGATTGCTGAGGCAAGAAGATCGGAACTGAAAGCAAGGGATAGTAGAAGTGTGAAACAAGATTTAGAGGCGTTGAGGTTAAAATATCAACAACGAAATGCAGTGCAATCTTATGAATATGCTCCGGTTTCAAATGAGCAAATTTTAAGAGAACTGCGTTACATAAATCAGAGAATTGATAATTTAAGTGGAAATAATAGTGAATTTCCTTCTATGAATAGAGACAATTCCACTGTAGTAGTGCCTGGAAATGCAGCCGGATCATCGCTTTATGCGCCAAATGACAGAAATGCAACCACTTTGATTACTTCTGACAAGAAAAGAATTAAAGAACTAGAAGCTACAATAGATTCCTTACGAAATGTTACAGCTCCGGCCAAAGTTTATAAAGAGAAGAATTCGTTTGGCGATAGTCTTTCGGTGATTAATTCAAGATTAGATATTGTTAGACGTCATCTGGATAGTTTAGAAATGAAAATGAAACCTGTTCCTAAAACTAGCGTAAAAGCAGCATCACCTGAAAATAAGTCGTACTTTAAACAGCAAGTTTATTTCGACAATAATTCACAAACTTTGCATGATGAGTATTTTAAGTATATTCAAGATCTAACTCAGATTTTACTTAAATACCCAGAAGCGAAAGTGATGCTAGAAGGTTGGGCAAGCCCAGTAGGAAAACCACTTCATAATAAACAACTGTCCATGCGAAGAGCCGAATCAGTAGAAAAAGCTTTTCTTAATAATGGAATTGCCAGCACTCGTATCTTAACTTCTTTTAGAGGAGAAGATAAATCATCTTCAGAGCAACATGCAAGACGTGTAGATATGTCGATTATAGTAAGGTAATGAAGTGAAAAATAAGAAAGAATACTAATTTCTAACTTTATTTTATAATACAATACGTTGTTTTAGTTAACAAACAAAAAGCTGGTAAATCTGTGGATTTATCGGCTTTTTGTGATTTATGGGCTAACAGAAGAATTCTAAAATAGTTATAATTTTAAACTGTTTAATAATCCTTTGGAATTTAAGATAACTTCTGCTTAATGGCAGTCATATCCATTTGAAGTCTTCTAATAATTTCTTCTAAAGTATTCACATCATAAGTTTGAGGTTTAAAATTTTCGCGCTCAACGCTACCAACATATTCCCAAATTTCTGCTATTTCTGAAAATTTAACATCAAATGAATTATAGAACGTATTATCAGAATTAAAGGCAAAACTATTAGTGCCGTTTTTATTCAAACGCTTGTAAACCATTTCTCTGTTAGTGGTGATTACAACATATGTTTTACCATCAATTACATCGCCAATTTTTTCAATATATTTCCCAATGATGTAAGATTTACTATTATGCGGCGGCATAGAATCTCCATCGATAGGAAAGGTTCTATACTTTTCGTTTTTATTCAACCAAGGCAGATGAATATGATCTAATTCAGATATAAAAGTGAAATCAGCATAACCTCCAGCTGTATAACCTGCTTTTGCTTTGTGCGTAACAATCTCAATTAAATTCTCGCCTTCTTTATTAACAACAATGGGCAAAACAATTCGATTATCTTCTAGTTTTAATAAATTATCAATCGAGACTTTACTCAAATCAACAGTTAAAAGTAAGTCAATACTAATGTGATAAAATCTAGAAATTACTAATAAGGATTCTGCTGGTGGAACATTTTTACCGTATTCATATTTTTTATATTGGTCCACACCAAACTTCATTCCATGCGCAGCTTCCAATTGAGTCAAATTGAGTTTGTTTCGAAGCCATTTTAAATTGTCAGAAATATAAAGCATATGTTAAAGTGATTTAGAGTCACTACAAAGATACAGAATTAAGGGACTCAATATCCTACTTTTGTAAAATAATTTTAATTACCCTTAATCACTATGTCACGTGCAATTGTTCACATGGATTTGGACACATTTTTTGTTTCCTGTGTTAGATTGGAAAATCCCCAATTAAATGGAATCCCACTTATTGTAGGTGGAGGCGAAAGAGGTGTTGTTGCTTCTTGCTCCTATGAAGCGCGCTATTTTGGTGTGCGCTCTGCAATGCCTATTCGGATGGCAATGCAACTTTGTCCGCAAGCAAAAGTGGTAAAAGGCGATATGGAATTCTTCTCGAAGAAATCAAATGAGGTGACCCAAATT
Source organism: Flavobacterium ardleyense (assembly GCF_042686085.1). GTDB lineage: Bacteria > Bacteroidota > Bacteroidia > Flavobacteriales > Flavobacteriaceae > Flavobacterium > Flavobacterium ardleyense. The sequence goes on from NZ_JBHUOL010000006.1 coordinate 137,001, forward strand.
GTAGAAGAGAATTCACCATTAGTTGAAAAAGCGAGTATCGACGAATTCTATTTAGACATTACAGGAATGGATAAATTCTATGGCTGTTACAAATGGACCAATGAACTTTCACATACGATTACTAAAGAAACAGGTTTGCCTATAAGTTTTGCTTTATCAGTGAACAAAACGGTCTCTAAAATTGCTACAGGTGAAGGTAAACCCAATGGTAATCTGCAAATTGTAGAAAACAATGTAAAACACTTTCTAAATCCATTATCCATTCGAAAAATCCCGATGATTGGCGAAGTAACCTTTAATTTATTATCAAGAATTGGGATTCGAAATATTGAAAAACTTGCAGAAACTCCGGCAGAAGTTTTACAAAGTATGATCGGGAAAAATGGGGTAGAACTATGGAAGAAAGCAAACGGAATAGACAATACGCCGGTAATGCCGTATAAAGACCGAAAATCGCTTTCTACCGAACATACTTATCTGCAAGATACAATCGCTGTAAAAGAAATTGCGACTATGATCTTAACAATGGTGGAGAAATTAGCGTTCCAAGCCAGATCAGAACAATGGCTTGTTTCTACAGTTGCAATTAAAATTAGGTATTCCAATTTTGATACGGAAAATACACAAAGAAAAACAGCCTACACTTCTTGTGATCACGTATTAGGAAAATTGGCTTTAGAATTATTCAATAAATTATACACCAGAAGAATGCGTATTCGATTGATAGGCGTTTCATTTACCGGATTGGTTAGAGGAACGTACCAAATGAATATGTTTGAAGATACAGAGGAAATGATGGCATTGTATCAAGCAATGGATTCCATCAAAAACAGATATGGGTTTGAAGCAGTAACAAGAGGAGGAAACTGTTTTAAATCAAAAGTCGAAGAACAATTACGAGTTAGAAACAGTCAATAATAAAGTACAATAAATAAAAATGCATTTAAACTGTCACTCTTATCATTCGTTGCGTTACGGCACCATCCCTTTAAACGAATTGGTGGAACAAGCACATGCTTTGCAACTTAAAGTGATGGCTTTAACGGATATCAATACCATAACTGGAATTTACGATTTCATGAAAAATTGTGAAAAAGCAAGTATCAAACCTTTAGTGGGAATTGATTTTAGAAATGACAACAAACAATTATATATCGGTTTAGCTAAAAACGAAAAGGGTGTAGGCGAGATGAATCGGTTTTTAACAGCACATAATCTCGAAAAAATAATACTTCCGACTGAAGCACCACTTTTTAATGACGTTTTTATAATTTATCCACTTGAAATTTATCCAGAAGTCTTGAAGTCTAATGAGTTTATTGGTATAAATTTCGAACAATTGCCACAATTATACAATCCTTTATTGAAAGAAAGAATTCATAAAATGGTAGTGTTGCAATCGGTTACTTATCGGACAAAAAAAGAATTTAATCTGCATAAAATATTACGAGCAGTCGATTTAAATTGCTTGGGTTCTAAATTGAAAGAAACCGATTATTGCAAAACTTCAGAAGTAATGATTTCAACTGAAGAACTGTTGAAAAAATTCGAAAATTATCCAGAAATTATTAAAAACACGGAGTACATAATTGATAATTGCAATTTCACTTTTGATTTTACTATTTCTCGAAATAAAAAAAACTATACTTCAAGCAAAGAGGAAGATATTAAATTACTGGCAAAATTAGCCTATGAAGGAATGATTTTTCGGTATGGAAATGGTAATAAAGAGGCTATCGCTAGAATTGAAAAAGAATTAAAAGTAATTAGTGATTTAAATTTTAGCGGTTATTTTTTAATAACTTGGGACATCGTAAATTACAGTTTAGGACAAGGGTTTTTACATATTGGACGAGGAAGCGGTGCCAATAGTATAATCGCTTATTGTCTTAAAATCACAGACATTTGTCCGTTGGAATTAGATTTATATTTTGAACGGTTTTTGAATTTAAATCGGAAATCACCTCCTGATTTTGATATTGATTGGTCTTGGCGAGAAAGAGACATCATACTGACTTATATTTTCAACAAATACGGAAGAGATCATGTAGCATTTTGTGGTACCAATGTCGAATTTAAATACCGTTCAATTTATCGAGAAATTGGAAAAGTATTTGGATTGCCAAAAGAAGAATTGGACGAATTGGCTAAAAATAAACCCGCTAACATTCACAAGAATAAATTAGTTGTCATGATTCAAGAATATGGCAAAATGTTAGAAAAATATCCCAATCAAAGAAGTATGCATTCTTGTGGTATTATAATTTCAGAGGAACCAATTACCAATTTCACAGCGTTAGAATTACCGCCAAAAGGTTTTCCAATTGTCCAATTTGATATGCATGTAGCAGAAAATATTGGGTTTGATAAATTCGATATTTTAAGCCAAAGAGGTATTGGCCATATTGATGATACGGTGAAATTAATCAAGCAAAATCAAAATCTCGATGTTAACATTAAAGACACTTCGATTTCAAAAAACGAAAGTAAGTGCAATGAATTACTAAGTCAAGGTAAAACTATCGGTTGTTTTTATATCGAAAGTCCGGCCATGAGAGGATTATTGCGACGATTAAAATGTGATAATTATAAAGTCCTAGTGGCGGCATCTTCAATAATTCGGCCTGGTGTAGCACAATCAGGTATGATGAAGGAATATATTTTTAGACACAACCATCCCGATAAATTTGAATATTTTCATGATGTATTTAAAGAACAGTTAGGCGAAACCTACGGAATTATGGTCTATCAAGAAGATGTAATTAAAATTGCTTTGCATTATGGCGGACTTCCGGCTGCCGATGGTGATATTTTACGCAGAGCCATGAGTGGTAAATCGAGATCCTTAGCTTCTTTGCAAAAAGTAAAAGATAATTTCTTTGATTCATGCAAACAAAAAGGACATCCTGAACAGCTAAGTCAAGAGATTTATCGGCAAATAGAATCTTTTGCAGGTTATTCTTTTTGCAAATCACACTCAGCATCTTACGCCGTTGAAAGTTATCAAAGTTTATATTTGAAAACCTATTATCCTATCGAATTTATGACGGCGGTTATCAATAATTTTGGAGGTTTTTATAGAACCGAAGTTTATGTTCATGAAGCGAAAATGTCTGGAGCAAAAATTGATAATCCATGCGTCAATAGAAGTGAAAACCATACTACTGTTGCCGGAAGAACTATCTTTTTAGGCTTCCAACATTTAAAAAGCGTGGAAACAAAAGTTGCAAATGAAATCGTAAAAGAGAGAAATAGAAATGGACACTATTTGGATTTAGAGAATTTTATAAATCGGGTGGCTATCGGGATTGAAACCTTACAAGTATTGATATTTATTGGTGCGTTCCGATTTACAGGTAAAGAAAAAAACGAATTATTAATAAAAGCACGATTATTGCTGATTAACTACAAACCTCAAAATAACAACTTGCTTTTAATTGAAGAACCTGCGAGAGAATATCAATTGCCACATTTACAACGGGCTCCTTTTGAAGATGCTTTTGATGAAATTGAATTGCTAGATTTTCCTGTTTCTGTGACACCTTTCGATTTATTAAAAACAAAATATCGAGGAGATGTTATGGCGAAGGATTTAACGAAATACCATAAAAGAGAAGTGAAAATGTTGGCGTATTTAATTGCCCGAAAACATGTGCCCACAAAAAAAGGCGATATGTTTTTTGGAACTTGGATTGATGCCAATGGCGATTTTTTTGATACCGCTCACTTTGCAGATTCTTTAGTAACTTACCCGTTCAAGGGCGGTGGTTGTTATTTATTATTGGGTAAAGTTGAGGTTGATTATCATTTTCCTACCATAACGATTAGTAAAATGAGTAAAATGCCGTTTATTCCAGATCCACGTTATGCCGCAACGGATGAAAAAAGATATGATACGCAAAATCAAATAAAAGAAGATGTGAGTATGACACAAAGAGCACCTTATCCACAGGAAAGTGAATACAATTTGCCACGTCAAAAAATGATAAATTAAATGTCTAATTAAATTTAGAACAACAGCTAACATGAAAAATATAGAATACGCTATAGTAGATATAGAAACCACGGGAGGTAATGCTAGAGCAAGCAGAATAACGGAAATCGCCATCTTCATTCACAATGGAAAAGAAGTGATAGAACGATGGGAAACCTTGGTAAATCCACAAAAAGAAATACCGCTTCCTATTTTTGCATTAACTGGAATAAACAATGAAATGGTTCGTGATGCACCTATATTTGATGACATTGCACCTAAAGTTTTCGAGATGCTTTCGGATCGAATTTTTGTAGCACATAATGTGAATTTTGATTACAGTTTTGTACATCACGAATTAGAACAATCTGGATTTAAATGGACAGCTTCAAAATTATGCACGGTTCGTCTTGCCCGAAAGATCAGACCAGGTTTTAAATCCTACAGCCTTGGAGTCTTGTGTAAATCACTCGATATTCCTTTAGAAAATCAGCACAGAGCAGGAGGAGACACAGAAGCAACCTCAATTTTGTTTTCCCGATTAATGGAATGGGATACAGAAGGTGAAATTGCACAAATGATTAAAAAAAACGCAAAAGATCAAAGACTTCCGCCAAATTTACCTGCATCGGATTTCGAAAAATTACCAGAAAAACCGGGAGTTTATTATTTTTATAACCAAGAGCAAAAGGTGATTTATATCGGGAAAGCTATCAATATCAAAAAGCGTGTCGCTTCTCACTTTACAGGAAATACTACAAATGCACAAAGACAACATTTTTTAAGAGATATTCACGCCATATCCTTTGAAGTTTGTGCAACTGAATTAATGGCTTTACTAATGGAATGTAGTGAAATAAAAAAGCTTTGGCCCATGTATAACAGAGCTTTGAAGAAGTTTGAACCTAAATTCGGACTGTATGAATATGAAGCAATGAATGGTTATCGCTATTTGGCAGTTACCAAAATAAATAAATTTCAAACGCCAATAGAATTTTTCAACTCACTTCACGAAGGGATTTCTGAAGTTCGAAACTTAACGGAACAATTTGATATCGATTTCAGATTTTGCAAATTTAATAGTCCAAATGATGGCGAACTCTTCAATCAGATAGATGAATTTCCGTATCCAGATAATGAAGAACACAATCTTAAAATTGATGAAGCCTTAAATCACTTGGTAACAAAAAGACAAACATTTGTAATTGTAGATAAAGGCCGAACTTTCGAAGAATACAGTTGCGTCTGGATTGAAAAAGGTCATTTTTACGGAATGGGATATATCGAAAAATCAGAAACGATATACGAATTAAATGATTTGAAAAATTTTATTACTCCACACAAGAGCAATAATTATATAATGCAATTGATCAATAATTACGCTTTGAAATATCCGAAAAAAGTAAAATATAGTATTAGTGAGATGCTTTAATTTTTTTAAATTAATACTGCAAATAAACTAATAAAAAAGTTAGCCTGAATTTATTTAGTGTCCTATCATTTATTGAAGTTTAGTAAAATTATTGATATCAAACGCCGAAAAAGTATTAAAAAGAATTAAAATCAACTTAAATGCTTGAATTGTTTGTAATTATGTAAGAAAGCTGAATAATTGTATAAGACTATAATGCCTTTAATGTGACATTTTTGTATGATAATATTAATCACTAAAAAGAAGTTCAAAATGAAAAATTCAAACCTTGATCAAAAGCAAAATGCAGCAGTAAAACTTACGTTAACTTTAGAAGAATTTATCACTAAATACGGAAGAATCAGCAGACCAGAACCTTCTGTAGCATAACCAATTTTTCTTGTGAAATTAGTCAAGACGTTACATCTTTTAAATGTAATGGGCTATTTTAATTCGCAATTTATTCTATTTAACTAATAGCGTTGTTTAAAATTGAAAATATTGAAACTAGTACTACTTAAAGGTAAATGTTTCAGTAGTAGAACTTCAAATTATAACTACTATTTTTTCTAAAATAGGACTGTTTTTATAAATTATTTAGTTTTAAATAATAATTCGAAAAGATTAAAATTACCTCATAAAATATCATTTTACAGCAATAGTTTACTGTAAGATTTGTTGTTTTAAAAGCTAAAAATACTTTCTCAATTACTCGTTTTTCACATCGTAAAAGCGAAAAATTTCTTTAAAATATCTAAATTAAAGGCAACTTTATTTTGGACAAGAAAGAAAATAAAAGGCTTATTTTATAAGGTCTTCTGAATTTTCTATTTCTAAAAAAGACATTTGGCAATACTACAGAAATTATTATTTTGTGTTAAAAACCGTTAAATACCTAACTCAAATTTAAGAGAAATAGAATTTGATTATTGTTAGCACACTTTGTTGATAACTTTCAATTGTTTTTTACTATTATGGTTTTTTATTAAAATTGTAATTTGTAATATTGTTTTTACATTAAATTTAATTATTTTTTATTTATCATGGCAATTAATTTACAAAAAGGTCAAAAAATAGATATTGGTTTATCAAAAATTACAGTTGGCTTAGGATGGGATCCAAATGAAGGGACGGGAAATGATTTTGATTTAGATGCATCAGCGATAATGATCAATTCAGACCGCAAATTGCTTGGTGAAGATTATTTTATATTTTACAATAATTTAAAATCTCCAGATGGTGCTTTAGAGCATACAGGCGATGATCCAACAGGCGGTAACAGCGATGGTGATGATGACGAAGCCATAAAAGTAGACTTAAATAAGATCGACGCAAATGTGCAAGAAGTGCTATTTGTTGTAACAATTGAAGACTTCGAAAGAAGAAAACAAAACTTTGGACAAGTTAGAAATTCATATATCAGAATCGTTGACGATGCTAGTGGAGAAGAAATCGCTAAGTATGAGTTAGACGAGGATTTTTCAATAGAAACAGGTGTTGAATTTGGAAGATTATACAAAAGAGGTGGTCAGTGGAAATTTGAAGCATCTGGTATTGGTTATAGAGCTGATTTAGGATTTTTCTTGGAGAAATACTACTCAGGTCAGATCATAAAATAGGTTTTAAATATGGCGATAAATCTTCAAAAAGGGCAAACTATTGATTTGCGTAAAAATGACAAAGGTGAATCGTTTGATCTCTCTCAAGTTACCATTGGATTAGGTTGGGATGTAAAACAAAAGGAAAACGGCATTTTAGGCAAATTTTTCAACAGTAATAAAGAGGAGGAGTACGACTTAGATGTAATAGCTTTTCTTTTGGATGCGAATGGAAAAGTTGCTAATCGTGGAAAGGATTTAGTTTTCTCGAATGGTAAAAAAGTTGGACTTCATGCTGGGGACGTTGTTTTTTTTAACAGTATGACGTATCCTTCGGGTTCCGGCACATCAAATATGTTGTTTCCAGAAGGAACTCCTAAATATACAATGCAACAAAAAATCAATCAGTTACTTAATAACGGGGAACTAATTGTTCATACCGGCGATAATCTTACTGGAGAAGGAGATGGCGACGATGAGCAGATTATTATAAAGCTAGATTCGTTACCAACAAAAATTGATAAAATTGTTTTTTGTGTTTGCATCTATCAGGGAGTTGCTAGAAAACAACAATTTGGAAAGGTAGAAAATGCCTTCATCAGAGCATGTGACAAGAATAATAAGGAAATTGCAAAATACACATTATCAAACAGTCCTGATTTGGAGAACAAACATTCATTAATCTTTGGAGAAACATACCGCCACAATGGAGCATGGAAGTTCAGAGCTATTGGAGAACCGCTTCAAACGGATAATTTTGTTGATATTTTAAAGACATACATTAATTAAAAAATAAAGTTTGAAAATTGATTATACCCCTTATAGCCACGTTTCTTTCGATTTATGGCTGACCTTGATTCGATCAAATCCAGAATTTAAAAAGAAACGAAATTTATTGTTTAAAGAGTACTTTGAAATCGATGCTTCTATAGAAAAAGTGACGGAAGTGGTGCGCTATTATGATGTTTTATGTAACAGTATAAACGAAAAATCAGGTCTTAATTTTAATACATTTGAGATTTATTATTTAATTTTGAATGCATTACATGTTAATATAGAAGAAATTGATTCCATCAAATTAAACGAATTCTATAGAGAAACCGAGCGTTTGTTCATGGAGTTTAAACCAAATTTGATTTATTCAGATCTAGATTTGTTGCTTAAGGAAATGACAGAGAAAGGAAAAACAGTTAATATATTAAGTAATACCGGATTTATTAAAGGAAATACCTTGAGGAAATTACTAGAATATTATGACTTAACCAAGTATTTTTCATTTCAGATTTATTCAGATGAAACTGGTTTTTCAAAACCCAATCAAAAAATGTTTCAACTCGTTTATGATCAAGTCGGTGAAAACAATACGATACAAAAACAAGAGATTTTGCACGTGGGAGATAATGCAAAAGCAGACTACGATGGCGCCATAAATTTTGGATTTAGGGCATTACTAATAAAAATATAAGAGTGAATAAAAGTTATAGTTTACATAAAATAGAATCAGTTGATGCACTTACTTTTAGTCCATCTGATTACAGTTGGTTTAAATTTGGAGATAGATATTATGCGAAAAGCTTCGCGAAGGAACTTTTTGACGATTTTATTCTGAATCACGGTGATATAATTTTAGAACAAGAAGAAGTTATTGTGCTTCCGAGTCCTTATTTATCAATTCCAACAGCTTCTAATTTTTTATGCTATTATTTTAAAGAATATTTGAACATTTTTTTATTTAACAATAATAGAAAAGCAACAATTGAATCTAAGATTTACAGAAATCAGACTTATGTGACTGATTATGGAAATCTAGATTTTGAAGAAAGAATTAAGCTAATATCAAACGACACCTATTATTTAGATAAGGAGTTTATAAATGATAAATTCTGTATTTTTGTTGATGACATAAAAATTACAGGAAGTCATGAACACACCATAAATAAAATTTTGAATCAATATAATGTTGATGGTAAATTTTTATTTGTCTATTTCGCCGAATTAACTAACAAGGAAATTCATCCAAATATTGAAAATTTTTTCAACTATTTTGCAGTAAAGGGAGTGGAAGAAATCATCGAAGTTGTGAACAGAGCTGATTTTCAGTATAACACTAGAATAATTAAATTTATTTTGAATTTTGAAGAAAATGATTTGAATAAATTTCTAGAGAATATTACTTTTCCAAGACGCGAAGAATTATTTGCGCTAGCGATAAGTAATAACTATCACCATATTAATGAATACATTAACAATTTAAAAACTATAAAATCAATATAAAATGGCAATCAATTTACAAAAAGGGCAAAGAGAAAATATTAATGCACCAAGATTTACAATCGGTTTAGGCTGGGATACAAACACTAGCACAACAGGTACAGAATTTGATTTAGATGCTTCGGTATTCATTTTAGGTGAAAACAAAAAAATGATTTCTGACGCACATTTTATTTTTTATAATAATCTTAAATCGCCAGATGGATCAGTACTTCATACAGGAGATAATTTAACTGGAGATGGTGATGGAGACGATGAACAAGTTAAAATTGACCTAAGTAAAATAGGCTCAGATGTAAAAGAAATTTGTATTGTAGTTACAATTCATGATGCTGAAGTAAGAAAACAAAATTTTGGTCAAGTTCGTAATTCTTTCATCCGTATTGTAGATGATAGTAATAATACTGAATTGGTTAAATATGAATTAGAAGAAGACTTTTCTATTGAGACTGCTGTTGAATTTGGTAGAATCTACAACAAAGACGGACAATGGAAATTTGAAGCTATTGGTGCTGGAATGAAAGGTGGCTTGCAAGATTACTTAAACAAATACAACTAGAAAGATGGCTATTAATTTAGAAAAAGGACAGAGAATTAATTTAGAGAAAAGTAATGGATCTAAATTACAAAATATTTGCGTTGGAATCAACTGGGGTGCCATCGAAAAGAAAGGTCTTTTCGGAACTAAAAAAGAAGCGGTTGATTTAGATGCAAGTTGCGCTGTTTATGACGAAAAGAAAAATCACATAGATTCTGTTAATTTTAAACAATTAAAATCAAACGACCGTGCTATTATTCATAGTGGTGATGATTTAACAGGAGATTTAAATGGTGATGATGGATTAGATAATGAAGTAATAACATTAGATTTTTCAAAATTAAGTGCAAGCGCTAACTACGTTGCTTTTTATGTAAATAGTTTTCGAGGTCAAGATTTTAAAGACATTCCGTTTGCATCAATTCGCATCTATGAAGGTACGCCAACGAAGGTGAATGAAGAATTTGCACGATATGATATTGCTAACGATGCTACTTTCTCAGGGAAAGTATCTATGATTCTAGGCGTTTTTTACAAGAGAAATGACGAATGGAAATTTAATGCAATAGGTGTTGCAACAAGCGATAAAAAATTAGAACAAACTATTGTTACAATTCAACAAAATCACTTATAAAATTAAGATATGGACAATTTACAAGTAATTTCAGAAAATCAGAACTTGATTGACAAAGATGGAAATGTAAATTTGGCAACTATTTCTGAAGCAGAAGTTGTCAATTATAAATCGATGACGAGTCAATTGAATGAAAATGATATCAATTCAATTTTAAACTATGGTGCTGAAATTCAAAATTCTATTTCAAAACAAAGTGATACTTTTTTAACGAATGTAAGAACTTACAATTCGGGCGAAGTGGGTACATTGATTAATGACTTATTAACAGAAATTAATTATGTAGACGTAGATCAATTAGACCAAGGTCCGTTAAAACGATTTATGTCTAAAATTCCACTTCTTAATAAATTGGTTGGGGATGTAAAAAAATTGTTTCAGGAGTACGATAAAATCACTGTAAATGTTGATAAAATCAGCAATAAAGTAAAAGCTGGAATGATCAATTCTGTAAAAGATAATACTTCTTTGCAAACAATGTTTGACGGGAATGTGAATCTGATTAAGGAAATGGAGAAACATATTATTGGTGGTCAAATTCGCTTTAATGAATTAAAGGAAGAATTGACACAAATGGAAACCAATAGTGCGCAATACCAAGATTACCAAATTGCAGATAAGAGAACGTATATCAATAGATTAGATAAGCGTTTAGCTGATATGAAAATTGTACGTTTTATCATGTTACAATCGTTGGCGCAAATTAGAGTAGTGCAAAATAACAACGTTTCAATTGCAGAAAAAGCACAGTCTATTTTAACAACGACGATGCCAGTTTGGAAAAATCAATTGACATTAGCAGTTGCATTACAAAGACAAAAGCAAAACATTGAAATACAACGAAGAGTTTCTGAAACAACGAACACTATTCTACAGAAAAATGCTGAGATGCTAAAACAAAATAGTATTGAAGTAGCAAAAGAGAATGAAAACACTATTGTATCGCTTGAAACTTTAAAAATGACGACAAAATCATTAATTGATACGTTGACTGAAGTAAAACAAATACATGAACAAGGAACTGAAACGAGAAGACAGCTCGATGCAGGTTTACAAAGTCTTGAAAGTGAATTAAAGAAATCTGTAATTAGTTAATAAAATCAATTTGAATTATAATGCAAAATGACGAAGAACTTTTTGTTCAAATAATTAATGATAGTAAGAAAAAGTTACTGGTTTTAAAATTGTTATCCAATTTTTTTAATCACCCAGACTTTATTAATATCATTATACGAACGAAAATTATTCACAATCTTTTTGATAAAAATAAAACACTTGATACTAATAAATTAGATCTTTTTCATATTCAATATACGGATACTCTTATTGAGTTATTTCAAAAATTGAAAAAAAACAAAGAGCAACAGTATCTTTTACTTTCGGATGAAATCTACATTAATAATGAATTTATTTCAAAAATAGATTCAGAAATAGGTAATGAGAAATTTTCAGAACGTGTAAGAAATCAGTCTCAAAAAATGTCTGAAAAAGTAGAGCAAATCTACAATATGTTTGTAACAGAGGATACAAGAACAGCTAGCTGGATTGAAATTGCAAATTTTTCAGCTGATTTTAAGTCAGAATATTACAGAGAGATACCACTTGAGAAATATGAAGAACTAGTTTGTTTTGACAGGAATACATATTACAATGCAAACGCTATAATAGAAAAAAAACTTTTAGGCAGGTTAAATATATTAAAGTTTAAAGTAAAATTCTTATGCGGATTCGTTTGTCAGAATGAGGTTATTGAAGTTTATGAATTCAGAGACTCCAATGACCTTTTTATTTTTATATTGAATAACAAATCGTTCTTTTTCCTTAATGAAGAAGATCGGAAGGATCTCGATCTTTCGAAAAACAACTCAAATAAAAGTAGTATTGTCGAAGATTTAAGAGCGAAAAACAGAAGATTGAATAAAAAACTAGAAACCGTAAAGACAGATTTAACAAATGATATTCAAATAGTTTTAAAAGAATATTTCGAAAAAATTTCGTCAGTAGACTTTTTAGATGAATTACAAAATGTAGATGAGCAAACAAACATTTTAAAAGCAATGTTGAACATAAAAATAACTTAGAAGTATGGCTATTAATTTAGAAAAAGGACAAAGACAATCTATTGCAGCACCGCAGTTTACTGTAGGTCTTGGGTGGGATAGCAATTCTAGCAGCACAGGAGAAGATTTCGATTTAGACGCTTCCGTGTTTCTTGTCGGATCAAATGGTAAAATCAGCAGCGAAAGCCATTTTATCTATTATAATAATTTAAAATCGCCAGATGGTGCTGTAATGCATTCAGGTGATAATCTTTCAGGTGCTGGTGACGGTGACGACGAGAAAATTATAATCGATTTATCAAAAATAGCGTCAGACGTTGTTGAGATATGTTTCGTGGTTACAATACATCATGCAGACACAAGAAGACAAAATTTTGGACAAGTACGCAATTCATTTATTCGCATTGTGGACCAATCAAATGTTGAGCTGGTAAAATATGAGCTTGACGAAGATTTCTCAATAGAAACTGCCGTTGAATTTGGAAGATTATACAAAAGAAATGAGGAGTGGAAATTCGAAGCCGTTGGTATCGGAATGAAAGGCGGATTACAAGATTATTTAAATAAATACAATTAACAAAACTAAAAAAAACAATAAAACATGGCGATTAATTTAACAAAAGGACAAAAGATTGATTTAAGAAAAAGCAACGGTGATCAACTTACAAACTTCTGTGTTGGAGTGAACTGGGGCGCAATTGAAACTACTAAACCGGGCTTTTTAGGTTTTGGTACTAAAAAAGTAGTGGAAGATGTGGATTTAGACTTAAGCTGTATCATGACTGATGCTAGCGGAGCGTTAGTAGACTGGATTTATTCTCCAGATTATAATGCCTTTTTAAAACAAAATAATTTTCCTTTAGGGAAGTTAAATTCAAATGATTACGCTTTAAAACACAGTGGTGATGACCGCCAAGGAGATGTTGGAGGAGACGATGGATTAGACAACGAAATCATCAGTGTAGATTTAACAAAAGTGAATGAAAAAATTACACAAATTTTCTTCTTTATAAATATTTATTTGAATCCAGGTCAAAATATCGATTTCGCAAAAATACCATTTGCAAAAATTAGAATGTATGAAGGAACACCTACGAAAGTAAGCAGTGTACACTCAAACTTTGACATCGTTACAGATAATTCATTCGCTGGAAAAGGAGCTTTAATTTTAGCTAAATTATACAGAAAAAATGAAGAGTGGAAATTCGACGCAATCGGTGATGCAAGCAGCGATAATATGTTTTTACAAACTATTGAGCGCATAACTGCTAGCTACTCTAAATAATGAGAAGACTACCCGTCTATTTATTGTTAGACACCTCTGGCTCTATGTCGGGCGAACCAATAGAGGCGGTTAAAAATGGCGTGCAGATTATGATTAGTTCATTACGACAAAATCCGCAGGCTATTGAAACTGCTTTTTTAAGTGTAATTACTTTTGATACAACTGCTAAACAGATAATTCCATTAACTGATTTAGCCTCATTTCAAATGGTTGATATTAAAGCTACTGGCGTTACAGCTTTAGGAGAAGCCTTAAACTTAGTAGCTTTTAAAATAGATACTGAAGTTCAAAAAACGACAACAGAACAAAAAGGGGATTGGAAACCATTAGTCTTTATAATGACGGATGGAATTCCTACAGATGATTGGCAAAGTGGTTTAAATAATTTTAAAAAATCTAAAGTTGCCTTTACTGTAGCTTGTGCTGCAGGCGGTGGCGCTGATACAAAGATCTTAAAACAAATTACAGATAATGTGGTGAGTTTAGATACTGCTGATAGCGCAAGTATTGGAAAATTCTTTCAGTGGGTAACCGCTTCTATTGGAGTTAGTTCTACAAAAGTGGAAGAATCAGGTAAAGAAGTTATAGGGTTAGATGAATTACCACCGCCACCATCAGAGCTAAATATTGTTGTTTAAAACACAAAGTCATAAATAAATTTGACTTGTCTTTCTCATTAAATAGTACTTTAGGAATTGTAATTATAAAGCAGATTTTTGCATTAAAAATTACAGTTCCTTACACTAGAGATGATTTAGAAGATAAGTATATTTTATAATTAAATCATTATTCTGAAACTAATAGTATGAGAAGACTACCGGTATATTTTTTATTAGACACATCAGGCTCCATGCGTGGCGAACCCATTGAAGCATTAAATAATGCGTTAAGCGGCATGGTAAATACATTGCGTACAGATGCGCAAGCACTTGATTCACTTTGGCTAAGTATTATTACTTATGACAGAGAGGTTAAAGAAGTTACACCATTAACTGAATTAGTTAATTTTCAACTTCCAGAAATTGTATGCCCGCAAAGTGGCCCTACAAATACTGGTGCCGGACTAGAATTTGTAATTCAAAAAGTTAAAAGCGATGTTATAAAAAGCTCCCCAACTCAAAAAGGAGATTGGAAACCTTTGCTTTTTGTTTTTACAGATGGAAAACCTTCGGACATGCCATTATACCGAGAAAAAATCAAGGAAATCAAGAATTTAAACTTTGGTGCTGTCGTTGGTTGTGCAGCCGGACCAAAAGCAGATGATGTTATTTTAAAAGAATTAACGGAAAATGTAGTACATCTTGATTCAGCAGATAGTTCCACTTTAAAACAATTTTTTAAATGGGTTTCAGAAACTATCGAACAAGGTAATAAAAGTCAAGGTACAGGCGAAAGCATTAGTTTACCACCGCCACCAAGTGAAATTACAGTGGTGATATGAGTAAATTGATTCCGGTTATTATAAGCGTTCTAATTGTTGGATTATTTTTATATTCAAAATTATTCCCTTATAAAGACAAATTAGATCCGCAATACAGGAAGGTTTTTAATTTTTTCGATGCTATATTTTTGCCATTATTTTCTTTTATAAAAAGTATAGTGAAGCCTTTTCAAGTGGGAATTGGATTATTTGTCGATAGTTCTCAGATTGTATTACTCATTCTATTTTTAATGCTTTTAAATTTTTTCTAACATGAGAAGACTACCCATATATTTCTTAATAGATATTTCCGAATCAATGGTCGGAGAGCCAATTCAGATGGTTGAAGAAGGATTATCAACCATAATTCAAGCATTGAAAACAGATCCTCATGCTTTGGAAACGGTTTTTGTATCTATTATAGTTTTCGCTGGCCAGCCAAAAACATTGGTACCATTACAAGAAATTGTTAGCTTCTATCCGCCAAAATTTCCAATTGGTAGTGGCACATCATTGAGTAAAGGATTAGGACATTTAATGCACGAGCTAAGAACAAATATTGTAAAAACCACCTACGAAGTAAAAGGCGATTGGAAACCAATTGTTTTTCTTTTTACGGATGGTGTTCCTACGGATGATAGCAGATCAGCTATCGAAGAATGGAAACAAAATTGGCAAAAAACAGCAAATTTAGTGGCAGTTTCTTTTGGAAACAGTACCGACACCCAACTTTTAGGTGAATTGACGGATACGGTTCTAGAATTTAAAAACACGAATGTTCAATCGTACAAAGAATTTTTTAAATGGATCACGGATTCTATTAAAACAAGTAGCGTTAGTGTTGAGAGTAATTCAACAGGATTTGAACTTGCAAAATTAGATGGTGACACACTTTCTAAAATAGACCTTACAAAGTCAGAGCCTAATCGACTTTTTGTGGATGATAATTTTGTGGTTTTAAATGGGAAATGCCAAAACACGAAAAGACCTTACTTAATGAAATATCGCAAAGTCCTTGCTCCATCAAGCTTTGCAGGAATTGAATTAGCTACAAAAAGCTATAGATTGGTTGGAGCGTACCAAGTTGATAATTCTTATTTTGAATTAGCAGACAACACAAATTTCACTAATAAAGTAAACAGCGACGAACTAATAGGAGGGCCTACTTGTCCTTGTTGTGGTAATCAAATTGCATTTGCCGTTTGCAGTTGTGGAAAAGTACATTGTATTGGAGAAGAAGAATTAAGTACTTGTCCTTGGTGTGGTAATCAAGGAACGTATGGAAGTGGAGGAGAAGGCTTTGATGTTGAAAGAACACAAGGTTAAAATGGAAGAAGCAAAAATATACATACACGCCTTATTAACACAAAATAAATTTGAATTAAAGGACAGTAAAATCACCCTTTTTAATGAATTTATTTCAAATGAAAACAATATTAATTCAGTACGAATAATACAGGAAAACCAAAAAATGATTATGGCTAATTGGAAATTAAAAACCAGAATTGATGATGTGATTTCACAATCCATATTTTTGCCAAATGGAACCGTAAATAAACAATATCAGGCTAAAATTGATTTTGAAAAATTAGGTTGGGATGATATTGTTTCCTTTGAAATTCAGGGCCTTGAAGATACTGGCCTTCAGTTTAATAATAGTGAGGAATTAATTTCCGGAATTCCAGAGAAGAGCGGTGATTTAAAGATTAAATTATTGTTTAGAATCGATGACGAACCAGAAAATAGTATCTTGAATGAAAAATCAATAACAATCATTATTAATCCCGATCCTAAATCACTTTGGAAAGATACTGAAAGCGATAAAAACGATCCTTTTTGGAAAGAAGACAACGTTGCCGTAGCTGATCGATTTTTAGATAAAAAATTAGTTGTCGCATCAAAAAGAGGAAGAAGTCATGCTAATGTAGGTTCGTTTAGAGACGATGATTTTGCTTTCAAAAATATTAATGATACGGGTTGGAGCGTCATAGCTGTGTCAGATGGAGCAGGTTCTGCGCCTTTAGCCAGACATGGTTCTAAAATTGCCTGTGAATCAGTTGTGAAATACTTTGAGCAAATTTTCACTAAAGAATATTTGAAAGATTTTGATGAAACATTATTAAATCATTCTCAGAATCCTGATGAAGAATCTTCAAAGAAAATTAGTCTTTTTGCTTATAATAATTTATCAAAAGGAGCTCATTTTACGCACAAAGAAATTGAAAAGTTTGCGCTTGCAAATGAAAAGGAATTAAAAGATTTTCATGCCACATTAATTTTTGCACTGGTAAAAAAATATGATTTTGGTTATGCTTTTTTAACTTTTGGAGTAGGAGATTGTCCAATAGGCTTATTAAATAAGGATTTAACTGAAATAACGCTAATGAATTGGTTGGATGTTGGTGAATTTGGCGGTGGAACTCGTTTTGTGACTATGCCAGAAATATTCCAAAGTGATAAGTTTTCGACAAGATTTGGATTCAAAATGGTCGATGATTTTTCTTACTTCATGTTAATGACGGATGGTATTTATGATCCCAAATTTGTAGTGGAAGCTAATTTAGAAAAAATAGAAAGCTGGAAGGAGTTTTTAGAAGATTTAAAGGGTAAGAACGAAGACAATTGCAAAGTAGATTTCAACAAAGAAAATGATGAAATTGCTGAAGAGCTTTCAAAGTGGATGGATTTTTGGAATCCGGGCAATCATGATGACAGAACGCTTGCTATAATTTATTAGACTATGAGAACAATTACCGTAAAATCGATAAACGATTCTTCAAAATCATATCAATATGTTGATAATGGAGAACCTATGCGTGGTGGCGTTAAAGATGTTTATTTTAGCCCAGATAAAAAATATGTAGTAGCACTTTTTAGAGATAAACTAGATTACAATCAAAAAGAACGACTTCAAAAAATTACAAATCATTATTTACCTCAGATACAAAATAAGGACGCCGGAGATTATTATTTAAACGAAGTGTACAGATGGCCCACAGATGTTATTGAACACAATGGGTTAACTGGGATTATAGTTCCGATTTATAATTCGAAGTTTTTCTTTAAAAAAGGATATGAAACTAGTGATTTGATTCAAGGAAAAGAAAAAAATGGTAAATGGTTTGCTGGTGCAAAATTCAGAAATCCTCAATTTCCTTTAAAAATTGCAAAATCTGAATTAGGAGATTGGTTGAGCTATTTTCAAGTATGTGTTAATCTAACGCGTGGTGTCAAAAAGATGCACGCAATGGGATTAGCGCATTCTGATTTGTCGTATAATAACGTGCTTATCGATCCGGTAGAAAAATCAGCTTGTATGATTGATTTAGACGGATTAGTTGTGCCAGGAATGTTTCCGGCTGAAGTAATTGGTACGGCAGAATTCATTGCCCCAGAAGTATTAGCAACAAAACATTTAGATAAAAATGACCCCAACAGAAAGCTTCCTAACAGATTGACTGATTTGCATGCATTACCTATATTAATTTATATGTTTTTGCTGCACAGGCATCCATTAAAAGGCGGGAAAGTACACGATTTAGATACTGAAATGGATGATTTACTTTCAATGGGCGAAAAAGCAATGTTTATTGAACATCCAACAGACGCTACGAACAGACCTAAATTAAATCAAATTTCAAAATGGGATTTACCATGGGCAGATATAAATAAGCTTCCCTATTCTATTACTGGACCTTATCTACAAGCTTTATTCGATAGAGTTTTTATCGATGGTTTGCATGATCCTATGAAAAGACCACTTGCTGAGGAATGGGAAATAGGCTTGTTGAAAACCACTGATCTAATGCAGAAATGCCACAACAGTTATTGCGAACAAAAATGGTATGTCTTCGATAATACAAACACACCTAAGTGTCCTTTCTGCGGTACTTCGCACAGAGGAACTTTACCAGTTTTAGATTTATATTACCAGTTTCAGCCTACTGTATGGAAACCAGAAAATCACAGATTGATGGTTTACGATAATCAGTACTTGTTTCAGTGGCATGTAAATCGTAATATTGCACGAAATGAAAAATTGACAGCAGAACAGAAAGTTCCTGTTGGATATTTTACTTTTCATAATAATAAATGGGTTTTGGTCAATCAAAGATTAAATTCACTGAAGGATTTAACGAACGATGTTGAAATCCCTATAAATACTATGGTTGAGTTAACTGATGGTATGAAACTGCTTTTATCTAATGAAGATGGCGGTAGATTAGTTTTAATAACGATGGCGAATAAATAAAAATTAATAATCAATTAAAAAATGGAAAAAGGTATTTTAGAATTACACCCTGGTTTAGTCATAGGTTTCGGTATTACAGTTGTAATAATGCTACTATTAGACTTAGGTATTTTTAATAAGAAAAGTCACGTAGTTACTTCAAAAGAAGCTACTATCTGGACAATAGTTTGGATTTCTTTATCAATGGTGTTCTCAGGCGTTGTATATTATGTATTCAATGGCGATATGGGCGGACATGATTTAGCAATTGAAAAATTCACACAATTTCAAGCAGCTTACTGGATTGAAAAAGCATTGTCTATCGATAACTTATTTGTCTTTATTTTAGTATTTTCGTACTTTAAAGTACCAAGAGAATTACACCATAAAGTGTTGTTCTGGGGGATTTTAGGAGCCTTGTTATTTAGAGCGATTTTTATTTTTGCCGGAGTTGGTATCATCAACGTAACTTATTTGCCAGAATTTGAATTGCTTGGAAAAGAAGTAAAAATTAATATTGTATTATCATTATTTGGATTGTTTCTTGTTTATGCAGGAATCAAATCTTGGGGTGGTGGAGACGATGATGAAGATAAAGATTTTTCAAATTCAGCAGGAGCTAATTTAGTGAAAAAATTATACAAAGTAAGTGATGACTATGATGGAGATAAGTTTTTTACTATAAAAAATGGAGTAAAAATCGCAACTCCTTTGTTGGTTGTAGTAGCCGTGATTGAATTTACAGATGTACTTTTTGCAGTGGACAGTATTCCTGCTATATTCGCTATTTCTAAAGATCCATTCATACTTTATACCTCAAATATTTTTGCTATTCTTGGATTACGTTCTTTATACTTCTTGTTGGCGAACTTTATTCACATGTTCAGCAAATTGCCTTACGGACTGTCTATCATATTAACATTCATTGGAATTAAAATGATCATTTCACCTTGGTACCATATATCTTCTCCAATATCACTTGGAATTGTAGGAGGAGTTTTAATTATTTCAGTTATTGTATCTATTATGTTTCCTGATAAAAAAGAAGACGAAGTAGCATAATAAAACAGAATAATTCACATTTTTTTATCTCAAATTCAGTCCCTAGGGCTGAATTTGTTGTTTATAGACCTTTTATAAATTTACTATAACTTTAATTTTCGCATCGCTTTTTTTCATTGTCGTCTTGATGTAAGTAGTTTCATGCGATAAAATAAATTTATTTTCTGGTACTAAAAATTTTCATCAACTTCATTTCGACTTCTTAGCTGTTTCTAATTGCTAAATGCTTTACTTCAAATACATAAGTGTAAAAAATACAAAACTCTATAAAAATTATATAACAGAAAACCGCATCTTTTAATTTACCTTAAGCTCCATAAAAAATAATCAATTATGGAAAATCAAGATACTTCAAACAAAATGAATCCTTACTTGAAATTTGGGTTAATGATGTTGCTTTCTTTTGTAATAATGTATGCTGTTATGTTTCTGAATGTTGCGGTATTTGAGCACATTAAACTAAGCTTAACAAGAACTTATATGACATTATTAATGGTTTCACCAATGGCCATTAGTATGTTACTATTTATGTGGAAAATGTATCCTAATCAGAAAACAAATTATAGTATTATTATTGCAGCATCTTTAGTATTCGTAACTTCGCTATTGATGCTGCGAAATCAAACTTTAATTACTGATGTGCAATATATGAAAGCAATGATACCGCATCATTCTTCAGCAATTATGACGAGTAGCAATGTGGATTTTAAAGATGCGGAATTGAAAAAACTAGCAGAAGACATTATTATTGCTCAAGAAAAAGAAATCAAACAAATGAATGAAATGATCCTTCGTTTGCAAAATAAATAAACAAAATGACACATATTTATACGGTTATCGGAATGACTTGCTCTGGTTGTGAAGCCCACGTAACAAAAAGTTTGTTAAGTGTAGAAAACATAACCGACGTACTTGTTTCAAAAGAGAAAAAGGAAGCTGTGATTACTATGGATAAACATGTTGAATTAGAGACTTTCCAAACAGCTTTAGGCGGAAAAGATAGTAAGTACCAAATTTCTATACCAAATTCAGATCCAAAAAAGGAAAGTGAAAGTAGCTGTTGCGGTGGAAGTAAAGAAAATAAGCAAGCAGTTAATCACAAACATGAAGCAGGAACGTATTATTGTCCAATGCATTGCGAAGGCGATAAGGTCTATGACAAATTTGGCGATTGTCCGGTTTGTGGTATGGACTTGGTCAAACAACCGTCGTTAGTTCAAAAGGTTCAATATACTTGTCCAATGCATCCCGAAGTCATTCAAGATGAACCAGGAAGTTGTCCAATTTGTGGAATGGATTTAGTTCCGCTAGAACCTTCAGCATCGGAAGAGAATAAAAGTTATTTGGATTTATCCAAAAAAATGAAAATTGCTTTACTATTCACAATTCCTGTGTTTATTATTGCAATGTCTGAAATGATTCCAAACAATCCGATGTTCGAAATTATGGAGCTAAAATATTGGAATTGGGTGCAGTTTGTTTTGACGTTACCTGTGGTTTTTTATGCGTGTTGGATGTTTTTCGAAAGAGCGTTTAAATCCATAATTTCTTGGAATCTAAATATGTTTACACTAATCGGAATTGGAACGGGTGTTGCCTTTCTGTTCAGTATTTTCGGCATGTTATTTCCTGATATTTTTCCAGCCGATTTTAAGACGGCAAGTGGTACAGTTCATTTATATTTCGAAGCCACAGCTGTAGTGCTAACTTTAGTTTTATTAGGACAATTACTAGAAGCTAAAGCACATAGCAGAACAAGTGGTGCGATTAAAGAACTGTTGAAATTAGCTCCCACAGAAGCCACTTTGATCGTGGATGGAGAGGAAAAAGTAATTTCAATTCATGATATTAAAAAGGGAGATAGCATTCGTGTTAAACCTGGAGAAAAAATTCCTGTAGATGGAACTATCACAGAAGGCAGCAGTACCATTGATGAATCGATGATTACGGGCGAACCCATTCCGGTAGATAAAAATAAAGATGATATTGTAACTTCAGGAACTATAAATGGTACAAAATCATTTCTGATGGTCGCTGAAAAAGTAGGTTCAGATACTTTGTTATCTCAAATTGTGCAAATGGTAAGTGACGCAAGTCGTTCCCGAGCACCAATTCAAAATGTAGTAGATAAAGTAGCTAAATATTTTGTTCCAATTGTGGTTGCAGTTTCTGTTGTCACATTTATTATTTGGTGGCAATTTGGACCAGAACCTAAATTGGTTTATGGTTTTGTAAATGCAATCGCGGTGTTAATTATTGCTTGTCCTTGTGCTTTAGGCTTGGCCACTCCAATGTCAGTTATGGTTGGAGTAGGTAAAGGAGCTCAAAATGGAGTTTTGATAAAAAATGCAGAAGCCATTGAGAAAATGGATAAAATAGATGTGCTAATTACGGATAAAACAGGTACAATTACAGAAGGAAAACCTTCGGTTGAAAAAATAATTGTTAAAGAAGGAATTGAACTAGAAGTATTAGGAAAAATAGCATCAATCAATCAAAGTAGTGAACATCCTTTAGCAAATGCAGTAGTGAATTTTGCAAAAGATAAAAATGCAACACTTCAAAAAGTTGCAGATTTCGAATCGGTCACAGGTAAAGGCGTTGTCGGATTTATAAATAGTGAAAAAATTAGTCTTGGAAATCAAAAACTAATGGAACAAGAACAAGTTACCGACTTTTCAGAAGTTATCAAAGAAGTAACTGCCGAACAAAAACTTGGTAAAACAGTTTCATACATTGCTATTAATAAAAAAGTAGTGGGATATATTACAATCACGGATGCAATTAAAGCTTCGAGTTTTGAAGCAATTGAAGAATTAAAACGACAAGGTGTTGAAGTAATTATGTTGACAGGAGATAATGAAAATACTGCTAAAGCTGTGGCTTCCGAATTAAATCTGTCCGACTTCAAAGCGAGTTGCTTGCCGCAAGATAAATTAGAATATATCAAACAGTTACAAGCAAAAGGTAAAATTGTTGCAATGGCGGGCGATGGTATAAATGATGCACCAGCCTTAGCTCAAGCCGATATCGGAATTGCTATGGGAACCGGGACTGATGTAGCTATCGAAAGTGCTAAAATAACATTAGTAAAAGGTGACTTACTTGGAATCGTAAAAGCAAAAAACTTGAGTCACGCTGTAATGAAAAATATAAAACAAAACCTTTTCTTCGCTTTCATTTACAATACAATTGGTATTCCAATTGCAGCAGGTGTTTTATTTCCGTTTTTAGGAATTTTATTATCACCCATGATTGCAGCTTTAGCGATGAGTTTTAGTTCCGTATCCGTTATTGCAAATGCGTTGCGATTAAGATCTTTAAAAATTTAAATACAATTTATTTCGATTGCATAGTTTTTAAATTACTTAAAGTATGGAATTCGAAAAATGATTAATAATTTAGAATTAGCTGTCGTGCAAAGGTTTTAGAAGCTAATAAACGATTAATGTGAAATTATGTAAAGTTGAAATTATAAGCTAAATTTGAATACTATAAAATAAATCGGACTCTTTGCGAGAGCTTCTTGAGTCGAGAAAAAATACAGCATCAAATTACAATGAAAAAAGCGACTTTCACACTTATTTTAATTTTACTTTCAAATTTTTTAACAGCTCAAAACGATAATTCTATTAGCCAGTTTGATGAGATACTAAATCAATTTTTCAATGTGCGAGATTTCTGTATTTCTTCTGACGGGAAAGAAGCATTTTTCACGATACAAAGTCCAAATTCAGAAATTTCTCAGATTGCCGTCATGAAGAAGAAAAATAAAGGATGGCTAGAACCAGAATTATTGCCTTTTTGTGATTCGTATATGTATTTAGAACCTTTTTTAGCATCGAATGGAGATCGATTGTTTTTTGTATCGAATAGACCCTTAGATAATTCCGGAACATCTAAAAAAGATTTCGATATTTGGTATGTTGACCGAACTTCAAAAGACAACAAATGGTCTGAACCGAAGAATATTGGTAAACCTGTTAATTCAGAATTAGACGAGTTTTATCCTTCAGTTAGTGACAATAATAATCTTTATTTTACAATGGAATCTCCTAATGGATTTGGGAAAGACGATATTTACTTTTCTAAGTGGGAAGACGGAAGCTATTTACCACCTGTGATTTTGAATGAAAACATCAACAGTAGTGGTTATGAATTTAATGCTTTTATCAGTAAGAAAGAAGATTTTATCCTTTTTACAAAATATAATGAAGAAGGCGGACAAGGTAGTGGTGATTTATATATTTCAAAAAAAGACGCAGAAGGAAATTGGCAGAAAGCTACAAATTTAGGCGTTCCCATTAATACCAAATTCATGGAATATTGTCCTTTTTATGACGAGCAAAACGAAATCCTATATTTTACAAGTAAACGACAAAATATCAGTGCGAGGGATTTTAAAAATGTAGCAGATTTAAAAAAGCACATAATGGGAAATGGCAACGGTTTAAGTAAAATTTATAAGACTAAAATAAAATTATAGCGGATCGATTCACTTTAAAATTTCCTATGGCATCTAGTTTATCTGCTCAAAAAATGACTTTAAGTTTCGTTTAAGTCATATTTTTTATTATTTTTGAAACACAATACCATTTTTATATCTAAAAGCGTATTGTGCTTTCTGCTTTATTTTCGAATGTAATCTTAAATTTAATAATGATTAACATATTACTTGCTGATGACGATATAGATGACTGCTTGTTTTTTCAAGATGCTTTAGAAGACTTATTAATCCAGAACAATCTGGTTACTGTAAGTGATGGAGTACAATTAATGAGTTATCTAGAAGATCATATAACAAATCCTCCCGACGTATTATTTCTAGATTTAAATATGCCTTGTAAATCAGGCCATGAATGTTTGCTGGAAATAAAATGCAATGATTCCCTAAAAGAAATTCCGATTGTCATTTTTTCAACTTCTCAGAATGCCGATGTAGTTAGTACTTTGTATGAAAATGGCGCACATTATTACATTCGAAAACCTGGAGATTTTAATATTTTAAAAAAAGTTATTGGTGAAGCTCTTTTTCTTTTAGAGCACAACAATATGAAACAACCTGACTTCCTTGATTTTATCATACTATCCTAATAAAAATATATTGTGAGCACAATAAATAATAAGCAGTATTTCCTCGATGGTGGAGGCGAAATGGGAGCCTTAATTCGATCTAAAGATTGGTCTCAAACTCCTTTAGGTCATCCTGATTCGTGGCCATCAAGTTTGAAAACAATGATTTCTGTGGTGCTTAATAATCCTTTCGGAATGTATATTGTATGGGGAAAAGAATATACTCAGATTTATAACGATGGCTATCGACCATTTCTTGGAAAACTAAATCATGAAGACGGCATAGGAGCAACTATGCAAGAAAATTTTCCAGATATTTGGAACGTTTTTCATCCCATGATTGATAAAGCCATGAAAGGCGAACCTGTATTTTTGCAAGATTTGATGTTGCCTTTAGAAAAAAAGGACCACACTGAAAATTGTTATTTCGATTTATCATACAGTCCAATTCGATTAGAAAATGGTGAAATAGGGGGCGTTCTTGCCACAGTAATAGAAACTTCCACAAAAAAAATCATTCAAAATGATTTGAAAGAAAGCGAAGAGCGCTTTAAAGCTATGGCGGATAATATTCCAAACTTAGCTTGGATGGCTCATGCCGATGGTTGTGTGTATTATTACAATAAAAAATGGTATGAATACACCGGAACTGATTTCGAAACGATGCAAGGATGGGGTTGGAAATCGGCATATAAAGAAGAAGAAGTAGAAGAGCTTTTGAAAGAGTGGAACTTTTGTTTAGCGAACGATAAGCCGTTTGAAATGATTCATCCGATTAGAAGCGCAACTGGAGCATACAACCATTTTCTAACGCGAGCACTTCCATTAAAAAATGAACAAGGAGAAATTGTCAGTTGGTTTGGAACAAACACCGATATTACAGGTCAGATTATAGCTGAAGAAGCACTTTTAGACAGTAAAAACGAATTAGAATTTGTTATCGAAGCCGCAAAGTTAGGTACATTCGATTTCAACCCACAAACAAATAAATTTGTTGCAAATGCACGTTTAAAAAGCTGGTTTGGACTTTCAGATGATCAAGAAATTGATTTATACGATGCAACAAGAATAATTGGTGAGAAAGATAAAAAGAGGGTTTATGATGCTTTAAATTACGCATTAGAATATGTTTCTGGTGGTAATTATGACATCGCTTACAATATAGTAAATCCGGTTTCAAATCAGGAGATAACATTACATGCGAAGGGTAAAGTTTATTTTAATGACGAAAAAAAACCAGTTAGATTAAACGGAACACTTGAAGATATCACTTTACAAAGCATTGCACTTAAGAAGCTTGAGCAAAGTGAAAGAAATTTAAAGTTGATGATATTGCAAGCACCACTTGCTATATCAATTATGCGCGGTCCAGAGTATGTAGTGGAAATTGCCAATAAAAATGCTTTAGAATTTTGGAACAGAACCGAAGAGGATGTGCTGAATAAGTCGATTTTTGAGGCTATGCCAGAATTGAAACTTCAAGGTATTAAAGAACTTTTAGACGATGTGAGCTCAACTGGAAATCGCTATGCATCCACCGAACTTGCAGTAGAAATGGTTCGTTTAGGTAAATTACAAACTGTTTATGTGAATTTTTCATACGAACCTCTTTTTGATGAAAAGGGAAACAGTAATGGAATTATGACCATAGGTTTTGATGTAACTGCGCAAGTTTTAGCACGTCAAGAAATTGAAAAGAGTGAGCAAAGTATTCGAAGTTTAGTTGAAAGTGCGCCTTTCCCTATTGGTGTTTACACGGGTAAAGAAATGAAAATTGAACTTGCAAATCAATCCATTATAAAAGCTTGGGGAAAAGAAAGCAATGTTATCGGAAAATTATACAGCGAAGTTTTACCAGAACTCGAAAATCAGAATATTTACAATCAAATTAGAGATGTTTATGAAACTGGAGTAGCTTATCATGCAGAAAATCAAGGTGTTGATATTGTGCAAGATGGCTTGTTAAAAACGTTTTATTTTAACTATAGTTTTACGCCGTTGAGAGATTCAAATGGTGAAATATACGGCGTTATGAATACCGCAGCAGAAGTAACAGCACTGCATGAAGCGAAGTTAAAGATTGAAGAAAGTGAAAAAAGATTCCGTGATGCCGTGCAACAGGCGCCAACGGCCATGGTTATTTTTAGAGGAAAAGACAACATTGTAGAGATGGTAAACAAACCGTATCTTGAGTTAGTTGATTTAACCGAAGAACAATTTTTAGGAAAACCTCTTTTTGAATCCTTGCCTGATGTGGAAGGACCTATACGTCCTATTATCGATGAAATTTATAAAACAGAAGAAGCATTTTATGGATACGAATTTCCAGTAATACTGATGCGTTACGGAAAAAAAGAAACCACTTATTTTAATTTTGTTTATCATCCGTTAAAAGAAGGAAATGAAGTTACTGGAATAATGGTTGTTGCTACAGAAGTTACCGCTAATGTCTTTGTGAAAAAAGCATTAGAAGAGAACGAACAACGCTTAAATATTATTATAAATGCCAGTGAATTGGGTGTTTGGGAATTAGACTTGCAAACCTATGAAACGACAATTTCAGACAGAGCACTAACTATTTTAGGCTTGCACAATGAAAAGTTTGAAGATCATAAGCAACTCATGAGTAAGATGCATCCGGAGGATTTAGATATTCGTAAAACTGCTTTTGAAAAAGCGCTTCAAAATGGTGTATTGCATTATGAAATTAGAATTATTGTTGATAATGTAATTCATTGGGTCGAAGCAAAAGGGAAAGTATTTTTTGATGAAGCTCATAAACCATTGAGAATGCTTGGTACCTTGAGAGATGTTAGTGAAGAGAAAAATATTCAAACACAACTTCTTGAGCGCGAGCAGAAGTTTAGATTATTAGCAGATTCAATGCCTCAGTTTGTTTGGACTGCTAATCCAGAAGGAAAATTAAATTATTTCAATCAGTCGGTTTTTGATTTTTCAGGTGTTTCTAAAGAAGAGATAAGTGATAAAGGTTGGCTAGAAATTGTACATTTTGATGAACGGGTTGCAAATACCCGAAAATGGATGGAATCTATTGCTACGGAAAAAGATTTTCTAATAGAACATCGTTTCCGCAAATTCGATGGAACTTACCGTTGGCAATTAAGTCGGGCTATTCCTCAAAGGGATCAGAACGGTAAAATTACAATGTGGGTAGGAACAAGTACGGATATTCAGGATCAAAAGATGTTTACTAATGAATTAGAAACTCAAGTGTCGCAACGAACAAAAGAGCTAAATCAGAAGAACGATGATCTTGAAAAAATGAATAGAGAGTTGCAATCCTTTGCTTATATTTCGAGTCATGACTTGCAAGAGCCTTTGCGTAAAATTCAGACGTTTGCGACACAAATAAATGATAGGGAATCTGAAAATCTATCGGATAGTGGAAAAGATAAGTTTAGAAGAATGCAAAATGCGGCAAATCGCATGCAGACGCTTATTCAAGATTTACTAGCTTATTCTAGAACAAGTATACAAGAGCGTATCTTCGAAAAAGCAACTCTTTCAGCAATTATTGATGACGTTAAAGAGGACTTAGAACAAGATTCGCTGGAAAGAAATGCTACTATTACGATCATAAACGATGCAGAACTTGATGTAATTCCTTTTCAGTTCAGACAATTACTTTTTAATTTAATTAGTAATTCATTGAAATTCAAGAAACAAGATGTTGCTTCTTTAATTACTATCGAATCCGTTATTGGCAAAGGAAGTGAGATTGGAAATGACAGATTATACCCAGATAAATTGTACATTCATCTTAAATATCAAGATAATGGAATTGGTTTTGAAGAACAATACAGCAATAAAATCTTTGAAGTTTTTCAACGCCTGCATGGAAAAGAAAAATATGATGGTACGGGAATAGGATTAGCTATAGTGAAGCGAATTGTAGACAATCACAATGGTTTTATCACGGCAAGCGGCGTACTTAATGAAGGTGCAACTTTTGATATTTATATTCCTATCTCCAATAATTAGTTAAGATTCAAGATCTTAATTGTCCTTTCAGTTTACTATAAAAAAAATATACTCGTCTAAAAAGGACGAGTATATTTTTTTACAAGAAGAATTGACTATCTGTAAATGTCTCTTGCACGGTTTGATTTCCAATTATCTTCAAGATAATCAGCATCAATATCATTTTTTGGATTAACACCTAGCACTACGTGTCCTTCTTTAATTCCAGATTCGTAAATTTTTGCTCTATCTTCAGGAATACCCGAACCTACTAAAGCGCCTACGATTCCACCTGTGATTCCTCCAGCTCCTGCACCAGCAAGACCAGCCGCTAATGGACCAGCAATTATTAATCCAAGTCCTGGAATAGCTACACTAGTTCCAATCGCAGCAATAACTCCTACAATTGCACCAATTGTTCCGCCAATAGCAGAACCAGTACCTGCTCCTTCAGCTGCTTTTGTACCTAATTCTGAAGTGTCATGTACGTCTGTATAGTATTTTTTACGAGTTTCATCAGACATTAATAAGTTAATATCATCTTTTGCGTATCCTCTTTCATGTAAAGTGTTGTATGCATTTTCTGTACTTTCACGATCCGAGAACATTCCGGTAAGCATCGGAGTTCTTCCACTGCTTTGATTGTTTAGATTATTTTCCATGATAAATAGTTTTATAATGTGAAGTAATTTTCACTAAAACAAATTTCGTAAATCCTCAAAAACAAAGTGTTACAAAATTTCGCCTAAGATTTACAGAATATTAATTACGGAACATATTAGGTTTATAATCAGGAAATAGATTTAATTAGAGATAAAAGTAACGGCGGATAAAGTAAAAACTGTAAGTATCTTTGAAAAACTAAACAGCTTGTTTTTTCTGATTAGCAGTTTCAATATCGTCGGCATCAGGTTCAAATCCTTCTTGCTGTAATTTTGCTTTTTCTTCATATTGCAGACTTATAAACATCGGAAAATGATCAGAACTAAAATTGTTTAGCCGTTTAATCTTCTTTAATTTTAAATCTACGGATATGAAAGCATGGTCTAATGGAAATCTTAAAAATGGATAATGCGCGTGAAAAGTATTAAAAAAACCTCTTCCTCTTCTTGGGTCTAATAATCCACTCATTTTTAGAAATAATTTTGTCGTGAAACTCCAAGCAACATCATTTAGATCACCAATAACAACGACCGGAAGTTCCGATTCCTTTGCAAGATCTGCAATTAGTAACAATTCTTTATCGCGCTCCATTGACGTTGGGTTTTCAGTTGGTACAGGAGGAGTAGGATGAACCGCATAAAGCTGAATTCTCTTTTTATTAGGAATCACAATTTTAGTATGTATCGAAGGTATTGTGTCTTCTACCAAATATTTAATTGTACTATCTTCTAACGCTAATTTTGAGTATAGCAACATTCCATAAGTGTTTTCTAAAGGTACTTTTATACTATATGGAAAATCATCTTTCAAAATTGCAGTCTCTTTTTCCCATTTCGAATCAGTTTCTAGAAGAAGAACAAGATCCGGATTAGTTTTAGAAATCTCTTTCAGACATCCTTTATAATTGGTATTATCTTGATAAACGTTTGCAATCATTAGACTAAAGCCATTTTCAATTATTTCATTGGTAATTGTAAGAACTTGTTTCTTACTCAGCCTAGTAAAAGGCAGAACAAGCGAAAGCAGATAAATAGCATTAAGCCCCATTACCACTAAGAAAATTGTGCTTAATGTAGTTTCAACGTCGCGAAATACAATCCAAAGTACTATAACAAATACATTAGCTACTAATTTTTGTAATCTTGGATATTCAAAAATTCGGAACACCCAATATTCCTTTTTTATAAGAGGAATTAGCGTACCTACTAATAGAAATATGGAAAAACACAGTAAAAATATTTTCATTCAATTCGTTTAAATTTGTCGAAGCGTGTCTTTGTTAGATTATTATAGAGCCAAGCAAAGTAATACTAAGATAGTAATTAAAATGTATTTAATAATTCAATTGGCTCTTTTTTAATCAAGTGTTAGGTGTAGTTTAGATTTTTTTACTACGCAAAAATTTGATTTACTGTAGTTTACTTCTTTTTTAAAATTATTTAAAATTTAGAATCATAAATAGAAATGAAACAGAAAAGTAAAATAAAATAAATTGAAAGTTCTAGTGGAATTGCATTTTAGATTTTTGTTTAAGCTAAACCTACAAAAAAGGTGACAATAATTTCACTATTTTTTCCCATTGATGAATGTGTTTTGGTCTGTTTAACCAAGAATGTGCATCAATTTGTGCGGATTCTTTTAAATCATTTTCAAAAGCTTCTTTAAGTTGGT
This sequence comes from Flavobacterium ardleyense, assembly GCF_042686085.1. Taxonomy (GTDB): domain Bacteria; phylum Bacteroidota; class Bacteroidia; order Flavobacteriales; family Flavobacteriaceae; genus Flavobacterium; species Flavobacterium ardleyense. Next base: position 168,872 of record NZ_JBHUOL010000006.1, read on the forward strand.
TCGCGATGTTCTTACTGTAAACCATTGCATTCACTTCAAAATTCAAATCAAAACTGCGATAATCCATATTGGCCGATCCAATGATAGCCAAATCATCATCAATTACTATAGTTTTTGCATGCACAAAACCTTTGCTGTATTTGTAAATTTTCGCTCCATACTGAAGTAATTCAGTGTAATAAGCGTTTGCGGCGGCATTGACCATTTTAGAATCAGAAATTCCTGGAACTAGTACTTTTACGTCCAATCCACTTTGAATGGCGATAATTAAAGCGTCCATCAAACTTTCACCGGGAATAAAATATGGGCTTGTAATGTAAATACTTTTTTTAGCAGCACTAATTGCTTCTAAAAGGGAATAAAAAATAACAGGTTGCGAACTATCAGGACCCGAAGCCGCGATTTGAACCACATCGTTTTCAATGGTATTATTTTGCGGAATTTCAGGAAAATAAAGTTCGTTGTAAACTAATTTGTTTGGACTGCAAAAATTCCAATCGCACATAAAAAGATACTGTAAATAGGAGGTGCCTTGTCCTTTTATCATCAAATGCGTATCGCGCCAAAATAATTTATTTTTCGGATTTAAATCATTTCTATATTTATCACTCATATTAATACCGCCAACAAAACTTGTTAAACCATCAATAATCACAATTTTTCGATGGTTTCTATAATTGATTCTATTGGCCAAAGCGTACCATTTTATCTTGTAAAAAGGAGCTGTTTTTACACCAGCTTCGTTCAGTTTTTGAATAAAAGGCTTTCCCAAACCTTGACTTCCAAAATCATCATAAAGAAAACGAACTTCTAAACCTTCTTTTGCCTTTTTTAGTAAGATTTCGGCAATTTGATTTCCAGTAACATCATTTTCATAAATATAATATTCAAGATGAATGTGTGATTTTGCGTTTTCCAAAGCTTTCAGTAATTCCGGAAATTTCTCTTCACCATTAATAAGCAATTTAACTTTGTTATTAGCGGTCAGCGGACTACTTCCGGCACGACGAATATATTCGGTCAATGTTATATTTTTATCGGGAATCAAGCCAGAATTACTAATTTCGTTCGAATGAGCATTCATTTTGTTGTGAATAAGCATTCGAAAAGGTTCATCTTCAACAATTTTCTTGGTGTATAATTTTCGTTTTCGGTAATTAATTCCAAAAGAAAAATAGAAAATCATTCCAACCAGCGGAACGAATATTATAAAGAGAATATAAGCCAATGCTTTTGTACTGCTTCGGGTATCGTAAAGCACTCTTAAAATCACAAAAAAGATTAAAAGTAAATAGGCCAATTGTATGATTAATATCCAATTCAAAATACTATTTTTAAGCAGGAATACTTGTAGGAGCTGTCTTTTTTTCTCGAATTAAATAAATTCCAATTAAGATTAAAACACCACCCAAAATGTACCAAAAATTAAATTCTTCACCATCTACAATTCCCCAAATTATAGCTACAACAGGTAAAAGATAACTTGAAATACTCGCAAAAACCGCAGAAGTATTTTGAATCAATTTGAAATACAAAAGCATCGCAATCGCTGTTCCGAAAATCGTTAGAAAAGCCATATAAAAAATGGGTTCTACATAACTCTCTTTCATTTCGAAGTTTTGAATTATTCCTGTAAAATATAGAATTACCCCAGAAGGAATAGCCCAAAAACTATAAACCGCCGCTGTTAATTTTATCGCATCTAATTCTGGTAATTTTTCTTTAACAATAAGGGAATTCACTGCATAAGAAGCGCCTCCCAAAATAATAAGCATTGCATATCCAAACTGCGAATTTTCGGAATTGCCTTCAGAAAAAAAGATTAGACTTGCAGCTCCGATAAATCCGATTATAGCACCAATTACTTGTGTTAACTTACTTTTAATTCCAAAAAAGAGAAATCCAAAAGCTAAAATAAATATGGGAACTAATGAATCTAAAATTCCAGCTAAAGAACTACTAACTTGGGTTTGAGCTATTGGAAATAAAAACATCGGTATAAAATTTCCGAAAAATCCAGCGATAATTACCCATAATAAAGTACCTCTTCTCATTCGTAAAAGTGCAGGAATTCCGATTGCAGCTAAAATTATTCCCGATCCAACTACTCGGATGGCACCAATTTCATAAGGTGTAAAAACCAATAGTGATTTTTTAATCAAGATGAATGAACTTCCCCAGGTTAAGGAAATGAAAAGTAATAGAAACCAGCGGTTGTTGTAGATTTTCTGCATAAGTAAATTTGTATAACACCTTATTTTAAATATAAAACGGAGCATTAAACATTCTTTAGTAATGTAATTTAATGCTCCATTTTTTTGTTTCAATTAGAAACTATATGCTATTCTAATGTTTGTTCGCCACCGCCATTTACAAAAATAGTTTGGCCGCTTACCCATTCTGAAATTGGTGAAGCAAAATACAACATTGCACCAGCAATATCTTCGGATTTTCCTAAACGTTTAATAGGTGTATGTGCCAGCATTACTTTTTCAATTTCTGGTGTTAAAACGCTTTCTAAAGCGGCAGTTCTAGTCGCACCCGGACCAACGGCATTTACTCTAACTTCTGGGCCAAAATCGTGCGCTAAATTAGCAACAGTATGATTTACTGCCGCTTTAGAACCACCATAACCACTCATATTTGGACTTTTATTAATACTTGCCATGGAAGTGGTGAAAACAATAGAACCATAACCATCTTTTTTCATGTAAGGAACAACTAATTGACATAATCTCCAACCGCTGAACACGTTTAATTCGAAATCACGTCTAATGTCATCTACTGAAATTTTGAATGGATTTTCTCTTCCACCGCCACCGCCACCAGCATTGTTGATTAAAATATGAACGCCACCTAATTCTTTAACAGTAGTTTCTACTAAATTCACTAAATCTTCATCTTTTAAAACGTTGCAAGAAACCGCAATCGCTTTTACACCAAAAGCTTCAATTTGTTTAGCCGTTTTTTGAGCATCTTCTAAATTGAAATCGCCTATTGAAATATTGGCTCCGTGTTGAGCTAAAATTATAGCGGTTGCTTTCCCAATTCCGTTTGCACCACCAGTAACGATGGCCGTTTTTCCCTTTAAATTGAATAATTCTGAAGTATTCATAAGATATGTTTTAATGATTATTTTTTATAAATTGATTTTCCTTCTTTAATGGTTTCTACCACTTTTATATTTTTGATTTCCATCGGAGGAACTTTTAATGGATTCTTGTCTAAAATCACAAAATCTGCTAATTTCCCAGTGGATAAAGTCCCTTTTAAATTTTCATCGAATAGCTCGTAAGATGCGAAGGAAGTTATTGCTTGTAAAGCTAAATAAGGAGTTGTTCTTTCGGCTTGACCGATAATTTCACCCGAACGAGAAACACGATTCACCGCGGTCCAAAGTGTGAAAATCGGATCAATAGGCGTAACCGTAGCATCTGAATGATTGGTCGGTTTTAAGCCTAATTTTTTTGCCGAAACCATTGGACTTGAAAAATCGGCACGTTCTTTTCCTAAATTTTGTACGTGAATATCACCCCAGAAATAAGCGTGATTCGTAAAAAATGAAGGTTCCATATTGTATTTTACAAATGTATCTAATTGCTCCGGACGCACAAATTGCGAATGAATTACAATCGTTCTTCGGTCTTTATCTAAAGGCTGATTTAGTTTTTCGCAAGCCAATTTGTGTGCTAATAAAACCATATCAATCGAGGCATCGCCATTACAATGAATAAATAATTGATTGTCTTTGGCGTAAGCTGTTTCGAACAATTTGTTAATGGCTTCTTGTGATAAACTTGGTAAACCTCTACAATCGTGATGGCAACCTGGAACTTCGGTTAAAAAAGGTTTACTAAAGAAAGCCGTTTTACCTTGTGGAGAACCATCAGCAACTATTTTTGTTCCTTGCGTTTTAAATCCGTTTTTGTAGGTTTTGAATAGGAGTGAAGTGTCGGCCAAATTACTATCTAATTCAGAATATCCGGCAAGTGTCACTAAATCGATCTTCATTTTTCCAGCATCTGCTTGTGATTGAAAAAATGTAATAGATTCTCTACTGGTCATTCCGTCGTGAGCAGTAGTTATTCCGTTTGACGCATAATAATCTTGAGTAGTATCGAAAAATTCTGCTTGTTTTGAGTCTAATTTTTCCATCATCAAACGTACAAAAGGATACATAGCCGTTTCTTGCACTAAACCTGTTGGATCATTAGAATTAGGAAATCGAACAATTGTTCCACCATCAGGGTCTTTTGAATCTGAAGAAGTATTTAATTCCTTTAAACCTAATGAATTTGCAACACCCATATGTCCGCTCGTATGTTGTAAATACACGGGATTGTTAGGTAATACTTTGTCTATATCCTTTTTAGTTGGATGTCGTTTTTCGGTTAATTGGCCATCGTCATAACCCCAACCAAAAATCCATTCGTCATCTGGAATTTTATTTTTTTCTTTATATTCCTTCAAATTTTGAAGAATATCGTCTATATTTTTGATTTTTCCTACAGGTTCTGGATTCAAATCTACCTGTCCCATCGTATTAGAAACCATTCCAAAATGACTGTGTGGATCTATAAAACCAGGTAATAAAGTCTTGCCTTTTAAATCCGTTTTTTTGGAATCTTTAAATTTGGATTCGGCATCCGATTTACTGCCTACAAATACAATTTTTCCGTTTTGAATTACAACTGCTTCTACATATTTAGGAGTATCTTCTTCCATGGTAAGTATGTCGCCATTATAGAAAATTTCGGAAGTTTTTGCTGAAATAATAGTATCATTTTCTTTACAACTGAAGAAAGAAAAAAGTACAAAAGCATATAGAATTTGCCTCATTTTGGTGATTTTTGAATGTATTTATAAATTTAAGGATTTTAGCTAGACAAAAACATTGTTAAGTACTTTTTTATAAATACTTTATGATACCACTAAGTAATGAAAATTTTCTAATATATTTTAGCGATTTTTCATTTTGAATCGCAAAGATGTCAAAAATGTACTCTAGGAATTTGTCTGATAATTAAGAGCTTAATTATTTTTTAAAACATCTTAATTTTAAAATTACTTTAAAATTCTTATATTTGAAATCATACTCCTAAATAAAATTAAAAAATGAAAAACCTACTTACTGCCTCATTGTTGATTTCGCTGTTGGCTGTTTCTTGTAAAAAAGAGGAAACACAGGCAGAAATAACAACCGATGCAACTACTGAATCAAAAATTATAATTCCAGTAGCATCTCCTGAGAATACGAATGTTGTTCAAGAGGTTCAAAATTCAGAATCAAACATGTTGATCCAACCGACTGCAAATTCAGGCGCTATAAATCCAGCTCATGGACAACCAGGTCATCGTTGTGAAATTCCAGTTGGAGCACCTTTAAATACAGCGCCCAAAGATGTAGGCTTATCAAAATCTACTACTAACACTACTCAACCTACCACTACTAATGTGCAACCAAATGCTCCTCAGTTAGGCGCGACTAATCCTAATGGTAATATGAATGCAACTAGTAGTCAGGTAATTACTCCTGCAGGAATGAATCCGCCGCACGGTCAAGAAGGACATAGTTGTTCTATAGCTGTTGGAGCACCCTTACCGGCGAAAAATTAGATTATAAAAACACAAAATCCTAACGTAAAAGTTAGGATTTTATATTTTTATAAGTTTTGGACAAAACCTATTTATAAGAAGCAATGAGCCTTATTAATTAATCATTTTAATCTGTAAAGTTTTATTTCCTGATAATTCAAACTTACAATCTTTAAATTTTGGTGGACCAAATCTTGGTTTGAAGTTGTTCGAAAAAGCATAACCTTCCTTTGGAATTCCCACAAAATTACGATTGCATTCGTTATCCGAATTCTCATCGTGATACATTGTAATAGCATATTCACCTTTAGGTAAATCAGTGATGTTTATAACAGCTGTATTTTTCTCCACTTTTATTTTGTAGTTTTTAATTGCAAAACCATCCTTTAAAAAGTTTTTATCTTGGTTAAATACACCAATTATTATTTCGCCTTGCATTTTTTCAATGTTGGAGATTTTAAGTGTTAATTGCGGGTTTTCATTTGAAAATAATCCCGAAATAACGGTTATAAGTAAGAAGATGCTTTTCATAATATCTTGTTTTTAGTTGAAATAATGATTCATTTGCACTATATCTTTGTCTTTATAGGCTTGATATGGTTCTGATTTCTTTAGTAGAAACCATTTAATTGGTGTTTTTAATAGAGAGGTCACGAATTTTCTAATCGAAGAAACTTTAGCCGCTTCCATTTTGAAATAATCGTCTATCGTATCTTGTCTAAAATGGACAATGTTTTCTAAATCATCTCCATCTGCATAATAACCACAATGGAAGTTTTTGTCTGCAAAAGCATGTTTTGGAAAATTCAATTTGCCTAAGCCAAAAATAGTAAACGAACGTTGTAAGAAATCCTCATAACTAGCGCGACAACTTTCGCCTCCGCCTAAATTAAAAATACGTTTAGAAAGTTCGTTTTGGTTTTCAATTCCATTTACAAAAGCTCTCGCAGTGTCCCTTGGTGTTGCGATTTCTAAAGAAGTATCTAACGGTTGATGAAACATTAACTTCGATATTTTATGATTCCCCATAATGGCGGCTAATCTGAAAATGGTGTAATCTAATTTGCTTTTTTGAATGTATTCTTCAGCTGCTATTTTTGTTGTTGCATAATAATCTCCTTCACTAGGTCGCAAAGCATCACCCACTTTTATAAAAGGTTTTAGAATGCGATCGCCATAAACAGAAATACTTGAACTATACATTAGAAAGGCATTTGGTGAATGTTTTTCCAACTGATCTACTAGATTCTGCGTACCAATTAAATTAACCTTCTTCGCTAGTTCAGGAAAGTCATCTGCAACAGGAGGAATTATCGCGGCCAAATGAATAACAAAATCAATATCTTTAATAGCTTCTAAGTCCTTTGCAACTGAAATATCTCCAAAAATTACATTCACTTGGTCTTTATAAGGAAGTAATTTTAAACTGGACTGTTTTGTTTCTTTATCAAATACAGTCACATTGTATATTTTTTTATCAATTAGTTGCAATAAGGCTTCAAAACCAACAGTTCCTGATGCTCCGGTAAGTAATATGTTTTTCTTAGTCATAATGTTATAGTAGGGTATTTAGATAGTTGCAAAACAAGTGCCGAAGAGTATTATTTTTATAAATTTAACTTCGATTTATAGTTTTGGGCAATATGATTTGATTAAAAATTTAAATTAATTTTGATTTTACAAAGGGCTTTTTTTTATTTTTAGAGCAATATATTATTTTTGAACTGTACTATAAAAACAAATATCTGACATACAAATGTAAATCAGATATTTATAAGTTTAAATATAGTACTTTTTCTTTAAAAAGAAAAGGTGATAGTTCAATTATGCTATTTCAGTGAAACGAATTCATTAGTTCATATAAACAGCTTCAAAAACAGCTAACGGCGCTCTACGACCAATATTTAATGATAAAACATCATTGACAATTGTGTAATTATCTGTTAATTCAAATACTTCTAAAAACGAACCTTCATTCACAGCCACATCAGGACAAGCCATCATTGTTACTGCCATATTTTTAAAACGGATTCTGTTGCCATCTTCAATTGTATATTCACCAGAAAATGTATTACAACCAGAAAATCCAGTTACTTTATTTGAGTCAGTTTTAAGTGTGAAAAAGATTTCACGCTCCTGATTTGCAGCCATTGTAACTTTTTTACCATCTAAAAGTGTTAGTTTCCAATATTTTTCGGTAATCGTATTTTCCGAACTTTCAGTAGTAACGTTTTTTGTAGCATTACAACCCATAATTACTAGTGCAAGTAAGGCCAAAAAAGCTGTTTTAGTTTTCATGATTATTTATAATTTATGGTACAAATTTAGACTTAGTTGCGAACAAATCTGCCTGAAACCTTGACTTTATCACTAAATTAACATTCAAGGATTTCGTGTTTGAGTTAATTTTTGAACACTAAATCAGAGTTTTAGATTGCTAAAGTGTTACATTTTTACGATTTGAAATTTACGTGTTGTTTTAAAAATAAATTAAGTTTTTGATGATTTAGCTTCGCAAAAAAGTAAGCATTGAGCCATTTTTCAACTTTCGAATATCTTTTTTCTAGTAAAATAATATTTTTCAATGCTGTGGAATACACTTTTTTAAATTAATGCTAATTTTTTACTGAAAAAACTTTAATGCAATGCCGATTTTGTAGCATTAAATAATTTATCTTTGGTTATTAAACCTACCCTTTTTTAATATAGTTTAATGTTAAAAGCGCATATAAATACTGATTTAACTAAAAAAACTACTGCCATCGATGTGCAGGCATTTGAGGAAATATATCAAAAATATGCTTCCAGAATGCTTACGTATGCGTTACAGATTTTAAAAGAAAAGGAAGTGTGCGAAGATATTATTCAAAATATTTTTATTGATTTTTGGTCTAAAAGAGAAACAAATACCGTTGAAAACTTAGAAGGGTATTTGTTTAGAGCTGTAAAATTTCAAATTTTCAAATATTTTAGAGATAGTAAATTTTCAGATGAAGATTTAACGCGCTTAAATTTGGTTGAAGTATCGGTTTCGGCTTCAAAAATTCTAGAATATCAAGATTTAGAATTGGCTATTAACAAGTCAGTGGATCAATTGCCGTCAAGATGTAAAGAGATTTTTCAGCTGAGTCGCTTCGAACATAAAACAAATCAAGAAATTGCAGATTTGCTTGGTGTTTCCTTACAAGCGGTTAAAAATCAAATTTCAAAAGCACTTGCAGCTATTCGTACCGATTTAAAAAAAGAAGAACACATCTTACTGTTTCTTTTATTTTTTAGTCAATATCTATAAAATAAATATCCTCTATCCGCTTGATTTTCAATAGTTTTTAAAGTTTTTTTAAAAATAGTTACTTTTTAACGTGTACCTTTATGTTCGTTTCGGTACTTATAGAAGTATTCTTTAATTTTTAAGTTTATTTTAATCTCAATGGACAAAGCACAGGCTCAAATACTGTTTTCAAAATACACCAACGATCAATGTTCGGAGGAAGAAATTATCTTGTTAGAAACTTTTTTAGATTCTTATCAAGGTAAAGATTTTGACAAGTCAGAAGTTTTAAAGATTCAAAATAGTAAAGACAAAGTATGGAAAAATATTTTGACCGCTATTGAGACGCCACCTGTTCAAAGAAAACCTAACTTCTTTACCTCATATACTTTTTACGCAGTTGCTGCATCATTTTTATTATTCTTTAGTGCTACTTTCTTTTTGCTTACTAATAACGCAGCGCCAGACGTTGAAACTATCGTAATTGCTGAACAACCTATTTTAATTGGTTCGGATAAAGCACTCCTAACTTTAGAAAATGGCGAAACAATCTCTTTAGAAAAAGGAAAGTCGTTTGAAAGTAAAAACGCTAATTCAAACGGAGAATCATTGGTATACCAAGAAAATGACAATAAGGAAAAAGAGGTTGTTTATAACTATTTGACTATTCCGAGAGGAGGACAGTTTTTTGTACAATTATCAGACGGAACAAAAGTCTGGTTAAACTCGGAATCAAAATTGAAATTCCCAGTAACTTTTAATTCAGGCCAATCACGACAAGTAGAATTAGTTTATGGTGAAGCTTATTTCGCAGTTTCATCTAGTAAAAATCATAATGGCGCTCATTTTAACGTCATCACGAATAAACAAAATATCGAAGTTTTAGGAACGGAATTTAATATTAAAGCCTATCAAGACGAAGAAAGTATTTATACAACTTTAATAGAAGGTAAAATTGAATTTCAGTTTAAAAATAATATACAAGTGCTAAAACCAAACGAACAAATTGTTTTAAATCTTGAAAACGAAAAAACAACATCTCAGTTGGTTGCTGTTCAACACGAAATTGCGTGGAAAGATGGGATTTTTAGTTTTAAGGGCAAAAACCTGAAAGAAATTATGAAAGTCTTATCAAGATGGTATGATGTTGAAGTAGTTTTTGAAAATAAATCCATTGAGCATCTTTCATTTAAAGGTGTTTTAGGAAAAGAGCAATCTATTGAAGAAATATTAGTCGCTATAAAAAGCGCCAGTCTTATAAATTCATATCAAATAAAAAACAAGACTATTTATTTGAAATAAAAAAAAGGGAATAAAGATTTCGACCGTGCAAAGTTTCTTCTTTATCCCCCTAATACCGCTATTAACTAATTTTATTGTAAAACCATTAACAACTATGCAAACTTATGAAAATTAATTTTACTAATGTTTTTTTCACAGTAAGAAAAAAACTACCCATTAACATTATGAGAGTATTTATATTTCTGTTTTGTTTATCTGCTTTCAGCATTTCTCCAGAAAAAGGTTTTGGACAAACTGCTGCTGTAGTTATCGATGCAAATAAAAAAGTATCGGCAGACGAAGTTTTCGACTTGATTATGAATCAAACAGATTATAAATTTATCTATCAAGAAGGAATTTTTAAAAATGTTCCCAAAATTGAACTAACAAAAGGCACAATTAGTACTAAAAACTTATTAGAGAAAACGTTATCTGTAGGTGATTTTGATTTTGAATATAATGCAAACAAAACCATCATCATAAAAGCTAAACCTACTAAGAAGAGTATTGTACAAAATCGTGAAATCATCGGTACAATTAAAGATGAAAAAGGCTTAGAAATGGCTGGAGCTTCTATTACCGTTGAAGGCACAAATCGTGGAGTGGTAGCTAATTTTGATGGATTTTTTAAAATCGTATTAAAAGAAGGAGAAAATGTCATTGTGATTTCTTCATTAGGATATAAAACAGAGCGAATAGTTGTGGGAAATCAAACTAATTTCACCATTACGTTAAAAGAAGATTTTGCACAATTAGAAGAAGTGGTTTTAATTGGATATGGAACCCAAAAGCGTGAAAATGTAACTGGTGCAGTTTCTTCAGTAAAAACATCCGATATTGTTCAGGCTTCAACTGGTTCAGTTGGTTTTGACAGATCTTTAGGTGGTTTAGTAAAAGGAGTAAGTGTTTCTCAATCTTCAGGAAGACCTGGTTCGCCAGTTAGCATTCAGATTAGAGGAATTACTTCGCCATTATCAGGAATAGGCAAGTTAAATCAACCTTTATTTGTAATTGATGGTGTTCCTTTTAACATTGACGGGCTAAACGGAGCTAATCCTTTATTGACATTGAACCCAGATGATATTGAAAGTTTTGACGTATTGAAAGATGCTGCTGCAACGTCTATTTACGGTTCTCGTGGTGCAAATGGTGTGATCATTGTACAAACTAAAAAAGGAAAACGCAATCAAGATACGAAGGTAAACTTTTCGTATTCTACAACTTTAGCAACACCTATTAAGAAGGTGGATGTGTTGAATGCTAAACAATACCGTAATTTTTACGATATGTTAATCAAGAACTCTGTAAACGCAATGAATGCAGGTCAGATTGATCCATTTTTCGCATTTGACTTAGATAATATTGGAATGGTTGATTTAGATTTCGATACGTTTGAAGTAACTTACAATGGCTTAAGAGATGAATATTTTGGAGATGCAGATACAGACTGGAATGATTTAGTATTTAGAAAATTAGCAGTTACAAAACAAACAAATGTTGGTATTACTGGAGGAAGTGAAAACAGCAACTACTCACTTCGCGTAGGATTTTTAGATCAAGAAGGATTAACAATCAATGATGGTATCAAACAATACACTTTAGGTTTGTCTATGGATACTAACTTATCTAAAAAAGTAAAAGCTGGTGGTACTGTGAATCTTTCTCACGTAGATACAAAATCAGGAGAAGATGATATTCTAGGTCAATATACTGTTAATAGTTCTATTGCAAGAGCACGTCCAGATTTGCCTGCTTATGATGACAATGGAAATCTTTTAGGTCAGCCAGATTATGCTTATGGTTCTTTTCAAACTTTAGAGCCAAATCCATTAATGCGCTTAAAAAATAAAACAAAGAATCAAAGTTATAATTTTATTGGAAATACTTACTTAGAATATGAACCAATAAGAAAACTGAAATTAAAAGCGGACGTTAACACGGCTCTTTTTTACGCAGATAACAGTACTTTCATTCCAAAGATTACACAAACTGATTTAATTTTTGCACCAAACGAATCATTTTTAGCAGAATCAAGTAATTTAGTTTCAAACGTAACAACAAATCTTACTGCGAACTACAGCTTTAAAATTAATAATAATAATTTCAGTGCATTAGTAGGAGCAGCATGGGATAGAACGAATTTTAGAAATAAAGATCAATTTTTTGTTGGATTTCCTGACGATGATATTCTTATTAATGGTTCATCAGCACAAAATGTTGGTACTTATAGAAGTAACAGATTAGAAACTGGATTAAATTCAATGTTCTCACGTCTTACTTATGATTACAAAAATAAATACAATGCAACCATCAACTTTAGAACGGATACTTCATCTAAATTTGGACCTGAAAATAAACGAGCTTATTTTCCTTCCGTGTCCACTAGTTGGAACATTTCGAACGAAGATTTCCTAGCAGATAGTGAAAAGATTAATACGTTACGATTACGTTTAAGTGCTGGTAAAGTGGGGTCTACAAATACTGCAGATTTCGCTTATTTACAATTTTTTAAATCGGATTCAGATGATTTGTATAATGGCAACTCAGCGGTAGTTCCAAGTAATGTTTTTCCAAATGTAAATATTGGATGGGAAAAAACGTCAGAAATTAACGCAGGTTTAGATTTTGCATTTTTCAACTCAAGATTACGCGGGGGAATCGATGTTTACAGTAGAAAAACAACAGACGCATTGGCAAACACACCAATTCCTCAAGAACTGGGTTCTAACACTTATTTCTCAAACTTTGTTGATATTTCAAATAGAGGATTAGAAATTAGTTTAGGTGGAGATATTATTAAGACGGAAGATTTTTCTTGGACAACTAACATCAACTGGTCGTTAAACAGAAATAAATTAATTAAAATTAAAGGTGCGGAAATTAATCCATTTAGTTTAGATTATTTTGTTGAAGGACAACCTGTAGGAACTATCAAAGGATACAAAGTGGTTAAGATTATTCAAAATCAAACTGAAATTGATGATTTAAATGCAGCTTCACCAACGGGTTTATATGATTTGTCTTCAACTGGAGTGGGTGATTATTTGTATGAAGATATAAATGGTGATGGCGAAATTAGTGTTGCCGATAGAACAGTTATTGGAAATATTCAACCCGACTTTTTTGGTGGAATTTCAAATACATTCACTTATAAAAACTTCGGACTTACTGCTTTGTTTCAATATTCAGTGGGAGGAGAAAGAACATGGTCTAATATTCCTTTTGGAACATTAAATATTTTAGGAGAAAATAAATACAGCGAATATGCTTTAAACACTTGGACGCCGGAAACGCCAGATGCACGTTATGCAAGAGCTTTGTATTTTGATCCATCTGGTAGTAGTCGTATATCGGATAGGTACTTGTATGACACCTCTTATTTAAGATTAAAAAATCTTCAATTTTTCTATAATTTCGATAGTTTATTGATGAAAAAAATAGGACTTACCAATGCAAAATTAATGTTAACAGCTACAAACTTAATGACTTGGACAAATTGGCCAGGTATGGATCCTGAAACATTTTCAGAAAGAGGCGGCATTGTTGATCAAGTTAATAACGAAGACCCTTACCCTTTATCTAAATCAGTTTCTTTTGGTGTTCAATTTCAATTTTAATTAAAGTCTTATGAAAACATATATAAAAATAATTACAGCAGCTTTACTTTTACCGATTTTTGCGATGGTATCAAGTTGTGATATTGATAAGATTCAACCCGAAAATCAATTAACAGCTAACAATGCAATTCGAGATGTGGCTTCTGCCCAATTGGTATTAAATGGAATTTATGATATGGGACGTGAATTTAGCGTGAGTTCGTTTCCATTATATCTTGCTGCCTATGGTAATGAAGGAAGAATTTCAGGACAGTTAAACGGTGGAACTGGTTTTAATACTAACGAAGTTCCTTCAGATAATCAGTTTTTAACTAACCTATACAACGGATACTATAAAATTATTAATCTAAGTAATTTTTTAATTGAGGGTTTAGAATCGGGAAAAGCTGTCGGGATTTCTGAGATGAAAAAGAACGAAATGATTTCGGAAGCTAAATTTCAAAGAGCGTTTGCTTATTTTAATTTAGTGCGTTATTTTGGACAATTTTATGATATGAATTCTACTTATGGAGTAGTGGTTCGTACAACATTTGCAACTAGACTAGAAGCAAAACCAAGAAATACGGTGCAAGAAGTGTATGACTTAATTTACGCTGATTTAGATTTTGCAGCTGCAAATGGTCCTACATTTATTGAACATTTTTATTCAGGAAGTTTAGCGGCAAAAGCTTTATTAGCTAAAGTTGAATTATACAGAGGTAATTATGACGAAGCAGCATCTTTAGCAGATGAAGTGATTACTAATTTCGAAGGCTATGAACTCGAACCAACTTATGCAGCTATATTTTCTAACAGTTTCAATTCTTCAGAAGTAATTTTTGCTCCTTTTTCAGGATCAAATGCTGAAGGTGGAAGCAATATGGATCAAATCAACAGAACAACTTATAGTAACACGTTTAAAACATTAGCAGATAGTCAAGTTGGTACTGCAAATGACGGTGATTTAGCTGGATCTGGGTCTAATTACGATCCACGTTTTAGCTTTGCCTATTCCAATGCTACAAAAGGTTCTAATGGTCAAGGAAAATATCCTTTTCAAAGTACAACTAGTTCTCAAAATAATACAATGTATCATTTGAGATTAGGAGAAATTTATTTAATTCAAGCAGAAGCAGAAGCTAGAAGAGTTGGTGGGGATTTAGATTTAGCAACAGAACGTTTAAATGATATTAGATTAAGAGCTAATGTAACTCTAAAAACATTTTCTGACAAGCCTACTTTATTAGGAGATATTCGTCAAGAAAAATTATTAGAATTGTTTTATGAAAATGGAGAACCATGGTTTGATTTAGTGCGTTACCATACTTTAGGCGATCTAGACGCTTTAGCTGTAAAACCAACTTTAACTAATGTTAATCAATTCATTTTACCAATTCCAACACAAGTAATTATCGGTAACAATACCGTGATTCAAAATCCAGGTTATTAATTTTAAACTCTATATACACATGAAAAAGATATTAATTATTGCTTCTATTTTAATGGTTGTGGCTTGTCAAAAACAAACTCCACCAAAAGATTATGCTATTGTTCAAGGAACAATTACAAACCCAATCGACAGTTTGCAACTTCGTTTATACGATGCTAAAAATGATAAAACGGTTATGGTTGCTGTAGCTAAAGATGGAACATTCTTAGATACATTAAGAATGGAAGAACCAACGCTATTTACTGCGGTTTATAAAAATGCTTTTGGTTTATTCGTGGCAAACGATATGGATCTTAAAATTGAGGTTGACACAGAAAAATTTAGCGAAAGTTTAAAATTCACAGGTAAAGGTGAAGCTGAAAACAACTTCTTAAAATTCAAGGCAGCAGAAGACAATAAACTTTATGGTGAAGATTATAAAGACTATTACAACTTAGAGCAAGACGCTTTTGATAAAAAAACGAAATCTTATTTAGATGGAATTGGTACTACTTTAAAATCAAAAAAATCTGAATTAGATTCTAGTTTCGTAAGCAACCAAGAATTAAATTTAGTAGCTTTTGAAAAAGATAATTTAATTGCATACCAAGAACAACAAAAGGTAAATAAAGCTTTAGCACCAGGAAATCAGTCGCCTGAGTTTACAGATTATATGAACTATGCTGGTGGAAAATCATCTTTAAAAGACTTCAGAGGAAGTTATGTTTATATCGATGTTTGGGCAACTTGGTGTGGTCCTTGTAAATACGAAATACCATTTTTAGCTAAAGTAGAAGAGCAATATCATGGTAAAAACATTAAATTCATCAGTCTTTCAATTGATAATCTTAAAGATGAAGCAAAATGGAGAACTATGATTAAAGATAAGAAAATGGGAGGGATCCAGCTTTTAGCAGATAAAGATTATGAATCTCAATTCGTTCAGGATTATTTCATTTACGGAATTCCAAGATTCATTTTAATTGATCCAGCTGGAAAAATTATTAATTACGATGCGCCTCGTCCATCGGAAGAAAAACTGAAAACAATATTAAATGGCTTAGCAATTTAGTATAAAAAAGTAGTGTTTCGCATCGAAGCAATTACATAGATTATTTTAAAGTTAATTATTTTTCAAAACACTTGTGATTTTATTACAAGTGTTTTTTTTGTGCCTAAAATTTATTTACTATTGATTTTCAGTTGTTTGTAGTTAACCTAAAAGTTTTTCTTCACCTTTTTTTTGAGTTAGTAATTGCACTTTTACAAATAATTTTCTTTTTTTTAGAAATATGATTTATGTCATATTAAAGGATGTTTTTGTCTTCTAATTTTGTCCCATACAACAACAGGATAATGAGCTGTTGTTGAACCAATAATAAACTAAATTTTTTATCATGAGTAATTTTATTAAAAGAATACTTGTAGTTACTATTGCTTGTCTCTCGAGTGTAGCGTGTAAGCAAAACAGTGAATCTTCCACTGATTATTCAACTCTTGCAGTTGTAGACCAAATGACTGCTGAATTGACAGCGCCACCTTTTGTTCCTAAACCTATTGGAAATCGTAAGGCCACAAAATTGATTGTTCATATGGAAATCAAAGAGGAGCAAGGCGAAATGGCCGATGGTGTAAAATATAACTACTGGACGTTTGGAGGAAGTGTACCAGGAAGTTTTATCAGAGCAAGAGTTGGAGATGAAGTGGAATTTACATTGAAAAATCACCCAGACAACAAATTGCCTCACAACATTGATTTACATGCCGTTACTGGACCAGGAGGTGGAGCAGCTTCATCTTTAGTGGCGCCAGGACATTCTAAAACGTTCAATTTCAAATGTCTTAATCCTGGATTGTTTGTTTACCATTGTGCTACTGCTCCGGTAGGAATGCACATTGCAAATGGTATGTACGGTTTAATCTTAGTGGAACCTGAAGGTGGTTTACCTCCAGTAGACAAAGAATACTATGTGATGCAAGGTGATTTTTATACTAAAGGTAAATATGGAGATCCAGGTGTTCAACCTTTTGATATGACCAAAGCGGTAGAAGAAAAAGCAGATTATGTAGTTTTTAACGGTAAAGTTGGAGCCTTAACAGGTGACAAATCTTTAACTGCTAAAGTAGGTGAAACAGTACGTATTTACATGGGTAATGGTGGACCTAACTTAGTTTCTTCATTCCACGTTATTGGTGAAATTTTTGATAAAGTACACATTGAAGGTGGCGATATGATTAATACTAATATTCAAACAACCTTGGTTCCTGCGGGTGGTGCTGTTATAGTAGAATTTAAAGTCGATGTACCAGGAACTTTAATTTTAGTTGACCACTCCATTTTCAGAGCTTTCAATAAAGGAGCTTTAGGAATGTTAAAAGTGGAAGGAAAAGAAAATGGTAAAATATATTCTGGAACGACACAAGAAGGTATTTATATGCCAGAAGGTGGAACAATCCAAAACATGCCGAAAGTAGCTAACGGAAAAGAAGTTATTGTGAACAAAACTTTAGCCCAACAAATGAATGATGGTAAGAATATTTTCTCAAACACTTGTTTTGCTTGTCACCAATCTGAAGGACAAGGGATTCCAAATGCTTTCCCTCCTTTAGCAAAATCAGATTACTTGAACGCAGATATTGACCGTTCAATCAATGCGGTTCTTCATGGTTTAAGTGGTGAAGTTACTGTAAATGGTAAAAAATACAACTCTGTAATGACGAGTCAAAATTTAACAGACCAAGAAATATCAGACGTTCTAACTTATGTATACAACAGTTGGGGTAATAATAAAACTAGAGTTACTCCAGAAATGGTTAAAACACAACGCGCAAAACCCGCTGTAAAAGCAAAAGACATGCATGAATAATTAATTAAATACATAACAATCAAACAAAATGAAAAAAATAATCTTCGGTGCTCTAGCACTACTAGTTACAGGAACTTTAATCAGTTTTAAATTACCAACAACAAAAACTACGGAAGTAGTAGCATTTCAAGATGGTGCAAAAGGAAAAGCTATTTATGCTAAAACTTGTGTAGCTTGTCATCAAGCAACTGGAGTTGGGATCCCAAATGCATTTCCACCATTAGCGAAGTCAGATTACTTAAATGCCGATGTAAACAGAGCAATTAAAGCGGTTTTAAACGGATTAACAGGACCAATTACTGTAAACGGTAAGAAGTATAATAGTGTCATGACTAGTCAGGGATTAAATGACCAACAAGTAGCCGATGTTTTAACGTATGTTTACAGCAGTTGGGGAAATAACAACACAAAAGTGACGCCAGGAATGGTAAAAGCACAAAGAGGCAAAAAATAAATAATAATAGTAAATATAATAAAAAATGGAAACTCAAATTAACAATCGATTTAACTACTGTCTAGTTTTGCTTTTTTGGGTTTCCATCTCTTTTTCTCAGGGAACCGAAAACATGGCAACCGTAGGAACAGGTAATTACATTCCATTGTATGGAACAGATGATAAGCAACCGGTAAAAGTAAATGCTTTTTTATTGGATATTTATCCAGTGACCAACAAAGAATATTTAGCGTTTGTAAAAGAAAATACGAACTATAGAAAATCTAAAATTAAAGGGTTATTTGCTAATAAAACTTATTTATCAGAGTGGACAGACGATCTAAGTTTTGGAGCCTTAAATGCAAATGCACCAGTAACTAATATTTCATGGTTTGCTGCTAAAGAATATTGTTCTTGTCAAGGGAAAAGATTAGCCACATTAGACGAATGGGAATATGTTGCAATGGCCGATGAAAAGCGAAAAGACGCTCGCTCTAGAGAAGAATTCAATAAATACATATTAAGTTGGTACGAAAAAAATAAAACTTACAACAATCCAGTCGGGCAAACCTTTAAGAACTATTGGGGCGTTTATGACATGCACGGATTAGTGTGGGAATGGACTTTCGATTTCAACAGCATTTTTTTATCAGGTGAATCTAGAAAAGACAAAGACACAGATAAAGAGTTGTTTTGCGGAAGTGGCTCAGTAAATGCAACCGATTTAATGAATTATGCAGCTTTTATGCGTTATGCTTTTAGAGGAAGTGTGAAAGCAAATTATACTACAAAAAATTTAGGCTTTCGATGTGCCAAAAACATCGAATAATTGAGTTTTCAATTTAAAATTAAATATCATGAAAAAAATGATGTTAGTAGCAATTGCCTTTTTAGTACTGGTAAGTTGCAATTCGAAAGAAGAGAAAAAGGATGTAGCAGAGAAACCAATTACTGATTTATCAATCTATAACTTACCTGAAAAATGGACCAATCAAGATGGAAAAGACATTGAGTTAAAAGAATTGAGAGGAAAAGTATTGGTGATGGTAATGATTTATACTTCATGCAAATCGGCTTGTCCAAGATTAGTTGCGGATATGCGCCATATTGAAGAATTAATTCCAAAAGAAAATAAAGATAAAGTGAATTTAGTGTTGGTGAGTATCGATCCAACAGTTGACACACCAGAACGCTTGAAAGAATTCTCTATAGAAAACAAAATGACAGGGAATCAATGGACTTTTCTTCGTTCAAATGAAGAAAATACAAGAGAATTTGCAGCAGTATTAGCGGTAAATTACAAAAAAATATCACCTATCGATTTTTCACATTCTAATATCATTAGTATTTTTGATGCAGAAGGCGAAATGACATACCAACAAGAAGGTTTAGGAACTGGTTATGATAAAACAGTTTCTAAAATCATAGAGGAAGCGGCTAAAATAAAATAGTTACTCTTCAAACTTAGAAAACTAAAATCATGAAACTAAATAATAAATTATTTGTTGCAGTTGCCTTGGCAATTACAACGGCAAGTTCTTATGGCCAAGAGTTAGACGTAAACTTACAAATAAGACCAAGATTTGAATACCGAAATGGTTATAAAGAATTAATGAAAGACGATTTGTATCCTACTTCATTAGTTTCCCAACGTTCAAGAATGAATTTTTTCTACAAACAAGACAAATTAAAAGCGAATGTGTCTTTTCAAAATGTTAGAATTTGGGGAGATGTAGCAACGACTTCACCTTCTGATAAAAACGGAATTGCTTTGTTTGAATCTTGGTTGAGTTATGATTTCAATGAATCATGGTCTACGAAAATAGGCCGACAAGTGTTGTCTTATGACAATCAAAGAATATTAGGAGGAATTGACTGGGCACAACAAGGTCAAAGTCACGACGCGTTATTGGTTTCGAACAAGAAAAATAGTTACCAATTCGATTTGGGTGCTGCTTTGAACAACAACAATGAAGCTTTATATGAAGTTGCTTATTCAACCAATTATAAGAACATGCAATTTGCTTGGTTAAATAAGAAATTCACGAATACTAGCATTAGTTTATTAGCGATGAATACAGGTTACCAATACGAAAATTTAGTAGAAAATAAATTTCAAGTTGCTTATTTACAGACTGTAGGTGCTTATGGAAAGTGGAGCGGTACTAAATTCTTCGGAGATTTAGGTCTTTACTTGCAAACAGGTGAAGTTGCTTTACCAAATGATAAAGAAGCGATTTCAGCTTATTACGGAGGATTTAATTTGGGTTATAAATTCACAGAAGCGTTCAAAGCAGAGGTAGGATTTGAATACCTTTCCGGAAAAGATCAAGATGATTCGGATTCAAAATTTAAATCATTCACGCCTTTATTTGGAACCAACCACGGATTTAATGGTTTTATGGATTATTTCTATGTAGGAAATCATAAGAATTCGGTAGGCTTACAAGATGTTTATGCCAAATTTACATTGGACAAAGACAAATGGCAAGTAGCGCTAACGCCGCATTTATTTTATAGCGCTGCTTCATTATATAATACTACAACATTTGAAAAACAAGATAGTTATCTGGGAACAGAAATTGATCTAACAGCTTCTTACAAAATAGATAAAAACTTCCTTATTTCTGGCGGTGTATCTAAACTGTTTGCAAGTTCTAGTATGGAAGCACTAAAAGGAGGAGACAAATCAAACGGTAACAATTGGGCTTGGGTAATGGTATCATTTAATCCGCAATTGTTTACCTATAAAAATAAAGATTAATTAGTTATAGGTAGGTTATTATTAATTCGAAAAAGGACTGCTAATAGTACATTAGCAGTCCTTTTATTTTAAATTAAGTCGACTCTTAAAGAACTCTACATAAATTTCTCAAACGATTAGGCTTCGCTAAATTTCTCATTTACTTCGGAATCGTTTACTTATAAATTATATCGTATTGGAGTAGTATATATTCAAAAAGGACTGCTAACATCACATTAGCAGTCCTTTAATCTTTAAAGTCAGTCGCCCCTTAAACAAGACGACTTAACTTTAAAGAACCCATCAACTATTAAAAATTATCTTGCAATACAATTGCTTTTGGAAACAATATATTATTTTCTAAATGTATGTGTGTGTGTAAATCATTTTCAAACTCTTGAAGCATTTGGAACGTTACTTTATAAGTATTGCAACCATCAGTAGGAGGAGTGTAGTTATTAGATATTTCCACAATTTGCTCAAAACGATTTCCTTCGTTCTCGTGTTCTTCCATCATCATAGCAATTGGATTTGCTACAGAGCCAAACCCAGGAGCGTTTAAAGGTGTTTTATTACGAGCTGCTTCAACCATTTGCTTAATGTAAGGGAAAAGAATCAACTCTTCTTTCTTCATGTGTTGTGTCAATTCATCTGCAGTTCTTTTGAATAATTTTTTAATTTCAAATAATTCAGGATGCGCAACACCGTGTACTTGTTCTAGTTTTAGTAAGAAAGAAAGTAATACTGGAATTTTCTCCTCTACATAACGGTGGTGTTTTTTCTCAATATAGTCGATTAGCAAATCTAATTCCCACGTGTTAAAGTCAATACTCGTATTGTTGCTAGCCGTAACTTTTTCTAATTGGTCTAAAAGCGTATAAACGTCTAAACCTTTTTCACTGCAAACTTCATCTAAAGTTCTGTTACCTTTGCAGCAGAAATCAATTCTATTTTCACTAAAAACACTGGCTGTTCTGTAATCTTCCGCAACCATTTCACCGATTGTTTTGTTTGTATCTAATACCATAATAAGTTATATTTTAAATAGAAGACAAATTTATCCTTAATTTAAATTCTATTTTATGATTGTAATCATAATAGGACTAATTTTTATTCATTTATTTTGCTTTAGAAAATAGAGGATGCTTTTATCCTCAATGTTTTTTGTAAAACTAAACTATTAATTATGTTATCAAAATCACAAGCCAGAACATTTTTTCTAGGAGGAACAGTTATAACCTTTTTAGTCTTTATTGGATTAACGGTGTACTCGTTCATGCCTGGAAACGATCAAACGTATCATGAGAAAATTGATGCAAAAGTTATTCGAGGAAAAGAAATTTGGGAATCGAATAACTGTATGGGATGTCATACCATACTTGGAGAGGGTGGCTATTATGCACCAGAACTTACAAAAGTTATTGACAGAAGGGGAGAAGGTTATGTAAAAGCCGTACTTCAAGCTCCAATTCCTTGGGGTCCTAAAGGAAGGAAAATGGTCAAATACGAAATGAATGACGCCGACGCTGAAGCTGTAATCGCTTATTTTAAGTGGATCGGAAAAATTGATTTGAATGGCTTTGAACGCGTAGTTTCACCTTTAGCTAAAGACAAATAATCTAAAAAATAGAATTATGAAATATAAATCACAGAAAGTAGCCTATTGGTTTTTTGCCTTATGCATGTTATTGTTTGCATTGCAAATTGTCTACGGTTTTATAATGGGCTTTGCCCGAATAGGAATGGATGGCCTGCACGACTGGATTCCTTTTAATACAGCAAGAGCTGTTCATACAAACTTATTAGTAGTTTGGTTGTTAACGGGTTTCATGGGAGCCGCTTATTACATTATCCCTGAAGAAGCACAACGCGAATTAATTAATGTTAAATTAGCATATGTTCAGTTAATTTCTCTTGCAGTTGTAGGTGTTTTAGCTATTGTTGGTTTTCACTTCAACATTTGGGAAGGACGAAAATTCTTAGAAATCCCAAGAGAATTAGATTATTTAGTAGTTGTAAATGTCTTGTTATTCTTATTCCTAATCTTAGGAACTCTATACAAAGCAGAAAGAAGAACTACAACCGCTTTAGTTTTAACTATGGGATTAGTTTTCGCAGCTTTATTATACATTCCGGGTATGATCTGGTTTGATAGTCAAGTTACCGATTCATTCTTCCGTTGGTGGGTTGTTCACTTGTGGGTAGAAGGAGTTTGGGAACTAATTATGGGAGGTATTTTATCTTACTTATTAATCAAACTTACAGGTGTTGACCGTGAAGTAATTGAAAAATGGTTATATGTAATTGTAGGTTTAACGTTCCTTTCAGGTTTATTAGGAACAGGTCACCACTATTATTACATCGGTGTAAACAAAATTTGGTTAATCGTAGGTGGAATTTTCTCAGCATTAGAACCGCTAGCATTCTTAGCAATGGCATTATTCGCCGTTTATATGTACCGCAAGGGAGAAAAATCGCACCCTAATAAAATTGCATTGTTCTGGACCATCGGAGCTTCAATCGTTTCATTTGTAGGAGCTGGTTTATTAGGTTTTGCACATACAATGCCACAAACAAATATTTATACACACGGAACATTAGTAACAGCAATGCACGGTCACTACGCATTCTGGGGAGCTTACGCGATGATTGTTTTAGCAATTATTAGTTATGCTTTACCAAATATGACGGGAAGAAAACGTTACAACAGCACACCAGGTCACATGGCATTTTGGTTATCAAACGTTGGAATGTTAGGAATGACAGTTGCTTTTGGAGTAGCTGGAGTAGCACAAGTATATTTAGAACGTAAAATGAAAATGGATTTTATGGACGTTCAAAATGAAATTGCCATTCACTTCGTCATCTTACTAGTTTGTGCAACATTATTTGCAACAGGAATTACATTATTCATCATTGAGTTTATCAAATATGGTAAACCTACAGATGAAGCTCTTATAAAAGAAGAATAGTTATTAATTTTTTAGGTTAGAGTTTACAATTAATAACCCACCGAGACCAATTGCTCAGAGTTGTCGCTGTTAGCATTTGGTTTCGGTTTTTAAACAAAAAAAGAAATGTTAGTAGCAGAAAAAACCATTTTTTATAAAGCAGTTGGCTCAGAAATTGAAGTTTTTAATCAAATCAATCAATTGCAATTGCCGTTATTATTGAAAGGACCAACAGGTTCCGGAAAATCGCGTTTTATTGAATTTATGGCCAATGAATTGAATAAAAAACTAATCACAGTAAGTTGTCACGAAGAAACGTCTGCAACGGATTTAATCGGAAGATTTATCATCAAAGGAGCAGAAACCGTTTGGATTGATGGACCACTTTCAATCGCCGTTAAAAACGGACATATTTTATATTTAGATGAGGTTGCAGAAGCAAGACCAGACGTAATTGTTGCCATTCACTCCTTAACCGACCACAGAAGAGAGCTTTTTATCGATAAATTAGGAGAAACCATCAAAGCACATCCCGATTTTCTTTTAGTAGCTTCCTTCAATCCGGGATATCAAAAAGGATTTAAGGAATTGAAACCTTCAACACGCCAACGTTTTGTAGCACTTTCGTTTGATTACCCAAATCCAAAAGCAGAAACTGAAATCCTAATCAAAGAAACTGGAATCTCAGCTGAAATCGCTCAGAAATTAGTAGCAATTGGTGCAAAAATTAGAAATTTAACCGAATTGGGGTTAACCGAAACCGTTTCAACCCGACTTTTAGTAGACGCCGCGAAGTTAATTAACAACGGACTTCCAAAACGTTTAGCCGTTCACGTTGCTGTGGTAGAACCATTAACGGATGAACGCGAAACAATCAATGCCTTGAAAGATTTATGTGATTTAATGATCTAAAGAAATGAATAATGGGGTTCGAATTAGATGAAATTTTATATAAAAAAGTAATCAAATACTTTAAACACAAACGACTCAATGACAGTGAAATGCTGAGTCGTCAAGTGACGTTGTCCGAAATTAAACCCAGACTAACACTTCTAGCAAGAGCACTTTGCGGTGTTCCGATTGAGATTTTTCCTGCCGAACGCGAAGGTGGTTATAAAAACTTGAACTTCTTTCTACCTATAAATTGTTCCCTTTTTCCAACAAAAGAAGAAAACCTAAAGTTTTATTTTTTCAGAACGGCGTATTTAAGCGTTCAGAAACAATTGAACTTAAACTGGACTTCTCTCGAAGATTTACAACAATTATCGTTAGAAAAAGCACAAGAAACAGCACCATTAGTGTTGGAGAAATTATTTCAAGAATACCCAAGTTTAGAAGAATGGTATTACGAAGCCGTTCCAAAATTACCGCTCGAGAAAAACAAAGAAACAGCTGATTTTAGCTGGTTATACGGCAAATGGATGAAAAATTCGCCCGAAGTAGATGCTTCAGACGTTTTGCAAAATTTTGACGATGTAGCAACAAAAATTCAAAATAGCGTGGTGGCAGAAACAACGCTTCACGCGAATGCGGTCGAAGAAATCCAATCGCTTGCCATCGATAAAAAGCAACAAGAAGATTACGTGTTGATGCATAGTTTTGAAAAAATCGAAACAGCCGAAGAATTCAACGGAAATTGGAGAGATTTCGACGGAAAAGACGATTTAAAAGACCACGAAGACGCTTTGGAAGAAATGAATATGCGTTTTACAGTTCGGGTCGATGATATGGTGCATTCTGTTTATCAAGCTGACTTTATTGAAAATACTTCGATTGCCGAAAGTGCTGAGGTAGATGAAAAAGGATTCCACTTAAAATATGACGAATGGGATTTTAAAAAGCGAAATTACTTGCCTAATTTTTGTAAAGTATATCCAAAAACGCAAATTAAAACACATCCTTCGTACTATAAAAACACAATGGCTAAGTACAAAACCACTTTAAATGGTTTACGAAAAATGCTAACCAGCGTGAACAATAAAATGCAACAACAACGCCGACAATTGCAAGGTGAATCCTTCGATTTAGATGCTTTAACGGATTTATACACCGATATTCATTCGGGAAAATCGCCTGACGAACGCGTTTATCTTTCGAATCGAAAAAAGAACAAAGACATTGCCATTTTGGTTCTGTTAGATTTAAGTCTTTCGAGCGATGGTTATGCGGCCGGAAATCGGGTTATTGATGTCGAAAAAGAAGTTTCCATCTTATTTGGTGAAATTCTGCACGAATTCGACATTGATTTTGCAATCGACGGATTTTATTCGAAAACAAGAAACTTCACCACTTATTTAACCTTAAAAGATTTCAACGAAGGTTGGAACACGGCCAAACATAAAATTGGAGCTATCGAACCAAACGGTTATACTAGAATTGGTCCGGCACTTCGTCACGCAGGAGCTCGTTTAGATCAAATCGATTCCAAAAATAAATGGATTATCGTTTTATCGGACGGAAAACCAAATGATTACGATAAGTATGAAGGCCAACACGGAATTCAAGACATCAAACAAGCGTTACGCGAATTAAACGAACGCAAAATAAACTCGTATGCATTAGCCATCGAGGCACAAGCCAAATATTATTTACCGCAAATGTTTGGACAAAATCATTATCAAATATTAACTTCTCCAGAAGCTTTGCTAAAATCATTGGTAAAACTCTACGAGAAAATCAAACATCAATAAAATGTTACTAAAAGAAACACATACAAAAGTGATAGAAGGCCATCCCATTCACACTTATCTTGTAGAAACTGACTTAATACATATGTTAATTGCCGAGCAAAATGCTTTGGACCCAAAAGAAGAATTTCAACCATTTTATAATGTTTTCAATCAATTAGCAACGGTAGAAAAACGATTTGAACGTAAAGAAAACCAACTTTTCCCGTTTCTTGAACAAAAAGGATGGAATGGACCTTCTCAAAATATGTGGTCATTTCACGATACCATTAGAGAAATGTTTCGCATTGTTCGAAAAAATATTGCCGAAAAAGATTTCACTTCCGTAAAACACAATTCCAGTTTAATTGTTCAAAATATCGAACGATTATTGGGTGTTGAAGAAAATGTGTTGTTTCCAAACGCCTTGGAATTATTAACCGATGAAGATTGGATTAAAATGCGAAAAGGAGAAGACGAAATCGGATGGATGCTAAAAGAAGCTCCAGCAAAATTTCCAAATATTCCCGATTATATTCACCCATCACAAGATACTGAAATTAGAACCGATGTTGTTTTTGCTGAAAATGCATCGCACTTTGACGAAGGGTATATGACGGTTGAACAAGTGAATTTACTTTTCAGAACCTTACCCATCGACCTAACTTATGTAGACGAAAACGATAAAGTAATTTTCTACAATAGAGGAGAAGAACGCGTTTTTCCTAGAAGTGCAGGAGTTATTGGGCGAGAAGTTCGCTTCTGTCATCCGCCAAAAAGTGTGGATACGGTTTTAAAAATTCTAGAAGCATTCAGAAAAGGAGAACAAAACGAAGCTTCGTTCTGGATTACTTTTAAAGAACGACAAATTTACATTCGATACTTCGCCGTTAGAGACGATAAAAAGAACTACAAAGGCGTAATCGAAATGTCACAAGATATCACTGAAATTAAACAAATCGACGGAGAAAGAAGACTATTAGAATGGAAGTAAATCACAAATCAATCTATTATCCTCCAGGAGGAATATTAATGTGGATCATCATTTATTTAGAATTATTCACATTCGGCATGGCAATTTTGGCGTTGGCTTATTATGGTTCTTTGGAAAGAGAACAATTTCATGCGGACAGCCAGTTATTGAACAAATTTACCGCTACAATTAATACCATTTTATTGTTAACTAGTGGATTTTTCGTAGCGAAAGCAGTACATTTTTTCAAAGAAAAGAAAATAGAAAAAACGACCCAATTTATGCTTTGGGCAATTCTATCCGGTTTTGGATTCTTGATTTTGAAATCCTACGAATATTACGAAAAAATCGAAATGGGCCTAACCATGGGGAAAAGTGCATTCTTCACCAACTATTGGTTATTAACAGGATTCCACTGGATTCACGTTTTTGTGGGTTTGATTATTCTAATTTTTATTCGCAGATCAATTAAACAAAGCAAAACAGAAGCTTCGTTAGAAGACATTGAAGCAAGTGCTACATTCTGGCACATGTGCGATATCATTTGGTTGCTTTTATATCCAGTACTTTATTTATTATTTTAATTATGATGAAACTAAAACTTACTTCAACATTTATAGTGTTGATATTGTTGACATTAGTGTCTGTATTCTTTGCTTTTAATATAAGCTCAGAACTGATTGTGGCTATTGTCGTTTGCTTGTCGTTACTAAAATTTTATTTGGTGGCTTTTCAGTTTATGGAATTGAAAAATGCAAATGTTTTTTGGAAGGTATTACTGCTTGCTTATGGAGCATTTATGGGCTTAGTACTTATTATTTTACTCTAATTTAAGAAGTATGATATATATCATATAAACTCTTTTTAGATTGTATTTAATTTGTTACTAAATTTTTAATGAATTAAGAATCAAAATAATACAACTCAAAACCTCCATATAATGATTTTACAAAAGAACACACACACTTTTCATATTCCAGTAATGGGATTGGCGTTCACTATTGATAGCCCCATTCGTGTTGCTCAGTATGGAATCGATTCCGTTATTTCCATTATGGATGACGATTTAATCGAGAAAATGACTGCTTTCTATGCCGAAAAATTCAAACAACCGTATGAAGAAATTTCGCAGAAAGTAGAAGATTTTAGAGCGAAAAGAATTACCAATTATCTGAATTTAATCGACACCGTTGTTACTCAGAAATTTGAATCTTTTAAAGCAGAATTATTAGAAACTAGAAGTAAATTGGAAGATTTCATGGCTACTTTACCTTCTACTTCCGAATTAAAAGTGCGATTAGAAGAAGCGATTACATCCGGGAAAGATAATTTTCATGAGTTGCAAACGACTTTAAATCATTATTTTAAACCCGGAAGCATTGATGTCAACATCATGACGAAGCTGGACAAAGATAATTTTATTGATCACGAGCAATTGCCGGTAATGTATAACGATGCACATGCGGCTTTACGCGGTTTTGTGAACAGCACCACTAATTCTTCCGTAGTTTTTTCTGCTGGAATGAATCCGAGGTTATTCGCCTATATGGAATCGTTTGACGCTTTTTATCCAAATGAAAACGGACAATTTCAGAAGAAGATTATCCTAAAAGTTAGTGATTTTCGTTCGGCCATGATTCAAGGAAATTTTTTAGCTAAAAAAGGACTTTGGGTGTCAGAATACCGCATTGAATCCGGATTAAATTGTGGCGGACACGCCTTTGCAACCGACGGATTTCTATTAGGACCCATTTTGGAAGAGTTCAAAAACAAAAAGCAAGATTTAATTGAATCGGCTTATGGTTTATTGAGTTCGGCTTTGACCGCAAAAAATAAAACGTTGCCAAACACACCGCCAGATTTAAAATTAACGGTTCAAGGAGGCGTGGGAACTTCAGAAGAACACCAATTTTTATTAGACCATTACAAAATGGACGCAGTAGGTTGGGGTTCGCCCTTTTTATTGGTTCCCGAAGCCACTTCAGTAGACGTACAAACCCGAAAATTATTAGCAGGAGCAGAGGCCGAAGATTTATATTTGAGCAATATTTCACCTTTAGGCGTGCCTTTTAACACCATTAAAGGAACCACGAACGACTTTTACAAAAACCAACGCATTTCTTCAGGAAAAGCCGGAAGTTCTTGTCCAAAGAAATTTTTAGCCTTAAGCAAAGAATATGAAGCGGAGGGAAGTTGCTCGGCCTCTAAAAAATACCAAGACAAGAAAATTGAAGCTTTAGACGAAACCAAAGATGCGATTTCTGCCGAAGCCTACAACAAAGCGTACACTTCCATTACCGAAAAATCGTGTTTGTGTGTTGGATTAGCGAATCCAAGTTTGTTAGAATTCGGAATTCCTATCAAAGGGCAAAACCAAGGCGTTGTCGTTTGTCCAGGTCCAAATATGGCTTATTTCTCTAAAGAAGTTTCTTTAAAAGACATGATGCACCATATTTATGGTTCAAAAAATCTCGAAAACCACGAAGCCAGACCCAATATGTTTGTCAAAGAATTGGAATTATACGTGACTTATTTAACGAACCAAATCAACGATACGTTAGAAATCTCTGCCCAGCAAATTAAGAAGTGGGAAACCTTTAAAACCAATCTTACCAACGGAATTTCGTATTACAAAGCGTTATTCACCGATGCCACCACATTTGCCAGCTTTGCAAAAATCACAGCAGACATGGCCATTTTCGAAAACAAATTACAACAACTAACCTACCAAGAACCAGCATTCTAAAGTAAGTTAGCCAATCATTAGTATAAAAAACACCATTACGAAATTCATTGAGTAATGGTGTTTTCTTTTAACTATCAACCATCAAGTATCAACCATCAACTACAAACCACTAACTAATAACCACTAACCTCAAACTTTAAACTTTAAACTTTTTTTTGGCGTTCTACCACGCTGTCCGCTCTATCTTTTTGTTTTTAAAGAAAAAACAAAAAGGATGCCGCTCCCATCCTTAACGCAACCTGGTAGTAAATTCATATTTAGTTTTTGATTCAAAAATGGTAGTTAATCGAGTTTATGAGTTAGTTAAAGGAATTTAAAGAACTGATGTGTTTTGTAGGAAAAAAATGTATTATATTCGTGGCGAATTTATATTAAAAAAAAAAGCGAATTTCGTTTTTTCAAATATATTTTTATAAACAAGTAAAAAACATGTATTTTCAAATTTTTCAAATTTGAAAATTCGCGTATAACTGAGTCGGCATAAAATTTTTAAAACCGTGCTAAATAAACGAATCGCTTGAGGATACTATAGATTTACTTCAAGGAAATACGTAAATTTAGTAATTAAAGTTTAAAATTTAAAACCGACGGGGCGGTACAAATTAACTAAAAATCAAAATTGTGCCTAAAGATGTCGTCCTTACGGTAGTCCGTATTAATAATAAGGTAAAATGTTCAAAAATGAAAATTGAATTAAAAAATCTGGCAATTGTAATCTCTTTGCTTTTTTTGTGCTCTTGTACAAATGAAGATTTTACAAAAAATGAAAGTTCTCAAGAAATCATTAAACAAAAAGATTCTAAAAGCATTTTAAAGGAAAATTTTGCTTTCAGTTTAATGAAAAGTATTAAAGAAAGTAAAGTTTTAAGGGATTTAATAAAAAACGAAGCACTAAAAATGTTTAATAAAGACTTTGAGGTTTTAGTTTATTTAATTAAAGATATTAGACTTGAAAATGGAGCGACTTTTGAAGAAACAATAAATAGAAATGCAGAAAATAATTTTCAACTATCAAAGTTATTAAGTGTTGAACCAACTTTAACTATACTAGTACCTGAACTTCCACAGGGATCATTTTCTGCTAAAATTTGGAATACTGCATCCGAAATTCCAGCAGTTGCTTTAAGAACTAATTATACAAACGAAGTACCTTTGATTACACCTGATTTAAATTTAGAAATGATACCAAGCGATCTAGTTCCTGGATTTCCTGTTATTGTTGTAAAAAATAATGAAAGAGTTATATCTAACTTAGAAAATCCAAATATCAGAAATTTAAAAACTAAAACAGTTTTTGAAAAAGACGGCGTTATTATTAAATTCTGGGCGGATTCTTTTGATAACGAAAATGAAAAAAATAATGCTGCTAGGTTTGTTAGGAATTTAGACCCGGTATTAGTAAGTTCATATGATGTTTATGATCAACAAAACCCAAATTTAGATGGTTGGCAACGAGACTATATATATTACGGCATACAACCAACTGCACCAAACGGTCAATTCACTTATGACTTTCAAGAGCATTTAAGAAGTTTTAGTATGACCGGTGATGCTATAAATGCGTACAACAAAATTTCTGATCAAACTGGTGATCCAAAAATGGTTTCTTATCACAGGGTAAACACAAGTCATTGGACTGGTGGTTTTTATGAATTTAAAGTTCGTACGATTATAAATGCAAAAAATGGTGTAGGTAATGAGTTGATAAATGGATTCACCGTTTCTCCAGACCAACTTTTTTTCCTGGAGTACGAAATTGTCAAAGGTTCTTTCACTTTTAAATATTATAGACTTAAAAACATTTCTAATCAAACTGTTTTAGTTGACATTCCACTAATTAATTGGGATTTAGATGAATATGCATCTTCAATAAAAATCGAAATAGAAGAAGTTGATTTAACAACCACAACTGTATTAACAGATTCTAGATCCGTAAAATTTGCTACTAACTTTAGTATTGATGCTACTTTTGGTATAAAGGTAAAAACAGGATTAAAGTTTGGTGCAAGTTTAGAAACCACACAAATTAAGACTGTTCAAA
Source organism: Flavobacterium ardleyense (assembly GCF_042686085.1). GTDB lineage: Bacteria > Bacteroidota > Bacteroidia > Flavobacteriales > Flavobacteriaceae > Flavobacterium > Flavobacterium ardleyense. The sequence goes on from NZ_JBHUOL010000006.1 coordinate 201,464, forward strand.
AAACATTTACCGAAGGTAACGATTTTCTTGGAGCAGCAATTGTAAATTTCGCAGATAAGGTAATTATCGGCCGAAGAAGAGGTGGGATTTTAGGAGTTGAAGGATGGCAAACACGTGATTATACAACGGGCTATTGTAAGTTTAGTATTGAACCGAAAAAAGTACAATAAATTAAATATGGCAGAGCAAAATTGCTCTGCCATTAAACTATATAATTATGAAAAATATATTTTTAATTTTTTATATTTTTTTTCTGATATCTAATGAACAAGACTCTCCCAGTCGCTCGGATATTTTCATGTAATGATATCTAGGAATTGCATTCCATATTCTTCCTTAACGCAACCTAGTAGTGAATTCATATTTATTTTTTGATTCAAAAATGGTTGTTAATCGAGTTTTTAAGTTACTTGAGGGAATTTAGAGAACGGATGTATTTTGTAGGAAAATAATGTATTATATTCGTGGGGAGATTATTGAAAGGAGAGATTTTATAATTCATTTTTTAAAATATTTTTATTATCAAAAATAAGTTTACTAATTTTAAATTATTTTAAGTTCCGTATATAATTATGTTGTAAGCAACACGACCGCAACGCAAAAAAATAAATAAATAATAGAAACATGCCAAATACAGGGGATTTTTACATTGCAAGTCTTAAAAAAACACATTTAGGATGGGGAACTCACAGAAAAACAAAGTCAAGACCAAGCATTCAAAACGAAGGATATATTCCAATTCCCTCTAAATACGCTTTGTCTTTTCACATAACAAATTTACATAACACTAATCAGAGTAATGTTTATAAGTTTAGTACAAATGATGGATTTATAAAAGACAAAGAACTAAAAGCTTCTGGAAATCGAAAAAAAGGAGATAAATATGCTAAAAATATTCATGGAAATGGAGATTTAAAACTTTTAGGAACATGGTTTGTACGTAATAAACTGCAAATTGGAGATCAAATTAAAGTTGAGTTCGTAAGTCCTACAGAAATTCTTTTGACAAAAATATAACCCCGATCGCTCGGATATTCCCACGCAACGATAGTGCGGAATTGCATTCCGTACCCACAAAGAATGGCCAGAACGTACAAAAAATAGTTGTGTTTTAAAAGTGTTACTTTACCAGAAGATTATTATTTTAGTTCGGCTAGAAACTATTCTGATTTAGAAAGTCAGTTAGAAATAGTTTTATTAGATTTGTTTTGAAGTGGATTGTTGGTAGACAATGCAATGCTTCCGCATCTGGTTCGAAAATGGACGTTAATAGGGTTTTTGAGGTAGTCGAAGAAATTTAGAGAACTCATGTTTTTTGTAGGAAAAAAAGAATTACATTCGTAAGGAATTTATATTAAACACAAGAATTCGAACTTCGTTTTTTTAAATATATTGTCATAAACAACTAATAAACTAGTATTTGAGAATTTTTAAAATTTAGAGGTTCGTGTATATTTGAGTTAACTGCCATTTTGCCCAAAAACACCGGAAAAACAACTAATAACAACCGTTTTTATTCTAAAACATAAGAAATGAATGAATCTTTAAAAAACAGAATAGCGGAAAAGCGTTGGGAAATAGAACGAAATGAAAAACTTAACTCTTTTATGGAAAAAATAAGTTCGACAAACTTAAATAACAAAATTGAAAATTTAGGTTTTGTAGAATCTGATGAATTTCAAGCAAAATCAGAAGAATGGCCAAATAAATATGCTGAAAATCTTTATTTTCAAATTGAATTAAATAATGTTGAAGAAATTAGCAAACGAATTAAAAACTATTTAGAGAAAATAGAAACCGATTATTTGTATATTTTTTTGATGAATTTTAATTTTGGTTTGTTGAAAATTAAAAAAAGTTTGTTTTTAAAAGAATGGAATAAAATATTAGAAATTGAAAACGATGATATTTTTTGCTTTAATCCATTGAAAACTGATTTTATTTGCATTGAAAAAACAGAAGAATATATAATCGGAAAAGAAAATGAAGGACAAAAATGGATTTGTGAAATTACCTATTCGAATAAAAATATAATGAATTAAAAAAAAACGGCAGTTAACAGCCGTTACAAGATATTTGGGTTTTAGGCTAAATTTAAAGATGGTTTTGTACTTGGAAAATTAGTGTTTAATGGAAAAAACTTGCATCTTTAACCCGATCGCTCGGATATCCCGATCGCTCGGATACTCCCACGTAACAATAGTGCGGAATTTAATTCCGTATAATTAAAGCCAATCAATGAAAAACTTGCTAAATTTTACATCATTATTTATACTAATCGGCTGTTGTGGCGAAATAGAACCGCAAGAAAGCGAACTTAAAGGCAACGTTAAAATGTTGACTGAATATAATAGTAGTGTAAAATACGATTCATTAAACAATCAGATTCGCGACACATTATCTGTTGTTAAAAAATATTATAATGAAATAAATCAAATAGTAAAACTTAACCAAAATTATATATTTTCGGACGAGACTATGTATATTACTTATATGTATAATAGTTGTAAAAGACTTAAAAAAGAACAAGTAAAAATGTCTTTTGAAAGTAATACATTTGAGGTAGATTATATTTATAAAGGCTCTTCATTAATTAAAACAATTTCGGAATCAACAACAGATAGCACTACTTTTAAACAAATTGGAGTTTATCATTATAATGCTGACAAAAAATTGATAAAAAATTCTCTTTCGCAATTATTTATTGATTTAAAAACTGGCGACACTATTAAAAACGCCTTACAAACTGACAACTACAATGCGAAAGGAAAGATAACAGAATCAAAAATGGAATATCGAGAAAATCCAGCTCAAAATGTCCGAAGTAAATATTTTTATGAAGCTGACGATTTAATAAAAACCTTAGAATACAATAAAAATGATTCATTAATTTCCACATATCGTTTTGAATATAAAAAGGACAAACTAGATAATTACATAGAGAAAAAGGCATTCATAAACGATAAACTGAATATGATTAAGACGTTTAATATAGTATATAGATAACTTTTCCTATCGTTCGGATATTCCCACGCAACGATAGTGCGGAATTGCATTCCTTTCCCACAAAGAATGACCAAAACCCACAAAAAATAGTTTTGTTTTAAAGTTGTTACTTCACCAGAAGAATATTATTTTAGCTCTGCAAGAAACTATTCTGATTTAGAAAGTGAATTAGAAATAGTTTTATTAGATTTGTTTTTAAGTGGATTATTGGTAGAGAATGCAATGCTTCCGTATCTGGTTCTAAAATGGAAGTTAATGGGGTTTTTGAGTTAGTTGAAGAAATTTAGAGAACTGATGAATTTTGTAGGAAGAAAAGAATTACATTCGTAAGGAATTTATGTTAAAAATAAACAACGCGAATTTCGTTTTTTCAAATATATTTTCATAAACAACTAATAAACTAGTATTTTGAGAATTTTTAAAATTTAGAGGTTCGTGTATATATGAGTTAGCAGTAATGCTAGCGCAGAACGAAAAAAAATAAAAAATTATAATGGAACTATTAATTATGCCTGAACTTTTTGGAATAAGCATTGAAGTTTATTTTATTATTCTGATTTTAGCAATTCCAACATTTTTCATTTGGCGTTGGATTTTCCGAAAATCTATTAAAGACAAAAGGAAACTGAATATTGCAACTTGGACTGCAACAATAATCTCAATGCCTGTAATTTACCTTGGTATTATAATACTTTGGATTTTCAGTATAAGTTACTATCCATCTAATGACTTTGACAGAGAAAAATGGCTCAACGATAAAGAAAAAAGGTATGAACTTTCAGAAGAAATAATTGAAAGTAAAATGTTAATTGGAAAAACAAAAGCAGAAGTGAAACAAATCCTTGGAAATGAAGAAAATGCAGATGAAAGTGATTTATGGAATTATTATTTAGGCTTTAGACCACAACTTTTCGGAATTGACCCAGACGTATTAGATATAGAATTTAAAAATGGAATAGTTATAAAAGTGGGACAACACGAAACATAAAAATAAAAGAAAATTAAAATATTAAAAATGGCTGAAGAATAAAGCACTACTGCCAACAGCGGTTTACATAAATGGCGAAATAGGTGCTAAATTCACGTTTATCTTTCGGAAGATATTTTATCTTAGCCGAAAATAATCGGTTACGAAGTTCGCCACTTCTGCGAGTCGCGAAACGTTAGCATAAATAGTATAAAAAAACAGGAGATGAAAATAAAACTTTACACGATTACACTCTTTACATTATTGGTATTTTCAAATTTTGCATTTGCACAAAAAAAAGAGTTTGTATACTATATTTCTGGTCAAGACAATAAACTACAAATTTTAAACAAAACTGGGCAACCTATTTCAGATGAAACATATTCCTATGTAGGGAATTTTTCTGAAGGTTTATTTCCTGTTAAAAAAAATGATAAATATGGATTTATAAATAAAAAAGGCAAATTAGTTATCCCTTATAAATATGATTTCGCAAACGAAATGATAAAAGGAGTTTCAATAGTGAAAATTGATGGAAAATATGGTCTTATTGATAAAAAGGGTCAATATAGAATAAAACCACAATTTGAAGATGTAAATTTTAATAATTTAAAAAAAGGCATAATAACTTTTAAAAAAGATGGCCTTTATGGATTAATGGATATAAAAGGGAAAATCATTATTTCAAATAGATTTGAAAGTATTGGCGAAATTGAAAATGGTTATGTTGTAGTAAAGATTGGTGGGAAAAGTGGACTTATAGATATGAAAGGTAAAACTGTACTACCCTTTCAATATTCCTATTTAGGTAGTTTTGAAAATGCTCATTCTTTATCATTTAAAAAAAATTCAAAGATGGGACTAATAGATCTAAAAGGAAATGTGTTGTTAAAGCCAGAGTTTGACTTTATTTATACTTCGGAAGACATGGTTTATCTTACAAAAGATACTAAAAATGGCATTGCGGATAAATATGGCAATATTCTATTACCCACCGAATATAGAGAAGGTTTCCGACGGTTTTATTATGAAGGTTTGATGGTGTTAGAAAAAGATAAAAAATTTGGTTATGCAAATAAAAAGGGTCAAATAGTAATTCCAATGATTTACGATGAAGCCGGCAACTTTAGCGAAGGTTTAGCACCCGTTTTGAAAGAAGGAAAATGGGGATTTATAAACGCAAAAGGAGAAACAGTAATCGATTTCAAATTTGTAGGTGTGATGACATCTTTTCAAAATGGATTTGCATCTTTCGGTAAAAGAGGGTTTTCATCTGGAGCATATTATACAACAGATTTATGGGGTTTAATTGACAAAAAAGGAAACATTGTTATTCAAAACAAATACAATAGCATAAAAGTGGCTTATAACGGAAATTTCATTGTAGAATATGATAGTCAAAAATTATTAATTAACAATAAAGAAGAAGTAATTGCAATTTTAAAGTACGAAGGACAACCCGATGAAATGATGATGGATAGTAATTAAAAAACTACTTCTGCTAACATCGGTGACCGTTTCACAAAATCATTTTAAAGCTACTTTTCTGATAATTTGTTAGTATGAAATGTAATTCTGCCTTAACTGTTTCGAAAATGGACGTTAATCGGTTTTTTGAGTTAGTTTAAGAAATTTAGAGAACTGATGTATTTTGTAGGAAAAAAATAATTACATTCGTAAGGAATTTATATCAAAAAAAATAATTCGAATTTCGTTTTTTTAAATATATTTTCATAAACAACTAATAAACTAGTAGTTGAGAATTTTTAAAATTTAGAGGTTCGTGTATATATGAGTTGGCAGATATTTTCGAAAAACAGACGAAACCTAAAAAAAATGAAACTTTTGGAACCACAATTACAAGCAGAAATTTACTATCTTACAGAAAATGAAGGTGGAAGAAAAAGTGCCGTAAAAAGTGGATATAGAGGACAATTTCATTATAACGGAAAAGATTGGGACGCACCACAAGAATTCATTGATAAAGAAATTTGCGAACTTGGAGAAACTGTAAAAGTAAATATACAAACTTTAAGTACAGACTTTCACGTTGGTAAATTTAAAGTTAATCAAGAATTTGAAACACGTGAGGGAAATAAAGTTGTTGGTAAAGGTAAAATAACTAAAATATTACGAGAAGATTTCAATTATTGGGATGGAAAAATTTTTTTGAGTTCAATCGACAAAAAGATAAAACCCTATTCTGATTACGATGATTTACTTGGATTCAAAATAGATTTTGAAGGTTGGTTAAATGAAACAGAAATTATTAGAGAAATTGAATTTGAAATGACAGGAAATTTGGAATGTATGATATTGGTAAAATGTAAATTAATTGCCGAAAATATACAACCCAGAGACGTTGCATTTAAAATTATTGAATGTTGGAAAACAAGATTAGCAACTTCAAATCATCTTTACAAAATTGAAATGGAAAACAAATTTAATCAAAGAAAAAATCAATTAGAAATAGAAAAAATGGTGTTAAGTTTTGCAACTTGGCATTCAATTTATCTAACCGGTCAGATTATAGTAACTCAATAGAAAAAACATCTGCCAACAGCGGTTTGCAAAAATGGCGAAATATGTGGTTAATTCACATTTATCTTCCGCAAGATATTTTATCTTAGCCGAAAATAATAGGTCACGAAGTTCGTCACTTCTGTAAGGCGCGAAACGTTGCCTGCAAGCGTATCGCAACACCTTAAAATGAAATTACATAAAATGAAAAAACTAACAATTTTTATAATAACTATGGGATTTTTATCAACACTTTTTGGTTGTGGACAGAATAAATCTAACGACACAACTTCTGACAATTCAAAAATAGGGCCTATAACAAAGTCTGTTGAGAATATTTCTGCAACTAAAGACCAACTTGAAAGACGGGCTAAATCAGAGGAATTTTGCAAATCAAAAAATATTCCAATATATAAAAACCCAAACTCATTGTTTGTTGACTCTGAAGAAAACGTAACAATCAGGACAAAAGACGAAGTTGTAGACAGAGCAATTGCTTTATGTTATTTGGAACTTAAAAGTGAAAACGCAGACAAAAAAATGTTGGCTGAATTCGACAAAAAATATAATGTTTTGGCAAAATTAACAGCAAATGAGAAAGAATTTGCTTTATCTGACAACCCAACGGAACAACAGATGACAGATGCAAATTGGAGAGCCGAAAGTTATCACGTTATGTTGTGGGCATTGGGTTATATTGACAATCTAAAATATGCAAATGAAGTTTGTAATGTTGCAGATGATGTAAAACATTTGTTCTCAAGGACTGAGAAAGAATTTAGAGCAAATGCAAAATTGCGAACGAAAAATGAAATACTTGACCAAGCCGATTTAATATTGAGACTTGATTGGGCTTGTGTAAATGCAAGAGTAAAAAATGAATCTGCACCAAGTGGACTTGACACAAGTGTTGTTTACGAGCGACATTACTCATTAAATTGGCTTATAAAATTTATGAACCAAGATTGGGACAAAGTTACAACAGATACATAAAAACCAAAAAACGCCAGCAGGTAACATCGATTTTGCAATATGGCGGGTTTATTGCTAAATCGAAGATTTTTGTTTCCTTTGAAGTTCAGTGATAAAAGGAAGTTTCGGCTTCTTTATACGCGACATCGCCAAGCTGAAAAAACGTTGGCAGAAAGCATAATAGACAAACCGTAACAAAATGAGAATTTTAGAAAAAGCATTTTTAGTTTTATTATTATTCACGTTAAATTCTTGCGTAAGCGGAACTTATGAAATGGTAAGCGGTCACGATAAATATATTCAAGTTAATGTTGACGGAAGAAAAGAACTGAAAAAAAAGAAGTTTAAGGAAAAGTTTAAACCTGAGATGGCTGAAAGTATAAATTGCAATGATATTTACTATAATTACTATGAAGACCAACAAATTAATTATAAAAAACACAGATATTTACTATTTTATAAGACAGGTCAATTTGCCTATTTTTCCTCTGATTTAAAAGACATAAATACTAATGATTTAAACAAGGCAAATTTTGTTGGATATTATATTAATAAAGACAAAAAACTTATTTTAGAAACGCCTACAGGAAACTTCAACTCTGCTCACTACAGAGTTTTATGGAATTTTAATATTGAAAATGAAATATTAATAAGAAAAGAAAAAGGCATAAATCGACATTTTAAAGATGAATTCAAAATTGACAAAGACATTAATCTAATCCGAAAAAGCAAGCCTAATTGGTAAAATGCCATCTGGTAACATGGTATAAAAAAATTGCGGGTTCTGTGCTAAATTGAGCTTTTAGCATATTAATAAGCAGTAGTAATGAACCGAAAATTAGTGCATTTTATTGCAGTACTTTTCATATTCCCAACCGTTAGCAGGTAGTTTTGAGCAACAGAAAATCGAAAGACTGATGATAAAAAAGAAAAAATATTTTATAGGAATTGGTTTAGCAATTCTCATCATTTTTGGAATTTATAAAATAAATATCTTTTTAGACAGAATTGAAAATTCCGACCCAGAATATAATACAATTTATGCTCAAAACTTTAATGAAGAATTGTTTCAAAATCGTCTTATTGGAAAATCCAAAAATGAAATTATAGAGATAATTGGAAATCCTTTGTCAAAAACTAAATTAAAATATTTTGATGCAATTTTATATACTAATTTTAAAGATAGTGTTTACTTAAAGGAAAATTCAATAAGCGTACGTTTAAAAGGTTATAGCGAAAATGTGAAATATACATTTATCTCATTTGACAGTATAGGAAATGTACAAAATGTTATGATTAGGGGATATACCGAAAACGAAGAAGAACTAAAAAAATCAACAAAGTCTGAAATATTTGAAAAATTTGGGAAACCACAAAAACAAATGCTGTGTAATTGTAAATGTATGGTTTATTCATATTCTGAAATCAAAGAAGGAGGGTATTCAGGTAAGCATCCAATTATAAATATTAGAAATTTAGTATTTGATAAAAAAAACAAATTAATTAAAGTCATAAAAAAAGTTGGAAGTACATATAGTAAATATGATGAAATTTGCTCTAATGAATAAAAAAACGACGCCCAACAGACGTGACCATTGCACAACATCATTTTAATCAAATTCTCTGATAATTTGTTAGTATTTAATTTAATTCTGCCGTATTGAGTTCGAAAATGGAAGTTAATGGGGTTTTTGAGTTAGTTCAAGAAATTTAGAGAACTGATGAATTTTGTAGGAAGAAAAGAATTACATTCGTAAGGAATTTATATTAAACAAAAGAATTCGAATTTCGTTTTTTTAATATATTTTCATAAACAATTATAGAACATGTATTTGCAAATTTTTAAAATTTAGAGGTTCGTGTATATATGAGTTGTGCGATATTTACCGAAAACAGATAGAAAATGAAATCAAGTTATATATTAATCAGTTTTGTAATATTATTCACGAATTTTACATTTGCTCAAGAAAAAAGTATTGATGAATTTAATTCAATTATTACTTTAAGTACATTTTCTCCAATCGTAAATTATGCTCCAAGATGGAATTTAGGATATATAAGAAAAATTGATAAACGATATTGGCTTGGTTTTGAGCTAGGCTACGGGAATAAAAATATATCTGTAAATTTTGCAGAAAAAGGCGGTTATATTAAAAACGATTATAAAATATTCGAAATTAAACCTGAAATTTATTACGACTTAAAACCAAAATCTAAATTAAAACATTTACTTTCTTTGGAATTCCAATATGTAAAACATACAGATAAATTTAATAATTCTTGGTATTATGATTTAGATAGTAAAACATATTTTAAATTTGACAGTGCAGAATATCAAAGAATTAAATATGGTATAGGTATTAATTATAATTTGATATATAATATCACTAAAAATTTGGCTTTATTACAAAAGGCTGGCATTGGCTTTCGAAAAAGAGATGTTTTATATTCAAATGTAATAAATAGAATTGAGGACGAAAATTTTGAGGAACCAGACTCATCTGTAATTCCAGTAAGTAATGGATTTTTACGTGACAATGGTATAAACAATAGTTTCAATTTTAATCTCGACTTAAAAATAATATATAAATTTTAAAAACATCGCACAATAGCGGTTTGCAAAAATGGCGAAATATGTGGTAAATTCAAGTTTACTTTTCGCAAGAAATTTTATCTTAGCAGAAAAATCTCGGTTCCGAAGTTCGCCACTTCTGCAAGACGAGAACCGTTGGCGGATAGTTTTAAAAAAAGAACGATACAAATAAAAACCAATAATTTAACTAAATGAAAAATAAAATCTTATTCTCATTAATTTTTAGCCTAATTTTCTTCGCTGGAAATGCTCAAACTACAAGCGTTGAAAAATCAACTTATGGAATTCAAACAGGACTTCTTGGAATTTGGGTTCATAACGAAATGAGACTTACAAATCAAATTGCATTAAGAACAGAACTTGGAATGAATGCCGGAATATTTGGAGGAGATTTTTATCCGAAATCTGGTTTTTTAATGACTCCAGTTATTACTGTTGAACCTCGATGGTATTATAATTTAGAAAAAAGACAATCAAAATCTAAGAATATTTCTGGAAATAGTGGAAACTTTGTTTCACTTCAAACAAGTTATCATCCAAATTGGTTTGTAATTTCAAATTATGACAACTTAAAAACTTTTAATTTAGTAACAATAGTTCCAACTTGGGGAATAAAACGTAATGTTGGAAAACATTTTACATATGAAACCGCAATTGGAATTGGTTACGGACATCAATTTAGAGATGGATATGGAGATTTGGAAGGAGTAACAGCGAATTTACATTTAAGAATTGGATATAGATTTTAAAAAAACAATCCGCTAACAGCCGTGACCGTTTCACTACATCATTTTAAATCGAATTTCCTGATAATTTGTTAGTATGTAATTTAATTTTGCCGTATCTGGTTCGAAAATGGACGTTAATCGGGTTTTTGAGTTAGTTGAAGAAAATTATAGAACTCATGTGTTTTGTAGGAATGAAATAATTACATTAGTAAGGAATTTATATTTAAAAAAAAATAATTTGAATTTCGTTTTTTTAATATATTTTCATAAACAACTAATAAATTAATATTTGCGAATTTTTAAAATTTAGATGTTTGTATTTATATGAGTTGTGCGTCAGCTTAAAACTGACGTGCGAAAATCGAGTTAAAATTATATCACATATTTACAAACGAAGAATTGAATGAGTATTGAATTTGATAAAATAACAGAAATGATTAAATTGATGGAAAACATTTCTGTTGAATATCGTGTTATTGATAATGACAGCAAAGTTTGGCATTGGAGTAATTAGTTATCAAATCCAACTGGAAAATATTTAGATTTTGGACTAGAGCCAAAACCTTATAGAAATATTGAAATCATCGAAATTAATCCTGTTGAAAATAAATATATTGGAAAATTAGTTCAGAATAAATTAATTGACCACACGGAAGAAATCATAAATATTATGCAAACACTTAATATAGAATTTGAAATTCGTGAAAAGATTATAAGAATAAAAACGAAAACAAAAGAAAAAATTTATAACAAAAAAGTGAAACATTAAAACTGAATTTTATACTGAATCAAACATTTAAACATAAAAAGCCGAACGCACAACAGCCGTTACAAGATATTTAGGCATTTGGCTAAATTTAAAGATGGTTTTGTACTTGGAAAACTTGTGCATAATGGAAAAATATCGAATCTTTAATCCCAAACATCTTATAGCGCCAAGGCGTTGTGCAACATTTGAAAAAAAATGACGAAATGAAAATTAAATATAATGAAATAGATAAATCAATTGAAATCAAAGACGGAGTAAAATCTCATTATTTCTTAATGAAATTCTTAATAGTTTTAAATCTTCTAAATGCATTATTGAGAATTATTAATATAAAAAAGACTGGAATAGGATTTCAGGAAATTATTTGGTTTGCATTAGGTTTTGCCTCTCTTATTATTTTATATCTTTTTATATTTAAAAGAACAACATTAGAGAAAATACCAATTTCAGAAATAAAAGGATTGAATAGAATATCAATATTTGGCAGAAGTAGATTTTCAATAAAGTTAATAAACGGAAAAAAGCGTGAATTAGCTGACATAAAAACGGAATCTGAATTTAACGAATTAAAAAAAATGTTTATAGACATCGGAATAGTCAAATGAAAATAAAAAACGTTGCACAGCAGTAGTTTGCAAAAATGGCGAGAAATTTATAAAATTCACGTTTTTCTTTCGCAAGAAATATTATTTTAGCAGAAAATATACGGTTTCGAAGTTCTCCACTTCACAAAGCCACGACTGTTGGCAGCGATTAGAAAAAAACGCAGTTTAAAAAAACAACATAAATTAAAATATATAAAAAAAATATTATTATTTGCATTTGTCATTACTCTGATTTCTTGTAATTCAGATAGTAATGAAACAATACAAAATGATTTTAAAGGTTATTATAAAATAATTTCAATAGTTTCAGAAACTGAAATTGATTTAAATAATGATGGAATAGGATCTTTAAACATTCTTTAGGAAATATCAAGTCCACATTATACTTTGAATGGTATCTTTCCAAATTTCTATAATGCAGAGAATGCAAATAACTATGCGGTAGTTAGTCCAAAAAGCGAACAATCTAATTTAACTCAATTTATTTCATTTAATTTTTCTGAGTAATCAATAAGTTATTTAAGCAATGATTTGGTATTAAATAATCCGATATTATCACATTATTTTCATTCAATGAATGGACATATACGCTATGAATTTATTAATCAAAATGAAATTAAAATAATTGACGATAATAGAGAATAGAATTCACAGTTTGGGGAAATAATAAATCTAACTCGTATTAATAAATCTAATTTTGAAGTTACTTTAGATAAAAAAATGTTTGACTTTAATTCTAAACAATGGTTAGTTTTAAAATTAAATGCAAAATATAAAAAAGTAGAATAAAATAACCATCCCGACCGCTCGGATATTCCCATGCAAAGACAGCACGTAATTGCATTCCGTACCAACAAAGATTGGCCACAACGTACAAAAAATAGTTTTGTTTTACAAGCAATATATGTCAAGAAAGTATAAAGACACAACAACAGAAAATGCTTACTTCATCACAATAACAAACATATTTTAAAGATAAAATTGTTACTTCAGCAGAAGCTTATTATTTTAATTCGGCTAGAAACTATTCCGTTTTAGAAAATGAATTAGAAATAGTTTTATAAGATTTTCTTTGAAGTGGATTGTCGGCATTTGATTCTGTGCTAGAGATGTTTCCAATATTTATTCTACATTTGTGAAGGTTAGGAGCTAATCTTTATGGACTCAATCAGCCAGGAAAAGTTGTAAGAAATCTGTAAAAATCAGCAAAATTTGATTAAAATCTTTAAAAAAATAATAGTTTTCTTCTTAGTTGTGAATGTAATAATTTCACCGTTGCATCTCTTTTTAATATATAAAAACTACAAGATAGTAGCTAATAAAGATAATTATAAATTGTTGAATGTTGAGATTAAAGAACTAGAAGATGTAACTATCAGCAGTCGTGGAGGTGGAGGAGCGCAAGCTACACGAATAAAATATCTAATAAATGACGGTACTTCCAATCTAGAAGAATTAACTATAACTGAAAATACAAAAGAATTTGAGCACTTTTCTCATTTAAGAGCTGAAGGTATAATTTTCGAGGTTTTTGGAGATAAAACAAGTGCGGAAGTTGGAGATTTTATTTGGGTTTGGCACAATAAAAACGCAATCGATTTCTACGCTTTCGGTAAAGACGATATTTTTAAAGTTGATAAAAGTTTTTATAAATTAATTTCACATTTATTTCTATTTCTTTTAGCTATAGGATTAGTTTTATGGGAAATAAATTATAGGAAATCACAACGACATAGGTAGCTTTATCCGATCGTTCAGATATTCCATAACAACGAGAGTGCGAAATTGCATTCCGTGCAAACAAAGAATGGACTAAGTTACTCTATGTGATTATTCTTTCATTCAAATTACTTTTGTAATCCGTGAAACTAAGGCACTACTGAAGAGCTTAATATTCATAAAAATATAAAATGCAAGATTTAGAGAAAAGAGATTTATATTCTGGAACCGATACCAAGAATATGACGGAAGATGAAAAATATAAATACTACACCACAAATGATTCTGATATTTTAATTTACAAAGAAGATGTTCGCAAAATAGTCGAGAAGAAAGGACTTGGCTCTTATATGAATGATACAAAATGGTTAAGACTTCAAAAATTAGTAGCTAACTTACCTTTTTCTCCAAGCTATTATGAAAAGCTGATAAGAGATGATAATTTTAATTTTTCGAAAATTGTAAAGATTAAAAATAGTACGTGCTTCGGAAATTGGTCGCCGTTCTATATGGAAGGAATGTCGTTGTTTTTTAGTATCGAATATATAATCGTAATTCCTGTTTATATTGAATATGTAGGAAGATTAGTTAAAGGAAAAGTAATAGACATTACTGCTGAACTTGAAAAACTATTGCTCGACAATAACATACCGTTTGAATTTAATAATGGAAACTTCGTCATTTACGGATATAAGTAATACAAATAAATCATACAGCGGCTATTTCCGAGAAAACAGCTCAGATTACTGGAATAGCTAAAAAAAGATTTTAACTTGTAATTTCATTATTTACATGCACGGTAAAGGCACAAACTGAAAGGACTATATTTTTATTTATAATGATATTGTTTGAACAGCATGTAAATCTTGCGTTTATAGTATCTAATTTCACAACTTCTTAAAGCGACAAGACTTTATAAAACAGTAGACAAAATATGAGCATATTAAAACGAATATTTGGAAGTAAAAAAACGGAAGAAGTACCTCAAATAGACCACTCAAAATTCAGTGTAATAAAAAAAGCAGATTTCACTACGTTGGAGGAAATGATTGAACAAAACGCGGGACTTTCCTTTGAAAAACAATTCATTTTTAGTGATGTAATAGGCACAAGTGCTTGGGAACTTGACATGGCAAAAGGAACAATTAACTTTGGGAGTTTAGAATTTCCTATACAAATAATTGGTTCGCTTGCATTTAATAATAATTCCTGGATGTGGGGTTGGGCGAATATTCAAAGTGGAATGCCGGAGAATTTATTAGTTCAATCAAACCAACTCAAAGAAATAGGAGAAAACAAAAATATTAGAGAATTGTGCGAAGGGCACTTTACTGTAGAACAGGGATTTGAACATAAAATTGGAATGATGGCTTGCGGATTATTTGAATCAAAAAGCTACTACTGTGCAAATTACGGCCAAGGAACTCTTGTTGTTACAATAGACGATAACAAAATACCGAAAATAGAAATAAATAGTTTTGAAAAAATAATTACAAGTTTCCCTCAACTAATCAGCAGCATAGAATTAAATCACAGAATCGCTTTTCAAAATTATTTAATAGACAGAGATTTTAAATTACGGATTTCTGAAAATAAGATTGAAGGATTGAGAAATGAAATAGTAATTGTTGCCGAATTTGATGAGTTAAACAGACTGCAATCACTTAAAGGAAAAATATAAAATTGTACCAGCAATAAATAAAGAGGCAAATAAGTCCTAAATTTAAGACTTTTAGTTCTTTTATGACTTTGTGCTTAATTGAAAATATTGTGCTTCGAAACAGCCTAATGTTTCAGATAATAAGCATTAACATTGAATTTACAGAACTTAACTAAAACGAATTATTCGCAATTTTTTTAAATAAATCTATTCAAATAGCATCAATCAAAAATGAAAATTAAATTTTACTTATTTATCATTATTTCATTTTATTCAACCTTAACATTTGGACAAACAAAATCGTTAAGAGAACTTCTTTTGGAGGTGGATTTAGTTGCAATTACCGAAAAAATTCCTGACCCATTTTACCCTTACGAGCGCAAAATTGCATTAAATGACCATCAGGCAGTTATACTTGTTGACAGTGTGAAAATTATTTCTTATCTCAAAAAAGGAAATAAAAACTTATCTACCCAAAAATTTATTATAATAAAGGATTCGGAGAATGGATTTTTACAAAGTATTTTAGCGCCCGAGGCTATCATACCTATAAGTCTATATAATAAACAACAAGTTTATAAGACAATTTTATTCGCGAAAATACAAAAATATTTCACCGAAGTACATTATTTTAAAGAAATGGATGAGATAAATTTTACTACTATTGAGAACTTTATGCATTGGGTAGAAAATACTCAAAAACTGAAAAGCGAAGAAGAAAGATGTAAATTATATATCGAAAAATATCTTTCTATGCTTGAGCGTAATACTGTATGTGAAGGTTTTCATTTTTTTGAAAATATACTCTTACCGACTTCAAATTTTATGCTTTATTATAAATTAAAAACACCAAAGGCAATAATTCTCACAACTCAACAAAAAGAGCGACTAAAGAATTATGTGTTTTATGATGCTTATTTTGATGATATAGAAAACACGAAATTAGTTTATGAATTTTATCCAGAAGAAACATTGGAGTTCTATAAAACAAAACTAGCAACAATAAGAACTTACGATGATGCATTTGATGAGAATCCTGCACGATATAATGAGTTTCTCGAATTTATTTTAAAGAATAATAACAAATGGAATAAAGACACGCAATTAGTATTGGAAATTATCGATGATTATTACAGCAACAACAAATCATTGAAAAGAGAAGCTTTTGAAAGATTAGTAGAAAAAATAAATAAATAAGAAAACTATCGATAAATGTGTTTTTTATTTAAAGCAGCTTCAATTGTTAGGAATTTGAAAGTATTATATCTTGCTTTTTTTTCCAGTGTAAACTTTCTAATTTACATCTAAAATTTGATGCTGATTTTGGTTATTAATAGGCATAATGTACTAAAGTTATCTTTTTATAAATATTGCACAATTAACCAAAGATATTTTATATTTTTGATTATTAGACTTGAATTCTTAAAGATCTTGTTAGCCATACAACGGTAATTGTATCCAAAAAAAACGGAATTTTAATGAAAAAATTTATATTAATCCTAACCTTGCTATTTTGTAGTTGTGGAAATAGGACAGAAGTAGACGTGCATCCAGAAACTATGAAACCAAATTGGGATGGAATAAAAACCGAAGAACTTAAGTTTAAAATTGGAGATGCCGTTTCAATATTCATTGCTAAACAATATTATATTGGAATAGTAATGGACTTTGACCAAGATGAAAATGGAATATGGTACGGTATATGTCTTAGCGATTATAGATGGGTTATCCCTAATAGGAAAGAAATCAACGAGTTAAATTTTTTAGGAAGACAAATCCCAAATGGTTACAATGGTAATTATATTGATTGTTATGATCTTACATATTTAAATGTTGATACTATAGCAAAAAATATAACAGTTTTTGATAATTTAAAAATTGACATTGACAGAATTAGTATTGGAGAAATAAGTTATGCGAAAAATTTGAAACAGTTAGAAAACAACTATTTTATCGGTAGAGAAGCAAGAAAAGAAAAAATAACCGAATCTGATAAAGCAATTGTTACTACAGAACCGGTGTCTGAAAGATATTTTAAAATACGAAATATCTTAATTAATTAAAAAAAAACATAGTTAACATTGATTCCTAGCTAAATTAGCTTCTACTGAGTATCAATTTTGATCTTCTTAATACTTTGGACCTAAAAATTTCGTTTATAAAGTAATAAGCTTAATAAGAGGAAGAAATCTGTAGTTATTTTAATAATAACCTGCTGTGATTTAGTAAAATTTTAAATAGGTTATAATTTAAAGGCTGGAAAAAGTGGAAAACCTAAAGCCTAAAATGACTTTTTGTAAAAAAGAGCATAAAATAAAGTACACCTAAAAACAAATTAATATTTTAATGAAAGCACAAAACACTTTTAAAGCAGTAATCTTAGTATTATTTACATTTTTTTTAATTTCTTGTTCTAAGAATGATGACAATGACGCAGTTCCTAATTCTCAGTATCAAGGAACTTGGTCAGGAAGTTTTAGCGGTGCAGAAGATAATGGAACGTGGACTGCAGATGTTAATGCTTCAGGAATTGCAACCGGAAGTGCTACTTCAGTTACTTTTTCAAATACCTATCAGTTAACCGGAACTGTAAGTGCACAAGGAGTTTTTCTTGCAACTGTTGGAACGGCATCTACTGGCGCAACATTTAATGGACAAATGAATCCAAACGGAAACGGGGCAGGAACGTGGATAAATACTTTTGAACAAATGAATGGAACTTGGATTGGAACAAAACAGTAAAAGGTTCATAATTAATGCAATAATTGCTTGATGAAAGTTAGAGAATAGAAAAAAGCTCGAACCGTTAAACAAGGTAATGTATACAAAAATTGCTTTCGAATACTGGTAGCGTTGCAATTTTTTTTAATAATTTATTTTCCGATAGTAAACAGAACTAACCTCTTTTAAATATTTTTAAAAGAGGTTAGTTTTTATGTCTTATAGCGGTTTTGTAAAATCAAGTCATCTTTACAAAAAGTTACTTTATATTTGCTGTGGTTAGTCTTGAATCTTTTTGAAGTTTTGCTAGCTTTAATCCTTAGTGCTAATTGTGTTGAAAAAAGGTATAATGAATTTTCGTAATATAATTATTGAGCAAATTTTTCAAAAATATAAAGATACTTATTCTAGAATAAGTGCATCATTTGAAGATTTTAAACAAACCACAATTTATACTGAATTTCCTAATGCTACTCTTGGTGAATCTATTGATATTAAGTCAGATTTAAATACGATTAAAGTGTTTTTTGTAACTACAAATAGTAGTTTAACATTTACTACAGAAGCTAATAGTGTAAAATATAACTTCGATGATGAATTTTGTATTTGTGCTTTTGTATTAAATGAAGATTATGGGAAAAGTCAGATTACGTCAAAATACTTTATAGATGAAGTTGTTGATTTTTTTGTAAATACAGATATTAAATTCAAGAATTTTCCACAATTTAACAGCAAATATTCGTGTTCATCTCTAAATAATAATGAATTTCAAGCTAAAATTTCAAAAGAAATAGTCGATCTATTTGTGGCTTTCGATAAAGATCTTACAGTAGAATTTAATGATAGAAGATGCTTTATAAAGACAAAAAGACCAATTAGATACTTACGTACTAATCTAGAAATAATCGAATTTAGTTTTAAGCTGAAAAGTGTTTTAAATAATAAAATTCACTAAACTATTGCTAACAAATTGCAACGAAACTCATAAACACCATTGCAACTTTTAAAAACCGAATCAAATTAATCAAAAGTTGTTCTATATTTGTTGTGGATATTCTTGAATCTTTCGCTAGTTGCACAACATATTGTGTAATGCTTCTGACCCCGAGCGCCCAGTTAAAGTAAAAAATCGTATTATTATCTTTGAATTTTTAAACATAAATGAGTAAAAAAGTAATTCCTGAAAACATAGAAATCGCTCTGGAGATCGAGGATAATGAAAACATTGCTGCTAAATTAATTAATGCTAATAAAGAATTGAAGGTACAAGTTGTTGAGATGCAAAAACTTGATGCACAATTAATTATAGCAAATAAAGAACTTACTGCTTCTAACAAAGAATTAGCGTTTCAAAATCAAGAAAAAGAAAATCGTGCTGCAGAATTGATCATTGCTAACAAAGAATTAGCGTATCAAAATCAGGAGAAAGCAAAGCGAGCTGAAGAATTGGTAATTGCTGTCAAAGAATTGACATTTCAAAATCAAGAAAAAGAAAAAAGAGCTGAAGAGTTAGTTATTGCTAACGAAGAATTAGCGTTTCAAAATCAAGAAAAAGAAAATAGAGCAGCAGAATTAGTGATAGCTAACAAAGAATTAGCGTATCAAAATCAGGAAAAAGCAAAGCGAGCTGAGGAGTTGGTAATTGCTGTCAAAGAATTGACATTTCAAAATCAAGAAAAAGAAAAACGAGCTGAAGAGTTAGTGATTGCTAACAAAGAATTAGCGTATCAAAATCAAGAAAAGGAAAATAGAGCGCAAGAATTAATAATAGCAAATAATGAATTGGCATTTCAAAACATTGAAAAAGAAAAGCGTGCAAACGAATTGTTACTTGCCAATAAAGAAATTGAATCTTTTTCATACATTTCTAGTCATGACTTGCAAGAACCTTTACGGAAAATTCAGACTTTCTCAGGCAGAATTTTCGTAGAAGAATATGATAATTTATCCGCAATGGGTAAATATTATGTGGAACGTACGAAGCTCTCAGCTTTACATATGCAAACACTTATAAATGATTTACTTGCTTATTCACGAACCAAAACAACTGAAAGAAAATTTGTAAATAGTGATCTTAATAAAATTGTTCAAGAAGCACTAAACATGCTCGAAGAAGAAATTCTAGAAAAGAATGCAATTATTGAAGTTTCTGAACTTTTTGAAGCTAATGTAATTCCATTTCAGTTCAGACAGTTGATGCAAAATCTTATTAGTAATTCACTTAAATATGCTGTCGCGGAAGTAAAACCGCATATTATAATTAAGGGAGATTTTGTTAAGTACGATGAAGCAAATTTTAAAGATTCAATATTAAAATGTGATCATTATCATATAAGCGTTAGTGATAATGGAATTGGATTCGATCCAGATTTTAAAGAAAAAATATTTGAAATGTTCCAACGTTTACATAATAAGAATGAATACAATGGAACGGGAATTGGACTCACCATCGCACGGAAAATAGTTGATAATCATAATGGGATTATTACAGCAAATAGTAAAAAAAATAAAGGTGCTCAATTTGATATTTATATTCCAATTGTTCAAATAAATAGCAGCACTACTTAACAGCTATTACCTTTTTGGGACACTATGGCATATCTAGTTCCCTGAAACATTATTAAATCTAACCTCATTTAAAGACATTTAAGCGAGGTTATTTTTTAGATTTTATATTGGTTTTTCATAAAACGCAAACGCTTCGTCAACTTTTGTATAATCCTGTAATTTTTAGGACAAGGTACTTTATATTTTTTGGTTTAGTTCTGAATTTTGAATAGTTTTGATAGACCTAAAAAGTTACGGAGCATTACACACAGATATTCGAAAATTTATTAAGATACTATCATAAAGTTGTTTTATATTTGTTTTAGGTAGTATTAAGTCATATCCTACTATTTTATGACGCGAAATTGGAAAGAACATATCGAAGAATATCTTAAATCTTTAAACATAAACTACGACAAGCAAGTTTCTGGCTTGACTTCCTTTTTCATCACTTATTATTTTAATGGAATATATTTAGGGTTAGAATTTCAAAATTCAACCTATTTAAGTAAAATAGAAGTTGGTAGAAAAATTGACCATTTTGCGTCAAACTATAAAATAATTTTTGATAAAAGAAAATTTAAAAATTTTAGAGTAAAACAAAATTCCTTTGAAATCGATTCTAATATAAATTATGAATTGGACTTTACAGAAACTAACAAAATAGTACTGGACCGATTTTTAAAAACTTTATTAGAAAAAGGTTGGAGTGAAAAAACATATGAAATAGAAGAAGCAGCCTATAGAATTAAAATTACTATTGAAAGTTCAGAATATTTTATTTCATTGAAATCATCTGTAGAAGAGGATGTTCCATTTTTATTTGATTCTTTTTTTAGAAGAGTTGAGGATATTTGGTATAATTTGAACTTTAATGGAAAGCAGAAAATCATTATTAATCATATTGAACCTTCTAAAAAAAGCAATTTATAGCTATTGTTGTAAATAATATTTTATTTGCTTCAATCAACGTAATCAATTACTTTTATGACAGCCCAAAGTAATAGCGCATAAGAAATTAACAAAAAAACACCTATGAAGTCAACTCAAATAGCAATAATAATATTCATAAATTTGTTTACATTATTTACGTCTTATGCGCAAGAAATTAGGTATGACGAAAAAGAAATCTATAAAACAAAATTTGACAATGCGGTTCCTGTTTTAAATGTTGCTACCTTTCATTTTGGAGAAACTTCAGATGCAAATGCTACAGAATTTAATGAGAATGACAAGAAAAATCAAGCAGAAGTTAAAAAAGTTGCTAAACTTTTAGCAGAGTTTAAACCAACAATTATTATAATTGAAGGCCTGCCAAAAAATGATAGTATTAGACAAGCAGATTATTTAGCCTATCTAAAAAATCCAAAAGTAAAAGTAAAGAATCCAGATGAAATTAGTTTATTGGCGTATGAAGTGGGAAGGTTAAGTGGTGCTAAAAGAATTCACGGTATAGATTACCACGAAAGCTATAATTATCAAATTGGCGCAAATGTAAAGGATGCCGTTGACAAAACAACCGCAAATAAGTATTGGGATTTACTAACTGAAAACGAAAATAATAATCCAGAAAAGGACATTCCTTTTTACGATTTATTCAAATTGAACAACCATCCGCAATACTTAGAAAGTTTGATGATAATGAACGCAGATATACTTACCTATATTTCAAGTAAACGAAATTCAGAAGGAGCAGATGAAGCCGCTAAATTTTACCATAGAAATTTAGTTATGTTTTCAAATCTTAATCAAATTTCGGTTGACAAAAATGACAGAATATTTATTTTGCTTGGAGGCACACATACAGCTTTCTTAAATGATTTTTTGACGAGAAGTCCCAAATATAATTTAGAAAACACTTTTAAATATTTAAAATAACTGTTGATTATAGCTGTTTGCCCAGGTTGATGTTTTCATGTGATTTGCTCATTTAATAATTTCTTTATTTCAGAAAATACGCGTTTTATATTTTCCAATTTCAGTAAATACTTTACGAATTACTTGTTTGGTACAGAAAAGAAAGAAGTTTAAAAGCATAATGTCGAAGATGCAAACTTCTTGAATTCTTTAAGAAGTACAGAAACACTAACAACCGCATCAGACAATAAGAATGTGTTGATTAGTTTTAATTCTTTGGAAATATTAAGCTATCGGGTAGATAAAGAAATTTTTTCAGAGCATCACTTTAATATTTGAAAGTTAAAATTAAACTACGAAAATTGGCAAATACGTTGGCGTGGAAAAATGGAAAGCGCTCAATATCCACTTTATTAAAACGGTACTAATTAAGAAATATACTTCAAAATACTGTCTTATTTGGAGGAATCACAGTAATTAGCTACATTTATAACAATCAAATTAAAAACCATTTTCGGAAAAATAACTGATTAAAATATCACAATACATTAGTTAAAATTAAAATACAATAAAAAATTATGAGTGAAAAAAAATTTAATATTGCCATTCTTATTGATGGAGATAATGCGCAACCAAAATTGCTAAAAGAAACAATTGAAGAAGTCTCAAAATACGGAAAAGCAACTATTAGACGAATTTACGGCGATTGGACTTCTCAAGCTATGAACTCGTGGAAACCTTTAATAAATCAATACTCAATAAATCCTATTCAAAAGTTCTCCTACACTACAGGAAAGAACTCAACCGATGGAGCTTTAATTATAGATGCAATGGATATTTTGCATGGTAAAAATATTGAAGGTTTTTGTATCGTTTCAAGTGATAGTGATTACACAGGTTTAGCCAAACGAATTCGTGAGGAAGGACTATTTGTAATGGGAATTGGAGAAAAAAAGACACCAGAATCTTTTGTTCAGTCCTGTGATATTTTTACTTATACAGAAAATATTACTCCAAAAACAAGAACAGAAAGCGAAACAAAAGTCAAAACAGATAAGAAGAAAACTGCTCCTGTAGTAATTGAAGATACTGCTAAAAAAGACGCCAAGAAAGCAAGTATTTTATCAGACAAAGATGACAAAACAATTTCTACCGCTTTTGATATTTCTACTGATGAAAATGAAGTGGCTTATATTTCTAAAGTTGGAGGTAATATTAGAAAAATAGACCCCAGTTTTGATACCAGAACTTATAATTTTGGAACGCTATCAAAATTATTTGAAAACTTAGAAGAATACGAAGTCATCAGAAATGAAGTTGGAGCCTTAAATCATCCCTTGGTAAAAAGAAGATAAATAAAACTAATAAATTTTATTAAAGAACGCAAACGTCTAACCGGATTGTGTAAAATCTGTAGTATTTATCAAAATTTATCCAAAAAATTCATGATATTTAAATTTTGATTTTACACCTTTCGAGGGCTATTAAATGCTATTATATAAAAAACAAAAGATCATCTAATGGGATTATTCGACAAAATATTCGGCACAAACGACAAGATTAGAGTTGAATTTATTGACAACTCTAATGGCGAGACTATCGGCGTTTCCGAAATGACGGCAGATCAATTACCAGAAACGTTTTCAGTGGGAACAACAATGCACATTCAAGACAACGACTGGGATGTAGAAGAAGCTATACCCGATTCCTCAATTGATTTTATCAAGTCAAAAAGTCTTGTTTTGAAAATGCGAAAAATTGAAAAAATGAATGTTGAAGATATTTGGTATAGCTTACCCACAATTTCAAATGAATTTCCGCATACAATTCCAGTTACCCAATCAACCAAATTTGATATTCATATTCACGAAGATGATTACAGACAGAATGAGTTTTTAAATACTGAGGCTTCGTCACTTATAGAAGAAGAATTTGTTGGAATCAAAAATATTTGGGAAAAATACAGTAAAAAAAGTGAAGACTATACTTTGTTTAAAAATTGCCACCTAAGAACTAGTATTGGATTACCAGATTTGACTATAAATTTTAGCAATTTCAAAGAATTATTAAAATTTGAATCGGTCGGACAAGTAATTATCAATGGAGAAAAGCTTAAAAACGGTTTTGCAGTAAGCACAGATAGTTCAACTTATTTTGGAACATTGGAAAATGACACAATAATTGAACTTTGCATATCAAAATCTACTGAAAACACAACAGCAGAAATTAAGAAAATAACTAAAGCTTTCAATTTGTTGTTTGTGAATTGGAACCAATGCGAAATCATAAAAAATTATTAACGCAATTGTCGGTTATTTTAAATTAATTCTAAATGCAACATCATTATGGAAATACTAATTTTTGTAAGGACTTTTTTTGATATTTAAATTTGTCTAAAAAGGTAATTAGAAATATTCAAAATGCTTACAACATTGACAAAATTTAGTAACTTCTATTATTTTACTATTTACTTAACAATTGTACTCACTTTTTTTAAGTAAATTAGAGTTTTAGAAAACTCATAGTTTAAAATTAGAACTACTACTTATGAATAATGCCAAACTGCACGCTTTTATACCTGTCTTTTACTTAGCTTGGTCTGATGATCTTTTGACACAAAAAGAATTTCAAACTTTAAACGATTTTATAAAAAACCAAAGTTGGCTTTCGGAAGAAGAGCAGAGCTTCCTGCTATCAAAAATTGCTATTTCTAATCCGCCGTCCAGAGAAGATTTGAATCACTGGAAATTAGAATTAGAGAAGATAGTACAAAAAGATTCTTCTGTTACTTCGATTTTTGATATGGTGAAAGCACTGTCAAACAATGATGTAAACCTCCTGAAATTGCAACCCGATTTTATGAAACTAGAAAATGATCTAGGTTTTTTAGGCGAGGAAGTCATAAGTAACTTTAAAAAAACAGCGTCATCGATCACTTCTGAAACGCAGACAAATACCAGCTTTGATATCGCGAAATTAACTGCAATTTTAGATGGAGCACAAGCGCCAATCATTAATAAGGTAAAATCAATAATTTCCCAACCTGAATTTGCTTACGAGACTACCACAGACGTAACAGTCTACCGGAATAAAGTCTATGAGTGGTGTCAGATTTTAGCAAAACATAATTTAGGAAATATGGCTTATCCTAAACAATATGGTGGAGGAGAGAACATAGCCGATTATTTTGCTGTAATGGAAACTTTAAGTTATCATGATTTAAGTTTAGTAATTAAATTTGGTGTACAGTTTGGACTGTGGGGGATGAGCGTGTTTTCATTAGGAACTGCAAAACATCATGAAAAGTATTTAAGCGCTATTGGCTCGTTGGAATTACCAGGCTGTTTTGCAATGACAGAAACGCGTCATGGCTCCAATGTAAAAGGATTAGAAACGACAGCAACTTATAATCATGACACTAAATCATTCACCATAAAAACACCTACTAAAGATGATCAAAAGGAATACATAGGAAACGCCGCAATACATGGTCAAATGGCTACCGTTTTTGCGAAGTTGATCATTAATGGCCAGGATTATGGGGTAAACGCATTTATCGTTCCTATTAGAGACGCGAAGGGAAATGTTGCAAAAGGAGTTGCCATTGCTGATTGTGGACTTAAGATGGGGCTAAATGGCGTAGATAATGGAACGCTTAGCTTTGATGCTGTAGTTATTCCAAAAGAAAATATGCTCGATCGTTTTGCATCGGTAAATGAGAAAGGGGAGTTTGAAAGTCCAATACCAAGCGATAACAGAAGATTCTTTACAATGCTAGGAACGCTAGTAGGTGGAAGAATTGGAATTCCGAGATCAGCATTGGCTGCAGCCAAATCCGGATTAACAATCGCTATTAAATACGCTGATCAAAGACGTCAATTTGGACCACAAGGAGGTTCTGAAATTCCTATTCTAAACTATAGAATGCACCAAAGGAGACTATTACCGCATTTAGCAAAAACGTATGGAATTCACTTTGGATTGCAGTATTTGACGAATCGATTTCTTGCGAGAACCGAAGAAGAAATGCAGGAAATTGAAGCTTTGGCAGCAGGAATGAAATCCTATTCAACTTGGAGTACAAGAGATATTTTACAAGAATGTAGAGAAGCTTGCGGTGGAAAAGGATATTTGTCTGAAAATAGAATTGATGCTTTAAAAAATGATACGGAAGTCTATACCACATTTGAAGGAGATAATACCGTTTTAATGCAATTAGTAGCTAAAAACAGATTGTCTGAATTTCGGAAATCGTTTGGCGAAATGAATTCTTTAGGAATTATTAATTACGTTTTTGAAAATGCCAAAACTGCAGTTTCTGAAAAAAATCCCATTGCAACTAGAAAAACAGACGAAGCCCATCTGCTAGATAGTGAATTTCACTTACAAGCTTTTCAGTATCGTGAGAAAAGCGTTTTAGCTGCGGCAGCAAGAAGAATTAAGAAATTAATTGATGACGGTTTAGATCCTTATGATGCTTTTAATGTAGTGCAACATCACATGATTGATGTGGCTCAAGCATATTTAGAAAGGATAACATTAGAACAATTTCAAATTGCAATTGCAACTGTCGAAGATGAAGCTGTTAAAGTAACTTTAATTAAATTAGCTCAATTGTATGCACTTTTCCAAATAGAAAAAAATAAAGGTTGGTATTTAGAAGAAGGCTATATGGAAGCTGTAAAAACCAAAGCTATTCGTAAAATGGTCAACCAATTGTGTTGGGACATTCGTCCGGACGCTGTAGCTCTTGTGGATGCTTTTGCAATTCCAGAAAGTTGTATCGCTGCACCAATTGCTTTTCAGTAATTTCAAGTTTATTTTAGTGTCTTTTATATTTGCTTCTGAAAATCAAGGTTTTGTTGTTTAAATTTGATCATACAATAGATAGGGTAGAAAGCAATTTAATAGTTCTTAGTAAAGATTGACAAGATTTATCTAATTTTATGACTTATTTATAGATCATATTTATTTGAATCGTAATTAGATTAAAAGTAAAAATTAATAGAACAACATATCTAAATAATATACTAATCATAGTGGTTATTGCGTCTTTGAGAGTTTATTAGTAATAGACTTCTTTTTGGAATCAGAATCAATGAGTTGTTCCAATCACAATTATTACTTCTTAATCATGATGTTAAATAATTTTATTTATGTAAAGAATATTTTTTTGACGAAACAATGAATTAGTAGTTTAATTGGTGTAATTTTATAGAGTGCAAATATTTTATCAAATTAATTTTATATTTATTTTAGATAAAAAGAGGATTTCGGAACCATTATTTAAAGAAATAATATTCACATTTATAATTACAATCGAAAGCTAAAAATAAACATTTTACGATTAAACTACAGAAATTGATTTAGCGAAAAAACAGATTTCAATTTTTTTTTCCAGCTCTTACTTGTCTCACTAAATAGGAAAATAAGTACAATATAACTTGTTTATTACTGCTTTTTTTCAAAAAGAAAATACTTCAACAAAAACACTTCACTTATTTACAAATTTCCAATTGATCATTTTGAATTTTGGGAAATTTGAGATTTAAAATTAAATAATAAATAAATTTTTATTATTTAATTTTTTTATCATGAGAATTCAAAAACAAGAAAGAACGAGGACCAAGAAATAGCTTAACAAAGTTATTTGTAATTCAACGTTCTTACTGGTGGAATTTAAAATAAAGTAGGAATTTTAAAACAAGAACCCAGTAAAAGCTCTAAAAAACAAACTAAAATGTACAGATTTTCTGTAATTGGTTTTAGATACTCTTAATATACCTTTACACGAAATTAAGGTTTACAAAATTCACTATACATTAAAAAAATTAGTGAATATTGTTTCGTTGTATTGAGTTATAAATATAGAATTTTTAGTAAATTTTTCGATTACAGAAGAGTTAACTATAGTATTTTACATTTCGTAATCATAAAAGGAAGGGATCTTATTGTTTACGAAATAATTTAGATTAATTGTTTCAAAAAAAACTAAGCCGAAAGTAATATGAAAACAGCAGTAATAGCAATTTTAGTAGTCTATTGATCCTAACTAATAAACACTGTATTTCCATAAATAGAAAAAGGATTGTCATTCAAGTGGGAATCCTAAAATTAGATTAAAAGCAAATAAATTTATTAACCAAAAATCAATCAAAAGTATGAAAAAATTATTACCTTTTTGTATTGCTTTCTTCTGTGTCGCAAGTTTATTGGCACAAAAAGAAATAAATACAGAATTTGCTAACAAAATGAATTTTGCCTTTCAACCGCTCGAAAAAAACAGAGTTCCATTTGGCTTACTCAAAGATCAAGCATTTGAATTTACTGAACTCGCAGCTTACAATGGTGTTGTTAATGATTCAAATTACGTAATGCCCGCAACTATAAAACAAATTTATAATACCTTGCTGTCTGCACGTATTCATGATAATGCAAGTCAATTTATTCAACCAGAAATTTATGAACAACTTTGGCAAGCCAATAGAAGTCAAGGAGTAATTACTTTGAGCGGTTTGTTTTATAATTATTCGCAATTTTACCCTAACGCTATAACTGCTGGAAAGTTACAAGTAATTAACAATCAGTTTAAGGATAAATATAATAAAAATATTTGGCAAAACCCCTACGAAACTAAACAGGTTTTTGCAATTGCGCCGAGTGTTAGAAAGTATAAAGGCTATAATTTAGCAATTAAGTTACCTACAAATTTATGGCTTACAAACTCAACTCAAAGTGTTCAAAATGTTCAGATAGATGCTAATGATGGACTTGGTTATAGAACAATCTATTTTGATCAAAATCTTTCAGTTACTTATACAACTTCGGGGTTAAAAAGTTGGAAATATAAAATAACTCTTAACAATGGCCAAATTTTATATTCGCACTCAAAAATCATTATAGAAGAAGGTCTGATAACAAGACCACATATTGATAGTAAGGGTTCAAGCCAGTTTAGAACTGAGCCCTCTATAAATAACATCTTAAGTACTAGTGCTCTAGGTAGAAGAAATATTACTGCAACAAAATCTTATAATGGTAGTTTTGGGTCGGCAAAATTAGTGATTGATTATGCTTCTTCAGATGGTAAAATAAGAAGACCGCTTATTGTGGCAGAAGGTTTTGACCAGGGAGTTTTGACAAATCCTGAGCAGGAATTTGGTATTACTGATTACTCAGATTTTATTAATATAGTAAATGCTTCAAATAGCTCTGAATTACAATCATTACTGACAAATAATAATAGTCAATTATATGACATTATATGGGTTGACTGGAATAATGGTGTGGATTTTATTCAAAAAAATGCATTCGTTCTCGAAGAAGTTATAAAGTGGGTAAATGAAGAAAAAGCAGCTAATGGGAGTACCCAATCAAATGTGGTTTTGGGCGCGAGTATGGGTGGACTTATCGCACGTTTTGCTCTTAAAGACATGGAAGATGCTAACATTGCGACAGAAACTAGTTTATATATAAGTCACGATGCACCACATCAAGGGGCTAATTTTCCAATAGGGTATCAGTACATGAGTCGTCATGCACTACATCAGTATGTTAAGTCTCCTTTGTTGTTATTTGGTGGTGAAGTTATAATGCCATTGTTTACAGATGGTGTTACACCTTTAGATTTTTTATTATTACAAAATACACCCGCGGCAAGACAAATGCTGATTAATTACGTCGGTTTTAATTACGGTATTAATAATGAATTTCATACCGATTGGCAAAATGAATTGCGTTTAAAAGGATATCCAAGTATGCGAAAAATTGCTATAAGTAATGCTAATCATTGTGCAATAACACAAAATGCAGTAGCAGGTGCTAACTTATTGTCAATAGATGGCCGTTATAGTTCTGGATGGCTTACAGATATTGTTCTTACAGCTTTTCCCTTTGTAAATAACACTGTTTTTCAAAGCATTGCTGCGCTAACAAACGAACCTGGTTTTTTGTTTGGTATTTTACCAGGAGGTAATAAAATAAAATTAGATTTTAAAGTAAATTCACTACCAAGTTCTGGTACAAATCAAATTTATAAAGGAAAGATCACTTATACCAAAAAATTGCTTTGGCTTATTAATATAAATGTAACAATAACCGACAAAAGTTTTAATTCCCAACCTAATGCATTACCATATGATTATTACCCTGGTGGTGCTATAGAAACAGGTATAAGAAATTCAGCTACTGGCAGTGGTAGCAGCTTTTGGCAACAAGCATTTATAAAGTATAAAATGAATATTAGTACCGAGCCATCATTTTGTTTTATTCCAGCAACAAGTGCACTAGATATTGGTTTAGGGAATGTAACTTTAAATAATGATGATTATTTAAAAGTATATAATGTAAACTCGGACTTAATTGAACCAAAAGTAAGTCCATTTAATAATTTTACCACGTCCTATCAAAATTTATTTATACTTAATACCGATGATAATTTTCAAAGTACTAACGAGCATCATATTTATTTGAATTCAAGAAATGCAAATTGGTTAGCTAAAGAAATTGATAATATTCCTAATAATAATGATAGTTTTGATTGCTCATTTATGTGTTCTTCAAGTGAAATAGCTGGTGATGATAGTATTTGCACATCTGCGACTTATAGCGTTCCATCTGGAGCGGCTATTTACAATTGGACAATAACTCAAGGTGCAAGTTTAGTCTCGCTCTCTGGAAACGGAACATCAACAATAACTCTAACGCCTTTAACTAATATTTCTGGTAAAGTTACTATATCGCTTACTATGGGCGATAATTGGGCAAAATGTGGTAACATCACACTTACGAAGACCATTTGGATAGGTAAACCATTAATATCATTTGAGGTAACACCAATAGGCATTAATTACTTAAATATAGATATCGTTGGCGCTGGTGGTACAAATATTAATAATCAAGGAATAACATCGACTACTTGGGAAAAAATATCGGGAAGTGGCGGCTGTTCGTCCAGTCTATCTGGAGTTAATTCTAATAATATTTTTCATGCTAGAGCCGATGGAAATTGTAACAGTTGGAACATAAATATAAAAGTAACAGCAACCAACTCTTGTGGAACAACAACTATTTATGAATCATTTACACCTCCAGCTCCCGATCCTTGTAACAATAATTATAGATTTACACAAAAAACTATAATATCTGAAAATGTAGTTTACAAAGTTATTATTGATCCTTGTGGTGAAAATAATAAAATGAATAGAATAAACAAATCTGATAATTATACAATTTATCCTAATCCGTCGAAAGATATTGTACATATTGAAGTAAGAGATTTTGAAAATGTACCGCAAAATAATAGTGCGGTAACAGGCTTACTGTATGATATGATGGGATTTGTTAAAGCAAAAGTGAACATTATAGATAATAAAGCTATTTTTTCAGTAGCACAGCTTCCTAAGGGAATTTATGTACTTAAGATAAGCGTAAATGATCAAATAGAAAGTCATCAGATCGCTGTAGAGTAAAATCTAAAAGCAATAATTTCAAGACAGTTTTTGGTACAGCCAAAAACTGTCTTATTATTTATAGTATATTTTAATCTTTTTAAGATAAATAATATAATTAAAGTTTTAACAAGCAACATCTTAACAGCGCAGTTAAGCAAGAAATATGGTTTATAGTAGATTTGGAAAATGTTTTCATATTTAGCGATCGTATAATACTGGCAAACAAGTTAGCTCAAAACTTTAAAAATTGGAAATTTGTTTATATTTGTGTTAGTAGCCGTTAAATAAAAATCATTTTCAAGCGCTTTGAAATTTCGGCCGAAATACAGTTATAAATACAACAAATAATAAATGAACGAACATTTTAAATACTTCGCAAAATTATCAGCAACAGCAATTTGGAGCTTTATAAAAATAAATCTTTTAGCTGTGTTTTCTACCACTTTAGTGGTTATCATTGAGTTTTTCTTATTGGCAAAAAATATTGATTCAGGTAGTTCGGGACACGTTAGTGCATTACCTTTTTTAGTTATGGCTTTTGTAGCCCGCCCAGTAGGTTGTATTTTATGGTACGCAACTTGCATTTTTAGTCCAATTATATTTTTTGGACTTGGGAATAGTTATATAATTTCAAAATTAGCCAATAAGTTAATTACAGATAAGTCAGAAAACTTAATAAATCCCTTACTAGACAGAGTATTTAAAAAATTTCAGGTCAAACAACCAGAAGTATTAAGAAACACAGGGGACTATTCGCTGAATAAACTTAGAATAATTCAAGAAATTAAAAATGATAAATCTGAAAATAAATGGATCAGAAAAATAGTTGTATTTGGTATGAAAAAAATACAATTAGACGATATAGATTTTAATCAAGATAATCAGAATTTCTATGATATTATAAAATTTAAAACAATTCAAGGCTTGAAAAGTATTACGAAACCAAGTAGAAAACCAATTTGGTTAACGGTTGCTGCACAGTGGATAATTTTGTTATTTATTTGGCTGACAAAGTTCTAATACAAATTGATCGCATAAAAAAGTGATTAGAAAGCTTGTTGTTTATCTTTTTTAAAATTCCCGCAGTTTCCAACTTTTGCGGATAATTTTAAAAATTCAATACTTATTTAAGTTACAAGACGTTAGTTCAAATTTAATTTTGCTAGAAGAGTTCAGTAATATAAATAAACAGATGGTGTGTTTTTTTATGAAATATATCTTTTTAAAAATAAATCTCAATAAACACTGTGAAAAAAAAGTGAAAATGTACAGATTTTCTGTAACATCAAGATGAGAAAAATTTAATACATTGCAATTGGTAATTATGTGTAAAGATATATAAATAAACGTTTTAAGTAAACCATAGTTACCTAAATAATCATATTCTGTAGCTACGAATTGAGACATTTGTCAATTAGTCAAAGAAAAAAATTGAATAGTGGGACATGCTTACACGAAACAAAAGCAGAAGAACGAAACTTAACAGCACAAGTTCTCAATGGTGCAAAACAATTTAAAACAATGAAAAATTTATTTTTAAGTTTAGCATTCATGCTAATAGGGTCTTTTTCGTTTGCAAATACTAATGTTGAAAACGTTAAATTGAATGAAGTTATTTTTGACAAAATCGAAGTACAAGCTCAGGCAGATGGATCTGTTGAAGTAACTTTATCATGTGGTATTAGCGGAACATTATCTTGGGAAGGTAATCCAAGTACTTCTGATATTGTTGATGTAGTTGCTTATCTTGACGATCTACTTTGTTAATATACATTATAACCCTCAACAAATTTTTTAGTTGAGGGTTTAAATTTTAATATATAATGAAAAATCTAAAAGTTTTAATATTTATAATTTATTTGCTTTCTATAAATAATAAATCAAATGCCCAAGAAGTTAACTTTGAAACCGTAATCAAGTATCAATATACTTTTCAATCAGATTCTACAGATGCAGCTAGCAAAGAAAATGAAGAAATGCTTCTATTAGTAAATTCTAAAAAGAGCTTTTTTATTAGTAATGCCAAGTTTACATTAGATACCTTAAAAAGTAAAAATTTAAATGTTACTGAACTATTAGCTTTGAAGAATTCTATACCTAAAAATAAAATAAAATTTGAGGTGGAAAAGAACAAAGATAAAAAGAGTATTAATTATTTTGAAACTATTTTTATCACCACTTACTTGGACGCTAATACCAAGCCTGTTTTAAATTGGAAGTTAGTGGAAGAGAAAAAAAATATCAGTGGATACTTATGCAGAAAAGCTACTACAACTTTTGCTGGCAGAGATTATGTTGCGTGGTTTACAAACGAGGTTCCTATAATTGATGGTCCCTATAAATTTAGTGGTTTACCGGGTCTAATTATTGAAATTTATGACACAAAAAACCATCATTTCTTTTCAATGATTTCTCTACAATCTAAAAACATAGCTCATAATATACAGCATCGCAATATTATTGAAGCAAATATGAAAGAGATTACCAAAGTCAGAAATAATCAAATAAGTAATTTACAAAATTCAGGATTTAATGTCACTCCCGAAATGATTAAAAAAGCAAAAGAAAAGTTGGCAAAAATGAACAATCCTATAGAATTAGCCACAAATTAAAAATGACTAAATATATTATTTTGTTGCTTTTTCCTATTTGTTGTTTTTCTCAAATCAAGATTACAGGTAATGTGAAAAATGATTTGAAAGAAAACCTTTATGGAGTAAGTGTAGTTATAAATAATATTGATTCTAGCAACATAATAGCTTATGATATTACTGATGATAATGGGAATTTTGAAATAAATGTAGATTCAAATTTAGATAAATTCACTATTGAAGTTCAAATTTTAGGCTATAAAAAGGAAATTAAAATAATTGATAATATAAATCAAAGAATAAATTATACCCTAGTTTCAGAAATCACTATTTTAAAAGAAGTTATTCTTAAAACTTCGCCTATTACAAAAAAAGGTGATACTTTAAGTTATAATGTTGCTTCATTTGCAAGTGAAAAAGACAGAACTATTGCAGATGTATTATCAAAAATGCCAGGAATTGAAGTCATGCCTGATGGTAAAATTTTGTATCAAGGCAAACCAATCAATAAATATTATATTGAAGGTATGGATTTATTAGAAGGTAAATATAATCTTGCAAATAATAACCTTCCATTCAGTCAAGTAGCAAAAGTTCAAATATTAGAAAACCATCAACCGGTAAGAGTTTTAGATAGCTTGGTATATTCGGACAATGCTGCATTAAATATCAAACTTAAAAATAGTGTTTCTTTTACGGGTCAAGCCGAATTAGGTATTGGTTTATCGCCAATTTTATGGGAAAATAATTTGACTCCCATGTTGTTTACTAAAAACAGACAATTTTTGACTTCCTATCAATCAAATAATACAGGGAATGATGTCAGTTCGCAACTAGAAACTTTGACTTTAGAAGATTTAATAGAAAGTGTTGAAAGTAATAGCGACAAAAAAGACTGGCTCGCCATCCAACGTTTAAATACGCCTTCCTTCTCCGAAAAAAGATGGTTGGATAATAATATCCATTTAATTACTGCAAATTATCTGCAAAAGCTTAAAAAAAACTTAGAGTTACGCGTTAATATTTCTTATTTAAACGATTATCAGCAACAAAAAGGTGCGACAAAAACATTGTTTTTTACTCAAAATGACACTATTGCTATCAATGAAGTAAAATACAATCGAATATATAATAATTCTTTACAGACTAACTTAACCGTTCAAAAAAACACCAAAGAGAATTATTTTAAAAACAGCATTCAATATCAAGGATACTGGGATAACAATAATGGACTTATAAGCACAAACAATTTAGGAGTGAACCAAAATTTGAACAATCATTATTACACTATTTCAAATAAATTCAAAAATATCTTTAGTCTCGGTAAGCAGCTCCTAACTGTCAACTCGTATTTTGGATATAATAGAACGCCACAAATATTAAACGTTAATCCAGGTCAGTTTGATGTGTTACTGAACAATGGAGTTCCATATGATAATTTGAAACAAAACGTAGATTTACAAAATATAAACACTTCCAATTCTATTAGTTTCACTAAAGCATTGAAGCAATTTACAATAACACCCAAATTTGGAGTCAACGTAGAGAATCAGAATTTAGATACAGCGCTATTTATTGAGGGCATACAAATCCAAAATAATGAGTTCTACAATGAGTTAGACTGGTTTAAATCTAAACTATACATTGAACTACAGACACAATATAAAAAGAATAATTGGCGACTTGAATTTAATTCACCTTTGAACTTCAATTATTTACAAATTAAAGATTATCATTTAGATAAAAGAGAAGCATTAAATAAAGTAACTTTTGAACCTAGAATATCAGTAGTTAATGATATCAATTCATTCTGGAAAATTAGTAGCTCAGCTGGATTTAAAAATAAATTCGGATCAATTGATGCTATTAATTATGCTTATATTTTAAAAAACTATCGAAATATTCAACGCAATAATTCTATTATTCCACAAACGTATACCCAGACCTATAACATAGGTATTTCTTATCGAAACCCGCTAACATCACTTTTTGGAAATTTATTTTATTCATATTCAGTCTCTAATTTTAATTTGATAAATAAAATTAATATTTTAAATAACGGAAGTATTGAATTGGAAGCTATTGAGCAAAGTAACATCAAAAAAAGTAGTATTATTTCTGGAAATGTTAATAAATATATTTCCACCATTAAAACTAATTTTAAATTGAGCTCTTCTTGGTCAAGTTTCAGTTTTAATCAGTTTTTAAACAATCAGTTGGCAGAAATAAATTCTCAAAATAGTACTATTAGTATAAAATCTAATACAGATATTTTAAAATGGTTTGATTTGGAGTATCAGGCTAAGTGGAATATCTCGAAAAGTAAAGTAGATAATCAAAGTAAGAAAGCGATTACAAACCAATCGCATTTGGCATGTTTAAATTTATATCCGCTTAAGAATCATTACATCGGGCTAAAAACCGAATACTTTAAAAACAACTTATTTGCGACAACTGATGAAAATCTTTTTGCCGATTTAATTTATCGCTACACATGGAAAAGTAAAAAAATTGATTTCGAAGTTCAATACAATAACATATTTAATACAAACGAATTTCAAACTGTGAATGTGGATAGCTTCAGCTATGTTGAAACTAGTTTTGCACTCAGACCATCCCAAGTGCTGTTTAAAGTTAGATTTACATTATAGTCCATGCATTCTGGAATGTCGAACAATAATTTAGGACACAGATTTTTCTACAAATAGCCTACAAAGTGATTATTATAATAAATTAATAAAACATGATTATAATCATATTAAAAGTGTGTTGAATTGGACTACATTTGTCCTATGAAAAGAGTAATAATCATAATTTCGTTTTTAATGTTTTTAAAGCCAGTGTTACCGGTTTTAGAATACATTGTCAATTATGATTATATCGTTACAGAACTTTGTGAAAACAAGTCAAAACCTGAATTACATTGTAATGGAAAATGTCATTTAACTGAGCAATTAGCAAAAGCATCAGAAAGTGATAATGCGAATTCAAGTGAGAAAAAAACATCATTCCAACAAGCGGAAATTGTTTTTTGTCAAGCACTTGAATTTATGGATTTTCGACAAATTTATTACCCTAATATCACTTCAATCAGTAACAATTATTCAAATTTTTACTTTCACATGAATGATAGTTACGTTTTTCACCCGCCCATTCTTGCATTGGTTTAATTATTGGTTTGTCAATTTTTTATTAAATTTCGACAGTTAAAAATTTACTTACATAAGTTATATAGCTAAATTCATGCTGTATGATGAATATCAATCTTTTATATCAATTAAAATGAAAACTTCAATCAAATATATTGTAGCTATTTTTGCTATGGCCTTCACTTTCGTATCATGTTCAAGCGATGACGATTCAACTCCTGTCAATGAATTATCAGGTATTACAAAGTTCAAAGAAATTACAAACGACACACATACTATCGAATTATATTCTAATAAAGTTGCTTTAGAGCTGGGATACAATGATATCAGTTTACGAATTAAAAATAATGCGACAAATCAGTATGTTAAAGATGCTGCAGTATCTTGGAAACCATTAATGCATATGACGGCAAGAACTCATGCTTGTCCTTATTCTTCTGTTGAGAAAGTTACTGAAAACGGAACACTTTATAAGGGTTACATTATGTTTCAAATGCCTCAAAATGAAACTGAATATTGGGATTTAAATGTTACATATACTATCAGCGGAGTAGAATATACAGCAACTTCAGTTATTAATGTTCCTGATGCCGCAAAAAGAAGAGTAAATGTATTTGCTGGTTCTGATGGAACAAAATATTTAGTAGCACTTGTAAATCCAACTAGTCCAAAAGTTGCAATCAATGACTTTAAAGTAGGTGTTTGGAAAATGGACACAATGATGAATTTCCCAGTTGTAGATGGTTATACTGTAAAAATTGATCCAAGAATGCCAAGTATGGGAAATCATTCTTCTCCAAACAATGTAAATGCTACTCAAGCTTCAGCTGGCGGGTTGTATAACGGAAAATTATCAATGACTATGTCTGGTTATTGGAAAATTAATTTACAATTAGCTAATGCTGAAGGTACGATATTAAAAGGAGAAGAAATTACAGATTCAGTAGAAGCAAGTAGTATTTTCTTTGAAATCGAGTTCTAGTTTACTTATAAAAAAAGTCATTTTTATAAATGGCTTTTTTTAAAATCTTTGTTATGAAAAATAGTTTAGCCTTTATATTAGCACTTTCTTTTTCTATCGTATTTGCGCAAGAAATAGAAAACGATTCTTTAGAAGTTAAGGAATTAAGAGAAGTAATTGTAGCTGGAACGAAATCACAATTACACGAAAAACAATCAAAAACACTAGCATCAGTAGATGAATTTCTACAAAAATCAACCAAAGTAGATTTAATTAAAAGAGGTGCTTATGCTTGGGAACCAATCATCAACGGAATGGCAACGGAACGAACTGTTGTAACCATTGATGGAATGCGAATTTTCGGAGCTTGTACTGATAAAATGGATCCTGTGACTTCTTATGTTGAAGTTTCGAACTTATCCGAAGCAGCGATTTCATCTGGGCAACAAGGAACTTGCCACGGAAATACAATTGGTGGTTCCATTGATTTGAAAAGAAGTCGTAATAAATTTGTTTCAAAAGGTTGGGATTTCACGCTGAATACTGGATATGAAACCAATAATAAACAGAAAATAATCGGTTCGTCAATCAATTATGTGGACAGTTTGTTTTATGTTGATACGGATGTAATGTTTCGTGATGCCGAAAATTACAAAGATGGAAATAACGATGAAATTCTATTTTCTCAATTCCGAAAATTAAACCTTTCGTTGACTTCGGGATATCGTTTGGCGTCTAACAAATTGATTGAAGCTTCTGTAATTTATGACAAAGCTACCGATGTGGGTTATCCAGCTTTACCGATGGATGTTTCTTTGGCGGAAGCCGTAATTGCTTCAGTTAAATTTGAATACCAGTCAATTTCTGAATTAGTCGATAATTGGGAAACTAAGATTTATTTCAACACAATTACGCATACAATGGATGATACAAAACGTCCAAACGTCCCAATTCATATGGATATGCCCGGATGGAGCGATACGTATGGTTTATATTCAAAAGTGAATGGAAAGTTTGAAAATCATCATTTTACGGCGAATTTAAATGGTTTTTATAACCGTTCGATAGCCGAAATGACAATGTATCCAGCCGATCCAAATGAAAACTTAATGTTTATGTACACTTGGCCTGATATCCGAACATTATACACTGGAATTTATCTAGAAGATAATTGGTTGTTAAATTGTCATTCCAGCTTAAAATTCACTACTTCTTTAGGAATGCATTTTAATAATGTGGCCAGTGATTTTGGCTTACAAAGTTTAAAAATATTTCATCCGGAAATGGATGCTACAAATACAAGATTCTTAAAAAGTTTTTCTTCGAATTATAGCTATGATCAAAATGGATGGCAATATGGAGTAGGAGCGGGTTATGGAGAAAGAGCACCATCAGTTTCTGAGGGTTACGGATTTTATTTATTCAATAGTTTTGATGGTTATGATTACATCGGAAATCCAGATTTAAAAAGTGAACAAGCTTTAGAAGCAAGTGCGTTTTTAGGTGTGAAAAGAAGTACTTGGAGTGCGAAAATGTCTTCTTCTTATTTCCACATTAATAATTACATCATCGGAATTCCAGATCCATTAGTTGCTCCAATGACTATCGGTGCAAATGGAATTAAAGTGTATACCGCAATTGATTATGCTACAATTTGGTCAAATGACGTGACTTTTAGTTACTTTTTACACCAAAATTGGACTTGGAAAGCACAATTTGCTTATAATTTAGGAAAAGACAATAATAATGATGGCTTGCCTTTTATGAGTCCGTTCAGTTATTTATCATCTGTAGCATTTACAAAAAACAAATTCAATGCAGAAGTTTTAGTTCGAGGAAATACAACGCAGACAGAATTTAATCCTTTTTATGGAGAAGATAAAACCAAAGATTATGCAATTTTAAATTTAAATTTTGGTTATAAATTTAACTTCGGAAAAGCCAAAATGATTTTCAATACGGGAATGGAAAATGTATTGGATACGCAATATACAACGTACACCGATTGGAAAAATTTACCTCGAATGGGTAGAAATATGTTTGTGAATCTAATGATTCAATTCTAAAAATAAATAGGATTCGCTTTAGGAATTAATGTTTTAAGAAGGTTTCGCCTGACTTAATTCCTAAAGCCAATTCTTCTAAATTAGTCGTTTTTAGCATATGTGCTAAAGCTTCTCTAATTACTTTAAATTTATCGTGCACCGGACAAGGTTGTGTTTCTGAACATTGTGCCAAACCCAATCCACAGCCGTGAAAAACGCTGTCTCCATCGATAGCATCTACAATTGCAACCAAATAAGTAGTAGCAATTTTGTTTTTCGGAATAGAAAATCCACCATTAACTCCTTTTACAGATTCAATGATGCCAGCTCTTACTAAAATTTGTAAAATTTTAGCTGTAAAAGCTTCCGGTGATTCGATTTCTTTCGCAATAGCAACAAAGCCAACTCGCTTTTCTTCTAACGAATTCTGTGCGATGAAAATCGAAGCTTTGATAGCATAATTGCAGGATTTTGAAAACATAAATCTTCTATTTGGTGAAATTGATTAGCAAAGATAATAGGAATCATGTGATAAACGATTGAAATTTACATTTTGATGCTTATTTGCCTGATTTTCTTAAGTTACATTGTTTTTTCGGAACGATTTGAAGAGTAAATAAATAATGAAATATCCCATAACTAGCATTAAAAGTGTTCCTAAAATTATGAAGGCTAAAGTCCAATAACTGCTTGCGTCTGTCATTTGAATGAAGCTTTTGCTAGTTAATCCAGCTTGCCAAAAAGCTCTTTGAACGCCCATACCAACTAATGCTGTAAGAAAAGCTAATAACGTAAATTGTACGGTCCAAAACAGAATTGTATTGAATCGTAAGGCTTTAATAGATAGAAAATTTGGTTTGAAAAAATAAAAACTTGCACCTAAAACAATCATCGTATTAATTCCGATTGTTGTTCCCATTGCGTGTGCGACCGTGATATGCGTTCCGTGCGTATAAAGATTTATCGCTGGAATTGACATCAACAATGCTGTTCCTAAATTCAAAATTACCCAATAATCCATTGCCATTAAAAAGCGATAGGGAAATAAGTAATAATGTTGTTTGTTTTCTTTGATTTGCTTATTCCATTTGTAAAAAATACGGATAAATAAAATCCATTCGGTCATACTAACGGCATAAGCAATATAATGGATGAATTTTTCAGTCGGAAGTAAGTAAATATGATGGCCCCAATTGAACATCAAGTTAAATAATCCCAAGAAATAAAGTGCAAAAGATAGTTTTTGATATGATGTTTTTTTATCGCCACTAATTTTTTCCATCAGATAGAAAGCCGTTCCATAAATAATCTGATTTACTGCACCCACTAAAGAACCGTTAACTTTCCATTGAATCGTCATATCTGCAATAAAATGCGAACGAAAATAAGGAATCACCCACAAATAATTTTCAATAAAGGTGAAGATAAAAAAGATAATTCCGGTAAACCACATCCATTGGTAAACGGGCCATTTTTCTTTAAACCCAACTTGATGCAAATAAAAAACCAGAAAAACGATGAACGAAAGAAAGATGGGTAAAGCCCAAATAGGATTGAATTCCCAGTATTCTCTTCCACCAAAATCTCCAGTTAAATAGCTGTAAAATATCCCGATTAAAGCCGTTATCCATAAAAATAAATGTAGTAATTGCAATTTTCTTTCGAAAGAGGAATCTCTTCTTTTTTGGATGATAATACTTACGAAACCTAATCCGGCAGTGATAATTCCTAAATAAGCACTACTCACGTGCATCGGCCGAAGCGATAAAAATCCCATAATGCCTTTCTTAGCTTCAGGAATTTGGTAACTTTCAGAAGCTAGATGTCCAAATATCAGACCTAATAAGATTAATAATAATGCGATTCTAACTAATATAATTCCAATATTTTTCATTTCTTTTCCAAACTAAAAGTTCCTAAAATTTCAGGCTGATAGGCTTTTACATCAGCACTTCCAGAAGCATCGACATCTTTTAAAAATGCTAAAAGTGTCGTCATTTCCTCGTCCGATAATTCAAAAGCAGGCATTTGTCGCACACCCGATTGAATCATCGCTTTGATATACGCTTCATTTTTATTAGAACGCGAATATACATTGGTCAAATCAGGTCCCAAATAACCGCCCAAGCCATAAAATTGATGGCAAGTATGGCAGTTGTATTTTTGCCAAACCAAACGACCGTCACTCACCAATTTTGTTTTTTGAATTGGAGTAGGATAAGTGCTGAATAACGGAATCGAATACACCCAAAAACTATATAAAAGGAAGCAACTAAACAAGATGATGAAAACTTTTCTTGGTTGTTGAAATATATTTAGATTCATAAGTTAGCTTTGGTTTTTTTGGTAGCTTTTACACGTTTATAATTCAAGGGCAGACTTTCCTTTAAGATGATTTCTGCTGTTTGAATTAAATTATAAGTCTCGCACAAAAATGGATGAGAATTGTAGTTTTTAAACTTCATTTTAAAACGTTTCTGCATTTCGCAGACCATTTGATAAGAAGTTATGATATCTTGTTTTGTGCCATAAACGGCATCATATTTCATTGTTCGTTGCAGTTGATTTCTAAATTGAAATACCTCTTCGTGATGAATGTTTTTGTATTTTAAAGTATCAGTATCATAAGATTTTGCTTCAATTTTTGAAATTATTTTCGTGATGTGATTGGCAACATCGTGAGCATAAACCATCGCTTCCAAAAGTGAATTTGAAGCCAATCGATTAGCTCCGTGTAATCCCGTATAAGAACATTCGCCCAAAGCAAAAAGATGGGATTTATCCGTTGCACCCTTTTCATCAACTACAATTCCGCCACATTGATAATGCGAAGCCGGCGTAATCGGAAGCAAATCTTTAGTAATATCAAAACCTTCTTCCGTACAATAATCATATACTTTTGGAAATTTATTTTTGAAATCTTCCAATGGTAAATGTCTTAAATCCAACCAAACGTTTTTACTATTTTCAATTTTCATTTGTTCAGAAATGGCTTTTGAAACTACATCTCGGGTTGCTAATTCACCAATTTTATGAGCTTTCAATAAAAATCGTTCGCCTTTTTGATTCAAAATATGGGCACCAAAACCACGAATAGCTTCGGTAATTAAAAACGCCTGACTTTTATTGGGTTCATACAAAGCTGTCGGATGAAATTGGATGTATTTCATATTTTTCAACGCCACATTGGCACGAATCGCCATAGCAACGCCATCACCAGTTGAAACAAAAGGATTCGAAGTTACTCCAAAAACTTGTCCCAAACCACCCGATGCTAAAACGGTAATTTTTGCTTCAATTATGGTGGGTTCGCCTTTGTCATCAAAGCCAATTACACCTAAACAAGTATCATTTTCCATTATTAAATCGGTAGCAAAAAAGGATGTTTTTATCGCTACATTCGGAAGATTTTCAATGATAGGAATTAGTTTTGTTTCAATTTCGTAACCGGTTTTGTCTTTGTGATGTACAATTCGATTTTGAGAATGACCACCTTCTAAGCCTAAATCCAAATTACCTTCTTGGTTTTTGTCTAATTCAATTCCCCAATTTATCAATTCATTCAAGCGTTTCGGGGCTTCTGTAATGACGTGTTTCACTACTTTTTCATCGCATATTCCTTTTCCAGCATTAAGCGTATCTTCTATATGTTTTTCGTAACTATCTTTTATGAAATCGTGCACAACGGCAATTCCGCCTTGAGCGTAATAAGTATTACATTCATCAATTGAAGTTTTACTAAGCAGTAAAATTTGCAAATCGGGATTCAATTCACTGCTATATTTTGCCAATGATAATCCGGCTAATCCTGTGCCTACAATTAAGATATCGGTTGTTAATTTTTGCATTTTCGTTTAATTTAGAGCCAACATTCTTTGGATAGGAAGCAAGGCTTTTTCAATTATATCTTGTTCCAATTTAACTTCCGGACTTTCATCGCTTAAGCAATTGTATAATTTTTCTAAGGTGTTCAATTTCATAAACGCACATTCGCTACAAGCACAAGTATTATCTTCTTTTGCAGGAGCGGGAATTAAGGTTTTTTGAGGATTATCTTGTTGCATTTTGTGTAAAATTCCTGCTTCA
The DNA here is from genome assembly GCF_042686085.1 of Flavobacterium ardleyense. Taxonomy (GTDB): domain Bacteria; phylum Bacteroidota; class Bacteroidia; order Flavobacteriales; family Flavobacteriaceae; genus Flavobacterium; species Flavobacterium ardleyense. Next base: position 246,412 of record NZ_JBHUOL010000006.1, read on the forward strand.
GTAGCAACAATGAATAGATCGTGATCTGTATTTTTCACATAATTAATCATTCCAGAAGTGGAACCAATATAATTAGCCACTTTTAAAATATGCGTTTCCGATTCAGGATGTGCGATGATATGAGCTGTGGGATTTTTTTTATGTAAATCAATCAATTTTTCCAATGAAAATGCTTCGTGCACAATGCAAGAACCTTCCCAAAGCACCATTTCTCTTCCGGTTTCAGCAATTAGATATTTTCCTAAATTTTTATCCGGTGCGAAAACAATGGGTTGATCTTCTGGAATCGAAGCAATTACTTTTTTGGCATTCGAAGATGTACAAACGATATCTGTCAAAGTCTTTACTTCAGCCGAACAATTGATATAAGTCACGACGGTATGATTTGGATAATTGGATAAAAATTGCTTAAAATCTTCAGGTGGACAACCATCGGCAAGGGAACAACCTGCATTTTCATCTGGAATTAAAACTTTCTTAGTCGGATTTACAATTTTAGCCGTTTCCGCCATAAAATATACGCCAGCAAAAACAATAATATCCGCATCAGTGGTCGAAGCTTTTCGCGATAATTCTAAACTATCTCCAACAAAATCAGCAATGTCTTGGATCGCTTTATGTTGATAATAATGAGCCAATATTACTGCGTTTTTCTTTTGCTTTAAAGCGATTATCTTATCTTGAAGTGTTTTCATTTAAAAGGATGTTTTTGTCTTCTATTTTAGTAAATTTTTTTTATAATTTTAAGAAAGTTCCACCTGCATTATAACTGTCAATTAGTTCTTGAAGGGAAGTTTCTTTCAATGTTTTCTTTAAATTTTCACGAACCGGTTTGTACTTGTGATGAAAAGGACAAGGTAATCGATCAGAGCAATCGTGCAATCCTAAAGCACAACGATCAAATAAATCATTTCCGTCAATAGCTCTTACAATTTGGTCTAATTTAATTAACTCGAATTGTGATTTTTCAATTTCAAATCCGCCACCATTTCCTTTTATCGAATTAATGATGTTTGATTTTACTAAGCGTTGCAAGATTTTACCTGTAAACGGTTCTGGAGATTCAATTTTTCTTGCAATTTCTTTAATGCCACAACGCTTGCTTTCAGAAGATTCTGATGCAATATAAATGGTAGCTCTAATAGCATATTCGCAAGTTTTTGAAAACATAGTTAAAATTTAAAACAAAGTTACGTTTTTTACTTCATCGAAATATGACTTTGGTCATATCAGCAGAGAAATCTGTTGTTTTTAGAGGTTTTGAATCGGGTAGTGGTGCAATTGTATTTTGATAATTTCTAAAATTTTGAATGTAAAAGGGTTTATTATAATTGGTATCATTTAAATCTTGAATCATTTCTAAAATATCTTCTTTGTTCAGTAATGACGAATGAAAAGTCGTTCTAATTTCAAACGGAATAGTTTCATTTTCAACTAATAATTTTAAGCTTTCCTTAAAACTTCCGTAAGCATTTAGATGAGCAATTTTTTCAAATTTCTCCTTCGGACCTTTGAAATCCATTGCTATATAATCAACTAAATTTTGATCTAATAAAGTTTTTAAAACCAATGGTTTACTTCCGTTAGTATCAATTTTTACTTGAAATCCCATTGCTTTAATGGTTTGAACTAATGGCAAGATATTTCGATGAATTAAACATTCGCCACCGCTTAAAACAACAGCGTCTAAAAGGTTTTTTCGAAGTTTTAAAAACGAAAAGATTTCGGAAAAAGACAATTGTCCCTTTCCGAAAACTATTTCTGGATTGTAGCAATAATCGCATTTCATATTGCATCCCGAAAACCATAAGATACAAGCCGTTTTATCGGGATAATCTAATAAAGTAAACGGACTGATGCTATGAATTGCTTTTTTGTTATGCCACTCCATTGTTGCATTCTCTAAAATGAGTGCGTTGTTTGTGCTCTCCTTTTTTACCAATATTAAAACTTTCAACAGGTCTGTGATAACCCATTACTCTGGTGTAAACCAAACATTTGGTTCTTTTTTCAGTGTTTAAAAGCAAGGCTTCAGTGGTTTGTGTTTTCATAATTATTTATATTTAAGGTATTTAGTAATTCTTCGTCGCATTGTGGACAAAATTCGTGTTCACCATTCAAATAGCCGTGTTTTGGGCAAACGCTAAATACTGGCGTAACGGTTATATAAGGCAATTTGAAATTTGTAATCACTTTTTTAACAAAGTTTCTACACGCTTCAACCGAACTTAATTTTTCATTCATATACAAGTGTAAAACCGTTCCGCCCGTATATTGACATTGTAATTTATCTTGTAATAATAAGGCTTCGAAAGGATCTTCAGTAAAATCTACAGGGATTTGTGAGCTGTTGGTATAATAAATATTTTCACCTTCACCCGCTTGGATAATATCGGCGTAACGTTTTTTATCTTCTTTAGCAAAACGATACGTAGTTCCTTCCGCCGGAGTAGCTTCTAAATTGTATAAATTGCCTGTTTCTTCTTGATAGGCACGCATTTTTGTACGGATAAAATCCAATATCTCAATAGCGAATTCCATCCCGAAGTTGGACACAATATTTTCTTTATCATCGGTAAAATTCTGTATCATTTCGTTCATTCCGTTGACACCAATTGTTGAAAAGTGGTTTCTAAAATGCTGTAAATAACGTTTGGTATAAGGAAACAATCCGCGGTCATACATTTCTTGAATAAAGATGCGTTTCTTCTCTAAAGTGGATTTCGAAATGTCTAATAAACGATCTAATTGAGTGTATAATTGTTCTTTATTTCCTTTGTTCAAATAGCCTAATCTTGCCATATTAATAGTAACAACACCAATACTTCCGGTCATTTCGGCACTTCCAAATAATCCGTTTCCTCTTTTTAGCAATTCACGTAAATCGAGTTGTAATCGGCAACACATACTTCGAACTGCATTTGGTTTATAGGCGTTTGGATTTTCGACTTTATTCCCATTTTCATCATAATTATATTGACTTCCGATAAAATTTTGGAAATAAGAAGAACCAATTTTTGCTGTATTTTCGAATAGAATATCTGTGTTTTTTCCGTACCAATCAAAATCTTCGGTAATATTCACTGTTGGAATAGGAAAAGTGAAAGGTTGTCCGTGAGCATCGCCTTCCGTCATAACGGTAAAATAGGCTTTGTTGATCATATCCATTTCATTTTGAAAATGTTCGTAACGCATTTCCGTAAGGTCTGATATTCCTAATTCTTTTGCTTTTTGAATGGTATTTTCATCGGTAATTCCATTGAATAAATGCTGATTGCTTCTTGTTGGAATTTGCACTTTTAAATCATCGGGAACTACCCAATCTAAAGTGATATTTGTAAAAGGTGATTGTCCCCAACGTGCCGGAACATTCAAATTATAAACAAAACTTCTGATGGCTTTCAGTACTTCATCAAACGATAAATCATCTTTAAAAACGTAAGGTGCTAAGTAGGTATCAAACGAACTAAATGCTTGAGCTCCGGCCCATTCGCTTTGTAAAATTCCTAAGAAATTAGCCATTTGACCCAATGCTTCTCTAAAATGATTGGGTGGCCGACTTTCCACGCGACCACGAACGCCATTGAATCCGTCATTTAGCAAAACGCGTAAACTCCAACCCGCACAATATCCGGTTAAACAATCTAAATCGTGCACGTGAATATCACCATTTCTGTGGGCATAACCTTCTTCTTTCGAATAGACTTTATCTAACCAATAATTTGCAATTATTTTTCCGGCTACGTTATTTACTAAACCCGCATTGGAATACGAAGTATTGGCGTTGGCATTAATTCGCCAATCGGTTTGATGGATATATTCTTCAATAGTTTGCGTGCTGTCTACATAAGTGGTGTCGTCGTTCAAACCTAAAACGTGTTCTCTTTGCATTTTTCTAGTATGACGATAGATCATAAAAGAACGCATTACTTCAAAATGACTGTATTCAAATAATACTTTTTCGATGGAATCTTGAATGTCTTCGACTGCTAAAGTATCTTGGTGATTTAACAATAAAAATACGGTTTCTGTTACTTTTGGATTGTAAGTTTCAGAAACACTGCTAAACGCTTTTTGGATGGCTTCTTCAATTTTAAAAGCTTCAAATGGCAAGTATTGACCATTTCTTTTGATTACAAATTTGTCCATAGTGTAGAAATTTAATTGTGCTATGGAACAAATGTAGAAATTAAAAAGACTTTTTTGTCTTGTTTGAATGACAAGTAATCAACAATTTAGCTATTAATTTTGTTAATAAGTTTAAGATTTGATTTTCAATTGTTTAGATATTACGCAAATCGAAATAATTTATTACCGAAAAATAAGGCATAAAAAAAACTCCCAATTTACTTGAGAGTTAGTATATTTATTTGGTGCATTTCTACTTAGTAATTCACGTATTCTGTAATTTCTAAACCGTAACCAATCATTCCCACACGTTTAGTAGGAGCAGAGCTGTTAGAAAGCAATTCAATTTTTGTGATGTCTAAATCGTGTAGAATTTGAGCTCCAATTCCAAAATCTTTGGTGTCCATTTTAATCTGTGGTGCTCTCATTTCGCCTTGACCTTGTAACACTTTTAACTCGCTAATACGATTTAATAATTCCAAAGATTTCACTTCCTGATTGATAAATACAATTGCACCTTTCTCAGCATCATTGATTTTACGGAAAATATCCTCTAATTTTTTATCGTTACCCATTGTTAACGTTCCTAAAATATCGTTATTAACTTGGGTAGTATTGATACGTGTTAAAACAGGTTCGCCAGCGTTCCAAGTTCCTTTACTTAAAGCAATATGAACTTGTTTGTTGGTAGTTTGTAAGTAAGCACGCATTCTAAACGTTCCAAAACGAGTTTCGATTTCAAAATCTTCTTTCTTTTGGATTAAACTATCGTGTTGCATTCTGTAAGCCACTAAATCTTCGATAGAAACTAATTTCAAGTTGAATTTTTTAGCTACTTCAAATAATTGAGGTAAACGTGCCATTGTTCCGTCTTCGTTCATGATTTCAACGATAACACCAGCAGGTTTGAATCCAGCTAATCTTGCGAAATCAATCGCAGCTTCCGTATGACCGGTTCTTCTTAAAACACCACCTTGTTTAGCAATCAATGGGAAAATATGTCCAGGTCGTGCTAAGTCAAATGGTTTTGTATCAGGATCAATTAGGGCTTCAATTGTTCGTGATCTGTCTGCTGCTGAAATTCCGGTAGTTACGCCATTTCCTTTTAAATCAATAGAAACAGTAAAAGCCGTTTCCATGTGATCCGTATTATTTCGAACCATCGTATGTAAATCTAATTCTTTACATCGCGATTCTGTTAATGGCGCACAGATTAGACCTCTTCCGTGAGTTGCCATGAAATTAATCATTTCAGGAGTGACTTTTTCGGCTGCAGCCAAGAAATCACCTTCATTTTCTCTATCTTCATCGTCTACTACTATAATAACTTTTCCTTGACGGATGTCTTCAATAGCTTCTTCGATGGTGTTTAGTTGTATGTTGTTTGACATGGAGTTAGTTGTTGTCTTTAGTATGTGTAAGTTTATTAAATATATTTTTTATAGGATCAGTAAGCCAATCAAAATTGACCATGATTCCAATATCATTTGTAGCTCTATAAGTTAAAAATATCGCCAAAGGAATTAAAACAATAGAAGACATTGCCGAACCTAAAAAGGGAGAAATAGTATCTTCTTGTGCCAGTTTTCGTCCAAAAGTATTGATGAAGTGAAAAGTGATAAAAATTAACATTGCAAAAACAATAGGTAATCCCAGACCACCTTTTCTAATAATCGCTCCTAATGGTGCACCAATAAAAAACATTAGTAAGCAGGAGAAAGCGATTACAAATTTCTCATAAATGGCAAGCCAGTGCAGGTTGATGTTTTTCGACTTATATTCTAAATCTAAATAACTGTTTTCAATACTATATTCAATACTAGTTAGATTGTTTTTAGCAATTTCTACGATTTGTGATTTTTCAGAATATGAAAAAATACTTATTAAATCTTTTGATTTTTCAGTTAATTTTGAAATTTTAGGAGATCTTATAGGATCTTTTAAAGGTATATCCTTATTGGTAACAACATATTCGTTTCTGTTGATTATATTTTCCGCAAACGAAATCGCATCTTTTTTGTAATTTATATCTAACGAATCTATTGTAAATAATAACTCGGAAGAAGTCAACATTTTCTCGGAAGTTATCGATCCATCACTATCTAAATCAGCCTGATTTAAAGTGGTTAAATCAATATTAATGATGTATTTTTTGAAACTACTTTTTGCAAAAGGCATTCTTTTGCGCTCTTCATAATTTTTTGGATGAATATCTTCGTAATAATAACCGTCAAATAATTCTAATTGAAGATAATTCGAATCATCATCACTGGTTAACAAACCTCTTTTAGCTTTTATTATAGTATTGGCACCAAGTCCCATGCTTGTGTTTTTAACGTGCATGGTAACACCCTCAAGTTTTTCTCCGTTTTTTCCTGATTTTTTATCCACCTTAATGTTTGAAGCTCCAATCATATTAAATTGGCCTTCTGCAATAGCCATTGCTGGTCTTTGTTGCACGATAGTTTTTCTAAGGTTGATGAATTTGTATTGTGCGTCGGGAATCACGTTATTGGCAAAAAAGAAAGCTACTAAGCTTAGCGCACCAATTGTTATGGTTAACATTTTCATGGCTCTTTGCAATGAAATCCCTGATGATTTCATTGCTGCAAATTCATAGTTTTCAGCAAAACTACCAAAAGTCATGATAGCTGCTAAAAGCACTGAAAGAGGAAGAACCATCGGCACTATGGTAGGCGCATAAAAAGAAAGGAATTTCAAAATGGTGAAAAAATCCAAATCTTTACCTGCTAATTCAGCTATAAAAAGCCAAATGCCTTGCAAAACGAATATAAAAAACAAGATTACAAATACCGTAGTAAATGTAATCATGTAAGATTTAATAATATATTTATCTAAAATTTTCACCCGAACTTTTTTAGTCTAATTTATTGATGTAATAATTAGGATATTTTGATTTCGTAAAGGTAAAATGATTTTTGGATAATGGCTGATTTGTTTTAAAAGAATTAACAGTTAATGTAGTCTTAGAACCATTTTTACCTACTTCAATTACGTTGTAGATGTGTTTGGTTTGCGTGTCAATACCTACTAGGATTTCTTTACGCGTATCTTTAGTGCTATTCGGGATTAATTTTATGTACTGAATCTGTCTTCCTTTTACATTTTGAGTAATATCCCAAGCGAATTTATAGCCTGTATTAAAAAATGTTAACATCTTATTAGGTGTTATCGCTTTGTCATCAGAGGCGTCAAAATTTTCAATTGTTATCTCTTCATCTTCTGGAACAATAGTATATACTTTTTTACCGTCGAATATTTTAGTTACACCCATAAAGTTCAAGTGGTATAAATTTCCTTCTAAAGCCACATTTCCGTTACTTTCCTGATTGATTCGCTCTGCTGGGTTGTTTATCGAATATTTGAAGTCAATTACGATATTAGTATAAGACTTCACCTTAGCTGATACTTCATCCAAAAGTTCCTTTGCTTTTTTAGCATCTTGAGCTTGAGTTGACAATCCGATAAAAAGTAAGAATACTACACTTAAAATACGTTTCATTTTGTTTTTATTTTTGTTCATTATTTAAAAAATTTTCAAGAGAAACTAAGTCAGGAACTAAAACTGAACGGGCTCTACTTCCTTCAAATGGTCCTACAATTCCAGCAGCTTCTAATTGGTCAATTAATCGACCAGCTCTGTTGTAACCTAATTTAAGTTTTCTCTGAATTAATGATGCACTTCCTTGTTGCGCTGTAACTATCACTTCGGCTGCATCTCGAAATAAAATATCTCTATCGGATATGTTTACATCAAGTTTTATGCCACTTTCTTCTCCCACATATTCTGGAAGTAAATAAGCCTCTGGATATGCCTTTTGTGCACCAATGAAATCACATAATTTTTCTACCTCTGGTGTGTCAACAAATGCACATTGTACACGTACAATTTCGTTTCCTTGCGTGTACAACATATCTCCACGACCTATTAATTGATCTGCTCCACCCGAATCTAAAATAGTTCTAGAGTCAATTTTAGAAGTTACTCTAAAAGCGATACGAGCAGGGAAGTTAGCCTTAATCATCCCCGTAATTACGTTTACAGACGGACGTTGCGTAGCAATAATTAAGTGAATACCAATGGCACGCGCTAATTGTGCTAAACGCGCAATAGGTGTTTCCACTTCTTTACCAGCTGTCATAATTAAATCGGCAAACTCGTCAACTACTAACACAATATATGGTAGGTAACGGTGACCATTTTCAGGATTTAATTTACGATGTTTGAATTTTTCGTTGTATTCTTTAATGTTTCTAACCATTGCGTCTTTTAGTAAAGAATAACGGTTATCCATTTCAATACATAACGAGTTTAAAGTATTGATTACTTTAGTATTATCAGTTATAATAGCATCACCACCATCAGGTAATTTTGCTAAATAATGACGTTCTATTTTGTTAAAAAGCGTAAGTTCAACTTTCTTTGGGTCAACCAAAACAAATTTTACTTCGGCGGGATGCTTCTTATATAAAAGCGATGTTAAAACGGCATTTAATCCTACTGATTTTCCTTGTCCAGTTGCTCCAGCCATCAACAAGTGAGGCATTTTTGCTAAATCCACAACGAAAGTTTCGTTCGAAATAGTTTTTCCAAGCGCAATTGGTAGTTCCATTTCAGCGGCTTGAAACTTTGGTGAAGCGATTACGCTTTTCATCGAAACCATGGTCGGATTATTATTTGGTACTTCAATTCCAATAGTTCCTTTACCAGGAATTGGAGCAATAATACGAATACCCAATGCCGCCAAAGACAAAGCAATATCGTCTTCTAAATTTTTAATTTTTGAGATACGAATTCCCGCTTCAGGAACAATTTCATATAAAGTAACGGTTGGCCCAACGGTTGCCTTAATTTGTGAAATCCCGATGCTATAATTTTTTAAAGTATCTACAATTTTATTTTTATTTTCTTCTAATTCCGCTTGATTGATAGTAATTCCACCTGATGAATATTCTTTTAATAAATCAATAGGAGGGAATTGATAGCGTGCTAATTCTAGCGTTGGATCAAATTCACCAAAATCCTGTACCAATCTCGAAGCTAAATTTTCTTCAACAGTTTCTTCTTCTGCTATTTTTTCAATTACAAAAGTATCTTCATTTACAGATTTTTCTTTTGGAATCGACTTATCTTCAATTGAGAAATTAGTAACTAATGGTATTTCGTTTTTTGGTTTTGGCTCCATACTTAGTTCCGAAGAATTAGTAATGGTAGGTTTTAACGCTTCTTTATTAATTTCAAAAGAAGTAGGATAAGTTTTTAATTCAAAATCACCAATTTCTTCATCATTTTCAGTTAAGACAAAGTCTCCTTTTTTTGATGAAGTTGGAGCTGTGATTATGCTGTTTTCTTCTGCAGAAGTAGAAGCTGTCTCATTATTTTCATTTGCTTCTTCTGTTTTTAAATCTTCTTTGAAAGAATCATTTGACCGTTCAAAAATAGAAGTAAAGGTATCAGGTGAAATTTTTATTTTGAAAACTAAGAATATTACAATTCCAAAAAGGAGAACTAATAATGTCCCAGTTTTACCAATGTAATCCTGTATGAATAAATTCATTTCAAAACCAATTATTCCACCTAATTGAGGAAGAATATTCCAAAAGAAACCTAAAAGGATAGAACCAATTATAATTAGAAATAAATCCCAAAAGAAACTTTTCTTAAGTTTGGCTAACGACATATCTAAAATGAGATAGGCGCCACTTAAGAATAGAATTCTAATAAATATAAATGAAGTAACTCCAAAACCTTTATACATGAAAAAATCCGCTACATAAGCGCCTATTTTTCCCAGCCAGTTTTCAGTTTTAATTAGTCTATTTCCTAATTCTGATACTTCGCTTTGATCTACATTTCCAGTAATAAAATAGGAAATAAAAGCTAGTAGCAAAGCTATGGAAAAGAAAATAAGTAAAACACCAACAATAAATTTTTGCTGGCGGTTCATTTTCATTGAAAACTTACTGTTATTGGTTTCTGTTGCTGTTTTTGCAGCATCTTTTGAATTTTTTTTAGCCATTTAAAAGGAACGATTTTTACAAAAATAGCTTTTTTAAAACAAATATGGAAAATAAATAATGCAACCAATGGCAATCGCAGTCATTGCAGCGAAAAATACGGCACCAGCAGCAATATCCTTAATAAAACCAATTCTTTCGTGATATTCAGGATGAATAAAGTCGGCTATTTTTTCCACAGCAGTATTTAAACCTTCTACAGCCAAAACTAGTCCAAAAACTAGTATTTGGAACATCCATTCTATTCGGGTAATCCCAAAATAAAATCCTGCAATAATCATTAAGACAGCTAATGATGATTGAACCATTACACTATGCTCGGTTGTGATTAATTTTATGGCTCCTTTTAAGGCAAAGCCCATACTTTTCAACCTTCCGGTAAAAAGTGTTTCGTCTTTTTCAAATTTCATATTAAAGTAAAGCTAAGGCAGCTTCGTAATTAGGTTCATTTGCAATTTCTCCAACTTGTTCGGTATGTAAAATAGTTCCATTTTCATCAAGAACAATCACTACACGAGAATGTAATCCTGCTAAAGGACCATCAGTAATTTCTAAACCGTAGTTTTTACCAAAGGCTCCTTCTTTAAAATCAGAAAGATTGACCACATTGTCTAAACCTTCTGCGCCACAAAAACGTTTTTGAGCAAATGGTAAATCTCTTGAGATACATAATACTTTAGTGTTTTCCATAGCAGCTGCTTTTTCGTTGAACTTGCGAACTGATGCTGCACATGTTCCGGTATCAATGCTTGGGAAAATATTTAATACAACTCTTGAACCTGAAAAATCAGCTAAAGATACTGTTCCTAAATCGGTATTTACTAAATTGAAGTCTTTTGCTTTTGAGCCTACTACTGGTAATTCGCCTGATGTGTGAATTGGATTTCCTCCTAATGTTACTGTTGCCATAGCTTGTTTTTTAAGATAACAAATTTAAAAAATATAATCTAATAATGAAGTATTAAAGTTTTAAGATTAAATTATTTTTCCTTTTTAGAAAACCAAGATTAAAGAATTTGCGTAAATGCAATTATAACTTTAAAAATGTAAAAATGAAAACTCAAAAAATGTTAGCTACAGGTTTAGTAGCTTTTGGCTTATTCTTCAGTACTGCAACTTTTGCACAATCAGAAGAAAAAACAGTTGAAGTAGGAGGTGCGCCGATGTATCCAAGTAAGAATATTGTTGAAAATGCAGTTAATTCTAAAGATCATACTACTTTAGTTGCTGCTGTTAAAGCTGCTGATTTAGTAGATGTATTAATGTCCGATGGACCATTCACCGTTTTTGCCCCAACAAACTCGGCCTTTGATAAATTACCAAAAGGAACCGTTGAAACTTTATTGAAACCAGAAAACAAAGAAATGTTAGCTACAATTTTAACCTACCATGTAGCGGCAGGAAAATGGAGCGCCAAAGATATAATGGCTGCTATTAAAAAAGGAAAGGGAAAATATGCTTTCAAAACAGTAAGTGGCGGTACGTTGACTGCTTGGATGAAAGGTAAAGACCTTTATATCACAGATGAAAACGGCAATAGTGCTAAAGTTACAATTGCTGATGTAAATCAAAAAAATGGTGTAATTCACGTAATTGATTCAGTGGTTACGCCAAAAGCATAACAAGATAATGATGTTGTTTAGTTTTAAGTAGATTTAATTTTATGATTAATTTGAAAGGTTAGAATTTGATTAATGTAAAAACACTTGCAATTATATTTTGCAAGTGTTTTTTTTATTAATAAATGCCTTTTAGCTGCTTTATAAATTTTAAAAAAATATAAAACTAAGCGAAATCCTTCCACTTGATAAAAGATGAAATTATTTTATTCTACTTAAACATATCCATTCCTGGAATGTTTGGCATACCATCTTTAGCAACAGCCGCTAGTTCTGCTTCATTTACGTCAGTGGCTTTTGAAATCGCCTTGTTTAAAACGTTAACTAAGTAATCCTCAAGCATTTCCTTGTCTTTTAGTAATTCGTCACTAATAGAAATGTTTTTAATTGTTCGATTAGCAGTTAGTGTAATTTCTAGTAATCCATCCGTACTTTTCTCATCAATTAAAACGTGATCTAAGCGTTTTTTAGTTTCTTCAACTTTCTGTTGGGTTTCTTTTAATTTCCCCATTAGGCCCATCATATCTCCAAACATAATATTATATTTTTTTATTTCAGCAAAAATAGTAAATTAGCGGTTAATAATTATTGTAAAACTTCATGAAAAAAATCACGTACTTTCTTTTAGGTTGTGTTATTTTTGCTCCAGTTTATAGTCAAAATAAAACAAAAAAAATGTCTAGTAAAATACAACCGCCAGTTGCTAAAATTGTTCCTAAAACATTAGAAAAGCATGGCGAGAAAAGAATTGATAACTACTATTGGTTAAACGACAGGGAAAACCCAGAAGTTATCGATTATCTGAACAAAGAGAATGAATACTATCAGAAATCTACGGCTCACACAAAACAATTTCAAGATAATTTATTCTTGGAAATGAAATCTAGGATCAAAGAAGATGATAGTTCAGTACCTTATTTATATAATGGTTATTATTATATAACTCGTTTTGAAACTGGAAAAGATTATCCAATTTATTCGCGTAAAAAAGGAAATCTTCAGGCAAAAGAAGAAATTATGTTTGATTGCAACGAAATGGCAAAAGGACAGGCTTACTTCAACTTGGCCGGAATAAGCGTATCAGAAGATAATAAATGGGTTGCATTTGGCTTAGATTTAGTCTCAAGACGTCAATATACAATTCAAATTAAAAATCTTGTAACGGGCGAAATACTTCCAGTTAAATTAGAAAACACTACAGGTGGAGCTACTTGGGCAAGCGATAATAAGACACTGTTTTATACTCGAAAAGACGCAAAAACACTTCGTTCTGATAAAATTTACAAACATATTTTAGGAACACAAGCTGCTGCGGATAAAATGATTTTTAATGAAAAAGACGATACGTTTAACACATTCGTTTATAAAGAAAAATCAAAAAAATATTTAGTAATCGGTTCTTCAAGTACTTTGACTTCTGAATACCAAATTTTAGAAGCTAATAAACCGAGTGGTAAGTTTAGATTGTTTCAAAAGAGAACTCGTGGTTTAGAATATTCTATTTCGCACTTTGGTGATAATTTTTATATTGTAACTAATAAGGACAAAGCTACAAACTTCAAACTGATGAAAACGCCAGTAAAAGCAACTTCAGCAGACAATTGGAAAGATTTAATTGAACACAGAGATGATGTGTTATTAGAAGGAATTGAAATTTTTAAAGATTACTTAGTCGTTGAAGAGCGTTCTAATGCATTGAATAAAATTAGAATTATGCCATGGAGTGGTAAAGGAGAATATTACCTACCATTTACTAGTGAAACTTACACAGCTTATACAAGTACAAATGTTGATTTTGACACAGATATACTTCGTTATGGCTATCAATCAATGGCTACACCAGCATCTCTTATTGATTTTAATATGAAAACTCAGGAGAGAAAAGTATTAAAAGAGATGGAAGTTTTAGGTGGTAAATTTGATAAGAACAATTATATAGAAGAAAGAGTTTGGGCTACAGCCAAAGACGGAACCAAAGTACCTATTTCTATGGTCTACAAAAAAGGACTTAAGAAAGATGGTAAAAATCCATTATTATTATATGCTTATGGTTCGTATGGTTCTACAATGGATCCTTATTTTTCGTCCACTCGTTTAAGCTTATTAGATAGAGGATTTATTTATGCTATTGCACATATTAGAGGAGGAGAAGATTTAGGAAGAATGTGGTATGAAGATGGAAAGCTTCTAAAGAAAATGAACACTTTTACAGACTTTATTGACTGTTCTAAATTTGTAATTGCTGAAAAATATACATCAAAAGATCATTTATATGCTGAAGGCGGTTCTGCTGGAGGATTATTAATGGGAGCGGTTGTGAATATGGCACCTGAATTATACAATGGTGTAATTGCTCAAGTTCCTTTTGTTGATGTCGTTACAACAATGTTAGATGATACAATTCCATTGACTACTGGAGAATATGACGAATGGGGAAATCCAAACGAAAAAGAATCGTATGATTATATGATGTCTTATTCGCCTTATGACCAAGTAAAAGCGCAAGCATATCCAAACATGTATGTATCTACAGGTCTTCATGACTCACAAGTTCAATATTATGAACCTGCAAAATGGATTGCAAAATTAAGAGTTTTAAAGACAAATAATAAGCAGTTATTCTTAGATACAAACATGGAGGCAGGGCACGGAGGTGCTTCTGGAAGGTTTGAAGCTTTGAAAGAATTAGCAAAGGAATTTGCATTTTTATTAGATTTAGAAAAAATTACGAAGTAGTTTGACTTTTTTTAGTTAAATTTGCAAGGTTTTAGAAACGATAAATAGTCGTTTTGAAACACAAAAAATCAAGTATAAAATACTAAAGTGCTAGTCATGCATAGTATTTTGGAAACATTAAAAAATAAAAATCTTCCTATGAAAGAAGAAATAAAAGCCTGTAATAGTGTATTAGATTTGATCGGAAATACACCGTTAATCAAACTGAATAAAATTTCAGCTGGTTTAAAAGGTAATTTCTATGCAAAAGTTGAAGCCTTTAACCCAGGCCATTCTACAAAAGACCGTATAGCTTTATATATTATTGAAGAAGCAGAAAAAAGAGGTATTTTAAAACCAGGTGATACTATTATCGAGACTACATCGGGTAATACGGGTTTTAGTTTAGCTATGGTGAGTATTATTAAAGGGTATGAATGTATATTAGCAGTAAGTTCAAAATCATCTTTAGATAAGATTGACATGTTGCGCTCGATGGGTGCGAAAGTATATGTTTGTCCAGCAAACGTTTCTGCAGATGATGATCGTTCTTATTATAATGTAGCAAAAAGACTACACGAAGAAACTAAAGGTTCGGTTTATATCAATCAATATTTCAATGAATTGAATGTTGATGCACATTATAAATCAACAGGTCCGGAAATTTGGGAACAAACAAACGGATTGATTACACATTTAGTAGCTTGTAGTGGGACAGGAGGAACAATTTCTGGAACAGCACGTTATTTAAAAGAAAAAAATCCAAATATTAAAGTATTAGGAGTAGATGCATTTGGATCAGTTTTGAAAAAATTCCACGAAACAAAGGAATTTGACAACGATGAGATTTATCCATATCGTATTGAAGGTTTAGGGAAAAATTTAATTCCTTCAGCTACTGATTTTGATATTATTGATAAATTTATCAAGGTATCAGATGAGCAAAGTGCACATACCACTAGAGAATTAGCTAAGAAAGAAGGATTATTTGTTGGATATACTTCTGGAGCGGCTTTTCAAGCTGTTAAACAATATGCTGAAGAAGGGGAATTTGATGAGAACAGTAATGTAATTATTATATTTCCTGATCACGGTTCGCGTTATATGAGTAAAGTATTTAGTGACGAGTGGATGAGTGAGCAAGGATTTTTTGACTCGGTTAATATGGAAGAAGCTTTGAAAATTGAAATTATCAAGTAAATAATTTTATGATTTAATAGTGATTATTATAACTTTTTAGTATTTCATATATTTTTGAATACGAAAAAGAGGATAATAATAGCAGATCAAATAGATTTTAAAAAGATAAAGCCCGATATTGTATCGGGCTTTATCTTTTTAAAATAGCAATTGAGTACTAATTGGATGGTAATTTACAAAAAATAAAGTATTAAAAAACGTTTTTTAATTCGCCTTTTATAAAGCTTATCGCAATGCTACTCGGTGATTCTACTTCAGTTAGTTCTAACATAATTGCTTCCCTAAGTTTTTCTGCATCAGCAATATCTTCGCGTATAGCATTTCTTCTAATCATTTTAGTAATACCATTTTTGGCTTTTAAAATAATAGTCCAAGTTTCCGCAGTTACATAAATTTGTTGCGTTAAATTATGTTCGTATTCTGTTTGAATATTATGTATCAATAATGTAGCGTAATCTTGTTTATCTGTTCCTATGGGAGCCACACGTAGTAATAATTGAGATGGATTGATGCGTTCTAAAAGTAAAACCATTCGTTCATAAGCTTGCAAGCGAATAGGTAAACCTTGTTTTTGATTTTGTCTTAATAATTCAAATTTGATTTTACTTTCTTCACTATTATAAAATCTTTGCATCATCATATAAGCCACGCCGCCAGTAATTATAGCAGGTAAGGTGTATGCAGCAATTTCTAATAATTTACTTTCAATTGTCATTTTTGGTTTATTTTAGTAGCACAAATTAAGCTCAAAATTTTTAATAATCAAAAATGAATAGCAACTATTTAATAACAATGCTTTTTAAAATTTTTTCGATCCGTGTTCAAAATAAAACGTCTCTTAAAGTTTAAATTAAAACTTGTAATAACCCTATTCAAAGCGTATTTTTGTAGATTAGTTAAAAGTTAATCAGAAAAATGAAGGATATACAGAAATATATTAGCCAATTAAACGAGGCGCAACAATTACCGGTCTTGCAAAAAGATGGGCCAATGATTGTTATTGCAGGTGCGGGTTCTGGAAAAACGCGTGTGCTGACGGTTCGTATTGCTAATTTAATGAGTCAGGGAGTTGATGCTTTTAATATTTTGTCTTTGACATTTACTAACAAAGCAGCACGTGAAATGAAAAAACGTATTGCTGATATTGTAGGAAATAACGAAGCTAAAAACCTTTGGATGGGAACATTTCACTCGGTTTTTGCTAAGATTCTAAGAAGTGAAGCCGATAAATTAGGTTATCCTTCGAACTTTACGATTTATGATTCACAAGATTCATTGCGTTGTATTGGTGGAATCATCAAGGAAATGCAATTGGATAAGGAAATTTACAAACCGAAACAGATTTTAGGTCGAATTTCATCGTACAAAAACTCATTAATTACGGTTAAAGCTTATTTCAATAATCCCGAATTACAAGAAGCGGATGCGATGAGCAAAAAGCCTCGAATGGGAGAAATTTATCAAAATTATGTAGAGCGTTGCTTTAAATCAGGTGCGATGGATTTTGATGATTTATTATTAAAAACTAATGAATTATTGAATCTTTTTCCTGAAGTTTTAGCGAAGTATCAAGATCGTTTTCGTTATATTTTGGTTGATGAGTATCAAGATACCAACCATTCGCAATATTTAATTGTTCGGGCTTTGTCGGATCGATTTCATAACATTTGTGTTGTTGGAGATGATGCCCAAAGTATTTATGCGTTCCGTGGTGCAAACATCAATAACATTTTGAATTTTCAGAAAGATTATGAAAATGTTCAAATGTATCGCTTGGAACAGAATTATCGTTCTTCAAAAAATATTGTGGAAGCGGCGAATAACGTAATTGATAAAAACAAAACTAAGTTAGATAAAATTGTTTGGACCGCAAATCAAGATGGTGCAAAGATAAAAGTACATCGCAGTTTAACAGATGGGGAAGAAGGGCGTTTTGTGGCGGCTACCATTTTTGAAGAAAAAATGCAGAATCAAATGTTAAACGGACAGTTTGCAATTTTATATCGCACCAATGCACAATCACGTGCTATGGAAGATGCTTTGCGTAAACGCGATATTCCTTACCGAATTTATGGTGGTTTATCATTTTATCAGCGTAAAGAAATTAAAGATGTTCTGGCTTATCTTCGATTGGTGATCAATCCTAAAGATGAAGAAGCTTTAGTGCGTGTTATTAATTATCCGGCTAGGGGAATTGGAGATACAACCGTAGAAAAATTAACAGTTGCCGCTAATCATTATAAGCGTTCTATTTTTGAAGTAATGGAACATATTGATAAAATTGATTTAAAACTAAATTCTGGTACGAAAGCCAAACTGAATGATTTCGTGATGATGATTAAGAGTTTTCAAGTAATTAATGAAAATCAAGATGCTTTTTTCTTGACTGAACACGTTACCAAAAAAACAGGATTAGTTCAAGAACTTAAAAAAGACGGAACACCAGAAGGAATTGCTAAAATTGAAAATATCGAAGAACTTTTAAACGGTATTAAAGATTTTACAGAAGGACAAGTTGAAATTGACGGAGCAAGAGGCGCATTAGCCGAATTTATGGAAGATGTTGCTTTGGTTACCGATTTAGATAAAGATACCGGAGATGACGATAGAGTTGCCTTGATGACAATTCACTTGGCGAAAGGATTAGAGTTTCCACATGTATTTGTCGTAGGATTGGAAGAAGATTTATTTCCAAGTGCGATGAGTATGAATACCAGAAGTGAGTTAGAAGAGGAACGTCGCTTGTTTTATGTGGCTTTAACACGTGCAGAACATCAAGCCTACTTGACTTATGCACAATCACGTTATCGTTGGGGAAAACTAGTGGATAGCGAACCTTCTCGATTCATTGAAGAAATTGACGACCAATATTTGGAATATTTGAATCCGGTTGATTCAGGTTATCGTTATAAACCTGTCATGGATATTGATGTTTTTGGTGATATTGATAAATCGAAATTAAGATTAGCTAAACCAAAAATGGGAACGCCACCGGCTAATTTAAAGAGTGACCAACCGAATCCATCGGCAAACGTTAGAAAGTTAAAACCAATGTCGAGTAACTCAAATTCAGGAAGTGCTAATTTGTTTGATTCGAATTTAGCATCAGGAAATATAGTAATGCACGAACGATTTGGGAAAGGACAAATTGTAAATATAGAAGGAATTGGAGCTGATAAAAAAGCAGAAATTAGATTTGATGTTGGCGGATTGAAGAAATTATTGCTTCGTTTTGCAAAATTGGAAGTGATTGGATAAAATCTGAAACTTCAAACAAAATTAACCTGAAACAAAAAATTATGGCAGAATTTATAAAAATATACGAAGACAAACCCAATGAAGCTGCTATTAAAAAAGTAGTTGCTGTGTTGAAAGATGGTGGCATAATTATTTATCCAACCGATACTGTTTATGGTTTTGGCTGTGATATTACGAATTCTCGTGCTTTAGAAAAATTAGCTAAAATCAAAGGAATTAAGTTGGAAAAGGCAAATTTTTCTTTTGTTTGTTCCAGTTTAAGCAATATTTCTGATTATGTGAAGCAAATTGATACAGCTACTTTCAAGATCTTAAAACGTGCTTTGCCTGGACCTTATACTTTTATTTTACCAGGAAATAACGACTTGCCGAAAGAATTCAGAAAGAAAAAAACAGTTGGAATTCGTGTTCCGCAAAACAACATCGCTTTGCAAATTGTAGAAATGTTGGGTAATCCAATTATTTCTACTTCTATTAAAGACGAAGATGATGTAATCGAGTATTCAACCGATCCTGAATTAATTTTCGAAAAGTGGCAAAACAAAGTCGATCTGATCATCGATGGAGGTTATGGTGATAACATAGCTTCAACCATTATAGATTTGACTGGTGATGAGCCCGAAGTAATTCGTGAAGGAAAAGGAAGTTTAGATATATTGTAGATCAACTCTATCTTAATATTTTTTTTTCGCGTTATTTATTATTTAAAATAAAACCTCTGAAATAGATTTTAAATACTAATTTAAAATAGCACCATCTTTATTTTTCCCGAATTTTATTTTCTTTGCAATACTATGAGTCTTTTCATACCATGCTTAAAATTCAATAATCTGTTGCACCAACATTGTAATATAGCACGATTTTATTCTAATAAAAAAACACCTCAATTGCTTGAGGTGTTTTACTATATTGTTGAAATTTAAGTGGATTATTTCCCGCCTAAGTTTTTCATTTCTTTTTCAATCATTTCGTAGAATTGATCAATTTTTGGCATTATGATAATTTTAGTTCTACGGTTTTTTGCTCTGTTAGCTGGTGTATCGTTATCAACTAAAGGCACATATGAACTTCTTCCTGCTGGAATCAATTGTTTTGGGCTTACACCTAAATCATTATGTAAAACTCTTACAATTGAAGTTGCTCTTTTTACAGATAAGTCCCAGTTGTCTAATAAAACTGCATTTTTAACAGGAACATTATCAGTATGACCTTCAACCATACATTCAAAATCTGGCTTGCTGTTAATAACCTTAGCAACTTTAGCTAAAACTCCTTTTGCTTTATCGCTAACTTCATAACTACCCGATTTGAATAATAAGTTATCAGCAATAGAAATCATAATAACTCCTTTTTCAACATTAATGTTAATGTCTGGATCGTCCATACCCACTTCACGCTTTAAGCTAGTAACTAAAGCCAATGTTACACTGTCTTTTTTAGTTAAAGCATCTTGTAAACGAGTGATTCTTAAATCTTTCTCTTTTAAACTTTCTAATGATTTTTCAAGGTTTTCAGCACCTTTCGTAGTAAGCGTAGTTAAATTCCCCATGTTGTTGATTAAATCAGAATTGTTCTTCTTTAAAAAATCAATTTGGTTAGCATACGCTTCTCTCTCTGTTAAGCAAGAGTTTAACTTTACAGTTGCTGTGTTTAATAAATCTTGAATTTCTTTGTTCTTAGTTTCTAATTCCGTGTATTTCTTTTTAGAAACACAAGAAGTTAGCGACATTGAAACAATTGTGATGACTAACAATACTTTTTTCATACTAATAATTATTTTTTACAAAATTAAACAGGAAGTTCAAGGATAGGAAATTTTTATACTTAAACTATTGTTAAAACAATTTAGCAAACTCCTTGCCACTCTTAATAAAATAACGGTAAACGATGCTTTTTATTTTAAAATAATTTGTTTTTTGTATGATATTTCGCTTTTTGTAAAATTTAAGAGTAAGCAAATAAAAAGCATAATGTGCTTTAAGAATTGCCCAGAAATGTCTGAATTTTCCTTTTAAAATAAATTGGAATCCGGCTAAGCCATCTAATATCATTCGCATAATAATCACTGGAACTAACTGATTTTTAGGAAGGTTCTTTAGTAACATTAAAAGTGAATTTCGAAAGTTTAAGAATGTCTTTCTTGGATTTCCTTCATGTAAGGTAGCACCACCAACGTGATAAACCACAGATTGCGGACAATATTTAGTGGTATAATCTAAGTTAAATGCGCGCCAACACAAATCAATTTCTTCTTGATGGGCAAAGAAATCATCATCAAAACCATTAAGCGTTCTAAAAGCTTCTTTTCGAATAAAAAAGCAAGCTCCGGTTGCCCAAAATATTTCTATTTCGTCGTCATATTGGTTTTTATCTGCTTCAACAGTATCAAAAATTCGACCACGACAAAACGGATAACCATATTTATCTATGAAACCACCAGCTCCACCTGCATATTCAAAATGAGTTTTCTTCTTGAAATCAAGTAATTTAGGTTGGATAATTGATGTATTTGGTTCTGTTTCGAATATGTTTAGAATAGGAGGTAACCAATTTTCAGTCACTTCTATATCTGAATTTACTAAAGCATAATATTCCTCTTCTACATTTTTCAATGCTTCATTATAACCTTTTGCAAAACCAAAATTATCAGTATTTTGAATTATTTTTACCGATGGAAATTGCTTTTTAAGGATTTCAATTGAGTTATCAGTTGAAGCATTATCGGCCACATAAACCGTTGCTTCATCCGAATAAGCTACAACTGAAGGTAAAAATTGTTCTAATAATTTAGCACCGTTCCAATTGAGTATAACTACTGCTATTTTTTTTGAATTAATCATATTAAAAATTAGTTTCTTTAAAGATTATTTTTCTATACTCATCGCTATTATTTATCTCTAAAGTCAGTAAACTCTTTAACTCATTTATCTTTCGTGAAGTTTCAGATTTAGGGTATTTCCTAATGAAAGAATTATGAGTATTCAAAATTTCAGGATAAATAATATTATTTTCAAAAGTTGGCGTGTTATCTAGACCAAAAAGAAAATCACTTAAGTAATTAAGGTATCTTTCTTTCGCATTCGACAACAAGGAACTGCTTGGATATTTAGAAATAAATTTTTCCCAAAAAGCAACCCGATTTCCAACCTCTTCAAAAGACACAACGATTCCACCATCGCTAGAATATAGGGACTCTTCCTCTACGGTTTCTTGCTTTATAAAATCTTTATAATCAACCGAAACTATGTTTTTAAATAATTTATAATAGTGGCTTGGAACTGTTCTTAATTCGGTAATTCCTTCGCCGATATACCAGGTTTCAATGTCTACCGATTTAAGTTTTTTGTTGATTAATTTAAAATCTTTTGGTACAACAGCTTTACTATTACTTTCGTGGAATAAATTAATATACTTTTCTATTAGCGGAGATAGAATACCAAAGAGTTCTTCTTCTAGGCGTTTTCTGTTGGTTTTATAATTCTCGTATTTAATATTGTTTGCTACAGAAGCATTTTTATCCAATAAATCGATAATATATTGTTTATTAGTTTTTAAAGAATCACAATATGAATCTAACTGTTCTTGATCTATTCCACTAATAGGAGTTTTTTCGTCTGAATTTAAAAATTTACTAAAAGAAATACTGTGGTTAATTCCATTATATTTATTCTCATCAGTGAAATTTTTATCTTTGTAAGATGATAAAAAAATACTAGCGATTAGTAGTAGTGTTTTATACTTCATAATCCTCTGATCTTGTTTTTCGTATTATTTCTTTCGAAAGAAAAAGTACTAGAAATTTCATCTGTAAAATCTAAAATTAACAATGCTTTTTCTAAATATTCTTTTCTACTTAGTGCATCGGAGCTCATTTTAACTAATAAATTTGATAAAGTTTCCAAATGTTCTTCGGTAAATTTATAGTTTGAAAGATATTTTCTAGCTTCTTCTTCCGAAAGGGTTAAAAATAATTTCAAATCAAATCCGATTTCATCAATCATTTCATTTGTAACTGAATCTGAAGCATTAGTTCCATCTTCAAGCGAATTACTGTTTGCAAATTTATCGAGTAACTTCCGTAAGAAAGCACCCATTTGTTCAATTTGGTCTAAAATTAAATCTCTCTTTACCATAATTAGTTTTTAAAATCAGGAAGTTCTTTTAGAAAAACATATTTTTCATTCTCAAAATCCATTTGGCAAAAATAGTGATTTAAGCCGTTGGTTACCATTAAATATTGGGCTTTTAACTCCAAATTATAACGAGCAATTTGATCAAAAGTGTCTTGTGAAATAGGAACTTCCGGTGCTTTGCATTCAATTAATAAGAATATTTCACCATTGGGTTTAAAAACAATTCCATCATAACGCTTACTTAATCCGTTGACTTTGATTAACTTCTCCACATTAATGTATGATTTTGGATAGTTCCTATCTTGCAATAAATACTGAATCACATGTTGACGCACCCATTCTTCGGGCGTAAGCACAATAAATTTTTTTCTAATTTCATCAAAAATAGACACTTTATTTTCACTATTTTTGAACCGAAAGGAATACGTTGGGAAATTCAACTGTCTCAAGTTTATCGTTTATTGTTTATCGTTTATGGCAAAAATAGAAAAATTCGAGGATTTAGTCACATGGAATTTAGCTAGGGAAATTTGTATTGACTTCGAAAATTTATTCGAAACTACAAATTTAGGCAAAAGATATTCAATGAAAGATCAAATGGACAGAAGTTCAGGTTTTATAATGGACAATATTGCTGAAGGATTTGAAAGAAATGGAAATAGAGAGTTCATTAACTTTTTAAGTTATGCCAAGGGTTCGGCTGGCGAATTAAAATCACAGCTATATCGATATTTAGATAAAAAATTGATTTCTCAACTAGAATTCGATTGTGTTTCTATTAAAGTGGAATTAGTGAAAAACAAAATAGGTGCATTTATGGCGTATTTGAACAATTGTGAAATTAAAGGTTTAAAGTTCGGCAACAAACAATAAACTAATAACCACAAACAATAAACTAAAAAATGGATGAAGTAATTCAAATTACAAAAGATATTAAAGCTGGAAAGATCAAGCCAATTTACTTTTTTATGGGTGAAGAGCCTTATTATATTGATAAATTGACCGATTTTATTCAGGAAAATATCTTGCAAGAACACGAACGCGATTTCAATCAGACTATTATATATGGTCGGGATACCACGATTGAAGAAGTTGTTTCGAATGCAAAACGGTATCCAATGATGGCTGATAGACAAGTAGTTATTGTTAGAGAAGCTCAGGAATTATCTCGATATATTGACAAGTTAGAAGCTTATGTTGAAAATCCTCAACCGACAACTGTTTTGGTTTTTGCGTACAAATATAAAACGTTAGATAGACGTAAAAAGATTACCAAATTATTAGATAAAGTTGGTGTAGTATACGAAAGTAAAAAATTATATGAAAATCAAGTAGGTGAGTGGATTAAGCGCGTTTTGTCTGGTCAAGGTTATTCCATTGAACCTAAGGCTTCTTCTATTTTAGTTGAATTTTTAGGAACAGATTTGTCTAAGATAAGTAATGAATTAGATAAATTGAAGATCATTTTACCCAAAGGTCATACCATATCACCAAAAGATATTGAAGAAAATATCGGGTTCAGTAAAGACTTCAATAACTTTGAATTAAGGAGTGCGCTTGGCGAAAAAAACCAACTCAAATCATATCAAATAGTCGATTATTTTGCGCAAAATCCAAAGGATAATCCCATGGTTGTTACAACTGCAATGGTTTTTGGATTTTTCTCTCAATTGATGCAATATCATGGCTTAAAAGATAAATCAAAACAGAATGTTTCTAAGGAATTAAAAATTAACGCTTTTTTCGTGAAAGATTATGAAGTAGCTGCCCGAAATTATCCGATGAGAAAAGTAAGTGGTATTATTGGAGCTCTTCGAGATATTGACGTAAAGAGTAAAGGTGTTGGTGCCGCTTCAATGACACATCACGATTTATTAAAGGAAATGTTGATTAATATTTTTTATTAAATTTGTATTCAAACGAAACCTTTTATTATTGCTTATATTTGCAATCCTAAATTTTTACTAAAACAAAACGAGAACAAAATGGGAATGAATAAAAATACTGTATTGGCTTGGGCCACCTTTATTATGATACTAATGGGTTTAATCATTATTGGTTTAGGAATTTATCGTTATGATGATGTAGCAGGTTGGGGATTCGCAGCAGTAGGAATTGGGTTTCTTGCTATTGCATGGGTTTTTAATGCCTTAAAAGGAAGGGTTTAAGCAGTAGATTGATAGTTTATTGAAAAAGAATATTTTAAATTAAATTTATATTATGTCAGACGATAAGAAAGTAATTTTCTCAATGCAAAAATTGAGTAAAAGTTATCCAGGAGCCGATAAACAGGTCCTAAAAAACATTTATTTGAGCTTTTTCTATGGTGCAAAAATTGGTATCCTTGGATTAAATGGTTCAGGAAAATCTTCATTATTGAAAATTATTGCTGGAATTGATAAAAATTATCAAGGTGATGTGGTTTTTCAACCTGGTTATACAGTTGGCTATTTAGAGCAAGAACCTCTTTTAGATGAAACTAAAACAGTTATTGAAATTGTTCGTGAAGGTGCAGCTGAAACATTTGCATTATTAGCAGAATTTAATAAAATCAACGATGATTTTGGTTTGCCAGAAGTGTATGAAGACGCTGATAAGATGGAAAAACTAATGGATCGTCAGGCAGAATTACAAGACAAAATTGATGCTTGTGGTGCTTGGGAAATTGATACCAAATTAGAAATTGCAATGGATGCGCTTCGCACGCCAGAAGCAGATACGCCAATTAATGTATTATCAGGTGGAGAAAAGCGTCGTGTGGCTTTATGTCGTTTGTTATTGCAGCAACCAGATGTATTGTTATTAGATGAGCCTACGAATCACTTGGATGCAGAATCGGTGCTTTGGTTAGAACAACATTTAGCACAATATGCAGGAACAGTAATTGCTGTAACGCATGATAGATATTTCTTAGATAATGTAGCCGGTTGGATTTTAGAGTTAGATAGAGGAGAAGGTATTCCTTGGAAAGGGAATTATTCATCTTGGTTAGATCAAAAATCAACTCGTATGGCGCAAGAAGAAAAAGTAGCGTCAAAACGTAGAAAAAACTTAGAACGTGAATTGGATTGGGTTCGTCAAGGTGCAAAAGGCCGTCAAACCAAGCAAAAAGCACGTTTACAAAACTATGATAAGTTATTAAACGAAGATCAAAAAGAATTAGATGAGAAATTAGAAATTTATATTCCTAATGGACCACGTTTAGGAACTAATGTAATTGAAGCTAAAAATGTTGCAAAAGCATTTGGTGATAAATTATTATATGATGATTTAAATTTTGTGTTGCCACAAGCAGGAATTGTTGGAATTATCGGACCAAACGGAGCTGGAAAATCGACCATTTTTAAAATGATAATGGGTGAGCAACAACCAGATGGTGGAACTTTTGAAATTGGTGATACTGTGAAAATTGCTTACGTGGATCAAGCACATTCAAATATTGATGTAAATAAGTCACTTTGGGAAAATTTCTGTGATGGTCAAGAATTGATCATGATGGGTGGAAGACAAGTAAATTCTAGAGCTTATTTATCTCGTTTTAACTTTGGCGGAAGCGATCAAAATAAGAAAGTTGCAACTTTATCAGGTGGTGAAAGAAATAGATTGCACCTTGCGATGACTTTGAAAGAAGAAGGAAACGTATTGCTTTTAGATGAGCCTACGAATGATTTAGATATTAATACATTGCGTGCTTTAGAGGAAGGTTTAGAAAACTTCGCTGGTTGTGCAGTTATTATTTCTCACGACAGATGGTTTTTAGATAGAGTTTGTACGCATATATTAGCTTTTGAAGGAGATTCACAAGTATATTGCTTTGAAGGAAGTTTCTCTGAATACGAAGAAAATAAGCGCAAACGTTTAGGAAAAGACGTTGCTCCAACTCGAATAAAATACAAGAAATTAGTACGTTAAATAATTACAGAAAAAATCCTGATTTAATCAGGATTTTTTTTATATTGTCATGTTCAAAAATCGCACTTAAACTAATGAATTTCTCTAAGCATACTGCTTTATTTATACTCTTTTTTTCTGGTTTCCAACTTGCTTGGGCGCAACAAAATAGTGCTGTTGAAAAAGAAGCAAAAATTTTACTTTCCAAGGGTGGAGAAAGCTTTTTAGCTTTAGACGGAAAAAGATCTTTAAACTACGCCAAACAATCTTTAGAATTATCATTGCGAAACGATGATGATTTGTTAGCTGCAAAAGCTTATAACCTAATTGGCTTAAATTTTGATGAATTTGCAGAATACAGTAAATCAATTGAATACTACGATAAAGGAATAGTAGCCGCTTTAAAAACGGATAATGATACTATTAAATGTTGGTTGTATAACAATCTGGCAAATGTCTATTGTTATCGGAAAATTGATTTCAAAAAAGGGATTGAAAACTATAAAAAAGGTGTAATCTATGCAAAAAGATTAAAAGATCAGTACGAAATTACATTTTCTACCTTAAATATTGGAAGCGCTTATTTTACAGTTGGAGATTACGACACGGGTATAAAATATGTAAATCAAGTTAGAGATTATATTGAAAACGATGATGATATTGAATCTAAAATTTCATTAAATTCCAACCTTGCATTGTATTATAATCACTTAAACGATTATGAAAAAGCAGAAGAACATTATTTAAAAGCTCTTTCTTATGCTGATCAAGGTGATGTAGAGTATATAAAATCTCATATTTCTGTTGTTTATGAAGATTTTTCTAACTTTTATTTAAAATATAAAGATTTTGAAAAAGCCCACAAATATTTAGCAAAACATAATGAGTTAAGAGATGAAATTTACAATGATGATAAATTAAAAGGTGTTAAAGTAGCCGGTTTAGAGCTAGAACATGATGAAATTAATAGAAGAATTGAAGTTATTGAGGCTGAGAAGTTAGCGCATGAACAACGAATTGAGAAAAATAAACAATTTGTAGTTTTATCAGCGATAATCGTCACCACATTATTATTGTTGTTGTTTTC
The DNA here is from genome assembly GCF_042686085.1 of Flavobacterium ardleyense. Lineage (GTDB taxonomy): Bacteria > Bacteroidota > Bacteroidia > Flavobacteriales > Flavobacteriaceae > Flavobacterium > Flavobacterium ardleyense. Next base: position 274,482 of record NZ_JBHUOL010000006.1, read on the forward strand.
TTTTATTAGAAACAACAGGCTTAAAACATTGGTAAACGCTAAGTTAAAAAAGGCAAATGCTGATTTATTATTTGCCAAAGAAAAAGCAGAAGAAGCGTCAAAGATAAAATCTCAATTTATTTCAACTGTTAGTCATGAACTTCGAACTCCCTTATATGGTGTTGTTGGAATTACTGATATTATTTTAGATGAACATCAAGAACTAAAAGACAGTCCACACTTAAAGTCATTGAAGTTTTCTGCAAAATATTTACTATCCTTAGTAAACGATATTTTAAACGTTTATAAAATTGAAGAAAATCAAGTTGTTTTAGACAATATTGTATTTAACCTTCATGATGAATTAGAAACGATAAAAGATTCACTTCATTTTATCGCGATAAAAAACAATAATAAAATTTTCTTAGAATTCGATTCTACTATTCCAGAAGCAATAATCAGCGATAAAGTACGACTTTCTCAAATTTTTATTAACTTAATAAGTAACGCATTAAAGTTTACTACGAATGGTCATGTTACGATTAAAGCAAATTTAGTTAAGACTCAAGGTACACTTTGTCAAATTAGATTTGAAATAATCGATAATGGAATAGGTATAGCTAAAAAAGATCAGGACAAGGTATTTGATAAATTTGTACAGATTGTTCGTAAAGAAGATGATTATTTAGGAACTGGTTTAGGTTTAACGATTGTAAAAAAGATGGTTGAACTTTTTAATGGAACCATTGAGCTAGAAAGTGAAGAGAATGTTGGAACAAAAATTAGCTTAGTAATTCCTTTTGAAACGGACCAATTTAAAATCAGCGAAATTATTAAAAATATAATTGTAGATGAATCAACGCGAAGAGATTACACAGTTCTTGTTGTAGAGGATAATAAAATTAACCAATTGGTAACGAGAAAACTATTGGAAAACAATCACTTTATTTGTGATATTGTAGACAATGGTTATACGGCATTAGAACTTTTAGAAGAGAAAAGTTATGACGTTATTTTGATGGATATTAATATGCCGAAGATCAATGGATTTGAAACATCAAAACTAATTAGAGAAAAAGGAATTAAAACACCTATTATAGCGGTGACAGCATTTGATAAACAAGAGATTATGGATAAGATCAAAGATGCTAAAATCGATGACGTAATTGTAAAACCATTTGATAGTGGTAAGTTATTTGATGTAATTAAAAAATTCGTTGATAAATAAGAAGGCTTATTGATGATGATAAGGTTCATTTTTTAAAATTGTAAAGCCTCTATAAAGTTGTTCAATTACAAAAAGCCTAACCATTTGATGTGAAAAAGTCATTTCAGACAAAGAAACTTTTCCATTTGCTTTTTGGTAAACGGTTTCACTAAAACCATAAGGACCACCAATTACGAAAACCAACGTTTTAGTTCCGGCATTCATCTTTTTCTGCAAATAGTCCGAAAATCCTACACTGTTGAACGTTTTTCCATTTTCATCTAATAAGATTAAGTGATCGGTTGCGGTTATTTTTGATAGAATTAATTCGCCCTCTTTCTCTTTTTGCTGTGCTTCTGATAAATTCTTTACATTTTTAATATCGGGAATAATTTCCAAATCAAATTTTACATAAAACGACAAACGTTTCGTGTAATCTTCAATTAGCGTTTGTAAGTTTTTATTATCAGTTTTTCCAATGGTGATAAGGCGAATATTCATAAAAATTATTTTTGCAAAAATAGTTTTTTTTTGTAAATCTTTCCTTTTAAAATTGTTTCTATAAAAATTGGAAAATTTGTATTTTAAAATTGTATTATTTTTAAAAGTATTTTTATCTTGCTGAAAAGTATTTTTTTATGAATTATGTAATTATTATTACAATTTGTGTTTTACTATTATTGGCCTATGCTTTTACAGTGTCTGCTAACAAAACACAAATTCCCTCAGTGATTTTATTAATCTTAATGGGTTGGCTGGTAAAGCAAGGCACAACTTTATTGAATATTGTAATTCCCGATTTAAATGGTCTGTTACCTTTTTTTGGTACAGTTGGTTTAATTTTAATTGTACTTGAAGGTTCGCTGGAAGTGCAGTTAAATAAAAGAAAATTACCTTTTATTGGTAAAACGGTGGTAACGGCTATCGTTCCTTTAGTAATCTCAGCTTTTGCAATTGGTCATTTTTTTTATTACTTTCTAGATGCTGATTATAAACAAGGATTGATAAATGCAATTCCGTTGTGTATAATTAGTAGTGCTATTGCGATATCTAGTGTTGGAAATTTGAGTTCATTTAATAAAGAATTTGCTATTTACGAAAGCAGCATGTCTGATATTATTGGAGTTTTATTTTTTAATTTCTTAGTACTGAATCACGTAATTAACTTAGAGACCTTCGCGAATTTTGGGCTTCAAATTCTAATGATGTTAGCTATTTCATTTATCGCTACAGCTTTTCTAGCTTTTTTATTGAGTAGGATTGACCATCATGTGAAATTTGCTCCTATCGTACTTTTTATCATATTAATTTATGCTGTATCAGAGATTTATCATTTGCCAGCCTTAATATTTATTATGATATTTGGTTTGATAATGGGTAATTTTGACGGATTAGAACATTACAGTTGGATCAAATTTCTTAAACCTAGAGCCTTACAAAAAGAAGTTCATAAATTTAAGGAATTAATATTTGAAGCTGCTTTTCTGGTACGTTCTCTGTTTTTTATACTATTTGGATACTTAATAAGAACGGAAGATGTGATAAATCCCCAAACATTTGAATTAGCAGTCGGTATAGTAATTCTTATTTATTTGATAAGAGCCATTCAATTGAAAATTTACAAAGTAAAACTGATGCCTTTATTATTTGTCGCGCCAAGAGGCTTAATAACTATTTTGTTATTCTTAGGTATTCCTTCAACACTTAAAATCGATTTAGTTAACAATGCCTTGATAATTCAAGTTATTGTATTGACAGCGCTAATTATGATGTTAGGTTTAATGTTCAATAAGACAGATAAAGATAAAACACAATCTGATAGTGATTCAGCTTTAAAAATCGATATTAATGTTCCTTTATAATATAAAATAAAACCGTCAAGTAATTGAATACTTGACGGTTTTTATTATAACCTATTACAAAATAACCTTAGAATGCGTATTTGTTTTCGCTAATTACTTTTGCAGCAATTTTTTCACGAAGACCAATTACATTTGGCATGTTTGCATATTTTGTGAAACGTTTTAATCCCATTAACATCATACGTTGTTCATCTCCTTCAGCAAAAGAAACAATTCCTTCTTTTCCTTTTTGGTTGATGATATCTACTGCATGATATAAGTACAATTGTGCCATAGCAATTTGCTCTTGCACTTTCGCTTCACCTTCTTTTTTAGCTAATTTTTCAGTTCTAAGAATAGTACTTTCAGCCATATAAATTTCAATTAAGATATCAGATGCAGCCATTAATAATTGTTGGTGTGCTTCTAATTCTGGTCCGTATTTTTGAACAGCAGAACCAGCAACCATTAAGAATACTTTTTTCAACTTAACAAGCATTTCTTTTTCTTCAGCGAATAATTCAGAATAATCTGGCACGTCAAACGATGGAATTCCCATTAATTCTTCACCCACAGCCATTGCTGGACCTAAGAAATCAATATGACCTTTCATTGCTTTCTTCACTAACATTCCAACCGATAACATTCTGTTGATTTCGTTAGTTCCTTCATAAATTCTTGCAATACGAGCATCTCTCCAAGCACTTTCCATAGGAGCATCTTCAGAGAATCCCATTCCACCAAAAATTTGAATTCCTTCATCTGTACAAGCTTGTACGTCTTCAGAAACTGCTACTTTTAAGATAGAACATTCTATTGCGAATTCTTCAACACCTTTTAATTCTGCTTCTTGGTGCGAATTTCCTTCACTTACTCTAATTTTAATTCTAGTTTCAATGTCTGAAGCTGCTCTATAAGTTGCACTTTCTCCAGCATATGCATTTGTAGCCATTTCAGCAATTTTAGCCTGAATAGCTCCAAAGCTAGAAATAGGAACATTAAACTGCATTCTTTCGTTAGCATAATTTACTGCACCTGTAATAGTTCTTCTTTGTGCCTCTAAACACGCAGCAGCTAATTTAATACGACCAACATTTAAAGCGTTCATGGCAATTTTAAAACCTTCACCACGACCCGCCAACATATTTTCTACAGGAACTTTAGTATCATTAAAGTAAACCTGACGCGTAGAAGAAGAACGAATTCCTAATTTATGCTCTTCGTCTCCCATTGAAATTCCATTTAATGGATCATTTTCAACGATGAAACCCGTAATATTTTTATCATCTCCAATACGAGCGAAAACAATCATTACACTACAAAAACCTGCATTTGAAATCCACATTTTCCCACCTGTAATGCTGTAATATTTACCATCATCAGATAAAACAGCTTTCGTTTTTCCTGAGTTAGCATCAGATCCTGCACCCGGTTCTGTTAAACAGTACGCACCAAACCATTCACCTGAAGCCAATTTCGGTACATATTTTTGTTTTTGTTCTTCTGTTCCGTATAAAGTTATTGGCATAGTTCCAATTCCTGTATGTGCTCCAAAAGCAGTTGAAAATGAACCTGTAGCTCCAGAAATGTAATCACAAACTAAAGCCGTGTTTACAAATCCCATTCCCATTCCACCATATTCTGCAGGAACGGCAATACTTAAATAGCCTAGTTCACCCGCTTTACGCATTACTTCTTCAGTAAGTGCATAATCTTTCTTTTCGAATCTTTCTTTATAAGGCCAAATTTCTTTATCAACGAATTCAATAACTGAATCACGCATCATAATTTGCTCTTCATTGAAATCTTCTGGTGTGAAAACGTCTTCACATTTTGTTTCTGTTACAAGGAATTGACCTCCTCTAATAATATCTGCCATGATTTATATTTTAATATTGTTATTTTATTTTTCAGTAACACAGATTAAATAAATTATTGAAATTTCTTAAATTTATTTAAGCTGTGTTGCTTCTCTATTATTTTAAAAATTCGTAAATACCTGCAGTTCCTTGTCCAGTTCCTACACACATAGTTACCATTCCGTATTTTGCATTACCACGCTTGCGCATTTCATCAAACAATTGAACTGATAATTTTGCACCTGTACAACCAAGTGGGTGACCCAATGCAATTGCTCCACCATTAACATTCACGATATCTTGATTTAATCCTAATTCGCGAATAACCGCTAAAGACTGAGAAGCAAAAGCTTCGTTCAACTCAATTAAGTCAATGTCTTTTAAGTCTAAACCAGCTTGTTTTAATACTTTTGGAATTGCTTTTACAGGACCCATTCCCATAATTCTTGGTTCAACACCTGCTGAAGCAAAGTTTACCAAACGAGCAATTGGTTCAAGGTTTAATTCTTTTACCATTTCTTCGCTCATTACTAATACAAAAGCAGCTCCATCACTCATTTGTGATGAGTTTCCGGCAGTTACGCTTCCGCCATCAGCAAATACTGCTCTTAAGCCGGCTAAACCTTCTTTAGAAGTTCCAAGTCTTGGTCCTTCATCTTTATTTACAACGTAAGAACGTGTTTCTTTTTTACCGTTTGCGTTTACAAAAGTTTCTTCAACCGTAATTGGAACAATTTGTGCGTCAAATCTACCTTCAGCCTGAGCTTTTAAAGCTTTCATATGCGAATGGTATGCAAATTCATCTTGGTCTTCACGAGAAACATTGAATTGTTTTGCAACAGCTTCAGCAGTTAATCCCATTCCCCAATAATAATCTTCATTTCCGGCTTTAGCTACTTTATAATCTGGAGTAGGTTTATAACCTCCCATTGGAATAAAACTCATGCTTTCCGCGCCACCAGCGATAATACAACTTGCCATTCCAGATTGGATTTTAGCAGTTGCCATCCCGATAGTTTCAATTCCAGAAGCACAATATCTGTTTACAGTAACTCCAGGAACATCTTCAACTTTTAATCCCATTAACGAAATCAAACGACCAACGTTTAAGCCTTGTTCTGCTTCTGGCATTGCATTACCAACCATAACATCGTCAATACGCGTCTTGTCAAAGTTTGGTAATTCATTCATCATGTATTCAATGGTTTCAGCAGCCAATTCATCTGGTCTTTTGAAACGAAAAACTCCTTTAGGTGCTTTTCCAACTGCTGTTCTATATGCTTTTACTATATATGCTGTTTTCATAATTTCTTAGTTTCTTAATGGTTTCCCTTTGGTTAACATAAATTGAATTCTTTCCAAAGATTTTCTTTCACCTGTAAGTGATAAAAATGCTTCTCTTTCAAGATCTAATAAGTATTGCTCAGTTACTAATGTTGGTTCAGATAAATCACCACCAGCCATTACGTAAGCCAATTTATTAGCAATTTTCTTATCGTGCTCTGAAATATATTTACCAGCTTCCATTTGATCTGTTCCTACTAAGAACATTCCTAAAGCTTGTTTTCCTAAAACTCTAATATCTTTTCTTCTAGGTGCTTGCGTATAACCTTGTTCTGCCATTTGCATTGCCACTTGTTTCGCAGTTGCAATTTGACGGTCTTTGTTTACTACAACAATATCTCTTCCTTTTATTAAAACGCCTGTATCAAATCCTTCATAAGCAGAAGTAGCCACTTTAGCCATTCCAACTGTTAAGAAATATTCTTGTAACACGTTTAATTCAACATCATTCTTACGGAATAAATCAGAAGCTCGCAACGCCATTTCTTTAGAACCACCACCACCCGGAATAACACCAACTCCAAATTCTACTAAACCGATATACGTTTCAGCAGCAGCAACCGCTCTGTCAGCATGCATTGTTAATTCACAACCACCACCAAGTGTCATACCGTGAGGCGCAGCAATAACTGGAATAGCTGAATAGCGACAACGCATCATAGTGTCCTGGAACATTTTGATTGCCATGTTTAATTCATCATATTCTTGTTCTACAGCCATCATGAAAATCATTCCTAAATTAGCTCCAACAGAGAAATTTGTACCTTGATTTCCAATCACTAAACCGTTGTATTCTTTTTCTGCAATGTCAATTGCTTTGTTGATTCCTTGTAAAACGCCAGCACCAATTGAATTCATTTTAGAAGTAAATTCTAAATTGATAATTCCATCGCCTAAGTCGGTAATGATAGAATCACTGTTGCTCCATATTTTTTTGCTTTCGCGAATGTTGTTTAAGATGATAAATGAATCTTGTCCTGGAACTTTCTCTAATTTTTTATTCGTGATAGAGTAGAAGTAAGTTGAACCATCTTTTACAGCGTAGAAAGAAGTAACTCCTGCTGCTAACATTTCTTTAACCCAAGCAGCTGGTTCATAACCTTCCGCTTTCATTAATTCAATTCCTTTTTCAACTCCGATTGCATCCCAAATTTCGAATGGACCATTTTCCCAACCGAATCCAGCTTTCATAGCGTCATCGATTTTGTAAAATGCATCTGTAATTTCGGGAATTCTATTCGAACAATATTGGAACATAGAAGCGAAGTTTTTTCTGTAGAATTCACCTGCTTTATCTTTTCCTTTTACTAATACTTTGAATCTGTCAATTGGTTTGTCAATTGTTTTTGTCAATTCTAAAGTAGCGAATGAAGCTTTTTTACTAGCTCTATATTCTAAAGTATCTAAATCTAATGTTAGAATTTCTTTACCTTCTTTTTTGTAGAAACCTTGACCTGTTTTGCTTCCCAACCATTTGTTTCCCATCATTTTGTTAACAAATTCTGGCAATTTAAACAATTCGTGAGCTTCGTCGTTTGGACAATTTTCATAAATTCCGTTAGCTACATGAACTAATGTATCTAATCCTACAACATCAACAGTTCTGAAAGTAGCTGATTTTGGACGGCCAATAACTGGACCCGTTAATTTATCAACTTCTTCAACCGTTAATCCCATTTCTTTTACTTGGTGAAATAAACTTTGAATTCCGAAGATTCCAATTCTATTTCCAATAAAAGCAGGCGTATCTTTTGCCACAACTGAAGTTTTTCCTAAGAATTTCTCCCCATAAACAGTTAAGAAATCTAATACTTCTTGAGATGTTTTAGGACCAGGAATGATTTCGAATAATTTTAAGTAACGTGCTGGATTAAAGAAATGCGTTCCACAAAAATGTTGTTGAAAATCTTCGCTTCTGCCTTCGCTCATAAAATGAATAGGAATACCTGAAGTATTTGAAGTAATTAAAGTACCTGGTTTACGGTATTTTTCAACTTGTTCGAAAACCAATTTTTTAATATCTAAGCGTTCTACAACAACTTCGATGATCCAATCTACCTCAGCAATCTTTTTCATATCATCTGTAGTGTTTCCAGTAGTAATTCTACTAGCAAAACTTGGATGATAAATAGGAGAGGGCTTCGATTTTAAAGCGGTTGTTAAATGATCATTTACTAATCGGTTTCTAACAGCTTTACTTTCTAATGTTAATCCTTTTTTTTGCTCCGCTTCGGTTAACTCGTTTGGTATAATGTCTAATAATAAGACTTCTACACCAATATTAGCAAAATGACACGCTATGCCACTTCCCATAATACCGGAACCAATAACAGCAACTTTCTTAATATTTCGTTTCATGTCTAGGTTAATTATTTGTCGTTAAATATTTTTTTATCTGTAATTAATTCATTTATAGTTTCGGAAACTTCAGCAAAAATCCTTAATTTTTCTTCGGTAAGATTTGTTTTTATGGTATCGTTAAATTGCAATACCGTATTTTTTGACAACTCTCTTTTTTCCTTTCCTAATTCTGTTAGGTATATTAAAACACCTCTTCCGTCTGCCGGGTTCTTTTTTCGGTAGATTAAACCCTTTTCTTCCATTGATTTCAGCGTTCTAGTTAAACTAGTTGCTTCCATCCCCATTCTTGGACCAAGTGCGGTTGAAGATGTTCCGTGCTCTCTGTCAATGCTTAATAAAGCAAAACCTGTTGCCATAGTAGCGCCATATTTTGTTGCTTCTTCATTATACATTCTTGCCACAGCTTGCCAAGTTGATCTTAATATATAATCTATGGTTTTATCTTGCATGTTCTTAATTTACTCCAAATATAAAAAAAAAATACTATGCACGCATAGTATTTTAGGTTTATTTTATGTAAATAGTTACATTTTAACATTTAAAAATATAATTTATCTATTATTAGGAGTGTTTTTAATGTACACCATAGATTTTAGTGTATAATGCTTTGTACTTTTCTATAATAATTTTACGTTTTAATTTCATAGTAGGTGTTAGATGTCCGTCTTCAATGGACCAAACTTCTGGAGTTAGCTCAAAGCGTTTTACTTTTTCCCAGTTACCAAATTTTTCATTATAATGATCTACTTCTTCCTGAATACGTTTAATAACTTCTGGATTATTACAAATTTCTTCATTTGTAGTACCAATTGTAAATCCATTTCTATTTGCCCATTCTTTAACGAAGTCAAAATTTATTTGAATAAAAGCGGCAGGCATTTTTTCTCCTTCACCAATAACCATTATTTGATCAATAAATCGAGATTGTTTAAATGTGTTTTCTAACAATTGTGGTGCAACATATTTTCCACCTGAAGTTTTAAACATTTCTTTTTTACGGTCGGTAATTTTTAAGAAACCATCGCTGTCAATTTCTCCAATATCTCCTGTATGAAAATATCCACCTTCCATAACAACTTTTGTTTGCTCTTCATCTTTATAGTAACCAAGCATTACATTTGGTCCTTTACAAAGGATTTCACCGTCTTCAGCGATCTTAACTTCAACACCATCTAAAACTCTTCCTACAGTTCCTACTCTAAATCCTCCGTTTCTCATATCATTTACTGATATTACAGGAGAAGTTTCAGTCAAACCATATCCTTCCATTACTGGAATTCCAGCTGCAGTAAATACTCTTGTTAATCTAGGTTGCAAAGCAGCACTTCCAGAAACTAAAAGTTCTAATCGACCACCAAGACCTTCTTGCCATTTTGAAAATATTAATTTTCTAGCAATTTTTAATTGGAATTCATAGAACCATCCATTTTCTTTATAGGGTTTAAATTGAATTCCTAAACCAGTTGCCCAGAAAAATAATCGTTTCTTAATTCCAGTTAAATCAGATCCTTTAGCGTATATTTTATCGTACACTTTTTCTAATAGGCGAGGAACAACTGACATTACGTGAGGTTGTACTTCCTTTAAGTTATCTGAAATTTTCTCAATGCTTTCAGCGAAGTAAATCGAAATTCCATAATACTGATAAAGATAGGTAATCATCCTTTCAAAAATATGACAGATTGGCAAAAAGCTCATTCCTCTTGTATCTCCTGCTCTTAATGGTACTCTTATAGAACTCATTAATACATCAGAAACAATATTTTGATGAGATAACATTACACCTTTTGGTCTTCCGGTAGTTCCTGAAGTATAAATAATTGTAGCTAAATCAGTAGTAGTCACATTATTCTTTCGTTCTTCAACCACATTTTGATTGGACTCATCTTTTCCTAATTCAAGAATTTCCTTCCAACTTTTACATCCTTCGATATCATTGTAAGAATAAATTTCTTTTAACTTCGGAATGTTATGCTTCACGCTAGTTAATTTGTCAAAAATTTCCTGATCTGAAACAAAACAATAAGAAGAGTCAGAGTGATTTAAAATATAATCATAATCCTCAGCCGAAATTGTAGGGTAAATAGGTACATTTTGTGCACCTGTTTGAAGCACACCAATATCGGTAATATGCCATTCTGTTCTGTTGTTTGAAGAAATAATAGCTATTTTGTCATTGACATTGACGCCAAGTCTAATTAATCCTCTAGAAAATGCATTTGCTTTGTCTAAATATTCTTTGGTTGAAGTTTTAATCCATTCGTTACCATACTTGGTTACAAGAGAGTCCTCTAAATTGTACTTTTCTAATTGGTGATAAGGAAAGTCAAATAAGCGTGTAATATTGTCCATAATTCACAATTAATATTTAATGCAAAGTATAAAAATAAAACTAATTGTGCAATTTTTTAAACAATTGATAATCTATACTTTAATTTTTTGAATTTTTTAAAATACTATGCTTGCCTACTAAACTCTGAATAATACAGAATTCTGATAAAAATTGTTGAAATAATACTTTCTACAATTGCATAGCAGCTATAATTAGAAAATAATAGATAAGTTAGATTAATTTGTGAATTTTTATAAGTGTGATTTATGTAAATAATAATTTACCATATGCAATTAATATTAAAAAAAACGAGTCATCTTTGATTAGAGTTATGAGACAACTCACAAAAACATTATGAAAAAACCAAACGAAGGTATTGAAGTTGATAAAGAGAAAGTACATATTGTAGTAGAACTTATAGAATATATTCCAAATGCAGTACTGAGCAAAACAATAATTAAAAAATTAACGGGTAATGTTACGGTGTCATCTTTTGATGCTGGCGAAGAAGGAGATGTGAAAAAATCACCGTTTGATACCTATATTCAAATTATTGACGGCGTAGCAGAAGTTACGATAAATAAAAAGCAGTATGTTATGAAACAAGGCGACGGAATGGTTATTCAGGCACATTCAAGTCATCACTTCAACGCAAACCAACAATTTAAAATGATTTCCACAGTAATTAAAAGTGGTTATGAAGATTAGTTTTTGAGCAAAAAATAATTTGCTTGCAAATATTAAAAATTTATGATACTCTATATTAAATATATGGTTAGCCTTCGCTGTAAAATGATGGTTAAGGAAGAATTAAAAAAATTAGGGTTGCAATTTGTTGTTGTTGATTTAGGATTTGTAGAGATTTTAGAAGATATAACTCCTAAACAATTTGAAGAACTTAGAAAAAATTTAGCACAATCTGGCCTAGAATTACTAGATGATAAGAAAGCTATCTTGATTCAAAAAATTAAAAACGTAATTATTGAGCTTGTGCATTATACTGATGAAATGCCAAAAGTAAACTACTCAGACTATATTAGCGAAAAATTGAATTATGATTACACCTATTTGTCTAATATCTTTTCCGAAGTTAAAGGAATTACAATACAACAATTTATTATCAATCAAAAAATAGAACGAGTCAAAGAATTACTTTTATATGACGAACTGAATCTTACCGAAATCTCTTACAAACTAAATTATAGCAGTGTAGCTCATTTATCTAATCAGTTTAAGAAAGTTACAGGATTATCACCTTCATTCTTTAAAAAATTGAAAGAGAAAAGAAATAGAAACTTAGAAAATATTTGATGTTAAGTTGTTAGAAATGTGTGATTTATGTAATATATTTCAATTATATTATAACAGTTATTGATACATGTTACTGTATATTTGTTTAAGAAGATTAAAAAAATGTAAAAGCGAACATAAATGCTTCAGTTTTTTGGAGATTCTAAAACAAAAATATAAACTGAAAGAAAATTTTACGCAGTGAACCGATTCTGATTAAAGATTGCAAACTGAAACAAATGATTATTTACTCAAGAGATTAGAACAGCGTTTTCATAAAAAACGACTTGAAGTAATTAGCATTATTTGAAAGGGGCAACCTGAACTATTATAATTGACTGGTTTATGTATATTCTTAGTAATTAAAATTATTAAGAATATACATATAATCCAACAAAGGCGTATTTAATTAGCATCTACGCTTTTTTTATTCATTAATTTTTACCACCGTTATGATACCAATTAAAAAAGAAGGAATCCTTCTAAAAAAAACGACACTTTCTTTTGAAAATGATAGTGTTTTGAATCCGGGCATTATGCAAGAAGGAAATGTGGTTCATATGTTGTATCGTGCGGTGCGAAGTGGTAATTATTCTACAATTGGTTATTGCAAGTTAGAAGGGCCTCTTAAAATTGTACAAAGAAATAATACACCATTATTAATTCCGTATTCTGAACAAGGTTCGAAGGGTATTGAAGACCCTCGGATTGTTAAAATAGATGGTGTCTACTATATTACTTACACTGCCTATGACGGAATTAATGCGTTGGGTGCTTTAGTAACGTCAACAGATTTAATAACGTTTGAAAGACATGGAATTATTGTGCCAAAATTCACTTTTGATGAATTTAAAAGATTAGCTGAATGTAATAATTTAGTAAACGCAAAATATTTTAGACATGTAAGACATTTTGATCAAAACGAAAATGTATTTCTTTGGGACAAAGATGTAATCTTTTTTCCCAGAAGAATCAATGGCAAACTAGCTTTTCTACACCGAATACGTCCAGGAATTCAATTGGTCTTAATCGACGATTTAGCTAATTTAACTAAGGAATTTTGGAATCAATATTTTCTACATTTTAACGAGCATATTATTTTAGATCCTTTAGGAACAAATCATGAAGCGGGTTTCATAGGTGGTGGTTGCCCTCCAATAGAAACTGAATATGGATGGTTACTCATTTATCACGGAGTAAGTGATACTTGCGATGGTTATGTTTATACGGCTGCCGCTGCATTATTGGATATAGATGATCCAACGAAAGTACTTTGCAGATTAAAAGAACCTTTAATCATTCCTGAACTCGATTATGAAAAAAATGGAGTAGTGTCTAATGTTGTATTCCCTACAGGAACCGCTTTATTTGATGACACACTTTATATTTACTATGGTGCTGCAGATAAACGCATTGCTTGTGCTTCTGTAAGCTTAAAAGCGTTATTAAAAGAACTTTTACTAAATCCCTCTCAAAATGAACACTAATTTTTTTCCCATTTATAAAAATTCATTTATCGTTTATAATGAATCAAAAAAGAACTTGAAAGAATCTCCGTTAATAAAGTTACTAACTGCCTCAAAGCATGAAGAAATTCTATTGATGGAGAAGAAATTACCTGAAATTCTGTTCATTACAACATATCCACCGAGAGAATGTGGCATTGCAACGTATGCACAAGATTTAAAAAACGCCGTTCAAGAAAAGTTTGGAGCCACTTTTTCACTAAAAGTTTGTGCTATAGAAACAGCTGGTTGTAATTATGATTATCCTGAGGAAGTAAAATATAAATTAGATACACAAGTTGAAAGCAATTTCTCTGAATTAGCTGCAAAGATTAATTCGGATAAAAACATCGCAATGGTGTTTCTGCAACACGAATTTGGACTGTTTGGAGGTGTTTACGGGACTTTTTTACTAAAGTTCATGAAACACATCAACAGACCAATTACTACGACGTTTCATACCGTATTGCCAAATCCTGAGGAAAAATTAAAAGAAGTAGTTCGAGAAATTGCGGATTGTTCTGAAGTTTTGGTTGTGATGACCGCTACTTCAAAAGCTATTTTGATGAATGATTATGGAATTGCTGATAGAAAAATATCCGTTATTTCGCACGGAACACATTTAGTAGCTTCACTAGATACCTTACAACAAACCACAAGAAATCAATTCAGTGATCGAATTGTCTTGTCAACATTTGGCTTGATAAGTGAAGGGAAGAGTATAGAAACAGCTTTAGAAGCAATGCCTAAAATTATTGAACGGTTTCCTAATGCTATTTATTTAGTTCTAGGAAAAACACATCCCGAAGTTGTGAAGCGTGACGGCGAAAAATATAGAGAATTTCTGTATGAAAAGGTAAAAGAATTACATTTAGAGAATAATGTTCGTTTCGTGGATAAGTATTTATCTTTAGCAGAGTTAATGGATTATTTGCAACGTACAAAAATCTATTTATTCACTTCAAAAGATCCAAATCAAGCAGTTAGCGGCACTTTATCCTATGCAATGTCTTGTGGTTGTCCTATTATTGCAACACCAATTCCTCATGCTAAAGAATTCTTAGATGGAGCTGGGATGAATTATGACTTTCAAAACGCTAATCAATTGGCAGAAAAAACAATAGAACTCTTATATAATACGAAGCTATTAAGGGAAATGCGTTTGAATGCCTTGCATAAAATTAGTCCTACTTCGTGGCAAAACGCTGCTATAGCACACATACAGCTAGTAAAAAACAGTAATTATAAAATTGATTTACACTATAATATACCTAGTATTTCATTAGATCATATCAAAAGAATGACAACTAAAGATGGATTAATCCAGTTTGCGGCTATTTCAGCTCCAGATATTGAATCGGGTTATACTTTAGATGATAATGCAAGAGCATTAATTGCGCTAACGAAACATTATGAATTAACAAATGATAGTGCAGATTTAAAATTGATTAAAACCTATCTAAAGTTTATTTTATTTTGCCAACAAGATAATGGTGAATTTTATAATTATGTAGATAAGAAAGGAAATTTCACTGCTAATAATCGCAATGAGAACTTGGAAGATTCCAATGGTAGAGCTATTTGGGCTTTAGGCGAGTTTATTTCTTACAAAAAGCTTATGCCAAAAGATGTGATTGAACAAGCTACAAATGCCATTGAAAATGCGATGATTAACAGCGCAAAATTCAATTCGCCGAGAGCAATTTCTTTTTCTATTAAAGGTTTGTATTTTTACAATTTAGAGTTGCAAAGTCCAAAAGTTAATCAGTTAATAACTTCATTAGCAGATAATTTAGTTTCGAAATACCGAGGCGTTTCAGATGACAAATGGAAATGGTTTGAAGAATATCTAACTTATGCTAATAGTATTATGCCCGAAGCAATGCTTTTTGCAGGATTAGCAACAGGCAGTGAACTCTTTAAAGACATTGCAAAAACGACATTTGACTTTTTACTTTCTGTGATCTTTAAAGATGATCAGATTAAGGTAATTTCAAATCAAGGTTGGTATCAAAAAGGAAAATCAATAAACCAATTTGGCGAGCAACCTATTGATGTGGCATACACTATTATGGCATTGAAAACTTTTTACCAAGTATATGAAGAAGAAACGTACAAAGAAAAAATGGAAATTGCATTTGATTGGTTTTTAGGAAGAAATCATTTAAGTCAAATAGTTTACAATCCTAAAACCGGCGGATGTTATGACGGTGTGGAGGAAAATCATATTAACTTGAATCAAGGAGCAGAATCTACAGTTAGTTATTTACTTTCCAGATTAGCTATGGAACAGCTTTCAATTGTAGAAAGCGAATTAGCGCACTTTGAAGAAAAATTTGAAAATCAGTAAAATCTGTAACTTAGAGCATCTAATGTGTAACATATTTTGATTGATTGTGTTGCATCTTTGTGTAAGAAAGTAGGAAAATAGCTAAAGTTTTTCTTACCATTACTGGAATGATGAAAGAAGGAAATATTTTAATTAGCATTTGATAGTAAAAATGCAACTACAAAAAAAGTATTAAAGTTGATAATAGTGTTGCAACATAACTTTACAAAAAAAAGTGGTATCGTACCACAATACAAAACAAATTTTAAATTAATAAAAAGAAAATATTATGGAAAATAATAGTCAAAAAGGAAAATTAGTAGTTGGTGGTTTATTAGTTGGTGCAATTCTTGGAGCAACGTTAGGTGTTTTGTTCGCACCACATAAAGGTAAAAAAACAAGAAAAAACATTTCTAACAAAGTTAAAAAAACATCGAAAAACATAAAAAATGAAATTATCGATGACGCTACTTACTTAAAAGATAAAGCGATGGAGTTTGAAAATATTATAGAAGATAAAATGTCCCAGGCCGTTAAGTCATTTAAAGATAAAGCGAATGAATTGTTACACAGCAATTCAGATCATTTAATGAATAAATAGAAATCGGATTCGGATTATTTAATTTATAACAAACAAAAGCCATAATGTAATTTTAAAATTTGTTATGGCTTTTTCCTAACCCAATAAATATTTGAATGAGAACATTTTTAACTATTATGTTAGTTTTTTTAATTGTGAGTATTCCTTTATTAACAAGTTGTACTGTTTCTTCTGCAGAATATAATAAGAACTTGAATGAAACAGTTGAAGATTTGAACGATGCTAAAGCAGTGTTAGCCCAAGCAGAATTTGATTCAATTAATGATTATAACACATTTAAAGTTAGTTTTAAATTTAAATTAGGTGAAAATCAAAAAGTTTTGAATAATTTAAAATTGGATATCGATTCTAACGATAAAGCAGTTAGAGCTATAGAAAATTCTGAAATTAGTAAATTAGAAAAAAGAAATGCCACTTTAAAATACAAAATTGAGAATTATGAACTAATCTCAACGCAAAAGTGGGAAATATCTAAAGAAACTTTTAATAATGAATTGGACGATTTAAGAAGTTCAATTTCTAGCATGGCGGTTTACGATAAGTAGATAAAATGAAATGAAAACAACTACTACGGTTCTAAGGTTATTACTTTTTTTTAGTATAATTTTCTGCGTCATTGCTAATATTTATCTCATGTTTAAAAGATAACATTTGAAGATTACTTCCTTTAATTTAAAGTTAGAGAAGAATTAAAGATAGAAGCAGATAAGTATAATAGTTAATACTTATATTGATTTACATAATCGCGAGTTTTAGTTTTTGGGTTTATAAGAAAAACTGCTGTAAAGCAGTTTTTCGCATTAAATAGCGTTTCATTTTAAATAACTGTAATCATTTTATATAAGTTCATCAAGTAATCAAATCTAACTTTTGAAGCAACTAGAGCTGAAATCAAGGTGTTATTTTAAAATTATTTTACAAAAAGGTAAATTTTGTAAATTATAAAATAAATTATATAACACATGCTATCTTATATTTCTTGAAATTTGTATAACATATTAGTAATCCTAAAACATTAGAAATCATGGTAATGAGAAATATATTATACGTAGTGGCGGTTATTCTTTTCGGAATCTGGATTATAGGTTTTTTTATCTATGATATAGGAAATTTCATTCATCTAGCATTAGTAGCAGCTGTTGCATTAGTGGTGGTTAGATTTGTGAAAGGAAAGAAAACATTGACCACATAATTTTTTCTAGTTTAGAAAAAATTAATAACATAGTAAGTTTAATTTAAAATATAGCATTATGAAAAACAGAAATAACGATATAGGAACAATTGCAGGAAGTTTCATTGTTGGCGCTTTAATCGGTGCCACAGTTGGAGTACTTTTTGCACCACATAAAGGAAAAAAAACTAGAAAGTTAATTTCTAAAGCTGTGCAACAGACAACAGAAAGCTTTACAAGTAAATTTAAAGGTGAGATTGAAGATATCGAATATGAAACAATAGGAAACTTGCCAAATACAGCGCCTGGTTTTGAAAATTTTTTAGAAGGGAAGATGATAAATAGCGCTACATCTTTTAAGGACAAAGTCAATCAAAGACCAAACCCGCCAGTTAATCATAAAATGGTGAGAAAGTAGTAATTGAATTGAAAAATCATTATTAACACTTCCAACATTATAAAAACAGATTGTGCTGTATTTTAAAAAACAATGCAGTACTATTTTAAAGATAAGTTTACTTTTTTAGGTTTGGGGCCTAATGAACAGAAAGCTTTTTTTAAAGTTTTCGCTTTTTAGAAATAAAGCTCTCATTTTCATGAGAGCTTTATTGTTTTTATTTCTTATTTTCTATCCAATTTTTAGCATTCACAAAAGCTTCCAACCAAGGTGAAACTTCGTCTTTCTGTCCTCTTTCTGGATAATGAGCCCAGTTCCAAGGGAAAGTAGAACGCTCAATATGTGGCATCATTACTAAGTGTCTTCCTGTTGTATCACACATCATGGCTGTGTTAAAATCTGAACCGTTTGGATTTGCAGGATAACCTTCGTAAGCATATTTTGCTACAATATTATAACGATCTTCTGTATAAGGTAATTTAAATTTTCCTTCTCCATGTGAAATCCAAACGCCTAAAGTAGAACCTTCTAAACTAGAAAGCATCACCGATTTGTTTTTTTGAATAGTCAACGAAGTAAAACCACTCTCGTGTTTTTGAGACGTATTGTGGTGCATTTTTCCATGGACTTCGTGTTCTGGATTTACTAATTCTAATTCCATAAACAATTGACATCCATTACAAATTCCAACAGAAAGTGTGTCTTCACGTTTGAAGAAGTTTTTCAGTGCTGTGTTTGCTTTTTCATTGTATAAGAAGGCACCAGCCCAACCTTTAGCTGAACCTAATACATCCGAATTAGAGAATCCTCCAACAGCTCCAATAAATTGAATATCTTCCAAAGTTTCTCTTCCCGAAATTAAATCGGTCATATGCACATCTTTTACATCAAAACCTGCTAAGAACATAGCGTTTGCCATCTCACGCTCAGAATTACTTCCTTTTTCACGAATAATAGCTGCTTTTGGTTTTGCAGTTCCAGTTGCAATTACAGGAAGTTTTCCTGTAAAATGGCTTGGGAATGTAAATTGTAATTTTTGATTTTTGTAATTTTCGTAACGCGCAGCAGCCATTCCGTTTTTAGATTGTTTTAAATCTAGTAAGAATGAAGTTTTGTACCAAGTATCTCTTAATGTCGAAATGCTAAAAGTTAAGCTATCATCACGATTAATAATAGTAAACGCATCCCCATCGATAGCCGAACCAATATTGAAAATTTCAATGTTATGCTGTTTGAAAGTAGCTTCAACAGATGCATCTGCTTGAAAAACCACTCCAATATTTTCATTAAATAAGGCTTTTACCGTATCTTTTTCTCCTAATGAAGTCAAATCGATTAAAGCTCCTAATTTATCATCAGCAAAACACATTTCTAATAAAGTTGTGATTAGACCACCACTTCCAATATCATGTCCTGCTTTAATTTTGCGTTCTTTAATTAAATCTTGTAAAACATTAAACGCTGACTTAAAGAATTTCGCATCCTTAATAGTAGGAACTTCTGTTCCAATTTTATTTAAAACTTGTGCGAATGATGTTCCTCCTAATTTATAGGAATCTTGCGATAAGTTGATGTAGTAAATGTTTCCACCGTTACGTTGTAAAACAGGTTCTACAACTTTCGTAATATTTGAGCAATTTCCTGCAGCCGAAATAATAACCGTTCCCGGTGCAATTACTTCATCATTAGGATATTTTTGCTTCATCGATAATGAATCTTTTCCTGTCGGAATATTGATTCCCAATTCAATTGCAAAATCTGAACATCCTTTCACAGCTTCATATAAACGCGCATCTTCACCCTCATTTTTACAAGCCCACATCCAGTTTGCCGATAACGAGACCGATTGCATTCCTTCTTTTAAAGGTGCCCAAACTAAATTTGATAATGATTCGCCAATAGCTGTTCTTGAACCCGCAACAGGATCAATCAAAGCAGCAATAGGCGAGTGGCCAATTGAAGTTGCAATTCCTTCTTTACCTTTATAATCCAAAGCCATTACACCAACATTATTTAAAGGCAATTGCAAAGGTCCAACACATTGCTGTTTTGCAACGCGTCCGCCTACACAACGATCTACTTTATTGGTTAACCAGTCTTTACAACCGACAGCTTCTAATTGTAATACTTGATTTAAATATCGTGCAATATTATCTTGAGAATAGTCTAATTCTGAGTAATTTGCTACAACAGTTTTATCTGTCATAATCGTTTTTGGCGAACTTCCGAAGAAATCTTCTAAAGCATAATCCATCGGTTTTTCACCTGTGGATTTTGATTCGAATGTAAAACGATGATCGCTAGTGACATCCCCAACTTCATACATTGGAGAACGCTCTCTGTCCGCAATTCTTTGTAGAATGTCAATATCTTTCTTGGCGATAATTAATCCCATTCTTTCTTGAGATTCATTTCCGATGATTTCTTTAGCAGAAAGTGTAGGGTCACCAACAGGTAATTTATCTAAATCGATTAAACCTCCAGTATCTTCTACTAATTCAGACAAGCAATTTAAGTGTCCACCAGCGCCGTGATCATGAATGGAAACAATAGGATTCACATCGCTTTCCACCATACCACGAATAGCATTAGCAGCACGTTTTTGCATTTCTGGATTAGAACGTTGGATGGCATTTAATTCAATTCCTGAACCAAAAGCACCCGTGTCTGCAGAAGAAACTGCAGCGCCACCCATTCCAATTCTATAATTTTCTCCACCTAAAATAACGATTTTGTCGCCTTCTTGTGGTGTCTTTTTTATCGCTTGGTCTAATTTTCCGTATCCAATTCCACCCGCTTGCATAATTACTTTATCGTAACCAATTTTGCGATTGTTTTCTTCATGTTCGAAAGTTAAAATAGAACCTGTAATTAAAGGTTGTCCAAATTTATTTCCAAAATCTGAAGCTCCGTTGGATGCTTTAATTAAAATATCCATTGGTGTTTGATACAACCAAGGTCTTTCGTCCATTTTATCTTCCCAAGTTCTATCGTTTTCTAAACGAGAATACGAAGTCATATAAACTGCTGTTCCTGCTAATGGTAACGAACCTTGTCCACCAGCTAAACGGTCGCGAATTTCTCCTCCAGAACCTGTTGCCGCTCCGTTGAAGGGTTCAACAGTAGTAGGGAAGTTGTGCGTTTCTGCTTTTAAAGAAAGTACCGAATCAAATTCTTTTTCTTCGTAAAAATCAGGTTTGTCAGCACTTTTTGGAGCAAACTGAGTCACTCTTGGACCTTTTACAAAAGCCACGTTATCTTTATAAGCTGAAACGATTTCGTTTGGATTCGTTTCAGACGTTTTTCTAATTAGTTTGAATAAAGAAGTTGGTTTTTCTTCACCATCAATGATAAAAGTACCGTTGAAAATTTTATGACGACAGTGTTCTGAATTGGCCTGAGAAAAAGCAAAAATTTCAGAATCGGTTAATTTTCTGCCTAATTTTGTTACCAAGTCATCTAAATAGCCTACTTCTTCTAAACTCAGTGCTAAACCTTCTTGTTTATTGTAAGCATCGATATCATCAATGTCTAAAATAGGTTCTGGTTGCACATAAATTGCAAAAATTTCTTGATTTAATTCCGAATACTTTTGCGAAAGCATTGGATCGAAATCAGTGAAATCAGCAGAAACTTTTTCAAACTCCTCAATTCTAATAATTCCGGAAATCCCCATATTTTGAGTAATTTCAACGGCATTAGTACTCCAAGGCGTAATCATTGTGGCACGAGGTCCAACAAAAAAATCCGTAAGTATGGATTTTTCTATTTTATTTGCGTTGCCAAAAAGCCAATTTAATTTGTTGATGTCTTCTGATGAAATTTCGTTTTGCGTTTGAACCGCAAAAACTGTACTGGATTGGTTTCCGAAGAAATGAATCATTGTGTTGAAATTTTTTAGTGACAAGTCAAGACCTATCAGTGCGTTTGTGTTGTTGTTTTGAAAGTGCAAATTTATTCAAAATAACTAGAAGTTCAAAGTTTTATATTACTATAAAATCTAAAAAAATATTCTTTTATGAATGGCTTTAAAAAATAGTGTTGAAAACTACATTTTTGTTGCTAAAATCGTCCCTTTATTTGATTTTAATGAGGTCTAATAAGTATTAATTTGCACAATTCAATACTTAACAGAAATTAAAAGGATCGCTCAAATTTTATAGCCTCAAAAACATCATTTTAATCTAGTAATTCCTATATTAATGTATTTAGCATTTAATGGAGTTCCACCGTTATTAAGTACGTACTGTATATTTAACACATCTCCAGAAATTACAGTGATACCTGTTGATCCACTAAATCCGAATTCATCAGTTGAAGAATTGTTAGCAACTCCTCTTGCCAAATAATTATATAAATTTCCGTTTTTATATACTGCAATAATATATTTTGCATTTCCAGCTGGTAAATTTGAAGTTGACAAACCTGCAACTATCGAATATACGCCTGATTTTAAAATTTTTATGGTTCCGTTTCCGATAACGGTATAAGTAAGCGGTTCGATTTGTAAAACGTCCGCATTGTTGATTGGCAAATTATAATAGGAGTCATTTCCTGTAGCAAGTGCCATGTTGCCTTCAGAAAACTCTTTGTTTAATAATAAAACATCATTGTTTACAAAAAACATGCTTTGCCATCCTGCACTGGTTTTTATATACATAGCATCTTCCGTAGTGTTGTAAACAATAGAACCATTTAATGGAGCTGTAATTGCATTCATTTCTGCTCCTGTCATTCTTGGAGGAACAAATGTTTGTGTAGTACTTTGAAGTTCTAAAATTGAACTAGGACTAGGCGTCGTTGTTCCAATTCCTACTTGGGCAACAGTAAAAAATGACGTTATGATTAAAAAAAAACTAAATAGTGTTTTCATTATCTTAATTTTGTGATATTATAGGTTAGAATTGCGATGTTTTTGGCGGTGTTTTCATTTAAAAAATAACGTAAGTCAAACACATCATTTGCATTAGCATTTATCATTATTACACCGTTGCCACCCCAAAAGTCATTTTTAGGCATACTAAAAGAAATAGCAGATAAGTTTCCTACTGCTACATCGTTTTTATAAAGTTTTAGAGAAAATTTACGATTTCCAGGATTTAAATTTTTTGTACTCAAAGTAGCTGCGAAGACATAAATTCCATCCTTTAAAACTGTGACTTTACCTTGCGCATTATCTACTTTAAAAACAGAAGTATCATTTTCTAGTACATTTGAAGCATTTAAAGGAAATGGAAATTCACTTGTTAGCGAAGTTTGAAATGTCCCAGAATCTTTCCTTAAAAGAAGGGAAGGAGTTCTGTTGCTTTCAAATTTTACCCAAGCCCCGTTTATATAAACATACGGTGACTGCTCAGTAATGTTAAATACAAACGAACCTTCTAAAGGCTTTACAAGAGCTTTCATTTGTGCTGTAGAAACTCTTGTTGTAACAAAAGCCTGAGTTTTGCTTTCTAATTTTAACAATACACTAGGTTCCAGATCTGTTGTTCCAATTCCTACTTGCGCTTGAGAATTTAGAACGAATAAAAGAATAAAAATAAAAATTTTCATCGAAAAGTTATAAGGTTTTAAGCTACCATGCTTTTGAAATCTATTTAAAAGTTTTAAATAGTTGGGGTGTGCAAAATTAGCAAAACTTTTCTGATATATTACTTTTTAACTTAATTTTAGTCAAAGGTTATCCAATTGTAGGCTCCAATATCCGTGTCGCCATTTCTCGGCTTGTTTAAAATGTCGCTAAATGTGGAGTAAGTTGCATTAGCAGTACCTTTCGCAACGGAATTCTCACCAATAATTAATTCGTTTCTCGAAGGGTTTTTAAAGATAGGTTTATTAACATTCGAACTACTTGCAATTAAACAATTCACAAAATTACTTCCTGAAAACTGATATAAAGGATTGGTGCCGAACTGATTGCCAATATCAATAAATTTAATTAAACAATTTTCAAAATTATAGCTAAAAGTAGTTCCCTTTTTCTTCAAGTTTATGCCTAAATTAGAAGAACCATAAATAATACAATTTTTGAAATCTGCCTTAGTAAGTGTGTACAAAGCATCACCATCGTAATCGTCTAATAAAACAGCGGTTTGATTTGGGCTTGACCAATAATTTGCAAAGGTGCAATGCGTAAATTCATAGCTTCCACCAAAGCTTCCAGCGAAAGCAGCTTGACCGCAGCTGTTGATTACCACATTTTTCCCTTCAATACTTCCAGTTCTAGCTAAAATTCCTACGTTTGAGCAATTGTAAATTTGGGTGTTATTAATATAGGTTGGAGTAGAAGTTCCGTCATTTCCGGTAACTAATAATCCTACAGTTGCATTTTTAATCGTAAGATTTGAAATACTATTGTTTGTACTTCCTTGTGTTAACCATATTGTTCCCCATTGACCTGGCGCTTCAGAAAAATTTGGCTCTAAACGGTCGCCTTCAAAAATCACTTCATTTTCTAAAGAAGCTGTTGAGGAGCTAGTTCCGTTGATTTGTAATGATGCATTATTGGCGACAATTAGTCCAGATTCCGCATGAAAATGAATTCTCGCACCTGCATCAACAACTAATGTTTTGTTTGGCGGAACCGCTGCATAACCATAAACAACATAAGGTTTGGTATTCGTCCAGTTTAATTCATTTCCGTTAGCTGCGTTGGCTTCTTCTAAAAAACGACCACGGATTGAAATTGGATTTCCATCTGCATCAAGTCCTAAATTTAAAGAATCGTAGGTATAAGAATTATCAGGATTTTGAATTCTTCCTGGATAAATAAAATAAGCATCTTGAATAAGTGTTACTAATTCTACTTTTTGTTCATTTGTTCCTTCACCAAATAAAATTTGATCGGTGTATAAAAAATCGGTTGGATTAGAATCAGCGACTTCAGCCGTAACTGAAACAAAAATATACATACTGTCTTTTGCTAGCATTTCTACATTTTGGAACACTTGTCCCGCAACACCATCAACCATTAATCGGTATTTTGAGGCCAATCCTTTCCGTAGTTTAAGTGAAGGAATAGAAATATTTTTATTACTTTTATTATACACTTTTAAAGTATATGTACTTGAGCCGATAGCTGTAAATACAGTGTCTAAATAAACTGTGTCTTTAGAAAAACTTAATCCACCTTTACTCGATTCAAAATCAAAATCATTTCTACAAGAAGTTAATGTAATTCCAAATCCAATAAGTAAGAGAAGTATATATTGACGCATTTAAGATGATTTTTTTGTAAAAGTAATTATTAATTTCAATTTTATAAAGAAATTGCTTATTCTACTTATCAAAACGTTAAATAGCTTGAATTATTCTAGTAGGAATGATTAATTTTACACAAAATTAGAACTTATGATGGATAGAGAAAAAATGCTACAATTGTGCAATGATTGGAGTAAAAATACCTTAATGGATACGTTAGACATCGTTTATACTGATGCCGGTGAAGATTTTTTAACGGCAACAATGCCTGTAAATCCAAGAGTACATCAGCCAATGGGATTATTGCATGGTGGCGCAACGGTTGCTTTAGCAGAAAGTGTTGGAAGTGCTGCTTCTTTAATGTTTGTTAATCCTGAAAAGCAAGAGGTTCGTGGTATTGAAATTTCGGCTAATCATTTGAAAAGCAAACGGGAAGGAATGGTTACCGCAACAGCTAAAATTGTTCACAAAGGAGCAAGTATCCATTTGTGGGAAATTAGAATTGTAGACGAGCAAGGAAAATTAATTTCGCTTTGTAAGTTGACTAATATGGTATTATCTAGAAGACAATAATGAATATTTTAGAACAGATAAATTTGCTTTTAAGTGGTGAAAAACCTTTCGTTTGTTATGTGAAACCAAACGAAACTACTGGGCATTTATTAGTTCAAAAAGATACAGAGTTACACGAATTTTCAGGGCAATCGGGTTTTGTTTTTATGCCTTTTGATGCAGGAATTGAAGTTGTGCTTCCTTTTGATATATGTTCGTTTTATTCGGAAGAATTTGAGGTTTCCAAAAAAGAATCTTCCATAACTTTTAAATCGGCATCAAGTTCTGAAAAGAGTGCTTTTGAATCTTTAGTTTCGAATGGAATTGATGAAATTAATAAAGGAGTTTTTGAAAAAGTGGTAGTTTCTAGAAAGGTAGTTTTGCATGAAGAAATAGCCATTTCAGAAACATTTCAGAATCTAATTGCAAGTTATTCAACGGCTTTTCGTTATTTATTTTTTCATCCAAAAGTGGGATTATGGATGGGAGCAACACCAGAACAATTACTGAAAATTAATAAAAATCAGTTTGAAACTGTTGCTTTGGCGGGAACGCAATTATATTCCGAAAAATTAATTTGGGAAACAAAAGAGCTTGAAGAACAGCAATTTGTAACTGACTATATTTTTGCTAAACTAAAAGATAAAGTAACAAACCTTAATATCACTAAAGCTAAATCAATTAAGGCCGGAAATTTAGCTCATTTGAAATCCACAATTACAGGAGAATTAAATAGCGATTTAGAAGCAATTGAATTGGTAAAAACCTTACATCCAACGCCAGCAATTTGCGGAATGCCAAAAGAAGAAGCGATTGCTTTTATTTTGAAAAATGAAAATTATCAGCGCACTTACTATTCTGGATATTTAGGCGAATGGAATAAGGAAAATCAATCCGATTTATTCGTAAATTTACGTTGTTTGGAAATAGAAGAAAATAAAATCAATATTTACGTAGGTTGTGGTATTACAAAAAATAGTAATCCCGAAAAAGAATTTATAGAAACAGAGAATAAGTCGATGACAATGCGAAATATTCTAGTGAAAATAGACACCTTTTAAACTATTAACTAAGAACTTTTAAACTATAAATATGAAATTAGATATACTTGCTTTTGGATCACATCCTGATGATGTAGAATTAGGTTGCAGCGGTACAATTGCTAAAGAAATAAGTTTAGGAAAAAAAGTTGGAATTGTAGATTTGACTCGAGGCGAATTAGGAACGCGTGGTTCAGTTGAAATCCGTAATTCGGAATCTGCTAAAGCTTCTGAAATTTTGGGCGTTGTAGCTCGTGAAAATTTGGATATGCGTGATGGTTTTTTTATAAATGACGAAGAACATCAATTGAAAGTAATCGAGATGATTCGTAAGTACAAGCCGGAAATCGTGTTGTGTAATGCAATTCAAGACCGACATATTGATCATGGAAAAGGTAGTAAATTAGTAAGCGATGCTTGTTTTTTATCGGGATTAATTCGAATTGAAACGGAATTAGATGGTGTTCCACAAGAAGCTTGGCGTCCACAAATAGTTTATCATTACATCCAATGGCAAAATATTGAGCCCGACTTTGTAGTAGATATTTCAGACTTTATGGATAAGAAGATGGATGCAGTTTTGGCTTACGGTTCTCAATTTTACAATCCAAACTCTAGCGAACCGGTTTCTCCAATTACCTCTAAAAACTTTTTAGACAGTGTAAAATATCGAGCACAAGACCTAGGAAGGCTAGTAGGAGCAACTTATGCAGAAGGTTTTACAACCGAAAGATATGTGGCAGTCAATAGTTTAAGTGATTTGAAATAAAATAGTAGTAAAAATTATTGAAAAAGGTTTGGAGAATCGAACTTTTGCCTTATATTTGCACCCGTTAAACAAATGGTGATTGTAGCTCAGTTGGTTAGAGCATCGGTTTGTGGTACCGAGGGTCGCGGGTTCGAGCCCCGTCTTTCACCCATTTTTATTTACAAAAGCCCTGAAGCAATTCAGGGCTTTTTTTTATGGAATTAATTCTTAGATCGAAGTGTCAATTTTATAAGTAATCGTCAAGGTTATTGCATATTGAATTCCAACTTCCGTCTGATTTGCATTTATTATTTTATCGAATCCTGCACTTGATATTCCGTCGTAGTAAAAAGTTTTATTTTTTCGCTCAACCTTTTTTAAATTGTGATTTCTAGAATTGGAATTGGCTTGAATTTCCGAACTTTCATAAGCTTGATATGATTTATATTGTGTTTTGGGTAGAAGTGTCGTAAAAGTCTCCGTTGCGCTCGGTGTGCCATTAATTCGTTTGCCGAACGCCTTTAAATACTTGTTTTTTTTGCTTTCTGCTAAAACTAATGCATCATCAAATAGTGAATTGTGAATTGAATCTATATCTGTATTGAAATAATCTACTTTAATAATATCGTAAATTTCATATTCAGAAGCCAAAGTGATTATCTTTTCTAAATTTATTGCATTGGAAGTCGAAATAATGATGTTCTTTTTTATTTCAAATCCTTTTTCATATTGTTTAGCGGTTGCATCGTTTGTATTGAAATCATAAATTTTAGTTTGAGAAATAAAATCGACATAAGTTTGTTCAGGCTTAATACCAATTGCTCTTAGTTTTCCAATAAATCCATTAATTCTAGAATTGATTTTTTCATTGCAAGTGGAAACGGTTTCATTTTCTTCATTTAAACCTAAAGTAATGACAAATCCATCTGCTTTCTTATTCAATACTATTTTGACAGAAACAGACAAAATAGTGTCATCAATAGAAAAACTAGTACTATTTGCTGAAGTGTTTTGATTGTAATTATCCGAATTGTAAGTGGTGTTGCCATAGATTTGATTACCGCTAATTTGGGCAAATGAAGAAAAAGTTGTCAGAAAAAGTAAAGCAATAAAGAATTTAATTTTTTCGTTTAGTAAAAGGAATTGCATATTCATGTCTTTTTGTTTTTAAGATTAGTATGATGCAATACTACTCTTGGAATCAAAAAATAACGTAGTAAAATCGCCTTCCATTATCTGTAAAGATTTTTCACTACTTTTACAGTTGGTTTACAGTAAATAATAAAGAGTATAAAATACTTTTGAATACTAATAAAATTAATGAATCCAATACTTGTCTTTCAAAAACTTAAAGAAGATGTGCTTTTGACTTATCAGAAGCAATATCCCTATTTTGAAGGAAATTGGAAAACATTCAGTTCCCAAGACATTCAGAATTTAATCGATTTAATCACCACAAACGTTAAGCAAACGGTGAGTGAAAAATGGATTTATACGCATCTAAAAGTGGAAACGAATGAAAAGCTTCCGCGGAAAGATATGTTGGATATTTTATCGCAATTTGTAGGTTATTCCGGTTGGGATGAATATGTTTTTAAGTGGAAAGAAGAACCGGCTATAGTTTTAACAGCGAAAGCACCGAATCGTGCTAAAATTTATTTTGTACTTTTTCCAGTTCTAGTATTACTTATGTTTTTAAGCTATAAATATATCAAAAGCGAAAATATACAAACCATAGAAGTGAAAAATGCCTTTACGGAAGAACAAATAAATAGCGATGAAGTAAAAGCCGTTTTAATTGAAAAAAATGTAGAAACGCCAATTCAAATTATTGATTCTAAAATTCAAATTAACGCTAAAGACAGTTCGAAAATAGTATTGAAAAGCCCGTACTATAAAGAGAAAACCGTTATCATCAATAAGACGTCAAATCCTGAAATATCGTTACAACCTGACGATTATGCCATGATTTTGAAAGGTTTTATGAAATCAGACATTAAAGACTGGCAAACCCGAAAAGAACAATTAAATAAAATTTTAGCTGCTGATTTAGAAGTTTTGGTAATGCTGAAAAATGATTTAGGAACTGAATATTTCAACAAAAAAGAATTTTCAGAAAAACTAATTGTCCCGAGCGTTTCCCTTAAAAAAATGAAAGTAATTGACATTCAAAGGAATAGTAGTAATGAAATTAATTTTATAAGAATTTTACAAGAATAATATGCGTATTACAACTTATTATATCGTTTTTTTATTGACTTCATTTTTTTCCTTTGGACAAAGTGTAAACTCTCCTGCGACAAAATCGATCAAAGCTAATTTTACAACAGCTTCAGTAAAAGCATACCAAGAAAGTGCGACATTAAAAGTGGAGGATTTTTATAACTATCTGACATTATTATCTAACGAAACTACTTCTGGACCTTTAAAAAGTGAAATTAAAACTTCAATTTATAGTTTTTTTGAAACGGAAAATGTGAATATAATTGATTTTACAACGGATGAAAAGCCTTTCATCCATTTGAATAAAATCATCGAGAAAATTCAAAATAAAAATTATACTTTTCTGGTTTCTGATTTTGAAAGTTCTATTGTGGCTTCTGATTATTGGACGATGCAATATAAATTAACCGTGATTCAAAACAATAAAAGAGTCAAATCGCACTATTTTCAAAACGTAAAATTTAAGCCTGTTTTAAAATCATTTGGAACAACTAAAAAAGAGGTTTGGACTATACTACTAGGAGAAATTGAGCAATAAGTTAACGCAAAAAAGCCCTGAATTTCTCCAAGGCTTTCCTTTTCATAGCAATCTCCCCCCAAAATTCAATTAGAAAACTAATTTTACTTTTAATAGAAAATCATCATAAATTGCTTTATCACCTAAATCGGTGAAAAAGTTTCCTGATTTATAGGTGATTTTATATTTTGTTCTGTCTACTTTTAAATCTGCAATTGCGGTAGAATCAGTAACAGTCATGTCAAAATTAATAGAATTTGTGATGCCTTTAATTGTTAAGTCAGCAGTAATTCCGTAAACACCATTTCCTTTATCAACAATTTTTTTGAATGATAAATTGGCTGTTGGGAAATTTTCTGTACCAAAGAAATCCTCAGATTTTAAATGTGTTTCTAAGTTTGCTTTGCTTTTTCCTTCTAAATCAGTTGTATTGATTGACGTCATATCTACGTTGAAAATACCACCAGATAATTTATTTTCTTTAAATACTAAAGCACCGTCTTTCAAGTTAATTGTTCCTTCATGCGAACCAGTTACTTTTTTTCCAACCCAGTTTATAGTACTTTTTGAAGCATCAATTTGTTTAGTTTGAGCTGTTGCAGTTAACGTTACAAACGCAACTACTGCTAATGCAATTGATTTTAAATTTTTCATTGTTTGATTTATTAAGATTAGTTATTAAATAATTTCGAATAATTCTTCGATTGGTTTTCTTACTTTTGGACTGTGTTGCGTACTATCTTCTTCATGGCGATATCCAACGGGTGCTACGAGAGCTGCATTTAAACCCAATTGGGTCAAGCCCAAAATTTCGTTGTATTTTGCAGCATCAAATCCTTCCATCGGTGTAACATCAATCTTCAATTCGGCGGAAGCATTAATTAAATTTCCTAGAGCCAAATATGTTTGTTTTGAAGTCCAAACCGCTTTTTCTTCTAACGGAAGTGTCACAATTTTAGATTTCATAAAATCAGAATATCCTTTTAAAGTTTCAATTGCAACGCCTCTTGTTTTTGCTACATTTTCTACATAAGCGTCAATATGGTTGTCTTGAACATCAACAATATTGGCAAAAACGAATAGGTGAGAAGCATCAACAATCTGAGCCTGATTCCAAGAAACAGGTTTTAATTGCTCCCTAATGGCTGGATTTTCAACAATAAATACTTTGTACAATTGCAAACCATAAGAAGAAGAACTCAACTGTATTGCTTTTTTTAATAGTTCTAAATCTGCTGCCGATATTTTTTTTGTCGCATCAAATTTTTTAGTGGCATAACGCCAATTTTGATTTTCTATGAAATTACTCATCTTTAATTCTTGTGATTAAATTCTAAATTTTTCTAATAATTCATTCAGTACTTCTAATTCCTTACTTGAAAGGTTGTTCGCAAACGCTTTTTCGTGGGCTTCAACTAGTGGATCCAACTGCAATAAAAGGGCCAATCCTTTCTCAGTAATGGTAATTTCCATTTTTCTTCTGTTTTCTGTACAAATTTCTCTGTTTACAAATTCTTTTAAAAGCAATTTATCCACAAGTCTTGTGGTATTACTCGTTTTTGCGACCATTCGTTCTTGAATCGTAAACATGTTTACCGGATTGCCTTTTTGACCTCTTAAAATGCGTAAAACGTTAAATTGTTCAGGCGATAAGTCAAATGGTTTTAAAATTTCATTGAACTTTTCAGCAATGACATGTTGCGTAAACATCACATTTAACAATGTGCGCTTTTCAACTGGCAGTGGTGAAGTAGGTTTTATAATGTCTTCTATTCTCATTTGCTTTTGTAATAATTGTAGGTACAAATGTAGTAATTATTTTAGTTGTAGATACAAGTGTCTGTTAATTTTTTATTAATTTTTTGAAATTAAATATTTGAATAGTACTTTTGGTAAAAATAAAGACAATGAATTTAGAACAAAGCGAATGGTGGAGCAAATTTTCAGCTGATGAAAATGGTGTAATCTTAGATGTTAGAACGGATGAAGAATTTGAAAGTAGTAAAATTCCAGGAGCTATTAACATTGATATTTATAAAGGACAAGGTTTTATTTATAAATTAGAGGAATTAGATAAAACTAAAAATTACTACGTTTACTGTTTGTCAGGCGGAAGAAGCGGTCAAGCTTGTGGTGTAATGAATCAACTTGGTTTTGAAACCGCATATAATTTATTAGGTGGTATTTCGCAATGGGATGGTCCCACGGAATAAGTAATCTACATATTAGTATCAAATCCGCTTTATGCGGATTTTTTGTTTTTTATATCTAATATTAAGTAGGTTTTCTCACTGCGATTAGTACTTATAATTGAGGTCTAACTTTTCATAAATAATATATATCAATAAAATAGCAGTTCTTTTTAATTTCTTATGCTTTGATAGTCAGAGTTTAGGGTGTAAATTGTATAAGTTTTATAAAAAATTTTATAACATTAAAATTGAATAAAACACCAATTTTACAACTTCAATCTTTAAAAGGCAAAGCGATGAAAAAGCAAGACCAAAAAAATAATGCATCGAGTGATAAAATTACAGATTTAGAAAAAAATAAGTCAGATGCAACCGGTCAGTTTTTAACTACTGATCAAGGTTTAAAAATAAATGATGACAACAATTCTTTAAAAGCAGGTGAACGTGGACCATCGTTATTAGAAGATTTTATACTACGAGAAAAAATAACACATTTTGATCATGAGAGAATTCCAGAACGTATAGTGCACGCCCGTGGTTCTGCAGCGCATGGTGTTTTTAAAGTTTCGAATTCCATGGCTAAATACTCTAAAGCTGGTTTCTTACAAGCTGGAGTAGAAACGCCTGTTTTTGCAAGATTTTCCACAGTAGCAGGTTTTAGAGGATCCACGGATTTGGCAAGAGATACACGCGGTTTTGCTGTAAAATTTTATACGCAAGAAGGAAATTTCGACTTGGTCGGTAATAATATGCCTGTATTTTTTATACAAGATGCTTCAAAATTTCCAGATTTGGTCCATGCTGTAAAACCAGAACCACATAATGAAATGCCACAAGCAGCAAGTGCGCACGATAATTTTTGGGATTTCATTTCATTAATGCCAGAGTCAATGCACATGATAATGTGGGTAATGTCAGATCGTGCAATACCAAGAAGTCTTCGAATGATGGAAGGATTCGGAGTGCATACATTCCGATTTATAAATGCTAAAAACGAATCGCATTTTGTGAAATTCCATTGGAAACCTAAATTAGGAACTCACGCTGTAGTTTGGGATGAAGCTTTAAAAATTTCTGGAAATGATCCAGATTTTCATCGCCGTGATTTATATGAAGCTATTGAAAATGGTCAATTTCCAGAATGGGATTTAGGAGTTCAAATTATCCCAGAGGCAGATGAACATAAATTTGATTTCGATTTATTAGATCCTACCAAATTAATTCCTGAAGAATTGGTACCGGTTACAATAATTGGTACAATGACATTGAATAGAAACCCAGATAATTTCTTTGCAGAAACAGAACAAGTAGCTTTTCATCCAGGTCATCTAGTACCAGGAATTGATTTTTCAAATGATCCTTTACTTCAAGGAAGGTTATTTTCTTATACAGATACACAACTTTCAAGATTAGGCGGACCAAATTTTCATGAAATTCCTATCAACAGAACTATAGCTCCGATGCACAATAATCAGAGAGATGGACACATGCGACAAGAAATTAATGTAGGTCGTGCAAACTATCATCCTAATTCTTTAGGTGGTGGTTGTCCTTTCCAAGCAAAAGCAGCAGAAGGTGGATTTACAAGTTTTAATGAACGAGTTGACGCACACAAAGTTCGCGCTAGAAGTACAAGTTTTGCAGATCATTTTAGTCAAGCACAACTATTCTACGTTAGTCAGACAAAAACAGAACAAGATCACATGAAAAGTGCTTTAAAGTTCGAACTTGGTAAAGTAGAGACGATTGCTATTCGATTAAGAATGTTGAGTTTGCTTGATATTATTGATAAAGACTTAGCAAAAGATGTTGCGACAGGTTTGGGTTTAAAAGTTCCGGACGCACCAGAAAAACCTATCAATAAAGGAGTAGGAGCAGATGCTGGAAACGAACAAGAACCAAAGATTGTTAAAAGCACTGCAAAGCCTTCACCGGCATTGAGTATGATTAAAAATAAAACAAATTCAGCTACAATCGCAACTAGAAGTGTTGCTTTTCTATGTAGTGATGGCGTTGACAGCAATTCAATTGACAAGCTTAAAAGTGCGTTAGAAAAAGAAGGTGCACAAATAAAAATTATTGGAACAAATGCTACTGAAATTAAGAGTTCAGATGGAAAAATGATTAAAGTAGATCATAGTTTGAACACCGTATCGGCAGTTTTGTTTGATGCAGTTTATGTGCCAAGTGGAAAAGAAAGTATTTTAAAACTTAGCGAATTAGACAAAGTTCCAGAATTCTTAATGGATATGTTTAAACATTGCAAAGTTATGGGATTCTCTGATGAAAGTTTAGTTTTACTTGATGACACTACGATTAAGAAAAAAGTAAAAGCTTCTAATTTTGCAGAATTTGGAATTATAACTGGCGATGATATCAGTAAAGATTTTATTGCTTCTTTAGGAAAGCACAGATTTTGGAATCGCGAGGATAAATTGAAGAATTAAATTGGTAACAGAACCATAAATTTTGGTCATCTTTATTAATAGTAATGTTTTGTAACTATTCGTAAAAATCATGTAAGTACTTATTCTTCTAATACATGTAATTTTATAAAGAATTTAAAAACTAGTATTATGAGCGCAAACAAAAATCCGCAATCAGCGAACAAAAAAGGGAGTGACAACAGAAGTGATATGAGAAAACATCAATATAAAGATCACAAAGAAGTATTAACAAATGATGAAAATTATGATGTTGACACACAGAAATTCAAAGGTGAACTACCAGAATTAGATGATAAAATGAATAATGAAGAAAAGAAATAATACTTCATATTAAAACGCCTCAATTGCAAAATTGAGGCGTTTCTATTTAATAATATAAGTTTTATTTGGAGCGAAAGTTTAGGGCATTTTCAGCGGTCCATATTCCTGCTTTCCTTACAATCTTTTGTTTTTAGAAGAAAAACAAAAGGATTTTCATGCAATCAGGGCTAGAATAGGTTTTGTTAGTGTACTTGAAAATAAAATTATATAAAAATTTTAGAAAATTTTGTAAAACGCATATGTGGTGTTTTTCATAATTTTACTAAACAGAATTCAAGCATATCTTTAGTAATTAATTTTTACGAAAGTAGAAACAAAAATAAAGAAAAAATTAAATTCTGATTTTGTTTTTTTTGGCTGTTGGGAGCCAAATTAAATAAAAATTGAACCGATGCTGGTGAAACGAAGGTCACGGGTAGTCAGGTTGTTGAAGTATCTGTAATGGCGTATGTCCTTTCCACCCGTTCGGGCATGCATAAAAAGCCTACGTCTCCACTTAAAGGAGAACCAGTCACACAACAATAATCCAAGCATCGGTCAATTTTTTACATCTTAAAATTGAATTTCATACTTCTGAAATTTATCGTTTACTATTACAATACTTATAACTTTTATTTCAAGACAACTTCAAAGACTTCATCTGGAGTGATTCCATAAACCAAATCATTTTTTGTAGGTTCTAGATAAAAATTTCCGGTGAATTCACCAAATGATGGAAATATCATTTGAGTAGGTTTTCTAAAAAAACAAGAGATATTAAGAAATTGTCTACCTTTTCCTCTAATTTTAATTCCTGGATGAATGTGACCACAAAAATTAAACAAAGTATTACCTTCTAAAGGATGATGAGTTAGAATAAAATTGTCTATAAGTAACTCGTTCATTACCTCGATATTTAACTCTTCAAAAAAAAGTTCGTTGACTATATCATGATTTCCTTTAACTAGGATAATTTTTTGTGAAAGCAATTTTGTCCAATTTGCAAAGAGCTCAAATTCTATATTTTGGACACTGTGAAATAAATCGCCAAGGAAAATGATACTTTTTGGTTGGAATTCAGCTATTAATGTGTCCATCCGATTGAAATTGGCAATTATTGCTTCCATCGGAATAGCAATTCCATGTTTTCTAAAATGACTAACTTTCCCTAAATGTACATCCGAAAGTAGAAGAATGGAATTACTTTCCCAAAAAACAGCACCAAAATGATGTAATATAAATGTCTGACTTTGGATAGTTATCTTCATGAAATTCCTTTTGGCAAAGGTATTCTTTTCAAAATTATTCCTTTAGATAACTTGCGGTCATTTTAGCAATTCGTTCGGCTAAAGATTCGCTAGATAATTTTTCGCGTAAGCGATCGGTAATAATTGGAAAACTAAAAGGAGTTGGTTTTTCGCATCTTTTTACTACAATTTCTTGCTTATCAATACGTTCCAAAGCTTTTAACAATCGACCTTCTTCTAATTGGTGTTCAAAGGTTTCAATATATGCTTGTTGCAATAATAAATTATCAGGTTCATAATCACGAAAAACTTCAAATAGCAATTGGGAACCACTTTGTAAATGTTTTGTTTTTACTACTTTTCCTGGCATTCCTGTAAAAACTAATCCAGCAACAATTGCGATGTCTCGAAACTTTCTTCTTGCCATTTCCGTTGCGTTTAGACTTTTTTGCAAATCATCATGC
The DNA here is from genome assembly GCF_042686085.1 of Flavobacterium ardleyense. Lineage (GTDB taxonomy): Bacteria > Bacteroidota > Bacteroidia > Flavobacteriales > Flavobacteriaceae > Flavobacterium > Flavobacterium ardleyense. The sequence continues at coordinate 311,628 of NZ_JBHUOL010000006.1, forward strand.
ACGTACGAAGTCGTAAATAAGTTATTATCGAAAACAGCTTGCATATCAATCTCTTGATCCGAAAGTAATTCAAATCCGTAATCATTATAAGCCAAAGAAAAAGTGATTGGCGAAAGCAAACTTATTCGATAAGATAAAATACTTGCTAACGCTTCATGGACAAATCGACCTTCAAATGGGTAGAAGATCGAATGAAAACCTTCTCTAGTTTTAAACATTTCTATTAAAAACTGGTCTGCATTTGGCACAATACTTTCTCTTTTCTGTCTTATAAATATGGGTTTCAAAGCTTGTGCTTCAATTGAAAGTGGATTATTTTCTAAATGATACAATTCTTCGCGAAGCAATTCACTCATTTGTGCAGAAAACGACATTCTTCCGCCTTGCCAACTCACAGTTTTCGCTACTTTTTTAACATCTGCTTTCCGAACCAGAACTTTCATGTCTTTGATAGCATAAAACTCTAATTTTTTTCCACCAAAAATAAAAGTGTCGCCTGCTTGTAATTTCGAAACAAATGATTCTTCAATAGAACCTATATAACCGCCTTTTAGAAATTTCACATTCAAAACAGCATCACTTACAATTGTTCCAATTTGCATGCGATGTTGCATTGCAATTTTCCTACTGTTAATTTTAAAAAGTCCGTCTTCTTCAATTTCTACCTTTTTGTATTCGTCATAACGTTGCAAACTTTGACTTCCGAGCGTAATAAAATTTAAAATCCATTGCCAATTATCAGCTGAAATATTTTGGTAACAAAACGTAGTTTTTATTTCTTTAAAAATTTCGTCGGGAAAAAAACCATCTGAAACCGCTAACGTATTTAAATACTGGATCAAAACGTCATAACTGTCTAAATAGGGAACCCGATCTTCAACAATTGTATTTTCAGCAGCTTTTTTTAACGCTGAAGCTTCAATCAATTCCATTGCATGCGTGGCTAAGAAATAAATTACGCTTTCTTTTCCGGGTTGATGGCCACTTCTTCCGGCTCTTTGCAAAAAACGTGCAACGCCTTTTGGTCCACCCACCTGAATTATGGTTTCTACAGGAGCAAAATCGACTCCTAAATCTAGACTGGAAGTACAAACTACTACTTTTAAATCTTCATTTTTAATCGCATTTTCAATCCAGATTCTTGTTTCGCGAGCAATACTTCCGTGATGCATGGCCATTTCGCCAGCAAACTCCGGATATTTATCTAATAAAGCTTGAAACCATAATTCGCACTGCGATCTTGTATTGGTAAAAATTAAAGTAGTTTTACTCTGTTTTACAATTTTTGCTACTTCCTTAATAAGGTGCAAACCCATGTGACCACGCCATGGAAATGTTTCCATTTTTTCCGGAATAATCGATTTTACGGTTATTTTTTTATTGATTTTAGCCTTAATCAAAACGGAATTTTCTAAAGCTTCTGAATTATGTCCTAGTAAAACTTCTTGTGCCAACTCTAAATTTCCAATGGTTGCGGAAATTCCCCAAATTCTCAAGTTCGGACTTATATTTTTTAATCGCGATAAAGCTAATTCCATTTGAACGCCTCGTTTTGTGCCTAAAAGTTCGTGCCATTCATCGATTACAATTGCAGAACAATTCGCGAATATTTTATTATATTCTTTAGTCGCTAATAGCAGTTGTAAACTTTCAGGCGTCGTAATTAGCAAATCGGGCATTTTAGTTTTTTGCTTGGTTCTTTCGCTTGCAGAAGTATCTCCTGAACGAATCCCGACCGTCATTTGAGTTCCTAAATCTGAAGCCACTTTTTCAGCAGCTTGTTTTATTTCCACAGAAAGTGCTCGTAAAGGTGTTATCCAAATTGCTTTTAATCCTGGTTTATGCTTGGTTTTATAATTTGGATTTTCTTTGATATAATTTAAAACAATAGGAAGCCAAAGGGCATAAGTTTTTCCGCTACCCGTTGGTGCGTTTAGTAAACCGTTTTTCCCTTGTAAAAATGCCGTCCAAGTTTGCGTTTGGAAAGGAAATGGTTTCCAATTTTGTTGTTGGAACCAAGCTTCGGCTATTTTAAATAATTCTTCTCTATTCATTTTTTTACTCTTTTGGTCCGAAAATCCGAAAATCTCAATATCCGAAGATGTTTCTTAAATAATCATATCTTTCAAATCATCAATTGTATTTGCTTCTTCAATTTTTTTGTCTTGTCGCCAGCGAATAATTCTAGGAAATCTTGTTGCAATACCACTTTTATGTCTTTTTGATAATGCTATTCCTTCGAAACCAATTTCAAATACAAGTTGTGGTTTCACACTTCGAACAGGACCAAATTTATCAAGTGTATTTTTTTTAATAAAATCATCAACTTTTCTGAATTCGGCATCGGTCAAACCGGAATACGCTTTTGCAAATGTCACTAATTCTCTTTCGCCTTTATCGTTGTTTTGCCATAAAGCAAAGGTGTAATCAGTAAATAAATTGGTTCGTCGTCCGCTTCCTCGCATCGCGTAAGTCAACACGGCGTCAATTACCAAAGGTTCTAATTTCCATTTCCACCAATCTCCTTTTTTTCGCCCAACTTGATAAGGTGAATCATTTCTTTTTAACATCAAACCTTCACTTCTCATTTCTCGGGCCATCATTCTTTCGTCTGAAACCTCTTTCCAAGATGTAAAGGATTTCCTTTCGGATAAGTGAAAAGGTAAGTTTTTATCTTTTATAGTTTCGAATAATTCTTCTAATAATACTCTTCGTTTTTCATACGGTAAATTTCGAATATCATTTCCTTCCCATTCTAATAAATCATAAGCTTTTAAAACGACTGGATTACTTTGTAGCATTTTGGCAGAAACGGTTTTTCGGCCTATTCGCGTTTGTAAATCATTGAAAGTTCCAATTTCTCCATTCGCGAAAGCTAAAATTTCTGCATCGATAACCGTTCCATTTGGGATAGCATTTATTAAGGACTGAAATTCCGGGTATTTATCGGTTACTAATTCTTCACCACGCGACCAAACAAAAATTTGATCGTCTCTGATAATCGTTTGTGACCGAATTCCATCCCATTTATGCTCAATTGACCATTCTTCCACATTTCCTAAATTCGAAACTTCGCCTTCAATTGGATAGGCTAAATAAAAAGGATATGGTTTTGATAAATAGTCGCTACTTTTTTCATCTAAAATCAATTCTTGAAAACTAATTGTACTCGGATTCCAATTTCCCATCAGTTTATAAGCCAAAATATCTTCGTCGACATTTTCTGCTTTGGAAAGTGCTCGAGTCATTAATTTTTGACTAACGCCAATTCGAAAGCTTCCGGTAATTAATTTGGTAAAAACAAAACGTTCGTAATAGTTTAAAGCCAACCAATTGTCATGCAAGTATTTCTTTTTCTCTTCTTCCGTTTTTTTCTTTAATTCTATAATTTCCTGTAAATAAGCTGATAAACTTTTTTCGGAAACTTGATTAGATTCAGGAATAACTAACGCAATCGTTTCAGCTAAATCACCCACAATATGATAACTTTCTTCAAATAACCAAAGCGGAATATTTGCTAATTCGTTAGCCCAAGTTCGTAATAATGTAGTGTTAACAGGTCTTGGCGGTCTTCTGTGGGAAAGAATAGCAATCGTCCAAACTTTATCTTCCGGTGAAGCCTTTCGGAAATAATCTGTTAATGCTTCCACCTTTAAAGTCGTTTTGTTCGAACTGTCTAACTGTTTTATTAAATTGGCAAAATCCTTCATAAATTGTTCATTTTAACTAGTTGTTTCCGATGTAATTTCAGTTTCGACTTCTTTTTCAATTTCGCTTAATTCGCCTTCATATTGCGTAGCTTCTGTTCTTGCATCGTATCCCAATTCTCTTAAATACTTCGAAAAAATATCGGTATAACCATGAGTGCAGATTACTTTTTCGGCACCAGTTGCTTTCACACTTTCAAGAAGGGAAGACCAATCACAATGATCGCTTAGAACAAATCCTTTGTCAACGGCTCGTCTTCTTCTTGCTCCTCTAAAAGCCATCCATCCGCTTGCTGTTCCGGTTACGAAAGGTGTCATTTTTCTTATCCAAGTACTTCCGTGTGCACTAGGCGGTGCTAAAACTAAATTTCCTAATAAATCTTCTTTTTTAGTTTCTCTCGTAACTAATGTTGTAGGAGGGAAGTCAACCATCGGCCGAATCACATTGGTCATATTTTCGATGGCTCCATGCGTATAAATTGTACCGATATTTGGATCTAAATACTTTAATAAACGTTGGGCTTTACCCAAAGAATAGCCAAAAAGAATCGATGTTTTCTTTTCTGCTCTATTTTCTGCCCACCAAGTATTGATATTATCCATCACTTCGGCTTGTGGCGTCCATTTAAAAGCGGGCAATCCAAAAGTACATTCTGTAATAAAAGTATCACATTTTACCACTTCATAAGGAACTGAAATTCCGTCGTCTTCTGTTTTATAATCACCTGTAAACACCCAAACTTCGCCTTTGTATTCAACTCGTATCTGAGCACTTCCAATTATATGTCCGGCAGGATGCAACGAGAACTTTACATTATTGATCACAAAAGTTTCATTCCATTCTTTACCCGTAACATTAATTGGACCCAATCGATGTTTGATGATGGGTACATTTGTAGTATGTGTTATATAATTGTCATGTCCCCAACGCGAATGATCGGCGTGACCGTGAGTAATAATGGCATTTTGTACTGGTTTCCAAGGATCCAGGTATACATTTGCTTGTTCACAATATATTCCTTTGTCGTTAAAAACTAAAAGTGGCTTCCGCATAATGTGTCAATTTTATTAACTTATAAAATTAATTATTTTTACTGTGGAAGTTTTATAGTTTATTTGAAAATAGTAGTAAAATTTACATCTTCCAATCAGTTATGGGAGTCAATATCATTCAAACTGATGAGAATATTCCTTACCAATATTAAATAAAAATGCTGTTTTAGAAATCTAAAACAGCATTTTTTATAAAACTATATTTTTGCTTTTACTAAGCGAATTTTTTCAATTTCACTTTATCGAAAAGTAGAATCTTCTTTCCTGTTAGCTCAATTAATTTTGATTTATTTAGTTCTGATAATAATCTTATGCAACTTTCTGTTGCAGTTCCAATCATTCCGGCTAATTCTTCTCTTGAAAGTTGAATACGTAACGAACCATCTTGATTTTTTCCAAAAGTTTCTTCCAAATATATCAAAGTATCTACTAAACGCTGACGAACGGTTTTCTGAGCCATATTTACCATATGATCATCGGCACCTTTCAAATCTTCGCAAATAGTTTTCATTACATTCATTGAAAACTGATTATTTTCAGTAAAAAACTGCATTACTTCATTTCTTGGAATAAAGCAAACTTCCATATCTTCCAGAGCAACAGCACTTAAATTTGCAGGTTCATCACTAATCATCGAACGTTGTCCTAAAAGCTCTCCTGGTTTTACCAATTTTACAATTTGGTCTTTTCCATTATCACTTAATTTAGACAATTTACAAACGCCTTCTTTGATGCAATAAATGCCATTGGTAACTTCTCCTTCTTCAAAAATAGGTTCTCCTTTTTTAATTGTATAAGAAGTTTTGCAATCGGCCATTCGTACAAGTTCTTCTTTGTTTAATGCTTTTAAAGAACTAAATTGCCTCACGATACATTGTTCACATTTACTCATAGAATGCAGTTGTTTTAAGACTGCAAAATTACGAAAATGTATGACAATTATCATATTTTGAGTTATAATTATAAAAGAACTTTGCAAAAGGTAAAATGAGCAGATTTATGGACGCCGAAAATTGTTTCCATTGTGGTAATGAAATTATAAAAAAAGACGAGGTTTTATTTGATGATAAGAAGTTTTGTTGCAACGGATGTAAAACCGTTTATGAAATTTTTAGTTTGAATGATTTAACTTGTTATTATGATTTTCAATCATCTCCAGGTGCAACACCACAGGATATACAAGGAAAATATGACTTTTTAGATAATGAAGAAATTGTTAATAAATTACTCGATTTCCAAGAGAGCAACACACACATTGTTTCACTCTACATTCCTCATATACACTGTAGTTCGTGTATTTGGATTTTGGAAAATTTACAGAAACTTCAGTCAGGAATAAGCACTTCTCAGGTTAATTTTCCAGAGAAAAAAGTACGTATAACGTATAATTCCGAAAAAACTACTTTAAAAGAAATCGTTTATTTATTGAGCACGATTGGTTACGAACCTTATATTAGTTTAGAAAACTTTGACGAAGGGAAGAAGAAGATCGATAGAAGTTTAATCTACAAAATAGGTGTAGCATTTTTCTGTTTTGGAAATATAATGCTATTATCTTTCCCTGAATATTTTGAGGTGGAAGAATTTTGGATCAATCAATATCGCGGTTTTTTCCGATGGATGGTTTTTGCATTAGCACTTCCATCATTTTTTTATTCGGCTTCGGGTTACTATGTTTCTGCTTGGAAAAGTATTAAATCGGGTATGTTAAATATCGATATTCCTATTGCTTTAGGAATTATTGTGATGTTTGTTCGTAGTACGGTTGATATTATTTTTGGTTACGGTCAAGGTTTTTTTGACAGTATGGCCGGATTAGTATTCTTTATGCTTTTAGGTAAATTATTCCAACAAAAAACATATGATTTTCTTTCGTTCGAACGCGATTATAAGTCGTATTTCCCCATCGCCATTACAAAAATACTTCCAAACGGAATCGAAGAATCAGTTCAGGTTTATGATATTGAAAAAGGAGATCGATTATTAATTCGAAACCAAGAATTAATTCCTGTTGATGGTATTTTAATTTCTGAAAATGGCTCGGTCGATTATAGTTTTGTTACTGGAGAAGCAGTTGCCATTGAGAAAAAATCAGGCGATAAAGTTTTTGCAGGTGGAAAACAAATTGGGAAAGTAATCGAAATTGAAGTTTTATTTTCGGTTTCCCAAAGTTATTTAACCCAATTATGGAGTAATGATGTTTTCCAAAAAAGAGTAGAGCAACAACACAAAACGGTTACCGATAAAATCAGCCGTTATTTTACTCCGGCTTTATTAGCTTTGGCTTTTATATCGTTTATATATTGGTTCTTTATTGATATTACCACAGCTTTTAATGTATTTACAGCCATTCTAATTGTAGCTTGTCCTTGTGCTTTGGCATTAACGGCTCCGTTTACTTTAGGAAATGTATTGCGAATTTTAGGAAAACGTAAATTCTATTTAAAGAACGCTTTAGTGGTTGAGCAATTGGCAAAAGTGGATACGATAGTTTTCGATAAAACTGGAACAATTACAACCAATAAAAAGACTTCAATTACTTATGAAGGAGAGCCTTTAAATGATTTCGATCTTAAATTACTGAAAAATGCATTAAGAGGATCAAATCATCCACTAAGTAGAAGATTATACGATTTCTTACCAAATCAGGAAAAAATAGCAACAACTAGCTTCGAAGAAGTGATAGGTAAAGGAATTTTTACTACTTTTGAAAAAGGTTCAATAAAATTAGGTTCTTCGCAGTTTTTGGAGCATATGAGCGAAAATACGCACAAAAAAACAAAAGTGCATGTAGAAGTTAATGGTGTTTACAAGGGAAGTTACGTTTTTAACAATCAATATCGTAAAGGTTTAGAGCAGTTATTTGCAACGCTTTCTAAGAAGTATCAATTGGTTATTTTATCAGGAGATAATGATGGTGAACGCAAGATTTTAGAGAAAATGTTACCCTCAAGTACGGTTTTAGTTTTTAACCAAAAGCCGGAGCAAAAGCTTCAATATATTGAACAATTGCAACAAAATTCACGAAATGTGATGATGGTAGGAGATGGGCTTAATGATGCCGGAGCTTTAGCACAGAGTAACATTGGAATCGTAATTTCAGAAAATGTAAATGTGTTTTCACCAGCTTGCGACGGAATTGTAGATGCCAGTAAATTTGAATCTATTGGTTTTTTAATGAATTATTCTAAAAACGCTATGAAGACCATTTATATGAGTTTTGGATTGTCATTATTGTACAATGTGGTAGGTTTAAGTTATGCAGTAACTGGAGAATTAGCACCAGTAGTTGCGGCAATTATAATGCCGTTAAGTACAATTACAATTGTAAGTTTTGTTACCATAATGAGTAATTTATTTGCAAGAAATAAGTAGTCAGAATAAAAAAAAAGATATGATAATTATCATATTTTAAAGAAGAGAGCAGAAGTAACTTTGTTAACACAAAAATAAGGAATGAGCGTCATTTATATATTAATCTCAGTAAGTATTAGCGTAGCTGTTTTTTTTCTATTTGCTTTCATAAAAGCGGTTAGAAGTGGGCAGTATGATGATGATTATACACCATCTGTCAGAATGCTTTTTGACGATGAATTAGTAAAGGAAGATCCCAATAAATTAATACAAACACAAACAGAAAAACAAAAATCAATCTAATTATGGAGAAGCAACAATTTTATTACGACAACAAAATTGTAAGAAACTTCCTTTACGCTTCAATTGCTTTTGGAGTCATCGGAATGCTTGTAGGGCTTTTAGTAGCCTTCTTATATTTGTTTCCAAACTTAACAGACGGGATTCCGTGGTTGAGTTACGGGAGACTAAGACCTTTGCATACTAATGCTGTAATTTTCGCTTTCGTCGGAAATGCTGTATTTGCAGGGGCATATTACTCACTACAACGTTTGTTAAAAACAAGAATGTATAGTGATTTTTTAAGTAAGCTTAACTTTTGGGGTTGGCAGTTAATTATTTTAGGTGCTGCAATCACTTTACCTTTAGGTTATACTACATCAAAAGAATACGCAGAATTAGAATGGCCATTTGATATTGCCATTGCTTTAATTTGGGTTTCGTTTGGTGTGAATATGATTGGTACGATTATTAAAAGAAGAGAACGTCATATTTATGTAGCGATCTGGTTCTATCTTGCTACGTTTATTGCAGTTGCTTTACTTCATATTTTTAACAGTTTAGAGATTCCGGTTTCATTTACTTCAATGAAATCTTACTCAGTATATGCAGGAGTTCAAGATGCTTTAGTGCAATGGTGGTATGGACATAATGCGGTGGCATTCTTCCTGACGACACCATTCTTAGGTTTGATGTATTATTTTGTACCTAAAGCAGCTAATCGTCCTGTATATTCTTACAGATTATCTATTATTCACTTCTGGTCGTTAATCTTCATTTACATTTGGGCTGGACCTCACCATTTATTATATTCTTCACTTCCAGATTGGGCGCAGAATTTAGGTGTAGCTTTCTCAATTATGTTATTAGCACCATCTTGGGGTGGTATGATTAATGGATTGTTAACTTTAAGAGGTGTTTGGGATAAAGTAAGAGAAGATTCAGTTCTTAAGTTTTACGTTGTAGCTATTACAGGTTACGGTATGTCAACTTTTGAAGGACCAATGTTATCGTTGAAAAACGTAAATGCTATTGCTCACTTTACGGATTGGATCGTAGCTCACGTTCACGTAGGAACTCTTGCGTGGAATGGTTTCATGGCGTTTGGTATGATTTATTGGTTGATCCCAAGAATGACAAAAACCAAATTATTCTCTGAAAAATTAGCTAATTTCCACTTTTGGATTGGTACTTTAGGGGTTATTCTTTATACTTTACCAATGTATGTTGCTGGTTTTTTACAAGCATCAATGTGGAAACAATTTCATCCAGACGGAACTTTAGTGTATGGTAACTTCTTAGAAACAGTTACTGAGATTATGCCAATGTACATTATGAGAGCAATAGGAGGTACTTTATACTTCATTGGACTTTTAGTTTTGGTATATAATATTATTAGAACGGTTAGACAAGGTTCTGCTTTTGAAGATGAATTAGCAGAAGCAGCTCCATTAGCAGCGATATCAGGAAAACAATTAAAAGGTGAAAAATGGCATTCTTGGTTAGAAAGAAAACCAGTTCAATTCACAATTTTAACTACTATTGCCGTAGCAATTGGAGGTATTGTTCAGATTGTACCTATTATTGTAGTAAAATCTAATATTCCTACAATTTCTACTGTGAAACCTTATTCACCATTAGAATTACAAGGTAGAGATTTATATATCAGAGAAGGGTGTAACAACTGTCACTCTCAAATGATTAGACCTTTCCGTTCGGAAGTAAAACGTTACGGTGAATACTCTAAATCAGGAGAATATGTTTACGATCACCCATTCTTATGGGGTTCTAAAAGAACTGGTCCAGATTTAATGAGAATTGGTGGGAAATATAACGATAACTGGCACTTTAATCACATGTGGAGTCCACAGCGTATGGATGAAAAATCTATAATGCCAGCTTATAAATGGTTATTTGATAACGAACCTTTGGATAATTCTTTAATCGAGAAGAAAATGGATGTAATGGTAACTTTAGGAGTTCCATATACGCCAGCAGATATTACAAATGCTAGAAAAAGTATTGAAGAACAATCAGCCAAAATCGAGAAAAATTTACATGATGATCCAGATTTTGTAAAATCTTATGAAATGAGTAAGAAACAAGCTGCGGCTAAAGGGGAAACTTTTGTGCCAATGAAAGATAGAGAGATTGTTGCTCTTATTGCTTACCTACAACGTATGGGTACAGATATAAAAGTTAAAAAAGCCGAATAATGCTAAAGTTTATCAAACATAATTTAGAAACTATCAGCGGCGTTGATATCTATCCGATAATTTCATTGACTTTATTCTTCATAATATTCGTTGCTTTCTTTATTTGGGCAATGACTTATAGTAAAGAGAAAATTAAAGAATTGAGTGATTTACCATTCAAAGATGAAAAATAAATAAACAGCTTCCTCTCTTAGTTTTGAGAGAGGAAGTTTATAAAAAGTTATCGTTATCAAAATTTAAAAATTAATCAAATGAAAAAATTATTTCCATCATATGTAAGAGTGCTACTACTTTTTGCAATTGTGTTTGTAGCATTGGAATATTTTATTGACTCTGGAGAGTTGCCAGCTTTTATAAAGTTCCCTATGGTTTCTTTATTCTTAGCTATATTTCTATTTTTATTAATTGCAATTGAAGTTGTAGTTAGTGCCATGGATAAAGTTACATACCATTTATTATCTGAAGAACAGAAAAATCAATTGGCAGTTGCTGAATCAGTACCTTTTACCGAAAGTAAATTTTATCAAGGTTTAGTTCAGAAACTAACTCGTACGAAAGATATAGAGGAAGAGAATGACGTAATGCTAGAGCACGATTATGACGGTATTAAAGAGCTAGACAACGTTTTACCACCATGGTGGGTTGGGTTGTTTTGGGCAGGTATCATTTTTGCTATCGTTTATATGGTTCGTTTCCATGTAATTGGTGATTACACGCAGGACGAAGAGTTTTTAACTGAAATGGCTGAAAAAGACAAAGAAGTTGAAGCTTATTTAAAAACAGCTCCAGACCAAATGGATATGGATAAAGTTGTTTTATTAACAGATGCTGGCGCTTTAGCTGAAGGTAAAAAAATATATGATGCAAACTGTATTGCTTGTCACAGACCAGATGGAGGAGGAGCAATTGGACCTAACTTAACAGATGAATATTGGATTTTAGGTGGTGGTGTTAAAAACGTATTCAACACTTTGATGGAAGGTGGGAGACCTGGTAAAGGAATGATTCCTTGGAAAGACCAAATTAAACCAACTGATTTACAAAAATTAGCTAGTTATGTACTTTCATTGCAAGGTTCTAATCCAAAAGAACCAAAACCAACTGAACCAGATGCGAAAATTTGGGTTGATGAAGCAGTCACTCCCGCAGCTGATGCACCTGTAGCAGATGCAATGGCTCCTATGGCAGAATAAATAATTATTTTACGTTGTTAAATGGCAACGCAATAATAAAACTAAAAAGGTTTTGGGAGAACCCCAAAACCTTTTTTAAATTAAAATATAAGCACTTAAAAAAAGTATAAATTATGTCTAATCATCAAAATTTGCCAGACGAAAGTTTTAGAGATAGTATTTCTACTATTTCTGAAGATGGAAAAAGAAATTACGTTTTTCCAAAAAAACCTTCTGGCCCGTATTACGAGAAAAGAAAAATACTTAGTTACATATTATTGGTAGCTTTAATAGTTGCTCCTTTTATTAAGATTAATGGAAATCAGTTTTTGATGTTTAACATCATGGAACGTAGGTTTAATATTTTCGGACTTCCCTTTTGGCCACAAGATTTTTATTTATTTGTGATGTCAATGATTGTTGGAGTAGTGGGTTTAACATTATTTACTGTAGCTTTCGGAAGAATATTTTGTGGATGGTTTTGTCCTCAAACTATTTTTATGGAAATGGTTTTTAGAAGAATTGAATACTGGATTGATGGTGACAGAGGTTCTCAATTGCGCTTGGACAGACAGAAATGGAATGCTGAAAAAATAAGAAAAAGAGCTATTAAATGGACTATCTTTTTTATTTTTTCATTCTTCATCGCGAATGTTTTCTTAGCATATTTAATTGGTAGTGATGAGCTACTCAAACTGGTAACTGAAGGACCTGCAGCTAATAAAAGTACACTAATTCCTTTATTAATTTTTACCGGAATTTTCTATTTTGTTTTTGCTTGGTTTAGAGAACAAGTATGTATAATTGCGTGCCCTTACGGAAGAATGCAAGGTGTACTACTAGATAATAAATCAATTAATGTATCTTATGATCACGTAAGAGGTGAAGGAGAGAATGGTAGAAAAAAATGGAGAAACGGAGAAGATAGAGAAGCCGCTGGTTATGGAGATTGTATCGATTGTAACCAATGTGTTGTAGTTTGTCCTACCGGAATTGATATTCGTAATGGTACGCAGTTAGAATGTGTAAACTGTACGGCGTGTATTGACGAATGCGATATCGTTATGGAAAAAGTCGGTTTACCAAAAGGGTTAATTCGTTATGCTAGTGAAGATGAAATTGTCAACAAGCGTAAATTTAAATTAACACTTCGAATGAAGGGGTATATTGCGGTTTTACTTATATTAATAGGTGTTCTGATCTCGATGCTATTTTTACGTAATGATGTGGAAGCAACAGTTTTAAGAATGCCAGGTCAAATGTTTGAGCACAAAGGTGATAACATTAGTAATGTGTTTACTTTTAAAATTGTGAACAAAACCGTGAGAGAATTAAAGGATATTAATTTCAAACTAAGAGATGCCAAAGGTGAAATTATATTAGTAGGTAAAGAAGCTATTGTAATTAAAGAGCAAGGATTGGTTCAAGGAACAATGTTTGTTGAAATTAATCAGGCACTTTTAGAAGATGATAAGATGGTGATCGTGATTGAAGTATACAGCGGCGATAAGCTGATAGAAACTGCTACCACCAACTTTATGGGTCCACGAACGTTTTAAATAAAATTTACAGATATGAAAATTAATTGGGGAACAGGGATTGTAATTGCTTTTGGTTTGTTTATGATTTTTATTTTATTCTTTGTTTATAAAGTACAAACAGATTCAAAGTATGATAATGAGTTAGTAACAAAAGATTATTACAAAGCGGAAGGTGCTGTTAATTATGATAATGAAAAGAGAGATAATGCTAATGCTTTAAATACAAAAGTGACAATAAAGAAGAATGATCAGGGAATTCAAGTAGAATTTCCAGCGGATTTCGATTATTCAAAAATTGAAGGAAAAGTATCTTTATACAGGCCTTCAAGTCAAAAATTAGATTTTGAATTTAAGATTGAGCTAAGTAGTACTCATTTACTGATACCTGAGAGTAGTTTGACAGGTGGTATTTGGGATGTTTCTGTAGATTGGAAATATGATGGAAAAGACTACTTAAATAAAGAAACTGTTTATTTTTAGTAAGTTATAAAGTAGTTTTGTATAGTGTATATTGAATCGAAGGTTTACTATGCACTATACATTTTATAGCAATATTTTTACCTCTTGTTTTTAGATTTATTTAGAAAATACAATTTTATTTTTGAAATTTAATTCTTATGCTTTATTCAGCTTTTATCTTTGGTTTAATTAGTAGCTTTCACTGCGTAGGAATGTGCGGACCCATTGCTATGATGTTACCTGTCGATAGAAATAATCAAGCCAAAAAAGTAACTCAAATTATAACTTATCATATTGGTAAATTGGTTGCGTACGGTAGTTTAGGTCTGATTTTTGGATTATTAGGGAAAAGCTTTTACTTAGCCGGAATGCAACAGCAATTGTCAATAGTCGTAGGGATTTTGATGATAGTCGTGGCGCTAGTTCCTGAAAAAGTATTTGCTAAATATAATTTCTCGAAACCTGTTTACAAGATTATTATGAAAGTAAAGTCGAGTCTGGGGCAGCAATTCAAGAAGAAAAGTTATAAGTCATTATTTACCATCGGTTTGTTAAATGGGTTTCTTCCTTGCGGAATGGTTTATGTGGCTATTTTTGGTGCTACAGCCATGCAAAGTGTATCATTAGGTGTTCTTTATATGATTCTATTCGGAATAGGAACAATTCCAATGTTAACAGCAGTGGTTTATGTTTCAGATGTGATGTCATTTTCCTTAAGAGGAAAGATTCAAAAAGCAATTCCAGTAATTGCAGTACTAATCGGAATGTTATTTATTATTAGAGGTTTAGGATTAGACATTCCTTATATTTCACCAAGCAATACAAGCTTATTTGTGCAACCCGAAGCAGATTGTCATTAATTGTAGTTAATAGAAAAAGAGAAATAAGATTTTCTCCTAGCACTCTTTTTATTCAATAAAAAAAGCATCACTTAACGTGATGCTTTTCTACTTTATAACTTCTAAATGTTTAGTTTACAATCAACTTCTTAGTAGTTGAAGCATTTTCTGTTCCTAATTGCATTAAGTAAAATCCTTTAGGTAAATTAGATACTTTATACGTGTTATTTTCAACTTTAGAAGGGTTTTTAATCTCTTGTATGATTTGTCCATTAACGTTGTACAAAACTATTGTTTTTAATTCTGTCGTAGCTGTTACATAAACTTCATTGTTCAGCGCTGGGTTTGGATAAATAGTTATATTGTTGTCCAAAGCAAAACTATCAGATGATAAATTAGCACAAGTTGCAGACCATATTTGGCAAACATATTCAGGATGGTCAATATATGGATTTCTATTAGATTGAAAAGCATAAATAGCATTGTTTCTGATTATTTCTTTTGTGCTAACAGGATCTTGTAAATGCCAAGTTATTAAAATATTCAAAAAGGTGTTTGAAAAGACTTTATCAGAAGAACCATCAAACATATCTTTTGACCTAACGTTTGTTCCTGTATAAAAGTTACCTAATAAATCTTCATAACGCGTAGCAAAATACAAAACAGATCTAGCTATATCCCCCTTAAATTCATCAATAGGTTCAAATACAGTATTGTTGTAGCCTGCGGAATATCCAGAGTTAACGTTTGAACCTCTTTTTGAACCGTTACCTGAAGTGTAATTTGCTACAGAAACTGGACCGAATGGATAATTATCTCTTATAGAATTTACTTTACCATCAGTTGGAAAAACAAAATTGGGATCATTTTTCATTGGATCAATTTGATAATGACTAAAATAAGCTTGTGGCACTAAATGTTCTCTATTGTAGCAGTCACCTTCACCACTATAGGTACCACATTGTCCATTATTTCCGGAAGAAGCTGTATTGTAATTATAATTATAAGGATCGGTAGCATTCGGATTTTCAGAATACATATCTACTATTGTATTGTCATTTTCATAACCAATACCTAAATCTCTATCAGTGGTTTTATAAGCAGTCCATAAACCATTATTATTAGTATTAGTCCCAGAACCATAACCTCTATCAATATGTAAAAATTCAGGAGATAATCCATCATTTACGTCATCAATTATTTTTTTTAGCTGCGTTTTTAATGCATAACCTGTTCCTGTTGCTGCATTATAATATCCGGCTGGTTGCGCTAATGCGAGGAATGAAGTTAAAACCAATAATAAGGTAAAGTTTTTCTTCATGCTATTTATTTTTTCGTTCTAATAATGCCATGTAAAAACCGTCAAAACCACTTTCGTGCGCTAAAACCTTTCTATCTTGAACAAAAGTAAATTCTTTTCCAATTTCTGTAGTTAAGAAATGCTCAATTTGCTCTTGATTCTCTGAAGGTAAAACAGAACAAGTAGCATAAACTAATTTACCGCCTGGTTTTACGATTTTTGAATAATTTTCTAATACTTCCGCTTGAATTTTCTTGATGTTTTCAATGAATTCAGGTTGCAATTTCCATTTGCTATCAGGGTTTCTTTTCAAAACTCCTAAACCACTACAAGGCGCATCAATTAATACTCTATCCGCTTTTTCGTGTAATTTTTTTATTGTTTTTGTGCCTTCAATAACTCTTGGTTCAATATTAAATGCACCATTTCGTTTAGCACGAATTTTTAATTGCTTTAATTTACTTTCATATAAATCCATTGCAATAATTTGCCCTTTGTTTTCCATTAAAGAAGCCAAATGCAACGTTTTTCCACCAGCACCAGCACAAGTGTCTACAACTTTCATTCCTGGCTTTACATCCAAGAAATAAGCAACTAGTTGAGAGGAAGCATCTTGAACTTCAAATAAACCGTCTCTAAATGCATCTGTTAAAAACACATTCGCTCTCTCCGTTAAGATTAAAGCATCTGGATATTCTTTGTTAAACTCCGTTACTATGTTTAAATCCATCAACATCGCTCTAAGTTTTTCTTTCGTCGTTTTTAAACGATTTACTCTTAGAATTACTTTCGCTTGTTGGTTTTGAGCCGCTAATTCTTTGGTCCAAATTTCTTCACCCAATTCCTTAACACCTAATTCGTCCATCCAGTCTGGAATAGACTCTTTGAATTTTCTAGTTTTTGTTAATTCGTCAAATTTACCTTTGATTCTTCTCACAGGTGTTTCTTCGAAATATTTCCAATCGGGTAGGGTATATCCTCTTAATACAGCCCAAACTGCGAATATTCTCCAAATTTTATCTCTATCAAATGGTTCTCTTACTTCTGCAATTTCCACGTATAGACGTTTCCATCGAACAATTTCATAAATTGTTTCTGCAACGAATTTTCTATCCGTACTTCCCCAACGTTTGTCTTTTTTTAAAGCTCTAGCAACCACTTTATCAGCATATTCACCGTCATTGAAAATCGCCATTAGGGAATCAATCGTTGTGAACACTAAATTTCTATGTAATCTCATTTTATATTTTAAATCAGCTTGCAAAGATACGAATTTAAATAAAAAAAGCTGCCTTATTTGGCAGCTTTATGATTTATCCTCTTCCAGTGGTTCGAGAACCTGAACTTCTTGAGCCCGAATCACTTCTCTGTGAACTATTTCGTTGACCTGAATCACCTCTAGGTGAACTCATTTTAGGACTAGATTGCGAAGAGCTTCTCTGGTTTCCAGCACTTGGCGCACTTGATCGCGTTGGAGAAGAACTTCTTTGATTTTCAGCTCGTGGTGCAGATGCTCTTGGTTCCGAAGAACTTCTTGGGCTTTCTGCTCTTGGTGAATTTCTTGGAGTATTTGTTCTTGTTGCTACATTTGCTTCTCTTTGTCTAGGTGAATTTGTTTCCGTTCTTGTCGAATTTGCTCTAGGAGTAGATTCATTTCTTGTTGAAGAAACTTCCGCTGTTCTAGTTCGTGGATTTGTATTCGCATCTCTAGTTACATTTGCTTCTCTAGTTCTTGGTGTCGTATTTGCATCTCTAGAACCATTCGCTTCTCTAGTTCTTGGTGAAGAATTAGCTTCTCTATTTCCTCTGGTTCCATTTGAATCGCTGTTTCTAGAATTAGTTCCAGCCATTTCATTTCTTCCTCTTGGCGAATTTACTCTTCTATTATTATCTAATTCTTGACGGTTTGCATAACCTGCATTTCGGTGCGAAAATGAACGATTCGGGTATCTTGTTTCATAACCATTCCCTCTCCTTCCATAATAAGAAGAGTATGCAACCTGGCATCTTCTATTGGTTACGTAATGATAGGAGTGACCGTAGTTAATATGAATGTGAACGTTATTTCTATATCTGTAAATTGGGTATGGAGCCCAATACGTGTAATAACTTGGATAATAATTCCAATGCCAAGAAGAATAATACGGACGATAATTGGTTACCCAAAACGTAGTATAAATTACCGGATTGTGCACATAAACTGGTTCGTAAATATAATTTTCACCATACATATAAACATCACCCACAACTTGTACTTGCACTTTATTATTTCGGTCTTTTTGCACTTCAATGGTGGCAACATCTTGGTAAACATCTTTTTCTAAAACCGCTTGAACAATCACTAAATGCGCATTTCCTTCAACAGATTCAATTACACGTAAATAATCTACGTAATTGTCATTATTCAAATCTAAATTTGAAATTTGAGCTTTTGGATCGTTTATTCTGTTTTCAAAATCTTCTAAATTAGATGCGTCACCAAATACTGTTGCAATGGCTCTCAAATCTAAGTTATCACTAATGTCAGCACTTTTTGCTCTAACTGTGGTTTTATCTTGAGCTACTAGCGACGTTATCGATAACATAGTAATTGCGCTCAAAGTCAGTATTTTCGTTCTCATAATTTCCGTATTAAGGTTAAACACATTTTTCTTGATTTTGATTATCCAATTTCTGTGCCAATTTTTAAATTTAACGGCAAGTATTTGAATATTAATGATTTGTATTTTTTATTTTATTCGATTGAAATCTTTATATTTGAAAAATAATTTATACTTATGAAAAATTATTTCTTTTTAGTACTAATTTGTTGCTTTGGATGTGCTACAAAACAAAATAGTTGGGTGGGCCCAAAGTTCCAAAGCGAAATCCTTTCAAGTCAAAAAATGAGTTGCAGAGCCATTTTAGTGGATCAGGATTATATTTGGTTGGGAATGGATCAAGGAAGATTTGGTTATTACGATAAGAAAAAAGATACTTTAATTTTGAAAACAATTAGACTTGTAGCAAATTCAACTGAATTCCGAAGTATCGCAATGACAAAAGAATCGGTTTTTATTTTAACAGTTGGAAATCCTGCAGTATTGTTGAAGATTGATAAAAAAAGCAAACAAGAAACCATAGTTTATAAAGAAGAAGACGAAAAAGTTTTTTACGACAGTATGCAATTTGCTAATGATTTGAATGGTTTTGCAATGGGTGATCCAATTGGGAATTGTTTGTCTTTTATCAGAACAGCTGATGGCGGAAATTCCTGGCAAAAAGTTTCTTGTGATAATTTGCCAAAAGTGGAAGAAGGAGAAGGAGGTTTTGCAACCAGTAATACGAATTTAATTGTAAAAGGTAAAAGCATTTTTATGGTTTCAGGTGGCAAAAAATCGCGTGTTTTTGTTTCGAATAATTTTGGAAAAACTTGGAATGTTTACAACACGCCAATAATTCAAGGCGAAGAAATGACTGGAATCTTCACTGCGGATTTTTACGATACCAAAACGGGAATTATCGCTGGTGGAAATTACGTCAAACAAGAACAAAATTTTGGCAATAAAGCAATTACGACAAATGGTGGAAAAACTTGGGATTTAATAGCAGAAAATGAAGCGTTTGGTTATGCTTCCTGTGTTCAGTTTGTTCCAAATAGTAATGGAAGAAAATTAATTTCAGTGGGAGGAACAGGGATGTTTTATTCGGAAGATTTCGGAAAGAATTGGATTAAATTTTCAGACGATAAAGCCTTCTTTACGTTTAGATTTGCTTCCGAAAAAACGTTTTATGCAACAGGAAAAAATAAAGTAGTAAAATTTGAAATTAAGTAAAATAGTAATTGCCAATTGGAATTAGTTTCAGATTCTAAAACATATTCCAATTGGCAATTAGTAACCTTCTTATATTAATTTTTGTGTTTTTCGCGCATTTGTTTCAATAAATGTCTGTTAAAATCAACTTCCGCCTTTTTAAGTTTCATTATTTTTTTGTCACTCATAATTCCTTGTAAGTCTTTAGTATATTTCTTTTGAAGCGCGAATAAATTCTCTTCAATATTTTCCATTTGAGTTAATAAACTAGAAGCTTCTTTATCAGATAACTTCTCGATGCTTCCAGCTTCTAATTTATTTAAAATGGCTCGCATTTTTTCGTGACGTAAGTCAAATTGTTTCTCTTGTAGGTCGTTGTAAATTGGCCAAAATTTTTGGGCTTCATCTGCAGTCAATTCTAATTGTTCTGTGATGTAAGCTACTTTTAGCGCTTTAATCTTCTCCTGCTTTTCTTTATGTCCTTGCGCTAAAGAAATAGTGGTAACAAGAAGAAATAAAATCGGTAGTATAAATTTTCTTATCATAATATTATTCGTTTAAAATATAATCTAAGTTTTGCGTTTCTGATAAATAAGATTCAATTCCATCTGTGTTTGCAACTGTAACTCCGAGCGATGTTTCTAATTCTTTAATATCATCATCTGTTAAATGATTAATCAGTTCATTGTTCGTAATTGTATGTTGTTTCGCTAAGTAATTTTCAATTGTAGAAGCGTCTAACTTAGTTTCATTTGCCATATTAAAGTAAACAGGAATGGCGATTGCTAGCAAAACCAAGGCTGCGATGCTGCTCATCCAAAGTTGTTTTTTGTGGAAAATAGAAATTACTTTGACTTCTTTTTCAACTGGAAGTTGCGCCATCATTTTAGCTTCAAATTGTTCAAAATAATTTTCTGGAATTTTAAATCCAGTTGCTACTTTTTCGTTATGTTCTATATCAAATGGTTTCATATTCATTAGACAATTAAAATTCGTAAAGGTTTAATTTGTTTTTAAAAAATGTTCAACTTTCTTAACTGCAAGGTGATAACTTGCTTTCAGAGCACCAACAGAAGTTTCTAAAATTTCAGACATTTCTTCATATTTTAATTCTTGAAAGTATTTCATTTTAAATACTAATTGCTGTTTTTCAGGTAAAATGGCAATTGCCTTTTGTAGTTTGAGTTGGATTTCATTGCCATCAAAATACACATCACTTTCTAAACTGTTAATTGCATTTTGTTGCACCTCTTCATTCGAAATCCCTTGCTTTTTAGCTCTTTGTTGCATAAAAGTAATGGCTTCATTTGTGGCAATTCGATACATCCAAGAAAACAATTTACTATCGCCTTTAAAATTTTTTAGATTCCCAAAAATTTTAACAAAAGTATTTTGAAGCACGTCATCAGCATCATCATGATTTAAAACCATTCCTCTAACGTGATTATACAATGGTTTTTGATACAATTGCAAGAGTTTCCTAAACGCTTCATTCTGCGTAGTAGGATTTAATAGTTCTAAAATAAAAGCTTTTTCGTCTTGCAAAACAATTAGGTTATTTACTTAAGACTAAAGATATTCAAAAAGGTTTAATTTTAAATTTTGTTTTGATGTATTTCTGCTTTGGAGTTGTAACTTTGCTTTATAAACAGCTTATCAATATGAAAGATTTAAGTAATTATAGAAAGTCATACGAGAAAAGTGAATTATTGGAAAATAGTATTCCTGAAGATCCAATAAATTTATTTCACCGATGGTTTTATGAAGCAGAAGAATTAAACGCGGCGGAAGAAGTGAATGCCATGACGGTAAATACAATTGGACTAGATGGTTTTCCAAAAGCTAGAGTTGTACTGCTAAAAAAGTTTAATGAAGATGGTTTTGTTTTTTATACCAATTATAATTCTGAAAAGGGAAAAGCGATCTTAAATAATCCAAAGGTTTGTTTGTCGTTTTTTTGGCCAACGGTAGAACGCCAAATTATTATAAAAGGTATTGCTGAAAAAACAACGGATATTATTTCCGACAATTATTTTGCTTCACGACCTGACGGAAGTAAACTCGGTGCTATTGTTTCACCACAAAGTGAAATAATCCCAGACCGAACTTTCTTAGAAAATAATTTAAAGCAATTAAAAACAGATTTTGAAGGAAAAGAAATTCTGAGACCTGCTCACTGGGGTGGATTTTTAGTACGTCCTGTTGAAGTTGAATTTTGGCAAGGTCGTCCAAATCGTTTGCACGATAGAATAAGGTACAAGTTGCAAGAAAATTACGAATGGAAAATAGATCGTCTGTCTCCTTAGTGTTAAAAAATATTTTTCACCCTGAATCCCAACTAGTTATAGTTGGGATTTTTTATTTTCTGTAAGTAAATTAGCAGTTATTATGACTTATCACCAACTATATGTTAAAGTTTGTTGCGGTTCATCGATTTTATTTGCAGATGGTCGATAGTTTTATACATTTGTCTAGTAATTAATACACTTCATCGGATTTTTTGACCGATTAACGTATCTAAAACTAGATAATCATGAAAAAAATTATTATCACCATCGTAGCGTTAACATTTATCTCTCTAACATCTTGTTCTTCAGATTCTGATAATGTTTCTAATTCAAATCCTATTGAAACGGCTAAGAGTTATACACATGCAGTAAATGAATTAGAATTATTAGATGAAGTGAATTCTTATCGTGTTTCTGTTGGTTTAATTCCACTTCAGATTATCGAACATATTTCTCATGTTTCAAGTCAGCACAACGATTATATGATCGCTGTTAAAAATGCAAATCATGATGGATTCAGCGAAAGAAAATCGAATTTAAAACAAGTTTTATGCGCTGTTAGAGTGGGAGAGAACGTGGCTTATGGTTTTAATACTTCAAAAGCTACAGTTAGTGCTTGGACTACAAGCCCAAGTCATAAAGCAAATTTAGAAGGTGATTATAGTCACTTTGGTGCATCGATTAAAACGGACGATGCAGGAAGAAAATATTATACGAATATGTTTATTAAAAAATAGTTTAAAGTTTGATTAATAGTAAAAAAGCAGCTATCTCACTGGGATTTAGCTGCTTTTTTTATGTTGAGTAGTACTACTTACATTTTAATTATAATAAATTCACTTCGTCTATTTTTTTGGTGCTCTGCTTCACTACAAGGAACTCCATCAGAACAATCATTAATTAATTGCGTTTCGCCATAACCTTTCGCACTTAATCTTTTTCTGTCGATTCCATTTTTAACCATGAATTCTAGAGTAGATTTTGCTCTTCGATCCGAAAGTGACTCATTGTATTTATGCGTTTGACGACTGTCTGTATGCGATCTAATATCAATTACCATTGTTGGGTATTGTTTCAGAACTACAATAATTTTCTCTAATTCTTCTGCTGCATCAGGTCTAATGTTGGATTTGTCTAAATTAAAGTAAATGATGCTTATATCTAGCGCTTTTGCTAAATCTGTTCCTTCTTCAATAGGAATAATGTTACGCTTAAGTTCAATATTTAGCGTAGATTCTCCTTTAACTTCCACAGGTGCAAAAGATTTTTCAGCTGTTTCATATTCTTCTTTAGAAGCTCTTACATAGTATTCTTTTTCACAATTGATGTCAAATTCATATAAACCTTTGTCTGAAGAAGTTGTTTCACTTACTTTTTTCATGTTTTCATCAAATAAAATAACCTTTGAATTTGGTAAAATCGTTTTAGTAACTATATCTGTAATTAAGCCAGACAATTTATGAGTACAAATTTTAAACGTGTAAATGTCATCAAATCCCGCGTCTCCTTCTCTGTTAGAAGAGAAAAAACCTAGTTTGTCTTTATAGATATAACCGAAATCATCTTTTGAACTGTTAATAGGTTTCCCGACGTTTTCTGGATTTTGAAATTGATTATTTACATTTTTAGCCTCAAAAATATCTAAACCTCCTAAACCTGGATGTCCATTAGAAGCAAAGAATAAATTATTATGCTCATCCACAAACGGAAACGTTTCACGCCCTTCAGTATTTATTGCTGGACCTAAATTTTCTGGTGTTCCAAAAGTTCCGTCAGCAGCAACTGACACCTTGTATAAATCAGACAAGCCATAAGTGCCTGGCATATCAGATGCAAAATACATTGTTTTCTCGTCTGGGCTTAAAGCAGGATGTGCTGTTGCATAGTTGTCACTACAAAAGGGCAGTTCAGTAACGTTTGACCACTTACCGTCTACTAAATCAGCCTTATAAATTTTTTCTAAAATAGTTAATTTGTCCTCACTTTTTCTTTTTTTACCGTTGTTGTAATTGTTCCTAGTGAAATACATTGTTTTACCATCTTTTGTAAAAATAGGAGAGGACTCATTAAACTTGGTATTGATCTCACTTGAGAAGTTTTCTACTCCAGAAAGTTTTCCTTCATTGTCAATTGTGGTTACAAATAAGTCGGTAAAGTTTTGCTTAGTCCAATCGTGAATTTTAGCATGTGTATTGCCTTCACTTCTAGATGAAGTGAAAACTAATTTTTTACCAAAGAAGGAAGGACCATAATCATAAAATTCAGAATTAATAGCTGTATTTTCAACCGTATATTTACCTGAAACAGCATTGATATCTTTTATATAATTTTTGTTTTCAGCATATAACTTACCTCTTGAGTCTGTCGTCTTCTGATTAAACATCACCATATATTGATCCGCCTTTTCATATTTTTCTTGCGACTTCAAGGTTTGCGCATATCTAAAATAATATTCAGAATCTACTTCTTGATTAAGTGCAAATAATTCTTCATAAGCTTTTGCAGCTTTATCTAAATCACCGCTGAAATAGTAAGAATTTCCTAGTTTTTGATACAGATCCACTGACTTATAACCTTTCTCAGCTACTTTTTCATAAATTTCTATTGCATCAATATATGAATAGCGTTCATATTTTTTATCAGCTGTTTTTAATTTTGACGATTGGCCAAAAGCTGAAAAGGTCATACCTATAAGGATAATAAAAATGTGTTTTGTTTTCATAATTATATCTTTTAGAAGAATCTTGGTGCAGAAACTCGTGTTTTACTAAAAAGTTCATAACGAAGAAATATTTCGTGCGAACCTGAATTATATCGTGCTAATTTAGTTGTTTCCATATCGTATCCATAGCCAATAAACCATGAGTCGGAAATTTGGAAACCAGCTAATCCACTAAGAGCAGCATCCCATCTGTAGGCTGCTCCTAATGTTAGTTTATCAAAGAATAAGAAATTAGCAGTTACATCTGCTTGCAATGGCGCACCTTCTACAACTTTTGCTAACAAGGCTGGTTTGAATTTTAAATTTTCATTTATATCAAAAGCATATCCTCCTATAAAATAAAAGTGCATTTTTTCTTTATTAATCTTTACATCATTGTCATTATATCTATAGCTTTCAAAAAAGTTAGGAACAGATATTCCTAGATATCCTTTTTCAGAAAATAGATACATACCAGCACCAATATTTGGAGAAAATTTAGTGTCAACATTTTGAAATTGAGGATCAAAAGGATCATATATAGTCAATTTATTTACGTCTAAATTAAATAAATTAGCGGTTCCTTTTAATCCTACAGACAGTTTGTAATTTTCAGAAACTTGAATAAAATAGGCTAAGTCTGCAGAAATTTGATTTTCAGATGTTGGTCCTATTTTATCATTCGTAAATGATAATCCCATCCCAAAATCTGAATCGCCTAAAGGTGAACTTATACTAAAGTTATTAGTTACTGGAGCTCCATCTAATCCCACCCATTGACTACGGTGCAAAAGGAAAGCACTTAAAGTTCCTCGCGAACCCGCATATGCCGGATTGACATTTGCGGTGTTGTACATATACTGGGTATATTGAGAATCCTGTTGTGAATAACTCAAACCATGTAAAATAAGTGTACAAATTATAGTGATATATGTTTTCATATTGTTCATATTTTTAATTGCCATAATTTATTAACGATTAAGGTACAGGTACCCAGATTTATTATGATTGTTATTTTCTGCATCTGTATATTTCAAGATGTAGAAATAGGTTCCGTCTGGTAAAAGTTCGTTTTTGTTAAAAGTACTTCTACCTTCTGATTTTCCTTTAAATGATTTCGTGAGATTATCATAACCACTTTGATCATAAACAAGTACTCCCCATCTGTTATAGATCTCCACATTGTTTTTTGGATAACATTCTAATCCATCAATAAAGAACAGGTCATTTGATCCATCATCATTAGGAGAAACTGCATTATAAACAGTAATATCACAAGCTGCTAATACCACACAATCATCATTTACATTTAGATAAATTTCGAATATCATCGGACAGTCGTTATTTTCTTGAGTAACAACATATTGAAAGGTGTAGTATCCTAGTGATACATTTAAAGGATTAAATATACTTCCCGTTAAACCTCCTGAACTTGTCGTCTCCGTCCAAACTCCATTTGTAGGAACCGAAGCACCTATTACTGAGAATAAATCTAAAGCTTCGTCCTCAGTACAAATAGCGTAATTAATTGAATCAAACGGCTTGTCTATAATAACATTCAATACTTGAGAAAAAGTAGCTTCATTTCCACAATTATCAGATACAAGCCACTGGTGTGTTATTGTATAATCGTATATAGAAATTGTAGTAACGGTTTCTGTGTAAACTACGTCTAATATTCCTGAACAATTATCTGTAAACTCGGGTGTTGGAACTGGTGGAATTTCCGAACAGATTACATCAATTACAGCTTCTAATGGTGTTAGAATTGTAGGAGGTGTAGTATCTGAAACAGTGATAACTTGAGTGTGACTTACATTATTGTTACAAGCGTCAGTTGCAGTCCATGTTCTTATAATGTTGTAAGAACCAGCACAATTAGATCCTTCATAATCTAAGGTCTCAACTAGTGTAACAAGCACATTAGTATCACAATTATCAATTGCTGTTACTGTTTGTACTGTCGGAAGATTATCACAAGATACACTTACGTTTGCAGGTAAATCACTTGAAAAAACTGGTGCTGTTGTATCAATAATTGTAAATGTCGCGTCAGAAGTAGAAGTATTTCCACAATCATCAGTTGCTGTAAATGTTACAGCTGCAGTTCCCGTTGCGCCACAAGTATCTGTTACTGTATTAAAGTTATTACTCCATGTTACTGAAGAGCAAATGTCATTGGCAATTGCACCCGCATTAGAAGCTAACCATGCGTTTAAAGCTTCGGTATTTCCTTGTCCATCGCACTCAACTAAAGCATCTGCAGCTTGTACTGTTATTATTGGCGCTTGCGTATCTTGAACATTTATTGTTTGTGATATTGAAGTCGTGTTTCCACACACATCAGTTGCCGTCCAAGTTCTTACTAATTTATAATTGTTTGCACAAGAACCATCTGTTTTCACTTCGTTAAAAGTTACTACCACAGTTGCATCACAAGTATCAATTGCTAAAAGAGTAATAGCTGTTGGAACTGCATTACATTCTACTGTTACGTCAGCCGGAGCAGTTGAAGTAAATATTGGCGCTTGCGTATCTTGAACTGAAATTGTTTGCGATACTGAAGTCGTGTTTCCACAAACATCCGTTGCTGTCCAAGTTCTAACTAATTGGTAGTTGTTTGCACAAGAACCATCCGTTTTTACTTCGTTAAAACTTACTACCACGTTTGCATCACAAGTATCAGTTGCTAAAAGTGTAACTGCTGTTGGAACTGAATTACATTCTACCGTTACGTCAGCCGGAGCTGTAGTAGTAAACGTTGGCGCTTGCGTGTCTTGAACATTTATTGTTTGTGATATTGAAGTCGTGTTTCCACAAACATCAGTAGCTGTCCAAGTTCTAACTAATTGGTAGTTGTTTGCACAAGAACCATTTGTTTTCACTTCGTTAAAAGTTACTACCACGTTTGCATCACAAGTATCAGTTGCTAAAAGAGTAATAGCTGTTGGCACTGAATTACATTCTACCGTTACGTCAGCCGGAGCAGTTGAAGTAAATGTTGGCGCTTTCGTATCTTGAGCATTTATTGTTTGTGATACTGAAGTCGTGTTTCCACACACATCCGTTGCCGTCCAAGTTCTAACTAATTGGTAATTGTTTGCACAAGAACCGTCTGTTTTCACTTCGTTAAAAGTTACTACCACGTTTGCATCACAAGTATCAATTGCTAAAAGAGTAATAGCTGTTGGAACTGCATTACATTCTACTGTTACGTCAGCCGGAGCAGTTGAAGTAAATGTTGGCGCTTGCGTATCTTGAACATTTATTGTTTGTGATACTGAAGTCGTGTTTCCACAAACATCAGTAGCTGTCCAAGTTCTAACTAATTGGTAGTTGTTTGCACAAGAACCGTCTGTTTTCACTTCGTTAAAAGTTACAATTGCATCACTACAATTATCTGTAGCAAGTAGAGAAGCAACTGTCGGAACTGCTTTACATTCTACTGTTACGTCAGCCGGAGCAGTAGAAGTAAATGTTGGTGCTTGCGTATCTTGAACTGTTATTGTTTGTGATACTGAAGTCGTGTTTCCACAAAGATCAGTCGCAGTCCAAGTTCTAACTAATTGGTAGCTGTTTGCACAAGAACCATCTGTTTTCACTTCGTTAAAAGTCACTACAACATTTGCATCACAAGTATCAGTTGCTAAAAGTGTAACTGCTGTTGGAACGGCATTACATTCTACTGTTAGGTCAGTCGGAGCAGTTGAAGTAAATATTGGCGCTTGCGTATCTTGAACTGAAATTGTTTGCGATACTGAAGTCGTGTTTCCACAAACATCCGTTGCTGTCCAAGTTCTAACTAATTGGTAGTTGTTTGCACAAGAACCATCCGTTTTTACTTCGTTAAAACTTACTACCACGTTTGCATCACAAGTATCAGTTGCTAAAAGTGTAATAGCTGTTGGAACTGCATTACATTCTACTGTTACGTCAGCCGGAGCTGTAGTAGTAAACGTTGGCGCTTGCGTGTCTTGAACATTTATTGTTTGTGATATTGAAGTCGTGTTTCCACAAACATCAGTAGCTGTCCAAGTTCTAACTAATTGGTAGTTGTTTGCACAAGAACCGTCTGTTTTTACTTCGTTAAAAGTTACTACCACATTTGCATCACAAGTATCAGTTGCTAAAAGTGTAACTGCTGTTGGAACCGCATTACATTCTACTGTTACGTCAGCCGGAGCAGTTGAAGTAAATGTTGGCGCTTGCGTATCTTGAACATTTATTGTTTGTAATACTGAAGTCGTGTTTCCACAAACATCAGTTGCTGTCCAAGTTCTAACTAATTGGTAATTGTTTGCACAAGAACCGTCTGTTTTCACTTCGTTAAAAGTTACTACCACGTTTGCATCACAGGTGTCAGTTGCTAAAAGTGTAACTGCTGTTGGAACCGCATTACATTCTACTGTTACGTCAGCTGGAGCAGTTGAAGTAAATGTTGGCGCTTGCGTATCTTGAACATTTATTGTTTGTGATACTGAAGTCCTGTTTCCACAAAGATCAGTCGCCGTCCAAGTTCTAACTAATTGGTAATTGTTTGCACAAGAACCATCCGTTTTCACTTCGTTAAAAGTTACAATTGCATCACTACAATTATCTGTAGCAAGTAGAGTAGCAACTGTCGGAACTGCTTTACATTCTACTGTTACGTCAGCCGGAGCAGTTGAAGTAAATGTTGGCGCTTGAGTATCTTGAATTGTTATTGTTTGTGATACTGAAGTCGTGTTTCCACACACATCAGTAGCTGTCCAAGTTCTAACTAATTGGTAGTTGTTTGCACAAGAACCATCCGTTTTCACTTCGTTAAAAGTTACTACAACATTCGCATCACAAGTATCAGTTGCTAAAAGAGTAATAGCTGTTGGAACTGCATTACATTCTACTGTTACATTAGCTGGCACAGTCGTAGTAAATATTGGCGCTTGCGTATCTTGAACTGTTATCGTTTGTGATACTGAAGTCGTGTTTCCACAAACATCAGTCGCCGTCCAAGTTCTAACTAATTTATAATTGTTTGCACAAGAACCGTCTGTTTTCACTTCGTTAAAAGTTACTACCACGTTTGCATCACAAGTATCCGTTGCTAAAAGTGTAATAACTGCTGGAACTGCATTACATTCTACTGTTACGTCAGCTGGAGCAGTTGAAGTAAATGTTGGCGCTTGCGTATCTTGAACATTTATTGTTTGCGATACTGAAGTTGTGTTTCCACATACATCCGTTGCTGTCCAAGTTCTAACTAATTGGTAGTTGTTTGTACAAGAACCATCTATTTTCACTTCGTTAAAAGTTACTACCGCGTTTGCATCACAAGTGTCAGTTGCTAAAAGTGTAATAGCTGTTGGAACCGCATTACATTCTACTGTTACGTTAGCTGGCACAGTCGTAGTAAATATTGGCGTTTGCGTATCTTGAACTGTTATCGTTTGTGATACTGAAGTCTTGTTTCCACAAGCATCGGTAGCTGTCCAAGTTCTAACTAATTGGTAATTGTTTACACAAGAACCATCCGTTTTCACTTCGTTAAAAGTTACTACAGCATTTGCATCACAAGTATCAGTTGCTAAAAGAGTAATAGCTGTTGGAACGGCATTACATTCTACTGTTAAGTCAGCCGGAGCAGTTGAAGTAAATATTGGCGCTTGCGTATCTTGAACATTTATTGTTTGTGATACTGAAGTCGTGTTTCCACAAGCATCGGTAGCTGTCCAAGTTCTAACTAATTTATAGTTGTTTGCACAAGAACCATCTGTTTTCACTTCGTTAAAAGTTACTACCACATTTGCATCACAAGTATCAGTTGCTAAAAGTTTAATAGCTGTTGGAACTGCATTACATTCTACTGTTACGTCAGCCGGAGCAGTTGAAGTAAATGTTGGCGCTTGCGTATCTTGAACTGTTCTTGTTTGTGATACTGAAGTCGTGTTTCCACACACATCAGTTGCTGTCCAAGTTCTAACTAATTGGTAATTGTTTGCACAAGAACCATCCGTTTTCACTTCGTTAAAAGTTACTACCACATTTGCATCACAGGTGTCAGTTGCTAAAAGTGTAACTGCTACTGGAACTGCATTACATTCTACTGTTACGTCAGCCGGAGCAGTCGTAGTAAATATTGGCGCTTGCGTATCTTGAACTGTAATTGTTTGTGATACTGAAGTCGTGTTTCCACATACATCCGTTGCTGTCCAAGTTCTAACTAATTGATAATTGTTTGCACAAGAACCGTCTGTTTTCACTTCGTTAAAAGTTACTACCACATTTGCATCACAAGTATCAGTTGCTAAAAGTTTAATAGCTGTTGGAACTGCATTACATTCTACTGTTACGTCAGCCGGCGCAGTTGAAGTAAATGTTGGCGCTTGCGTATCTTGAACTGTTATAGTTTGTGATACTGAAGTCGTGTTTCCACAAAGATCAGTCGCTGTCCACGTTCTAGCTAATTGGTAATTGTTTGCACAAGAACCATCCGTTTTTACTTCGTTAAAAGTTACTACCACGTTTGCATCACAAGTATCAGTTGCTAAAAGTGTAATAGCTGTTGGAACTGAATTACATTCTACTGTTACGTCAGCCGGAGCAGTCGTAGTAAATATTGGCGCTTGCGTATCTTGAACTGTAATTGTTTGTGATACCGAAGTCGTGTTTCCACAAGCATCAGTAGCTTTCCAAGTTCTAACTAATTGGTAATTGTTTGCACAAGAACCATCTGTTTTTACTTCGTTAAAAGTTACTACCACGTTTGAATCACAAGTATCAGTTGCTAAAAGAGTAATAGCTGTTGGAACTGCATTACATTCTACTGTTACGTCAGCCGGAGCAGTTGAAGTAAATGTTGGCGCTTGCGTGTCTTGAACCGTTATTGTTTGTGATACTGAAGTCGTGTTTCCACAAACATCAGTAGCTGTCCAAGTTCTAACTAATTTATAATTGTTTGCGCAAGAACCATCCGTTTTTACTTCGTTAAAAGCTACTACCACGTTTGCATCACAAGTATCAGTTGCTAAAAGTGTAATAGCTGTTGGAACTGCATTACATTCTACTGTTACGTCAGCCGGAGCAGTCGTAGTAAATATTGGCGCTTGCGTATCTTGAACTGTAATTGTTTGTGATACTGAAGTCGTGTTTCCACAAAGATCAGTTGCCGTCCAAGTTCTAACTAATTTATAATTGTTTGCACAAGAACCATCCGTTTTTACTTCGTTAAAAGTTACAATTGCATCACTACAATTATCTGTAGCAAGTAGAGTAGTAACTGTCGGAACCGCATTACATTCTACTGTTACGTTAGCCGGAGCAGTTGAAGTAAATATTGGCGCTTGCGTATCTTGAACATTTATTGTTTGTGATACTGAAGTTGTGTTTCCACACACATCAGTCGCTGTCCAAGTTCTAACTAATTGGTAATTGTTTGCACAAGAACCATCTGTTTTTACTTCGTTAAAAGTTACTACCACATTTGCATCACAAGTATCAGTTGCTAAAAGAGTAATAGCTGTTGGAACTGCATTACATTCTACTGTTACATTGGCTGGAGCAGTTGAAGTAAATGTTGGCGCTTGTGTATCTTGAACTGTAATTGTTTGTGATACTGAAGTCGTGTTTCCACAAACATCAGTTGCTGTCCAAGTTCTAACTAATTGGTAATTGTTTGCACAAGAACCATCTGTTTTCACTTCGTTAAAAGTTACTACAACGTTTGCATCACAAGTATCAGTTGCTAAAAGTGTAATAGCTGTTGGAACTGCATTACATTCTACTGTTACGTTAGCCGGAGCAGTTGAAGTAAATGTTGGTGCTTGCGTATCTTGAACTGTAATTGTTTGTGATACTGAATTCGTGTTTCCACAAAGATCAGTAGCCGTCCAAGTTCTAACTAATTGGTAATTGTTTGCACAAGAACCATCTGTTTTCACTTCGTTAAAAGTTACTACCACATTTGCATCACAAGTATCAGTTGCTAAAAGTGTAATAGCTGTTGGAACTGCATTACATTCTACTGTTACATTGGCTGGAGCAGTTGAAGTAAATGTTGGCGCTTGTGTATCTTGAACATTTATTGTTTGTGATACTGAAGTCGTATTTCCACAAAGATCAGTTGCCGTCCAAGTTCTTACTAATTTATAATTGTTTGCACAAGAACCATCTGTTTTCACTTCGTTAAAAGTTACTACAACGTTTGCATCACAAGTATCAGTTGCTAAAAGTGTAATAGCTGTTGGAACTGCATTACATTCTACTGTTACGTTAGCCGGAGCAGTTGAAGTAAATGTTGGCGCTTGTGTATCTTGAACATTTATTGTTTGTGATACTGAAGTTGCGTTTCCACAAAGATCAGTTGCTGTCCAAGTTCTAACTAATTGGTAATTGTTTGCACAAGAACCATCTGTTTTCACTTCGTTAAAAGTTACTACCACATTTGCATCACAAGTATCAGTTGCTAAAAGTGTACTAGCTGTTGGAACTGCATTACATTCTACTGTTACATTGGCTGGAGCAGTTGAAGTAAATGTTGGCGCTTGTGTATGTTGAACATTTATTGTTTGTGATACTGAAGTTGTATTTCCACAAAGATCAGTTGCTGTCCAAGTTCTAACTAATTGGTAGTTGTTTGCACAAGAACCATCTGTTTTCACTTCGTTAAAAGTTACTACCACGTTTGCATCACAAGTATCAGTTGCTAAAAGAGTAATAGCTGTTGGAACTGCATTACATTCTACTGTTACGTCAGCTGGAGCAGTTGAAGTAAATGTTGGCGCTTGCGTATCTTGAACTGTAATTGATTGCGATACTGAAGTTGTGTTTCCACACACATCAGTTGCGGTCCAAGTTCTAACTAATTTATAATTGTTTGCACAAGAACCATCCGTTTTCACTTCGTTAAAAGTTACAATTGCATCACTACAATTATCTGTAGCAAGTAGAGTAGCAGCTGTTGGAA
The DNA here is from genome assembly GCF_042686085.1 of Flavobacterium ardleyense. GTDB lineage: Bacteria > Bacteroidota > Bacteroidia > Flavobacteriales > Flavobacteriaceae > Flavobacterium > Flavobacterium ardleyense. Next base: position 345,272 of record NZ_JBHUOL010000006.1, read on the forward strand.
CTGCATTACATTCTACTGTTACGTCAGCCGGAGCAGTTGAAGTAAATGTTGGCGCTTGCCTATCTTGAACTGTAATTGTTTGTGATACTGAAGTTGTGTTTCCACAAAGATCAGTAGCTGTCCAAGTTCTAACTAATTTATAATTGTTTGAACAAGAACCTCCCTCACTAGAGTTTTTTACTTCAATAAAAGTTACTACAATATTGGAATCACAATTGTCTGTTGCTGTTAATGTTGCAGCTGCCGGCACTGCATTACATTCTACAGTTACATGTGCTGGAGCGATTTCGTTAAATACTGGAGCAATAATATCATTAATAGTAATTGTCTGATTGAAATTTACACTAATACATGTTGTGGAAATTGTAAATTTTCTAGTCACAATTGTTGGACAACTACCAGTTGCAACATCTTTATATGTTATAGTATAATTTAATAAACTATTTGATACAGTTCCACCAGCGGTAATAAAATCTTGAAGTGTTATTGTAACAGGAGCAGTGCTAAAAGCTAATGGTGCTATACCATTTGTTCCACAACCATTAAATGTCGCTGAAGAAGGTCCTGTAATTGTTGGAACATCATCTATACTAATCACAAATTTAAAATAACAACCATTTGGATCGGCGGGAACTGCGTAATAAGTGGTTGAACCAACAACATTACTAGGAAATGGATTAGCACTAGTATACTGAACTGAAGATGCAGTTACAGGATAAGAGTCGTAAAATAAAGTACCATTAGGATAAGTTGCAACTATAGTGCTGAAAGGAATACCACTTGCTGAACCACAAAAGTTAAAACTAGTGTTTGTACTTTCATTCTGGCAATTTTGATTTACGAAATTTATTGCATTTACATCAATTTTTAGTGGTCTAGTAATTGGTTCTCCAACACAGGTACCAGATGTTTCATAACCTTGAATAAAAGGTTGATTTGAAATCGATACGCCGGTAATTGAACCAGTTCCATTTATAAAACCTTGCAAAGTAGCGCTTGGTGTACAAATTTGATTGGTTAATAAAAAACAATCTTCGGTTACCTTAATTTTATATCTTAATTCTCCGAGAATGGTAGATGGATTTGCAGGAATAGGAAGTGTTCCAACATCCCAAGTTAACAGACCTGATGGACCAATCGAAGGATTAAAAGACACCGTATTTGGACTAGGTAATGGACTGAAATTAATTGTTTTAACAGCACTTCCATTTACATAAGTAGCCATATATGGAATATCAATCTTAATTTTTGTATTGTTGACCGCCTCTGTTCCTTGATTTACTATTTTTATAGAATATTCAAGTTCTTGACCAGGAGTAACGCTTGTAATTCCTGTTGCCGGAAGACCATCAATAGTTTCTAAAGACATTATTCCTTGAATTTCAGGTATATAAGCATCAACTGCCATAGCTGCCATAAAAACGACATAAGTGTCACCGGTAGAGCCATAACGGAGTGCCGTCGATGTCTGGTTATTAGCAATTACAGAGTTGTTTGGATTAGGAATATTGAACATTGAAATATCTAGTCCTGTGTTATTTACCAAATTAGGACTTCTAGTATTTCCGCCAGTCTGAATAGAAGAATTAAAAAAATTATCAACTGAATTTCCAGCATGATCCAAGCCTAACCAACTATTATTGACTCTGCGAATGTCAAAATAATCACCAGTGATTCCTCTGTCACCTTCACCTGCCATTAATCCTAATTTGACATTTACTTGGCCACTTTGAACTGCGTTAAAGCCCGATATTGGAATTTGATGACTTACTGTACTTGCAGCTACAAAAGCATGACCGTCAAAAATAGTAATGTCTCTCCATTTCATTTTTGAGTTTTCATAAACTACTATGATTCCCCAACCTCCATAATATCCTGTACCGCCACCATTACCTTCGACAAGTGCAATATCTGCAACCGTGTATTTACCTACGCCGTTTGTTTGCACGTAATCAGTAATTTCGGCAAATGCGGAGTACATATAATCATCACTATTTTGAGGATAATAAATATCATTTGTACCAGCGGTAACTTCAGTATATGAACCTGCAGTAGGACCTTTTAGTCGAACTTTTCGTTTATTTAAAGTTTTAGTAGTTCCATTTTTTGTAACGGTAAATGTGTCAGAGCTAGGTGAAGAGTTTGATGCTCTACCTGTCCAATACAATCCTGCGAATACAACTTTAGAACAACTTGGAATAGCACCGTTTTCAGTTGAAAACGTTAAATTTGCAGATGATGAATTAAAAGTGGTATTATCACTATCAACATCAACATAATTCATCTTATTATTACCATTTTGAGTATTAACACCGTAACTGTTTAGTGTTAAATTCGTATTTCCAATTAATGTAAAATCTCCTTTTACATTGTAAATTGTCTGTGACGGATTTGCTGCTGGTTTTCTTGGTGTAAAACCAACTCTAACTTGTGCAACTCCAAAATAGCTAAAAGACAAGAAAAGCAACACATATAGTAGTGTTGTTTGTTCTGCCATATTTTTAAAAATGTAATTTTTTAAATTCATAATATACTATTTTTATTGAAGAATACTTATTTGATAAGATATCAAAACAAGAGAATTAGTCATAACGATTAAATCACGAATGTTTCCAGTAATTAAAGGAGTCTCAATTATTACATGAACAACTTCTAATTTTGAAAAATGATTTAAGACGTTTAAATTAATAGTAGAAACCGGAGCTGTAATTTTCACAATACAATTTTTTATATTCTGATTTTGCATTCCGTTAACTTCATTTAAGTTCGAATAGTTAATTTCAAGTGTATTGACACTTGCATTTACTTGAGCTGCCGAAGTTGTTCTGCTTGCACTACTGTTTGTAGTGAAACTAACGCTATCTGAATTTAAAATAGCATCGATCTTTCCTTTATTTATAAGCTGGCTGGGTGTATTTGATCCAACATTGTTATAATTAAAAAATTCCTGTGCATTACAAGCACCAAAGCTTATAAAGAAAAATAGTGTAAGCGTCAAATGACACTTTAGTTTTGCTGTATTTTTCATAATAAAAGTTAAAAAATTAATGATAATAGGAGGAGAAGTAATAGGGTAGATTTTTTGGGGATGGGTCGATGGGATGTTAATCCTTTTTTGGCGATAAGTGTTTGTCAATCTTTTGGTTAATTTTTAAAATCTGTTAATTAAATGTAATAATCCTATTAAAATTATAGCGCTAATTTATATAAAATCTCTTAGGAGTGAATATTACGCAGGTCTTATTCGATAAAGTGGTCGAAATAATCTATTAACTCCTTAAAAATTCCGAATTATTGTGTTTGCCAATTCAAAAAAAATGATTAATTTAATTTTTTAAATAGGAAAATATGAAAAATTTAATTTTAATTAGACATGCAAAGTCAAGTTGGGATGTACCTGTTCAAGACGTAGATCGTTCTATTTCTTCGAGAGGAGTGAAGAATGCTCATTTAATTGCTTTGCAATCAGTGAATATTGTTCCTAAATCGTACATAGTTTGGAGTAGTAATGCCAAACGCACAAAAGAAACAGCTTATATTTTTTCACAATATTTATCTGTTCCCATTGAAGTAATTAATTTTTCAGACGAATTATATACCTTTTGTGATCAAAAATTGCTTCAAATCATAAAAAAATGTAAAAATGAACATAATAATCTAATTCTTTTTGGACATAATGAAGCTATTACAAATTTTGTTAATAAATTTGGGGACCTTTATATAGAAAATGTACCCACTTCGGGATTAGTTCATCTGCAATTTGATTGCGAAGATTGGGAAAGTATAGCAAAGGGGAAAACAATAAATACCTTATTTCCAAGCCATTTTAAACATGAATAATTCCAATCATAATTCATATATCGATAGAGAAAAAAGCTGGTTGACTTTTAACGCAAGAGTTTTACAAGAAGCGAATGACCAAAACGTTCCATTATTGGATCGATTTCGTTTTTTAGGTATATTTTCTAACAACTTAGATGAATTTTTTAGAGTTCGTTACGCAGCAATCAGAAGATTATCTTTAGAAAGTACAGAAACTGAGAAAATTCTCGGGGTTCCAGCAGAAAAGCTATTGAAAGAAATCACCGAAATTGTAATTGAACAACAATCCGAAAGTTTACGAATTTTAAGCGAAATCGAGCATAAACTCGAAAATGAAAATATTTATATCATTACAGAAAAAGATATTTCAAAAGAGCAAGAGCAGTTTATTCACGATTATTTCATTCAAAAAGTCAGTCCAGCCGTAGTTACTATTATGTTAAATGATTTGGAAGAATTCCCACTTTTAAAGGATACTTCGGGCTATTTGGCGATAAAACTAGTAATGAATTCAACTGAAGATACTGAACAGATTCGCTATGCCGTTGTTGAAATTCCAAATACCATTAATCGCTTTGTAGTGCTACCTTCTAATTCTGAAAAACAATATATTATTCTTTTAGATGATGTTATTCGCTATAACTTGAATAATATTTTCAATATTTTTGATTACCAAAGCATCTCGGCACACATGATTAAAATTACGCGAGATGCACAGTTGGAATTTGATAGTGACTTGAGTAAAAGTTTCATCGAAAAAATATCTTCATCCGTAAAGGATAGAAGAGTGGGAGAACCCGTGCGTTTTGTTTACGACCAAGCAATTAGCGCAGATACATTGGACTTTTTCTTAACCGGAATGGGAATCGATAGTTCAGATAGTATTATTCCAGGCGGCAGATATCACAACCGTAGAGATTATATGAATTTCCCAAATTTAGGACGATACGACTTATTATATAGGGAAAATTTACCACTGCCAATTCCTGGTTTGTCGCTAGAAGGTAGTATTTTAGAAAAAATTAAAAAGAAAGATTACTTATTATATACACCTTATCAGTCTTTTTCTTACGTAATTAAGTTTCTTCGTGAAGCCGCGTTGGACCCAAAAGTAGTTTCAATAAAAATTACTTTATACCGTTTAGCAAAAAATTCTCAAATTGTTAGTTCACTTATAAATGCCGCCAAAAACGGTAAAAAAGTAACCGTTCAAATTGAGTTGCAAGCTCGTTTTGATGAAGAAAGTAATATTTACTATTCGGAACAAATGCAAACGGAAGGCATCGAATTGATTTTTGGTGTTAAAGGTCTGAAAGTACACAGCAAAATTTGTGTAATAGAGCGTCTTGAAGAAGGAAGAGTAAAACGATATGGTGTTATTTCAACAGGAAACTTCAATGAAAATTCTGCAAAAGTTTATACTGATGTAACGCTATTTACTAGTAATACTGAAATTTTAAAAGATACAGCAAAGATTTTTGAATTCTTCGATGTTAATTATCGCGTGCATCGTTACAAACATTTAATCGTATCGCCACATTATACAAGAAGTCGATTCAATAAATTAATAGATCGTGAAATTTTAAATGCACTTTCAGGAAAAGAAGCTTATATAAAGTTGAAAATGAATAGTATATCTGATTTTAAAATGACAGATAAATTATACGATGCCAGCAGAGCAGGAGTGAAAGTTCAATTGATTATTAGAGGAATTTGTTGTTTGATCCCAGGGGTTAAAGGTTTGAGTGAAAACATTGAAGCTATTAGTATTGTGGATCACTATTTAGAACATTCTCGAATTTATATTTTTGGAAATAATGGAAATCCGGAAGTTTATATTTCTTCTGCCGATTTTATGACACGTAATTTAGACGCTAGAGTCGAAGTTACTTGTCCTATATATGATGCTGATATTAGACAAGAACTGATAGAAACATTTGATATTGGTTGGAAAGCGAATGTAAAAGCCAGAATTCATTCAGACGATTTAAAAAATGTGTACCGAACATGTGGTGACGAAAAGCCCTTTAGAGCACAATTAGAAATGTATAATTATTACCAAAACAGGTTAGATGTAATTGCTGAAACAGTACAATAACCCTATATTTATAAGATGATTACTATAAAAAAATACGCAGCTATTGATATCGGTTCGAATGCCATGAGGTTATTAGTAACGAATATTGTAGAGCAAAAAAATTGTGCACCTCAATTCAATAAATGTGCTTTAGTTCGTGTGCCTATTCGTTTGGGACAAGATGCTTTTACGGTGGGAGAAATCTCGGAAGAAAACATCGAACGAATGATTGATGCCATGAAAGCTTTTAAATTATTGATGAAAGTTCATAAGGTTGAAAAGTATCATGCTTGCGCCACTTCTGCCATGCGTGAAGCCTATAATGGTAAAGAAATTGCTGATCTGATTAAGAAAAAAGCAGATATAAAAATAGAAATTATAGAAGGGAAGAAAGAGGCTGCTATTGTTGCGGCATCTGATTTAAATCATTTTATAAATACAGACAAAACCTATTTATATGTTGATGTGGGTGGTGGAAGTACCGAATTTTCATTGTTCAACAAAGGCGTAATTATAGCTTCGAAATCATTTAAAAATGGAACGGTGCGTTTGTTGAATAATATGGTTTCCGAAATTGTTTGGCAGGAAATTGAAAAATGGATAAAAGCAGTATGTGAACCTTTTGAAGATATAAATTTGATTGGAACGGGTGGAAACATCAACAAATTATTCAAATTATCAGGAAAAAATCAGGAAAAACCGTTGTCATATATGTACGTGCAAGCGCAATACCAAAAATTGAATAGCATGACGTATGATGAAAGAATCGCAAATTTAGGACTTAATCCTGATCGTGCCGATGTAATTATTCCAGCAACAAGAATTTACTTAAATGCGATGAAATGGAGTGGTGCACGACAAATTTATGTGCCAAAAATCGGATTGTCTGATGGAATAGTGAAAGCTATGTATTACGGAAAAATGTAAGAAATAATAAGTCGCGAAAGCGGCTTTTTTCTTTTAAATATGTTTTCTTTTCCAACTTAACAATTGGAATTTAATGGTGTCATAATACAACCCAATCAATAAAACAGTAGCCGGAATAAACAACACATAAAGTGACCAATACGAATAGAAAATTCCACCTAAAACACCACCAATAAAGAAAAATAAAATGATTCGCAATCGAAGTCTGATCGTTGAAGTCAATTTTTCGTTTTGTTCTTTCGTTTTATAGAAAAACAATTGAGATAATTCGATTCCCAAATCCGTGAAAAGCCCAGTTAAGTGAGTGGTTCTTACAATTGCTCCAGAAATTCGGGTTACTAAAGAGTTTTGTAATCCCATTGCAAAAAGAAGTGTAAAAGCAATTATATTATAATGAGTAGCAATATTATTTTGTACGAAAATAGCGACTGCAAATAAAATTAGACTTTCGATTAAAGTAGGAATTACATAAATATAACGATCATTTTTCTTTGAAATAATTTCAATAAATAAACTCGAAACGAAAGAACCTAAAAAGAAGAATAGAATATATAAAAAGTAAATAAAACTTTCTGAAAAATTTAGTTTAAACACTTCATCAACAAAAAAAGCAAAATGACCTGTTACATTTGTAGTAAGTCTTTGCACCGATAAAAATCCGGCTACGTTTACAATTCCCGCGACGAAGGAAAGCAAAGAAGCAATCTTTTTATTGTGACTTAAAGTTCTTGTCTTGCCTTGATGTCTAAACATTATTGTTGTTGCATTTTAGTTTTTCGCTTGAAAAGCTAACCAATCCTCATTACTTAAGCGATATACGAAATTCATCTTCGGTTCTTCACCAAAATAAGTAACTTCGAGTTCACCAATTTTCGTAACGCCTAAGCGATTAATTGATACTTGAGAGCGTATGTTTTCGGCACCAATATGAAAATCTACACTAGCAACAAATTGAAAAATATAATCTAACATCATACTTTTAACTGCATGATTAACTCCTTTTCCCCAATATGCTTTATCGTAAAAAGTATATCCAATTAAAATGCTGTTTTCAGCTTCATTGTAATCATAAAACCGAGTACTTCCGATTACTTTATTGCTGGTTTTGTCGACTACTTTAAAAGCACCATTACTTTGAATTGCTCCTTCGAAGAAATTTTTGAAAACCTCTTTTTGCCAACGGTTTTTATTAGGATGTTGTTCCCAAATTTCTGGATTGGAAGCCGCTAAGTGCACCGCTTCAAAATCGTCTTTTTGTAACGGATAAAGAATTACATTTTCATGCTCTAAAACAGGTTGAATGCTGAAATTCATAGGATTTATTTAAAGTGATTTGTTTTTTTCTTCTTCTTCTTTTACGTCGTTTTCTTCTTCAATTGTTCTTGCTTTCGTCAAAGCTGTTGCAACTAATCCTGCCGGAATAGTTACGATACCGATTCCAATAATTAAGACAAAAAATGTGAATATTCTTCCGCCTAAAGTAATGGGATAAACATCGCCATACCCAACGGTTGTTAGTGTAACAATTGCCCACCATAAACTATGAAACAACGAGCTAAAAACTTTGGGTTGGGCTTCATTTTCAAAGAAATAAATTCCGGATGCCGTAAGAAATACCAATATTAAAGTCACCATAAAAAACAAAACTAATTCTTCTTTAATTATGTTAAACGCAATTCCAAACCGTTTCAATGCTTTGTTGTAACGCACTAATTTAAAGGCTCTGAAAATTCGGAAAATTCGGAAAGCTCTTAAGGCTTTTAAATCGAAAGCAACATGAAGATAAAATGGCAAAATAGATATAATATCAATTACACCGTAAAAGCTAAAGATATATTTTAAAGGTTTTTCCGCTACATAAATTCGCAACAAATATTCAATGCTAAAAATTATAATACAAATTGATTCAATTACACTTAAAATTTGCTTTGTTTGAGCAGAATTGTCTGGTAATGTTTCAATTGAAAAAGCGACTAAGGAAATGAAAATTAACAGTTGAATGCAATAGTCAAAAAATCTTCCTTCACGAGTTGTTGTGTCGTCAATTATGGATCGCAGTTTTAATTTTGTCATCAGTATTTTTTGAATTAGCGCAATTTTAAGCGGCGCTTTTTAGGGGGATTTTATATAAAAGCTTTAACAAATATATTAAAAATAGTTAGTTTACGCCTCGTTTTAAAGGATAAAAATAGAATTGAGTGCTTTATTAAATAAATTTTAGGCATAAAAAAAGAGGACTTTAAATCCTCTAGTTTTATTATTTAGTAACGATCCAAAATTCATCTTTCCAGATAATTTCGTGATCGCGAGTTCTAGCTTCCATAGCTTCTGCGACTGCCGCTAATTCGTCTTCCGTAAAAATTTCTTGTAAATAATTAAACAATTCACGTTCTTCAAAACGAATGTGTTTTTCTAAAATGTTTGCTAAGTTTTCAATTCCGACTTTGTCTTCGGGATTATTTCGCAAAGCGTCTATTTCTAACTTAATTAATTTATGTTCTTCTTCGGCCTGAAGTCTTAATAAATTATCTGAAGGTAATTTACTAAACAATAGTGTTTCTTCTTCTTCAAAATGAAAAATTAAATCTGTATCGAAAAAGTGAATTATATAATTGCTAATTCTTGAAGTTTCAATTTCTTTTTTTAGACCTTCTCTAATTTTCCAAACCAGCAACAAAGCAAAATGATGATCTTTTGAAAAAGTGACAATGGCAGGATTTCGTTTTAAGGGTTTCTTTACTTCCATTTTTTAATTCTATTTTTTTAAATATGTTTTTTTAATCTTGAGACAATTTTATAGGTATTAGGATCTGAATAGAGTCCGTATGCATTTACAACAATACCTTTCATACCGTGAATTGTTGAAGAAATTCCATAGACAATCATTTCGTCTCCAGGATCTGAATCGCCTTCAAAGCGGTGAATTTCGTCAATTTCAAATTCTTCAGGAGAAAGATAGGATGAAGTTTTGTGACAGGCCAAACATTCTTTTTCAACCAACAATTCGAAGTCAGTTAAATAGCCTCTTTCTTTAAGTCCAGCCATTGCTTCTGTTACAGTGTCATAGTGGTGATTGTTCATACAATTTGATTTAATATATTTTTTAAAACCAGTGCTTGATTTATTTTAGGATCTTTTGCTCCATACAAAAGCGTTACTTTCTGCGTTTGAGCAATTTTTAATAATCGATTTAGCTCTTCTTTTTGGTCCGCTAATTCTTCTTTATACCGAATTTCAAATTCGTGAAGCCGTTCTTCTTTGTGATCAAACCATTTTCGAAGTTCGGTGGAAGGAGCAATGTTTTTATCCCATTCATCTAATTTTGCTTCTTCTTTTGAAACGCCACGAGGCCAAATTCGATCTACTAAAATCCGATAACCATCATTTTCGGATGCGTCTTCGTAAATTCTTTTGATAACAATAGGTTCCATACTAACCGTTTTAGTTTAGTGACTTTTTAGTACCAAATAAAAGATTTTGAAGTTCATTATCATCAGTTTTTTGATACGAAGCCTACACAAAGATACCGAAAATAGTTTGGTTTGGATTGGTTTTTGACGTGAAATGCCGAGTTAAATTGTCAGATAAAAAAGAATTAAGCACTAATTTAATCGATTGGAAATTTTGATTTTAAGAATAAATTTGCTGTAATAACAGGTTTGCGTTAGGGATTGCAGTGGAAATCCTTTTGTTTTTTTCTTTAAAAAAGCAAAAGATTGCAACGGAAAGCCCGCCCGAAGGGAACGCCCATATTATATAACTTGAAAATGAAATCTAATACTTTCGTAAACGGCTAAACATCCAAATCAAATACTTTACGTAATAAATCTAAATTAGGATTAATTTGTCGCAAACGATCGTATTTTTCTTGTGGTGTAAAAGCAAATTTAGTTTCAGTAACTTCGTTGACAATTACTTCAATACTAATTTCGTGGTTGTGAAGTCGGCCTCTTAAATAGGTCATTAATTCGTGGCAACCCGATAAAAAATCCTCTTTTGTACCTTGATTTGGTAATTCTAAAGTGATAGTTGTGCCGTTTAATGTTGGGTCGTTCATTTGCATATAAGTTGCTAATAGACGTTTGCCTTCTTTAGTCATTCTTTCGGCAAATTTTGTCCACAACAACAGCATATCGGTTTCTGTAAACGCTTGTGCAGGTGCATTTTCCTGTGCTTTTTGATGGCTTTGTTGCTGCGCTTCAATATCTTTCTTAGCCTTTATACTAGCAATAGAAAGTGCGGAAACCTTTGTGCCAATGGTGTTTAAATGTGGCGTAACCGGATTTACAGCTGTAGGAGCTATAACTTTTTCTTGCGGTGCAACTTCAATTAGTGGTTCCGTTTTTTGTACGGGTGTAGCATCAGCTTGTTTTTCCTCTTTTGGCGCTGACGGTTTAGGCACTGAAACTTCGGTAATAGAGTAGGAGTTATTCTTGTAGTAAGTAGCTGGAATTATAAATTTAGCTACTTTTTTTTTTCTCCATCAAAAGTGATAGAGGCTAATTGCATTAAACAAAGTTCAACAAGCAGGCGTTGGTTTTGGCTGACTTTAAACTTTAAGTCGCAATCATTTGCCACTTCAATTCCTTTGATTAAAAAGTCGTGTGTTGCTTTCTGTGATTGTGCTAAATATAAACTTTGCGCTTGTTCGCCTACTTCTAGTAAAGATAAAGTTGCTGGATTTTTACAAACCAACAAATCTCTAAAGTGCGACGCCAAACCTGCAATGAAATGATGACCATCAAAACCTTTAGCTAAAATATCGTTGTAAGCGATTAATAAATCTGGAATCTTATTTTCTAAAATTAAATCGGTGATTCTGATGTAATATTCAAAATCAAGTACGTTTAAGTTTTCCGTAACGGCTTGTCTTGTTAAGTTTTTACCACAGTACGAAACTACTCGGTCAAAAATAGACAAAGCGTCACGCATAGCACCATCAGCTTTTTGTGCAATAATATGCAAAGCGTCATCTTCATAAGCGACTCCTTGTTCTTTTGCAATTTCGGCCAAATGCTCTTTAGCATCTTTAACAGTGATTCTTTTGAAATCAAAAATTTGACAACGCGATAAAATCGTTGGAATAATTTTATGTTTTTCTGTAGTCGCTAAAATAAAAATAGCATGTTTAGGCGGTTCTTCTAATGTTTTTAAGAATGCATTAAAAGCAGCCTGTGAAAGCATGTGCACCTCGTCAATAATATAGACTTTGTATTTTCCTGTTTGTGGCGGTATTCTAACTTGGTCAATAATACTTCGAATGTCATCGACTCCGTTGTTTGAAGCAGCATCCAATTCAAATACATTAAACGAAAAATCTTCTAGCGGATCATCATAACCTTCTTGATTTATTTTTCGGGCTAAAATACGAGCACAAGTTGTTTTTCCAACACCTCTGGGTCCAGTAAATAAAAGGGCTTGCGCCAAATGGTTGGTTTCAATAGCATTCAACAAAGTGTTAGTAATAGCCTGCTGGCCCACAACATCTTTAAATGTTTGCGGACGGTATTTTCTGGCTGATACTACAAATTGTTCCATAGAATATTATTGAGTGACAAATATAGGATTTTAAATCTCAAAATTCAAGTTGAAAAAGCAATTTCAAGATCAAAAATTAAGTCACATTACCAGTTAAAATTTGATACTTTTATTTTTTCTTTTTTCTAAATTCTAACTTCTCTTTTTTAACTTCAAAACACTATCTTTGCCCCGCAGACCGCCTTATCGCTGTTCAATAATGAAGAGAGGAAAGTCCGGACACCAAAGAGTAGCATAGCGGGTAACGCCCGTCCGTTGAAAGGCGAGGACAAGTGCAACAGAAAGTATGTACAGGTAATGCTGTAGTGAAACCAGGTAAACTCTATGCGGTGAAATGTCAAGTATATCAACTCCTCCTAATTTATTAGGATAAGGGCGACTCGTCCGATGTTGAAGGGTAGACAGCTTGAGCTAAGCAGTAATGCTTAGTCTAGATAAATGATAAGGCTCCAATTTATTGGGGACAGAATCCGGCTTATAGGTCTGCATTTTTTAAAAATAATATTATTCTTCGTCGTCTTCATAATCCTCTTCGTCGTCGCTTTCAAATTCGTAGAAAGAGAATACAGAACCTCCATAAATTTTTGCAAAAGAAAAGTTGGTCAAGTGTTCTAGTTTTGTATATTTTGAATGCTCTACAATTAACATTCCTTCTTCATCTAATAATTCTTTTTCAAAAATCAGTTGGACTAGACGTTCAAAATCTTCCTGACTCATTTCGTAAGGAGGATCAGCAAAGATAATATCGAAAGTAGCTTTACTATTTTCAACAAAACTGAAAACATCGCTTTTAACAGCAGTAATATTTAAATCTAAATCGGTTGCCGTTTTTTTAATGAAATTTACACAACCCATATCGCCATCAACACTAGTAATAGCGCCAGAACCGCGTGATGCAAATTCATAACTTATACTACCAGTTCCAGCAAACAAATCTAAAACTTTCAAACCGTGAAAATTGAAATAATTGTTTAAAACATTAAATAATGCTTCTTTGCACATATCAGTCGTGGGACGAACAGGTAAGTTTTTAGGAGCAACTAAACGACGACCTTTGTGCTTTCCGGAAATTATTCTCATGAATGATATAGTGTAAAGTGATTTCTAATATTTGCTTCTGTTTCGCCAAGTGCAATACTCATTATTCTAGCATCTAATAACGAACAGTTTCTAATGTATTTATAAATAATTTTAAAATTTGCATCGTATTCAGAACAATTTCCTAAAATTTTAAGTAAAATGGTTTCCGGATTGAGTTGCAATTGCTCGCATGAAAATAAAATGTAATAAATCAAATCTTCTGGAGCAGTATAAGTAAATGAATTAAATAAAAGCAATTCTTGATTTTTCACAACTACTAATTCAAATGTATTTTGCTGTAGGTGTACAAAAATTTGCTTTTCTTCTGTGTTTCTAGACAGATCTAATAATTTTTTTACTAGAATGGAATTGCTATTTTTATATTCAAAACTTTCATATTGGTCTAATAAGAAGTTGTTGATGTTTACAAAAGGCACATAAATATTATTAATTTCATAAGGAGAAATTGTGTCAAATGTAAAGAAATCTGTCTCAAAAACCTTTGTATTGTATTGTAAATAACTTGCTAAATAATTAGAGTCAAATAGTGATGAAGGCACAAAAGCATTCAAATTGTTATTGTGTACAACTATAATTTCATCATAAGACTTTGTAAGTATTGTATTATCTACAAAAGCACGCCACAATTGTTCCTCAACCACTTTGTTCTTCTCAAAGTCAATAGTGGAAGTATGCAATATTTTATTTGTAATTACATCAAATACACAAAAAGAAAGTCCATTCAAGGAAACCTGAATGGACAACTTTTTATATGTTTTTTGTGTAATGTCGTTATTCGTTTTTACCATATTTTTTTGGCCAGTTTCCAGTAAGACTTACTTCTTCTAGTGAACCTAAAGTAATTTTAGGACCATTGATTTCGTCAATTGATTCTACTTTATTTTCGCTTTTTACTAAATCTTGATCTAGATCTGCTAATAAAGCATCTTTGTCAATCACCGCTTGGAATACAGAAATGTTCATATCGTTTCTGCTAACTAAACCTGTTTTCATAGAAACTGGTACTTCGATATTTCCAACTTTTACAACATTTAATCTTTTGTATCTTTCTGAGTTTTTGAATAATGAATCTTTAACAGAAACACTTCCTAGTTTTTCAGTTATTACAACATCTTTGTAAAAACCTCCAACGCCATTTTCATCTGCTTTAATACCAAAAGCAGCATTTCTAGCTACGTCAACGATTGAGGTATCTTTACGAGATATAATTTCAAACTCTCCTTCTTCAACGAATTTTATTAATTCATCAAAATTATCAGCAAATTGACCATTAACTGATTTGTACCCAGTTTGTAGTTTTTTAATGTCAAGCATTGTTTTTACAGCAACTGCAAAACGCGCTTCTTTTTCATTTTTAAATTCAATAGGCTTCATAATCGAAGCATAAATAAAATAGGCAATAACGATACATACAGCCCATAAAACAACTGAGACAATTATTCTAGCTCCAGAAGGTAAGAATTTATCAATAAGTTTTACTAATACGAATGCAACGATGCAAGTGATAACAAAATAAATTAATAACAACATTATATATACTTTTTAGTTAAAATAGGTTGACAAATCTACAATTTTTTTTTCTTTAGAAAAGAATTTCTTGTAAAAATCATCAGTATCTTTGAAAAATTAATATTAGCCATACCTCTTTTTATGAATTACAAGCTGTTTTACAATATTTTACGTGAAAATTTTCTGTTTGAACCAACGCTAAAACAAGATATTTTTTTACAAAAAATTGCCGATTATTTACTAAATTCTACTTCTGAGGATATTTTTGTGCTTAAAGGATACGCCGGAACCGGAAAAACAACCATTATTTCGAATGTAATTAATTCAATTGAAAACGTGGATATGAAGTGTGTATTGTTAGCACCTACCGGAAGAGCCGCTAAAGTGATCAGTAATTACTCTGGAAAGCCAGCTTTTACAATTCATAAGCGTATTTATTATCCTAAAAAGAACAATTCTGGTGGCGTAAGTTTTACGCTCCAACAAAATAAATTTAAAAATACACTTTTTATAGTTGACGAGTCTTCCATGATTTCAGATACAGCGCAAGATTCTAAATTATATGAAAACGGATCATTACTAGATGATTTGTTTTTCTATGTGGAAGCTGGAAAAAACTGTAAATTGTTATTAATAGGAGACACCGCGCAATTGCCACCCGTGAATATGACAGTTAGCCCGGCTTTGGATATTGATGGACTTTCTTTGCATTATCAAAAAAATGTACATCACATAGAGTTTGATGAAGTAATGCGCCAGTCCGAAGATTCAGGAATTTTATACAATGCTACTTTATTGCGAGACTTACTTAATTCTCATTTTATAGATACTTTTAAATTTAACCTGAAAGGTTTTAAAGATATTGTCCGTTTGCAAGATGGCTACGATATTCAAGATGCCATTCACGGCGCTTATGATAATTACGGATTAGAAGACACCGTTTTCATTGTTCGCTCTAACAAAAGAGCGAATCAATACAATCAACAAATTAGAGCTTCAATTTTATCAAAAGAAAACGAGATTTCTACTGGAGATTATTTAATGGTTGTGAAAAATAATTATTTCTGGCTGAAGGAAGAATCAGAAGCTGGTTTTATTGCGAATGGTGATATTATTGAAATTTTAGAAATTAGAAAAATTCAAGAATTATACGGATTCAAATTTGCAACGGTAAAAGTTCGAATGGTCGATTACCCAAATCAGGCGCCACTTGATACTATTATTATGTTAGATACAATCATGAGCGAATCACCTTCCCTAAGTTATGAAGAATCTAATAGATTATATCAGGAGGTATTATTGGATTATGAAGACGAGCGCCAGCAGTATAAAAAACTGCAAAAAGTAAAAGCAAATGAATATTTCAATGCATTGCAGGTTAAGTTTTCTTACGCGATTACTTGTCATAAATCGCAAGGTGGACAGTGGAAAACGGTTTTCGTAGAACAACCTTATTTACCTAACGGAATTGATATTGATTATGTGCGATGGTTGTACACGGCAATCACGCGTTCTCAAGAAAAACTTTATTTAATAGGATTTAAAGATGAATATTTTGAAGAATAATTTTTGGTTACTGTTATTATTTCCAATTTTTTTATTTTCACAAAATAATGTGGAAAAAATTAATTTTGAACTTATTGATGCACAAGTAAATTCAAATGGTATTGACGATTTGCTAAAACGCTATACTGATTTTGATTTGACTTTAACGCAAAGCGAACTGCAACACTTATATTATGGTTATAAACTGAAATATTTTTATGCTAATAATTCGACATTTAGAAATAAAAATTTTGATCTGATCTTAAACGAATCGGTAGATTGTTCTCGGAAAATTAAAATTTGTGATTCAATTTTAGAAGATGATTTGTTTGATGTAGAAGTTAATATCATTCGTTTAAATTGTAAAAGACAATTAGTACCTAAAGATAATAATTATATTAATCAAGTTCAGTTAGTTATGAAAATGTTTCATGCTATAAAAAGCTCAGGTGAAGGTACACTTGAAAGTCCTATATATATTATAAATTCAAATCATAAAAATTTCATTTTGCAACTGCTCCAATTAAAAACATCTGGCAAAATAAGTTATATGAATTCGCTTGAAGTAGTTCAGATTATCGACGATAAAAATATTAAGGAACTATATTTCGATATAAGTAGATCATTAAATTAGAAAAACAGCAAAAGAATACCATTTTTAATACTAATTTTGTTATTTAGAAAGTGGATTTCCTGAAAAAAGGCCAAAAAAGAGAATAAAACCATCAACTTATTACATATAAAATAAAGAATGAAGATAATTGCTGTAATTCCGGCTCGTTATGCATCCACTCGTTTTCCTGCAAAATTGATGCAAGATTTAGGAGGTAAAACCGTTATTCTACGAACATATGAAGCAGCAATTGCTACGAATTTGTTTGACGATGTTTTCGTGGTGACTGATTCCGATTTAATTTTTAACGAAATTATTTCGAAAGGCGGAAAAGCGATTATGTCAATAAAATTGCACGAAAGCGGAAGCGATAGAATTGCAGAAGCAGTTGAAAATATGGATATTGACGTAGTAATTAACGTGCAAGGAGACGAACCGTTCATTAACAAAAAACCTCTGGAAGAATTAATTGAAGTTTTTAAAAACGATTTCGATAAAAAGGTAGATTTAGGTTCGTTAATGTTTCAAATTACTGATAAAGAAGAGATTAATAATCCAAATCATGTAAAAGTAATTACGGACCAACAAGGTTTTGCACTCTATTTTTCGCGTTCGGTGATTCCTTTTCCAAGAGAAGAAAATGTAGGCGTTCGGTATATGAAACACATTGGAATTTACGCGTTTAGAAAGCAAGCTTTACTTGATTTTTATAATTTACCAATGTTATCCTTAGAAGCTTCGGAAAAACTAGAGCAACTTCGTTATTTAGAATATGGAAAACGAATTAAAATGGTAGAAACTACTCACGGAAGCATCGGAATTGATACGCCTGAAGATTTAGAAAAAGCGAGAAAATTATTGCAATAAACTTTAAATTAAGCTAGTTTTTTAATGGTAAATAATTCGTTGTGATGTTCTATTTTCGGATACAATCTAACGCAATAATCGGTACTAAATTTTGTACGATAAGCTAGATTTCTTTCTGAATCTTTTTTATCTAATATCATGGTATTAAATAAGATAAATCCATTTACATTAAGTAAAAAGTTAATACGATTTATAAAGAAATCTTCGAATAAAAAATTAGGCATTGTGGTATCTTGAAAAATATCAATCACTATTAAATCGTATTTTTCTCTTGTTTTTAAAACGAATTCAAACGCATCATCAATTACGATTTCGACATTATTAAACTGGTCTAGACCAAAATATTTATTTGCAATTTCAATTACTGTCGGATCAATTTCTACTCCTGTAATTTTTCCTTTGAATTTTAGATCATTTTTTAGTGTTTCTATAACGCTTCCGGCAGCAACTCCGAGTATTAAAATCGACTCAAATTTATTAATTCGGTCATAACCAATATATTTCAAGCCTTTCTTAAGTACGCGTTGTAGACTTCCAAAAGAATAATTAGTGTTTTCAGAATCTAAAACTAAGAACCCATTATTCCACGTAACTTCCAGATTTTTACTGAATTCCGACTTTTTTTGGTAAATATTTATAGGCAATAAATAGCTTAGCAATCGCTTTATCATCTGTTTTAGTTTGTAATCGTAAATATAATTTTAATTTTGTGGCAAATTAAGTCAAATGAAACGAATTATCTACAAATTTATTTTCTACAAAATTTTTGGTTGGAAAGTAGTTGGTACTATTGCTCCAGAAGTAAAAAAAGCAGTACTGGTTGTGGTTCCTCATACAAGTTGGTGGGATTTTTTCTTAGGAATTTTTTCTCGAGCTATTTTGAAAGTAGAAATTAATTACTTGGCGAAAAAGGAATTATTTGTTTTTCCTTTTAAGTATTTCTTTGAATGGACGGGCGGGAGAGCTTTAAATAGAGGAAAAAACGAAAATAAAGTGGATACTATTGCTGCCGTGTTTGAACAGAATGATGTTTTTAGACTAGCATTGTCGCCAGAAGGAACTCGTAAAAAAGTAACTACATGGAAAACCGGATTTTATTACATCGCTTTGAAAGCAAATGTTCCAATAATTCCCGTTGCCTTTGATTATGGAAAAAAAGAAGTAGTTTATCACGAACCGTTTTATCCTACAGGAAGTATCGAACAAGATTTAAAAGTTTTAGAATCATATTATATAGGAGTAATTGGTAAAAATCCAGAAAAAGGTTTTTATCCAGAAAATAAATAGGACATAAGTTGTTGTTTTCTAATTATTTAGTATTATATTTAGTAATCAATAATACTAATTGTTCACTTATATAAAACCAATAAGAATCCTTTTTCGTAAATGAAAGAAATCTAAAAACTTTCAAAATGAAAAAATTATTCTTACCCTTAGCTATTATCGCAATTTCTTTAGCATCTTGCAGTGATGATGATTCAATGGCAACGGCTCTTACGCCAATGTCACCAACGCCAACGCCAACCCCAGCGGTGGAGTTGAAATTATTTACTTCAAGCAACACGTCTGGTAAAATGTCTTTTACAGATCTTTTAGCTGCAACACCAACTCCAAAAAGTTTCATGGTTAATTCAATTGATGCTGACGGGATTTTTTATGACCCCTTTAAAGATCAAGTTATTCAGGCTTCTAGAACAAATAATAAAATAGATGTTTATTCTGGTTTTAGAAATTCAATTATCTCTGGAGCGGCAGCTTTAAATTTAGGATTTTCATCCGAATCTGATTTTACAAATGCAAGAGAAATTGCTGTTACTACTGATAAGGTAGTTGTGGCACAGGACCAAATTGCTGGAAATGGAAATGTTAGTAAATTTTATGTTTACCAGAGAACAGCTTCAAGTCTTTCATTAATAAATACTTTTACCGTAAATATTAAACTATGGGGAATACATATTGATGGAAATACTATGTACGCAATTGCTGATGCAACAAGTGATTTAGTAGTTTATGAAAATTTCTTTGCTAATATGTCAGGAGATATTACACCTTCAAAAAGAGTTACGATTGAAGGACTAGTACGAACTCATGGAATAACGCACTCTGCACAAGATAATGTAATGATTTTATCAGATGTAGGATTGGCAGCAGACGATGCAGATGGCGGATTAATTGTTATTAATAACTTTTCTGCAGTTTTAAGTGCTACTGCAAATATGGGAACAATTGCTATGAGTAACCAAGTTAGAATTTACGGACCAAACTCTTTGTTAGGAAATCCAGTTGATGTCGCTTACGATCATGTAACAAATGATATTTACGTAGCAGAACGTTTAAATGGAGGAGGAACAGTTTTAAAATTTGCTTTCCCTACAGCAAATGGAGATTTTGCTCCTACAACAAGCAGAATGGAAGCTGGAGTTACCGCAGTTTACTTATTGAGAAGATAATAGGTTTAGTTAATTATTTTCATTTTGAAAAGCTCTAGTTTTACTAGGGCTTTTTTATGGCGTATAATTTTTAAAAGTTCCATCGGTGTAGAATATCACAATCCTTTCAATGTTGATATCATTGCTAGCAATTGGATTATAATTTGAATTAGCTGTCGGTTGTGATTCATTTTGAACTGCTGTGGAAAATAAATCAGTTGGTACGGATTCATTTGGTAAAACTGAATCTTCTTTTAGTACCGTTTTTTTCTCTTCGACGAAAACGTTTTTACTTTCCGATTTTGGAAAAGTTCCTTTATTATTCAAAATCCAGTACAAATCTATTTCAGGAAATACCTCAATTACTTTTATGATAAAATCTAAACTAGGCTTGTTTCTACCAGAGAGTAGGTGCGACATACTAGAACGTTGCACACCAATTTTATCTGCAAATGCAGAAGCAGATAGATTATAATAATCAAGTATTATTTCCAACCGTTTTATAAAGTCATCGATGTTTACCATTGTAAATAGTGTTTCAGATTTAACCTGTTACAAATGTAAACAAAGTTACTTACTATTGCAAGTTTACAATTGTAAATAGTGTATTTAACACTAAACTACTACTACATGTGAAGTATTATAAGTAATTGATTAATAGTGTTATTACTTTTTATTTTAACACTATTTATTTTTGTAAACATTATTGTATATTAAGCATTAATAAACCATTACTGACTGTTTACAGAAGTAATTAAATGGAGCCAATTCGCTGTTTACAAATGTGAATATAAAGTTGTTTACATTTGTAACACATTATAAAACTATGAATAATTTACAATTAGCAACACATTTTTTACAGCAGAATCTAAAAGGAAAGTATATTCATTTAGATACAATTCTTCCCATTTTAGATGCTTACAAAACGATATTCGAAGTTTCTGAAATTGGACAATCAGTAGCACAAAGAAGTATTTTGCAAGTAAAAATTGGAACGGGTAAAACTAAAATTCTGGTTTGGTCTCAAATGCATGGTAATGAACCAACCACTACAAAAGGCTTGTTAGACTTCTTCAATTTTCTTGCATCAGATCTAGAATTAGCTGAACAGATTAAGAAAAAGTATACCTTATTATGTATCCCAATGTTAAATCCGGATGGCGCTTTTGCATATACACGTGAAAATGCGAACAAAATTGATCTAAATAGAGATGCTTTTTTGGCAAGTCAGCCTGAGATGAAGTTATTACGGACGATTTACGAAGCATTTCAGCCTGATTATTGCTACAATTTGCACGATCAGCGCACTATATTTGGTACTGAGGGTTTTAAGCTTCCTGCGACCTTATCTTTTTTAGCGCCTGCATACAACGTCCAAAGAGATTACAATGACGTTAGATTAAAAGCAATAACTGTTATTAATAGTATGAATGATGCTTTACAAGCTTATATACCTAATCAAGTAGGACGTTTTGATGATAGTTATAACGTCAATTGCACTGGAGATTTTTTTACAACTAGCAATACACCAACTATTTTGTTTGAAGCCGGTCATTTTCAAAACGACTATGCTAGAGATGAAAGTAGAAAATTTGTATTCATTGCATTGTTAAATTCTTTTGAAGTAACTGACGAAAATGCAATTGAAGCTGATAATCTGGATGATTATTTAGAGATTCCTCAGAATAGTAAAAGTTTTTTCGATTTTATTTATAAAAATGTGAAAATAATTGATAATAAAGTTGAAAAAATAATTACCTTTGCAGCCCAATATCAGGAAACTTTGGTAGCAGATGAAATTCATTTTGAAGCCATTATTTCTAAAATATCAGATTTAGAGAATTTTTCAGGACATGTTGAATATGATTGTAAATCGATGCTTTTTTCATCGGAAGGAAAGAATTTCCCCGAAATAGGAGCAAAAGCATCATTTAATTTGAATAATTTAACTTATTTTAACAATGGAGATGAAATAATTTAATAAATTTGCAAGGATATTGATTAAATTACAATATTTTAACATTTATTATAAGCACTTATGAGTAAGTTTCGATTAGATGAAGTGGATCATCAAATTTTAGACATGTTGATTGATAACACAAGAGTTCCTTTTACAGATATAGCAAAAAAGCTTTTGATTTCTGCCGGAACTGTGCATGTTAGGGTGAAAAAGATGGAAGATGCAGGAATTATTCAAGGTTCTTCATTAACATTAGATTATGAAAAACTAGGCTATTCTTTTATCGCTTATGTTGGAGTGTTTTTACATAATACATCTCAGACTAAGTTTGTGTTAGAGAGAATTAACCAAATCCCTTTCGTAACTGTAGCGCACGTAACAACAGGGAAATTCAATATTTTCTGTAAAATTAGAGCTAAGGATACAAAACACGCAAAAGAAGTTATCTTTATGATTGACGACATTGAAGGTGTTTATAGAACAGAAACAATGATTTCTTTAGAAGAAAGTATCAACGACAAAAAACGATTGATGCATACTATTTTTAAAGAACTTTAATATAAAGCCTCTGCAAAGGGGCTTTTTTTATGCTTTTCCCATAAGAACTGCACTAAAAACAATATACTTTAAACAAAAAACGACCAATTATTGGTCGTTTTTTTTCTTTTTATCACTATTCATTAGTAACATTACTGCTCCAATTAAGCCTAAAATTACAAGTCCAAAAACTGCGACCATAATAAACGCTCCGTTTCCCCATGAATAAAGTGGTAATAATAAGTTTGCCATAGCTATAAAGGTTAGAATTTCAACAAATATAGTAATTAACAATTGTTAAACCACTGATAATTATCATATAATCATTCTAAAAACTTAGACCGTAGTTCGGCTGTTGGAAGTAAGCAACTTTCTTTTTTACCATACCATTTGTAGCGATTACGGGCTACATAATCATATATGGTATCTCTAAATCCTGAAGGTAAGATCTTAAAGACACCAATGACAGAAACAATTCCACTGAGATTTTTTGAAATTTGAAGAGCCGCATCGGATTTATAATAATACGAAACGCCTGGTTCATAAAGCACAACACTATCGGTGTGAAATGTATTGATACCAATATGTTGTAATATTTTTTTTCCTAATTCAGATTGCAAAGCCACAAATCGAAAGATGTCTTTCTTGTCGTGTTTAATCACATATTGAACGGAAGTGTCGCATAAATTGCAAACTCCATCAAACAATATTATTTTTTTATCTAAAGGCAGATCTTCTATTTCCATAACGAATTAAATTCCAAATTAAAAACTAAATATAAATCTCAAATTCTAATTTATAACCTCAATTTTTAAGAAGGTTGCACATATTCTAATTGTTCTATACTTACTTTTGAAGTGAAAATGCCGTAGTTAACTGTTGCTTTTAATTTTTCAATTTTTTCCAAAGTTCCAATAGCTTTACCATCAATCATTCGAACACGATCGCCCACCTTTAATAGCACTTTTGGCTTATTATCTTCTTCAATTTTAGCTTTAATTTTCTTTTCTTTTTTTTCTTCTCGAATTTCCTCGACAATAACTTTTACTTCTTCAGCAACTTTCTTCTGAACCACTTCTTTAACTTTTTTCTCTTTAACGGTCAGTTTTTTACGTTTTGAATTTTCAATTTCCACTAATTTTAATACATCTCCGATTAAAGTCTTTTTGTCTTTATTGTTAAAATACGTTTCCGAAATATCATCAATCTTTTGCCCAATATAGATCAGACGTTGATTCGCATCGTATAATTCCTGATAACGTTCTAATTTATCTTGAATTTTCGCGTTGATGGTTTCCATTTTCTTACCTTCTTCACGCGCTTTCGATTCTTCTTCCTTCAGATTAATCGATGTTTTTTCTAATTTTGAACGTTCTTTTTGAAGCGTCGCAATTGTTTTATCAAATCGTACTTTTCCACCTTCAATTTTCTTTTTAGCGCGATTGATTAATCCGAAGGGAATTCCGTTTTTCTGCGCCACTTCAAATGTAAAGGAACTTCCGGCTTGACCTAATATTAATTTATACATTGGCTCAAGCGATTTTTCGTCGAAAAGCATATTGGCATTCGAAGCAAATGGCAGTTCATTAGCCAATATTTTTAAATTACTATAATGGGTGGTAATAATTCCGAAAGCTTCACGATCATAAAATTCTTCCAAAAATATTTCCGCTAAAGCGCCACCTAGCTCAGGATCAGAACCCGTCCCGAATTCATCGATTAGAAATAACGTTTTATCATTACATTTCTTCAAGAAGTAATTCATGTTTTTTAAACGATAACTATACGTGCTCAAATGATTTTCAATAGATTGATTATCACCAATATCAGTTAAAATTCGATCAAATAGGAAGGTTTCGCTTCGTTCGTGCACGGGAATTAAAATCCCACATTGCAACATCAATTGCAACAATCCAACCGTCTTTAATGAAATTGTTTTTCCGCCAGCATTTGGACCAGAAATAACAATAATGCGACTTTCAGCGTGTAATTCAATAGTTTGCGGATAAGTAACGGCCTTTTTTTCTTTGTTATTTAAATATAAAATAGGGTGGAAGGCTTCTCTAAAAAATAAGCGTCTTTCTTCCGTAATATTCGGTAAAATTCCATTGATTTTATTGGCGTATTTCGCTTTAGCAGCAATCACATCAATATCGCTCAGGAAATCTTGATAAGCTGCAATTGTTTCTGAAAAAGGACGAATTTCATTAGTCAAACGCTTTAAAATTCGCATTATCTCTTCGCGCTCTTCGTATTCTAAATTATTTAATTCTCTTGAATAGCGTAAAGTTGCTTCGGGTTCGACGTATGCGATACTTCCAGTTTTAGAATTTCCTAAAATGGAACCTTTAACTTTTCTACGATACATTGCTAAAACTGCTAAAACCCTGCGATTATCAACAATACTTTCTTTAATATCATCTAAATAACCCAAACCATTGTACTGACTCATAGCCATTCCAAAGCTTTGATTTATTTTTCCTCGAACAACATTGATATTTCTTCGAATTTCAATTAAATCAGGCGAAGCATCGTCTTTTATAATTCCAAATTTATCAACCACTTCATCTATTCGTTGATTAATTAATTTGATTATATCAATTTCGATTGCTTTTTGATACAAATAAGGATAATAAGTTTCAAATTTCTTTAGATATTGTAGTAAAGCAATGGCTGTTTCCGAAAGCGTTCCAATTTTCTTAAAGCTAGCCACTTCTAAAAAACTGTCTTCAATCGCTAAGAATTTTAGTTCGTAATTTATATTATCAAATCCATGATTTGGAATCGCATTATTGTTTGAAAAAGACGACAAATATTCAGAAGTCTGCTTCAAATTAACGAGCAATTCTTCTTTCGTTTTAAAAGGTACAATTGCCAATGCTTTTTCTTCACCAATGTCCGTATTACAACGGCTGGCAATGGTTTCTAAAACGGTATTAAATTCTAAATCTTTTAAGGTTTTTTCTGTAATCGAAATCATTTTTCTTTTTCTAATAGGTCAAAGTTACAAAGTAATAGACCCATATTGAAATAGAAATTTATATTTTTGGTAAAAATTATAATATGTTTATCAAAAACAGTACTTGGCAAGAGCAATTAAAGGAGGAGTTTCAGAAACCTTACTTTTTGGAACTAACGCAACACGTTGATAATGAATATAAAACAACCATTTGTTTTCCGCCGAAGGAACTAATTTTTAATGCTTTCGAACAATTTGATTTTCAACAAACTAAAGTCGTTATCATTGGTCAAGATCCTTATCATGGCACGGGTGAAGCGAATGGTTTGTGTTTTTCTGTAAATGATGGTATTGCAATTCCGCCTTCTTTGAAAAATATATTTTCGGAAATTAATTCAGAATATGACCGCTTACTTTTTCAGACAACAGGCAATTTAGACCGCTGGGCAAAACAAGGTGTATTGCTTTTAAATGCTGGTTTAACTGTAAGAAAAGACGAAGCTAACAGTCACAAACATCTTAAATGGAATCTTTTTACCGATGCTGTAATTCGAATTTTAAACGAAAATTGTGAAAATTTAGTTTTTCTACTTTGGGGAAATTTCGCACATAAAAAAGGAAAAATTGTAGATAGAAATAAACATTTAGTTTTAGAAAGCGGTCATCCATCGCCCTTAAGTGCTAATCGAGGTTTCTGGTTTGGAAATAATCATTTCAAACAAGCTAATGCGTATTTAAAAGAAAACAAAAAAGCTGAAATAGAGTGGTAGTCTAATTCAGCTTTATTATATGTGATTTTTTTACTATTGTGCGCTAGAAGCCTTTTTCATAACTATAAATCCTACGATACTAGCAATCACAGAAGCAATTAGCACACCTACTTTTGCTTGATTGATAAGTGTAGGATCTTTAAACGCTAATTCTGAGATAAATAAGGACATCGTAAACCCTATAGAGGCTAATAAACCAATTCCAAATAAGTGTTTAACTGTAATTTCTTCGGGTAAAGTTGCCCATTTCATTTTATGAAATAAGTAAGTGCCGCCGACAACTCCAATTAATTTTCCACCAATTAATCCAAATATTACTCCCAATGTAACGTTGCTTAATCCATTAGAAAACATTGCGCCATTAATTTCTACACCAGCGTTGCACAACGCAAAAATAGGCATGATTATAAAGGAAACTAAAGGATGCATGCTATGTTCCAAGCGTTGTAAAGGTGTCAATGCTTTTTTAGAATAATCTCTAATTTCTTCGAGGATATAAAGTTGCTCAGTAGTGACGGTTGGGTTTTCGTTCGGTTTAGCAATTTTAAATTCTTCCAGTAAATAGTTCAGGTGAACATTAAATTGCTTCTCGTTAATTTTGGCATTCGTAGGAATGGTAAATGCTGCTAAAACTGCTGCAATTGTAGCATGAACTCCAGACATAAGAAACGCCAACCAAACACCACAAATTCCAACAATTCCGTAGAATAAAGTATTTCTTACACCAATAAAATTAGCGAAAACAAGAACACCTATAAACAGAACACCAACTAATAAACTATCAAAATCGATTTGGGAAGTATAGAAAAAAGCGATTATTAAAACGGCTCCTAAATCATCAGCAATTGCTAAAACTGTTAAAAATATTTTAACTTGGATAGGAACTCGGTCTCCTAATAAAAATAAAACACCTAATGCAAATGCGATATCGGTTGCCATTGGAATTCCCCATCCTTGAGAAGCTTGACCTGTGGTGTTAAATAATAAGAATATTAAAGCAGGAAAAACCATTCCTCCAACAGCGGCAACTATGGGTAATAATGCATTTTTAGGATTACTTAATTCGCCACCTACAATTTCTCTTTTTAATTCTAGACCTACGACAAAGAAAAAAACTGCCATTAAACCATCATTTATCCAATGATGTAAAGATTTTGTTAGTACATGGTCGCCAAATCCTATGCTAAAAGAAGTTGCCCAAAAATCGTGATAAGCATCTTTTAAAGGTGAATTCGCTAGAATTAAAGCAATTACTGCAGCAGAAAATAGAACTATTCCACTTGTTGTACTGTTATTTATAAAATCTTTTATAGGTTCGATAACCCATTTGTCTACTGGTGCTCTTTTAATTTCGTTTCTGTTCATCAATAAGTTTTTAATTATTTTAAAATGTCAATGCCCCTAGAATTTCTTCACTCATGAATTTTCCGCCGGGGTAGGTAGCGGTGTAATCTAAATTTAACCAAATTTGGCCGCGTTCATCAATGTGATAATGGATTTGCTGGCTGCGTGATTCTTTGGCAAAAAGAACTTCTTTTATGTAATATGTTGCTGTTTCAAGCTCTTTTTGGGAGCCAATTAGCATTTCGGGGTATAAATGTCCACCGGTGTGAATAATTCTTGGTGTTCCTCCAATAGCTTTTATACAAGCCGCCATTAAAATAGCATGATCATCGCAGTCGCCTGAAAAATGTTGTAAACTTTCTGAAGCCGCTGCAATATATTCTCTTCCTTTTGGATCGTTTACATAGTTCCAATTGTTTCTAATTTCTTTGAAAACAGCGAAACATTGAATCATCACCCTCAAATCTCCCGATTTTTTTACATTTTTAAAATGTTTGGTAGTCGCAGCAACGGCAAAATTTCTAACTTTTGGATTATTATATTCCACTGCAGCTATAATTTTCGATTTATTCGGGAAAGGAAGCAATTTAGAGATAATCAAATCTTGTGGATTCGGATTTTCTTTCATCGCGTAAATCATATACCTATAATCTTCATAAACTCTAGTGAAACCATAATCGCCAAACAATGTTCCAAACAGTAATATGATTACATAAAGAAAAATAATTAAAATAATAATCGTCTTTACTAATCTTAACAACAACTGAATCAGAACAATAAGAACGATAAATATAATAACTCGGTCTAAATGCAAAATCCAATCTAAATCAATTAAATTTTGATGTGCAATTAAAAAAAGAGGTATTGTAATAAGAATATTCAAAATAAAAATGACAATAATATCCCATGGCTTCGGTAAAGAAAGCTTCTTTTTGAGCAGTATTATTTTTGGATTTTTAAATGTCATTTCGTTCTGAACGATAAAAAATATATGTTTATATAAGTATCGCTTCTTTAGCTACTTTTTTGTCAATGATTTGAAGCTTTAAAAGCTGTTCCATTATTTTATCAAAAGTTGGCGTGGTCATCTGTTTTTGAGACCAATTTGTAACTTTTAACCATTCTTGAATAGCATCAACTTCTTGATTGTATTTTGAAGCTAAAGTTCGATCAATACTAGGAATAATTTTAAATTCTTCGGTTGTTGTGTTGATGATTTCTAAAATTTGCTCAATAACTTTAGGATTCTTTTCTAAAAACTCATCTCTAACCGCTATTACGAAACAAGGCCAAGGCGTAGGGCAATCGTCAATTCTTCTGAATATTCCTTGATCTACTAAAGGTTGCGTCATAAAACGTTCCCACATAAAATAATCGGCTTTGCCTGAAGTTAATGCTTCAACTGCGCCGTCAATAGTATTTACAACTTCAAATTGAAGATTATTGGTGTCCCAATTTTGATTTTCAGCATTTACGATACTCATCAATTGCGAACCCGAACCAAATCGAGAAATAGCTACTTTTTTATGTTCTAAATCGGCTAATGTTTTATAATTAGAATTGGCAGCCACGTGAATTCCCCAGATTAATGGACTTTTCACATAAACCTGAACAATTTTAGATGGATTTCCGGCTGCAATATCTTTCATAATTCCTTCGGTAAGAATTACAGCGATATCGGTTTCACCGTCTCTAAGCATTTGGCACATTTTACCGGTTCCTTCTGGCACATCAGTCCACTCTAGGTCGATTCCAACAGCATCAAATTCGCCATCTTCTATACACATGTGCCAAGGTAAGTTAAAGTGCTCTGGAACACCTGCAATTTTTATTGTTTTACTCATGTTTTATATATTGTTATTTTGTACTCGTGAATCTTCACTTTCATTATAAATTAAACATTAATATCTTTAAAGTTATTAAGACGCGCATAACGGATCATACTAGTAAACGATTCGGCATCTAGTTTTGGTATTTCTAAGATTGAATTTAGTAAAGTTGTATCATATTCATTTGCCGGAGCTGTTAAATAGGGCTCTAAATGTTTTCCGATACTTTCATAATATAATTTTTCAATAGAGTTGGTATAATTAAAATCAAAAGTTTTTTGAATTATGCTAAAATTAGAATAACCCACTTCCT
This sequence comes from Flavobacterium ardleyense, assembly GCF_042686085.1. Lineage (GTDB taxonomy): Bacteria > Bacteroidota > Bacteroidia > Flavobacteriales > Flavobacteriaceae > Flavobacterium > Flavobacterium ardleyense. Next base: position 375,412 of record NZ_JBHUOL010000006.1, read on the forward strand.
TCATGATCAATTCTAGTCCATTTACTAAATTGAAACTTTCATTATGAACAATATTTAACTGTTTTATATCTTCTCGTTCAAAGGTATTAACAATTACTTTAGCTACATAATCTACAGGAATAATATTTAAACCCGATTCCTCATTTATAGCGAAACGAACGTTTTCTTGTTGATTTTTGCGTTGGGCAGTAAAATGGAAAAATTTAGCCATCAAATAGAAAACCATATATTTTGATATAAAATAACGATTTTCTGTACCTAACATTTTCCCGCCAATCACACTAGGACGTAAGATTTGATAAGGTAAGTTTAAAGCGTTACATTGCTTAATTACAAAGCTTTCCGAATGAAACTTTGCGTTTTCGTAGGCATTTCGATGCGCTAATTCGAAATTTAAATTATGAAAATCATTAGCAATTAAACCTTTTCTTGCGCCTGATGAAAAAGCAGTGCTTATGTATATGAATTTTTTTATAAAAGGTGAAAAAGTATTGAAAACAGCTTTTGTTATTTCGGCATTTTCATTAAAAATTTTATCCTTCTGCTCTTCATCAGTAGATAAATTCACATAACCTGCGGCGTGAATAAAATAAGCATCTTTTATTTTTTCTGAAAACGAATCGTTTATATACGCTAAATCAGTATCAATTATTTCTAAAAATTCATTTAATTTATCTAAGCCAAAGTCTAGTAAAATTTTTGGCGTATAATCACTTGAAAGTATTGTATTTATACGCTCTTTAGCGGAAGTTTTCCCTTTGTTTCTCGAAATTAAAAATAATTTTCCATCACCTTTATTGCTTATGAATTGCTCCAAAATGTCAAACATAATGTGAGAACCTAAAGCTCCTGTTGCTCCCGTAAGGATAATTTTCATTCTAAATTTTGATTAATAACAAAAGTAATGCTATTTGAACGATTTATGCTCTAATTCCCACCATTTCCACAGAATTTCATCTTTATCCAGATATTCTTCTATCATTGAAAAGCCTACTTTTTGCAAAATATGGTTTGAAGCTACGTTTTCTGAATGGGTTGATGCATTTATTTTATCAATATTCATCTGATTAAAACCATAATTTAACCAAGCTATTGTCGCTTCAGAAGCAAAACGTTTATTCCAAAATTTTTCATCCAAACGATAGCCATAATCATAAAAGTTTGTCTTTCCGTTTTCGATGTGGTCATTGACAAATTTAATTCCTGTCCAACCAATAAATTCTCCTGTCTCTTTTAAAATAGTAGCAAAACGACCAATTTGATTAGTATCGTATTGCTTCTGTACCATTTCTATGTTTTTTATGACTTCATCAATTTCTTGAACAGGTTTTTGCCATAAATAAGTATGAACATTTGGATTTTTATCCATCGCAAAGAAAGCAGCTGCATCCGAAATTTCTAAAGGACGCATAATCAGTCGTTCGGTTTCTATTTTAAAATTCATTTATGCTGTTTTTAGGTCGGAAATTATGATGTGATTGCCATCAGGATCACTATACATTTTACCATTTTCCATCCAATAGGGATTCTTTGATTTGATAGCTGGTACAGAGTTGGTTTTGAAATTTTCTAAAATTTGATAATATTCTTTTTTAGTATTTGGATAAAAAACCAATAGATCTTCTTCGCCAAAATTAAATGCAATAACTTCATCTGATTTAGTAAATTCTAAATGCCAATTTTCATTCTTTTTACCAATGAAAACACCATCATATCCATTATGATTTTCAAAATTTCCTAGAATTTCAAATCCAATCAATGAACAATAAAAATTTTTTAGTTGCTCTAAATTATTAGTATGTCTGGCAAAACGAAAGGTCATTTTTTATTCTACTAACTTATTCAGAGTATATTCAATCAATTCATCTACAGCTTTATAAGGGTCTTCACTGAAAGTACCAGTTGTACGATTGGCGATGATAGCATTTAAAGATAAACATTGGTGACCAAGTAATTTTCCAAGTCCGTAAATGGCTCCAGTTTCCATTTCTAAATTGGTCATTTTAATTCCTTTGTAATTGAATGAATCCATTTTATTATTTAATTCAGGATCTTGAATTCCTAAACGGACAACACGACCTTGAGGACCATAAAATCCACCAGCAGTTCCCGTGAAACCTTTGAATATTTTATCGCTTTCCAATTGTTTTTCCAAAGTTCTACTTCCAGCAATTACATAAGGACGTCCTTTTTTCATATCCCAATTTGAATGGGCAATAAACGCATCTTCCATTTCAATTTCCGAAATTTCTTCAATCAAGTAGGAGCGAAGCATATTGTCTAATCCCAAGCCATACTGACTCATAACAAAACTATCACAAGGAATATCAGCTTGCAGTGAACCTGAAGTTCCAATACGCACAATATTCAAAGAAGTTAGTTCTTTTTTGATGGTTCTTGTTGCCAAATCGACATTTACTAAAGCATCTAACTCATTCATTACAATGTCAATATTATCAGGACCGATTCCTGTTGACATTACGGTGATTTTTTTGCCTTTGTAAATTCCGGTTTGTGTTTTGAATTCTCTTTTCTGAATTGAAAACTCAATAGAATCAAAGTGTTTCGTAATTTTTTCAACACGATTTTGGTCGCCTACGAAAATAATATCGTTTGCAATTTGACCAGGTTTAAGGTTTAAGTGATAAACACTTCCGTCTGGATTTAATATTAATTCTGATGCTGCTATCATATTTTTTTATTTTATGCGTTTTAGAGGTTTTTTAAAGGTCAATATATTTTACTGATCACTGAACACTTTTCTCACCCTCCAACGCGTTTTGTTTTAAAGCCTTTGTCTTGTAACATTTTCATTATTCTATCGCGATAATCACCTTGAATAATGATTTCGCCTTCTTTAAAAGTACCACCAACGGCTAATTTACTCTTAATTTCTTTAGCTAGTATTTTAAAATCTTCTTCTTCACCTTCATAACCCGAAATAATGGTGGTTGGTTTCCCTTTTCGTTTTTCATATTTACAAATCATAGGTTCCTTTTGAACGAATAATTCGTGCGGTGTGTCATCGACCGCTTCTGGTTCGTTAGAAACTTCGTGGTCTGGGAATAATTTTTTTAGTTGTTCTTCTAGATTCATTACTGTAATTTTTTAGCAACACAGATTTAAGAAATTTAAATAATTTTTAAAATCTTTATATTCTGCTTATTTGCGTTTTTTTAAATCGTTAGTGAAAATTTTTCTGAGAAATTGTGGTTCTTTTCCAAAATTAAGAATTAATCCCACTTCACAATCTGTAGCTTTTAAATAATTTAATAGTTGTGCTTCGTGTGCATCTACTAAACATTCGGTACATTTTAATTCTAAAATTAATGAATTATTAACCACTATGTCTGGAATATAATCACCAACTATTTCTTTTTTATAAAAAACATTTATCTTTTTATGGGCTTCAAATTCATAACCTCTTGATTTTAGTTCGATCAGCATCGCATTTTGATAAACTCTTTCTAGAAAACCGTATCCTAATTCGTTATAAACATCGTAGTAAATACCTATTATTGCTTTTGTTAACTCTTGTTGTGGAAAATTTTTCATACTTATTCTGTTTGGCGTTTATTTTATATTGTATTAATTTCAAGAAACACATTTTTTAATTTTTTTTAAATTTCTCAAATCTGTGTTGCAAAAATTAAATATTAAAAAAGGCATCAAGAAATCTCAATGCCTTTCTATAAATTATAATCGGGTAATCTATTTTTTAATCAATCCTAATTCCACTAAACGCTCGTGTAAATAAGCGCCAGCAGTGATGTCTTCATATTTTTTCGGATTATTTTCATCAATACATTCTGATAAACAATTCAAATCCATATCACTTACAGGATGCATAAAAAATGGAATAGAATAACGCGAAGAACCCCATAATTCTCTAGGTGGATTTACCACTTGATGAATCGTCGATTTCAACTTATTATTAGTATGACGTGATAACATATCACCCACATTAATCATCAATTCGTCTGGTTGTGCCATTGCATCAATCCATTCGCCATCGTGATTTTGTACTTGTAAACCTTTTCCTTGAGCACCCATTAAAAGCGTAATCAAGTTGATATCACCGTGAGCCGCAGCTCTAACAGCACCATCTAGAGGTTCACTAGTAATTGGTGGATAATGAATTGGACGTAAAATACTGTTTCCGTCTTTGATGAATTTGTCAAAATAAAACTCATCTAAACCAATGTATAAAGCCAAAGCTCTTAATACATAAACGCCGGTTTTTTCTAACATTTGGTAAGCTTCTTTTCCTACCGAATTGAATTTTGCTAACTCTGATACTTCCACATTATCCGGATATTCACCAGCATAAGGAGAATCTTCGCTAACGTATTGTCCAAAATGCCAAAACTCTTTTAAATCACCAGCAGAACGACCTTTAGCATGTTCTTTACCAAAAGAAACATAACCTCTTTGACCGCCAATACCTGGGATTTCGTACTTAGATTTGGTTTCTAATGGAAGACTGAAGAAGTTTCGCACTTCTGAATACAATCCTTGTACAAGTTGATCATCTAAAAAGTGACCTTTCAATGCTACGAATCCAATATCTTCGTAGGCTTTTCCGATTTCATTTACAAACTTTTGTTTACGTGCCGGATCATCCGACAGGAAATCACGTAAGTCAACACTAGGAATTTGTTGCATACTTAAACTTTATTGTTAATAAACCAATAGGGCTATAACCCAAGTACCACAAATATAATTATTTTTATCACAAATCAGTTGCGTTATTAGCATTTTAAAATTGGCATAAAATCGGGTTTTCAAAAAAGATATAATATTTTATCACAAATGGTTTTCAAAATGTTATTTTTCTTACTTTTGAGAAAAATTTAATTGTTCCAGTATCATGAACTTTGAAAGAAAAGAATTATCGAATCCACAGTTATTAGATTTATATAAGAAAATCTTGAAACCGAGATTAATTGAAGAAAAAATGCTAATCCTGATTCGTCAGGGAAAAGTATCAAAATGGTTCTCAGGAATTGGCCAAGAAGCTATTTCAGTCGGAATTACTTCAGTTTTGGATAAAGACGAATATATTTTGCCAATGCACAGAAACTTAGGGGTTTTTACAACGAGAGATATTCCGTTGCACCGACTTTTTTCGCAATGGCAAGGAAAAGAAAATGGTTTTACAAAAGGTCGTGATCGAAGTTTTCACTTTGGTACGCAAGATTATAATATTATTGGTATGATTTCGCACCTTGGTCCACAAATGGGTGTTGCTGACGGAATTGCATTGGCCAATAAATTAAAGAGAAACGGAAAAGTAACCGCTGTTTTTACAGGAGAAGGTGCTACGTCTGAAGGTGATTTTCATGAAGCATTAAATATTGCTTCGGTATGGGAATTACCAGTTTTATTTGTAATTGAAAATAACGGTTATGGCTTGTCAACGCCAACAAACGAACAATATCGTTGTGAAAATTTAGCGGATAGAGGAATTGGATACGGAATGGAAAGCCACGTTGTGGACGGAAATAACTTATTAGAAGTCGTGCATTTAATTACCGAATTAAAAGCATCGATGGCCGAAAATCCACGTCCGGTATTACTAGAATTCAAAACGTTTAGAATGCGTGGGCACGAAGAAGCGAGTGGCACCAAATATGTACCGCAAGAATTAATGGATATGTGGGCTGTGAAAGATCCAGTGGAAAATTACAGACGCTATTTAAAAGAAACGATCGTTTTATCGGATGAAGAAGATGAATTGATTCGTGCTGAAATCAAAAAAGAAATCGATACCGATTGGGCAAAAGTACAAGAAGAACCAGCAATTGTGGCGACTTTAGAAGGAGAATTAGGCGATGTTTATGCTCCTTATGATTTTGAAAATTTCGAACCTTCAACTGAAACTGAAAATATTCGTTTTATTGACGCTATTTCTTCAAGTTTACGCGAATCAATGACACGACATGAAAATTTGGTCATTATGGGCCAAGACGTTGCAGAATATGGTGGTGCTTTTAAAATTACGGACGGATTTGTAGCACAGTTTGGAAAAGAACGCGTTAGAAATACACCAATTTGTGAAAGTGCAGTTGTTTCCGCAGCAAACGGTTTATCTATTAACGGATACAAAGCTATTGTAGAAATGCAATTTGCCGATTTCGTATCTTCAGGATTCAATCCGATTGTAAATTTATTGGCAAAACAACATTACAGATGGCAAGAAAAATCAGATGTAGTGGTTCGAATGCCTTGTGGTGGTGGCACGCAAGCCGGACCTTTCCATTCGCAAACAAATGAAGCTTGGTTTACGAAAACGCCAGGATTAAAAGTAGTTTATCCTGCTTTTCCTTACGATGCAAAAGGATTGTTGAATACCGCAATTAATGATCCAAATCCAGTATTGTTTTTCGAACATAAACAATTATATAGAAGTATTCACCAAGATGTACCAAAGGATTATTACACATTGCCTTTCGGAAAAGCTTCATTACTTAAAGAAGGTTCAGATGTTACGATTATCTCTTTTGGAGCAGGAGTGCATTGGGCTTTAGAAACATTGACTAATAATCCAGAAATTAGTGCCGATTTATTAGATTTAAGATCGTTACAACCTTTAGATACAGAAGCGATATTTAATTCGGTTAAAAAGACAAATCGTGTAATTATTTTGCAAGAAGATACTTTGTTTGGTGGAATTGCAAGTGATATTTCTTCGATGATTATGGAAAATTGCTTTGAATATTTAGACGCACCTGTTCGAAGAGTAGGAAGTTTAGAATCGGCAATTCCGTTTATGAAATCATTAGAAGATCAGTATTTACCTAAAGTTAGGTTTGAAACAGAATTAAAGGAATTATTAGCTTACTAATAGTACAAACATAAAGCGTGAAAAAGGGGTTTCTATTTTGGAAACTCCTTTTTTTGTGATTTTATTTTTCTGCACGGTAAGTTTAAAAAAATATTTAAAACTATTTTTCCAAAGAGTTTGCGTTATATTTGTTTTGTTTACAGACTTCTATTGGTAGTAGTAAACCCAAAATTAAAAATAATACTAGTAAATGAAAAAAAAAATAAAAGCTTTTGTTAAAGAGATTGTGACAATAATAGTCGGAATTCTAATTGCGTTGTGGATTAATAATTGGAATGAAAATAGAAAAGACAAAAAATACATTCACCATATTACTACTTCAATTAATAAAGAATTATCTGAAACTAGGGATGATATTATTAATAATATAGCAACACAAAAATCTCTTATTGATACGCTTGATTTTTATAAAAAAGAAGATAAAATTTCATTATTTGACATATTAAAGAAAGTAAACGGGATTAATATACCTTCAATCAAAATAAATTCTTGGAAAGCTATTTCTAATTCGAAAATTGAATTAATGGAATACGATAAAGTTTCTACAATGGCGAATATTGAGGAACAAAGGGAATTATTGAAAATGAAAAGTCAAAATTTAATGAATTTCATTTACCCAAATACTAATGAAACCGGAATTGATAAGAAGGAACTCTTAAAATTAATGATATTAGATATTATTAATACAGAATTAGCAATACAAAAACAAATTAATGGAATTACTACCGATAGTGCTAATTAACAATCCCTTCCTCAAAAAGAACTAGTATTCTAGCACTTAAAAAGCTTCTTTTAATGTGCTTACAATATGACAAGTTAGTGAAGAATGAGCATTTTAAAAAGCTGTGCAAATCCGTTTAATCTGCGTCATCTGCGTTCTAATTTTTTCGTAAAGTATGTAAAAATACATCTTAAAATCTTTCCAGAATAATAATATCGTGTGGTTCGAACGCGGATGACACGAATCGACTTCGTCAAACGCAGATTCTCGCTGATTTTTTTGTTTGCGGAAATTTTCGTGGGTTCCTTCCTTCGTCAGGATGACAAGTTTGTGGAGAAGGAGATTCTTAAAAAATCTGTGCAAATCTGCTTGATCCACGTCATCCGCGTTCCATTTTTTTCGCAAAGCTTGTAAGTTAATTGTGATTATGATTCATAATTCTATAAAACAATCACAATAACGCGATTAATAAAACTTTTTAATAAATAAAATCACAACTGTGTGATTAAAATAATTTTTTGAATAGAATAATCACACTAGTTGTTAATTGAAAATGGAACAAAGAATAAACGATATAGTATAAATAGAGTGGAATGTTTTAAAAATTTGAAATAACACTCCGAACTTATAAGGGGCTAAAAAAACTAATCAGTTATTTCCCGTTGATATAACTGACAGCTATTTTTTAAAATAGTTTTAATTCGATTTCGTAAACTTTCAGGTTTTAGCACTTCTAAACCAGCACCAAAACCTAACAACAAGCGTTCAAACTCAAAATTTTCCTTTAAGAATAGACTTATAATGATGCTACCATCTTCATTTTGTTGCTGTAGGCGTTGCGTATTGTGTAAAGGTTTTGTAATCGCATAAGGAGCATTCGTTTTATCAATCCAAAGTTGAATAACTTTCGGTTGCATTCCTTGATTTACCGTAACACCAACTACATATTTATAAAATGCTTCTACATCAAAATCTTGTTCTAAATACGTTTGCGTAAAATCATAATCTATTGAAATAATTCGATCTAACGCCAAGTTAGCGATTGGATGATGTGCTTTCCTTTTTCCAATTAAAAACCACCTGTTATTAAACTCTTTCAAAGCAAAGGCATGAAAGTGAAACGTATTGGACTCTAAAGCTTTAAAGGATTGGTATTCCAACTTCAAAACCACTTTCTTTATAATCGATTGATATATTTCATCTAAAAAATGCAATCCTTTTAAACTCTCGTTTTTATCCAAATGAATAACCGGTTTATTGTTTGATTTTTCGGAATATATCTTATCTTCTAAACGTTGTAAAATATCAGTGACATCATTAAACAAAGAGAAATCCTTGAATTGTTTCAACATGGAAACCGTTTCCATTAGTACGTTCATATCGGTTTCTGTCAGCGGAATATCTGTAATCGAAAAACCTTCAACCGCATACTGATAGTATTTTTTATCATAGACTTCAATGGGAGCATTATAACCTAATTTTTCACTACGCATCAACTGAATATCCAATTGAATTGTGCGCTTACTAACCTTATTTTCCTTGCCTTCATATTCGAACAAAGCATCCGAACAAGCTTCAATTAAATCCTCTAAAGTCCATTGACGGTAATTGTTTTGCAAACATTTGTCTATGGTTTTGTATCGAATTAGTGCGTTTTTGTTTTGGGCCATTTTTTTAGGTTCAAAGTTTAAAAGTTTATGAGTTTAAAAGGTATTGCGATTACCGTGTTTCGTTGAAATTATAGGTTATTAATTTCGTTTTGGATATTTGTTCTGGCTTGCGTTTCGTATTGATCTCTAAAAACTTTAGTTTGAAAAATGAAATCGTTTGCTAAGAAACGTTACAAGGCTTTTTTTCTTCCGGGTTTATAGAGTAAATCTGGATATATTTTATATTCTTTTCTTATTTGTTGGCAGTAGTTTTCATACGTATTCCAATCTGATGCTAATATTTTTAAATCGAAGTCTATTAACCAGTTAATATCATTTACCTCATTCTTTTGATGAAGATTCGTGGCACATATCATATCAGATACTAAACTCGAATTTAGTGTTGTGGTTTCCGGAAGAATTTTGATTGCAAAAGCAGCACTTTTTTCTTCATTGTCGTTTCGTGTCGCTTTATAAATAATATCGTGATAAAAGATGCTGTATAAAACTTCGTTCGGAAACTCTAATTCTTCTTTATACTGTTCAAAAGAGGAAACCATAGCTTCTATATGGCTCAAATTATGATATTGTCTTGATTTTGAAGAATATGCTTTTTCTAATTCTTCCCACTGTTTAGGAATACTACTAGGAGCAAAGCCTGTTTCAAGTAATAATTTGGTAAATAATTGTTCCAAATCCATTCTTTTTTTAGTAAAAATACAATTCTTTTTATACTACGCAAAATAATTGCGTACTCAAGTAAAATCTTTGCTTCATCAAATAATAAGTAGGTCGATGTCTCGAAGAACAGCATCAGACTTACCAAATAAAAAAACACTAAATTTATAGTTATGAATACACCAATCAACGGAAACGATTTAAAAGAGTTAGGATACGCCGAAGGAAGTTTAATTGGACTTGCTTTAAAATGCAATAGAAAACGCACTGGTTTTACCAAAGAACAAATGGTAGAAAAGTATAAAAACGTATTAGCCAATCCCGAAAGTTATTTAGAAGATGCATTGTTCGGTACTTTGGCCCAAGCCATAATTGATAAAGCCAATGAAAAACCAGAAGATTTTATTGCTTTAAATCAAAATCCACCTGCTTATGCATTATATGGTGAAAGTCATATTGAAGAAGGAGCGAGAAAGCAAATGGACGTGGCGATGCAGTTACCAGTTACAGTTGCCGGTGCTTTAATGCCCGACGCTCATCAAGGGTATGGTTTGCCAATTGGTGGTGTTTTAGCCACTAAAAATGCTATAATTCCTTTTGGAGTTGGTGTTGATATTGGTTGTCGAATGGCTTTGTCTATTTATGATATTCCAGAATTGTTTTATTATGAAAACGAAGATAAATTCAAGCGAGAATTGGTAGCCCATTCAAAATTTGGAGCCGGACACGGTTTTCAAGGTCAGTACAAATCAGATCATGCGGTTTTAGAACGAAAAGAATTTAACAACCATTCGTTTATTAAGAATTTGAAAGACAAAGCTTGGTCGCAATTGGGTTCTTCTGGTGGTGGAAATCACTTTGTGGAATTCGGAATCCTTGAATTTGCTCAAGAAGATAAAGTTTTAAATATTGCTAAAGGAAAATATGTAGCCTTATTGACGCATTCCGGTTCTAGAGGATTTGGAGCAACTGTAGCCGGACATTATACGAAAATGGCTAAAGAAGTGTGTAATTTACCAGAAATTGCCAAAAACTTAGCTTATTTAGATTTAGATAGCGAATTAGGGCAAGAATATTGGATTGCTATGAATTTAGCCGGAGATTATGCTGCTGCTTGTCATGAAGTGATTCACGATAAAATGGGAAAAGCATTAGGTGCAACGGTTTTAGCCAAAGTAGAAAACCACCATAATTTTGCCTGGAAAGAACAGCACAAGGGCGAAGACGTTATTGTGCATAGAAAAGGAGCGACACCAGCCGGAAAAGGAGTAATGGGAATTATACCAGGAAGTATGACCGCACCGGGATTTTTAGTGCGTGGAAAAGGAGAAACACAAGCCATAAACTCAGCATCACACGGAGCAGGCCGACAAATGAGCAGAACTTCGGCTATTAAAAACATCAGTAAAAACGAGATGAAAAGCATCTTAAAAGACCATAACGTAACCTTAATTGGTGCTGGTTTAGATGAAGCTCCCATGGCTTACAAAGATATTCATCAAGTGATGGCTGCTCAAACTGATTTGGTGGATGTTGTAGCGACATTTACACCCAAAATGGTACGAATGGCTGACGATGGAAGTAGGGAAGATTAACAATAAATAAACAATTAAAAATAAACCATAAAAACAGGTATTTATACCCTTTTTTGTGGTTCTTTTTTTCATTAGATTTGAAAAGAAAATTATGAAAGATAAAATAGTAGCAAAGCTAAAAGAAGTTGAACTTCAAAAAGGAGTAGAGATACTATATGCTGTAGAATCAGGAAGTAGAGCTTGGGGTTTTGCTTCTTCTGATAGCGATTATGACATACGCTTTATTTATAAACACGATATCGATTATTATTTATCGTTGTGGGAGCAAACCGACGTTATTGAATTCATGACAGAAGACGATTTAGACGGTTCGGGTTGGGATTTACGTAAAAGCATAAAATTGCTAGCGAAATCGAACGCATCTTTGTTGGAATGGATATTTTCTCCAGTAGTCTATTATGAAAATGAAGCGTTTATGAAGCAAATACGAACATTGGCTAAAGAATGTTTTTCGCCTATTGCTTGTTTGCATCATTACTTAGGAACGACTAAGAATTTTATGGACGTTTGCGAGCAAGAAGAAGTAAAGCTAAAAAGCTATTTCTATGCCTTGCGAACGGCTTTGGCAGGAAAATGGATTATAATAAGCCAAACCTTTCCACCAGTAGATTTTATGGAATTGTTGCCGATTGCACCGCAAAACATACAAGAAAAAGTGAAAGAATTAATGCTAATAAAAGCCAACCAAGACGAAAGCTATTTACACCCAAAAGAGAAATTGATTATGATTTTTTTGCAGGAAACGGTGGTTTTTAATCAGGAGAATGCGAGTGGTTTGGGGATTGGGAAGAAGGTTAGTGAGGAATTGGATGGGGTTTTTAGGGAGATAATAAAATTATAAATTACAGATTATGGCTATTGATTTTAGCGGTTTGATTACAATTAATAAAAAATGGGTTGATAATGAATTTAATCATCATTACACGGAAAAGGTAAATGATAAACTTAATATTAGATTATATTCTATAAAACCCTCAGGTACAACGATAAATTCTATTTCGTTAGCAAATACTTTGCTAGATATACTTCCATATTATTTTAAATCAAAATCTGAAATAGATAAACAAGTACAAAGAGAAATTTCTAAGACAATTAATGATTACACAAGTGCATCTGATATTGACCAAAAAGAAGAAATTGCTAAAATAGTACATGCTAGAACCTATAGAGAAGCAAAGAGTTTCTTTAAAAAAAAGAGTTCTGATTCCAAAAGCGGAAAATATGGCGAATTACTTTTGTTTGGACTTGTTGAAGCAGTTTTCGATTGTAAAATGATTGCTCATAAAATAACAAACCTTACTAATTATCATGATGAAGTTAAAGGAGGTGATGGAATTTTTATGGGAAATTATAAATTACCAAATGGAAATATTGAAGTTGCTTATCTAATTGGCGAATCAAAAGTTTGGAAAGATTATTCAGGAGCTAAAAAAGATGCTTTGGAATCTATAAATAGATTTTACGATTCAAAAATCCAAGCTGATTTTAAAACATTAGAATTTTTTATTGCTCAGAAAGATATTGAAAAAGTGGTTGGTAATCAAATAGATATTGATGAATTATACGATAGGCTTGATCAAAAATCCGAATTATTCAAAAGCCAAATAGCCGTTCATCCAATATTGATTATGTACGAAACAAAGAATTACAATAATTTGATGAAAAACGCACTAAATTGTACTGAATTAACTAATTTAATTGATATAAATATCAAATCAAAGTTGGACAAAACATTAGAAAAAATTGCTTTAAAAGTAAAAGAATTTCCTGAACTAGAAAAAGTATTTTTAGATTTTATTTTGATTCCAACAAATAGTGTAGCTGATTTTAATGATACAATGGACAATTTAATATGATAAAAAATAATAACTTATTAAGTTCACAAGCCTTTAACCACATAGTATTAAGTAAAGTAATTTATAATTATACTTTAAATTTATTACCTAATGTTTTTGATTCTATTAAATCAATAGAAATTGAAGAAAATGATTTAAAAAAATCTATTTGGATAGCATCCATTTTATGTAATAGTAATGATCAAAATCACAAAAGAAAGGCACAATTATTTGCTTCTTTACTTTATTTAAACAACAAGGATAATATTGAAATTCTTAAAACATGTTATATATTATTTTCTAGATTAGGTAATCTTACAGCAACTAAATTTTTAGAAAAGCTATATGTGAGAAAAGAAGATAATCCTGTAAAGTTAAAATCTAAATTTGATTTTGGAGAACTCTTGAGCCATGAGCTATTGTTCGAAAGAGAAAAAAAAATAATTTCATCATTTAATAACTCATTTTTAATAACTGACTTTCAAAAAGAGTTATGGCAGGGTTTAAATGATGTTTCAGAAATTGCAATTTCTGCTCCAACATCTTCTGGAAAATCATTTATAATAAAACAATATTTAATTAATGAGTTTACAATTAAGAAAAATTTTAAAGTTTTATATATAGTTCCATCTAGAGCTCTGATTAATCAAGTTAGTGAAGATTTTAAAACAGAATTAGATTTTGATGTACATATTAAAACCTCATTTGTTGAAGAAAATGAAATTTTCGAAAAAGAAATATATATACTAACGCCTGAAAGGTGTATTAAGCTATTGAATAGTAATATAAATATCCAATTTGTTTTTATCGATGAGATACAAGGAATAGAAGATGTTTATGGAAGGGGTTTAACTTTTGAATATGTATTTAATGAAATATCGTTAAAATTTCCTTTTGCTAAATTTGTGTCAGCTGGTCCGAATATAGACAATCCAGAAAAAACATTTAAAGACATTTTTGAAAGAGATTGTTCGACAGTTCAAACAAAATTATCTCCTGTATTTCAATTAAAAATAACATTAAAAAATAATAAAAAAAGTAGATTTGATATAGAATTTCAAACAGAGAAAGGTAAATATCAAAAATTTATTCAAGATTTTAAATATAATTTTAGCAAAGATTCAAATAAAGGAGATACAGTTGCTCAATTAGTAAACTACATTGCTCCAGATGATTTTAATATAGTTTTTGTACATAATGGATATTATGCACAGCAATGGGCTATAAAGTATGCAAACTTAAAAGTTGAAGATATTGCAATAGACAATGAAGTTAAGGAATTGATTGATTTTTTAAAAGAGGACATACATAAAAAGTATTATTTAATTGAATGTTTAAAGAAAAAAGTTGCGTATCATCACGGTAGTCTTCCGGATATTGTAAGAAAGGAAATTGAAGAACTGTACATTAATGAAAAAATATCGACTATTTTTTGCACTTCAACTTTATTAGAAGGAGTCAATCTGCCTGCTAATAATTTATTCACATTTGAGCCAAAAAAGAAAGATACACCTTTGACAAAATTTGAATTTGGAAATTTAATTGGTAGAGCTGGTAGGTTAAATTCTTCTTTATATGGTACAGTTTATTATATAGAGGAGTCTAAAGATAAATTGAAAGCAAGTGATTATTATGATGCTGAATATAATAAAGAAATTGAGGTTTTTTCATCAAATGCATTGAATGATTTAGATATTGGTGATTTAAATAAAGATATAAAACAAATCGATAAAGAAGACAAGTCAAAAACTTTTAAGGCTCAACAATTATCAATTTTTTTAAGACATAAATTTATTAAAGGTGAAGAGTATGCATTAAAATATTTAAGAAGTAAAAAGTTAACAGAAACTGAAATTGAATTATCTATGAGTTATCTTAGAAAAAATTTATCAGGTAGAAACATTCCTAAATCTATTTTAAAAAATAACCCTTCTATTGATCCTGTATTACAAAACATATTGTATGACAACGTACAAAAAAATGATATTCGAGAATGGGTAATCAATAAAAACAGTAATTTCAACGAATATCTAGGCTATAAAGAAATAAAAGATTTATCAATTTTTGAAAGACCTTTTTATTGGCAATTAGTAAATATTGTTGATAAATTAGATGATATTTTTAATATACTACAAGAAGGAAAGGACAAACATCATAGATGGGTATCCTCAAGATCAATGTGTGTTAATGCAAAAAAATGGTTGGCTAGTTATCCAATAGGTAGAATAATTGATGAGGATATTAAATATAAATCGGAGAAGGTTGATGTAAGGTATAGAATTGACCCTGAAAGTTTAAAAGATATAAATTCTGTAATAAATGAGACAATTAAATACAATTCCTCTATTACAACTCATTTATTACCTAAATATTTAAAAGTGTTAACTGATATTCTTGAAGACATTTTAACAGAAGAACAAAAAGAAGAATATAGATTAACGCTGAGTTTGCCTACAATGTTAGAATTAGGTACTCAAGAACCTGTTGTCATTCAATTAATTTCATCAGGGATTACAAGAAGTGTCGCAATTCAAATATTTGATGTCTATAAAAAAAGTACCTCGAAAGATTTTAGAGAAAAAAATGATGTTTTAATATGGCTATCAAATCAGAATGAATTAAAAGGATTAAAACCTATTTATAATAGATACTTAAGAAGGATTAAAGTTTTAAAAACAACTATTTGATCTTATGACCATCCAAACCCTAAAATCCCAAAACCTTATACTATTCGAAGTAATTTCGGGAAGTAAGTCGTTTGGTTTAAACACACCAACATCGGATACCGATATTAAAGGAGTTTATTATTTACCCAGAGAACAATTTTATGGGTTAAATTATATTCCACAAATTAGTAATGAAACCAATGATGAAGTCTATTATGAAATAGGTCGGTTTGTGGAGTTGCTTTTAAAGAATAATCCTAATATAATTGAAATTCTCGCTACACCAGAAGATTGTATTTTGTACAAACATCCTTTAATGGAGCAATTGCAGTTGGAAGATTTTATTTCTAAATTATGCAAAGACAGTTTTGCAGGTTATGCCATGACGCAAATTAGAAAAGCGAGAGGTTTAAAAAAGAAAATCGTAAATCCAATGGCAAAAGAACGTAAAAGTTTATTGGATTTTTGTAGTATTCTGCAAGGTTATGACTCGGTTTCTTTAATGCAATGGTTAAAAGCAAATAAAATAGAGCAGGAGCAATGTGGTTTAATAAAAGTGCCCAATGCTAAAGGAATTTATGCCTTGTTTTATGATGATTCCAACACATTAGGTTACAAAGGAATCGTCAAAAGTGACTTGTCTAATGAAGTTTCTTTGTCTTCTATCCCAAAAGGAGAAAAGGAACTGGGCTATTTGTCTTGCAATATTGAAGGATCTTCCAAATACTGCAAAGAATACGCAGAATATTGGGATTGGATTGAAAAACGCAACGAAGAACGCTATAAAACCAATCAGGAACACGGTAAAAATTACGATTCTAAAAACATGATGCATACGATTCGTTTGTTGCAATCGGCAGAACAAATTTTAGCTATCGGAACTTTAAACATAAAAGTTACCAATCGTGAAGAACTGTTGGACATCAAAGCAGGTGTTATGGAATATGATGATTTATTGCAAAAAGCTGATGACTTGATAGAAAGAATTGAAGCTCTTTATCAAACCTCAATATTGCCGGAAACACCAAATGAAGAGAAAGCTATAGCTACTTTAATCGCAATTCGAGAAAATATTTATCGATAATTTTTAAAAATCTGTGTAAATCCGCTTAAGCCGCGTCATCTGCGTTCCAATTTTTTGCAAAGTTTGTTGAGAAAATAGATTTTTATATCAGAATGAATGTTTTATGTGATTCGAACGCGGATGACACGAATCGACTTCGTCAAACGCTGATTTTCGCTGATTTCTTTTGTTTGCGGAAATTCTTGTGGGATCCTTCCTTCGTCAGGATGACAAGTTTGTGTTTATGGAGCGTCTTAAAAAAAATCTGTGCAAATCCGCTTAATCCGCGTCATCCGCGTTCCATTTTTTTCGCAAAGTTTGTAAAGAAAATGATTTTTAGATCGTAATGAAAATGTTGTGTGGTTCGAACGCGGATGACACAAATCGACTACGTCAAACGCAGATTTTCGCTGATTTTTTTGTTTGCGGAAATTTTTGTGGGATCCTTACTTCTTTAGGATGACAAGTTTGTGGAGAAAAAGCATCATAAAAAATCTGTGCAAATCCGCTGTATCCGCGTCATCCGCGTTCCATTTTTTCGTAAAGTTTGTTGAGAAAATAGATTTTTATACAGGAATGAAGGTTTTGTGTGATTCGAACGCGGACGACACGAATCGACTTCGTCCAACGCTGATTTTCGGTGGTTTCTTTTGTTTGTGGAAATTTTTGTGAGTTCCTTCGTTTGTCAATAGTCCAAACGCCCTTTATAAAAGGGCGTTTTTCTTGTTTAAAATATTTTTTAAAAGGCAGATTAACAGGTGTTTTGTGAAAAAATATAAAATTAAAATTCACTACGTAAAATAGTTGCGTAGTTGGTTTTGAATATTTGTAAAGCGAAAGCAACTAAGTTCTTTGAAGGATAAAAAATTATAAAGCCTCCTGTTGTTGTAAAGACAATTTGGAGGAAAAAATATCAAGCAAGTCTTGTTGGGTGTTTCTGTATAGCACTATTGTAGTATTCGTTTCGCAATTGCGTATGATGTTTTACTATTCAACTTGATTTGAAGGTTTTGGTAGTTTTCCAAAAATCACCAATCTATTTGTCGTGGGTTCGAGTCCCACTTCTGACTTTGTCAGAATAGCTCAGTCTGGTTAGAGTAATAGAATCGTAGGTTCGAATCCTACACACGTTTAGTAAATGTGTTTGACAGTGGTTGTCACCAACAGACTAATAATCTGTTTCACAGAGTGGCGCTCGCTCTTTAAATTGAACGTACCATGGAAAAAGACTATTTGTCTTGATCGGCAATACAAATTACGCAGGTTTCTCGTATTGCACTGCCGACACGACCTGAAAATTGGCTCTGTTTTTTAAACCGTTAATTGCCTTTAGGGTTTGCTTGTTTTAAACTTAGGTTTTGTACAAAAAATAATCACAAACGTTTTCATCGCTTTCTTAAACAGTCATTTTTCCGTCCTTGGAGGAGGATTGAGACAAGTAGGCTTTTTTATTAAAAAAGAAATAATAAGTAACGCTGAATAATGCAGCTATAATAACTAGAACTAATGATTAAAAGAATTACAATTAAAGCATATCAAGTAGGTTTGGTATTTGAAAACAGAAAATTAGTAACTGTTTTAGAAGAAGGAAAATTTTGGATTTTAGGGAACAAAGAAGTAATGATTTATGAAATGAAATCTTCTTTTGTAGCACCAATAGAAATAAGTATATTGATGCAAAACGAAAAGTTAGCAGCCATGTTAGAAGTTGTTGAAATTGCGGATAATGAAATTGCATTATACTATGTAAACGGCATTTTTAAAGAGGTTTTAACAACAGGAAGATTTGCTTTTTGGAAAGGTTATTTGGAAAATAAATTCATTAAAGCAAATACAAGTAAAGTTGAGATTACAGAAGAAATTTCAGTAAATATGTTGGAAAACCAAAAGGTTAGAGCTTACATCAGAAAATTCAACGTGGCGAATTTTGAAAAAGGTTTGTTATTTGTAAACGGTGTTTTCGTAAAAGAATTACAAGCGGGTACTTTCTACTTTTGGAATAATACTATTGCTGTGGAAGTTAAAAATGCCGATACCAGAAAGCAACAAATGGA
Source organism: Flavobacterium ardleyense (assembly GCF_042686085.1). GTDB lineage: Bacteria > Bacteroidota > Bacteroidia > Flavobacteriales > Flavobacteriaceae > Flavobacterium > Flavobacterium ardleyense. The sequence goes on from NZ_JBHUOL010000006.1 coordinate 394,520, forward strand.
AATTTCAGGTCAAGAATTATTGACTAAAGATAAAGCAGCGTTGCGAATTAACTTTTTTGCCAGTTATAGTGTTGTTGATGTTACGAAAGCTTTAATAAACAATAAGGATTTTGAAAAACAATTGTATGTAACCATGCAATTGGCTTTAAGAGCTTTTGTGAGTACCTTTACTTTGGACGAGTTATTGTCTAAAAAAGATACTATTGCCGAAGTAATTTTGGAAGAAACTAAAAATAAAATGGTTGATTTAGGTTTGGAAGTATTTGCGGTAGGTATTAGAGATATTATCTTGCCAGGAGATATGAAAGAAATCATGAATCAGGTTTTAGTTGCCGAGAAAAAGGCTCAAGCTAATAGCATTATGAGAAGAGAGGAAACAGCTGCGACCAGAAGTTTATTAAATACGGCCAAATTGATGGAAGAAAACGAAATGTTATGGAAATTGAAAGAGATGGAATATGTTGAAAAAATTGCGGATAAAATTGGTGAAATAACCATATCTGGAGGTGGGAATGTTATTAGTCAATTGAAGGAAATCTTTGTTAAGTAAGAAGAACCTCGGAATTTATTTTTCGAGGTTTTTTATTAAGTATTTTAATGATGCTTCTCTGAGTATTATTTGAATCGAAGATTAAGTAAGGCTTTAAAAAAAGGATCTCAATGTTTAGTCTTTCAAGTGTTTATAAAATTTCATTTACTTTAAGTTATAGAAACAAATTTTTCTAATTTAATTCTTTCATAAGCTCCGCAAATAATTCATACGACCGAATTCTTTCGTTTGCATCATAAATGTGCGTCACTGCGATAAGTTCGTCTGCGTTTGTTTCGGCTAGAAATTTCTTTACTTGATCTTTTACTGTGGCTTTACTTCCTATAAATGAATATTTCAACATTTGGTATACTTGTGGATGTTGCATAACTTCCTTTAAATCATCGGTCAGTGCTGTTGGAGGTTGTACATAATCTCGTTTTCCTGTTAGTATTCCAACAATCATACGAATTAGCGAAGTTGATAAACGCTGCGCTTCTTCATCAGTATCAGCGACTATAATATTAACACCCGCTAAAACATAAGGTTTTTCTAAGTCTTTTGAAGGTTGAAATTCATTGTGATAAATAGCCAATGCTTCCATTAAATGTGTGGTGGCAAAATGACTTGCGAAAGCATAAGGCAATCCTTTTTTGGCTGCTAAATGAGCACTATCTGTACTTGAACCTAAAATATAAAGCGGCACTTCGACACCTTCTGCAACTGTGGCACGAACTTTAGCAGTGGAATTATCCGCAGAAAAATATTTTTGAATTTTATCGATTTCATTTGGAAACGAATGTGCGGCTTCCATAAAATCAGACCGAATAGCTTTTGCTGTTTCTCCGTCTGTTCCTGGAGCTCTGCCCAATCCAAGGTCAATACGGTTAGGATACAACGAACCTAAAGTCCCAAATTGTTCTGCTACTAGCAATGGCGAGTGATTTGGCAACATAATTCCACCCGAACCAATACGAAGTGTTGTCGTGCCTTCAGCAATATATCCAATTAATATAGAAGTGGCGCTGCTGGCAATGTTAGGTGCATTATGATGTTCTGCAAGCCAATAACGCGTATAACCATATTTTTCTGCATGTTGTGCTAATTTTAAGGCATCATTATAGGTTTGTTTTAACGAATTTCCTTCAGAAACTAGAGCAAGATCTAAAATGGAATAGGAGGTATGCGAATTTTTCATTGATTTTCAAACTTAAGGTTTTGACTTTTTTTCTAAAAGTAGCAGAATGCTCTCGTGTATTATTTTAAAACTATAAAAACTAAAACCACTTATTTTAATTAGTACACTTTACAGTACTAAAAAGATTGTTTTATAAAACTTTTAGCGTTCTGAATTTTCAATTTTGAAGTAGTCGCAAAGGTAACTCAATTGAATGAGTAGTGCCAAATTGAGGTTCTTAATTCTTTAATAAACTATTGTTAAACTAATGTTAGTTTTTCACAATTAAATTGTGCGCAATTTAATTTATTTTTACATTTGTACGATCAAATTGAAAATATGAAAGATCCATTACATCTTAGTGAGCAAGTTTGTTTTCCTGTTTATTCCTTTGCCAAAGAGATAATCAATAGGTATCGCCCTTTTTTAGAGGAATTAGAACTTACTTATCCTCAATATTTAGTAATGATGGTTTTGTGGGAATTCGAGCAACTAACTGTGAATCAAATCGGGGAAAAATTACAATTGGATAGCGGTACATTAACTCCATTACTAAAAAGAATGGAACTGAAGGGTTTTGTTATCCGAGTACGAAGCTCAGTTGATGAACGAATAGTAAATATTTCATTAACCGAAAAAGGTAAAGCTTTAAAAGTTAGGGCAGCTTGCATTCCGACTAAAATGATGGAAGCTATGGATATTTCTCTGGAAGATTTGATGGTATTAAAAAACATAATTGCTAAAATATCAAAAAAATAGATTTTTTCTATAATTCATAAAATATAGAAGTTGCAGTTAGAAAGGAATTGGTTAAATGTGAAAATGGATTTTTATATTAAAAGAAATACTTTCAGAATTTTCATTGTTTCAAAAGAATAAATAAATTACATAACACCTAAATAAAAATGGCTTTAATAGAAGATTTAAACTGGAGACACGCTGTAAAAGCATACGATCCAAGTAAAAAAGTTAGTAAAGAAAATATTGATAAAATAATCGAGGCGGCGCGTTTAGCACCAACTTCATCGGGATTGCAACCTTTTAATGTCCTTGTTGTTGAAAATCAAGAATTAAAAGAAAAACTAGTAAAAGGAGCATTAAATCCTGAATGTATGCGCGATTGTTCTCACGTACTAATTTTTGCAGGTTGGGATCGTTACACAGAAGAACGAATTGACAAAGTTTATAATTACACTACCGATGAACGTGAATTAGAACGCGGACGTTTTGGAAGTTATACGGATATGCTGAAGAAAATTTATTTGGCGCAACCCGCTGCAGAAAACTTCGCACACATTGCTAGACAAACTTACATTGCTCTTGGATTAGCATTAGGACAAGCGGCAGAATTAAGAATTGACAGCACGCCCGTTGAAGGATTCGACAATAGTGTTGTTGATAAAATTTTGGAATTAGATAAACTGGGCTTAAAAAGTGTGTCATTAATGTATGTTGGCTATGCAGATACACCAAAAGACTGGATTGCTCCTATGAAAAAAGTGAGAACTCCTAAAGAAGAATTTGTTATTGAGTTTAAATAATCTTTAAATAGAATACCGATTATTTTTCTGTATTTCACAAATAAAAACCTGAATCAAAACTTAGTTTTAATTCAGGTTTTTTTATATTTTATAAATTAATTCGTGAAAGAAATAGTTGTTCAATTTGTAAATTTCATTACTCATACAATCCCAAACGCTTTCTTAAATAATTAATTTCCGACAGTAATTGATTTTCTTTTTCTTGAAGATCTAAAATTATTTCAATACCTTCTTTATTGATATTTAAATCGTTGTGTAGTCGAAGTATTTTTTCAATAAATACTAATTGATTTTTATCTAAATAGTTCTTTTCTTGATGTTTAACAATTTGAATCAAACCAAATTCTTCTAAATCATGGATAAAGTTAATTTCGATTTGGTATTCTTTACAAAATACGTCTATTATAATTAATTCTTGATTTTCCATAGTATTAGTTTTTGGTAGATTTTTCTAATTCAGTGAACAGTTCTTTTTCCTTTTCGGAAAGATTAGTTGGAATAACAATATTATAAGTCACATATAAATCACCAAAAGCATCCTCTTTTTTATAAATTGGAAATCCTTTTCCTTTCAAACGTACTTTTGTTCCATTTTGAGTCCCTGCAGCTACTTTTAGTTTTAATTTAGAGTGATTGAAATCGGAAAGAGTAATTTCTCCACCTAAAACAGCAGTATATAAATCCAAATCTTGCGTAAAAAACAAATCATTTACGACCCGTTTAAAAGCAGTAGTATTTAAAATTGAAAATGTAATATATAAATCGCCACTTGGCCCATTGTTCATTCCAGGCGAACCATAACCGCCAATTTTAATGGTTTGTTGATCTTCAATCCCAGCAGGAACCGTAATTCTAATATTTTTTCCGCTTACCGTAAATTCCTTTTTATGGGTTGTATAAGCCTCTTTAATATCAATTTGTACTTGCGCTTGAATATCTTGTCCACGGTATTTTGGCTGGCTTCTTTGTCCACCACCAGATTGATTTCCAAACATAGATGAAAAATAGTCTGAAAAATCTTCTCCACCAAAACCACCGCCACCATAAGATTGTTGTTGACCAGCGTTAGAATAGTGCTGTTGTTGTTTGTATTTTTCGTATTCTTCACCGTTTTCCCAATCTTTTCCATACTTATCGTACTTCTTTCTTTTTTCAGGATTGCCTAATACTTCGTTAGCTTCATTCAATTGTTGAAACTTAGTATTGGCATCTTTATCATTCGGGTTGATGTCGGGATGTAATTTTCTAGCTAATTTTCGATAAGCTTTTTTAATTTCATCTGCAGTTGCAGTTTTAGATAGGCCTAGGACTTTGTAGTAATCAATAAATTCCATAGAATATGTAAATTAAGCTGTTTAAATAGCTTAGTAAATTTACAAATTTCTATGGAATTTATCCTTTAAAATGTATTAAAATATAGCTTGATTAAGCAAGAAAATTAATACATAATATAAATCTTAAGGAGTTAAGATTAAAATTTTCCAAGTAACCAATAGATGATTACAAAAATTATTATCGTTGTAAGACAACCTCCACCTAGTTTTTTTGCGGTAAATCCGGCAATTATTGTTTTAAAGAATCCGTTCATGATAGTTAGTTTTAGTAATTAGTTTAGCAAATTTAAGACACAATATCATTTGTCATATTACACAATTTTCTAAAATTTTTATATAAATTAAATATCTTGTTTTATTTCGTAATTACGATAATTAACTTCTGTTCGAACCTATAACGAATCTATTTTTTCAGCAAGCTGGTGATCTAAACTAGTAATTTCGTTTTTATCGTGTGTAAATAAAGTAATTTCTAATTGAAACGCTTTATGTATTTTACAGTCGGGGTGATGATTCATTTCATCTGCATAAGTGGCTACTTTTAAAAGAAACTGTGCCAATTCAGTTTGGGATTCAAACTTAAAGTTTTTTACCAATTTTCCATCAATTACGTTCCATTCCATAGTTATAATATTTACTGTTTAATAATTTACCTTCAGCTGCTTTAGCTTGAAGTCCTAATTTTTTTCATCATTTCATAAGTTTTGCAAACTGTTGCAGATGCTATTGTAATAGCGCATTCTGCCTGAATTTAATCAGTAGCTACCAAACGTAGCATTTGTACAAAATACGAAACCATCAAAACTTTAATCTCTTGATAAATAGTCAAACACGTTATTTTTTTTAAATAATTTCAACTTAAACGAACACTGATCCTGAATAATAAAGTTATTCAAGACACATTTTTCTCGCTAATTAAAAGCTTGATCCTTACTTTATCTAACTTACCAAATAGTACAAAATGAGACTAATTTAAAATTTATTAATTAACATTACTGATTGCCTAGCCCCGATAGTAGTGGAAATTCTTTGTGTTTTTTCTTTCTAAACACAAAGATTACTTCACATATTTTATATCTTATTAGGAGTTCAGTGAACTTCGTTTGCAATGTATAGCGGGATTAGCATCTAATTAAAATTTTTCTGAAGTGGCATTTTTCCAAATTCTGAAATATTCGTTGGGTACGCTGCTTCCATCTAAAAGTGATCCTGGTTTTAATTCGGGATAAATTTCAGCAAATGTTTGTGTTTTATTGCGTTCAACTCTTGTGCTCACTACATCTCGCGTTACACCATCCGGATGATCAATTCCCGCAGAAGCCATTAAATCCATAGCTGATTTTACGGTTTCGTGCTGAAAACGAGCGACACGAATACTTTTCTCTTCGGGAACTAATCCTTTAGTTAATTTTGGATTTTGAGTCGCAATTCCGGTCGGACAAGTGTTCGCGTGACATTCTAAAGCTTGTATGCATCCTAAGGCAAACATCATGCCTCGGGCTGAATTACAAAGGTCTGCACCGATAGAAAGACAACGAATAATATCGAATCCAGTAACCACTTTTCCACTAGCAATAATTTTTATTTGGTCTTTGATTCCGAATCCATTTAAACAATCGTAAACAAACGCTAAAGCATCGCGTAATGGCATTCCCACGTGGTCAGAATATTCTTGCGGAGCCGCACCAGTTCCGCCTTCGCCACCATCAACTGTTATGAAATCAATAAAAGTTTTTGTTTCAACCATAGCTTTGCAGATTGCTACAAATTCAGTTTTATTACCGATACAAATCTTGATTCCAACGGGTTTACCACCAGAACCTTTTCGTAGTAATTTGACAAAATCCATCAATTCTAAAGGCGTTGAAAAAGCAGAATGCGTTGGTGGTGAAATGATATCATATCCTTTTCCTACCAAGCGAATATCGGCAATTTCATCGGTTACCTTTTCTTTAGGTAAAATTCCACCGTGGCCTGGTTTTGCACCTTGTGAGAATTTAATTTCAATCATTTTTACATTGTCTAAAATCGCTCTTTTAGTATATTGATCATAACTAAAGTTTCCTTGTTCATCACGGCAACTGAAATAACCTGTTCCAATATTCCAAACTACGTCGCCACCTTGTAAATGATAGGGTGAAAGTCCGCCTTCGCCTGTATTGTGGTAAAATCCACCTTCTTTTGCTCCATTATTTAAAGCCAGAATTGCATTTTTACTAAGTGAGCCAAAACTCATTGCACTAATATTGAATAAACTAGCGTCGTAAGGTTTTTCACATTGCGAAGAACCAATATGCACCTTTGGATTTTCGTTTACATTAGTAAAAGAAATTGCACGAATACTATGATTTATCCATTCATAGCCGTTTTTATAAACATCTAATTGGGTTCCAAAAGGCATTGAATCCGCTTCTTTTTTACTTCGTTGATATACAATGCTTCGTTGTAGTCGGTTGAATGGTTTTCCGTCTAAATCGGTTTCCACAAAATATTGGCGTATTTCTGGTCCAATTCCTTCTAACAAATAACGCATTCTTCCTAATAAAGGGAAATTTCTACGAATTGATTTTTGAGATTGAAACATATCATACAATCCCATTATTATTAAAGGAATAAAAATCAATAATAAGAAACTGAATTTCCAATTGATATAGGTTAAAATCCCTGTTAAGGAAAGGAGTGTGATACTGACTACAACAAATACTTTTCTCATATTTTATTCTTTTTATTTAGTTTACAACAAAAATTTGGAGATACAAATTAGTGTTATTTTAATTTGACGGTGGGTTTCTCCGTTAATTTTTTAGGTAATATAGTAACGAAATTCAAAATACTTTTATACTTTTAATTTTACATTAATCACTTGAATTACTTATAATTATCGTACCTAATATAATCTAAAGCTTTAATAAAATTTCAGTACAATATAAGTTTAAAATTTATCTGTGAAGCAATAGCTGTGAAGCCACTAACAGCACATCTGAAAAGAATCTCATTTGTTAAAAGTACGGATTCTACTTGAATTGAAGCAACATTATAACGCGAAGAAACAATCAATCATGTCATCATAGCCCACTACAAATTTAAATATCCGTCAGCATCTTGAATGAAAGTAGGTCCAGTTATATAATTTCATTCTCGCATTTTACAAGATCTCGCAAAGTTTCATCGGAGCAATTATTGTTATCTTCTTTTAGGAATTTATAAACCTTTTCGGAAGTAAATCCGAAAAAGTATTAAGCTCTTGTTATGGAAAAAATTTCACCTAAAGTGGAGTAATTAGAACCTGCTAAACGAGCAACAGGTTTATATTTGTCCAAATCAATGCGATTGTTTTCACAAAGAATTGAATCGTCAATGTGAATTGTTTTAATTTGACCTACAATTATACAAGCCGTTTCATTTCCATCCGCATCTCTAATGAAATAATGATGGATTTTTTCGCATTCAAAATGTACTAAACTTTCTTTAACTCTTTTTGGTTTAACCACAATAGAGTCAATAGGAGTAAGGCCTGCTAGTTCAAATTCATCCACAGTTGAATCTACAGTTGCCGAAGTTTTATTCATTTGTTCTACAATATCCATCGTGACTAAATTCACCACGAATTCACCATTTTGTAAGACATTATTTAAAGTGTCTTTATTAGTTCCATTATCTCTTCGGGTTGAAAACATAACACATGGAGGATCGCTACTTACCATATTGAAGTACGAAAAAGGAGCTAAGTTGTTAATTCCATTTTCATCTAAAGTAGAAATCCAACCAATGGGTCTTGGGATAATAGTTCCTGTCAAGAGTTTGTATAAAGTTGAAGGATCCGTATTTTGAATATCGAATTGCATAATTGTTATCGTTGTTTGTACAAATTACGTAAATTAATTAAAGTTTCCATAATAGAATAATCATAAAATTGTAGATAAATTAGATTATAAGCTGTTATTTTTCACTATTCTATTTTGTTAGTTACTGGTATTAATTGTATTATGTGTAATTATTAAGGAATAAAATTATCATTAATAAAAAAATACTATTCAATAATTATGAAATATTTTTTTGTATATCTTGCTAAATTAGTATATTTATGCAAAAATTATATATATGGAGATTTTAGCTTGTCCCAAATGTCAAAGCGACACAATTGTAAAAAGCGGTATTATTAAAGAAAGACAACGTTATTTGTGTAAATCTTGTAATTATTACTTCACAGTCAACAAACTAGGTAAAAAGATTGATGATTATTATGTGACTAAAGCTTTACAATTGTATCTTGAAGGGCTAAGCTTTAGAGAAATTGAGCGTATTATCGGGGTTTCGCACGTTTCCATTAGTAATTGGGTTAAGGAGTTTAAAATCAAGAAACCACCACATCCTAATTATCATCCTACTTATAAGATTTTTAAACACGCAGAACTAGTTGAATACCTTCAAAACAAAGACCAATTATCAGGAGCTGGAATGATTATTACCGAATTAGGTGATAAATTTATGCTTATAAAATGGGAACGTTTTAAGGATTAACTATAGTAGTTTACAAAATTATATATTGTAATTTTTTTCATTAACATAATTTTAGAATTTGGCTGCATCAAAAACCAACTGATTAACCAATTTCTAAACTATGAGAAAATTATTACTAACCGCTGGATTATTACTTTCGGCACTTACATTTGGTCAAGGTTCGCCTGATTATGGTGGCGGATTGAAAGTAAATATCAATGAAGATGGCTCTAAATACTTCAGAGTTATCTCGTGGGCGCAATTTTGGGCACAACACAATTCAGACCGACCTTTAGACGCAAACGGAAACGAGCAATCAGATACGCAATTCAATCTTAGAAGAGCGCGAGTATTAATGTACGCTCAGATTAATAAGAATTTTATGATATTAACGCATTTTGGTTTAAACAGCCTTAATGCAGATAATATGAGTCCGACCGGAACTAAAGATGCTTCTCAGTTATTCTTTCACGATGTTTGGGCACAATATAGTTTAGGAAAAGATCACGCAATCGGTGGAGGTTTGCATTATTGGAACGGAATTTCGCGTTTAAATAACCAAAGTACTTTGAACATTATGACGTTAGACAATCAACGTCAAACTTGGGCAACTCTTGGTTTGTCTGATCAATTTGCGAGACATATGGGTGTTTATCTAAAAGGAGCTTTGTATAAATTTCAATACCGAATTTCAATAAATGATGCTGTAACAACTAATTTACAAACAGGACTTCCTGTAAATGGTGGGGCTGCAAATTACTCAGGAAGAAGATTATTAGGTTCAAAAGATGCTGGAAAAACGTATGCTGGTTATTTTGAATATGGTTTTTTAGAAGATGAAAGTAATTTTTTACCTTATAAAGTAGGTTCTTATGTAGGAACAAAAAAAGTATTTAATGTAGGAGCTGGATTTTTTGTTCATCCTAAAGGTTCTGTAGTTGCAGATGCAATTGGAAATTTAAGTGGTGAAGATGTAAAAATATTAGCTGTAGATGCTTTTTATGATGTTCCTTTAGGAGCAAATGGTGCAGCTTTAACGGCTTATGCTTTATATCAAAATAACGATTACGGAAAAGACTTCACATTAGGAACTACTTATGAAACGGGTTCGATGTTATATGCGCACGTTGGTTATGTTTTACCTTTAAAAACTACTGCAAAAATTCAACCTTATCTTTCTTATAACAACAGACAAATTGATGTTTTAAACGATAATGCAACACAATTTGGCTTGGGAACAAACCTTTATTTAAGCGGTCACAACGCTAAATTAACTTTAGAATATCAATCTTTAAAATATGCTACAAGTGATGCGGTAAATACGCTGACACTTCAAGCGATGATTTATCTATAATAACCAATCAAAAACTACTACAAAATTATGAGCGATCAAAAACACGCCACGGCTTATTGGAAGGAAAATGTGAGATACCTTCTAATTTTATTAAGCATATGGTTCTTATGTTCTTATGGAGCAGGAATCATTTTTGTTGACCAATTAGACACCATAAAAATGGGAGGATTTCCCTTAGGATTTTGGTTTGCACAGCAAGGTTCAATGTTCATATTTGTTATTTTAATCTTTGTTTATGTGAGATTGATGAACAAATTAGACAAAAAATACGGATTTGACAAAGACTAACTAACAGACAAAAAAACGAAATCATGGATGTAAAAATTTGGACCTATATTATCGTAGGAATTACGTTTACTATATATATTGGAATTGCAATTTGGAGTAGAGCAGGTTCTACAAAAGAATTTTATGTTGCCGGTGGAGGCGTTTCCCCATTAGCAAATGGAATGGCAACTGCTGCCGATTGGATGTCTGCGGCTTCCTTTATTTCGATGGCAGGAATTATATCTTTTGCAGGTTATGATGGTGCCGTTTATTTAATGGGTTGGACCGGAGGTTATGTGCTTCTAGCCTTACTTTTAGCTCCTTATTTAAGAAAATTCGGGAAGTTTACAGTGCCTGATTTTATTGGAGACAGATATTATTCAAAAACAGCGCGTTCAGTAGCGGTATTTTGTGCTTTAATTATTTCATTTACTTATGTTGCAGGTCAAATGCGTGGCGTTGGAGTTGTTTTTTCACGATTTTTAGAAGTTGAAATTAACACAGGAGTAATTATCGGAATGATTATCGTTTTATTCTATGCTGTTTTAGGAGGAATGAAAGGAATTACTTACACGCAAGTTGCACAATATTGCGTATTGATTTTCGCATTTATGGTTCCTGCGATTTATATTTCAATTCACATGACAGGAAATCCAATTCCACAATTGGGAATGGGAGATAAACTAATCGGTACTGATGTATATTTATTAGATAAATTAAATGGATTATCTACAGAATTAGGATTCGCAGAATACACAAGCGGCACAAAATCTAAATTAGATGTGTTTGCGATTACATTAGCTTTGATGGTTGGAACTGCTGGTTTACCTCACGTTATTGTTCGGTTCTTCACGGTGAAAAATGTAAAAGATGCACGTAAATCTGCCGGATTAGCGTTATTTTTAATTGCTATTTTATATACAACTGCACCTGCAGTATCTGTTTTTGCTAAAGCTAATTTAATTGACACAGTTAGTAATAAAAACTATGTAGATATGCCAGAATGGTTTACAAACTGGGAAAAAACAGGACTATTGATTTATAACGATAAGAATAATGATGGAATAATTCAATATGTAAAAGGGGATGCTTTTATTTTAAAAGATGGTAAACCACAGAAAGATCAGCCAAATTTAGAAAGTGCGAACGAACTATATATCGATAATGATATTATGGTTTTAGCGAATCCTGAAATTGCAAAATTACCAAACTGGGTAATTGCATTAGTTGCTGCTGGAGCATTAGCTGCAGCATTATCAACTGCTGCTGGATTATTATTGGTAATTTCTGCTGCTGTTTCTCACGACTTAATTAAGAAAATGATCAACCCAGGTATTTCTGAAAAAGCGGAACTTTGGTCTGCTCGTGGAGCTGCTGCAGTTGCGGTAGTTATTGCAGGATATTTCGGAATTAATCCGCCTGGTTTTGTCGCCGCCGTCGTCGCGCTTGCCTTTGGATTAGCGGCTGCATCATTTTTCCCAGCAATTATTTTAGGAATTTTCAATAAACGTATGAATAAAGAAGGAGCTGTTTCTGGAATGATTGTCGGAATGTTGTTAATGCTTTATTATATGGCAAAATTCAAATTAGGTTGGATAGGCGATATGCCAGACAAATCAGAATGGTGGTTTGGAATTTCACCGGAAGGATTTGGTACTGTTGCTATGATTGCAAACTTCGTTGTTGCTATAGTTGTAAGTAAGTTTACACCTGCGCCGCCTCAAGAAGTACAAGATATTGTTGAAAATATCCGTATTCCTTCTGGAGCAGGCGAAGCTGGCGGTTCTCACTAATTTTTATATATAATTATTTTACAACTCTGTTCTTGTTTTTCAAGAGCAGAGTTTGTATTTTTAAAAAATAAATATAATAAACTACGTAGTTATTAATGAAGAAAAGACATCAACATAAGTTAGTTGTATTATCCTTATTATTAGTATTGGCGCTTAATCTGCCATTACTTTTATTATTTGATAGCTCTGAAAGTTTTTTAGGGTTTCCCATTATCTACATTTATATTTTCTCGGTTTGGTTGTTTTCCGTATTAATTTCTTGGATTGTAGTACAACGTTATTATGAATAGTGCAGTTCTTTTACTTATTTTATTAGTCTATTTAGGTATTCTTTTTTTTATTGCACATTGGGCAGAAAAGAAAGAAAGCAGCAAGTGGACCAATAATTCGTATATCTATTCCTTATCATTGGCGGTTTATTGTACGGCGTGGACTTATTATGGAAGTATTGGTGTCGCTGCAAATTCGGGCTTAGGTTATTTGCCGATTTACATTGGACCCATAATTATTATTCCGGCTTGGATTATTATCCTTAAAAAAATCATTCGAATTTCAAAAGTCAATAAAATTTCGAGTATTGCCGATTTTATTTCACTTCGTTATGGAAACAGTCGTTTTCTAGGCGCATTAGTTACCGTAGTTTGTTTGGCTGGGATTTTACCTTATGTAGCATTACAAATGAAAGCAATTTCTGAAACCTTCCATATTGTAACAAAAACAGATACAAGTTCGCTAATTTTTGATGATACCACAACTTATGTTGCCATTGCATTAGCGCTTTTTGCCTCTTATTATGGAACTAGATATGTAGATGCTTCCGAAAAAAGGAAAGGAATTGTTACCGCAGTTGCTATGGAAAGTATTTTAAAACTAGTATTCTTTCTAATAATCGGGATTTACGTAACATTTTTTGTTTTTGATGGTTACGATGATATTTATGCAAAAGCGTCACTTTTAGAAAATTATCACGAAAAAAATACTTTCGGAAGTTTAGAGCAAGGAATGAACTGGTTTTTCCTTTGTATGGCTTCGCTTTTTGCAATTTTTCTTTTGCCACGCCAATTTCATATGTCGGTAGTTGAAAATAATAGAGAACGTCATATTAAAACCGCTATTTGGTTATTTCCATTATATTTATTGTTGTTTAATATTTTTGTCTATCCAATTGCTTGGGGAGGCAATGTTTTGTTTGAAGGCACAAATGCTAATGCCGATTCTTATTCATTATTAATTCCACAGTATTTCAACAATACTTTTTTAACGGTTTTAGTTTTCCTTGGCGGATTTTCTGCAGCGATATCTATGATTGTTGTTTCAAGCATAAGTTTATCTACAATGTTGAGTAACAACTTATTAATCCCTTATACATTCTTAGGAAAGTTGCGAAATGAAGAACAAACAATAAATAACAAGAAGATTGTTAACATTAGAAAAATCGGAATATTTTCTTTAATTATAGCTTCATATTTGATATATCGCTTCTTCGCTTTAGATTATAGTTTAGTTTCCATCGGATTGATTGCATTTATAATCATCGGACAATTAGGACCAGCCTTTTTTGGAGCTATTTTTTGGAAAAGAGGTTCAAGATTAGGTGCCATTTACGGAATTTTAATCGGATTCGCCATTTGTCTTTATACATTGTTAATTCCTTATGCCATTGGGCTAACCAACGAAGAAAGTTCCTTTATTTCAGAAGGATTTATGAATATTAAATTATTGAAACCTTTCCAATTGTTTGGGTTGGATTATTTAGAACCTGTTCCTCACGCCTTTTTCTGGAGTATGTTATTTAATACCTTGACCTATTTCGCAGTATCCGTAAGTTTTAAAGGAAATTATCGTGAAAGAAATTATGCCGAAATGTACGTGGATATCGATAAATACAGCACCAATCATGAAAATGCATTTGTTTGGAAAGGGACGGCTTACACTAGTGATATTGAAAAAGTTTTAGTTCGATTTTTAGGCGAAGATCGTACGAAAAGAGCCTTAAACATCTTCAACGTGAAGTATAACGTAGATAAGAACGAAGAATTAGCCGATGCACGATTGGTGAAATTTGCCGAAAATTTATTGACAGGACATATCGGAACAGCTTCGGCCAGAATTTTGATTTCGAGCGTTGTAAAAGAGGAAAAAGTAACCTTGCCTGAAGTTTTAAAAATATTAGAAGAATCGAAAGAGAATATTATTACCAATAAAAAACTGGTTGAAACTTCTAATGAACTAAAAGAAATTACATCCCAACTCCAAACAGCCAACGAAAACTTAGTTCGAAAAGACAAACAAAAAGATGAGTTTTTAGATACAGTTACGCACGAATTACGAACACCAATCACAGCAATTCGCGCTGCAAGTGAAATTTTGCACGACGATGATAATATTCCCGAAGAGCTAAAAAAGCAATTTTTACAGAATATAATTTCGGAGTCCGATCGTTTAAATCGTCTGATTGACAAAATATTAGATTTAGAGAAGTTTGAAACTGGAAAACAAACGATTTATCCAGCAGAAAGTAATCTGATCACAACTATTGAAAATGCTGTTAAACCACTGCGGCAACTGATTAATAATAAAAGTATAAAAGTACATATCGAAGCGAAAGATACTGTTATTGCTTATTACGACGAAGACCGAATTATTCAAGTAATTACCAATTTGTTGTCAAATGCTATTAAATTTTGTCCAGATGAAGAAGGTTTAATCACGATTCAAGTACAACAAAGGGATAATTTCGTCGTTACTTCCATTCAGGATAATGGAAAAGGGATAAACACTAACGATTTTGATGTTATATTTGACAAGTTTTATCAAGCATCTAATCAAAACTTTAAAAAACCAATAGGTAGCGGTTTAGGACTTGCTATCTGTAAGCAAATTATAGAACATCATAAAGGACAAATAACAGTAGAACCAAGCATTAAAGGAGCTTGTGTTGTATTTACATTGCCTAAAAAAAATATTGAAAACTAAGATTTATGAAGAAGATTTTAATTGTAGATGACGAGCCAAATATTGTAATGTCGTTAGAATATACATTCAAAAAAAATAATTACGAAGTATTTATCGCTCGCGATGGGCAAGAAGCATTAGATATATTAAAAACCAATTTTCCAGATGTAATTATATTGGATATTATGATGCCAACGGTGGATGGTTTTGCCACTTTGGAACATATTAGAAAAGATGATAATTTGAAACACACCAAAGTATTGTTTTTATCTGCCAAAAACAAAGCTAGTGATATTGAAAAGGGATTGGCATTAGGTGCTGATGCTTATATGACCAAGCCTTTCTCCATTAAAAAGGTAGTGGAACAGATAAGCGATTTATTGGTGTAGTATAAATTAGAAGGCTAAGAAAACTTAGTCTTTTTTTAATTCTTATAACTATATCTATTTAGCAAGATTAATTCATTTGGCTTTATTTTATTCTTTAAATTTACGAATCAAATAGTAACAAAAACCAAACTATCCCTATGAATTATCTAGAATTTTATAAGAAAAGTAGCGAATTTGCTGCAGATTTTTGGAAGGAGCAATCGCAAAAGATTGATTGGTTTAAGAATCCTGAGACGATTTTATCTAAAGATGCTAATGATTATCCACTATGGTATGCTGATGGAGAGCTAAATGCTTGTTATTTAGCGGTTGATAAACATATAGAAGATGGTTTTGGAGATCAAATCGCCATTATTTATGACTCACCAGTAACTCAAACTGTAAAAAAGTATACATATAGTGAACTGAAGTCGGAAGTAGCTAAGCTAGCCGGAGGTCTATTATCCTTAGGATTAGAAAAAGGAGATACTGCGGTAATTTACATGCCAATGATTCCTCAAGCAGCTTTCGCGATGTTGGCTTGCGCCCGAATTGGAGTTACTCATTCGGTAGTTTTCGGAGGCTTCGCACCACACGAATTAGCCATTAGAATTGACGATTGTGAACCAAAATTAATCATTACGGCTTCTTCAGGAATTGAAATTGATCGGGTAATTGCTTATAAACCATTAGTCGACGATGCGATTGAATTAGCAAACTTCAAACCTGAAAAAGTATTAGTTTTCAATAGAAAATTAGGCGCAAGAGTTCCTTTCAAAAAGTACGATGTTGATTATGATGCTTTGGTTTATGGTTCGGAAGAAACGGATTGTGTTCCGGTAAATGCAACGCATCCTTTATATGTTTTATATACGTCTGGCACAACAGGAAAACCAAAAGGAATCATAAGAGATACAGGAGGTTATGCTACAGC
Organism: Flavobacterium ardleyense; assembly: GCF_042686085.1. Lineage (GTDB taxonomy): Bacteria > Bacteroidota > Bacteroidia > Flavobacteriales > Flavobacteriaceae > Flavobacterium > Flavobacterium ardleyense. The sequence continues at coordinate 411,272 of NZ_JBHUOL010000006.1, forward strand.
ACTTAAATATTCAATGCAATACATTTATGATGTAAAAAAAGGCGATGTTTTCTGGGCAGCTTCAGATGTGGGTTGGGTTGTAGGACATAGTTTTATCGTTTACGGTCCATTAATAAATAGAAATACAACTGTTATATTTGAAGGAAAACCGATTCGAACACCCGATGCAAGTACGTTTTGGCGAGTGATTGAAGAACACAAAGTAAGTATAATGTTTACGGCGCCAACTGCAATTAGAGCTATAAAAAAAGAAGACCCCAACGGAGCATTTATTAAGAAATATAACTTAGCATCTTTACGAATTTTATTTCTAGCGGGTGAACGTTGTGATGTGGCGACTTTAGAATGGATTAACCAACATATTCCAGTTCCTGCAATTGACCATTGGTGGCAAACGGAATCAGGTTGGCCAATGATTGCAAATATGATGGGAGTGGAGCGCTTACCAGTGAAACCGGGGTCATCTGGAAAAGTTGTTGCGGGTTACGATGTACGAATTTTTAGCGAAAACGGAAAAGAATTAGGTCCAAATGAAGAAGGTTATGTAGTAATCAAATTACCATTACCTCCTGGAACCTTAATGGATTTATGGAAAGACAATGAGCGTTTCAAAGCAGGTTATTTGAATAAATTCCCAGGCTATTATTTCTCAGGAGATGGCGGTTATAAAGACGACGAAGATTATATTTTTATAACAGGACGTGTGGATGATGTCATAAATGTGGCAGGACACCGTTTATCTACAGCGGAAATGGAAGAAGTAGTTGCTTCTCATTCTTCGGTTGCAGAATGCGCGGTAATTGGTATAAACGACGATTTAAAAGGCCAAATTCCTTTAGCTTTAGTCGTTGCAAAATCAGGAGAAGAAATTGAGAGTTTCCAATTACAGTTTGAAGTGGTTAAGTTAGTTAGAGATACAATCGGAGCCGTTGCTTCTTTGCGAGATGTTGTGATGGTAGAACGCTTACCAAAAACACGATCTGGTAAAATTTTAAGAAAAATGATGCGAAGCATCGCCGATGGTGAAGAATTTCAAGTTCCATCCACAATTGATGATGAAGCAATAATTGGTGAAATAAGAATGGTTTTAGAAACTGCTAAAATAGGTTCTTTTAAATAGTTATATAAATAGTAAAAGTGCTATAACTATAGTAATTTAGCAAAATAATATTTTATTCAAAAAATACTTTGGTTATATTTACATAATCAATTAAAAAATAAACTGAAAAATGAGTTATTATAAAATACACGATTTAGAGAATTACTTTAAAATGTATAAAAAATCAGTGCGCGAACCAAGAAAATTTTGGGATCGCATTGCAGATGAAAACTTTGTTTGGTACCAAAAATGGGATAAAGTTTTTGAAGTTGATATGCAAGAAGCCAATTTTAAGTGGTTTCTAAATGCTAAAGTTAATATTTCTAAAAACTGTATAGACAGGCATTTAGCAAAAAGAGGTACTAAAACCGCTATTATTTTTGAACCAAACGATCCAAGTGAACAAGCCTTACATATTTCATATAACGAATTGTATGAAAGAGTCTCTAAAATGGCGAATGTATTGCGCGATCAAGGCATTCAAAAAGGAGACCGAGTTTGTATTTATTTACCAATGATTCCTGAATTAGCCGTTGCCATTTTAGCCTGTGCTAGAATTGGAGCAATACATTCAGTAGTATTTGCAGGATTTTCTTCTACAGCAGTTTCAGCAAGAATTAATGACAGTGAATGTAAAATGGTAATTACTTCAGACGGAAGTTATAGAGGTAATAAAACAATTGATTTAAAAGTAATTGTTGACGAAGCTTTAGAAAAATCTCCTTGTGTTGAAAAAGTACTGGTTGTAAAAAGAACTAATACGCCTGTTACCATGAAAGAAGGTCGTGATATTTGGTTACAACCTTTATTAGATGAAGCAATGGGAACCAGCGTTGCCGAAATTATGGATGCAGAAGATCCGTTATTTATCTTATATACTTCGGGTTCGACTGGGAAACCAAAAGGAATGTTGCATACGACAGCAGGATATATGGTTTACACGGCTTATACCTTCAAAAATGTATTCAATTATGAAGAAAATGACGTGTTTTGGTGTACAGCCGACATTGGTTGGATTACCGGACACTCTTATATTTTATACGGACCACTTTTAAACGGTGCCACTACAGTTATTTTCGAAGGAGTTCCTTCTTATCCTGATTTTAGTCGTTTCTGGGAAGTGATTCAAAAACATCAAATTACTCAATTTTACACGGCGCCAACAGCAATTCGTGCTTTAGCTAAAGAAAGTTTAGATTATGTTCAAAAATTTACTTTAAACTCATTAAAAGTTATCGGATCGGTTGGAGAACCTATTAATGAAGAGGCTTGGCACTGGTATAACGACCACGTAGGAGGAAAGCGTTGCCCATTAGTAGATACTTGGTGGCAAACTGAAACTGGTGCTATTATGATTTCACCAATTCCATTCGTAACACCAACAAAACCTACTTATGCTTCTTTACCATTACCAGGGATCCAACCTGTTTTAATGGATGAATTACGCAATGAAATCGAAGGAAATCAAGTAAACGGAAGTTTGTGTATTAAATTCCCTTGGCCGTCAATGGCAAGAACAATTTGGGGTGATCACCAGCGTTATAAAGAAACGTATTTCACAGCTTTCCCAGGTAAATATTTCACTGGAGATGGTGCTTTACGCGATGAAGTTGGTTATTACAGAATCACCGGTAGAGTAGATGATGTGGTAATTGTTTCGGGACATAATTTAGGAACAGCGCCAATTGAAGATGCAATTAACGAACATCCAGCTGTAGCGGAAAGTGCTATTGTAGGTTTCCCACACGATATCAAAGGAAATGCTTTATACGCATTCATTATCTTGAAAGAAAGTGGTGAAGGACGTGATAAAACTAACTTATCAAAAGAAATTAATGAAATGATTTCTAATCAAATAGGCCCAATTGCAAAATTAGATAAAATTCAATTTGTAAGCGGTTTACCAAAAACAAGATCAGGTAAAATTATGCGTAGAATATTACGTAAAATTGCAGAAGGAGATTTTTCAAACTTTGGAGATACTTCAACACTGCTCAATCCAGAAATTGTGGAAGAAATTAAAGAAGGGAAGCTATAAGCTTCCTTTTTTTTTTACAACATACTTGATAAAACAAAAGTTGCTACAATCCATAGTACTATTGATAAAATTCCACCAATAATAAAAAAGTGTTTGAATTTATAAATATTCATTCCGTAAATAATAGTATTGGTCTGAAATCCCATTGGCGTAAAGAAACTAAAGTTTGAAGCAAATAAGACGGCTAATATAAAAGGTTTTACAGGCAAATTCATTCCTTGTGCTAGTGCAATTGCTATTGGTGTAATAATAATTGCCGTGGCATTATTAGATACAAAACCACTAATAATCATCGTCGTTAAGAATAAAATTCCAATAATAATAAATGGTTTTTGTCCCATACATATTTCTAGCAAATTTGCCGTCAAGAATTTATCAGCACCGCTATTTGACATTGCAATTCCAATGGGAATCATTCCGGCTAAGAGAAATATAATCTCCCAATTTACCTTTTTATAGATGTTTCCTAATGTGATACAATTAAAAGCAAGTAATAAAGAGCAGCCGATTAAGGCACTTGTTATAATAGGAACTATACTTGTTGCCGCTAATCCAATAACTAATAACAATATTGAAAAAGTTATATTTCTTTTGAATCTAGAAGACTTAATTGTAAAATCATAATCTTTGTTGACGGTCATGTATTCTGAAGAACTAAATTCGAAATATCTATTTTCAGGGATTTCTACCAAAAGTTGGTCTCCTAATGTTATCGTCTGATCATTAATTTTTACTTGCATCATTCTTTCGTAAAAATTCGGCATAATTGTCCTTTTTCGAAACCCTAAAGGCTTTGCACCATTAATCATATAACTTTTTATATCTGAAAATCTTTTATTGATCAAGGCAGAACCTGGTAAAACTACTAAGTCAACAATTTTCGTGTAATTTGCTTCTTTCTGCTTTTCATCGGTAATGGTTGCAATTTCATTCTCTTCAAGCGTATGATTCACCAAATAATGATCGGAATTTTTCATATCAAATAACGATTTCGCATCGCCACTTATTACAAATACGTCATTAGCTTGAATTTTTATATATTTTCCAGGAGATTTTGTGGTTTTATAACCTCGAATCAATTTTAAGATCTTTATTTTATCTTCTTTAAATAAAATAGTTTCTTCTAGAGTTTTATCAATTAATTCAGAATCTTCTTTAATTTGGACAGTAGTTAAATAGCGATTATTTTTGTCTAAAACGTCTAAGTCTTCCGTATTTCCAGTTGGTAATAAAAAGGATAAAGCGGTTACTACAACAATACCAATTACTAAGAAAATTAAGCCATATTTAGAAAATTCAAAAAAAGTAAAAGGTTCTAAACCTTCTTTTTTAATAACAGAATTCACAATTAAATTCGTAGATGTTCCCATTAGCGTACAACTTCCACCTAAAATTCCTGCAAATGAAATGGGAAGTAATAATTTACCTTTTGGAATTTTATAATTTCGAGCTAAATCGGTAATAATTTTAATGAAAACAATTACAACAGCAGTCGTACTAATAAAACTAGAAACCGTTCCCGTAATAAACATAAATAAAGGAATAATTAGAAGAAGTGGTAATATTTTTAGCTTTTGAAGTCCTTGAGAGAGCCACGAAATAACTCCATTATCTTCTAAACCTATGGCAATTATCATTAAACACAAAATGGAGATTGTAGCCGGACTTGAAAACCCGCTAATCGCTTCTTCTGGACTTAAAAGACCGAATACCAATAAACTAACCATTATAAAAAATGCAATTTTATCGATAGGAAAAACTTCTAACGCGAACAAAACTACAGATAACAAAAGCACGCTAAATACAATGATAATTTCTATAGTCATAGTCTTCTTAATTTTTGATAAAAGTATCTACTTTAATATATTTCAACTTATGAAATTACAAAAACTATTTATAAGATTACCATATCAATTGTTATATTTGATTTTGTTATATTTGGTTTCCCAAAAAACTAAATATGAGAAAAATTACATTCCTATTTATTGTGACTATGTTTTTGCAAGTAAACAACACTTATTCACAATCTAAAAGAAAGAAAAAAGAGCTAGCTGAGAAAGAGCAATTACTTAAATTACAAGCTGAAAAGAAAAAAGACGTTAAAATTAAGGATTACAATCAAGTAATAACAAAACAAGCAGTTTCAGATGATGGTTTATTTAAAAGTCATAAAGTAGATAATAAATATTATTTCGAAATCCCAAATATACTTTTAAATAAAGAAATGTTATTGGTAAGTAGAATATCAAAACTTCCTTCTGGGCTCGGCGGTGGTTATGTAAATGCGGGTTCTTCAGCAAACGAACAACTGATTGTTTGGGAAAGATTTCAAGATAAAGTTTTAATAAAAGTAAAATCTTTTGCTTCAATTGCTAACGACAGCTTGCCGATTAATATTTCCGTAAAAGCCAATAATTACGAACCTACTTTATATGCATTTGATATCGTTGCTTTTGCCAAAGATTCTTCTGCAATTGTAATCGATGTAACAAAATTTTATTCGTCAGATGTTAAAGCTCTGAGTGGCTTAACAACGCAAATGCGAGAATCTTATAAAGTAAAAAGTTTAGATGATTCGAGAAGTTTTATTACTTCGGTAAAATCATTTCCATTAAATATTGAAGTAATTCAAGATTTCACTTATATCGCTTCAAATCCTTCTGTTTTACAAAATACAGAAACGATTAGCTTGCAGATGAATCAATCGATGATTTTACTTCCGGAAGAACCTATGCAACCACGACTTTTTGACAAACGCGTTGGATGGTTTACAGTAAATCAATATGATTATTCTAGCGAAGCTTTAAAGTCAGATAAGAAAACATTCATCAGAAAATGGCGTTTAGAACCAAAAGATGTTGAAGCTTATAATAGAGGTGAATTAGTAGAACCGATCAAACCAATTGTTTATTATTTAGATCCTGCCACGCCGGAAAAGTTAAGAAAATACATCAAAGCAGGAGTAGAAGAGTGGCAAAAGCCGTTTGAAGGCGCTGGTTTTAAAAATGCAATTATTTGTAAAGATGCGCCATCAAAGGAAGAAGATCCAGATTTTAGTCCAGAAGATATTCGTTATTCTGTAATTCGCTATGTTGCGAGTACTACGCGAAACGCAGTTGGACCAAGTGTTTCAGATCCAAGAACAGGTGAAATTATTGAAAGTGATATTATTTGGTACCACAATCATTTGCGTTCCTACAGAAATAGATATTTATTAGAAACGGGTGCTGCGAATGAAAATGCAAGAACTTTAGATACTTCTGACGAAGATATGGGGGAAATGATGCAAATGGTAATTGCTCATGAAGTTGGACACGCATTAGGTTTTCCACATAATATGGGCGCAAGTTGTGCTTATGATGTGGAGAATTATAGAAAACCTGCTTTTACTAAGAAAATGGGTATTTCATCTAGTATAATGGATTACGCGCGTTTCAATTACATTGCTCAACCTGGCGATAAAGATGTTCGTTTTATTCGTCAAATGGGACCTTATGATTATTATGCTGCAAATTGGGGTTACAGAAAAATTCCAAATGCAAATACTCCAGAAAGTGAGGTTAAAATTCTAGACCAGTGGATTGAAGAAAAATCGAACGATATCATTTATAAATTTGGAAACCAAGGAAGTAGTTTTGATCCTAGTTCACAAACGGAAGATATTGGAAATGATGCTATGAAAGCCAGTACTTACGCTTTAAAGAATCTAAAGTTTGTTTCTGAAAACTTAGAAAATTGGACAAGTGCAAAAACAAATAATTATGAAGATGTAGAAGAATTATATGATGAATTATTAGGATGCTGGAACCGATATGTGGGTCACGTCTCTACGAATATTGGCGGCGTTTATGAAACTTATAAAAAGCCAAATCAAACAGGGGATATTTATAGCAATGTACCTAAACTAACACAGCAAGAAGCTCTAAAGTGGATGCAAGAAAATGCTTTCAATAGTCCAACTTGGTTAGTAAATACTGCTATATTAAAAAACACAGCTTATACAGGATATATTGAAAAATTTAGAGGATTACAAGTTCGTGTTTTGAATAAAATTTTAAGTTTAGAAACATTAGGAAGGCTTCAAAATGCAACAGTTATTGATCAAAATAGTTATAAACCAGTTGCATTCTTACAAGAACTTAGAGCGGGAATATGGAGTGAACTTACTACCAATCAAGATATAACAATTTACAGAAGAAATTTACAGAGAGCTTATATTGAACGAATGGAGTTTTTAATGAAAGAAGAGTTTAAAAATTCGAACTCTATAGAAAGTTATAATGCATCGCAATCTGATGTGAGAGCTTTAGTTAGAGGCGAATTAAATGTGCTTAAAAAGATTATTATAGGTAAGAAAGGTTTGCAAAGTTCAACCGAAAACAAATATCATTTAGAAGATTGTTTGTCTAGAATCAACGTTATTTTAGATCCAAAATAACTCTCAAAAAACACTTAAATTTAAAACTGCTTCAGAAATGGAGCAGTTTTTTTTTATTAAACATGTGTTAATAAAAATTGTTTGATATGTTTTCGCATAAAAATTCATACTTTAGTAAAATGAATGCAAGTAACGAAGTTTCTATAATTGGTGGCGGTTTAGCAGGATTAACAGCTGCTATAGATTTACTTAATAGAAATTTTAAAGTTGTTGTATTTGAAAAAAATGAATATCCAAAGCATAAAGTTTGCGGCGAATTCATATCCAACGAAGTTCTACCGTATTTAGAAAATTTAGGTTTAAATATCGATTCACTTCAACCAACACATATTTTTAAAACAGAGTTATCAACGCATTCTGGAAAGACAATTAAAGCAAAATTGCCTTTGGGTGGATTTGGTGTAAGTCGCTATAGGTTAGATTATTATTTATCAAAAAAAGTGCTAGATTTAGGAGGTAAAATTATTGTCGATAATGTACAAACTATCGATTATTTAGAAGATAATTTCACTATTACGACTCAAACAGATCAAATATTTCAATCAAAAGTTGTTTTAGGTGCTTTCGGTAAACGGTCTAATTTAGATATAGAATTGAAGCGAAAATTCATCCAACAGAAATCGCCTTGGTTGGGTGTAAAAGCACATTATTCAGGTGATTTTCCCAATGATATTGTTGGTTTGCATAATTTCAAAGGAGGTTATTGTGGTGTTTCTAAAGTTGAAAATAATGCAATTAATATTTGCTATTTAGTTCAATTTGAATCGTTTAAGAAATATAAAAATATAACTGATTTTCAAGAGAATGTACTTTATCAAAATAAAAATCTTGAAAAAATATTAAAAGAGAGTAAAATGATTTTTGACAATCCGCTAACGATCAGCCAAATTTCATTTGAAGACAAGCCAAAAATTGAAAACCACATTTTAATGTTGGGCGATTCGGCAGGTTTAATTCATCCTTTATGTGGAAACGGAATGGCAATGGCGATTCATAGTGCTAAAATAGCAAGCGAATTAGTAGGTGATTTTCTAAATAATAAAATTTCGAGAGTAAATTTAGAAGCCAGTTATACTTCAATCTGGAATAAAACGTTTAAAAACAGATTAAAGTTCGGAAAATTTTTATCCAAATTGCTCTTAAATCCGTATCTGTCTAAAGTAACAATGAATTTATTATTAGTATTTCCGTTTTTGTTGCCGATTATTATTAAGAAAACGCACGGAAATCCGATATAAATGGCATCAAAAAAAACAACTTCAAAAAACAATTTATAAAATGGCAATAAGCACGAAACAAAGAACTGAAGAAGAGGAATTTATGGATGATTTCGCGCTAGAAGGTGAGGAACTTCGTGATGCTTTGGATAAAATTGCTTCTATAAATCAGTTTTTAGGAGGAAATAAATTAACTTTACAAGGAGTCAAAAAGTTAATTCACACAAAAGATGAAATTACAATCGTAGATGTTGGTTGTGGAAATGGTGATATGTTGCGAGCTTTGGCTGATTTTGGAATAAAGAATAACTACAATTTCAAACTAATCGGAATTGATGCAAATGCTTTTACAATCGATTATGCCATCAGACTTTCCAAAGAATATCCAAATATAAGCTATAAATGCGAAGATATTTTTAGTGAACCTTTCAGTCAATTGAATTATGATATCGTATTGTGCACCTTAACATTACATCATTTTAAAAATGACCAAATAGACTACTTATTGCAATTATTTCACAAGCAAGCGCGAACAGGAATAGTCATAAATGATTTGCATCGAAATATAGTGGCTTACCGAGCGTTTCAATTAATTTGTTTCTTCTTTAGATTAAACAGAATGTCGAGAGAAGATGGTTTAATTTCCATTTTAAGAGGTTTTAAAAAACAAGAATTAATTGATTTTTCGGAACGAAATCAACTTAAAAATTATACAATTCACTGGAAATGGGCTTTTCGTTTTCAATGGATTATTAAAAAAGTCTAAATATCCAAAATCGGAATATCTGAAAATCTATATTTTATGTCAGTTAAAATAATAAATGTTGCTACTCAATTGCCCGATTTCTATCGAGAAACCAAGGATATCTTGCCTTTTTTAGATATTTGGTTAGCCAATCAAGACGATCGATTTAAGCGTAAAGTCAAAAAGATTTTTGAAGGAGCAAACGTGGATAAACGCTATTCTATAATGGATCCTGCGGAAGTCTTTTCGTTATATTCTTTTGAACAGCGAAACGCCATTTATGCACGAGAAATGATTGTTTTAGGTGAAAAAGTACTTAGAAAAGCTTTGGATAAAGCTAATTGGAAACCAGAAACGATCGATTATATTATTACGGTAAGTTGCACTGGAATTATGATTCCGTCTTTAGACGCGTATTTGATTAATAAATTGAATTTGCGTCAGGATGTCGTGCGTTTGCCCGTTACTGAAATGGGTTGCGTTGGTGGTGTTTCTGGAATTATTTATGCTAAAAATTTTCTTAAGGCAAATCCGAATAAAAGAGCCGTTGTTATTGCGGTCGAAAGTCCAACAGCTACTTTTCAGTTAGATGATTATTCGATGGCAAACATAGTGAGTGCAGCGATTTTTGGTGATGGAGCGGCTTGTGTTTTACTTTCATCGTATGAAGATGAAGTTGGACCCACAATTGTCGATGAAGCGATGTATCATTTCTACGATAAAGAAAATATGATGGGTTTTGAACTGACTAATAATGGTTTGAAGATGATTTTAGATATCGAAGTTCCCGATACGATCGAAGAACATTTCCCGGCTATAATTCATCCATTTTTAGAGCGAAATCAGTTAAAAATAGAAGATATCGATCACTTAATATTCCATCCGGGTGGAAAAAAAATCGTTAATTTAGTCGAAGGCTTATTTTCCGATTTAGGCAAAAATATTGATGATACAAAAGAAGTGCTTCGCTTGTATGGAAATATGTCGAGTGCCACGGTTTTATACGTTTTAGAACGAATAATGGCCAATCAACCAAGAGCCGGAGACAAAGGCGTAATGTTAAGTTTTGGACCTGGTTTTACAGCTCAAAGAGTTTTATTAGAATGGTAAAATGACAAAAGAAGAAATAATATCGAAATTACCTTATTCCAAACCTTTTTTATTTGTGGGCGAACTTTTAGTTGTCAATGAAAATGGAGTAGAAGGAAGCTTTACCTTTGATGAAAATTTAGATTTTTATAAAGGCCATTTTAAGAATAATCCCATTACGCCAGGCGTTATTTTAACGGAAACCATGGCTCAAATTGGACTAGTTTGTTTGGGAATTTATTTAAATGAAGGAAAAGAGATTCAAAATATAGGGTTTACATCTTCCGAAGTGGAATTTTTGAAACCTGTTTACCCAAATGAAAAAGTAACGGTTATTTCTGAAAAAATATATTACCGATTCGGTAAACTGAAATGTAAAGTCAAAATGTTAAACGAGAAAAGGGAAGAAGTTTGTTCAGGAATTTTAGCAGGAATGATTGTTTAAAAAGTTTGTATGTTCTAGGTTATACGTTGTAAGTTTTATGTTGATAATAAATAATAGTTTTTATGTTTTATTTTTGAAATTGTTCTTGAAATTGTCGTTGACATTGAATTTTGAAATTGCAATTGATTTATGAAAAAAAGAGTCGTTATAACAGGTTTAGGAATTGTTGCTCCAAATGGAGTAGGACTTGAGGCGTTTACGAATGCCATAAAAAACGGAATATCAGGCATTAAGTTTGATGCGGAATTAGAACGATTAAAATTTTCGTGTCAGATTTCGGGAACGCCACAAATTTCGGAAGAACTAAAAAGTCTGTATTTTTCGGATTTAGAATTACGAAATTTCAATTCAACGGGAATTTTATATGGCGTAATTGCGGGTTTAGATGCATGGAAAGACGCTGGCTTAGCAATTGAAAATAATGAAAATCCCGATTGGGAAACTGGAACGATTTTCGGAACAGGAACTTCGGGAATTGAGAAATTTAGGGAATCGATTTATAAAATTGACGCTTTTGAAACCAGAAGATTAGGAAGTACGGCAGTTGCACAAACTATGAACAGCGGAATTTCGGCTTATTTAGGTGGAAAATTAGGTTTAGGGAATCAAGTTACAACCAATTCATCGGCTTGTACAACAGGAACTGAAAGCATTTTAATGGGTTTTGAACGCATCCAACAAGGAAAAGCAAAACGAATGTTAGTCGGAAGCACGAGCGATTCTGGACCGTATATTTGGGGTGGATTCGATGCGATGAAAGTCTGTACTTTTAAACACAATAATTCACCTGAAAAAGGCTCACGGTCTATGAGTGCAACCGCTTCCGGATTTGTTCCAAGTAGTGGAGCAGGAGCGTTGGTACTAGAAGAATTAGAATCGGCTTTAGCTCGTGGAGCTCGAATATATGCCGAAATTTTAGGAGGAAATGTAAATTCGGGCGGACAACGTGGCGAAGGAACAATGACAGCTCCAAATTCGGTGGCCGTTCAAAAATGTATTACCGATGCTTTGAAAGATGCCAACGTAAATCCAAATGAAATTGATGCAATAAACGGGCATTTAACCGCGACTTCAAAAGACGCTTTAGAAATAAAAAATTGGAGCGAAGCTTTAAATCGAACAGGAATTGATTTTCCGTATATAAATTCGCTAAAATCAATGGTTGGACATTGTTTATCAGGTTCGGGAAGTGTGGAATCTGTGGCAACGGTGCTTCAAATTTATAATGATTTTATATTTCCAAATATAAATTGCGAAGATTTGAATGAAGAAATAAAATCAATTATTTCAGAGGATAAAATTCCACAAAAAATGATTCAAAAAGAACTAAATATCGTCGCAAAAGCGAGTTTTGGGTTTGGTGATGTAAATGGTTGCCTTATCTTTAAAAAGTATTAAAAAAGTATATTGTAAAGTGTATATTACACACTGATTTAAATAAAAAAAATATGAACAAAGAAGAAATTATAGAAAAATTGAAGCCCATCGTTAAGCCGTTTGTAAAGGACGAAACAGCTTTTAATTCAATTACCGAAAAAACGCATTTTATCACGGATTTGAACATCAATTCGGCCAATTTAGTAGATATTGTTTTAGATGTTGAAGAAGCCTTTGGAATTGAAATTGACAACGATTCAATGGAAAAAATGTTAGATTTAGGAAACACAATTGCGATCATTCAAACCAAATTAGCCGAAAAATGATTGGAAACGATGTAATAGATTTGGTGCTCGCCAAAAAAGAAAGCAATTGGAAACGCAAAGGCTTTCTAACTAAACTATTTACATCATTTGAGCAAGAATTAATCGCAATAGCAACAAATCAAGAAGAAATGGTTTGGACGCTTTGGAGTATAAAAGAAAGCGTTTACAAAGCTTACCAAAGAATTCAGTATAACGAAGGCTTTTATCCAACCAAAATACAAATATTAGAAATAAATGCTAAAAATGAATCTGTTATTCAGTTATTTGGAACTTTATTTTACGGAAAAACCACAAGTAATTCCGAGTTCATAAAAACAATTGTCGTTTTAAATAAAGCCGATTTTCAACGAATTGAAAAGCTAAATACTTCCGAATATAAAAAAGATGAAAAAGGCTTACCCATAACTTTAAATTCAAATAAACCAATATCCGTAAGCCATCACGGAAGATATAAAGAAATCATTGCTTTGAATTAATGCTTTAAATCTCTAGTTTTCGCTTCAATTTCAAAAACAACAAGGCTGTAATAAAAGCATCACCACTTGCAGTATGGCGATCTGACTTTTTAACTTTATAAATAGTGCATAATTCATCTAAAGAAATATGTTGCTCATAAGGTAAATACTTCAATTTCTGGTACATAATATCCGTATCCATTGATTGATTTTTCAGTTTACCCAAATCTAATCGTGCTAAACATTGATTGATCATTTCAATATCAAAATCAACGTGATGTCCTACTATTGTTGCATGTTTTACGAAATCTAAAAATCGAATCACCGCTTCAGCTTCTACGATTTTCTCTTCTTTTCCTTCTCTTAAAATTCCGTGAATAGGAACTGTTTCTGCTTTAAAAACATCTTGTTGCAGGAAAACCTCTAAATAATCATTGACAATTATTTCATTATGCTGAATGGCAACACCGCCAATCGACAAAATTCGATCCGATTTATAATCTAATCCTGTTGTTTCACAATCAAAAACCACGTAACGCTTCTCCTTGCTCTGATTTTCATCAAAGTAGGCGAGATAGGTTTCCCAAAATTTAGGATTTTCTTTTACTATTTTATTAAACCAATTCAACTTCATATTATGTAAAATAGGTTAATTGGAAACGATTTTTAATTACTTCTTGAATATCATTAATCGGTTGGAAATCATTCTTAAGTTTTAGTTTATCTAATTTAGATAACTCGTTTAAATTCAAATATCTACCATCAGAATCATTTTGCAAACCTTCTTCCGTTCTAAAATTTAATAATTCGGAAAAAGCATCGGCACAAGCTTCATAAATAGGAGCATTTTGAGGTTCTAATTCGGCTAATTTCGCATATCTTGAAAGTGTATTCGAAACATTTTTGATTCCTTTACTTAAGGCTAAAATTCTAGCAGAATCAATCAAAGGCATCAAAGCTCTTGCTTTTAAATCAAAAGTATCTTTATGTTCGCCGTCATTTTCAACTAAAAATTGCCTAAAGAATCCCAATGGTGGCGGATTCTTCAACGCATCCGCACCTAAATATGCGAAAAATAACTGATTATCATTCGTTTCTTCGTGAATCGTTTTGGTAATTGCATCAACCAAAGCTTCAGATCCATAAACAAAATCATAATCGAAAAAAATCGTGCAATGTAAAATACCTTTTTCGCCTGGCGTATTAATCCAACCTTTGAATTGATTTTGCCAATCCGTAACTGATTTACACCACAACGGATTACTTGCCATCATTCCGGCTGGACAATAAATATAGCCAACTTTATTCAGTGTTTTGGTAACTTTTTCGGCTAATTCTATATAATATTGTTTCACCGTATCGTATTGTTCTTCGGGAACATCTTCAAAAACAATCGCATTATCTTGATCCGTCATTAAAAGTTGCTCTTTTCGACCTTGACTTCCCATATTCATCCAAGCAAATTCGGTTGGAGGAGGAGTTCCTATTTTTTCAATCGCCAATTCAATCGCACGTGTAGTAATCGCTAAATTAATTTCACCAACAATCGAAGTAATGTGTTGAATAGGCACATTTTTATCCAAAGAATGCTGAATTAAATCGGACAACTTTAATCTAACTTCTTTTAAATCAGCTGATTTCATTGCTCTTTTACATTGTTTCAGCAAAACACCTGGATTATTGGCTTGAGCGACGACAATATCGTGTTCGGTAAGAATTCCCGTAATTTCTGAATCTCTTGATCCATCTTTGGTAACACATAAATGCGTGACATTGTTTTTCAACATCATAATTTGGGCTTCAGCCAAAGACAAATTATCGGCAACCGTAATTACTGGCGAAGACATAATTTTATCAATCGTAACGTCAATTCCGAATAAACCAGTAGCAATTTTGGAACGCAAATCTTTATCCGTTACAATACCAATTGGTTTTCTGTTTTCGTGAATAATAATACTTCCAATATGACTGCTAGACATCGTTTGCGCGACATATCGAACTATATCAGAGGGAGAAGCCGTGACTGGATTTTCAGTATATTTTATAGGTTGATAGTATTGAATTTCAGCATTTTGATCGTTATAAATAACATTTTCAGAAATTAATTTTCCCTTGTTATTTTTATCGTAAGGATTCCGAGTGTTTGAAGCAAAACTTTCTAATAAGAAGCTCAAAACAGGCGGATTTGATGCTACATAAGGTGTAAAAATGTCTATAGGAATCGCATAAACGATACTTTCTTCACGAGCTTTTGCCGTCATCAAATAATTATCCTTAGCAAAAAACGGACGCAAGCCTAAAATATCACCTTCATCACATTTATCAATTAAAACATCATCGCTGTCCGACGTTACAGATAATCCAATTGCACCCGAATTCACTACATAAAAAAAGCCGTGTGTAACATCATTTATTTTGAATAAAGTCTGATTTTTTTCAAGATATAAAACTTTAGAATTCTTAGCAATTTCTAATAAGTCAGCATATTGTAAACTCGAAAAAGGAGGATATTGCTTTAGAAAATCGGTAATACGTTCTGCTATAGAATTTTTCATAGAAAGTACATTTGATACGAAGGTACGAAATAAGGTTTGTTTACAAAAGTTGTATTCTTAAATATTCTATTTTACATAATGTATATTATAGTTCAATTATATAATATCTAAATAAGACTGAAAAACGTTTGTATTTATAGCTCAGAAAGTTTAGTTTTGTACCATTATCAAATAAGTCATGGAAAACAAACAAGCCCTTAAATTAATTGAAAAGATTCAAAAAGAGATATTACAAGATAAATTAGTTGTTGCTGATGCAGTAACCGATTTAAAGAAGTTAAGAGAAATCACTTTAGAATTAAACAATCCTGTTGTTACAAAAGCATTGCGTTTAGCGTACGAACATTTAGAATCTAACGATGCCTTTTTAATCGGAATTCCTGATGATGAGCCAGTTGACTCTAAAGATGCTGTTGTTGAAGCGAATATTTCTGAAGAGAATAATTTAGAAAGTTTAAACTACTTCTTAACATTGTTTACTGATTTAAGTAAGAAAAATAATCTGTTAGATTTAAAAGAATATAATAAGGCCTTTTTAGCGCTCTAATACATTCTATTTTACATAATATTTATAATTAATCGGTAGGATTTTTCTGCCGATTTTTTATTTTTTATTAACATATTATTGTCATATAATATGTTAGTTTTGCGTAAAATATATAATAATGTCTAAAGCTAAAAAGCCTAAATATAAATTATTACATCAGTACTATAAATATACTGGTTTTTATTCCTTCATTTGGGAAGGTATTCGTAAGGCTATTATTCCAACCGCTATAATTGTGGCTGTTTTATTCTATGTTAATTATCAGGTAATTAACCTGAACGAAGGGTTAATGTATATTACTAAAAACTTTAGTGATTTCTTTATTTTCACTGTTTTCTTAGCTTCTGAAACAATCTTAGGATTAATTCCACCCGATATTTTTATCGCTTGGACAAAAAATACGGACACTCCTCTACTCTATTTAACCATTTTAGCTTTCCTATCTTATTTAGGAGGTGTAATTGCATATTTTATGGGAATGGGGATCGCTGCTATTCCTTCTGTGAATAAGTATTTGTATGGAAAAATGACAAAACACATTATAAACATGCAAAAATGGGGCGGTTTCTTAATTGCTGTTGGGGCATTATTACCTTTGCCATTTGCTATTGCGTGTTTGGCAGCAGGAATGATTAATTTCTCAAGAAAACATTTCTTCTTGTTCGCTTTGTTGCGTTTTGGACGTTTTATAATTTATGGATTTATAATATATTCTGCTTTATCATGATGAAATCTTTTAGATCAATTGCTTTATTAGAAGGAATTTCTACTCTTGCTTTATATTTTTTTGCAATGCCAATGAAATATATTGCTAACGATCCTATTTATGTGAAAAACATAGGTATGGCTCACGGAATTCTTTTTGTATTGTACATTATTTTTGCTATCTTGAACAAAAGCCAACAAAAATGGACGATGAAAGAATTTGCAATCATTTGCATTGCATCGTTATTTCCATTTGGCACTTTTTATATCGATAAAAAGTACTTACAACCTAAAGAAGCATAAAATTTGAAAATATTCAATTGGGCATACCAGCTATTCAAACATTTAGATTTTAGTAACGATGTTTCGCTTTACCTAAATTTGATTGTAAATCTTATTATTTTAATAGCGGTTTCCTTTTTATTGGATTTTATTTTCAAAAAAATATTTATTGTTATTTTAGCAATTGTTGCGACTCAAACTAGATCCACTTTTGACGATTTTTTGATTGCCAATAAAACAGCTAAATACATTGCACATTTGGTTCCGTTTATTTTTATTTCAAAAACGGTTCCAGTTATTTTGAGCGAATTTACATACTGGGAAGATTTCTTTGAAAAAGGAGTAAAAATTTATATAGTTATAATTTTCCTTTGGATTATTCGAAGTATTTTTAATTCATTAAAAGATTATTTAAAGAACAAACCTAGATTTAGCGACAAACCAATCGATAGTTACATTCAAGTGATTATGATTATTTTGTGGATCTTCGGAATTACTGCTTTAGTGCTAATTATGTTTAACACGACGATGAAGACGTTGTTGACTACTTTTGGAGCAATTTCAGCCTTAATTTTCTTAATTTTTAAAGATACTATACTTGGATTTGTAGCAAGTATTCAGGTTTCCGTGAACGACATGGTTCGAATTGGCGACTGGATTACAATGGATAAATTTGGTGCCGATGGTGATGTAATTGAAATCAATTTAGCTACTGTGAAAGTTCGAAATTTCGATAATACAACCACAACAATCCCCACATATAGTTTAATTTCAGATAGTTTTAAGAACTGGCGAGGAATGACAAAGTCTGGAGGAAGACGTATTAAAAGACATATTTTAATCAAAGCACATTCTGTAAGATTTGTTACACCAGAGGAAGTTGAACACTATAAAGAAATCCATCATTTAACATCTTACATTACACACAGACAAGCTGACATTGATAAATTTAATACCTTAAACAACATCAATAAATCTAATATTGTAAATGGTAGAAATTTGACTAATTTAGGTTTATTTCGAAAATATATCAATCAATATATTGTTTCACATCCTGGAATTAATAAGGATATGATTATGATGGTGAGGCATTTACAACCGACTGAAAATGGTATTCCTTTAGAAATCTATTGTTTCTCAAAAGACAAGCAATGGGCTAATTATGAACATATTATGGCGGACATTGTGGATCATACAATGGCTTCGATTCCTTACTTTGACTTAGAAGTTTTTGAAATCATTAGTACTACGAATCCTAAACTAAATAATTTATAAACCTTCAAGAAATTGGAGGTTTTTTATTTCTACCTTTAACTATTAATATAAGTGATATGAAAACAAAAGACGAAGCAATTTTAGAACTTAGAGGAACTGCACTAGGAATAGTTAACGAAGATTCAAGTGTTGAAGAACGCTTTCAAAATGAAATCTTACGTCCGATTTTAAAACTTCAAAACGACTTACTTTTGGAAGTTTTTATAAATTATGCAAAAACACAAAAAGATTTATTTTTTACATTATCGTTGTCTAAAAAACAACTTTATATTGAAAATGCACTACAAAAAGACGTAAAATTCAGCAATTCTTTAAAAGGAATGATTATCGGTTTTTTTACGATTGCTGAATATAAAGAATACAGTCAAAACACTTCTAATATCAATAAGAGAATGACAAATTTATTGACGGAACGTTTTAAAAGTCAAATGCAACTAATTGAAAAATAATATATTATGATATTTGCTGAAGTAAGTTTATTGGAACAAGAGTGCTATACTAATTGTGAATTCACTATTAAAAACACAATTCTTGATCCCGAAAGTATTGAATATAATGCTAGTTCGTTTCTTTTAAACGGAAACAAAGTTATTTATCGAAAATCAAAAGAAACTCCTAAAAAATTGGGTCAATTTGTTACTTTTTGGAAAAGAAGTGAACTTGGACCTATTGAACCCTACAACGAAAATGACGATTTCGACTTCTTCGTCATTAATTGTTCTACCGAAACTGATTTTGGGCAATTCGTATTTCCTAAATCCATTTTAATTAAAAAAGGAATTATTTCTTCGACTAAAAAAGATGGAAAACGCGGTTTTAGGGTTTATCCAAGTTGGGAATTAACAGTCAGCAAGCAAGCCCAAAAAACACAGTTGTGGCAAAATAAATATTTCGTACAACTATCTGAAACTATGGATATAGATTCTTTAAAAAAGTTATTTCTTAATAAATAGATTCGCCATTTAAATCGGTGCTAAGCACTTCACTGATGTAATCAAAAAATGGTCGCATTGCTTCAAATGTCTTCAATACTTCCTCTTGAAAATGTGGAGCTAAAACTTCTTTATCCGAAAAATTACGCGTAAGTAAATATTGCTTCTTACGAAGTAAATCAATAGCAGGATGCGTTTTATCAAATCCTTTTGGAGCGGTTTTCAACTCCTCGCCTTTCAATTCTTGGAAATAATTTTGAAATGTTTTATCGGCAATAAGTGTTCTGATTTCTTCATCATCCAATTCAATTTCCTTTCTTATTCGATATAAATCAGCAGGATTTGGTTCCCAAAAACCACCGCCTACAAAACTTGCTCCAGGTTCAATGTGCAAATAATAACCACCACGAAGTAAAGGTTTAGTTCGCGTAAAACCGGCACTAAAATGATTTTTATAAGGTAATTTGTTTTTAGAAAATCGCACATCACGGTAAATTCTAAAAATCTGAGTACGTTCAATACTGTCAACTTTTCCTAAAGCTGTTCCCACTTCGGTAAAAAACTCCTTTGCAATTTTTTGTTCGTTTTCGAAGGTTTTCTTATTTTCAGCAAACCATTCACGATTGTTATTTTCTTGAAGAATACTTAGAAATTCTAACACTGACTTTTGTACCATAGTTTTATTTTTTGAAGCGATCGTCAACAAATTCGATTTGAGTTTTTCCGTGTGCTTTTGGTTTTTCGTCATCACCTAAATTCACCATGGTAATATTTTCAATCGTAATGATTGTAGCACGAGTCATCATATTTCGTACTTCACATTTCAGCACTAAGGAAGATCTTCCAAACTTAACCACATCGATACCGATTTCAACTATATCGCCTTGTCTTGCAGCACTTGTAAAATTTATTTCACTCATATATTTGGTTACAACTTTAGCATTTTCTAATTGAACAATCGCATATAAAGCAGCTTCTTCGTCAATCCACGCTAGTAATTTACCTCCAAAAAGAGTTCCGTTTGCATTTAAATCTTCGGGTTTAATCCATTTTCTTGTATGAAATCTCATTTTTATTTTAAAGATACAAAAGTTTAAGAAAAGTTAGATATATTTGAGGAATTTAACTACTGTTAGTTATTTGAAATTAAATATATGACGCTAATTTTAGAAAATGCTCTTGATTTTAAAAGGTTTAAAAATGTATTTTTTTTAAATCTAATTTTATCATTGCTTTTATTTGGTTTCCTTTTTTCTGAAGAAAGTACCTCTAAAATTATAATATTTTCTCTATCGTTAATTTGTTTGACTCTTACTTTCCTATTATTTAGTAAAAAAGGATTGATTTGCAATAATGAAAATGTTATAAAAATAATCTCATTGTTCGGTATTATTATTAAAATTAAGCATTTCCAATTATACAAAAATTCTCACCTAAATCACAAAAAATTTATTAGTAGTAATAACTATCAAGCTCATCATATTTTTGACAGAACTTTTCACGTAGAAGAAAACTTTTTTGTTCTGTATTTAAACGAACAGAATTTAAGCACTTTACATTCACAAGATAAATTTGATCAAGCATTAAGTTTTATAGAGTCGAATTCAAATCTAATGTTATAATTAATCTACTTCTCCCTTCCTTTTAAAACTTCTACCACATCATTCAACTGAAACCCTTTTGCTTGTAGTAAAATCAAATAGTGAAATAATAAATCGGCACTCTCAGATAAGAATAAATCATCATTATTATCTTTAGCTTCAATCACAACTTCAACAGCTTCTTCGCCCACTTTCTGAGCAATTTTATTGATTCCTTTAGCAAATAATGAAGCTACATAACTTGTTTCGGCATCAGCATTTTCTTTGCGTTCTTTTATTGTTTTTTCCAATTTCGAAATAAATCCATACTCTTGATTGTTATCATCTTGCCAACACGTATCTAAACCTGTGTGGCAAGTTGGTCCAACAGGATTTACTTGAATTAAAAGCGTATCATTGTCGCAATCATTTTTGATGGAAATCAATTCTAAGAAGTTGCCACTCTCCTCGCCTTTTGTCCAATATCTATTTTTAGAACGACTGAAAAAAGTTACTTTTTTTGTTTCTAAAGTTTTATCAATCGCTTCTTGATTCATGTAACCCAACATCAAAACATTTTTAGTTTCATTGTCTTGAATTATCGCTGGAATAAGGTTGTCTGTGTTTTTTGTGAAGTCTATTTTCATATTATTTTTGCCTCGAAGGCTCTAAGTCACTAAGTTGTTTTTATAATCTAACTGCTATTTTTCTATCCTCTAAAAACTGTTTCAAAACTGGAATTTCAATTTCTTGAAAATGAAAAACGCTTGCTGCTAATGCTGCGTCAGCTTTTCCTATTGTGAAAGTGTCTGCGAAATCTTGCATTGTTCCAGCACCGCCCGAAGCAATGATTGGAATATTAACCAATTCTGATAATTTTGCTAAAGCTTCATTTGCAAAGCCGTTTTTTGTACCGTCATTATCCATCGAAGTAAATAAAATTTCGCCTGCTCCTCTTTGTTCCACTTCTTTTGCCCAATCGAAAAGGTTTAAGGTAGTCGCTTCTTTTCCACCAACTAAATGGACTATCCAATCGTTATTGATCTTTTTAGCATCGATTGCAACCACAACACATTGACTTCCAAAAGCTGTTGCTAATTCGTTGATTAGCTCCGGTCTTTTTACGGCTGATGAATTAATAGAAACTTTATCTGCACCATTTTTGAGTAAGATTTCAACATCTTCAATTGATGAAATTCCACCACCAACGGTAAACGGAATATTAATGTTTTGTGCTACTTTTCGAACCAAATCAACTAAGGTTTTTCTGCGTTCTTCTGTTGCTGAAATATCTAAAAACACAAGTTCGTCCGCTCCTGTTTCTGCATATTTTTTAGCCAATTCTACTGGATCTCCTGCATCTTTCAAATCTACAAAATTAACACCTTTTACGGTTCTTCCGTTTTTGATATCTAAACAAGGAATTATTCTTTTCGTAAGCATATTATTGTTTTAAAATGAAGTTTTCTAATTGTTTTAAAGTAATTCGGCCTTCGTAAATGGCTTTTCCGATGATTGTACCTTCGCAACCTAATTCGGCTAATTTTGGTAATTCATCAAAAGTGGAAATTCCGCCAGAAGCAATTAGTTTTACACTTTTACAACTTGAAAGAATATCTTTATAGAGGTCAAAACTCGGACCTTCAAGCATTCCATCTTTTGCGATATCGGTACAAATAACATAAGAAATTCCTTCTTTTTGATAGTTTTGAATGAACGGAATTACTTCTTCGTTACTTTCTTCCAACCAACCTGAAACCGCTATTTTTCTATTGTTTGCATCAGCTCCTAATATGATTTTATTAGAACCAAAAGTTGCTATCCAGTTTTTAAAAACATCAGGATTTTTCACTGCAATACTTCCGCCTGTAATCTGATTGGCACCACTTTCAAACGCAATTTTTAAATCGGCATCCGACTTTAATCCACCACCAAAATCGATTTTTAATTTGGTTTTCGAAGCTATTTGTTCTAATATTTTATAATTTACAATCTGGCTCGATTTCGCTCCGTCTAAATCTACTAAATGTAAATATTCGATTCCGCTGTCTTCGAAAGATTTCGCAACTTCAAGCGGATTTTCGTTGTATATTTTTTTGGTAGTGTAATCGCCTTTCGACAAGCGAACACATTTTCCGTCAATTATATCTATGGCTGGGATGATTCTCATTTTCAATGTCAAATTTAATTTTTGCAACACAGATTGGATAAATTTCTAAAATTTTTAAAATCTGTGTTGTAATCTATATTATAGTGTTAAAAAGTTTTTTATAATTTGTTCGCCTGCTTTTCCACTTTTTTCGGGATGAAACTGAACGCCGTAAAAGTTATTCTTTTGCAAAGCACTTGCATAGTCGAATTCGTAATTGGTGGAAGCGATCATTTCTGCACATATTGGTGCATAATAGCTGTGAACCAAATACATATACTCATTTTCTTTGGTATTTTTAAACAAGTCGGAATTCAAATTATTGATTTTATTCCAACCCATTTGTGGCACTTTTACAGCATTAGAAAAGCGTTGAACATCGACGTCAAAAATCCCTAATCCTTTAGTGTTTCCTTCTTCCGAACTATTGCACATCAATTGCATTCCCAAGCAAATTCCTAAAACAGGTTGTGTTAAATTGGGAATGATTTCAGCTAAACCTGAAGCTTTTAATTTTTTCATTGCACTGCTCGCCTCGCCAACACCAGGAAAAATTACTTTATCAGCCGATTGAATAAACGCAACATCGTTCGTCAAAATCCCTTCAAAACCCAATCGTTCTAAGGCAAATTGAATACTTTGAATGTTTCCAGCGCCGTAATCTATAATCGCAATCTTCATTATAGCATTCCTTTTGTGGATGGTAAAATCATTTTTTCGGTATCGCGTTTTACGGCAACTTTTATAGCTTTTGCAAAGGCTTTAAAAATCGCTTCAATTTTGTGGTGTTCGTTTGATCCCTCACATTTGATGTTCAAATTGGCTTTTGCACCGTCTGTAAACGATTTGAAGAAGTGAAAAAACATCTCGGTTGGCATTTTTCCAATCATTTCTCGTTTGAATTCGGTTTCCCAAACCAACCAATTTCTACCACCAAAATCAATTGCCACCTGGGCTAAACAATCGTCCATTGGTAAACAAAATCCGTAGCGTTCAATTCCTAATTTGTTTCCTAAAGCTGTGGCGAAAACTTCTCCAAGTGCAATTGCCGTGTCTTCAATTGTGTGGTGTTCGTCGACTTCTAAATCGCCTTTGACTTGAATGTCTAAATCCATTTGTCCGTGACGAGCAATTTGGTCCAACATATGATCAAAAAATGAAATTCCGGTGTCGATGTTACTTTTTCCTGTTCCGTCTAAATTCAATTGTATGAAAATATCCGTTTCATTCGTTTTTCTTGTGATTGAAGCTGTTCTTTCGTCTAACTTTAAGAACTCATAGATTTGTTTCCAATCTGTTGTTTGTAAAGCGATTACGTTTTGCAATTCTTCTACCGAAGCAACAATTTCACTTCCACCTAAGTCAGCTTCGTTTTTAATAAAAATAGCTTTCGAACCTAAATTTTTTGCTAATTCTACATCGGTAATTCGGTCGCCAATCACATAAGAATTGGCCAAGTCATAATCTGAATTATTCAAATATTTTGTTAGCATTCCAGTTCTTGGCTTTCGAGTTGGTGCATTATCTTCCGGGAAACTTCGATCTATAAATATTTCATCGAACTTAACTGATTCATTTTCAAAAGCTTTCAAGATAAAATTTTGAGTTGGCCAAAAAGTATCTTCGGGAAAACTTGAAGTTCCTAAACCATCTTGATTCGTTATCATTACCAATTCGAAATCTAATTCTTGAGCAATTTTACTCATATATTGAAAAGCTTTCGGATAAAATTCTAATTTGGTTAAACTGTCTAATTGATAATTTTCGGGTTCTAACACTAAAGTGCCGTCTCTATCAATAAATAATACTTTTTTGGACATTGTTTATGGATTTTATTAATTCAAATACTTGTTCGTTCTCTTCTTTTGTTCCGATGCTAATTCTAAGGCAGTTTTCGCACAAAGGCTGATTGCTTCGGTTTCTAACCACTACTCCATTTTCTAAAAATTGATTGTATCGAAAATTAGCATCATCTACTTTTATTAATATAAAATTGGCGTCTGATGGATATATTTTCTCAACAAATTCGCAAGTTTCAAGCAGTTCAACCAATTTTTTTCTTTCTGAAATTATTTTTTTTACCTGAGCTGGCATTGTGCTTTGTAACAGCTTTTTTACGGCCGTATCTTGGGAAAGACCATTAATATTATAAGGTGGTTTTATCTTGTTCAAAACCGTAATAATTTCTTTGGAAGCATACAAAATACCAATGCGTAAACCAGCCATTGCGTAAGCTTTTGAAAGCGTTTGTGTGATTATTAGATTTGGAAAATCATTCAACACACTCAACCAACTCTGATCTTCAGAAAAATCTATATAAGCTTCGTCTAAAACCACTAATCCATTAAAACTATTTAAGATTTTAATTACAGAAGAATCTGTAAATGAATTTCCTGTTGGGTTATTCGGCGAACATAAAAAGATAATTTTCGTATTTTCATCCACAGCATTTAAAATCGCATCGACATTAGGCTGAAAATCCTCATTTAATAGTACTTCACGATTTTCTATCGCATTAACGGAAGCTAAAACGCTATACATTCCGTATGTTGGCGGTAAAGTGATTATGTTATCTTTATTCGGTTCGCAAAAAGCTCTGTAAACTAAATCTAAGACTTCGTCACTTCCATTACCTAATAAAATAGACTCTTTTGGAACGTTATTTTTGTCTGAAATTATTAATTTCAATTCTTTTTGTTGCGGATCTGGATAACGATTCATTCCGTTAGAAAACGGATTTTCATTAGCGTCTAAATAAATCATATTTAATGTGAAATTCTCAAATTCATCTCTAGCCGAAGAATAAGGTTTCATATTTTTTACGTTAGCCCGAGTAATGGCTTCTAAATTAAAATTCGTCATAATTATTTCTGATTTAAACGTAATGTAACTGCATTTTTGTGGGCTTGTAAACCTTCAGCTTCTGCCATAACCTCAATGGCTTTTCCAATATTTTGTATGCCTTCTTGGGTAATTTTCTGAAAAGTCATTGCTTTTAGGAAACTGTCTAAGTTTACACCGCTATAACTTTTTGAATAACCATTTGTTGGCAAGGTGTGATTGGTTCCCGAAGCATAATCTCCAGCACTTTCTGGTGTATAGTTTCCGATGAAAACTGATCCTGCATTTTCAATCTTGTCCACAAAAAAATCTTCATTTTTAGAACAAACAATAAAATGTTCTGGACCATATTCGTTAATTAAATCCAAAGCCATTTGTTCTGTTTCTACATAAATTAACTTCGAATTATTGATTGCAACTTGAGCTATTTCTTGTCTTGGCAGTTCTTTTAGTTGTTTGTAAACTTCCTCTTCAACGTCATTTAAAAGATTTTTATTAGTAGTAACCAAAATTACTTGGCTATCTTTTCCGTGTTCGGCTTGACTCAATAAATCAGAAGCAACGAATTTTGGATTTGACGTTTCATCTGCGTAAACTAACAGTTCGCTTGGTCCGGCTGGCATATCAATTGCAACCCCGTTTTGAGAAGCAAATTGTTTAGCAATCGTTACGAATTGATTTCCTGGTCCAAATATTTTATATACTTTCGGAATTGTCGCTGTACCAAATGTCATTCCGGCAATGGCTTGAATTCCTCCAACTTTATATAATTTAGTCACGCCACATAATTCTGCCGTGTATAAAATGGCCGGATTAATTTTTCCGTTTCTATCGGGTGGCGTACACATTACAATTTCTTTGCAACCTGCAATTTTAGCTGGAACTGCCAACATTAAAACAGTTGAAAATAAAGGAGCTGTTCCACCAGGAATATATAAACCTACTTTTTGAATCGCACGTTTTTCTTGCCAACAAGTTACGCCAATTGTAGTTTCAATTTCTATTTTTTCCGTTTTTTGTGCTTGGTGAAAGTTGTAGATATTTGATTTGGCCAGTTGAATAGCTTCTTTCAATTCGGTAGAAATCTCATTTTTAGCTGAAGCTATTTCTTCAGCAGATACTTGAATAACCTCCAAATTTACATTATCGAAAAAAGAAGCGTATTTGATGATGGCTTGATCGCCTTTAGTTTGGACTTCTTTGAAAATTTGTTTTACCGTTTCTTCAACATCGGTGAAGGTTTGCGTTGGTCTTTTGCAAAGTGTAGACCAAGTTTCGGGTTGTGGATTGTATATTTTATTCATTTTAAATTTCTTATTATTACTTATAATACCATTTTTTCTATTGGACAAACCAAAATACCTTCGGCTCCAGCCTCTTTTAATTGATCGATCACTTCCCAAAACTGCTCTTCGTCAATTACAGAATGTACACTACTCCAACCTTCTTCTGCTAACGGCATAACTGTTGGACTTTTTAAAACAGGTAATATTCTACTGATTTCTGGAATTTTATCATTGGGCACATTCATTAAAATATATTTCGATTTTCTAGAACGTAATACCGATTGAATTCTAAATTGAAGCTTGACAACTAAGGCGTTTACATCGTCTGAAATTTGAGGAGAAACTGCTAAAACGGCTTCACTTTTTAGAATTACTTCTACTTCTTTCAATCCGTTTTTAAATAACGTGCTTCCACTGGAAACGATATCTACAATGGCATCGGATAAACCAATGTTTGGAGCAATTTCAACCGAACCAGAAATTTGGTGAATATCCACTGAAATTCCTTGGGAAGAAAAGTAATCAATAACCGTATTTGGATAAGAAGTAGCAACACGTAATCCTTTTAAATCTTGAATTGAATTATATTCAAAATTCTTTGGAACGGCTACCGAGACCTTACATTTTGAAAAGCCTAATCTTTCGGCAACAACAATATTTTGTCCTTTTTCGACTAAAAGATTATCGCCAACAATCGCGATATCTACAACGCCATCAATCAAATACTGAGGAATATCGGAATTTCGTAAATAATAGACTTCTAAAGGAAAATTGGAAGCTGTAACTTTTAACTGGTCATTTCCGTTGTAAACAGAAATTCCGCAATCTTTTAAGAGTTGAATACTTTCATCGTGTAACCGACCTGATTTTTGAATAGCAATTTTTAAGGTGTTCATTTTTTAGTTGTTTAAAAGAGTACACCTAGGAGTTTCGCAAATTTGCATAAAAAAACCCGTTTGATGTACTCAAACGGGTTAATAGTTTATATGTGGATTAATTACATAGCATCACTACCTCGCTCGAGCGTGGGAAAAATGATGATGATGATGTAATTGACTTGAAAACATAATTTCTTCTTGTATTTAACTTTGCAAATGTAACAACTAATTTTCCGAATAAACAAAATGTTTTTAAAATTTATGTTTTGTTTAAGCTAACTGCACCCCAAAAAGGTGTCCAACAATAGCGGTTAAAACCATAGCAATTGTTCCCCAAAACGTAACTCTAAATACTGCTTTAGAAACACTAGAACCGCCAGTTTTTGCTGCTAATGCACCTAAAATTGCTAGGAATAAAATGGCTAAACCATAAAGCGTATATTCCATAGTTTCCATTGGTAGAAATAAAGTTACTAAAAAAGGTAAAACTCCTCCAACGGTAAACGCTGCACCGGAAGCTAAAGCAGCTTGCAACGGATGTGCTTGGTTTATTTCGTTAATTCCTAATTCATCTCTAACGTGTGCTCCTAATGCATCGTGAGCCGTTAATTCTATTGCAACTTGTAAAGCCGTTTCCTTTTTCAAACCTCTATCTTCATATATTTCGGCTAAACGTTGCAATTCTAATTCTGGCATTTCTTCGAGTTCGATTTTCTCTCGAGCTATATCTGCATTTTCAACATCGGTTTGCGAACTTACAGAAACATATTCGCCGGCAGCCATTGATAAAGCACCTGCTACTAATCCTGCTAAAGTCGCCAAGATTACGGGTTCTCTAAATTCACTTGCTGCCGCCACACCAATTGCAATACTGGAAGTAGATAAAATTCCATCATTTGCACCTAAAACAGCTGCACGCAACCAATTACTTTTATGAATGTAGTGATTGTCTAAATAATCGTCATTTGATTCTTCCATAGTATTTATTTAAATAAAAAATTGATAGCTAATTATCGTCATCCTTATAATTTTTGTCCGAACTATTTTGTGCTGGAACAAAATTTTCTCTAATTTCAGTATGACGAACCTCTCCTCCTGTTGTTCCTGTTTGTTTGCCTAAAAAAACACCAACAATTGCAATTATAACCGCTAAATAAGAGATTAAATTTGCTTTTGCATGATTTTTATAATTTACGAACAAACCAAGCAAAGATACCAATCCTAATGCATATAAAACTAGTGCTAATTTTTCAGCCATTTCTTCGTGTTCGTGAATAATTTCATCGGTTACAGATGGTAATTTTTCAGCGATTTCTTCCGCTCCTTCGCCAGTTGCCATACTTATTGCTGCAAAAATTGCTGCTACAACAAAAAGCACATAACCGACATTTTTTACAACATTATTTTTAAAAAATATTCCAGCAATCAATACGCCTAATCCAAAGATTGTCCCAATAATTGGAAAATGGTTTACTACCATATGTAAATGTGCATCGTTCATAATTTCTATTCTTTAATTCGTTAAATCAAAAACTCCTTTAGTTAATATTTTGCTATTTTTATTTATAGCTGTTGAAAGGATAATTTCTGAAAAACCTTCTGTTTTTTCACCCAAAGTAACCATTACTTTTTTGAAAATTATATCTTTTTTATCATCCGTTACTAGCAGTACAAATGTATTGTTATTTTCGTAAATAATAGCTTCCGATGGCACTCCAAAACCTTTCTTAGAAGTCGCTACTATATTGGCTTCGACAAACATTCCGGAAAGTAGTTTCGCTTTGTCAGCCGTACTCAATTCACCAAAAACGGGAATTGTTCGATCTTTACTCTCAATAGATTTTCCTACTTTTTGAACCTTTGAAGTAAATACTTCTTTACTAGCTTCTGGAATTGAAAAAGTTATCTTTTGTCCTTCTTTGACGTTTAAGATATCCTTTTCAAAAATGGATAAATTCAAATTTAAATAGTGGGTGTCTACGATTTCCAAAACAACTTCAGAAGGTGACATAAACATACCAACATTCACATTCATAACTGTAATATCACCAGAAATGGGTGCTGTTAACGTAATTTGCGACGTGAAATTTCCTCTTTCCACACTTGCTGGATTGATGTTTAAAAGTAGTAATTTTTCTCTTAAACCTTGGTAAATTCCACGGGTACTTTTGTAATCACTTTCTGCTTTGAGATAATTTTTTTGCGAAGAAATTTTTTCTTCAAACAAAGTTTTCTGACGTTCAAATTCTGATTTTAAATACTTTAGCTTTTCGGCTAATTCTAAATAATCTTTTTGTAAATCTAAATATTCTGTGTTTTCTAATGTAATTAAGGCTTGACCCTTCGCTACTCTATCGCCAACTAAAAGTTTCGTGTTTTTTACATAACCGCCTAAAAATGGGGTCACTTTTGCACGATATTGTGGTGGCACATCTATTTTACCAGATGTCTTTATAGTTACATCAAACTCTTGTTCCATTGGTGTTTCAATCTTCATGTTAGAAGAAGAAAACTGCTCTTTAGTAACCGTAATTACATTTTCGTCAACGGTTGCAACTTCTTCTTGTTGTTTATCTTTACAAGAAAACATAACAAGTGAAAAAACGGCTAATAGTATATATTTTTTAAGCATCTTATTAATAATTAAGGTATTGTAAATCTAGTTGTGTTGTGTTGAATTCTATTACTGCATCCAAATACTCAATTTGAATCGTGTTAGCATTTTCTAAACTATTTATGTAATCAAACCAGTCAATTTCTCCATGTTTGTAACTCATATCCGCCACTTTAATGATTTCGGAAGCTAACTTTTTACCATATTCATTGTAGTATTTTATAGCTTCTAAATGTTGGTCTAAAGTATTCTTTGAAACTTTAATGTAAGTCGCTATTTTTTGCTCTTCTTCTTGTTTTTGTTGCTCCCAAGACTGCAATTCTAACCTAGCTACTTTTGATTTTGCTACATTTCCTGAAAACAATAAAGGAACAGCAATTCCTACTTGAAATCCGTACAATGATTGCGATATACCGTTATTTTTTCCTTGAAAATATTCCACATTTAAATCGGGTAACCAACTCTGGTTTTCTCGTTTAATTTTACTTTTGTATTCTTTTGTAACGGTCTCAAAATATGAATCATATAAATCTTTATTTGAACTATCAGTTAAAGCATATAAAGGTTCTAGCTTAGTAGTTTCAATTATTGTTTTTTCATCCGATTGCACTAAAGAATTTAGAATTTCATATTGCTTATTTTTCTCTTTTTCCAATTGTTTTAACTTCACTCTGATTTGATAGAATTTGGCTTGAGCTGTAATTTTTTCTAAATAATTTGTCTCACCTAACTCAAATCGTCTATCACTTGCAGTGGAGAAATTTTGGTATAAACTATCTAAATAAGTATATGATTTCTCCTGATGTTGCAAATAAACAATTTGATAATATGACTTTGAAATTTCTAAAGAAAGCTTGTTTTTTTGAATTTCGAAACCTGATTTTTCTTTTTCATAAGCGGCAGCATTTACTTTTTGTTGAGCACCATAAACGGTGGGAAAAGCAAAATTTTGTTGTACTCCAAATACTTTCAAAGGTTTATCATTTACTGCCAAATTATTTTGGTCATAACTATAGTAAATATTGGTTTTTTCAAAATCATAAGCTGTTTTGATTGAAGCTTTCGATTTATCAACTTGTAATTGTCCTGACTTAATTCCTTTATTATTCTGAATTCCTTTCGACACAAGTTCTTGTAATTCTGGATTGTTATTTTGGGCAAATCCAAAACTTGTTCCTAAAAAAAACAAGATAACTACTACCTTATTCAAGGCATTCTTCGCTTGAAGTTTTTTAATTTGTCTTTCTTCAAACACTTTAAATAAAATTGGTAAAACAATCATTGTTAAAAGCGTTGCGGTGAATAATCCTCCAATTACAACTGTGGCTAAAGGTCGCTGTACTTCTGCTCCTGCTGACGATGAAATTGCCATTGGTAAAAAACCTAATGCGGCAGCCGAAGCGGTTAATAAAACGGGTCTTAGTCTGTCTGCTGTTCCTTTTAAAATTAATTCATTCATATCTTTCATTCCTTGCTGTTTCAATTCTTTAAAATGCTCAATTAGTACGATTCCGTTTAATACCGCAATTCCGAAAAGAGCAATAAACCCTACCCCTGCTGAAATACTAAATGGTAAATCTCTCATCCAAAGGAACAAAATTCCTCCGACAGCAGATAATGGAATCGCAGAATAAACCATTAAAGCTTCTTTTATTGATCCAAAAGCAAAATATAATAACATAAATATCAAAAATAAAGCAACTGGAACAGCGATTAATAATCTCGCTTTAGCACTTTCTAAATTTTCAAACTGACCACCATAAGTAACTCTGTAGCTATTTGGTAATTTAATTTTAGTCTCGATAATTTCTCTTATATCCTTAACAACACTTTGTAAATCTCGGTTTCTAACGTTGATTCCTACAACAATTCTTCGGTTGGTATCATCTCTGGAAATCATCGCTGGACCTTCAGTATATTCAATGCTTGCTAATTCACGAAGTGGAATTTGCTCACCATTTGGGGTTGACACATATAAATTACGCAAATCTTCAATGTCTTCGCGATTTTCTTGCTTCAAACGAACCACCATATCAAAGCGTTTTTCGCCTTCAAACACATTTCCGACCGTTTTTCCTGCAAAACCTAGAGCAATTGCATCATTTAAATCGGCAATGTTTAGACCATATCTAGCTACTTTACTTCTGTCATATTCAACAATCATCTGAGGCAACCCTTCTGTCTTTTCGATAATTATGTCCGAAGCTCCTGCTACATTTTTGATTGCGTTTTCGATTTCTGTCGCTTTTTTCGCTAAAATATCTAAATCATCTCCAAAAACTTTCACCGCAATATCGGAACGCGAACCCGAAATTAATTCGTTAAATCGCATTTCGATAGGTTGCGTAAATTCAATTTCCATATTTGGAATTTTCTTCTCGATAGCAATTTTCATTTTATCGGCTAAATCATCTTTATTCTTAGCAGAAACCCATTCTGATTTTGGTTTCAGCTTAACGATAATATCACTTTCTTCCATGCTCATTGGATCTGTTGGCACTTCGGCGGCACCAATTCTACTTACCACTTGAGAAACTTCCGGAAAGTTTTTAAGAATTATTTTTTCAATATTTGTCGTAATTTCGATGGTTTTACTTAAAGAAGTTCCCGTTTTTAAAACAGGTTGAATTACGAAATCACCTTCATCTAATGTTGGGATAAATTCCCCACCCATTGTTGTAAAAATTCCGATGGTGATTATAAATAAGGCTACTGCTCCGTATAATACTTTTTTAGTATGATGCAAAGCCCAATTAATTACAGGGAAATAAAGTGCATTTAATTTAGCGATTAATCGGTTTGAAATTGATTTTGGATTTTCTTCATTTGGTTTTAAAAATAGTGAAGAAACTACCGGAACATAAGTAAAACAAAGCAACATAGCTCCTAATAATGCAAAACTAAATGTCATTGCCATTGGTTTAAACATCTTTCCTTCTACTCCAGAAAGTGATAAAATCGGTATAAACACAATTAAGATGATTAATTGACCGAAAATAGCCGAATTCATCATTTTAGAAGCACTTTTATAAGTAATTTCATCAATTTGAATTCGTTGTTCTTCTCTTGATAATCCGACTAAATGTTTTGATTTATGGGCGATTTGAAAAGCTATAAACTCAACAATAATTACAGCTCCATCGATTATAATTCCAAAATCAATTGCACCTAAACTCATTAGATTGGCATCGATATGGAAAATATTCATAAATGAGATCGCGAAAAGCAAACACAACGGAATTACCGAAGCAACTACTAATCCTGATCTCCAATTTCCTAATAATAAAACCACGACAAAAATCACGATTAAACAACCTAAAATTAAGTTTTCAGCTACTGTAAATGTTGTTTTTCCTACTAATTCACTTCTTTCTAAAAAACCATTGATATAAACGCCTTCTGGTAAGGTTTTTTCAATTTCAGTAACTCTGTGTTTTACATCGTCGATAACTTGCTTAGAGTTTCCTCCTTTTAGCATCATTACTTGACCTAAAACCTTCTCACCTTCTCCATTTCCGGTAATTGCACCGAAACGATTGGCGTGACCAAATTTCACTTCGGCAATATTTTTTATATAAATTGGCGTTCCCGAATTGTTGTTAACTACAATATTTTCAATGTCTTCTAGAGATGTTACTTTTCCTTCGCCACGAATGAAATAACTTTGATTTACTTTTTCGATATAAGCTCCGCCGGCAATACTGTTGTTATTTTCTAAAGCCTTGAAAACATCGGTTGTGTTGATGTTCATCGCTTTTAAACTTGCCGAATTTATGGCAACTTCATATTGTTTTAGATAACCACCCCAAGTATTAATTTCAACAACACCTTTAATTCCCGATAATTGTCTTTTAACCACCCAATCTTGAATGGTACGTAAATCAGTAACGGTATAATTGTCTTTGAATTCTGGTTTAACTTCTAAGGTATATTGATAGATTTCTCCCAAACCTGTTGTAATTGGTCCCATTTCTGGAGTTCCAAATCCGGCTGGAATTTTTTCGGATGCTGATTTTATCTTTTCGGCAATTAATTGTCTTGGAAGATAAGTTCCAATTTCTTCATTAAAAACAATAGTAACTACGGATAATCCGAATTTCGAAATAGAACGAATTTCTACCACACCTGGTAAATTAGCCATTTCAATTTCTACAGGATACGTAATATATTGTTCAATATCTTGTGTTGATAAATTTGCTGAAGTAGTGATTACTTGCACTTGATTATTCGTAATATCAGGCACAGCACCAATGGAAATTTGAAAAATGGAAAACAATCCAAATCCAAAAATTCCTAATGTAAATAGCAAAACGATTAGTTTATTTTTTAAACTAAAAGCGATTATTTTTTCTAACATTTTATTACAATAATAAAATTAATAAATAGCATTCATCTCATTATTAGATAAATACAGATAATACTAAAGGATTCGTTTAAATATTAAACGGTACTATGTTAGGCTATTTTTGGGGGAAGCCAAATGGAAGTGAACAGATTTGACTTGAATGAATTTTTATAAACAAATGTTTTATTCGTTACAATAGCAACTTTTTCAGTTTCCAATTTAAAGTGTGAAATTGGAAAATCAATTAATACATTTGAACTATGATCAAACGTTTTAAAAGGTAAATTTTGATGTTCGTCTAAATCGTTATCCGTGTTTTTAGCATAATGATCTTTGATGAAATCAACAAATGAAGCAGAAGAATTTGAAGCTTCTTGAATGTGCTGTTTGTAATGTTCTACTAAATTAGGCACTTTCAACAACTCGCCTATTGATGTGTTCGCACACAAAAATACGGTTATTAAAAAAGATGTGACTAATTTATTCATATCGCAAATTTAATGAAAATATCGCAAAGTATTACTTAAAGCTGTTTTTAGTAATTTGAGAATTAAAAAATAAGTTAAAATTTACTTAAGTTATAACAAACCATTGTATTTTCGGGTAAACCATTCGATTGCTAAAGAAGCGATTAAAAGCAGTAACAGCCAAGTCCAATCAATAAGTGGTGATTTCTTAATAATTGTTTTTTGAATTGGAATATAATTTTCATTTTCAACTAACGACTTAATTAATTGTTCCATTTGATTTGGATAGAAAACAGCACCATTTGTATTGCTAGCCAATTGTTCTAAACGAGCTTTATCTGGATTTACGAATTGCTTTTCGATGTCAAAATCTAAGACTTCAAAAGCTCCAGAAAAATTAGAATTAGATTGTTTTTCAGTAATTTTAAACGAATAATTTCCGGCTTCTAAACCGTCTAAGTTTACTTTATAGTTATTTGTAGCTTTTAATAAATCGTATTTCTTAGACGCTTTGGTTTTTGTATTGACTACCTGGATGGTTAATTGTGCCTTTTCGTCGAATTCATAGTTTTTATTGAAGAATTCGGCTGATATTTCAATGTTTTCGCCAGAATTATAAAAACTTTCATACGTTACATTTAAATTCTTTTTTGAAGCATTAGTCATTAAAAACTGAATAATTTTATCGGTAAACAAATCAAATTCGTCAAATGACTTTTTATTGATGTTGGTTTCTAAACGCCATTTCCAAATGTTTTCTCCTAGTAAATAAGCGTTTCTTTTACTTCCATTTTCTGCGAAAGTTAAGATTGGATTTTGCAATTCTACATTTCGAATTCTTGCCGAAAGTAAAGTTGAAAGATTGTTGTTTGGTGTAATCGTTCCAAATTTATTTTGCAACGGAGGAAAATTCTCAAAACCGATATTTGGTTGAGCAAATAAATTAAAATTGGACTCAAATGCGGCCAAATAATCTTCATTTTGAGACGACATTTTAAACGTTAAATCCGATTGCATCTGGTTTACAAAATTGAAATCGGTAGTCGTTCCTGTGATGATAAACGTATTTAACTGCGTAACTTTATTTTTATCAACTATTGTTTTGAAAGAAGCATCTGGTTGATAAAAAATTAAAACATTATAATTTTCTAATGCTTTGATTTCATTTGGCTTAAGAATAGTTACTTTACGATGTTGATTAACTTCGATACTTCTTTTCAATGCACTTAAATCCGGATGATTTATAGTGGAAATTAAAGCAATTTCACTTCTTTGATCAATCACTTCAACGGCAAAATTCTTACTATTATTAAATGTATTTTTTTCTTTTACTTCAGATGAAATTACGGCTTTGTATTTGGCAATTCCTACTTTATCTGCATTCAATAAAACTGAAATGGATTGAGCTTTTTTATCTTTTGAAAAAGTAATATTTTGTTTGTGAATAGTTTGATTTCCGTTTTGAATAGCAAAAGTTGTCGAAATTGTTTGATTTCCATTGTATTGCAAAAACACTTCAACTGGAAATTTATTCTTTAAAAAAGCGTATTTATTTACATTAATCTGATTAATTTTCAAATCGAAAACCGTCGTAGTATCTCCCAAAACAACTGGAAAAACGCTAGTATTTTCTTGAAAACTAAACAAATAATCATTTCCCATTGTCTGATTTCCATCGGTAATTAGTACAACTGGATAATTAGTATTTCTAAATAACTGTTTTAGATTTTTTGCAACACCATCAATATGCGATTGTGTTCCTTTGAAATCTAATTGTTCTAAAGAATTGAAATCTTCATCGAACGAAAACAACTGGACATCATATTTTTCTGTGACGTCTTTATTGTTAGCAATTTTCTGATATAATTCACTAGCTTCTTTAGTGGCCTTTAATTCGGCAATAGATTTCGAATTATCAACAACTATTGGAAGTGGCGTTTTCTTGATTTCTGTGATTTTTCGACTAATAATTGGATTAATCAGTAAAATGAAAATCGACAATAAACTTAAAAAACGTAAAAAAGCCAAAAACCAATACACTTTTGATTGGTTTTTGACTTTATAAATATATTGATAAAAAGACAAGCCGACAGCAATTATTACTGATAAAATAAGCAGGAGAATTGTGTTGGTTGTCAATTGTTTAAAAGTTTATATGTTAACTTAAGTAATTTCTTACCTGATTTTCACTAGGTCGAGTAATTATAAAATAAATTAATAATAGAATTCCAAAAATAAACAATTCTGGTTTTAGTATTAATATTAAAAACGCAGCACCTTCCAATACTGCCCATCTGATTATTGAGGCAGTTTGAAATGTTGTAAATTTTTCTTCAACTGATAATCTTGAATCGACTTTACTAATTGTTTTATTGAATAAAAAGTTACCTAATAGTATAGCTACAACAGGAATTATTGCAAATACAATAGCTTCTCCTTCAATTTTTGGAAATTTAAAATTGATAATAAAATTTTTATCTAATAAAACGAAATAGGCAATAACAATTCCCATTACTAAAGCTAAATGTATCGTTTGAAGAGTTTTTAATTTCTGGTCCATATTATGTAAGCATTCCGCCATCGACATTAATTACTTGTCCGGTTACGTAAGCACTCATATCTGAGGCTAAAAACACACAAACATTAGCAACATCTTCAGGAGTTCCACCTCTTTTTAAAGGAATAGCTTCTCTCCAACCTTTCACTACATCTTCGTTTAATTTAGCAGTCATTTCTGTTTCAATAAATCCAGGTGCGATTGCGTTGCAACGGATGTTTCTTGAACCTATTTCTAAGGCAATTGATTTTGTAAAACCAATCATACCCGCTTTAGAAGCTGCATAATTCGCTTGACCTGCATTTCCTTTTACTCCAACAACACTACTCATATTTATGATTGAACCTTTGCGGTTTTTCAACATAATCTTTTGTACTGCT
This sequence comes from Flavobacterium ardleyense, assembly GCF_042686085.1. Taxonomy (GTDB): domain Bacteria; phylum Bacteroidota; class Bacteroidia; order Flavobacteriales; family Flavobacteriaceae; genus Flavobacterium; species Flavobacterium ardleyense. The sequence continues at coordinate 449,894 of NZ_JBHUOL010000006.1, forward strand.
TTTGTCATATTAAAAACTGACTTCAAGTTGATTTCGATTACTTTATCAAAATCTTCTTCAGACATTCTCATTAATAGGTTGTCTTTAGTGATTCCAGCATTGTTGATTAAAACATCAACTGTACCAAATTCAGCCAAAACATCTTCTACCAATTTCTGAGCTTCTGTAAAATCAGCAGCATTTGATTTATATCCTTTTGCTTTAATTCCTAAAGCATTTAATTCATTTTCTAAAGCCATCGCCGATTCTACAGATGAACTGTAAGTAAAAGCAACATTTGCTCCTTGTTCTGCAAAAACTTTTGCAATTCCACTACCAATTCCACGGCTAGCTCCAGTGATAATTGCAACTTTTCCTTCTAATAATTTCATATTATGTCTAGTTTTTAAATAAGTGTAACAAATATAATACTTTAGTTTGTTAAAAAAAGTAAAGCCTTACAATTGTAAGGCTTTACTTTAAATATATGATGTAAAATTATCCTAAAACTTCTTTTACTTTTTTACCAATTTCTGCTGGAGAATCTACAACGTGAATTCCACATTCTCTCATAATTCTTTTCTTAGCTTCTGCAGTATCATCAGTTCCACCTACAATTGCACCTGCGTGACCCATTGTTCTTCCTTTTGGAGCGGTTTCACCTGCGATGAATCCAACAACTGGTTTGCGGTTTCCATCAGCTTTAACCCATTTAGCAGCATCAGCTTCTAATTGACCACCGATTTCTCCAATCATAATGATAATTTCAGTTTCTGGATCGTTCATTAACAATTCAACTGCTTCTTTAGTAGTAGTTCCAATAATTGGGTCACCACCAATTCCGATAGCTGTTGTAATTCCTAATCCTTGTTTAACAACTTGGTCCGCTGCTTCATAAGTTAATGTTCCTGATTTAGAAACAATTCCTACTGTACCTTTTTTGAAAACAAAACCTGGCATAATACCAACTTTAGCTTCACCTGGAGTGATAACTCCTGGACAGTTAGGACCTACTAATCTACAGTTTCTATTTTTTACGTATTCGTTTGCTTTAATCATATCTGCAACAGGAATTCCTTCCGTGATACAAATAATTACTTTAATTCCAGCTTCAGCAGCTTCCATAATTGCATCAGCAGCAAATGCTGGCGGTACAAAAATAATTGAAGTGTCTGCTCCTGCTTCTTTTACTGCTTGTGCAACAGTATTAAAAACGGGTCTTTCTAAATGAGTTGTTCCACCTTTTCCTGGCGTAACACCACCCACAACATTCGTTCCGTACTCAATCATTTGTGAAGCGTGGAAAGTTCCTTCGCTACCTGTAAAACCTTGTACAATTATTTTTGAATCTTTATTAACTAAAACGCTCATGATATATGAATTAGATTGTGTTTAAATTTTATGCAAAAGTAAGTTTTTTAGCAACTATTGTCACTATGTTTCCCGAATATTTTTAATTAGGTTTGCTAATTAAGTATCCATTTGTGATTTTCCCTTCTTCAAAGGTCCAAATAGCCACGGCTTTCGTGATTAACATTATTTCCTTAGGGTTTTCAATTGTAGCTACTTTGTGGCTGTATTTTACAACAATTTGATTATTCTCTTCAATTATGTGTGAAATTTCAAAATATGAAATCTCATAATTCGCATTAATCGCATCGCTTAGATTTAAAATAAAGCTTTTATCTGAAATAGAATTGCCTGAAGAACTATCCCATTCTAACTTAAAATCTTCATGAATCAACTCTTTTAAAAATTGTTCATTTCGCATTCCGTCATCTTTGAATAGAAACTCGATTTTCTCTCTATTTGTCATACTTTTTTAATTTTTCCATAATTTCAGGAATTCGCTTTACATTAGCCAATTGTTTTAACTTCTCACGAGATTCTTCAATTGGTGTTCCAAAATAAGTTTTACCGCCTTCTACAGATTTAGTTACACCAGTTTGGCCCATAATTACGGCTTTTGTTCCAATTGTGATGCCACTAGTAGTTCCAACTTGACCCCAAATTGTGACTTCATCTTCAATAATTACGCAACCTGCGATTCCTGTTTGTGAAGCAATGAGGCATTTTTTACCAATTACAGTATCGTGTCCGACATGAACTTGATTGTCAATTTTTGTTCCTGCTCCAATGGTTGTATCTCCGGTAACACCTTTATCTATTGTACAAAGTGCACCAATTCCGACATTATCTTCAATTACTACCCTTCCGCCCGAAATCAATTGGTCATAGCCTTCTGGTCGTTTTTTATAATAAAAAGCATCGCCACCTAAAATAGTTCCGGCATGAATCATTACATTATCACCAATTAACGTATTATCGTAAATAGTAACATTAGGATGAATTAAGCAATTTTTTCCAATCTGAACATTATGTCCGATGAAACAATTCGGTTGAATTATTGTTCCTTCTCCAATTATTGCCGATTCAGAAATAGCTTTATTTGCCACTTGAAAAGGTCGGAAATGATTGGTTAATTTATTAAAATCTCTAAAAGGATCATCAGAAATTAAAAGCGCTTTTCCTTGAGGACAATCTACTTCTTTATTAATTAAAACAATAGTTGCTGCGGATTGCAAAGCTTTATCGTAATATTTTGGATGGTCAACAAAAACAATATCACCTGTTTCAACCACATGAATCTCGTTCATGCCGTGCACAGGAAAATTTTCATCGCCCACAAAATTACAATTGATAATTTGTGCTATTTCCTTAAGAGGATAAGTTTTAGGGAATTTCATTTGTATTTATTCGTTTAAAAGTAATTTATAAGAAAATGTTCCGAAAACAGGTAGTTATCGGAACATTTTAAAAATTATTCTTTTACTCTTTCCATGTAGTTTCCGGTAGCTGTATCAATTTTAATTTTATCTCCTTCATTGATAAACAAAGGCACATTGATTGAAGCTCCAGTTTCAACAGTTGCTGGTTTAGTAGCATTTGTAGCTGTGTTTCCTTTTACACCTGGCTCAGCATAAGTAACCTCTAAAACGATAGAAGCCGGCATATCAACAGATAAAGGAAGTTCTGTTTCAGCATTAATCATAATCATTACATTAGTTCCTTCTTTTAACAAACCTGGATTATCTAATACTTTTTTATCTAAAGTAATTTGCTCAAATGATTCATTATTCATAAAATGAAATTGATCACCTTCAGCATATAAGTATTGGTAAGTATGCGTTTCAACACGTACTTCTTCAATTTTGTGCCCTGCAGAAAACGTATTGTCTAAAACTCTTCCATTAGTTAATGATCTTAATTTGGTTCTTACGAACGCGGGACCTTTACCTGGTTTAACATGTAAAAATTCAACAATTTTATATATATCGTTATTAAATTTAATGCATAATCCATTTCTAATATCTGATGTACTTGCCATTTTATTTTATTTTTAAGTGATTGTGATTTTTTCTAGTCTTACATTGAGCTGCCGCTATATCCTTTCATGATTCCTCGAGAAGAATTTCTTATGAATTGAATAATATCGTCACGTTCTGGCGTTGCTTCCATTTCTGCTTCGATAATTGCTACTGCTTGAGTGGTATTGTAATTTTTTTGATATAAAATTCTATAGATATCTTGAATTTCTCTAATTTTATCTGTTGAAAAACCTCTTCTTCTTAGTCCAACTGAATTAATTCCGACGTAGGATAAAGGTTCTTTTGCTGCTTTTGAAAACGGAGGAACATCCTTACGAACTAAACTTCCACCTGAAATCATAGCATGTTCTCCAATTGAAATAAATTGATGAACCGCAGCTAAACCTCCAATAATTGCATAATCACCAACCGTAACATGTCCTGCTAAAGCAACACCATTTACAATTATAGCATTATCACCAATATGACAATCGTGTGCAATATGAGCAGTTGCCATAATTAAACAGTTTTTACCTATTTTAGTCTGACCTGACGCAACTGTACCTCTATTAATAGTAACACATTCTCTAATAGTAGTGTTATCACCAATAACTGCTAGCGAATCTTCACCACCAAACTTTAAATCTTGTGGTACTGCGGAAATTACTGCTCCTGGAAAAATATTACAATTTTTACCAATTCTTGCGCCTTCCATAATGGTAACATTAGAACCAATCCAAGTTCCTTCGCCAATTTCTACATTGTTATGAATGGTTGTAAAAGGATCAATTACTACATTTCGAGCAATTTTGGCTCCTGGATGTACATATGCTAGCGGTTGATTCATAGTCTTATTGTTTTTTAGCGATTTGTGCCATTAATTCGGCTTGAGCTACTAATTTCCCATTAGCATAAGCGTTTGCTTGCATGTGACAAATTCCACGTCTAATAGGTGTTATTAAATCACACTTAAAAACTAATGTATCACCTGGTAATACTTTTTGTTTGAATTTTACATTGTCAATTTTCATAAAAAATGTAAGGTAATTTTCAGGATCTGGAACTGTGCTTAATACCAAAATCCCTCCTGTTTGAGCCATAGCTTCAACGATAATAACCCCAGGCATCACTGGTGCGTCTGGAAAATGTCCTACAAAGAAAGGTTCGTTCATTGTTACATTTTTCAATCCAACAACGTGCGAATCTGACATTTCTAATATTCTGTCAATAAATAAAAATGGTGGTCTATGAGGCAAAATTGCCATAATTTGATGAATATCCATCAATGGTTCTTTGTGCAAATCATACACAGGAACTTGATTTCTCTCTTCAATTTTAATTAATTTCTGAAGCTTTTTAGCAAACTGAGTGTTTACAAAATGACCTGGTTTGTTAGCGATAATTTTACCTTGAATTCTAATTCCAATTAAAGATAAATCACCAACAATATCTAACAATTTATGGCGAGCTGCTTCGTTTGGATGATGTAACGTAAGATTATCTAAAATTCCATTTTCTTTTACCGAAATAGTCTCTTTGTTAAACGCTTTCTTTAAATTATTCATTGTTTCTGAAGATATTTCTTTATCTACATAAACAATAGCATTATTTAAATCGCCTCCTTTTATTAATCCATTATTCAATAAACTTTCCAATTCATGTAAAAAACTGAACGTTCTACAATTTGCAATTTCAGTTTTAAATTCTGAAATATTTTTCATAGTGGCATTTTGAGTACCTAATACTTTGGTACCAAAATCTACCATAGCAGTTACGCAGTAGTTATCACTAGGAATAACAGTAATTTCGCTTCCTGTAGCTTCATCAGTATATGTAATAACGTCTTTTATAACGTAAACTTTACGTTCGGCTTCTTGCTCAACGATTCCAGCTTTTTCGATAGCTTCTACAAAATATTTTGAAGAACCATCCATAATAGGTAATTCCGAAGAATTCAACTCAATTACAATATTGTCTAAATCACAACCTACTACTGCTGCTAAAACATGCTCGGGCGTTTGGATCATAACACCTCTTTTTTCAAGGTTTGTTCCGCGTTGTGTATTCACAACATAATTTGCATCAGCTTCGATAATTGGATTCCCCTCTAAATCGACTCTAACAAATGTAAAACCGTTGTTAATAGGGGCAGGTTTAAAAGTCATTGTAACTTCTTTTCCTGTGTGTAACCCTACTCCAGATAGCGTAATTTCACTGGCAATGGTTGTCTGTTTGACCATGATATTATTCAATTTATATATTATTGTTTTTCTTAATTTCTTCTAAATCTGAAACAATTTTTGGTAGATTTTTAAAGTGCACATATGATTTTGCAAAATCTCCAAAATTGAATGCTGGACTTCCTTGTACTACTTCATCATCTCCCACATTTTTCCCAATCCCTGATTGTGCTTGGATCTTTACATTATCACCTATTACTAAATGACCTGCAAAACCAACTTGCCCACCAATCATTCCATGCTTACCAATCTTTGTTGAACCTGCAATTCCGGTTTGAGCAGCAATCACTGTATTTTCGCCAATTTCAACATTGTGCGCTACTTGAATGTGATTGTCTAATTTTACACCATTTCTAATAAAAGTAGAGCCTAATGTTGCTCTATCAATAGTTGTGCAAGAACCTATTTCAACGTCGTTTTCAATAATTACATTTCCAATTTGCGGTATTTTCTTAAAAGTACCGTCTTCTTGTGGTGCAAATCCAAAACCATCTGAACCTATAATAGCGCCAGAATGAACGGTGCAATTATTTCCAATTACAGTTTCAGAATAGATTCTAACGCCTGCAAAGAAAACACAATTATCACCAATTGTCACATTGTCCCCTATAAAACTATTTGGATAGATTTTTACATTGTTTCCAATAATGACATTTTTACCCACGTAGCTAAAACTTCCTAAATATAAATCAGTACCATAAGATACATTTTCAGAAATAACTGAAGGTTCCTCTATTCCTGATTTCATCAATTTCACTTGATTGTAGTATTCTAATAATTTTGAAAATGATTCATAGGCATCGTCAACTTTAATCAAAGTAGTTGTTATTTCTTGTTCAGGCTCAAAGGTATTACTAACGATAGTAACGGTTGCTTGGGTAGAATAGATAAAATTCAAATATTTAGGATTTGCTAAAAAAGTAAGCGATCCTTCGGTTCCTTCTTCTATTTTAGACAATCTATAAACTTCAGCATTAGGATTACCTATTACTTCACCTTGTAAAATACCTGCTATTTGCGCTGCTGTAAACTTCATTTTAAAAGTAATGTTTATTCCGTTTTTGACAGAATGATAAATATAAAACGACTCAAAAGTATCAAATATACAAATTTGAGTATTTCAATTGGACAAAAATATAAAAATTAATTATAATGTTAAGATTCTAGTATCACTTTCGGAAAACAAATGTAATACTTAGTCACTTCTTTTGACAATGCTTTCAAGTACATCTGGTCTGAAGCTTCGACAACATCTTCAATGCTTTTATCCTTTTTTAGAATATAAATAGGTTCGATTGATTTATTATAAGCTTGGTTTTTAATCTTCCCTTTAAATACAAAATAATCTGCTTCTTTTTCGGTTATATTCTCCTTATTTATGAATTTATTCTTAAGTTCTAATAACCTGTCTTTGTCTGGTTTATCTTCGGTCATTTGAATCTTTAGTAAATCACGATTAAGGATCATTCTACATAAATTATGCAACACATAATCCTCATTAAATTGCCATGATTTGATAGCTCCCATAACATCATAATCATCCAAATAAGAAAATTTATCTAAGACAGTTTTATCGAAGTCTTGCAGTGTAATTTTGTACTGCATGAAGAATTGCAAAGATTCACTGCAAGGTAAAACGATACCTTTTTGCGTTAATTCTTTTGCTCTTTTTAATATTTTTGTCAGTATTAGCTCTGCGACAACACTAGTTTTATGCAAATAAGTCTGCCAATACATCAATCTTCGGGCTACTAAAAATTTTTCTACGGAATAAATCCCTTTTTCTTCGATCACCAAGATGTCATCTTGAACATTCATCATCTGAATTAATCGGTCACTATTTATATTCCCTTCGGCTACACCGCTATAAAAACTATCTCGTTTAAGGTAATCCATTCGATCCATGTCAAGTTGACTTGATATCAATTGAAGCATAAATTGTCGTTGATATTCTCCTTTAAAAACTTGAATCGCCAATGATAATTCTCCATTAAACTCTTTATTCAATTGCTCCATAAAAAGTAACGACAATTCCTCATGATGCACTTCCTCAACAATGCTGTGTTCCATTGCATGACTATATGGCCCATGACCAATATCATGCAAAAGAATCGCTATGTAAAGCGCATTTTCTTCTTTTAGCGAAATAGAAACACCTTTGAATTTAAGCGTATGAACTGCTTTTTGCATCACATGCATACAACCTAAAGCATGATGAAATCTCGTATGATGCGCGCCAGGATAAACCAAATAAGACATACCCATCTGTGAAATTCTACGTAACCTTTGAAAATATGGATGTTGAATTAAATCATAAATTAACGCATTAGGAATGGTAATAAAACCATAAATAGGATCGTTTATTATTTTTAGTTTATTAGTTTGAGCCGTCATATAAAATTTTGAATTACAAATGTATGGAATTTAAGAAGAAGATATAAATGAAAAAGGTGCTAGAATTAAATCTAGCACCTTCTCTATATAAAAAACATATCTTATTTTAGGGATTTAACTTTTTCAGTTTGTCCCGTAACTTCGTATCCTAATTTTAAAACACTTCTGGTATTTGCATCATCTGGTTTGATTGAGTATGCTTTTTCAAATAAAGGAATTACCTTACTGAACATTTCTTTTCTTTTAGCTACTAATTCAGGCATTTTCTTGTCATTAGCACTAATTGCATTCATTTCATCAACTAATTTAGATTCATCAGCCAGGCCAGCGAACCCTTCATTGTAGTAGATACTAAATTCTCCTGTTTTTAATTCGTTATCATTTGGCAACAACAATCTAGCGCCCGCATAAGCTTCTTTGGCCTTAGCAAGTTCACCGTTTTGATCATATAAAATTGCAAGCATCTTTAAAACTTCTGGTTTCATTTTGCTAACTTTTTCATCTCTAGGTTTTTCATAAACGCCTAATCCTATGAATTTTGTTCTATTTTCCTTTGTAAGTAAATCCTCTTCTTTTCCAGTCGCTTTATTTACAGCATAATAATGAACACTATTATTTAAATAGTCACTTTTATAAAGCTCTTCATATCGTTTTTCACTTAATTTATAATCTTTTGACTGAATAGCTAAGAGCGCTGCATTATGAAGTGATTTACCTTCTTGTTTGGGGTCAAAAATATATAAATTATAAAAAACATCAGAACCTTCTTTGAATTTAGCTGCGCCATTTAACGACATAGCTAATGCACTTAAATTTGATTTAAATTCTATTTTTTCAGCAATTAATTCATCTGTATGAATTTTTTTACCTGATTTTTTTTCAAATTCAATAGTTTCATCAATAACAGCCCCGTATTCTTTTACGAATTCAGGAGTGTATAATTTCATTAGATCCTGAGGACTAGCTTTATCTCCTTTAGAAGCTAAAACAACGGTAGGATACATCGTTTTATAAAGTTCTGCATATACTTTATCTGATTCTTCGGTAGCTTTACTTTGCAATGCGTCACTAGCATCTTTGTACATTGCTAAATCTTTTTCAGATATCGCTTTTTTTGAGTAAATCTTTTTTAAAGTTTTCAGCTCCTCTTTTTGAGCAAACGTGGCAACTGAAAGTAATAAAGCTGCGCTTAAAATAAGTTTTTTCATAATTTTATTGTCTTGGGGTTAAACAAAAGCCCGAAAATAAATTCGGGCGTATTTACTTTTATTTATTCTTCTGTATCTTCTGGCGCTTCAATAGCTGTGCCATTTTCAACATCGCCTTCTAAACCTGTTGAACCTTCTAATTCTTCAGAACCTTCTAATTCTTCAGAACCTTCTAGCTCTTCTAAAACTTCCTCATCTTCACGAAGTACTTTTGTAACTGCAGCAATAGAATCAGATCCTTTGATATTAATAAGACGAACTCCTTGTGTAGCTCTTCCCATTACACGTAAATCAGAAACCATCATACGAATAGTTAATCCAGATTTGTTGATAATCATTAAATCATCAGCATCTGTTACGTTGTTAATAGCAATTAAAGCACCTGTTTTTTCAGTAATATTTAGTGTTTTCACACCTTTACCACCTCTATTTGTGATACGATAAACATCAACTCCGTCTTCTTCAACTAAACGCGTACGTTTTCCGTAACCGTTTTCTGTTACTACTAAGATTTGAGATTCCGCAACATGATCTTTATCAATCGAAATCATTCCAATAACTTCATCTTTGTCATCTGCTAAAGTAATTCCTCTAACTCCAGACGCAGTTCTTCCCATTGGACGTGTTTTCTCTTCTTCAAAACGAACCATTTTACCCGATTTCACAGCCAATAATACTTGACTATTTCCAGTAGTTAATTTTGCTTGGATTAATTCATCATCTTCCTTAATAGTAATAGCATTGATTCCGTTTTGACGTGGACGTGAATACTGCTCTAAAGATGTTTTCTTAACCTGACCTTTTTTAGTAGCCATAATCACATAGTGACTATTGATATACTCTTCGTTTTTCAAGTCTTGTGTACAAATAAACGCTTTTACTTTATCATCACTTTCAATGTTGATTAAGTTCTGAATAGCACGACCCTTACTTGTTTTCGTTCCTTCCGGAATTTCGTAAACACGCATCCAATAACATTTACCTTTTTGCGTGAAATACATTAAATATTGGTGATTCGTTGCTACAAACAAATGCTCTAAGAAATCTTGATCTCTTGTTCCAGCACTTTTTTGTCCTACTCCTCCTCTATTTTGTGTTTTGTATTCTGATAAAGAAGTACGTTTGATATAACCTGCATGTGAAATTGTAATTACAACACTTTCATCGGCAATTAAATCTTCAATACTTACATCACCACCAGAATATTCAATTTGAGAACGACGCTCATCGCCATATTTCTCTCTCATATCCGCTAACTCATCTTTAATTACTTGCATACGCATTTCTTCGCTTGCTAATAATTCTTTTAAGTAGGTGATCAATTTCATTATTTCTTCATATTCGCCACGAAGTTTATCTTGTTCAAGACCTGTTAATTGTCTTAAACGCATCTCTACAATCGCGCGCGCTTGAATTTCTGATAATTTAAAACGTTCAATTAAGCTTGATCTTGCTTGATCTCCGTCTTTAGAAGCTCTAATAATTTTGATAACTTCATCAATATTATCCGAAGCGATAATTAAACCTTCTAAAATATGAGCTCTTTCTTCTGCTTTACGCAAATCATATTGCGCTCTACGAATTACAACTTCATGACGGTGTTCAACGAAATAGTGAATTAAATCTTTCACATTCAACATTTGCGGACGACCTTTCACCAATGCAATATTATTTACACTAAATGAAGATTGTAATTGTGTGTATTTATATAATGTGTTCAAAACAACGTTTGGAACCGCATCACGTTTTAATTCATATACAACACGCATTCCATTTCTATCCGATTCATCTCGGATATTTGAAATACCTTCTATCTTTTTATCGTTTACTAAATCGGCAGTATGCTTAATCATATTTGCCTTATTCACTTGGTATGGAATTTCGGTAACAATAATAGCTTCTCTTCCGTTTACTTCTTCAAAACCGACTTTAGCACGCATTACTACACGACCTCTACCCGTTTTAAAAGCTTCTCTTACACCTTCCATTCCGTAGATGATTCCACCTGTAGGAAAATCGGGTGCTTTTATATAATTGATTAATTCGTCAATTTCAATTTCAGGATTATCAATATAAGCTAAAGTACCATCTATAACCTCTCTTAAGTTATGAGGCGCCATATTTGTCGCCATACCTACAGCAATTCCAGATGCACCGTTAATTAATAAGGTAGGAATTTTTGTTGGCATTACAGTTGGTTCCTGTAGCGTATCATCAAAGTTCAATTGGAAATCAACAGTTTCTTTATCAATGTCAGCTAACATTTCTTCCGAAATCTTTCTCATTCTTGCTTCGGTATAACGCATCGCTGCTGGACTATCACCATCTACCGAACCAAAGTTACCTTGACCGTCAACTAATAAATAACGCATGCTCCATTCTTGAGCCATACGCACCATTGCATCATATACTGAAGTATCACCATGTGGGTGATATTTACCTAAAACTTCTCCAACAATTCTTGCCGACTTTTTGTGGGCAGATCGTGAGTTAACCCCCAAATCATACATACCGTATAAAACTCTACGGTGTACAGGTTTTAAGCCATCTCTAACATCAGGAAGTGCTCTTGACACAATAACAGACATCGAATAGTCGATGTAAGCTGATTTCATTTCATCCTCAATGTTAATAGGAATTAACTTTTCTCCTTCTGACATAAGTAATTATATTAAAATTATGATTATTTCTAAAACGCGACAATATACGGCTTTTTTATAGGTCTAGCACAATTATTTAGGTACTAATTTGCAAATTTTATTAACAACTTTATTTACAAATAACTTGAAATTCAATGGCCATTTTTTTTGTTATTTCAATTATTTTTTGTCATTTAGCATATCAGTATAAATGAAAGGTATAGTTTTTGCATTTACCTTATCAAATTTTTACTTTTACACCTATTATATTAAATTATGGATGATAATTTTTCACCTAGAGTTAAAGATGTAATTACCTTTAGTAAAGAAGAAGCTTTACGATTAGGACACGACTTCATTGGCACCGAACATTTAATACTTGGAATACTTCGAGATGGAAATGGAAAGGCTATACATATTTTAAATAATTTAGCGGTTGACTTGTCTCACCTACGAAAAAAAGTAGAGATCTTAAGTCCAGCAAATCCTAATGGTATTCAAAATATTGAAAAGAAAAACTTACATCTTACAAGACAGGCCGAACGTGCTTTAAAAACTACTTTTTTAGAAGCCAAATTATTTAGTAACTCAGAAATTGGAACCGCTCACTTATTGCTTTGTATTTTACGAAATGATATTGACCCAACGACTAAATTGCTAAATAAAATTAAAATAGATTACGAAACCGTTAAAGAGCAATATACCGCCATGATGACAAACGAAGACGATTACATAGAAAACTTTCCAAAGGCAGAGTCTTTCAATGAAGATTCCGGACAAGATGACAGTATGAAAGATGGTGGTGGTTTTACTACGCCTCCTGCTGGAAATAAAACAAATAAAAAATCTAAAACTCCGGTGCTAGATAATTTTGGTCGTGACTTAACAGAAATGGCTGAAGAAGGCAAACTAGATCCAGTTGTGGGTCGTGAAAAAGAAATTGAGCGTGTGTCTCAAATCTTAAGCCGTAGAAAGAAAAACAATCCACTTTTAATTGGTGAACCAGGTGTGGGAAAATCTGCGATTGCAGAAGGTTTAGCACTTCGTATTATTCAAAAGAAAGTATCTCGAAATTTATTCAACAAACGTGTTGTTACACTTGATTTAGCAAGTTTAGTAGCTGGTACAAAATACCGCGGTCAGTTCGAAGAGCGAATGAAAGCTGTAATGAATGAATTAGAGAAAAATGACGACATCATCTTATTTATTGATGAAATCCACACCATTGTAGGCGCTGGTGGAGCTACGGGCTCGCTAGATGCTTCTAATATGTTTAAACCAGCCTTAGCTAGAGGAGAAATTCAATGTGTAGGCGCAACAACTTTAGACGAATACCGTCAGTATATTGAAAAAGATGGTGCGTTAGAAAGACGTTTCCAAAAAGTAATTGTAGAGCCAACATCTGTTGATGAAACGATTACGATTTTAAACAATATCAAATCTAAATACGAAGACCATCATAACGTAATTTACACCCCAGAAGCAATCGAAGCTTGTGTAAAACTTACAAATAGATATATGACGGACCGTTTTCTACCAGACAAAGCAATTGATGCTTTAGATGAGTCAGGTTCTCGTGTTCATATCATTAATATTGATGTACCTAAGCAAATTTTAGAATTAGAAAAGAAATTAGAAGAAGTTCGTGAGTTGAAAAATACGGTTGTTAAAAAACAGAAGTATGAAGAAGCTGCTAAACTTCGTGATGATGAAAAACAAATTGAAAAAGATTTAGCTATTGCGCAAGAGCAATGGGAAAAAGACGCTAAAGAAAACAAAGTAACTGTTACAGAAGATAACGTTGCCGATGTAGTTTCTATGATGACTGGAATTCCTGTAAATCGTATTGCACAAACTGAAAGTAATAAGTTAGCTAAATTACCTGAACTAATTAAAGGTAAGGTAATTGGACAAGATGAAGCAGTGATGAAAATTGCTAAATCTATCCAAAGAAATCGTGCGGGTTTAAAAGATCCAAACAAGCCAATTGGTTCGTTTATTTTCTTAGGTCAAACTGGTGTTGGTAAAACCCAATTAGCTAAAGTAATCGCTAAAGAATTATTTGATTCTGAAGATGCTTTAGTACGAATTGACATGAGTGAATACATGGAAAAATTCGCTATTTCTAGATTGGTGGGAGCGCCTCCAGGTTACGTTGGATACGAAGAAGGCGGTCAATTAACAGAAAAAGTAAGAAGAAAACCATATTGTGTTGTTCTTTTAGATGAGATCGAAAAAGCACATCCAGATGTTTTCAACATGATGCTTCAAGTATTAGACGATGGACATTTAACAGATAGTTTAGGTCGTAAAATCGATTTTAGAAATACTATTATCATCATGACTTCAAACGTTGGTGCGCGTCAGTTAAAAGATTTCGGACAAGGAGTTGGTTTTGGAACTGCTTCTAAAAATGCGCAATCGGATGAAAATTCAAAGGGTATCATCGAAAACGCCTTGAAAAAAGCATTCGCACCTGAATTTTTAAATAGAATTGACGACGTAATTGTATTTAATGCACTTGAAAAAGAAGATATCAATAAGATTATTGACATTGAATTGAATAAATTATACGATCGTGTTAAAGAAATTGGTTACGCTTTAAAACTTTCTGATAAAGCTAAAGAATACATTGCAGACAAAGGATTTGACAGACAGTTTGGAGCACGACCTTTAAAAAGAGCGATTCAAAAATATGTGGAAGATGCTTTAGCAGAAGAGATTATAACTTCTAAAATTCATGAAGGAGATCAAATCTTTATGGATTTAGATGAAGCAAATCAAGAATTGACAATTGAAATTAAGAAATTAGAAGAACCTAGCGTTTAGTTTATTACAGAATTCATATATTTAAAAAAAACTCAATCTATTTAATTATAGATTGAGTTTTTTTTTATTAGATTTCGAACTTCTGAAACACTTCAAGCACATATTCGTGCATCACTTCTTTATAATCTAAATGGGTTACAATTCGTAGTTTTCCTTGTCCCATCGAGCTAATCGCAATTCCTTTTTGTTTAATGCGCTCCACAAAAACCTTTTCATCTACAGAAGGTTGTAAGCCAAAAATCAAAATATTGGTTTCCACAGGTTCCACATTTGCAACCCACGGCATTTTTTCTAAGACATCACCTAACTCCTTCGCTCTTCTGTGATCCGTTTCTAACCTACTGATGTTGTTTTGCAAAGCATATAATCCTGCTGCAGCCAAGTAACCCGACTGACGTAAATTACCACCAAAAATCTTTCTAATGCGTAAAGCACGTTTCATATCGGCTTTCGAACCTAGTAAAACTGAACCAATTGGTGCACCTAAACCCTTCGACAAACAAACCGAAATCGTGTCAAATAATTCACCAAACTGCTTTGGATGTTGTTTTTTAGCCACTAAAGCATTCCACAATCGTGCGCCATCTAAGTGATATTTCAAATTATGTTCCACACAAACTTGCTTAATTTCTTGCAAAGTCTCAATGTCATAACAAGCACCACCACCTTTATTGGTTGTATTTTCAATACTCACTAACGAAGTTAACGGAGCGTGATAAAAATCTGGATCATTAATAGCATTTCTAACTAAATCTGCCGTAACCATTCCTCTTTTCCCATCTACCAAACAGCAAGAAACACCGCTATTGAACGAAGCACCACCGCCTTCATAATGATAAATATGCGAATATTTATCACAAATAACTTGCTCGCCGGGTTGCGTATGTAATTTAATCGCCGTCTGATTCGCCATCGTCCCACTCGGAAAAAACAACGCAGCTTCCATCCCAAACAAATTCGCTAAAGTTTCCTCCAACTCAATTACCGTTGGGTCTTGTTTGTACACATCATCACCCACTTTCGCGTTAAACATAAATTGCAACATTTCCACAGAAGGTTTTGTCACCGTATCACTCACTAAATTTATTTCCATATATCGATTAGATAGCTTAATTTTGGTCAAATTATTAGAAGCTTCATCCCGCTATCCGTTGCAATCTTTATGTTTTTAAAGAAAAAACACAAAGGATTTCCACTACTATCGGGGCTAGGGCCTCAGAATTTAAAACAAAACTACAATATTTATGATAAATACAGAACAAGTCAGAGATATTATTGATCGCCTTGGTGCGTTAAGGAG
Source organism: Flavobacterium ardleyense (assembly GCF_042686085.1). Lineage (GTDB taxonomy): Bacteria > Bacteroidota > Bacteroidia > Flavobacteriales > Flavobacteriaceae > Flavobacterium > Flavobacterium ardleyense. The sequence goes on from NZ_JBHUOL010000006.1 coordinate 465,851, forward strand.
GTATCTTTGACGTTGATGCCAAAACGATTGAGATAACTAACGAAGAAGAAAAGACCTTTGCACCCGATTTTTGGAACAACGCACGTGAAGCCGAAATCATCGTCAGAAACCTACGCTCTAAAAAGAAATGGGTAGACGAATATAATAAAGGTATGGAACAAGCCGAAGAACTTCAGATTATGATGGATTTCTACAAAGAAGGCGACATTTCAGCGGAAGAAGTTGAGGCTCATTACCAAAACACAATCAATCATATTGAAGATTTAGAATTCAGAAACATGCTTTCTGATGAAGGTGACAATATGAGTGCAGTCCTTCAAATTACAGCGGGTGCCGGCGGTACCGAAAGTTGTGATTGGGCTTCTATGTTAATGCGTATGTATTTAATGTGGGGCGAAAAACAAGGCTATAAAATCAAAGAATTAAACTTTCAAGAAGGCGAAGTTGCAGGTATAAAAACTGTAACCTTAGAATTTGAAGGTGATTTTGCATTCGGCTATTTAAAAGGTGAAAACGGCGTCCATCGTTTGGTTCGTATTTCTCCCTTTGATAGTAATGCCAAACGCCATACTTCATTTGCTTCCGTTTATGTTTATCCTTTGGTAGATGATACGATTGAAATTGAAATTAATCCGGCAGATATTGAAATTACAACCGCTCGTTCTAGTGGTGCTGGAGGTCAAAATGTGAATAAAGTGGAAACTAAAGTACAATTAGTTCACAAACCAACCGGAATTCAAATCCAATGTTCGGAAACGCGTTCGCAACATGACAACCGCCAGCGTGCGATGCAAATGTTGAAATCGCAGTTGTATGAAATTGAGCTTAAAAAACAACAAGCCCAACGAAGCGACATCGAGGCAGGAAAAATGAAAATTGAATGGGGATCGCAAATACGTAATTACGTAATGCAACCTTATAAATTAGTAAAAGACGTTAGAACCGGAGTTGAAACAAGTGATGTTGATGGCGTTATGAATGGTGAAATTGATAAGTTTTTAAAAGGCTTTTTAATGATGATGGGCCAAAAAGAAGAATAATCTAAAATGATTCAAAACATAATAATCCAAATTCCACCACCGGAATTTGGATTTTTTTTTATACTACTTAAAAAAACAACAATTCACTAACAATGTTTACAAAATTTTTCAAGTTCCTACACTAAAGTTCATTTTTTTTGTATATTCGGTGCTTATACCCTATTAACTAAAAAACGTGAAACAACTATCTATCGAAGAAATCAATGAGGTCCTAAAAGGAACGATCGTTGGTACAACAAATAAAAATATTACAGCGCCAGAGCAGCTAGAATTAGCTGGTGAAACGGAGATTTCGTTTATTGGAAACAAAAAGTACGAGAAATTTTGGGAAACTTCTAAAGCTTGCGCTGCTGTTGTAAATGAAGACATTACAATTGAACCTGGAGAAAACAGAGTATTCATAAAAGTAAAAAATGCCGACTTAGCAATGTCTCAAGTTTTAGCACTTTTTGCTCCTCCTGCTCCAGTTTTCAAAGTTAATATTCATCCCACAGCAACTATTGATGAAACTGCTAAAATTGGTGAAGGTGTAAAAATTGGTGCTAATTGTTATGTGGGTCCACATGTAGTTATCGGCGAAAATTCGACTTTATATCCAAATGTTACGATATTAGACGAATGTACTATTGGTAAAAATACAACACTTTGGCCAGGCGCGGTAGTTAGAGAAAGATGTCATATTGGAAACGATTGCATCATTCATCCAAATGCAACTATTGGAGCTGATGGTTTTGGGTTTCGACCTGATCCTCAGAAAGGTTTGGTAAAAATTCCACAAATTGGAAACGTAATCATTGGAAACAATGTAGAAATTGGAGCCAATTCAAGTGTAGATCGCGGTAAATTTAGCTCAACAGTCCTAGGCGATGGTTGTAAAATTGATAATTTAGTACAAATTGGACACAATAGTAAGCTTGGAATGTTCTGTATTATGGCAGGAAATAGCGGCTTAGCGGGTTCAGTTACTCTTGGAAATGGTGTAATAATTGGCGGAAGTGCTTCCATAAAAGACCATACTACTATTGGTGATGGTGCCATTATTGGCGCGGGTTCAGGCGTTGCAGCAGATGTTGAAGCAGGGAAAACTGTACTTGGTTATCCAGCAATTGACGCTAGAGATGCGTTGAGACAATGGGCAATTTTAAAAAGATTAGTGAATGATTCAAAAAAATAACCTATTATTGTAGTTAATAAATATATAATTATATGTATCAAAAACCATCAACAGCATTCGTTGGAGCATCTTGGATTGCGTTAGCAGCAGGAGTAGTTGGCTATTTAGTCGGATTGTTTAGAGCTGAAATGCTACTAAATGAAAAAGGATATTATTTTACAGTCTTGATGTTTGGACTTTTCGGCGTTATTTCTTTGCAAAAAAGTGTTAGAGATCGTTTAGAAAATATTCCGGTTACAGATTTATATTATGGTATTTGTTGGTTTGCCACTTTATTGTCAATTACATTACTAACTGTAGGACTTATTAACGCTGCTTTGTTACCAAGTGAAAAAGGTTTTTATGCTTTTTCTTTCTTACTATCTATTTTTGGAGCCATTACGGTACAGAAAAATACAAGAGATAGTTTAGTAAAAGTCTCAAATACGAATGAGTCATAATTAACATACGTTAAAAGTATAGTAAATCCATCTAAAAAATTTATTTTTCAGATGGATTTTGTATTTTAGCCAACCAATAACACAATAGTATAGAATGGACTTAAATTTCAACAAAAACGAAGATCACAATAAATTACTAGTTTCTGATTTAAAAAAACGTTTTACCCAAGTTAAATTAGGAGGCGGTCAAAAAAGAATAGATAAACTGCACGGTGAAGGCAAAATGACAGCCAGAGAACGCATTGATTATTTACTAGATGAAAAAGCAAAAAGTATTGAAGTAGCAACATTTGCAGGAGAAGGAATGTATGCTGAACACGGTGGTTGCCCATCTGGCGGTGTAGTCGTAAAAATCGGTTATGTTTCTGGAAAACAATGTATTGTTGTGGCTAACGATGCTACAGTAAAAGCGGGTGCTTGGTTTCCTATCACAGGAAAAAAGAATCTTAGAGCACAAGAAATTGCAATGGAAAACAGATTGCCAATTATCTATTTAGTGGATTCGGCAGGTGTTTATTTGCCTTTGCAAGATGAAATTTTCCCGGATAAAGAACATTTTGGTCGTATTTTCAGAAATAACGCTATGATGAGCAGTATGGGAATTACCCAAATTGCTGCTGTGATGGGAAGTTGCGTTGCTGGTGGTGCTTATTTACCAATTATGAGCGACGAAGCAATGATTGTAGATAAAACAGGAAGTATTTTCTTAGCCGGAAGTTATTTAGTGAAAGCTGCAATTGGCGAAACTATTGATAATGAAACACTAGGTGGTGCTACAACGCATTGCGAAATTTCGGGTGTAACGGATTATAAAGCGAAAGATGATAAAGATGCTTTAGATCGTATTAAAAGTATCGTTGGGAAAATGGGTGATTTTGATAAAGCAGGATACAATCGTGTAAAATCAGAAAAACCAGCATTAGAGCCAAAAGATATGTATGGTATTTTACCAAAATCGAGATCTGAACAATATGATATGTACGAAATTATCAAACGTTTAGTTGATAATTCTGAATTTGATGAATATAAAGGCGATTACGGAAAAACTTTGATTACAGCTTACGCTAGAATTGACGGTTGGGCAGTCGGAGTTATTGCAAACCAACGTAAGATTGTAAAAAACGCGAAAGGCGAAATGCAATTTGGAGGAGCAATTTATTCAGATTCTGCTGATAAAGCCACTCGTTTTATTGCGAATTGCAATCAAAAGAAAATTCCATTAGTATTTGTACAAGATGTAACTGGTTTTATGGTTGGAAGCAAATCAGAACATGGCGGCATAATCAAAGATGGTGCTAAAATGGTAAATGCTATGGCAAATTCGGTTGTACCAAAATTCACCGTAATTATCGGAAACTCATACGGAGCCGGAAATTATGCAATGTGTGGAAAAGCGTATGATCCAAGATTAATTTTCGCTTGGCCAAGTGCTGAATTAGCGGTTATGGGCGGAACTCAAGCTGCAAAAGTATTAGCTCAAATTGAAGCTTCTTCTTTAAAAGCTAAAGGTGAAGTAATCGACGAAGAAAAAGAAAAAGAATTATTTGATAAAATTAAAGCACGTTATGACGAACAAGTTTCGCCTTATTACGCTGCTTCAAGAATTTGGACAGACGCTATTATTGACCCGTTAGAAACCAGAACCTGGATTTCTATGGGAATTGAAGCAGCGAACCACGCTCCTATCGAAAAGAAATTTAATATGGGGGTTCTTCAGGTTTAATAATATGAAAAATAAGACATACCTTTTTGGTCTATCTTTTTTGTCAAGTTTCTTTATATTTAATTTTTTGTATAAAATTTTTTATAAAATATTAATTATAGAAACTGAGTATCATCCTGAATTTAGGTTCCCTAATTCACAATGGTTATTAAAATATTTTTATGAAGGTTATCATTATGAAGCAACTTTATTAAATATGATAATAACTTTCGTAATCAGTTTATGTACAGGTTACTTATTAATTAATACTATTTGGAAATTATTCATACCAAATAATAAAATATAGTTAGAAATAATTTATCCCGAACTAGTTTCGGGATTTTTTTTGCTAGAAAAAAATATACCATTAAGTAATTACCAATTCATTTTAGTTGAATAAATATTGATAATTATAATTCTGTTTTGTTCTATCCTATAAACTACTTTAAAATTCCATTTTGAAAAATAACGAATGGTATCATCATTAAATAAAGGTTCTTTTGGGTTCCTTTCAGGAAATGTCGTTAATCCATCTCCTAAATCCAATAAAGTAGCGACAACTTTTTCAGCATTTTGAGGACTATTTTCGTAAATATAATTATAAATTTACTGAAGTGAATCCAATGAGTTTTTAGACCAAACTACTGATTTCATTTTTTGAAAATTTTATTTCTAATCACATCTGAGTTATATACTTCATCCTCTTCTGATGCTTTAAGAATATCCTCTATTTCTTTTTTATAAGCTTCAACTGACAATAATTTTCCTGAAACATGATAAATGTAACCCTCTTCATTTAGAAGTTGATCGATTTTATGTAGTAGTTGCTCATTCTGCACATCCAAAATCCTATGAATGATGCTTTTTCTGTGGGATTCAATATTCATCGTGAAACTCTTTTTATCAAAGATAGAAATTATTTCAATTCGATTATCTTTGCATCATGTCAAAAAACATCTTCCAACGTTTCCAAAGCGATATTTCAGGAATTTCATTACCTGAAAAATTTACGTTTCCCTTTTATTATGAACCGCATCAATTAAGTATAATTGCAGCAACTGCTTTGCAAGAATATTTGGAAACGCAGACCAATTTTGATCATAATTTTGGACTGCGAGAAAATCAAGAAGGTTTAGTCATTGGAAAAATGTTTGGTGTTTTAGTTTGTAAAAATTCAAAAGGCGAATTAGGCTACTTGTGGGCTTTTTCGGGGAAATTAGCTAATGGAAATCATCACGACTATTTTGTCCCGACAATTTTTGATATGCTTCAAAAAGATGGATTTTACAAAATTGAAGAAGAAACGGTAAATGTGATCAATCGAGAAATCGAACGATTAGAACAATCCAAAAATTATCTAAAAGTTATGGAAAACGTTAATCAAACCAATCTTCAAGCCGCAAGTGAAATTCAACTTCAAAAAGAACGCATAAAATCAGAAAAAATTAATCGCGATGAAAAACGAATAATTGCCGAACAAACTTTGGATTTTGAATCCTATAAATCGGTTCAAAAAGAATTGAGTGAAGCCAGTAAGCAAGAAAGCATTTTGTTAAAACAAATGACTAAATACTGGAATTTTCAGAAAGAAAATGCTAAAAATGAATTAGATAAACTCATTGCTGAAATTACAGCTTTAAAGGAACTTCGTAAACAAAAATCGAGTGCTTTACAACAACGATTATTCGATGCTTATTCGTTTTTAAATCAATCTGGTGAACGAAAAAGTATTGGTGAAATTTTCAATAACAATCCGCCTGCTGGTGCTGGAGAATGCACTGCTCCTAAATTACTACATTACGCGTTTGAAAATCACTTGAAACCAATTGCGATGGCAGAATTTTGGTGGGGAAAAGCTCCTAATTCCGAAATCAGAAAGCACAAACATTTTTATCCGGCTTGTAAAAGTAAATGTGAACCCATTTTAATGACACATATGTTGCAAGGCTTGGATATGGAAGCAAATCCGTTTGAGGAAAATCCGGCAGAAGGAAAAGAGATTATAATCGTGTATGAAGATGACGTTCTTTTAGTGATTAACAAACCTGCGGAATTTCTCTCAGTTCCTGGAAAAAAAATTCAGGATTCGGTGTACCAACGCATTAAAGATATGTATCCGAATGCAACTGGTCCACTAATTGTGCATCGTTTAGATATGTCGACTTCCGGTTTACTTTTAATTGCAAAAGATGAAGAAACGTATGTAAAACTTCAAAGTCAATTCATTAAAAGAACGATTAAAAAACGCTATGTGGCACTTTTAGACGGAATCTTGAAAGAAAAAGAAGGTTTTATTGATTTACCGCTTCGAGTGGATTTAGACGATAGACCAAGACAATTGGTTTGCTATGATCATGGAAAACAAGCGCAAACTAAATGGGAAGTTATTGAAGTGAAAAACAACCAAACGCGTGTTTATTTTTACCCTATTTCTGGAAGGACGCATCAGCTGAGAGTTCATGCTTCACATGAATTAGGATTAAAAACGCCAATTGTAGGTGATGATTTATATGGATCGAAATCGAACAGATTGCATCTTCATGCAGAGCAATTGATATTTACGCATCCAGTTACAAAAGAAATAGTAACAATTCAGGAAGTAGCACCATTTTAGTTTTCCTTACAAAAAATAAAAAAAGCCAGTGTTTAAATTTAAACTACTGGCTTTTTTTAAAATGCATTATGCAATTCTTTCCACGTTAGTGATTTCGAATTGTTTTTCTTCTTCTCCAAAATGCCATTTTACAACATCTCCAGTTTTACAACCTACTAATGCTAATCCCATTGAACCTACAATTGATTCAGTGTTATTTCTACGTTTTGCTCTAGCTGGAGCTACGAATGTATACACTTCTTCTTGATTGTTGATTAAGTTTTTAACCGTTACTTTAGCATCCACAGTTACTACGTCTAAAGGTAAACTTGCACGAACCACTTGTTTTGCATTTTTAAGCTGAGCGATTAATCTTTCTTCTTCTTGAAGTGTTACTTTTTTTCTTCTAATTAAATCTTTAATTAAATCGTATATTCCTGTTGTTAATGTGATTTCTTGAGTCATTTTTATTGTTGTTGTACCAATGCTGTGATGCTTTTTAAATAAATGCCCAAACCATATTCCTCATTTTCATATTGAATTTGAGTTACATGACAAAACAGGCACCAACTAGCTATTGATGATTAAATATTTTATATATAAGGAATCAGAAGATTTCCCTGTCTTGGGCTAGACAGGGATTAATGTACGAACTCTTTCGAGCATTTTAGGAATGAATCATCATGAAGATAAATTAAGGAAATGGTAAGCCCATCCCCATTATTTTCACGAAATGATATTTGGTTATTCATCTCTTTTTATTATAGAGTGACAAGGTACGAAAATTTGTGATGTTCCAAAAGGATTTAACAATTCATAAAGAAATTACAAAAAATAAATAGAGGAGCGAAATTGAATTCAAAATAAAATAAGATCCATAAAAAAAGGAGCAATAACTCTTGGGTCTTTGCTCCTTTTTCAATTAAAAACTAATCTAACATTTACTTTAAAGTTTGGGATGATTAGATTTTCTAAATAATATATTAACCGTTATCTTCTTCTAAATCATTGTGATTATCTCCACCAAGGCTGTAATAATTATTTTCTTCATCCTCGCTTCCTACACTTTCTTGTTGATCATCTAATTCTGAACCAGGTACATCTAAATCACCACCTAACCTATATTCCTCAGACATTTTAACAGTATTACCTCCCGTAGTTTCATCAATAATTTTTTTCTTCGTGATGTCTTCGGGATTTATTTCTGTCTCTTCTTTAAATTGCACATAGATATCTTCTGAAGGCGGATAAATCTGCTGGTCCGCATAATGAGTCTTTTGAGAATGTGTTTTAGAATATTCACTAACAATATCTTCTAAAGAAAGATAATAATCGGTTAAGCATTTAATTGTTACTTCTTCAGTATCTGTGTTATTCTGCGGCATTTCAAGAATGTACTTATTCAATTCGGGAAATTCTCTTTGAATTTTTGCTGTAATATTGGTAATGCTTTCCTGTATTTCATTTATGGTTTTCATCTTTGTATGTTTTAGTTATTTGTATCTTTTTAGAAAATAAAACTTATAACATCTTCAGGTCAATCGCGACTTTTAGAATAACTTAAAGATACATATAACACAATTACAATGCGTTATATGATTATAAAATAAAGTTATATACTTCACACTTTAACTTTAATTCACAAAAAAAAGGTTCACTTGAATGTGAACCTTTTTTGTTGAATTAATGCGGTTATTAAAACACTTGTTATAGTGGTTTACGTCCTTGAATAATTCTTAATAAGATGATAATTACTGCGATAACCAATAATATATGTATGATTCCTCCAGCACTATATCCTATAAATCCGATGGCCCATGCGATAACAAGTATCACTGCAACCAAATAAAGTAGATTTCCCATATTGTTGTTGTTTTAAGTTAGTTTAATTATTGTAGAAATACGTTAAAAACGATATCCTACTGTTGCTTGTAACCATTGATTTTTATATCTAGGTGTTGTTGATGACCCATCACCATTATTTTCTTGTAAATCCCAGTTTCCTCTGACACCTAAAACCAAATGATCAATATTTATATCAACTCCGATAGAAGCTCCAAAAGTATTTTTCCGAAGATTATCATTGTCAAATTCCTTCTCTTGTTCCACTGTGCCACCGCCAGATTTAAAAACATCTTTAGTTGATGTTAAAAAAGAAAGTTGTGGTCCTGCAAGAATAGTAATAAACTCTGATGGTTTTACTGCAAAATATAATGGAACATCAATATAAGAAGTGGTTCTTTTAAAATCATAATTTAATCCTAATAGTTTACCACTTCCTTTGAATCCTTTTTGAGAGAATAATATTTCAGGTTGAACACCGAAATAAACTCCTATAGGTATTGATAAAAAACCACCAATTGCCATTCCAAACTTTGCGTCTGCTTTGAACTCTTCGCCTTTAGTGTCATATGCATTAGCATAGTTAACACCTATTTTTGCACCAATATGGACTTTATCCCTACTGTTTGCGCCAGTATTGCTCTGAGCATTGCAGATACTAATTGATGAAATCAATAAGGTAATGACTGCGGTGGTTTTTTTAAAGTAATTCCTATTGGGATTACTTAACATTATTTTTTCCTATATCTTTTATAGAAGCACCTAATTCATCCATATCGTGGTTGAATTCACGTTTAAATGATTCCCATTTATCGCTACTTTCGTTTTTGTAATCTCTTACTTTAACTTTCATAGCTTCATTTTTAGCTTCTAAATCGTTGATCATGTTATCATATTCAACTTTTGCTTCATTCTTTTTATCTTTAGAGTAAACTTTTAAGTCAGCAATTAATTTCTCATTAGCTGTGATTTTTTCTTCAGAGTCTAATTTAAATTGGTTGTACTGCGCTTCGTAATCTGCTTCTGCTTCATCTAAGTCTTGTTGTGCGTCTACCACTTGTTCTGCTGAATCATCTACTTTTTCAGCTTCTGTTTTACAGCTTGTCATTGTTGCTACTGTCATGAACAGTGATGCAAGGATAAAGATTGTCTTTTTCATAATGTTAATGTTTAAAGGTTAAAATTTTTAATATTTGTGATTGTTAATTAATCCGTGTTTATAAATCTGAAATAATGCCGTCAATTTCCTCTTCTGATTTTCCTAACTCAATTTGTAGTCGTCCTACTATTTCATCTTTTCTGCCTTTTACCAAAAGTAAATGATCGTCTGTTAGTTCTGCAATTTTTTGTTTTAGTTTCCCTTTCATTTCTTTCCACTTTCCATCTAATTCATTTGAACTCTCCATCACTTTTCTGTTTTAGTAATTATGATATAGCAAATTTGCGATAAAAAGGAAAGCTGTGTGTTACATTAATTTCTTTATAATTTATAAAATTCACATCTGAAAGGGTATTTCGCCATAACAATACGAATATCAATATCTTTATAATCAAATAGTTATCTTTTATTTTGGCAAAAATTTAATAGGAAGTTCTATAAATACAATATTATATTTATAGCGTAATAATTACTTCTTAAATTGGTTTTACACCAATACCTTAAAATATTGAAAGGAAAAAAAAGCCTTTTTATTAAATTTATATACACTATATTGTTATGTATTTTAGTACTGACTTATGAACTTTTAGAACAGCAATTTATAATGTGCATATTAAGATGAGTAAAATGAGCTCCCTGCTTTAATTAAAAATTAAAACAGTATTAAAAATTTATTTGAGATGCTATTCTTATTGTTAAGGTATACTTTCAATAGTAAATTTTATTACTACACTATCTATCATATTCCAATAACTCTCAAAGAAACATCATTTTTAATTTCAAAACTTTTATATTTACCCTCACAATAGAACTTCAAACTTATATAATAATGCAAAAGGCACTTTTATTTTTCACACTTATAATAGGTATACAAACTGTTTTTAGTCAAGAAACTACACGTAGAGATACTTTAATTGGTGGCTTACACTTTGAACGCACTTCTTTCGATGTCTTGCGTTATAATATTGACATTAAAGTAATGCCTGAAGCGAAAAGAATTCAAGGTAATAATGAAATTATTTTCAAAGTAGTAGAAAATACTAAAAAGATCCAAATCGATTTGTTTGAGAATATGGTTCTTGATTCAATCATTTGGAAAGGACAAAAACTTACTTATAAACGAGAATATGATGCGATATTTGTAAAATTTCCATCGGAATTAACAAAAGAAAGCACGGAATCAATCAAAGTATATTATCAAGGAAATCCTATCGTGGCTAAAAATGCTCCTTGGGATGGAGGTTTTGTATTTTCGAAAGATAAAAATAAATTACCTTTCATTGGTGTTGCTGTTCAGGGAACTGGAGCAAGCTTATGGTGTCCTGTAAAAGATTCACAAAGTGATGAGCCAGATAACGGAGTTTCAATAAAAGTAGCAGTTCCAGATGGTCTGATGAATGTTTCAAACGGTCGCTTTATAGGTTCTGAGAAGTTAAAAGATGGTTATACGCGTTGGGACTGGGAAGTAAAAAATCCTATAAATGCTTATAACATCACCATAAATGTTGGTGATTATGTTCACATGCACGACACACATAATGGCTTAGATTTAGACTATTATGTATTGCGCGAAAACAAAGAAAAAGCCATCAAGCATTTTGCAGACGATGTAAAACCAATGTTAGACTGTTTTCAATTGAAATTTGGAAAGTATCCTTTTTGGGAAGATGGTTATAAATTAGTAGAATCGCCTTATTTAGGAATGGAACATCAAAGTGCCGTCGCTTATGGTAATAAATACAAAAAAGGATATTTAGGATCAGATACTTCAGGCACAGGCATAGGAATGAAATTTGATTTTATTACTATTCACGAAAGTGGTCACGAATGGTTTGGTAACAGCATTACAAGTAAAGACATTGCTGATATGTGGATTCATGAAGGGTTCACGACTTATACAGAAACTGTTTTTGTGGAATGTACGCAAGGTTATGATGAAGCAATCAAATATATAAATGGTCAGTCAAAAAGAGTAACGAACAGCACGCCTATTATTGGACAATTTGGAGTAAATCGTCAAGGTTCTAGCGATATGTACTATAAAGGAGCATTGATGTTGAATACCTTGCGTCATATTGTAAATGATGATTCAAAATGGTGGTCAGTTCTGCTAAAATATTCAGAGACTTATAAAAAGCAAATTATTGATACGCCAACTGTTATCGCCTTTTTTAATAAGGAAATAGGAATTGACTTAACACCTGTCTTTAACCAGTATTTAAAACATACGGCACTGCCAGTTTTAGAAATTAAACCCTACAAGAAAAGATTTCAATACAGATGGATTACAGATGAAACAAACTTTGAAATGCCTGTTGATATACTGATTGGAGATGAATTAGTTAGATTAAATCCGACTAATAATTGGGCAAAATCTAAAAAGAAAATATCTAAAATGGAAAATTTAAAAGTGCTAACCGATCATTTTTATATTAAAGTGAAATAAGTTGCTTTTCTACCATTTCGAAACGTCTTATTTTATTATTCTTTTCAATAAAATTCGGTAAAAAGTAAATTTCTTTTGGACGCTCAAATTTTTCTAAAGTATCAAGGAAAGTAGCTTCCAAAGGAAATTTTTCTGCTTCAATAAATAGCACGATTTTTTCACCTAAAACACCATCAGGCATTCCGGCTATAAAAAAGCGATGGTCTATTTTTGTGACTAATTTAGCTTCTATTTGTTCTGGAAGATATTTGATACCGCCGCTATTAATGACATTATCATAACGTCCTAACCATTGAAATTCACTTTCATTGTAAATTTCAACCAAATCATTAGTTACAATTGTTTCATTAGTTACTTTTGGTGCTTTAATTATTAAACAACCTCTTTCGTCTTTTGAGATAGTAATATGAGGTAATATTTTGAAATGCGTTGATCCTATTTTTTTTGCAGCAATATGTGTTATGGTTTCAGTCATGCCATACGTTTCATAAATGGCCGCTGTGCAATCTGATAATTTTTCGGCTAGAGCCGAATCCAATTTTGCTCCACCAATAATAATTTTCTTAAATTGATTTAATTCACGAAGACTCGCAAGCGCTTGCATTGGTAATATAGCACCGAAATCATATTTCTTTGAAGGTGAAATTTCAATATGTGAAGCAGGTGCAACAATATCTAATTCCAATCCTATTACTATGGCACGAACTAGCATCATTTTTCCGGCGATGTATTTCGTAGGTAAACAATGAAGAGCAGTATCACCCGGACGCAAATCAAAAAAATCTGCTGTAGCTATAGCCGAATTGACCATTGCTTGCTTTTGTAAAGTGATTAATTTTGGAGTTCCTGTAGTCCCAGAAGTCATTAAATCGATGGTTTCTTTTTCGTCAATCCAATCCAGTATAAAGTGTCCCATATCTTTTTCATAGTCCTCCCCTTCTTTAATTCCGTTATAGCCCATTTGAAATACACCTTCCCTATTCAAATAAGCACCATTTATTTTAAAGCGATTGTGAATGTTTGTATAATTAGGTGTCATTTAAGTGGAGTTTATTATTGAAATTAAGTTTTTATTGCAATTACATTTGATCTTGAAACTGTTCTTGATCTTCTAAATAAGGTAAGTCTTGATGATTCCCAATTAATTTATCTTTCCAATTCGACCAATTGTAGACTTTAGCAAACACAAAAATCAACGTAGGAAAAATAATAAAAACAGGTAAAAACACTTCCAAACCTAAAGCTGGTTCTGACATATCTTTAAAGATTGAATGCGTTTGAAAAACCGTAAAATCTGAAGTTAACAATAAAGCCGCAGCCATATTATTTGCAGCATGAAAACCTAAAGCTAATTCCGTTCCTTCATCCATTAAAGTAATTATTCCCAGAAACAATCCCGTTCCTATATAATAAACAAGTAATAAATAACCCATTTTTTGGATTTCAGGATTAAAAATATGCATTGTTCCAAAAATCACAGATGTCATTATCAATGGGAACCATTTGTTTCTTGCTAGATTAAAGAAACCTTGCATTAAATATCCTCTAAAAACTAGCTCTTCAGTACTTGTCTGAATAGGCATTAATAGCAAAGTAATTAACGCTAAAATTAGAAATGGAATTAGATTAAATTGAAGTTTTATTTCGCTATCATCAATAAAGTATGAAATAATAATCATACCAGCCGAAAAAACAAACCAGATTCCAAAAGCAAAAAATACTCTTTTCCAATCAATTTTTTTTCTCGAAGTAATAATAGAAAGAAATGTTTGATGGTGCAGTCCTTTAACTATAAAATATAAACCAGCAAGGGCGCAAACAAATGACAGTAAAATTAACAATAGGAATAAATTCGAATCAAACATTTTGTAAATATCAGTCTCCGTTGACGGTACATTTCCACCCATTACACTTTTAATTCCAATAGCTATTAATAACGGTACTTGGCCAATTGCCGAAGCAATAAAAACTAATAAAGAACCAATTAAATATTTGCCAAATGAATTAGCTCTCGTAAATCCCTGCGTTATAAACATATATTAAAGTATTACTTTTGTAAATTAATCAACAAATTTACGAAATGATAACCATTTACCATAATCCAAGATGCACCAAATCAAGAGAAGGTTTGTGCGAATTAGAAAATTTAAATAAATCAATTACAGTTAGAAAATACTTGGACGAACCTTTCACAAAAGAAGAACTTCAAGGTGTCTTAAAAAAGCTAGGGATAAAACCTCTTGAATTAGTTCGAACAAAAGAGGCAATTTGGACAGAAAATTATAAAGGAAAAGAAATGTCTGACGATGCTATTGTTGATGCAATGCTTGCTCATCCCCGATTAATTGAACGTCCTATTGTTGTTTTTGGAGAGAAAGCTATTGTTGCAAGACCGACTGAAAAGATTAACGAATTGCTGTCTGACTTTTAACAAAGATTTAGGAATTTAAGGTTAAACCAAAGGCTATTTTTGCAGTCAAAGAACAAAACCCTATCTATGAACACAAGAAATCTTTTAATATTACTATCCTTATTTATAAGTACTGTATTATTTGCCCAAAGACCAGATGCTAAAAAAATTACAATTTCTGGTAAAGTGATTGAAAAAGGAAGTAATCAACCTTTAGAATATGCGACTGTCGTATTTGAAAATATCAAAACCAAACAACTTTCAGGAGGAATCACCGATGAAAATGGAGGTTTTAAATTTGACATAACTGCAGGAACTTACATTGCAAGATCTGAATTTATTTCTTTCAAAAATGTAGCTATTGCGCAAAGAGAATATACAAACGATACAAATTTAGGTGTAATTTCAATGGAAGCAGATGCAGCGATGCTTGATGATGTTGTTGTTATTGCTGAAAGATCTACTGTAGAAATAAAGTTAGATAAACGCGTTTACAATGTGGGGAAAGACATGATTGTAAAAGGTGGAACTATTAGCGATGTACTAGATAACGTACCATCTGTTACAGTTGATGCCGAAGGAAACGTAGCGTTACGTGGAAACGAGAATGTAAAAATACTTATTGATGGAAAACCATCGGGTTTAGCAGGAATCAACATTGCAGATGCTTTGAAATTATTACCAGCTGAATCAGTTGAAAAAGTTGAAGTTATTACTAATCCATCGGCTCGTTATGATGCAGAAGGTGGTGGTGGAATCATCAATATTGTACTAAGAAAAGGAAAAGCAAACGGAGTTAATGGTTCATTAATGGTAAACGCTGGAGATCCTGAAACCTATGGAGCTAGTGTAAACTTGAACAAAAAGAGTGACGATTACAATCTATTTTCTAATTTTGGGTATAACGATAGAACTAATCCAGGAAATACAATAATCGATGCTGAATATTTTAACAATGATGGAACTACTAGTAGTTTTGTTAACGAAAGAAGAAAAAATAACAGAAATAGTAAAGGTTACAATGCTAATTTCGGAATTGACTTAAGCTTATCGAACTCACTTACTTGGACAAATGCTTTAACATTTAGAGAAAGTGACGGTAAGAATTTAGACGAAGTTTTCGCTTATAACTTTAACGAAATAAAAAATCCTACATTCGTCAAAAATCGTGTGAACGATCAAAAAAGTGATGATTTCAGTATTGAATATTCTTCGAATTTTACAAAGAAATTTAAAAAAGATGATCACAAATTAACGGTTGATGTTGCGATTTCGCAAAATAGAGATAATCAATTTGCTACTATATACGATCAAATCTTAGGAAATTCAGCATCGTTAAATACCCAAGGAACTACAAATCAAAGCAAACAGCAACGTAACTTGTTTCAAGCGGATTACGTTTTACCACTTGGAGAAAAGGGAAGATTTGAAACGGGTTATAGAGGTAATTTTTCAAACAACTTAACAGATTTTCAAGTAAGTCCAACATCTGATTATTCTAGCAAATTAGAATATGTAGAAGGCGTGAATGCTTTATATGCACAATATGGTTCTAAAATTGACAAATTTTCTTATTTTCTAGGTGTACGTTTCGAAGACAGTAAAATTGAAGTAAATTCAATTACAAAAAACGAATACAATACAAAAAAATACAATAACTTTTTTCCTTCTGCTACCTTAAATTATGAGTTTTCAGAAACGAGTTCTACTAGTTTAAGTTATAGTAAAAGAATTAACCGTCCAAGAGGATTTTTCTTAAATCCAGTTTCATCTTTATCAAGTGATATTAATATTTTCCAAGGTAATCCAGACTTAGATCCTTCATTGACAAATGCATTTGATCTAGGTTATCTAAAAAGATGGAATAAACTTACTTTTAATACTTCGGCATACATAAACATTACCGATGATTCTTTTCAGTTTATTAGAAAAGAATCTGGGAGATTTGTAGGTGCAGTTGATGCAATTCCTGCTGATCCAAATATCCCAGGTGATACTGGTACACCGGCAGAGCAAGGTATACCCGTTATTTTAAGTACTCCAATTAACTTATCGAAAGAATTGAGAGCTGGATTCGAATTTAACTTAAACTACACACCTTACAAATGGTGGAGATTAAACGGAAACTTCAACTTATATAGAAATGAAACACAAGGGAATTACGCCTATGAGAATTATTTAGGTGATATCATTACTCAAAATTTTGACAATGTAGCCTTAAGCTGGTTCGCAAGAGTTAGTTCTAAAGTTACCTTACCTTATAAAATTGACTGGCAAACTAATGGATCTTACAGCGCTCCACAAACTACTGCTCAAGGTAAAATTTTAGGATCAGCTTCTATGAACTTAGCGTTTAGCAAAGACATATTAAAAGACAAAGGAACAATTGCATTAAATGTAAGCGACGTGTTCAATTCTAGAAAAAGAATAATGGATACGACGATTGAAAATGTATTTAGCTCACACAGTGAAATGCAATGGAGATCACGTCAAATTATGATGTCATTCACTTATCGTTTCAACAAAAAGAAAACAGACAGAGAAAGACCACAAAGAAGAGATGATGGTGGCGGTGAAGGTGACTTCATGGGTTAATCCAATCAGAATATAAAACAAGAAAGTCCTGATAATTCAGGACTTTTTTGTTTTATAGAGGATTTCTATTTATTTTCGTAAAGACAATTATAAATTAATCCAAATGAAAAAAATTCGCTTAATACTTTTAATTAATAATCTGTTATTAGTTGCTTTAAGTCTTAGTAATTTATTGGACTACTACACATTTTCGAATAGTAAAATTTATGGACTGTTAACGGGCGTTTTTTCATTAATTAATGTAATTTACATTATAAAATTTACGAATAAAAATTTAGAACGTTCTTAAGCAATTGAAAATTGTCCCGTCCTAAATAATCGATACAGATTATTAGACAAAAATATTAAATTAAACAGTTGCAAAATCGA
>NZ_JBHUOL010000007.1:0-7435 GCF_042686085.1 Flavobacterium ardleyense
GAAAATGACACAATTATAATTGGATTACAAGAAATAATACCAATTGAATTAGAAGCGAAAGATAAATCAGGAAAATGGAAACCGATTGAGGAAAAATATAGACATTCTTGTGGAACTGGAATCGGTTATATTTATTTGGCTCCCGAAAATGTAGTTTTAACTTCAGTTTTTGTTTACGATGGAGATTATAAAACAAAACTTAGAATAAAATTAGGCAAATCATATTCAAATGAATTTTATGGAAAAATAAATCATAATCAATTTGAAAGTAAATATAATGCAAATGGAAACCTGAAAAGATAAAGAAACGTTGTACAACAGCCGTTTGTAGCAATTGCTAGGCTTGGCTTGTGTTCGGAATTTTCTCCGAAAATTCCACTAGGAGTTTTGTACTTGTAATCTTTTGTCTTAAATTTACGCAACTGCCACAAGCGACAACACGTTAGCAACAAGCTTAAAAAAACAGAATCTAAAAAATGAAAGAACACGGAATTAAAATTTTATTTGGAATTTTAGCAGTTGGAATTATAATTTCATTTTTTCATATACTTAATGACAAAAATGGTTCTGGATTAGAAAATGTAATTGACACTTTAACGTTAACTTCAATAATTCTGTTTCTGTCAACAATTGTATTTATTTTATTATCATTTAAAAGAAACATTCGAAAAATTAGCATTTGGTTTCTTCTAATTTTAAGTTTTCCACTTGCAATTATGTCAATGACTAACTTAACAAAAGAGTTTTCTTTAAACATTACTGAAACGACAACGCCTAAAGAGTTTGCTTATAACGTAAAAGTTGACCCAAGCATTTATGAACGTGACAAAATCAAAATACAAAAATTAGTTGACAGTTTAATAGAAATTAAAACTATTGAAAGACCAGCAGAATTAGCATTGAGATATTTTAATGGAAAAACTTATAATGACACAATTGAAAGAGATTGGGCAATTGATTTGCCTGTAAAAGTTGAGTATAAAGAATCAATTATTGACACGCTTTTTTACTCGAAAAATGGAAATCAAATTGTTGCAGGATTGTTAATAAACAAAGTATTTAACCAATATCAAGATTATCCGAATGGCGCAATTGAATATTTTGGAAAAGGTTTTGAATTTGATAAAAACGAATTAAAGCCAATAAAAATGCTGAAATATTCTGTGACAGGCTATGACAATTATAAATCCTGTTCGGAAAAATTAAGATATTATTATTTGAAAAAAATCGGAACTTATGAAAACGAGTTTAATATGAATGATACAAGATTTTTAAAACGAAAATAAAAGCCAGTTGCTAACAGCGGTTTGTAAATATTGTTTTATTTGGTGGAATCACCGTAATCAATTACTTTTACGATAAACAAATTAAAAATAGTTTTCATAAGAAAACAACATTCACAAGCCACAAAACGTTGTGCGTCACTTTAAAAAACAGAAACTAAATGAGATTAACATCGGACATATTGCAAGTTAACAGACAAAAACTTCTGAATGCATTTCCGGTTGACTTGAAACAAGACGTTGAAATTGTTGCGGATTTTTTAATAGACAAAAACTTTGATATCCATCCGAAAGTTGAACAAGAAATTATATTAGACGGGCAAAAACTGATTATTCCAGGACGAGTATATTTCGACATCCCAACTGACACAGCGGGAAACAGTTTGACAATTAATCAACAAACGATATTGAACTGTATTTATTTAAGACATCATAACGGTTTTGTTAGACAACAACAATTAGAAAAACTAATATACAATGTAAAAGACTATTATGTAATTCCATTTGTTTTTCAACTTTTAGGCGAATATGTAATGGAAATTTTAGAGGTTGCTGACAAACATATTAACGACAAAACAATTAATAATTATTTAAAGTTTTTTAATGAAAATCCAACTTATAGACAACAAACTGAAAGCAGAATGATAAGTTATTGGGATGTTTATTACAGACGTTTTAAATATAACAAATTAAAAGAGTATATCGGACGAAAAATATTTGACCGAATAAAAAAAAGCGAACGCACAACAGCGGTTTGCATAAATGGCGAATTATTTGGTTAATTCACGTTTATCTTCCGCAAGAAATTTTATCTTAGCCGAAAGATTACGGTTACGAAGTTCGCCACTTCTGCAAGCCACCAAACGTTGCCAGCAATAAAAGAAATGACAGAGAAAATTAAGAAAGTTTGGAAAGATCCAGTTGGCAGTAAGCTAATTTCTGCGGGAATAATCGGATTATTATCTATTATTTATTTTAGCTTAAAAAGTCTTTACAACGACAAATCATTTATAGAAAACCTAAAGGGATTTGTAAATTATCAAATTTCAATACTTCATTTAATTTTCATTTTGTTAGGAATTTTAATTGTCTGGATAATTTGGATTGTAATTAAAAAAAATAGAAGACCTAAAAGTGCAGAATATACTGAATCTCATAAAGTCTTGGATTTTGAATTATTTGATAGAATTAAAACTGATTTACTTCCACCGAATGGAACTATTGCTTTTTTAAGGCACAATAATTTTGCAGGCTTTGCATTCCGAATTGATAATTTAGATGATATTTATAAATTCGAATACGAGTTTACAAAACCAGATTTTGAATTTATCGAACCAGAAATGGAAAATATTTTAAGAGAGCTTAAAAAACATACAGCTGAATTTACAAGTTTAATCGGACTAAATACTTGGAGTACGAGCAATAAAAACATTAACGCTAATACAGTTCCGCCAGAATGGGAAATAGAACAACCTGAAAAATTTAGAGACATTGTAAATAAAATCCATACGGAAACGAGAGGAATTTGTTCAAATTACGATAAGTTGATTAAAGCTGGAAGACGGAAACTGACGGAATAAATTACTGCTGGCAACAACGTATAAAAATAATAGGGCAATGAGTGCTTAACCCAATGGCAAAGGCACTTTTGCAAGGTCGCCAAATTTTTAAATTTGGCTTATTGAGAAAAAAAGATAATAAGAAAAATTTAAAAATTCAGCTTGTGTTCAACCGAATGGTAGTTGCCTTTTTCCCGCCCTACTATTCTTATACAAAACCGTTAGCAATAATTTGAATGAAAACCAAGATAATAAATACAATATTAATAATTTTAGTTTTGCAAGGTTGTTCTAAAAAGAACATAGATACAGAATTACTTGGAAATTGGAGCTCAACCAAAAGTTCAAATATTGTAGATTTACAATTTTTTGAAGACTCTTTAGTAACTGATACTTGGGATAGAAAAACAAAATTCTCGTGGAAAAGTAATGCTTCTAAAATTTACTATACACAATTAACAAATTTAGATTCTAAATTAGAAACTGATTTTATTTTTGATTATAAACTTAACAGCCAAAAAGACACTTTATATTTGAAAAAAGAAACTGATTCTTCTTTTACAAATCAGTTTCTAAAAATCAATAATGCTTATCAATATTTTGAGAAAAACATAAATCTTAATATTAATTTACTCAACAAAGAAAGTGAACTTATTTCAAGTGGAAATAAAAAATTTGATTTTAATATTTACTTAGGTTATAAAAATGGTCAAATAATTGCTAAAACAGATAATTCAATAAATCTAAATAGAATTGAAATTTATGACTTAATATCTTCAACAAATGATAGTGAAATCAATAAAATCAAATATTTACTATTTACTGACAAAAAAATCCCTGAAAAACAAGTTGATTCAATTAAAAAAATTCTCAGAGAAACATCTATCAAAAAAATATTTAGAGTTTATACAAATGAAAACGTAGATTATAAAAAAAATCACTGGAAAACTGAATTAAATTGGTTTGGTAAATATGAGTAAACAAACTATTGCTAACAGCGGTTTGTAAATATTGTTTTATTTGGTGGAATCACCGTAATCAATTACTTTTACGATAAACAAATTAAGAATTGTTTTCATAAGAAAACAACATTCACAAGCCACAAAACGTTAGCAACTATTATGAAAAAAAAGTTAGTCATAATTCTGTCATTTCTGATTTTTAGTTGTAAAAAAGACACTGAAATAACTCATAGTAAAAGTAACTTTCAAGAAATAGAAATAACTCATAGTAAAAGTAACTTTCAAGAAATAGAAGCTTTAATTTCTGACACTATTGAAAGGTTTACTGATTCTATAAATTTTGGAATCAAAACAAAAAACAAAATAGATATTTTTCACATTGAAGAAAGTCAAAACACTTTTGTTAAAATTTATTTATATGAAAAAAATAATAGCAAATGGAAAATAAAAGATAGTCTTAAAGTTGAAGGAGATAAAGTGAATATTCTAAATACTGAAATTAGTGATTTTAATAATGACAAACTTAATGACATCATATTCACTTCTGGAACTTCTGCTCGTGGTGGAAATAATGTTCAAACCTTAATTTTGTATAAAAAAGACACTAAAAAATTAAATTGGATTAAAAATTCAGACTATTTCCCAAATTTGATGTATAATGAAAAACTTGATTGCATTGATTCTTTTATATTAACTGGAGGAAATACAACTTGCTTTTTAAAAATTAAAAATGATAGTTTGTTTCATTTTGCGTCAGTAGATCAAAGAGACAATAAAATAAGCGTTGAAATTTTAGATGAAAATGGGAAATGGAAAAAAACACAAAGTGTTGAGGATAATTCAGAAGATTTTAAAAGGTTTATAGACTTTAGTCCAATAGAAGAGAGATAATAACAGTTGCTAACAATGGTTTTATAAAATGGCTTGGGCTTGGTTTTTCCGAAGGAAAAACCTCTATGAGTCGAAATTTGTCTATATTTGCTTTGGTCTGTGAAAAATCAAAGCCACTTTATAAAGCCACTAAACGTTGGCGGTAATATTAAAAAACCGAAATTGAAAAGACATTTTATCTTAATATTTATACTATTTTATTTTCTGGGATTTTCACAATGTGAAGATTCTGATAAATTAGATTTTGGTGGAACATATTTATCGAAAACTAACAATTACATTCCATTCGATTTGGAAATTAGCGATACAATTCAATATTGTTGCGACATTAAAAAAATAAAAAGTTATTCCGATTTCATTTTTAAAAAATCTGAAGATTATATTATTGAACGTGGTGGAATAGAATTTTACAACAACTTAAAAATTCATCAACTTGAAGTAAACTTTAATGATTCAATAAAAATAGTTTATGATAATCAAAAACTTTATAATTTATCAAACTACAAAGTTACTTATTGGATTCTTTATACTTATACAAACAAAAATATTGAATATGGTTTTGGTCTTGAATTCGATAAAAACGGTGAAATGATTTCTGAAAATAAATTCCCGAAATATTCTGGAAACTTAGACTTTGAAAATTTGAGTAATTATTGTGATGCTCTAGAAATTGTAAAAAAAGATAAAAGATTTAAAGACAAAACTGTTGATTATATAGAATTAGCATATTTAGACAATATAAATTCTTTTTGCTGGTTAATTGAAGAAAAACGAAATCAAAATAAAGAATTAGGAAAATGGGAAAAGCAAGTTGTCAATCAATATTTAGTCAACGCAAACACAAATGAATTAGAAAAGATAATTAAGAAAGAAAGTATGTCAATTGCTAGTGGTGTTAAAATAAATTACAAAACAAAAAAACAATTGCGGAAAGAAGAACGTAAAAGAAAAAAATTAGAAAATAAATAAAAATACTACTGCCAACATCGGTTTTGCACAATGGCTTAGGCTTGGTTTTTCCTTCGGAAAAACCTCAATGAATTAAAATTTTGTTTATATTTGTTGTGGTCAGTCTTAAATCAAAGCCACTGATGCAAATCCGCAACACGTTAGCCGATATGTTAAAAAAAATCACGTAAACAAATAAAAAATAACAAATTAGATAATTACGAGATTGAAAATATTGAAGACTGCATTCCTACTATTGAAGAAATGTATCAATTCAAATTTGAAAATGGTGAAACTGAAAAAGTAAAAAATTTTGATGAATTTTGTGATTTAATAATTACAAAAGTAAATTTTGAAAATGTTGAAAGTTGTACAACTCAACAAGCATTTTATAAATTAAGAATTTCGATTGTAGAAGAAAGAATTTATGAGAAAGAAAAAATTAAACTAGAAACAGAATTAAAAATAATATTTCCAAGAAGTAACAGAATAAAACTGGTGAAAAAACTTGAGAAAAATATTGGATTGGAATTGAATGTTTTAAGTTCGCCGAAATCTGTAATTTATTCATTAACTGTAATTTTATTGGTTTCAATATTTATGCTTTTCATTAACTTTTTATATGGAATAATTGGAATTGGAATATCAGTTTATGGCTTTTATTGTTGTAAATGGTTTGGAAAAGAGCTCGAAATAAAAAACGTAAAAGAATTAGTTGAAAAGATGACAACCGAAAATTATCTTAATATTCGAAGTAAAAAAAATACTGTAAATAAATCTGAACTAAAAGTTGTGGTAACTGATTGGTTTGTAGAAAATGCTGGAATAGAAAAAGAAAAGCTAAAAACATCAACATTTATCTAAAAACACATCTGCTAACAGCGGTTTTGCGAGATTGCGAAATATCTAGTAAATTCACATATATCTTTCGCAAGAAATTTTATCTTAGCGGAAAAATCTCGGTTCCGAAGTTCGCAACCTTGCAAAGCCACGAAACGTCAGGCTGTGAAAAAACCTTGTTTTTTCACAATTTGCTTTTTAAAGCTCTTGTAAACTTCAATACCTTCGTTCTGCGGTACACTATTTTTTAGGCTGCAATTGGTAACTCTTTTTCATTAAAGCCGTTATAATAGCTGTAATAACTCGTTTTAAAACTAAAACAACCTTTGTTTTTGTAAGGTGACTTCCATTTCTTGAGTTTATCTATTAAATCCGGTACGCCCAGTATATTTATGGAGCGTTTGATGTTGTACACAAGCATAATTAAACTGTGCTCGCCATTTACTTTTTCCAAACCCGTTAAATTAGTGTGATTATAGCCCCATTGACGCTTAATAGTTCCAAAGATATGTTCGTTGATCTCTTGACGTTTTCGGTACAACTGCTGGTTTTCCTGATACCGCTGATTATTCTCTTCAACAGCATCAGCATACTCACTCCTATCAATCTCTCGCCCGCCTGTTCTACTGGTACAAAGGTTCTTTACAGACATGTTTTACAAGCTGGAGTTCGGTATTTTTTGAATTGGTAACTGTCTTTCTCTCTTGTTTTCTTGTGCCAACGTCCCGTGGTTTTTAATGTTGCCCCTTGTGGACAAATGTAGGTATCAGTTTGTTTATTGTATTTAAATTTAGCAACCAAATAAGCAGGCTGTGTACCGTTTTCATTGCTTTTTCCTGGATCAGGATGCGCTACAATAGTTACAATGTTATTGTCTTTACAGCGGGTGATTTCACGACCGTTGTGATAGCCTTTATCTACCAAAACCGTGCACGTTTCTATTGCTAGGTTT
>NZ_JBHUOL010000008.1:0-13844 GCF_042686085.1 Flavobacterium ardleyense
CGATAGTAACATTACCATCCACATCAATACTTAATGGACCTTGAGTTGTAGGTGTTACATCGGTATTAATCGTCGTTACTAATACTCCATTTAAAGTGTCATTACCTAAAACATTTCCAGCAAATACCGGTCCTGTAACGTTAATTTCTACAACTTGTGGCGCATCGTTATTTGCGATAATCTCATTAGAAACTACAATAGTTACAATACCCGTTTCACAATTTGCTGGAACAGCTCCCACTTCACAGATTTCATAAACTACAATATAAGTTCCTGATGGTGTATCAATACCCACCGTGATTGTTCCTGTTGGGTTTAAGGTCAATCCTGTTGGAACATCAACACCAGTTAAGGTTACTTCTCCTGGGTTATTACCAATTACAACTGGTGTCCCGTTTAAAGTATCGTTAGTTACAACACTTGGCGTGTCATTACCACTAATAATTGGCGCGCTCGTATAATCATCATCAACGGCGATTAATTCATTAAATACCACTACAATTGCTGTAGCCGTATCACAATTTGCGGGAACAGCTCCCACTTCACAAATAGTGTATGTAATTGTATAGGTTCCACTTGGTGTGTTTGGTGTAACTGTTAAGATTCCCTCGGCATCAATTGCTAATGGACCATCTGTAACTGGTGTAACATCCGTATTAGTGGTCGTTACTGGAGTTCCGTTTAAGGTATCGTTTGTAAGTACACTTCCACCTGTTGATGCAATCGTATCATCGTTAGCAACAATTGTGTTGTTGATTACAACTGTAGCAATCGCCGTATCACAATTTGCTGGATTCGCGCCCACTTCACAAATAGTGTATGTAATTGTATACGTTCCACTTGGTGTGTTTGGTGTAACTGTTAAGATTCCGTCGGCATCAATTGTTAATGGACCATCTGTAACTGGTGTAACATCCGTATTAGTGGTCGTTACTGGATTTCCGTTTAAAGTATCGTTTGTAAGTACACTTCCACCTGTTGATGCAATCGTATCATCGTTAGCAACAATGGTATTGTTTACTACAACTGTAGCAATCGCCGTATCACAATTTGCTGGATTCGCTCCCACTTCACAAATAGTGTATGTAATTGTATAGGTTCCACTTGGTGTGTTTGGTGTAACTGTTAAGATTCCGTCGGCATCAATTGTTAATGGACCATCTGTAACTGGTGTAACATCCGTATTAGTGGTCGTTACTGGATTTCCGTTTAAAGTATCGTTAGTAATTACACTTCCACCTGTTGATGCAATCGTATCATCGTTAGCAACAATGGTATTGTTTACTACAACTGTAGCAATCGCCGTATCACAATTTGCTGGATTCGCTCCCACTTCACAAATAGTGTATGTGATTGTATAGGTTCCACTTGGTGTGTTTGGTGTAACTGTTAAGTTTCCGTCCGCATCAATTGCTAATGGACCCTGTGTAACTGGTGTAACATCCGTATTAGTGGTCGTTACTGGAGTTCCGTTTAAGGTATCGTTAGTAATTACACTTCCACCTGTTGAGGCAATCGTATCATCGTTAGCAACAATGGTGTTTGTAACTACAACTGTAGCAATCGCCGTATCACAATTCGCTGGATTCGCTCCCACTTCACAAATAGTGTATGTGATTGTATAGGTTCCACTTGGTGTGTTTGGTGTAACTGTTAAGTTTCCGTCGGCATCAATTGCTAATGGACCCTCTGTAACTGGTGTAACATCCGTATTAGTGGTCGTTACTGGATTTCCATTTAAAGTATCGTTTGTAAGTACACTTCCACCTGTTGATGCAATCGTATCATCGTTAGCAACAATGGTGTTTGTAACTACAACTGTAGCAATCGCCGTATCACAATTCGCTGGATTCGCTCCCACTTCACAAATAGTGTATGTAATTGTATACGTTCCACTTGGTGTGTTTGGTGTAACTGTTAAGTTTCCATCCGCATCAATTGCTAGTGGACCATCTGTAACTGGTGTAACATCCGTATTAGCGGTCGTTACTGGAGTTCCGTTTAAAGTATCGTTAGTAAGTACACTTCCACCTGTTGAGGCAATCGTATCGTCGTTAGCAACAATGGTGTTTGTAACTACAACTGTAGCAATCGCCGTATCACAATTCGCTGGATTCGCGCCTACTTCACAAATAGTGTATGTGATTGTATACGTTCCACTTGGTGTGTTTGGTGTAACTGTTAAGTTTCCGTTGGCATCAATTGTTAGTGGACCATCTGTAACTGGTGTAACATCCGTATTAGTGGTCGTTACTGGAGTTCCGTTTAAAGTATCGTTAGTAAGTACACTTCCACCTGTTGAGGCAATCGTATCATCATTAGCAACAATTGTGTTGTTGATTACAACTGTAGCAATCGCCGTATCACAATTTGCTGGATTCGCGCCCACTTCACAAATAGTGTATGTAATTGTATACGTTCCACTTGGTGTGTTTGGTGTAACCGTTAAGTTTCCGTCGGCATCAATTGCTAATGGACCGTCTGTAACTGGTGTAACATCCGTATTAGTGGTCGTTACTGGATTTCCGTTTAAGGTGTCGTTTGTAATTACACTTCCACCTGTTGAGGCAATCGTATCATCGTTAGCAAAAATGGTGTTTGTAACTACAACTGTAGCAATCGCCGTATCACAATTTGCTGGATTCGCGCCCACTTCACAAATAGTGTATGTAATTGTATACGTTCCACTTGGTGTGTTTGGTGTAACCGTTAAGTTTCCGTCGGCATCAATTGTTAATGGACCATCTGTAACTGGTGTAACATCCGTATTAGTGGTCGTTACTGGATTTCCGTTTAAGGTATCGTTTGTAATTACACTTCCACCTGTTGATGCAATCGTATCATCATTAGCAACAATGGTGTTGTTGATTACAACTGTAGCAATCGCCGTATCACAATTTGCTGGATTCGCGCCCACTTCACAAATAGTGTACGTAATTGTATACGTTCCACTTGGTGTGTTTGGTGTAACTGTTAAGTTTCCGTCGGCATCAATTGCTAATGGACCCTCTGTAACTGGTGTAACATCCGTATTAGTGGTCGTTACTGGATTTCCGTTTAAAGTATCGTTTGTAAGTACACTTCCACCTGTTGATGCAATCGTATCGTCGTTAGCACAAATTAAATTACCAATTACAATGTTTATTGTTGCAACTGAAGTACATCCAACAGTATTTGTAACTGTATACGAATAGCTTCCTGCAGTTAATCCTGAGATTACTGTAGTAGCGGTGTTTCCTGAGATGTTTCCTGGATTTATCGTCCAATCTCCTGATGGTAATCCTGTTAATTCGATACTTCCTGTCGCTACTGCGCAAGTTGGTTGTGTGATCGTTCCAACAGTTGGAGTACTTGGTGTTGCTGGTTGCGCATCAATTACAATGTTTATTGTTGCAACTGAAGTACATCCTACAGAATTAGTAACCGTGTAAGTATAGCTTCCCGCAGTTAATCCTGAGATTACTGTAGTAGCGGTGTTTCCTGAGATGTTTCCTGGATTTATCGTCCAAGCTCCTGATGGTAATCCTGTTAACTCAACACTTCCTGTCGCTACTGCGCAAATTGGTTGTGTGATCGTTCCAACAGTTGGAGTATTTGGTGTTGCTGGTTGCGCGTCAATTACAACAGTTACTGCTGCGTTTGAAACACATCCAACGGCATTAGTAACTGTATAGGAATAGCTTCCTCCAGTTAATCCTGAGATTACTGTAGTGGCTGTGTTTCCTGAGATGTTTCCTGGGTTGATCGTCCAATCTCCTGCTGGTAATCCTGTTAACTCAACACTTCCTGTCGATACTGCGCAAGTTGGTTGTGTGATCGTTCCAACAGTTGGAGTACTTGGTGTTGCTGGTTGCGCATCAATTACAATGTTTATTGTTGCAACTGAAGTACATCCAACAGCATTTGTAACTGTATACGAATAGCTTCCTGCAGTTAATCCTGAGATTATTGTAGTAGCTGTGTTTCCTGAGATGTTTCCTGGATTTATCGTCCAATCTCCTGATGGTAATCCTGTTAATTCAACACTTCCTGTTGCTACTGCGCACGTTGGTTGTGTGATCGTTCCAACAGTTGGAGTATTTGGTGTTGCTGGTTGCGCGTCAATTATAACAGTTACTGCTGCGTTTGAAACACATCCGACAGCATTTGTAACTGTATAGGAATAGCTTCCTGCAGTTAAACCTGAGATTACTGTAGTAGCGGTGTTTCCTGAGATATTTCCTGGGCTGATCGTCCAATCTCCTGCTGGTAATCCTGTTAACTCAACACTTCCTGTCGCTACTGCGCAAGTTGGCTGTGTGATTGTTCCAACAGCTGGAGCTGAAGGTGTTGCTATTTGCACATTAATTACAGCATTAGCTGAAAAAACAGAACTACATCCAACAGAATTAGTGACAGTAAAATTGTAACTTCCTGATATTAATCCCGAAACAATTGTAGTTGTCCCTGTTCCGGTTATAATTGATTCTTCTGGATATATTGTTATCGTCCAATCTTCCGCTGGTAATCCTGTTAACTCAACACTTCCTGTTGCTACTGCGCAAGTTGGTTGTGTGATCGTTCCAACAGTTGGAGTATTTGGTGTTGCTGGTTGCGCATCAATTAAGATGTTTATTGTTGCAACTGAACTACATCCGACAGCATTTGTAACTGTATAACTATAACTTCCTGCAGTTAATCCTGAGATTATTGTAGTCGCGGTGTTTCCTGATATGTTTCCTGGATTTATCGTCCAAGCCCCTGATGGTAATCCTGTTAATTCGATACTTCCTGTCGCTACTGCGCAAGTTGGTTGTATGATCGTTCCAACAGTTGGAGTATTTGGTGTTGCTGGTTGCGCGTCAATTACAATGTTTATTGTTGCAACTGAACTACATCCAACAGCATTTGTAACTGTATAACTATAACTTCCTGCAGTTAATCCTGAGATTACTGTAGTAGCGGTGTTTCCTGAGATGTTTCCTGGGTTTATCGTCCAAGCCCCTAATGGTAATCCTGTTAATTCGATACTTCCTGTCGCTACTGCGCAAGTTGGTTGTGTGATCGTTCCAACAGTTGGAGTATTTGGTGTTGCTGGTTGCGCATCAATTACAATGTTTACTGTTGCAACTGAACTACATCCGTTAGCACTAGAAGTTACCGTATAAGATCCTGCTGTTGCTGTTACAACGCCAGTTGTACTTACTGTAGGTCCTGCTGGTAAAAATGTATAAGTATTTGATGTGTTATAATTTGTAATTGTAAAACTTCCAGTAGCTAAGGCACAAGAAGGCTGTGTTACTTTTGATAATAACGGAACAGCTGGTGTTGCTGGTTGAGCATTAATCACAACATTTGCTGATTCAACTGTAGTACATCCGTTAGCACTAGAAGTTACCGTATAAGTTCCTGCTGTGGCTGTTACAATACCAGTTGCACTTACTGTAGGACCTGCTGGTAAGAATGTATAATTATTTGATGCGTTATAATTGGTAATTGTAAAACTTCCAGTAGCTACGGCACAAGTAGGCTGTGTTACTGTAGTTAATACCGGAACAGCTGGTGTGGCTGGTTGAGCATTTATCACAACACTTGCAGAAGTTGCTGAAGTACATCCGTTAGCACTAGAAGTTACCGTATAAGTTCCTGCTGTTGCTGTTACAACTCCTGTTGCACTAACTGTAGGTCCAGCTGGTAAAAATGTATAAGTATTTGATGCGTTATAATTGGTAATTGTAAAGCTTCCAGTTGCCAAGGCACAAGTAGGCTGCGTCACTGCAGTTACTACCGGAACAGCTGGTGTAGCTGGTTGATCATCTACTGTTACACTTGTAGAAGCTGCTGAAATACATCCGTTTGCACTAGAAGTTACCGTATAAGTTCCTGCTGTTGCTGTTACAACTCCTGTTGTACTTATTGTAGGTCCTGCTTGTGAGAACGTATAAGTATTTGATGCGTTATAATTTGTAATAGTAAAACTTCCAATAGCTAAGGCACAAGTAGGCTGTGTTACTGCTGATAATACCGGAACAGCTGGTGTAGCCGGTTGAGAATTTACTGTAACACTTGTAGAAACTACTGAAGTACATCCGTTAGCACTAGAAGTTACAGTGTAAGTTCCCGCTGTTGCTGTTACAACGCCAGTTGCACTTACTGTAGGTCCTGCTGGTGAGAATGTATAAGTATTCGATGTGTTATAATTTGTAATAGTAAAACTTCCAGTAGCTAAGGCACAAGTAGGCTGCGTTACTGCTGATAATACCGGAACAGCTGGTGTAGCAGGTTGAGCATTTACTGTAACACTTGTAGAAACTGATGAAATACATCCGTTAGCACTAGAAGTTACCGTATAAGTTCCTGCTGTTGCTGTTACAACGCCAGTTGCACTTACTGCAGGTCCTGCTGGTGAAAACGTATAAGTATTTGATGTGTTATAATTCGTAATTGTAAAACTTCCAGTAGCTACGGCACAAGTAGGCTGCGTTACTGCTGATAATAACGGAACAGCTGGTGTTGCTGGTTGAGCATTAATCACAACATTTGCTGATTCAACTGAAATACATCCGTTAGCACTAGAAGTTACCGTGTAAGTTCCTGCTGTTGCTGGTACAACACCAGTTGTACTTACTGTAGGTCCTGCTGGTGAGAACGTATAAGTATTTGATGCGTTATAATTTGTAATAGTAAAACTTCCAGTAGCTAAGGCACAAGTAGGTTGCGTTACTGCTGATAATACCGGAACAGCTGGTGTAACCGGTTGAGCATTTACTGTAACACTTGTAGAAACTGCTGAAGTACATCCGTTAGCACTAGAAGTTACCGTGTAAGTTCCTGCTGTGGCTGTTACAACACCAGCTGCACTTACTGTTGGTCCTGCTGGTAAGAATGTATAAGTATTTGATGCGTTATAATTTGTAATAGTAAAACTTCCAGTAGCTAAGGCACAACTAGGCTGCGTTACTGCTGATAATACCGGAACAGCTGGTGTAACCGGTTGAGCATTTACTGTAACACTTGTAGAAACTGCTGAAGTACATCCGTTAGCACTAGAAGTTACCGTATAAGTTCCTGCTGTTGCTGTTACAACTCCAGTTGTACTTACTGTAGGTCCTGCTGGTGAAAATGTATAAGTATTTGATGTGTTATAATTTGTAATAGTAAAACTTCCTGTAGCTAAGGTACAAGTAGGCTGTGTTACTGGTGATAATACTGGAACAGCTGGTGTAGCAGGTTGAGCATTTACTGTAACACTTGTAGAAACTGCTGAAGTACATCCGTTAGCACTAGAAGTTACAGTGTAAGTTCCTGCTGTGGCTGTTACAACGCCAGTTGCGCTTACTGCAGGTCCTGCTGGTGAAAATGTATAAGTATTTGATGTGTTATAATTCGTAATTGTAAAACTTCCAGTAGCTACGGCACAAGTAGGCTGCGTTACTGCTGATAATAACGGAACAGCTGCTGTAGCCGGTTGAGCATTTACTATAACACTTGTAGAAACTGCTGAAGTACATCCGTTAGCACTAGAAGTTACAGTGTAAGTTCCTGCTGTGGCTTTTACAACGCCAGTTGTACTTACTGTAGGTCCTGCTGGTGAGAACGTATAAGTATTTGATGCGTTATAATTTGTAATTGTAAAACTTCCAGTAGCTAAGGCACAAGTAGGCTGCGTTACTGTTGATAATATCGGAACAACTGGTGTAGCCGGTTGAGCATTTACTGTAACACTTGTAGAAACTGCTGAAGTACATCCGTTAGCACTAGAAGTTACTGTATAAGTTCCTGCTGTTGCTGTTACAACACCAGTTGTACTTACTGTAGGTCCTGCTGGTGAAAATGTATAAGTATTTGATGTGTTATAATTTATAATTGTAAAACTTCCTGTCGCTACTGCGCAAGTTGGTTGTGTGATCGTTCCAACAGTTGGAGTATTTGGTGTTGCTGGTTGAGAATTTATCACAACATTTGCTGATTCAACTGAAGTACATCCGTTAGCACTAGAAGTTACCGTATAAGTTCCTGCTATTGCTGTTACAACACCACTTGCACTTACTGTAGGACCTGCTGGTAAGAATGTATAAGTATTTGATGCGTTATAATTTGTAATAGTAAAACTTCCAGTAGCTACGGCACAAGTAGGCTGAGTTACTGCTGATAATACCGGAACAGCTGGTGTAGCCGGTTGAGCATTTACTGTAACACTTGTAGAAACTGCTGAAGTACATCCGTTAGCACGAGAAGTTACAGTGTAAGTTCCTGCTGTTGCTGTTACAACACCAGTTGCACTTACTGTAGTTCCTGCTGGTGAAAATGTATAAGTATTTAATGCGTTATAATTTGAAATAGTAAAACTTCCAGTAGCTAAGGCACAAGTAGGCTGCGTTACTGCTGATAATATCGGAACAGCTGGTGTAGCCGGTTGAGTATTTACTATAACACTTGTAGAAACTGCTGAAGTACATCCGTTAGCACTAGAAGTTACCGTATAAGTTCCTGCTGTGGCTGTTACAACACCACTTGCACTTACTGTAGGACCTGCTGGTGAGAATGTATAATTATTTGATGCGTTATAATTTGTAATTGTAAAACTTCCAGTAGCTACGGCACAAGTAGGCTGAGTTACTGCTGATAATACCGGAACAACTGGTGTAGCCGGTTGAGCATTTACTATAGCACTTGTAGAAACTGCTGAAGTACATCCGTTAGCACTAGAAGTTACCGTATAAGTTCCTGCTGTGGCTGTTACAACACCACTTGCACTTACCGTAGGACCTGCTGGTAAGAATGTATAAGTATTTGATGCGTTATAATTTGTAATAGTAAAACTTCCAGTAGCTACGGCACAAGTAGGCTGAGTTACTGCTGATAATACCGGAACAGCTGGTGTAGCCGGTTGAGCATTAATCACAACACTTGCAGAAGCTGCTGAAGTACATCCGTTAGCACTAGAAGTTACCGTATAAGTTCCTGCTGTGGCTGTTACAACACCAGTTGCACTTACTGTAGGTCCTGCTGGTAAGAATGTATAAGTATTTGATGCGTTATAATTTGTAATTGTAAAACTTCCAGTAGCTACGACACAAGTAGGCTGCGTTACTGTTGATAATACCGGAACAGCTGGTGTAGCCGGTTGAGCATTAATCACAACACTTGCAGAAGCTACTGAAGTACATCCGTTAGCACTAGAAGTTACCGTATAAGTTCCTGCTGTGGCTGTTACAACACCAGTTGAACTTACTGTAGGTCCTGCTGGTAAGAATGTATAAGTATTTGATGCGTTATAATTTGTAATTGTAAAACTTCCAGTAGCTACGACACAAGTAGGCTGCGTTACTGCTGATAATACAGGAACAGCTGGTGTAGCCGGTTGAGCATTAATCAAAATATTTACTGATTCAACTGAAATACATCCAACAGCATTTGTAACTGTATACGAATAGCTTCCTGCAGTTAATCCTGAGATTACTGTAGTAGCAGTGTTTCCTGAGATGTTTCCTGGGTTTATCGTCCAAGCTCCTGCTGGTAATCCTGTTAATTCAACACTTCCTGTTGCTACTGCGCAATTTGGTTGTGTGATCGTTCCAACAGTTGGAGTACTTGGTGTTGCTGGTTGCGCGTCAATTACAACACTATCTGTCTGCGCTGATATACATCCTGAATCATTAGTTACAGTAAATGTATAACTTCCTGTTGCCAATCCAGAAATTGTTGTAGAAGCGGTGTTTCCAGCTATTGTTTCTCCTCCTGGATATATCGTTATTGTCCAATTTCTTGATGGTAAAGCGCTTAAAGTAACACTTCCTGTAGCTACTGCGCATGTTGGTTGCTGAATAACCCTTACCGTTGGAGTAGCCAATGGTGTAGGCACAGGACTAATTCTAACATTAGCCGATACTACCGAAGTACATCCTGAAGCATTAGTTATCGTAAATCTAAAAGTTCCTGCTGGTAATCCTGAAATTGTAGCAATTGTAGTATTTCCAGTTGTTGTTACTGCTCCTGGATTTCGTGTTATTGTCCAGTTTCCTGATGGTAATGCACTTAAAAAAACACTACCGCTTGTCACGTTACACGTTGGCTGCGTGATGGTACCAACAAGCGGAGGCTTTGGTGTTGCTGGTTGCGTGTCAATCACAATATTTGATAAAGAATCTGAACATCCGCCTGCACTAGAAGTTATAGTATAAGTTCCTGGTGAAGCTGTTACAACTCCACTTGAATTTACAGTAGGTCCTGCTGGTGAGAATGTATAAGTGTTTGCTGTATTATAATTTGTAATTGTAAAACTTCCAGTTGCTGTTGAACACGAAGGTTGTGTAATAGTTCCGATAGTTGGAACAGCTGGTTTTGGATTCACAGTAGCTGCTACAGCAACTCTAGAACCTGATGCACATCCATCTAAAATTGCATCTACATAATAAGTAGTAGTTACGTTTATAACTGGAGTAGTAAAAGTTAATCCCGCAAACAATGGAGAACCTCCTTGTACAGAAGAATACCAGTTTACCGTTCCTGCTGAAGCTGTAGCTTGAAGAGTCACAGTTCCCGAACCACATCTACTTCCTGGTGTTGTACTGGTAATTGTTGGCACTTTCTTTACAGTTGCAATAACTGGAACTCTGCCTGATGAGCAACCATTAGCAATTACTTCTACATAATACGTTTTGCTTACTGATAAAACCGGTGTCGTAAAACTAACTCCTGTTCTTAGTGGAGCGCCATCTGTTGCGTTTGCGTACCAGCTAATTATTCCATCTGATGCAGTAGCGCTTAACGTTACTTCGCCTGGTCCACAAACTGCTCCTGCGATTACACTAATCGTCGGTTTTGGATTAATTATAAAATTGGTAGCTGCCTTACATCTGGGATCGCTAGAACAACTAGCATAAAAAGTTGTAGTTCCCGGAGTATTAGTATTTAATAAACCTGAGCCGGCAACACCAACAGGATTAAACGAAGCGCCTGTTCCTAAATAAACATCGGCTGCATTATACCAATTTACAGAACCATTTAAGCATTCGGTAGTAACGGCTGTTAAATATCCTGTTTCACCAACACATATTGAAACACTTGTTGTCACGGGAGTAGCAGCTACAGCATTGATTACAATATTACTAGGTATTGAAGTACACCCAGCACCATTTGTTGTTGTTACATCATAACTGCCAGGAACTAATCCTGAGAAAATACCTGTTGAATTACTAATTGGAGCACCAACTGGATTTACACCAATTAATGTATAGCTTATACCTGCACCATTTGCAGGATTAATAACGTTTAATGTTCCTGTTGGAAGAGTACAATCTGGCTGAATCACATCAACCCTAGGATCTGTTGGTAATTTTAAAATTTCTATATCATCCACGGTTAAACCAGCACCGTTAAAATTCATACCTGGCACTTTTGACCCTACTTCAGTTTGGTAAAAAGTATTTGCACTGTTAAATGAATTAGTAAATGCAGTAACTTTTCTATTTGAATCTGCATCTGTTCTCTTAGGATCAAGATAAAGAGCTTGTGCACTCGCGCTATAAATTCCAGGATTGATTGTTTGGATTTTCCCTATTAAAGTTATAGTCACAACACCATTTTGGGCAATATTAAATCCTCCAAATATTGGACTACTGGCCGCACTCGTATTAGTTAAAAGACCAGCTGGGCCAGTTGCTTCAAAAGAATAAGTTGCTGTTGCTGCGCTAAACACAATACCTGTTGGAAAAGCAAAATTCAACGCTACTCCTGCAGCGTTTCCGCTACCTGTATTTTTTATTTCTATTTCATAGCTTACTGTACCTTCAATTACGTTACAAACAGCATTATATAAAGATTTCACCTTAACATCAAGAGAAGGTAAGCAATTAGCATTAACCTGAAGATATGGAGGCAATTGCTCTTCTACACCAAAGCTAGCAATGTATCCATCTTGCCCATCTAAAGCGCCATGAGAATCCCCTGCACCATTATTTATTTTCCCTGCAATTCCTTTGATAGCACTAGCACTAATTGTAACTCCTGTTAAAAGATTATGTCTAATAATCCCACCACCACCACCACCACCAGGGCCGTGAGCGGTACTTGTCTCAGTATTACCACCTTTTCCACCTTTTGCTTGAATTGTAATTGAACCTGTACTTGGATTTGAAATATTTAATAAAACAGTTCCACCAGCTCCCCCTCCTCCAGCTCCATCCGCTGAACCACTAAATGCTCCTGGTGCTCCAGCGCCACCATTAGCATAAATATATCCTGTTCCTACGGTATTACCGGCGTTTATAAGAATTATTGCCCCACCTACTCCTCCTTTTACTCCTGAAGTAGCATTGTTAGCATCTCCGGCACCACCACCACCACCTAAAAATAATCTATCTAAAGACGGGTTAGCAGAAAGATAAGATTTATAACCAGGTCTTCCTCCTCCAGTTAATGGGGAAATATTCCCTAAAGCACCTTGCCATCCTTTACCACCAAGTCCACCAAAACCTCCATTACCACCACCACCACCACCGGCGTTGTGATCATTCCCACCACCTCCTGCATTACCCGGCGCTCCTCTACCAGCAGATCCACCCGGCAGACCTTCTATTACATTGTCTACCTGATTATATCCATCCCACATATATCTAGGTGTACCTGCAATTCCTTCACCTTTTCCAGAGATCGCAGTTGATGAAGAAAGACCAACGTATATTGTAGAATTATTTTTATCTGAATCTGCTATAGGGCTATATCCACCTCTAAATCCTCTCGCACTTCCATTAATAGTTTTTCCATTGAAATTAAAAGTACCCGATACGTTAAAAGCAATTACACCTCCAGTTGTTCCATTAAAAGGTGGAGTTGTTATATCTGTTGTTAATGTTAAATTTGAATATTGAGGAACTCTAATGATTTGAAAAGTTCTCTTTCCTCTTGTAGCAGTTGAAGTGGCGTTATAAAAACTATTTATAACTCCCCCACCAGCGCCTGCACCTTTAAAAGTTAAATTACCTCCAGCTAGCGGTACGTTGTTTGTTGCAATCACATATTCAAAAACACCGGTGCTTCCACCATCTGTAAATCCCGTACCTCCTAATCCATCTGCACCTGTAGTTTCAAGTCCAGAACCGTAAACAGGACTATTAGCATAGTTGATCTGAGCATCCTGTATCTGAATTATAAGTAGTAAATCTCCTGTTGAAATTTGTATAGTACCAAAATTATTACCATATAAATCAGCTGGCGCAACCGCACCCAATAATATTGATTGCGCACCTGTATTAAGCGTTATATCTCCAGCAACTGGATAATAGGTATTTATGGAACTAGAAACTGTGGCAGGACCATCAAGTCCTGGCGTTCCACACACTTGCGCTTCTGCTGTGTAAGCGAAGATAAAGAATGTTAAAAAAATAAAAAATAAATTTTTAACGTAGGTAAAGTTCTTCATAATAAATGGGGCATTATTATTATAGAGATCTACTTCAAAGAAAATAGAAAACTAATGGGGTAAGTAGGTTAAAATAAACAAATTCTTAAAGCGACGCAAATTTAACACAAATTGCTCATTAAAAAAAAAAACCATACTATACTCGTTGAAAGGTAATTATTACCGATAAAAAGCTTGCTTAATATTATTTAATTACAAAAAAAGTATATTATATAAGAAAACACTTGCAAATAAATATCGCAAGTGTTTAGCTATTAATCATATACGATAATTTATATATGCTTTTTATTTTGAATTATTCTCTGTTACATTGCGGTAATAATAAATTCACTTCTTCTATTTGCTTGGTGTTCTTCTTCCGAGCAATTTGATTGGTTTGTAGGTTCGCATCCGCAGTCATTTACTAATTGCGATTCGCCATAACCTTTTCCTGTTAATCGAT
>NZ_JBHUOL010000009.1:0-610 GCF_042686085.1 Flavobacterium ardleyense
CGATAGTAACATTACCATCCACATCAATACTTAATGGACCTTGAGTTGTAGGTGTTACATCGGTATTAGTTGTAGTAACTGCTACTCCATTTAAAGTGTCATTTGTTATAACCGAACCAGCAAAAACAGGACCTGCAACATTAATTTCAACCACTTGTGGCGCATCGTTATTTGCAATAATCTCATTAGAAACTACAATAGTAACAATAGCTTGATCGCAGTTCGTAGGATTTAAAACCTCACAAATTTG
Organism: Flavobacterium ardleyense; assembly: GCF_042686085.1. Taxonomy (GTDB): domain Bacteria; phylum Bacteroidota; class Bacteroidia; order Flavobacteriales; family Flavobacteriaceae; genus Flavobacterium; species Flavobacterium ardleyense. Next base: position 251 of record NZ_JBHUOL010000009.1, read on the forward strand.
ATATTCTATAGTATACGTACCACTTGGCGTAGTAATACCTACTGTTATAGTTCCATCTGGATTTAATGTTAATCCTGGCGGTACAGTTATGCCTGTTAAAGTTACTTCTCCTGGGTTAGTTCCAATTACAACTGGACCATTTCCGTTTAAGGTATCGTTAATTAAAATATTTGGTGTGTCATTTCCTCCGCTTACTGGTGTACCACTAAAGTCATCGTCATTCGCTAAGATAACCGCTGCTTCAGCAACAACTGTTACAATTGCAGTATCACAATTCGCTGGATTTAATAGCTCACAAATTTGATATTCTATAGTATAAGTTCCTGCTGGTGTTTGTGCTGGAACACTTACAATTCCTGT
>NZ_JBHUOL010000009.1:651-826 GCF_042686085.1 Flavobacterium ardleyense
TATTACCATCTAATCCATTTACTGGACTACCACTAGCATCATCGTTGTCAGCAACAATAACCGCTGCTTCAACAACAACTGTTACAATTGCAGTATCACAATTCGCTGGATTTAAAAGCTCGCAAATTTGATATTCTATGGTATAAGTTCCTGCTGGTGTTTGTGCTGGAACACT
>NZ_JBHUOL010000010.1:0-324224 GCF_042686085.1 Flavobacterium ardleyense
AAAAGTAGAAAAATATTTCGCACTCACAAGCCTTTTCATACTTTATTTTTAATCTTTTTTTAACCTTTATCTTAACTCATTGATAACAAGAAGTTAATGTATGAAAGTTTTTTTGAAGTTTTTTTTAGCTTAACGAGTAAAGGCGGGATTATGATGCGTTACCAGCAGTAGTATATGCGTTACCATAACGTCCCTCCTATTTAAATTTGTTGTTCAGATTTAAAAATAATGTGCTTTTTATTGAATTTAGCGCTTTTTTGATGGTTCTATCCCTTAAACAGACGCAAAGATTTTTATTTATTTTATAGAATTACGGTTTTATATGGTGGAATTTTTCTTTCAAAGAGGTTTGTAGGGTGATTTGCCACTTATATCATCTGGTGAATTCTACTATTTTTATAAAAGAAGGTTTTTTTATTTTTCACATCTATTGGAAATTGACGTTGAATGTGAAAATTGGGGTTATTATTATCTTTATATAGATCTTGTATTGACGTTGATTTTTGAATTATTGAAAAATCGATGGAATTGGGATTTAATTGATGGAGTTTAAAAATTGGAATGTTTATACCTTATATATAGGTGTAACAATTCTGATGCTGAAATGAATTCAGCATGACAAGAATCGTTATACAGTTTATGAGGAGGGATTTTGGAATCTGCTCCTTATATATAGGTGTGCAAATTATTGAGATGCTAAAACGAGTTTAGCATTACAAATCTTATTCTTACGAATCTTGGAATATTTGATTCTTATATATAAGTATGAAATTATTGAGATGCTGAAACGAGTTCAGCATGACAAAGAATGAGAGAAAGACTATCTGTCAAGATTTAAAGGAGTTTGCTCCTTATATATAGGTCTAATAATTTAGATGCTGAAACGAGTTCAGCATGACAAGGATCATGAGAAAATTTGTGAGAAGGGATTATGGAATCTACTCCTTACATATAGGTGTAGAAAATTGAGATGCTGAAATGAATTCAGCATGACAAGATTGTTATTAAGAATTTAGGAATTTCGCTCCTTATGTATAGGTCTGAAATTGTTTAGATGCTGAAAAGAGTTCAACATGACAAAGAATCGTGAGAAAGATTGAGGAGAAGCCTGAGGAAGTTCTCTCCTTATATATAGGTATAAAAAATTGAGATACTGAAACGAGTTCAGCATGACAAAAATCGTGATGAAGTTTGTGAGAAGCGATTTTGGAATCTGCTCCTTATATATAGGTGTAGAATATTGAGATACTGAAAAGAGTTCAGCGTGACAAGATGGAGAGAAAGTTTGCTCCTTATATATATATATGTAAATTTATTTAGATGCTGAAACGAGTTCAGCATGACAAGATTATGAGAAAGATTGAGAGAAAGATTGAGATAAAGATTTAAAGAAGCTTGCTCCTTATATATAGGTGTGCAAATTATTGAGATGCTGAAACGAGTTCAGCATGACAAAGATTAAGCAACAATCTGATGAAGTTCTCTCCTTATCTTATATATAGGTGTAGAAAATTGAGATGCTGAAATGAGTTCAGCATGACAAATCTTATTCTTAAGAATCGAGGAACTTTGCTTCCTATGTATAAGCATAAATAATTAGATGCTGAAACGAGTTCAGCATGACAAGACTTAGACAAAAACTGAGAGAATTATCCACACAAAGATTGGAGGGATAGCAAATTGGAAAGCAATTCGTTTTTTATAGCCCCGATGGGAGTGGCATCCTTTTTAGAAACGCAACAGGTTTCTTAAAACCTGGTGGGTTTCTAAAAAGATAGAACGGACAGCGGGACGAATAGTCTTATGAAATGATAAACGTGTGCTTCTAATAAAATAAATTTTAACATTATACCGTATATATATTGTATTGATTTTATTAAAGCTTTATATTTGCACCTTATAAATTACAAAAATGATAAAAGTTACTTTACCTGACGGGTCGGTTAAGGAGATGGCTCAAGGAGTTTCTCCAATGGATGTTGCGAAAAGCATTAGTGAAGGATTTGCAAGAAACGTTATATCGGCTTCTTACAATGGCACCACTATTGAAACCACGACGGAATTGACGACGGACGGTACACTTATATTATATACCTTTAATGATGTGGCGGGTAAGAAAGCGTTTTGGCATTCTACTTCGCACGTTATGGCTCAGGTTTTAGAGGAAATGTTTCCAGGGATTAAATTGACTTTAGGCCCTGCAATTGACAACGGATTTTATTATGACGTTGACTTTGGCGATTTAAAAATCACAGATGCTGACTTTAAACAGATTGAAGATCGTATCTTAGCGGTTTCGAGAGAAAAGCATGAATTTAAAATGCGTTCGGTTTCAAAAGCGGAAGCATTAGAAGTATATAAAGACAATGAGTACAAAATAGAATTGATTTCGAATTTAGAAGACGGAACCATTACTTTTTGTGATCATGCTAATTTCTTTGATTTATGTCGTGGTGGACATATTCCAAACACGGGTATTATCAAAGCAATGAAAATTTTATCAGTTGCCGGTGCATACTGGAGAGGTGATGAGAAAAACAAACAGTTAACGCGTGTTTATGGAATTTCGTTTCCGAAGCAAAAAGACTTAACTGAATATTTAGAATTATTAGAAGAAGCAAAACGCAGAGACCACAGAAAGTTAGGTAAGGAATTGGATTTATTCCATTTCTCTCCAAAAGTAGGTCAAGGTTTACCATTATGGTTGCCAAAAGGTGCCGCTTTGCGCGATAGATTAGAGCAGTTTTTGAAAAAAGCACAAAAGAAAGCGGGTTATGAACAAGTGATCACACCACATATTGGTATGAAAGATTTGTATGTAACTTCTGGACATTATGCAAAATATGGTGCTGATAGTTTTCAGCCAATACATACGCCAAATGAAGGTGAAGAGTTTTTGTTAAAACCAATGAACTGTCCACATCACTGCGAGATTTATAATGCAAGACCGTGGTCGTACAAAGATTTACCAAAGCGTTATGCTGAATTTGGAACAGTTTATCGTTATGAGCAATCGGGTGAATTACACGGTTTAACTCGTGTGAGAGGATTTACTCAAGATGATGCACATATTTTTTGTACTGCTGATCAGCTGGATTCGGAATTTAAAAACGTTATTGATTTAGTATTATATGTTTTTGGTTCGTTAGGATTTGAAAACTTCACGGCACAGGTTTCTGTTCGTGATTTAGACAATCCAGATAAATATATTGGTGATGTTGCAAACTGGGAAAAAGCTGAAAATGCAATTATCAGTGCTGCAAAAGATAAAGGATTAAATTATGTGATTGAAACTGGCGAAGCTGCTTTCTATGGTCCGAAATTGGACTTTATGGTGAAAGATGCTTTAGGAAGAAGTTGGCAATTAGGAACGATTCAGGTAGATTACAATTTGCCAGAACGTTTTGAACTGACTTATAAAGGTGCTGATGACAAATTACATCGCCCGATTATGATTCACCGTGCTCCTTTTGGTTCGATGGAACGTTTTATTGCGATTTTATTAGAGCATACAGCAGGAAATTTCCCACTTTGGTTGATGCCAGAACAGGCTATAATCCTGTCTTTAAGTGAGAAATATGAAAATTATGCAAAAAAAGTTTTAGAATTGCTAGAAAATCACGAAATTCGCGCCGTAGTAGATAACAGAAATGAAACTATAGGTAGGAAAATTAGAGAAGCAGAAATGCAGAAATACCCGTATATGCTGATTGTAGGCGAGGAAGAAGAGAAAAACGGAACGATTTCTGTTAGAACACACGGACAAGAAGGAAAAGGGAATATGACGCTAACTATTGAAGATTTTGCTTCAATGATTAATGAAGAGATTAAAAAAACATTAAAAGACTTTTAAGTTTAACTAAAATTATAAGGCCATAGCAATTAGAAACAACAGAGGTTTTCAACCTCGTGAAGAGAAAAAAGCAGCTCACCGTATCAATAATTTGATTCGTGTTGCTGAAGTACGTTTAGTAGGCGAAAATATTGAGCCAGGAGTTTACAAAATAGCCGAAGCGCTTCGTTTTGCAGAAGAGCAAGAAGTTGATTTGGTTGAAATTTCTCCAAATGCTGAACCGCCCGTTTGTAAATTGATGGATTATGGTAAATTTTTGTATCAACAAAAGAAGAGAGATAAAGAATTAAAAGCTAAATCTACTCAAATTGTGGTGAAGGAAATTCGTTTTGGACCACAAACAGATGAGCATGATTATGAATTTAAGAAAAAGAATGCTTTAAAATTTTTACAAGAAGGTGCTAAATTAAAGGCGTTTGTATTCTTTAAAGGACGTTCTATTATCTATAAGGAACAAGGTCAAATCCTATTGTTACGTTTAGCTCAAGAATTGGAAGAGTTTGGAAAAGTTGAAGCTATGCCAGTTTTAGAAGGAAAACGTATGATTATGTACATTGCTCCTAAGAAAAAAGCAAAATAATTTAGTGTGTTTTTTAAACACATATAAATAAGATAAGAGTTGCAGTAAGTGCAACAGAAAATAAGTAAGTAAGATAGATTATAAATACAGGAAGAAAATGCCTAAAATGAAAACGAAATCTAGTGCTAAGAAACGATTCAAAGTTACTGGTTCTGGAAAGATCAAAAGAAAACACGCTTTTAAAAGTCATATTTTGACTAAAAAATCTAAAAAGCGTAAATTAGCTTTAACTCACTCTGCTTTAGTACATAAAACAGATGAGAGAAGCATTAAACAACAATTGAACTTAATTTAATCTGAAACTATCCCTCCCTAAAAGGATCGGATGAAAAAGAAAAAATATTTCAATGATTGTTTGGTTAAAACAATTTAGTAACCCTGGAGTGGGCTCAACTAAGTACGATTTACGAAGTGAAAAGCACGAAGTTTAAAAGTGTTGAAAAACCGCCTTACTACAAAAAACATTTAAAATTATGCCAAGAGCAACAAATTCAGTAGCTACAAAAGCTAGAAAAAAAAGAATATTAAAACAAGCCAAAGGTTTCTTTGGTAGACGTAAAAACGTTTGGACTGTAGCTAAAAACGCGGTAGAAAAAGCAATGTGCTATGCTTACCGTGATAGAAAACAAAATAAGAGAAACTTCCGTGCTTTATGGATTACGCGTATCAACGCTGGTGCAAGATTACATGGAATGAGTTACTCTCAATTTATGGGGAAAGTAAAAGCTAACAACATCGAATTGAACCGTAAAGTTCTTGCAGATTTAGCGATGAACCACCCTGCTGCTTTCACAGCTGTAGTAAACACAATTAAATAATTTACGTCTAACACAGTTTATCTTACTTATATATTAAACCCCGATTTATCGGGGTTTTTTATTGACTAAAAATATTTAACTTTGCACCATAAACACATCCTATTTTGAATACTACAAAAAGCACTAAAGGTTATCATCCTAAAAGCAAACACAACGGCAAATATGACTTTAAAGCCTTAATCAAAAGCAATCCCGATTTAAAACCTTTTGTGGGTCTTAATGAATTTGGCAGTGAAAGCATTGACTTTTCAGATCCAGAAGCTGTAAAGATGCTTAACAAAGCTCTTTTGTTACATTTCTACGGTTTAAAGAATTGGGACATTCCACAAGGATTCTTATGTCCTCCTATACCAGGAAGAGCTGAATATATCCATCAGGTAGCTGATGTTATAGAAGAAATGTATGGTACAATACAAACCAAACATAAAATTAATATTTTAGATATTGGTGTTGGTGCGAATTGTATCTATCCAATTATAGGAGTTTCTGAATATGATTGGAGATTTGTGGGTAGCGAAGCTGATAAAGAAGCTTTCGGAGCAGCAAAGACGAATGTCAACTGGAATCAGAAATTACGTGAAAATGTAGAGATACGTTTCCAAAGTTCTAAAAGAGCTATTTTCAAAAATATCATTAGAGCTGGTGAACGCTATGATGTAACAATTTGTAATCCACCTTTTCATAGTTCAAAGGAAGAGGCTGTACAAAGTTCTCTTCGTAAAATCAAAAACTTAGGTGCGGATGCTACTGAAAAACCAGTATTAAACTTTGGTGGTGTGAATACAGAATTATGGTGTGATGGCGGTGAATTATCTTTTATTAGCAATATGATTTATGAAAGTGTTCATTTTAAATTTCAGGTGAAATGGTTTTCTACTTTAGTTTCTAAAAAAGACAACTTAAAACCTTTGTTTGTGCACCTTAAAAAAGTAAAAGCAACCTATAAAATTGTTGAGATGCAACATGGCAATAAAGCAAGTAGAATATTATTCTGGAATTTTAAGGAAGAAAAATTAGAGTAAAAACATAATAAAAACAAGAAACCCGAAAGCAATACTTTCGGTTTTTTTGTTTTATGTAAATATTTCTAATTAAATACTTCTTCATTTTTACCATCAAAACTGGCAAAAACCATACTTGGATGCGAATCTTGATGAAAGATGTTTCCGTTCTTGTCTATTCCGATTGCACCAGCAAAACCATCATAAGGTTTTAATTCATTGAACGTTTTCTCAAAAGCTTTTTCAATGGAGAATCCGTCGGTAACTCGAGTTACAATTTTTGCAGCGGTTGCATTACTTACAATGTCTTCCCCTACTCCGGTTAAACTAACACCGCAAAACTCGTTAGCATAATTTCCTGCTACCGTTGCTGAATCAGAAATCCTCCCTGGAATTTCAAATCCCTTTCCGCCAGTTGAAGTTGCTACTGCGATCTTTCCGTCTTTATCTAAAGCTACACAACCAACAGTTCCAGTTCCAAATGAAGCTATTTTTTCTTCATATTCGCTTCTTCTTTGTGGAATTTCGGTCGAAAAAGGCTCAAATCCGTGATTTCTTGCGAAATTTGTTGCGCCACTTCCTCCTAAAATTCTGTCATCTTCGCTCATTAGAATTTGTGCGACTTGAATTGGATTTTTAACATCCTCAATATTGATAACGCCACTCATTTTTTGAGAAACGCCATCCATTAAAGAAGCACTCATTCTGATTTTTCCGTCAGATTGAATTTGGGAACCAACACCAGCATTAAATAATTCATTATCTTCTAATTGAGAAACCGCATAAACTACCGTTTCAAGAGCAGAATGATTTTGTAAATAGACATAAGAATCTTTGACAATTCTCAAAAGAGCATTCTGTTTTGCTATCTTAGTTTCTAAGCTCGTCGAAGATTCAGAAAAAAATCCACCGTGTATTATAATTTTAGGCATAATAAACTAATTTTCTACGTTTTGGGTATCCCTTATGCTCATTTTGCGAGTTTCTAAATCGTATTTATCGTATTTACTCATTACATGCGTCACTAGATGGTTAATAGAAATAGGTTTCCCTATCTCAATCTGGGTTAGATTAGTGTCTTTAATTTCTCTTCCATCTACTAAAATTACTAATCCAGAACCAATAGCCTCCATTTGACAGCCATTTGTTATTAATAATCCAGTATCCTCTCCAAGACCAATTCCCAAAACCTTAGGATTTCCTACAACTGCTTGAAACAAACGACCGATTCTTCCTCTTTTGACAAAATGCGTATCGATAATAACCCCGTCAATTAATCCTAAACCAGAGGTGATTTTAACTTCACCCTTTAATAAAGCTTCTGAACTACTTCCTTGATAAATCATATTATTGGAAGCTGCCGCAGCTCCTGCTGATGTTCCTGCATACATAAAATCGGAATTTCTATACTTATCTAGCATAATAGAATCAAACAAAGTACCACCTAAGATTGATGTTAAGCGCAATTGATCTCCTCCTGTAACCATTATTACATCAGCGGCTTTTAATCGCTCTAAAACTTCAGGATCACTTGCCTGTTCTCTTTTTTGTATATAAAGCACATCGGCATTATTTGCGCCTAAATGATTGAAAGCTTTTATGTATTCAGGTCCAATTACCTTTGGAATAATCGACGCCGTTGTTATAACCTCAATACGAGATAATTCTTTATGTTTAGATTCGTTGATAATTCTTTTTAAAATCCCAGCTTCAAAGAAGTTAAGATTCTTTGATGTATCTGTAGGAACGTTGGTTTCTGTAAAACTTCCTCTATCTACAGCTCCACCAATGATTATTAATTTTCCTTGTATTTTCATATCGTAAAAATAGCTATTTCTACATACTACACAAACCAAATCACAGGAAAGAAATATTATTTTGATCTTTTTTATCAAAAACAAAAGTGTTCTAAGTAATTTCTTATAAAATTAAAAACAAATAAATTATATTTTAGATTATTTAGCACAATATTGGTAGAATGTGCGTTATTTTTTTCTATTTTTAACAAAGCGATTATCCTTTTAAAAACTAATCCCATTTTGTATGAAAATATTAAAAATTCAAGCCTTAAGAGGTCCAAACATCTGGAGTATTCGACGAAAAAAATTAATTCAAATGCGTTTGGATTTAGAGGAAACAGAACAATTTCCTACTAATAAAATCGAAGGATTTAAGGAAAGAATAGAGGCTATGTTTCCATCAATGATTGAACATCGTTGTTCGGAAGGTTGTCGTGGTGGTTTTTTTATGCGTGTGGAACGTGGCACGTGGATGGGACACGTAATAGAACACATTGCCTTAGAAATACAGACACTAGCCGGAATGGAAACTGGTTTTGGGAGAACTAGAGAAACTAAAACTCCTGGAATATACAATGTTGTCTTTAGTTATACAGAGGAAAATGTAGGTTTGTTTGCTGCAGAAAGCGCTGTCGCAATAGCTGCGTCATTAATCGCTGGCACTGAATACGATGTTGAAGCAGATATTCAAAAAATGCGAGAAATTCGTGAACAAGTTCGTCTTGGTCCTTCTACCGGAAGTATTGTAGAAGAAGCAGTTTCAAGAGATATTCCATGGATTCGCCTAGGAAAAAACTCACTTGTTCAATTAGGTTATGGTGTCAATCAAATGCGCTTTCAAGCCACGATTACTTGTAAAACCAGCAACATTGCCGTAGATATTGCATGTAATAAAGAAGAAACGAAAAGACTTCTGCAATTGGCCTCAATACCAGTGGCAACTGGAGGAATTTGCGTTGAAGAAGAAGATTTACAAGCGATAATTGATAAAATAGGATATCCAATTGTTATTAAACCTTTAGATGGAAATCATGGTAAAGGCGCTTCAATCAATGTAAATGATTATGAAACTGCGAAAGCAGGATTAGCTTACGCGAAGACCTATAGTAAAAGAGTCATTGTAGAAAAATTCATAACTGGATACGATTTTCGTGTTTTAATTATTGATAATAAATTAGTAGCAGCTGCTAAAAGAGAACCTGCTCACGTAACTGGTGATGGAAAACAAAGCATTCAGCAGCTAATTGATGAAACCAATCTAGATCCAAAACGCGGTTACGGTCATGAAAACGTATTGACACAAATCGATGTAGATCGCGACACCGAAGATTTACTTGAAAAATATGGTTATTCATTAGACACAATTCCAAAGAGTGATGAGATAGTTTACTTGAAATCTACCGCTAATTTAAGTACGGGCGGAACTTCTGTAGATGTTACTGACATGATTCATCCCGAAAACATTTTCCTTTGCGAACGTATTGCACGCGTAATTGGATTAGATGTTTGCGGTGTGGATATTATGGCCAATAACTTAACCCAACCTTTAAAAGAAAATGGTGGTTGCGTTTTAGAAGTAAATGCAGCTCCAGGTTTTAGAATGCACTTAGCGCCTTCCGAAGGTTTGCCAAGAAATGTTGCCGCTCCTGTAATTGACATGCTATATCCGCTAGGAAAACCAAGTCGTATTCCGATTATTGCGGTTACAGGTACAAATGGAAAAACGACCACTACCCGATTAATTGCACATATTGTAAAAAATAATGGCTATAAAGTTGGGTTTACAACATCAGACGGAATTTACGTTCAAAACCATATGATGGAAAAAGGTGATACAACCGGACCTATTTCTGCCGAATACATTTTAAAAGATCCTACTGTTGAATTTGCAGTTTTAGAAACGGCTCGTGGTGGGATTTTACGCTCTGGATTAGGATTTAGTCAATGTGATATTGGAATTGTAACAAATATTCAAGAAGATCATTTAGGACTAAACGATATTGATACTTTAGATGATTTATCGCGTGTTAAAGCTACAGTTGTAAGAAGTATTAAGAAAGACGGTTGGGCAATTTTAAATGCTGAAGATGAATATTGCATGAAACTTGGTAAGGATTTAACTTGCAATGTTGCTTATTTTAGTCTGGATGAAGATGCACCAATTGTAAAACAGTTGGCAAAAGAAGGAAAAACTGTAGCTGTTTATGAAAATGGCTTTATCACGATTAAAAAGGGAGAATGGAAAATTCGCGTAGAGCGCGCCACAAATGTTCCTTTAACATTAGGTGGAAAAGCAAAATTTATGATAGCGAATGTTCTTGCTGGAACTTTAGCAGGATATTTATATGGTTTCAAAATTGAAGATATTAGTATTTCACTACAAACATTTATACCAAGTGCCGCTCAAACACCAGGTCGAATGAATATTTTTGAGTTTAAGAAATTCAAAGTTCTAATTGACTTTGCACATAATCCTTCCGGATACCGTGGTGTTGAAGATTATTTAAATTCTGTAGAAGCGACGAAGAAAATTGGAATTATTGCAGGTGTTGGTGACCGAAGAGATGAAGACATCAGAGAATGTGCACTAATTGCTGCTCGAATGTTTGATCACATTATAATTCGTCAAGAGAAGCACTTGCGTGGAAGAACTGAAGAAGAAATTAATTCACTTATCTTAGAAGGAATTAATGCAAGTGGTAAAAACGTAACACATGAAGTAATCACAAAAGAAGTTGAAGCTTTAAAACATGCCATGAATAGTGCCGAAGATGGGAGTTTTATCACCGCTTTAAGTGACGTGATAACGAATGCAATTGAAATTGTTCAAGAATATTTAGACAAAGAAAACGAAGAAGCTTAATCGCCACCTTTAAAATATAAATCCCAATTTCTGTAAAGGTTTTGGGATTTTTTATATTTTTATGAAATCAAAAAATAGAAATGGAAAAATTAAATCATTTAATTGCCGAATTAGAATCAAAAATAGCAAACTATGACACTGTAAATCTAGAAGCTTCAACTGGAAGTGTGGGTTGGCATATTGAACATAGCTTAAAAACTATTGATCAAATTGTTACTGCCTGTAAAACTTCGAATCCTTCAGAATACAAGTGGAAATTCAATTTTAAACGCTTTTTGATTGTAGATCTTTTAAATAAAATTCCAAGAGGAAAAGTAAAAGCACCTAAATTAGTTCGACCAGAAGGTGAAATTTCGAAAGAATCATTAGAACTAAGTCTGAAGAACCTCAAACACAATTTAGCTAATTGGAATCAATTAGACAAAAACGCCTATTTTCAACATCCATTTTTTGATGATTTAAACAAAAAAGCAACAGAGAATTTTTTACTGCTTCATACGAACCATCATTTTAAAATTATAAATGATATTCTGAAAAGCTAATTAGGTTTTCAATTTTTTCTTTCTCGCCGCTGGGAATAAAACATTGTTCAAAATTAAACGATAACCTGGAGAATTTGGGTGTAAATCTAAAACAGTAGGCGCATCTCCTACTCTATGTTGGTAATCTTCGGGATCATGACCTCCATAAAAAGTGAACATTCCTTTTCCTTTTGTACCGTGAATGTAACGCGCTTCGCCGTTAATTTTACATTCACCCATGACTAAAACGTTTGATTTTATTTTATCTGGAGCAAAAGCAGTAGTTTGTCCCATAAAACCTTTTACTAATTGCGTATGATTTTGGCAAAGCATTGTAGGAATTGGATCCCATTTTGCAGAATATTCCATTAAAGAGAAATAGTCTTTATCCATAGTAAAGCTTCCTTTGCCATGTTCTTCCGTTGTATCTATATTTGAGAACTCATAAACTACAGGAGAGCGTTCTAATTTGTAATCTTTAAAAGCAAAAGTATTCGCATAATCAATTCGCGCTTGATAATTAGCATCGGAATCATCACCATCAAACATCGGTTCACAAATATCGACACCATCGGCAGAAAGCGCAATATCAAAACTGTCTGTTGCAGAACACATTGCAAACATAAAGCCACCACCAATTACAAAATCTCTAATTTTTTTTGCAACTGCAAGCTTTTCTTCTGATACTTTTTTAAATCCTAATTTCTTCGCAAGTGCTTCTGAATCCGCTTTTTGTTGAATATACCAAGGTGTATTTCTATAATTACCAAAGAATTTACCATACTGTCCAGTAAAATCTTCATGATGTAAATGCAACCAATCGTACATTATTAATTGATCGGATAAAACTTCTTCATCATATATAGCGGTGTACGGAATTTCTGCATAAGTCAACACTAATGTTACAGCATCATCCCATGGTTGTTTTCCTTTAGGGGTATAAACTGCAATTTTGGGTGCTTTTTCCAAGACAACAGTTTCCATATTTTGCGATGGCGCACTAATTTCTTCTAAAATAGAGTTAGTCGAAGCATCAGAAAGCACCTCAAAAGTTACCCCTCTAATTTGACATTCTTTTCTAATTTCTGCTGCATCTGGTAATAAAAAAGAACCTCCACGATAATTTAGTAACCAGCTTGCTTTATAATTATTCTCTAAAGCCCAAAAAGTAATCCCGTATGCTTTCAAATGATTTTGCTGGGTTTCGGACTCCATCGGAATTAATATAAAAGCCGCTTTAGTTGTAAAAGAAACTAGTAAAATAAAGATAAACACGAAGTAGTTACATTTTGCTTTCATTCTTTAAAATAAATATTTGGTCTAATTTATAACATTTTTACTACTTATGATTAGTAGAATTGTTAAAATGGTACCCCCGTAAAAATACCTGGTTGACTACGCAGAAATACTTGAATTAAAAATCAGGTGTTTATACCCTTACACAAGATTAATTTTTGAAATACATTTACAGTAATCAATAAGATAAAAAATGAGTACATCTAAAAACAATTCTTCGATATTAAATTCAAAAGAAATGAAAGCATTAAAAAAAGTTGGATATGTGGTTCTTATTATGACAATCCTGGTATATTTTGTTTTAGTATTCCAATTTTGCAAAAGTCATTAAAAACTGATCTTAAATAATTGTAGCCTCATCAAGCTTTACAATTTTGTTTTGTATAGCAAATATGACTAAACCTGCTACATTCTTAGACTGCGTTTTTGATAATAAGTTATTTCTATGTCCATCTACAGTTCTGGCACTTAAACACAGTTTGTCTGCGATTTCAGTAGAACTGTATTGTTTGCAAATTAATTCCAAAACTTCTTTTTCTCTAAGAGTTAGAAAATCGTCATCTAAGACCGTTTTAGAATTACCACTAGATAAAATATCCTGATGGATCACTTCCATTACGCTATCGCTATAATAAAATCCCTTGCTCGCAACCTCATTAATGGTTTTTATCATGTCTTGCGGCGATGCACTTTTTACTAAATATGAAGCCGCTCCCACATTAATCATATTTGCAATAAACGATTTAGTGTTGTAACTTGTTAAGGCAATAATTCGAATTTGAGGAAAATCCTTATGAATTATTTTTGTTGCTTCAACTCCATTAACTGCAGGCATTTTTAAATCCATCAAAATAATGTCAGGCAAATTTTCTTTGCTAGTGACATTTAATTGATCAATTAATTCCTTTCCGTCTGAAGCTTCAAACAGAATTTCGATATTTTTTTCTCTATTCAATAAAAAATAAATTCCTTTCCGGAATAACTCTTCATCATCAGCTAAAAATATTTTTATTATTGCACTCATTTATTTAAAATTAAAAATAACTTTCACACCTTCATTAGGAGTTGAATCAATAGAATAAGCTCCTCCTATAAAGCTAATTCTACTTTCAATATTTCGCATACCTAATCCTTTATGATTAGAAGTTTTATCTACATCAAACCCTTTTCCATTATCTTTATAGATACAAACCTTTTCGTCATCTAAATTAGTAAATTGAATTGAAACTTCTGTGGCTTTACCGTGTTTAATTGAATTGTTTAGTAATTCTTGTAGAATTCTAAAAATATGCAAATGCTTTTGAAACTTTGCTTTATCAAAAACTAGCTCGTTTTTCAAAACTACTTTTACTTTTTTGGTACTATTATATTCTTCAACAAGTTCTTCAATTCCAGCATTAAAGCCAAATTTTTCTAAAACAGGTGGTAACAAATTATGTGCAATTCGTCTAGAATTCTCTAAAGCATTTTGGGTGTAATTTATAATATTGCTTGTTATTTCATTAGTTTCTTCGACCGTTAAATTTGGCGTCCGAAGCAGGTGCGTGTTTATTGAAACTACATTAAGTTTAGAACTGATATCGTCATGTAAATCTTGCGCTATACGTTGTCTTTCCTCTTCTTGTGTAACAATCACTGATTCTAATAGTTCTTTTTGATGCTCTATTTCAAGCATTTTTTTATCCACTTCAATTTGAACTATTTTTTTTCTAGAAAAGTAAAAAAATAGCACTAAGATTAAAAACATGGAAGCAAATGCTAGTAGTATAAAAAATACTGCATTAATTATCTGTGTATTTTCTAATTCAATTATACTAGTCATTTTTATTAAAATAAATTAATTTCCATTGGTAAAAGAACAATCCAAACTTAGCATACTGAAGTAAAATATTAACCTGAATTAATCGTGACAAAAAACTGTCATATTTCAGAACAGTAGCTAATTCATAGAGCAAAAAAATGGCAGTACTTGTAAATAGGTAAAATAACAAGCCTAAATTGGCATAATAAAATTCCTTTCGCTGTCCTAAATTATTATATAAATGCATTGTTGCATAAATAATAATAGGAATTGTTGCAAAATACATTTCCAATAAGCTATGTTTAAGAAACAGTTCTGGATTGAAAATGTACCGTGACAACAGAAAAATCGGAATTACAATTAAAAGTATGTAAACCGTTAATAATTGTTTTTTGGTTTGTAAAAGTGTCGCGTAAAAGTAGCTTAACATTACAAACTGAAACAGATCATAAAAATGGTGCATGAAAATATTATAAATGCGAAACCATCTCCAAAGATTTGAAGCCAAAAAGTCCATTAACAAAACGCCCGTTATGTAAAAAGTAAAAATTCTATACGTTTTTCCTTGTTTTAGAAAACCTATAAAATACAACAAACACAGTAACGCTGATGTTATATGTAAGTACTTAGCTTCGAACAAAATTAAAGCTTAAAAAAAGGACTTGAAGGATCGCACTTTGTTGGACAAGGTTCGGTAGCATCGTAGATTAAATGCGTTTCGTCTACTAAATCTTTTCCATCTGAATTTACACCAACAAAAAATAATTTCTGCGTTTTATTTTCATCAATTCCCATATAAGCTCTAACGCTTACAACATCAGCTGTCTGTATTAAAGTCTTTAACGATTCGACTGGAATCAAATGACCTTTTGCCAATTCTTTTGGCGGATTGTTTCTCCATGTAATTGCCCATTTTTTGGCTTGATCAAGTGTAATTGTAAATTTAGACATTGTGTGTTTTTATATTTAATTACTTAAAAGTATTAAAAAAATTCATTTAACAAAAAAAAACAGACCAAAAGGTCTGTTTTATCGATGAAGACATTAAAAAGGAACATCTGAATCGTCATCAAACGAGTTCATCGTACTTCCAAATGCTTCGTTTGCTGTTGGTAAATTCGGTGTAATAAAGGGATTTACGTTATCGTCTAAATTCATTTTGGATGGTAATTCATCAAAAGGTGAACTAAAATCATCTAAATTTTCGAACTTTCCTAAGTTTCCTACGAATTTCAATCGGACATTATCTAATCCACCATTACGGTGTTTTGCAACGATGAATTCGGCTTGACCTTGTGTTGGCGAATGTTCTTCGTCATCCCATTCGTCAATTTTATAATATTCTGGACGGTAAATAAACGATACAATATCGGCATCCTGCTCAATTGCACCCGATTCACGTAGGTCAGAAAGTAAAGGTCTTTTACTTGCACCACGTGTTTCAACTGCACGAGATAATTGAGAAAGTGCAATAACTGGAATATTTAATTCCTTTGCCAATGCCTTTAAATTTCGAGAAATACTTGAAATTTCTTGCTCACGATTTCCGCCTCCTTTTCCATTTCCTCCGGCTGTCATTAACTGCAAATAATCCACAACAATTAACTTAATTCCGTATTGAGAGGAAAGTCTTCGCGCTTTAGCACGTAAATCAAAAATAGATAAAGATGGCGTATCGTCAATATACAACGGAGCTTTTTCTAAATCTTTTACTTTAATGGTCAATTGCTCCCATTCGTGTTTTTCTAGTTTTCCAGTTCTTAATTTCTCGGACGAAAGTCCAGTTTCTGAAGAAATCAAACGTGTAATTAACTGAACAGAAGACATCTCTAAGGAGAAAAAAGCAACGGGTTTTCCAAAATCAATAGCCATATTTCGTGCCATTGACAATACGAAAGCTGTTTTTCCCATACCAGGACGTGCTGCAATAATAATTAAATCAGAAGGTTGCCATCCCGAAGTTAATTTGTCTAAAGCATGAAATCCTGTTGCAACACCACTTAAACCTTCTTTACCAGCAATTTCTTCAATTCTTTTTCTCGCTTGAATTACTAAACTTTGCGCAGTTTCAGAACTACGTTTAATATTTCCTTGCGTAACTTCATATAATTTTGATTCTGCTTTGTCTAATAAATCGAAAACGTCAGTAGCATCATCATAAGATTCCTCAATAATTTCGCTTGAAATTTTAATCAAACTTCTTTGAATAAATTTCTGTAAAATAATACGTGAATGAAATTCAATATGTGCAGAAGAAGAGATCTTTTGGGTCAACTGAATTAAGTAAAAATCACCTCCAGAAATATCTAGTTTACCGTTTTTCTTTAACTGCGCGGAAACGGTTAATAAGTCAATCGGTTGTGTTTCGTTAAACAGCTCAATAATAGCCTCAAAGATGTTTTTATGAGCGTCTTTATAAAAGGCATCTGGTTGTAAAATATCAATTACCTCATCGACTCCTTTTTTGTCAATCATCATGGCACCTAGCACCGCTTCTTCTAAATCTAAGGCTTGAGGAGGTAATTTTCCTTTTTCTAAATTAATAATAGTAGTTTTATCTACTTTTATCGGGTTCATATTTCTGATATTTTCCATAGTGCTAAGGTAGCAAAATTTTGTGTGTTTAATTTTTAAGTTCTTACCGCGGGGTGTTAATAACTATAAAAAAATTGTTAATAACCCATAAAAAAATCCGAAACGTAAAGGTCTCGGATTCAATATTATATTTAAAATAAACGTTATTCTTTGAATTCGCCCATTTTACTATACTTATCCATTCTTCTTGTAACTAATTCTTTTGTTGATAAAACTTTTAGTTCATTAAAAGCATTTAAAACATACTCTTCAACTGCTTTAAAAGTTGTTGCTTTATCATAATGTGCTCCACCAAGTGGTTCCGGAATAATATCATCAATTAACTTCTGTTTTTTCATATCAAAGGAAGTTAATTTTAAAGCTTCAGCTGCTTGCTCTTTATACTCCCAACTTCTCCATAAAATAGAAGAGCAAGATTCTGGAGAAATAACAGAATACCAAGTGTTTTCCAACATATATACTCTATCTCCTACTCCAATTCCTAATGCACCTCCTGAAGCTCCTTCTCCAATAATTACAGAAATAATAGGTGTTTTTAAACGAGTCATTTCAAAAATATTTCTTGCAATAGCTTCTCCTTGACCTCTTTCTTCTGCCTCTAAACCAGGATAAGCTCCCGGCGTGTCAATTAATGTTAAAACAGGAATATTAAATTTCTCTGCCATTTTCATTAAACGTAGGGCTTTTCTATAACCTTCAGGATTAGGCATTCCGAAATTTCTGAACTGACGCATTTTAGTATTTACACCTTTTTGCTGTCCTATGATCATAAAAGATTGACCGTCAATTTGACCAAGTCCACCAACCATTGCTTTGTCATCTTTGAAATTTCTGTCTCCAAAAAGTTCTAAGAAATTTCCTTTTGTTAGATTCGTAATATATTCTAACGTATAAGGACGGCTTGGGTGTCTAGATAGTTGAACACGTTGCCAAGCTGTAAGGTTTTTATATATTTTTTTCTTAGTTTCCTCTAATTTCTTCTCAATTTGTTTGCAGGTGTTTGATACATCTACATCCGATTCTTGACCAATAATCTCGCATTTATCTAATTGATCTTCAAGCTCCTTAATTGGTAATTCAAAATCTAAATATTCCATAGTCGGTTTATTTGGGTTTGTGTTTGTTACTACAAAGATAAAATTTTCCTTGGATATTGTAACCTTATCTTAACATTGTTACTCTTTTTTTACGGCTTTTCATTATTCCGTTAGCAATTACAGTGGCTAATATGATTAAAGCGCCTAAATAAAACATAGGTGACATTTTTTCATTTTCCGGAAAAATTAAAAGCACTAAAAATATTCCGTAAATGGGTTCTAAGTTAATCGTTAGCATTACTGTAAATGGACTCAAAAACTTCATCACTTTTATAGAAGCTGAAAAAGCATAGGCCGTGCAAACTGAAGATAATATTAGTAACCAAAGTAAATCGTTTAATGAAAGTGCAAAGAAAGCTGGCGTGAAATTACCGGCAAAAAACAAATAGATACTTATAAAAATAACCCCACTACTTAATTCATATATGGAAATAACATTTGGGTTGTATTCCTTAGCATATTTTCCGTTGATCACAGAAAAAAGTGCTGATAAAAAGGCTGAAGTAACGGCTAAATAAATTCCAGCTGTGTATTGTGTTTCCACTTTAAATATGATGCCAAGTCCAAAGATTACAATTAATCCAAAAAGGACTTCATACCAAATGACCTTTCTTTTGTAAAAAATAGGCTCTAAAATAGAAGCAAAAAAAGCTCCTGTTGACAAACAAGCTAGTGTAATAGATACGTTTGAGACCTTAATCGCTTGATAAAATGTAAGCCAGTGCAAAGCAATAATAATTCCGGAAATAATAAACCCTGCTAAAATATGAAGAGGCACTTTTATTCTTTCTCTAGTAATTAAAATTACCGCTACCATTATTACTGCAGCGAAAAACATACGGTACCAGACCAAGTCTAATGCTTCTAGCGAAACTAATTTCCCTAGAACAGCTGTAAATCCCCAGATAAATACAATTATATGAAGATGAAAGTAACTTTTTAAATTATCGTTTTGCATTGCGTAGTAAAAAATAAGCTAATATTCCAAAAACAACATTAGGCAACCAAACCGCTAAAAATGGCGGGATACTTGATTTTTCTGCTAATGTTCCAAATACTTTATCAAAGAAGATAAAGATAAAGGCTATGACAATTCCAATGGCTAAATTGACTCCCATTCCTCCTCTACGTTTCATAGAAGAAACTGCCACAGCAATAATAGTCAAAATAAAAGCAGCAACTGGCAAACTAAACTTTTTGTGGAAAACCACTAAATAGGTATTAATGTTTGCATTTCCTCGCGCTCTTTCTTTATTAATAAAAGCGTTCAGTTGACCAATGGTCATTGTTTCTGCCACATAAACAACTGGCGTAAGATCATCTGGTTCGAAGTTGTACTTGACGACAATTTTTTCTAAGTTGCTGAGCTGATCATCAACTTGACCAACAATTCTCTTGTTGTAATTGAATAAAGTATATTTCTTCGTTTCCTGATCGTATTTAATTCTGTTAGCGGTTACTTTTTCAATCAAAACATTGTCGTTAAAACGCTCATAAGTAAAGTTAAAACCAGTTTGAGAAAGATAATTGAAATTACTTACATATATATTTTCTTCGATTAAACCTTCTTTTTTAATCTGTCTAAAAATATCAGAAGTTTCTCTAGTCTGTGAATTTCCTTTTAGATTCTTATACCTAAAATCATTGAATCCTTTGCTTGCTTTTGGCACTAAAAAGAATCCCATCATTAAAGCAAAAAAGGAAATTATAACTGCACCATAAATAAAAGGTCGTAAAAACCTTGTAAATGAAATTCCGGAACTTAAAATAGCGATAATTTCAGTATTGTTAGCTAATTTCGAGGTGAACCAAATAATGGATAAAAATAAAAATACAGGAAAAAGTAAGTTTGCAAAATAGATTGTAAAATCGCCATAGTAAACTAAAATCTCTAGCAACGGGATTTTATTTTCTATCATCTTATTTACTTTTTCAGAAACGTCAATTGTAATTCCGATAGGAATAAACATAATCAACATCACGAAAAAAGTACCTAAGTATCTCTTTAATATGTATTTATCTATTATTTTCATACTTCAAATTTAGAAGTTGGAAGTTAGAAGTTAGAAATTGTTTACTACTTTTCTAATTCTATATCCTAATTTTATAGTCGTTGATCCATTTGAACTACCATTTTGTCTTTCCAAGCTCTAAATGTTCCAGCAAGAATTTGTCTTCTCGCCTCACGGACAAGCCACATGTAAAAACCTAAGTTATGGATAGTTGCAATTTGTTTTCCTAAAAATTCATTAGCTGCAAACAAGTGTCTTAAATAGGCTTTAGAATATTCTGTATCTACCCAAGTATGTCCCATTTCATCAATAGGAGAGAAATCAGCCTCCCATTTCTTGTTTTTGATATTGATTGAACCGTGTGCTGTAAACAACATTCCGTTTCTTGCGTTACGTGTTGGCATTACGCAATCAAACATATCAATTCCTAAAGCAATATTTTCTAAAATGTTAATTGGCGTTCCTACACCCATTAAATATCTTGGTTTGTCTTCTGGTAAAATAGCAGTAACTATTTCTGTCATTGCGTACATTTCTTCTGCTGGTTCTCCTACTGAAAGTCCACCAATAGCATTCCCTTGCGCACCAGCATTAGCAATATATTCTGCCGATTGTTGGCGCAAATCTTTATATGTACTTCCTTGAACAATTGGAAAAAAAGTTTGTTCGTAACCATATTTAAATGGTAAAGTTTCTAAATGATTGATGCATCGATCTAGCCAACGGTGTGTCATGTGCATCGAACGTTTTGCGTAGCGATAATCACATGGATAAGGCGTACATTCATCAAAAGCCATGATAATATCCGCACCAATAGTTCTTTGAATTTCCATCACATTTTCAGGTGAAAAGAAATGATAAGAACCATCAATATGCGATTTAAATTTCACACCTTCTTCTTTAATTTTACGATTTGCTGAAAGTGAATACACTTGATATCCTCCAGAATCGGTAAGAATATTTCTATCCCAATTCATGAATTTATGCAATCCTCCAGCTGCTTCTAATATCTTAGTTTGAGGTCTTAAATATAAATGGTATGTATTTCCAAGAATGACATCTGGATTGATATCATTTTTTAATTCGCGTTGGTGTACTCCTTTTACAGTTCCTACGGTTCCAACAGGCATAAAAATTGGCGTTTCAATTACTCCGTGATCGGTAGTTAATTTTCCTGCTCTTGCTTGGCTTTGTGGGTCTTTGGTAATTAAATCAAACTTCATATTATGCTTTTATCCTGATGGTTCAACGGGCAAAGATAATTTATTTTAGAATTAAGGAATTAGAATTTTGAATTATTTATGATTAACACCTAATTATGATAACTTATTCTAAAATGATTTGTGGTACCAAGAAAATAAAATTACTTTTACATCGTATAATATTTATCATAATAAAATGTCTAACACACAACAACTACAAGATTTTACAACACAAGTTCGAAGAGATATTCTTCGTATGGTTCACGCCGTAAATTCGGGTCATCCTGGAGGTTCTTTAGGCTGTGCAGAATTTTTGGTAACACTTTACCAAGACGTTATGAAACGCAAAGAAGGTTTTGATATGAATGGTGCTGATGAAGATTTATTCTTTTTATCAAACGGACATATTTCGCCTGTATTTTATAGTGTTTTAGCAAGAAGTGGTTATTTTCCAGTAGCAGAATTAGTTACTTTTAGAAAAATAAACTCACGTCTTCAAGGACATCCTACAACGCATGATGGTTTACCAGGGATAAGAATGGCATCGGGTTCATTAGGTCAAGGTTTGTCAGTTGCAATTGGAGCTGCTCAAGCTAAAAAATTGAACAAAGATTCAAATTTAGTTTTTGCACTTTTAGGTGATGGAGAATTACAAGAAGGTCAAAACTGGGAAGCGATTATGTATGCATCTGCTAAAAAAGTAGATAATTTAATTGCTACTATTGACTTAAATGGAAAACAAATTGATGGTCCTACAGACGAAGTTCTTGCAATGGGAAGCATAAGAGCTAAATTTGAAGCTTTTGACTGGGATGTTTTAGACGTTGTAAAAGGAAATGATATTGAAGCTGTAAAAGCCGGTTTATTAGACGCCAAATCAAGAACAGGAAAAGGAAAACCTGTTTGTATTCTATTACATACTGAAATGGGTAATGGTGTTGACTTTATGATGCACACACATTCTTGGCACGGAAAAGCGCCAAATGATGAGCAGTTAGCTAATGCGTTAGAAAAAAATGTTGAAACTTTAGGAGACTACTAGAATTATGAAAAAATATACAAACACAGGAAGCAAAGATACCCGTTCAGGTTTTGGAGCTGGAATGACAGAATTAGGTCAAAAAAATGAAAATGTAGTAGCACTTTGTGCGGATTTAATAGGATCCTTAAAATTTGATGATTTTAAAAAGAATCATCCAGAACGTTTTTTCCAAATCGGAATTGCAGAAGCAAATATGATTGGAATTGCAGCAGGATTAACGATTGGTGGAAAAATTCCTTTCACAGGAACATTCGCTAACTTTTCCACTGGAAGAGTTTACGATCAAATTCGTCAATCGGTTGCGTATTCAGAAAAGAACGTAAAAATATGTGCTTCTCACGCAGGTTTAACACTTGGTGAAGACGGCGCAACGCATCAAATATTAGAAGACATCGGTTTAATGAAGATGTTGCCAGGAATGACTGTAATTAACACTTGTGACTACAATCAAACTAAAGCAGCTACTTTAGCTTTAGCTGATCATCAAGGTCCAGTTTACTTGCGTTTTGGACGTCCTGTTGTGCCTAACTTTATGCCAGCAGATGAACCATTTGTAATTGGAAAAGCAATTCAATTAACTGAAGGAACAGACGTAACTATCGTTGCAACCGGACATTTAGTTTGGGAAGCATTAGTTGCTGCTGCAACTTTAGAAGCAAAAGGAATTTCGGCTGAAGTAATAAACATTCACACAATTAAGCCTTTAGACGAAGAAGCGATTTTAAAATCTGTTAAGAAAACAGGTTGCATCGTTACTGCGGAAGAACATAATATTATTGGTGGATTAGGAGAAAGTGTTTCAAGAACTCTAGTTTTAAACCACTTGGTGCCGCAAGAATTTGTAGCTGTAAACGATAGTTTTGGTGAAAGCGGAACTCCAGATCAATTGATGGAAAAATATAAGCTAAACAATCAGGCAATTGTTGAAGCAGTAGAAAGAGTGATCAAAAGAAAATAATTAGATTTTTCTTAAAATATAAAAGCCGTTTCAATACTTTTTGAAACGGCTTTATTTATTGTTATTTTGTCTATTCTAGCTAAAAAATTCTTTTTCTAATTCAATTGCTTTTGGGAATAAAATATTATTCTCTAAATGAATGTGTAAATGTAAATCTTGTTCAAATTCTTTCAATAAAGCAAAAGTCACTTTATAGGTATTACAACCATCTTCTGGCGTTGTATAATTATTACTTAATTCTTCTATTAAGCGGAAACGATCCCCTTCATTAGTATGTTCATTCATCATCGCTTGAATAGGAAACTGAATCGATTCGAAATTTGGAGCAGCTACTTTTGTTCCCTCTTCCTTAGCTTTTACCATTTTTTTAATGAACGGAAAAACCATTAGTTCTTCTTTTTTCATATGCATCGCTAATTCACCAGCAGTGGCATTGAAATGTTCATTAATTTCCAATAATTCTGGATGACGACCTCCGTGAACACGAGCGATTTTCTCTAAATAAGGTTTAATTTCTAGTGTTTTTTCTTCCACATAGCGGTGGTGTTTTTTCTCAATGTATTCTGCTAATAAATCTAATGGCCAACTCTGATAATCTATTGAACCCGCTTCTTGCGATTGCAATAGCGCATTTAAATCAGCTACAACTAATTTACCGTCAATTTCTTTAGCTTCACAAGCGTCGTTAATGGTTCTGTTTCCTTGACAGCAAAAATCGATATTATATTTTTTAAAAACTGATGCTGTGCGGTAGTCGTTCGCTACCAATTCTCCGATGATTTGATCTTCTTGAATATTCATTATATATTTTGTTTATTGTTTACTAAATAATTTAATTCCGAAAATAGTTAACAGCACTACTTTTACTACTTCCATTCCTACGTAATAAAAATGAAGGTTAGATGCTGCTAAAGTTTCGCCCTGAATGTATAATTCTGCTCTATTGTCTAATGTGGGTAAAACCCAAAATGTTTCTAACAATAACATTAAAAGCGGGAAAAAATAAAGTGTGTTTTGAGGTGTTAATAATTTTGTCTTTGCGAAGAATAAATTGCTGATAATTACAATGGCAAATATCCATTCCATTAGGTTTAATGCACCAAAAACCAATCTTCCAATTCCTAACCCTATGGGTAATGTAACTCCAGGCGCACGAAATTTCAACCAAGCTTCCATAAAACTAATGGCACAGACAAATCCTATCCAAAGGAACGTGCTTATAATTGCTATTTGATATTTTGTTGACTTCATATTAAAGGTGTGGAATCATTAATTCTGTGATATTCTATTTTCGAATGAAACATTTCTGCCATTCTTTGTCCTTGCCATTTTGCTTGTTCTGCTTTCTCTCCTTCAAATAAATCATCCACAGTGGTATAAAACAGCGCTAACCATCTTTCAAAATGTTCAAGATTTACAGGAAGTTTAGCATGAGGCATAAACGGACTTCCGTAATACGTATGCTCTTCTAACAATACGGTTTGCCAGAAGTTATACATTTTTTGAAGATGCTCCGGCCAGCGATCTCCTATTTTATTATTAAAAATATCTTTCAGTGCTTCGTCTTCCCGAATTTTTCCGTAAAAACTATCTACTAAAAGTTTTACATCTGCTAGGTTCTTAATATCCTCTTTCATTTCTTGCTTTTTCTAAATACTACTGTAGGTTACTAAATAATATATGGCCCATCCAAAAAAGGCTATTAGTATAATCCACAACCAACTAGGAACACTTTGAGGCGTTTCACTTCCTTCAATTATAAAATTATTCTTATTTCCTTTATCATAAGCATTAATCATTAAGGGCACAACACCGTCAACAATTGAATTGTCTGAAATCCCTTCAATTGAAATTGCTGGACCGTTTCGAACTATAAATTTTATTTTTCGAATTCCTTCTCTTCCAGATGGCGATTTACTTACCATTTTTAGGGTGTGTTCTCCGTCAGTCAGTTTTGTTGTGTCCAATTCAAATTGTACAGGAGCCACCAATTCAGCGATCGGTTGTAAATCATCGTCCACAAATAGTGCTATTTTACTTTTATCTTCTTGCATTGTATTTCATAGTTTAAGATGGAAACTTTAATATGATCATCATTTTTTTCGCCCGGTTTAATCAAATATTTTAATGAAAAAATAAATGTTAGAACCGTTATTGCTGCAATTATTGCAATAATTACCCAATCCCAATTGCTATTTGGACCACCGCCATGCGTTAAACCTTGCGTAATTTTTGGTTGCTGTTTTTCACAGGCAGGACAAGCCCAAATAATTTGATTGGCAAAGAAAAGTAGTAAGAAGAAAAAATATTTTATCTTATTTTTCATTTCTCCAATATTTATTTGCTTTTGCAATGGTTTGAAATTCAATCGCTACAACCTGAGCAGAGCTAATCAATTGGGCAGTATCATCTGCATATTCAGGTCGCATTTGTTTGCGCTTTTCTGGATCAGTTTGGATTGCTCCAATAGTTTTTCGAGCCATCGTAATAGCTAAAGCTCTTCCTTCCTGTGGTGTTTTAGTAATTAAACTTGGCAACCATATTTCTGTATTTGACATATCTGTATCTTTTTATTGGTTATTTTTAATTAAATCCATCAATTTTTTCACTTCTTCAACCGTAACCTTTTTGGCATCATTTCCCCAACTCGTTTTCTCGTGATTGATTATTGCAGTTACTTCTTCTGGCGTTAAATTATTATCTGTTCCCACGGCATTCATAACCGCATATTCAGGATTTGCGTCATATCCTTTCATAATAATGTCTACATATAATTCTAAATTATCGCCTAAGACTATTGAACTTCCTTTCAATGGTGGAAATGCACCTTTTAATCCTTCACCATTTGCTTGATGACATGCTGCACAATTTTGAGTGTAAAGCATTCCACCATCCGGAAGATTTGCTTCTGCTCCACTTGATGCAACGGGTGTTTCTTTTTTCTTATATAAGAATTCCATTGGTGCTTTTCCGTCTGGTAAAGGCGTTTGTTTTAAACTCTGTAAATAAGTAACTAATTCAATAGCTTCTTTTTTAGCAACTATTTTACCAGTTATTCCTTTACGAAATTCATCTGGAACAATAACTTCAACCTCATCTTTACCTACTTTATCTTTGACTTCAAAAAGCCACGGATAAGCTGGCATTATTGATTTATCTACAACTGCTCTTGGTTGATAAAGATGTAATAAATTCCACGCCATACTTGGTTGACGCGCTCCAATATTAGTTAAATCTGGTCCAGTTCTTTCCGTTCCCATTAGAGTAGCTGTATTTCTCCAGAAATCTGTTCGTGTCATGGCAGCATAATCAGAAGCAATTCCTGGTCTGCTTCCCCATACTTTGTCCATATCTACATTTCGTACTTGCTGGGTATGACAAGCAACACAACCGTTGCTGATATAACTTAATTTTCCTTGATGTGCTTGTTCCGTTAAAGGTTCGTAATTAGGTAATGTTGCATTATCCAATTGATTGTTAATTGCAGGAATGATCGCGACAAAAAGCGTCAATACCACAAATAAAGCCAAAGCTGCTGAGAAAAGTTTTTTATGATTATCGAAAAAATCCATGTGGTGTATATTATTTAGTTAGATCTTGATTGTCGAATTCTTGTTTTGCTCTTAAAATATCGCTTGGTGCTGTTGGTATCACTATTTCTAACTTTCTTCTTACCATTACATAAAAATTATAGGCAAATAAAATATGAGATAACCACATTAAAGAACCACCTATAGCGCGCCACAACCAGTAAGGAGCCATTAATTCTACACTATCAATAAAAGGTTTTCCCTCCATCCACATTAAACCTCTAAGTGTTGAACCGTACATTAGCGGGAACGTATAAAACAACAATCCAATTAATGCCAACCAGAAATGAGCACCTACTAATACTTGTGAAGGTTCTTTTCCAGTTAATCTTGGAACAAGTGTATAAATGAATCCCCAAAGCATAAAACAGATAATTCCGTACATTGTTAAGTGTGAATGTGCTACTGTAAAATCGGTAAAATGCCACACTAAATTTGTAAATCGAAATGCTTCTGCTGTTCCTTGTAATGAACCTGTAAAGTAAAATATGATTCCAATTAAGTAAAAAGGAAGCGTATAACTGCTTGAAAGCTTATGCCAAGAACCTTTAAAAGTCATTAAGAAGTTAGTTGTTCCCGCAATTACTGGAATTACCATTCCCACACTTCCTACAATAGCAACAGTTTGAAGCCACCAAGGAATTGCACTAAAAATAAAGTGATGTGTTCCAATTAATGTATAAAATAGAATTTGAGTCCAGAAAGCTAAAATACCTAAGCTATAAGAGTATATTGGTTTATTTAATTGTTGTGGTAAGAAATAATACATCAAACCTAGCGTAAAAAGCATAAACCACATTCCTACACCTTGATGCATATAATAACCTTGAACAATCGTTTCACCTAATCCATTTTGCCAAGTTGGCCAGTAGGCTACAATAGCAATAACTAATAAAAACATCATTGAGGCAATAATATACCAATTTGATACATAAATCTCCTTAGTTGTTTTTCTAGCGATTGTTTTTATAAAATTGACTAATGAAATGATTATCCCAATTCCGAATAATGCCATTACAGGCCAAATGTATTCTCTATATTCCCCACCACCATTATTAATTCCTGCCATTAGACAAATACTTCCAATAACGACAGAAAGATTAATCAAGATAAGAGAACGGTAACCAGTTTTAATACATGCAATAGGAACATTACTAACTCTAGGCACAACATAATAAGCTAAACCCATCATGGCCAGAGAAGCCCAACCCCAAAATACTGCATTTGTGTGAACGGGTCTAAGTCTACCGAAACTCAACCAGCTGATCTGATCAACATCTGGAGCCACGAATTTTATACCCAAGTATTCACCTATTGTAGTTCCTAGAAGCAACCAAAAAGTAGCACAACCTAAGTACCATAAAATAAGATTTGTTAACTCTGGTTCAACATAAGGACGAGCTTGCCCTTTTTTCTTTTGTTCGATGAAACGGAAGCTTTCCACTTCAGCAACATTATTTATCAATCCTTTAGGATCTTCAGGAGTTGCATTTCCAGCCAATTCATTATTGCTTAGTGCAAATTCCAATTCTTTTTTGCGTTGCTCTAATTTTATAATTTCTTCAGGATTTAATTCTTTTAAGTAAGCATTAAATTTTTCAATTTCTTTTTTCTTTAGATATCTCTTAAATATATAAGATGCTTTTAATACAACGATAACAGTTGCAATTAAGACTGGTATTAAAATAAGAAAAAGTGTAATGATTATTCCCGACTCGCCAAATATGTTTTTATTTTCCATTTACTATATTTATGTTGGATGTTTTTATCCTCTATTTAATTAAATTTTTTTATCGTTTTAAAAATGTTAAGCCTTTCTCGAAATCTTCCGCTAATGATTTTATTGTGGTGTTTTCAAGCATCATTTTAAGTTCATTTCTTATCGACTTAAATTGATTGTGTAGTGGGCACGGTTGCCTTTCATTGCAATTACTCAATCCTAAGCCGCAACCTATGTAAATATCATTTCCATCTATAGCCTCAACAATTGTACACAGCTTTATATTATCAAAATCATTTTTGTCCATTGAAAAACCACCTGTTGGCCCTTTATCCGACTTTATAATAGCACGGCGCGATAGCAATTGTAATATCTTTGAAGTATAAGCGGCAGGCGATTCTATAGCATCCGAAACCTCTTTCAGGCCCACTTTCCTATCCAACTGCGATTGTTCCGCAATATAAATAGATGCTTTAATACCGTATTCACAAGCTTTTGAAAACATAAAGATTTTTTCTATGGCACAAAGATAAATAATTTTTTAATAATGGACAAAACTATCCACTATTATTTTTTGGTGATTCTAATTAAAGAATCTCAATGAATATCAAAAAATATAAATCATTAATAGCCTGACAAAAAAATATTTAATTCAGTTTAAAGCAAAAAAAATCCCAAATTCAATCAAATTGAATTTGGGATTTATATTTATATATAACCTCCGTTAATAATTATTATAAGGTGGCTTCGCATTTCTATCAAGATGACGTCTCAACCTTGTTGGAGTAGTTCCATCTCCCGAAGCATCTGGAATTCCTTTTGGTTCTGATTCATCAACTCCTGTAGTCAATGGATCATCTACAATAGGATTAAATGGGTATATTAAACTTGTTCCTTGACCTGTTAATAACGGCAAAGGCTTTCTAATTTCAAATTTTGTTAAATATCCATCACCATCATCATCTGGATCTAAGTAATCCGGAATTCCATCTCCGTCTGTATCCGTTGCTATCCCATTAAAATCTCCATATTCATCTTTAGACAATATTCCATCACCATCGTGATCTCTATATCTTTGATTGTATAACTTAAAGTTAAATATTAAAGGTGCATAGACCGGAATACTTGGTCTAGGAAGATTAAAATATCCTAGACCAGACGGAATAAACATAACTCCTGCCCCATAATCATCAAAAGAAATTGTACCGTCACTGTTAGAAGTATAAGTTCCTGTTTTGAATTCCGGAATAATTTCTCCCCAACCTCTTATTACACCATCCAAAGTCTCCCACTCTGGAGATTGTGCGAACTCAAATACATTTTGTGTATAAGTATCAACACCTGCAGCAGTAGTTTTCATAAAAGTATTTCCTTTATAAGATACAAACGCAGAATCAACACGTGTAGGATTTACTCCAGAACCTTCTCTTAATTTTAAATAATACAATCTGTAAGTTATATCGTTCGCTTCAACATCTTTAAATTCCAACTCTGGCATTTCAAAAATTGATTGTTGCGTACCGCCTGCAGGAATTTGCGTAAAAGTAGTATTGAAATCAGCATCTACAGTGACATAATGAGTGTCTAAAAAGTCTTTAATTTTTATTTTATCTTCCTCATAAACTTCACTATAAGGTCTAGGTGGAGTAATAGAAACATCATCCGACTTATTACAAGAGAATAAAGTTGTAATTCCTACAACTAATAGAGCTATTTTAAAAACACTTTTCATTATTATAAAATTTATAGGGCGCAAGATACAATTTTCATTTATTTTTGTAGATATATTAACACGGATTTTAGAAATAATATGAGAATTGATAAATATTTATGGTGCATCCGTTACTACAAAACGAGAAGTATCGCTACAGAAGCTGCAAAAAAAGGACATTTTACAGTAAACGGTCAGGTTGCGAAAGCTTCTCGCGAAGTATTTCCGTCGGATAAAATAACCCTAAGAAAAGACCAAATCAACTACAAACTAACGGTTTTAGAAATTCCATTGAACAGATTAGGAGCCAAGTTAGTTGACATGTACAGAAAAGATGAAACACCTAAAGAAGCCTTCGAACATTTGGAATTATTAAAACTTTCGAAAGAACATTATAGAGCTAACGGCACGGGAAGACCAACTAAAAAAGAACGTCGAGAAATAGATGATTATCTTTGGGAATCCGACGAAACGGAAGATAAAGAAAAAGAATAAAATGAATTACTGGGAAGAACGCTATCAAAAGGGAGAAACGGGCTGGGATGCAGGTGCGATTACAACACCTTTGAAAGATTATATTGACCAAATAAAAAACAAAGAACTAAAAATTCTGATTCCTGGCGCTGGTAATGGCCATGAATTTGATTATTTGGTTAACAATGGTTTTAAAAATGTTCATGTGATTGACATTGCTCCTTCACCCCTTCAAACTATTGCTCAAAGAAACCCTGAATTTAAATCGAACTTAATTCATGATGACTTCTTTAATTTGGATGAAAAATTTGATTTAGTTATCGAACAAACATTTTTTTGCGCTTTGCCTCCAAAACTAAGAAGTGAATATGCCGAAAAAATGCAAGAAATTCTAGCTCCGCATGGAAAGATAGTTGGGTTGTTGTTCGATTTCCCTTTAACAGCGGAAGGACCACCGTTTGGAGGTTCAGAAGATGAATATCTAGACCTGTTTTCGCCTAAATTCAAAATTCGGGTTTTAGAAAGAGCACATAATTCAATTAAACCACGACAAAACAAAGAACTGTTTTTTATCTTTGACTCCAAATAACAACACAAATGGAAAACATAATATTAACACACAAAGAAATATCACATAAAACCAAGCGAATTGCCTACCAAATTTATGAGACCTTCATCAATGAAGAAGAAGTAATTTTAGCAGGAATTGCAAGCAACGGCTATACTTTTGCCGAAAAGATTGCAAAAGAATTAAACGAAATTTCGGATTTAAAAATTACGTTGTGCGAAGTTAAAATCAACAAACAAAACCCGCAAGAAGCAA
Organism: Flavobacterium ardleyense; assembly: GCF_042686085.1. GTDB lineage: Bacteria > Bacteroidota > Bacteroidia > Flavobacteriales > Flavobacteriaceae > Flavobacterium > Flavobacterium ardleyense. The sequence continues at coordinate 31,757 of NZ_JBHUOL010000010.1, forward strand.
TTACAACTTCTATACCTAAAGAAGCGTATCAAAACAAGGGGCTGGTTTTAATTGACGATGTGCTTAATTCAGGAACAACACTAATATACGGTGTAAAACACTTTTTAGAAGTCCCGCTGAGCAAATTTAAGACAGCTGTTCTAGTAGATAGAAATCACAAAAAATATCCCGTTAAAGCAGACTTTAAAGGAATATCATTATCAACTTCATTACATGAACATATTCAGGTGGTTTTTGAAGGCGATAACTCTTATGCTTATCTAAGTTAGCGCATCACTAATCTCATTTGAAATCTCCTCTATTGTTTTATCATCGACATTCACAATTTTAGTGGCTTGATGATAATAATAATTGCGATCGAACAAATGCTTGTTTATAAAATCTTTTAACGAATTCTCGTCTTGGTTATGCAATAACGGACGAGAATTTTTTTCATCCATTAAACGCTTCACTAAAGTATCTGTAGTAGCTTTAAGATAATAAGATGAAAGACCAGCCGCTTTTAGCAACTCAATATTGTTATAATAACAAGGTGTTCCTCCTCCTAAACTCAAAACAAAATCTTGCTCTAAAGCTAAAATCGCCTTTAAAACTTCATTTTCCTTCTTTCTAAAATATATTTCACCCTTTGTTTTGAAAATTTCTGAAATAGCAATTTGCTCTATTTTTTCAATTTCATTGTCCAAATCATAAAAAGAGATTTGTAGTTTTTGTGACAATAAACTACCTATTGCGCTCTTTCCGCTTCCCATATAACCTAATAACACTATTTTCATAAATAAATAATCTCCTAAAAATTAAAGAGTTAACAAATTAATCGTAAAAAAAGACAAATTTAAACTAAATAATGCTTGTAGAATAAATAAATGTTTATATATTTGCACCCGCATTCAAGGAAAGAAAATGACTTGGTAGCTCAGCTGGTAGAGCACATCACTTTTAATGATGGGGTCCTGGGTTCGAACCCCAGCCAGGTCACTACTTTATGTTTTTTTGAATGCACCGACTTGGTAGCTCAGCTGGTAGAGCACATCACTTTTAATGATGGGGTCCTGGGTTCGAACCCCAGCCAGGTCACAAGAAAAAAAGTTAAGCATTCGCTTAACTTTTTTTCATTTAAGGCCATGTGGAGAAACGGTAGACTCGCCATCTTGAGGGGGTGGTGCTCGCAAGGGCGTGAGGGTTCAAATCCCTCCATGGTCACTTTTCGTACATAATTAAGTATAGTTCTGAAACTTTATAGAACCAAAATCAATCCTGTCTTTTCTGTAAAAAAAAAACAAACTGACTTATACTTTAGTTCAAAAGTTGATTTAGATTTTTTTTTAATATGTGAACTCTACACCTTCTGTTACATAACAAAGATAACAGATGTTTCCAGTACCTCAAAAACTAAAAAATATGAAAGTAATTTTCAATCTTTTTTTTCTTTTTTTTTCAGTTTGTATAAATTCACAAATAAAAACAGACACAATATTTAGTGGTAATAAATTATATGTTAATTTTGAAAATTCAATAGTTTATGATATTAATAAACAAATAAAAGAAATTGAAATATGTAAAGAAATTGTAAAGACGGAACATAAATACAAACATTTACAATTAGTGGATGAAGGTTTTTCAAAGGCTCAAATACCCTATTTATTAAAAAATTATTGTAAAAAAACAAAATCAACTATTTTTGAAGATTTTAATGCATTAATATATTCCAGTTATTTAAATAATGGTACTTTTTTAAGTGAAACCTATTTGTTGGAGTTTTTTTTTGAGAGTGAAGATAAAGCAAAAATATGTATAAAAAATATTGAGAAATTAATAGCATTACGAAAAAAAACTGAAAAAATTGACGAAGAAGTATATTTTGGAACTTATAATTGGTTTTATATTTATAAATAAAACAAGGTTTATCTTATTCATAGTATGAATGATGATACTAATGAGTGTCCTTTAGTAAAAGTTTTATCAGTTAAACTTTTAGAATATGTAACAATAAAATAATAATTTGCTTTTTAAAACTTCTCCTAGCAACCCTTTTATTTGTTATAAATAATATAAAAAAAACAAACTCACTTATACTTTAGTTCAAAAGTTGATTTAGATTTTTTTTTAATATGTGAACTCTACACTTTCTCTTACATAACAAAAATAACAAATGTTTCCAGTACCTCAAAAACTAAAAAATGAAGCAATATAATTATTTTCTATTTCGTTTGTATTGGGTGTTTAGAGACTTTGCGAAAGAAGGGCACAAAATGTCTTTAATTTCTACTTCATTAGCAAGTACTTTCTTTGTGTGCTTTACTCTATTTGCAATTATGGAATCGATTTACTTTTTTAAAGTATCTACTTCCGTAAATCTGGGTGCAAATTATAAATTTTGGATATTATCATTTACGTTTGTTATATGGTTTTTAAATTATTACTTGTTTATAAAACCACGAAATTTTTTAAGAAGAGATTTTACAAAAGACAGAAAAGGCGGTTTGGTTATTGTCTGTATTGTTTTTTTTATTGGAATATTATTTGTGATAGGAGCAAATAAAAATCGAGAAAAAATAGTTGAAGAAGTAGAAAACGCAAGAATAGAGAATAATCTATAACCTTGAATGTAGAAACAAGAAATGTTTAATAGCTATTTTAATTAAATATTTTGATGATGGAACAAAATCAGAAACTTTATTATATCATAAAATGATAAGTAATTTTCTAGTTACTTCATTAAAATCAAAGTATAATTCGATTTGGAAATTTTAATAGTGATGACTGGTTCGTAATATGGAGTTTATATAAGAAAATCTTGAAAAATTTTATAGTTTATAGTTTATTAACATTTTTTTTCCTCACACTCACAAGGAGAAGCTAATAGTTGGTATTTTGGAAGTTGTACTGCTATTAGATTTAAAAACCGCAGTACAGTAGCATTAATAAGTAGTGCAATACAAACTAATACGGTCTGTGCAACTTTAGTGGATACATGAAGGCGCTTATTCGCTTCAAGTATCTAATTCAATTGTTTCCAGTAGAACCCGAACAATTAATGTTACCGCTTCCGATATTGCCACTATAAACAATATAGAAATCGCCGAGTTATTAAATGCCAATTCCCTTATTATTTTTGTTTCAGGTCTAGGAGATTATGTTTTTAGTATGGATAATTTGAATTATCAATCTAGCAATTATTTTTACGTCTAGAAGCTGGCGTTTACACTATTTTTGTAAAAGATTTAAATGGTTGTGGCATAACAACGAAAGAAGTTAGCATTTTGGGTGTTGCGAATTATTTAACTCCAAATGGAGATGGATTCAACGACACTTGGAATATTAAAGGAGCCAATGCAAGACTAAATGCAAATACTATTATATATAACTTTGATCGTTACGGAAAGTTGCTGAAACAAATTAATCCAACCGAAGAAGGTTGGGATGGAAATTTTAATGGAAAACTTTTACCGTCGACTGATTATTGGTATTCTATAAAATTAGAAGATGGAAGAATTGTTAAAGGACATTTTAGTTTGAAAAGATAACCAAAATCTATTCCTTACTCCTATAGTGTGACTTTATTTTTAAATTGTAACTAAACAATATTACCTATTTTAAGCCTTAAAAATTAGCAAAAACCTATTTTGTTTACCTTTTCCGACTTATTATTAAACATTTCTGACCGTAAAATTAGTTTTGTCTCTTTTTTTGATTACTTTTGTTTAACCAAAATAAAGAAATGATGAACAATGTTAAGAATGTTTTTAGTATCAAGGACTTAGAAAACCTATCAGGTATAAAGGCACATACGATTCGTATTTGGGAAAAAAGATATAATGTTTTAGAACCAATGCGCTCTGACACCAACATTCGTTCTTACGACATCCGAAATTTGCAAAAATTGCTGAATATCGTGCTGCTTCATAACTATGGTTATAAAATCTCGAAAATCGCGACTTTAGACCAAATAGAAATGAATAAGTTAGCAAATGATATCATCTCTGAGAAAAGTGCGAAAAATCATGCGATTAGTACTTTCAAAATGGCGATGATGAATTTCGATCAGTCTTTGTTTTTTCAGACGTATAATCAACTGTTAAACGAAAAGACATTTAGAGAAGTTTTTTACACGGTATTCATCCCTTTGATGCAAGAGTTAGGATTCTTATGGCAAACAGAAACCATTACTCCCGCTCATGAACATTTCATTACGTATTTAATCAAACAAAAATTATTGATCAATACCGAGAAAGTTCAGATTTTAGAACCTACAAAAACAGACAAAGTATTTGTTTTATTCTTACCTTTAAATGAAATACATGAACTTGGATTAATGTATCTAAATTATGAGATTCTACTAAATGGTTACCAAACTATTTATTTGGGCGAAAGTATTCCAACAACTAGTTTGATGGACCTAAAGAATTCATTCGAAAAAATAACTTTTTTAAGCTATTTAACCGTTGAACCCAATCAGGAAGAAGTAAATAATTACATCACCGAATTGCAGACGAATCTATTAGACAATACCAAACATGAAATTTTGCTTTTAGGTAGAATGACAGAGTATATTGAGCATAAAACAAAATTTGAAAACATACATATCTTTAATAGTATAGAAGAATTAACAGCAAGCTTTTAAATAAGTTTTGGTGTTTTTAACTTTAATATTATTTTTATAAAACAAAATTAGACCCCGTGAATAAAAAAATAGCCATTATAGGTTCAGGTTTTTCTGCATTATCAGCTGCTTGCTATTTAGCTAAAGCTGGAAATGAAGTAACTATCTACGAAAAAAACGCAACAATCGGAGGAAGAGCACGTCAACTAAAAAAAGAGGGTTTTACCTTTGACATTGGTCCAACATGGTATTGGATGCCTGATGTATTTGAACGTTTTTTTGGGGATTTCAATAAAAAACCATCCGATTATTACGAGTTAATTAAACTTTCACCAGCTTACCAAGTGTATTTTGGCGAATTAGATTTTGTTACGATTGCAGATAATTTACCTGAAATTGTAGCAACATTTGAAACAATTGAAAAAGGTAGTGGCCAGCAATTAGAGCAATTTATGGCTATAGCCAAAAGTAATTATGATATTGCCATTAAAGATTTAGTATATCGTCCAGGAGAATCTCCTTTGGAATTAATTACGGTTGAAACCGCCATGAAAGTGAATCAGTTTTTTAGTAATATCAAAAAAGATGTACGTAAAAGATTTAAAAACACAAAATTAGTTCAGATTTTAGAGTTTCCGGTCTTGTTTTTAGGAGCAAAACCAAGCGATACACCTTCATTTTATAACTTCATGAACTTTGCCGACTTTGGTTTAGGAACTTGGCATCCTAAAAACGGAATGTACTCGGTAGTTTTAGCAATGGAAGCCTTAGCAAAAGAATTGGGTGTAAAAATCGAAACCAATGCTAATGTTGAAAAAATAGACGTTACGAACGGAAAAGCTTCTGGGATCTTAGTGAATAACAAAATCGTTGCAGCTGATGTAGTTTTAAGTGGCGCGGATTACCATCATTCGGAGACATTGTTAGACAAAAACTTCCGTCAGTATTCTGAAAATTATTGGGAAAAGAAAACATTTGCACCTTCTTCTCTCCTATTTTATGTTGGATTTGATAAAAAAATAGACAACGTTGAACATCATTCGTTATTCTTTGATGTAGATTTTGATGTCCATGCCGAAGCAATTTATGACAATCCAAAATGGCCAGAAAATCCATTGTTTTACGCGAGTTTTCCATCTAAAACAGATGCAAGTTCGGCACCAGAAGGCAAGGAAGCAGGAATCTTTTTAATTCCATTAGCACCAGGATTAGAAGACACTCAAGAACTAAGAGAACTTTACTTCGAGAAAATAATTACGCGTTTAGAGAAACTTACCAATCAAAAAGTAAAAAATAATATTATCTTTAAAGAATCGTTCTGTGTGAATGATTTTAAAAAAGACTATAATTCATATCAAGGAAATGCTTATGGTATGGCAAATACCTTATTGCAAACAGCCTTTTTAAGACCTAAATTGAAAAGTAAAAAAGTAGAAAACCTCTATTTTACTGGACAATTAACTGTGCCGGGACCAGGTGTTCCTCCAGCTTTGATTTCGGGAAAATTAGTTTCCGATTTAATAGAAAAGTACCAATAATTATGAAATCTATATTTGACAACGTATCTTTCGATTGCAGCGTAAAAGTAACAAAAGCTTACAGCACTTCTTTTTCGTCGGCTGTAAAAATGTTAGCGCCTAGCATTCGCCAAGACATCTATAATATTTATGGATTCGTGCGCTTTGCAGACGAAATCGTAGATAGCTTTCATGATTATGATAAAGAAGCATTATTTTCACAATTTGAAAACGATCTAAGTCTAGCAATAGCTCAGAAAATAAGTCTAAATCCCATTTTGAATTCTTTTCAGCATACCGTAAACAAATACAACATTCCTATGGAAATGGTGAATTCTTTTATGAAAAGCATGCGATTAGATCTTTCAAAATCGGTTTATACTACAGTTGAAGAATACAATGAATACATTTACGGTTCGGCTGATGTTGTAGGTTTAATGTGTTTAAAAGTTTTCGTAAATGGCGATGATGCTAAGTACGAAGAATTAAAACACAGCGCAATGCGTTTGGGATCTGCTTTCCAAAAAGTAAATTTCTTACGCGATTTAAAAGCAGATTTCGAAGATTTAAGCAGAACTTATTTCCCAAATACCGATTTAACGCGTTTGGATGAAGCGAGCAAACAACAAATCATTGGCGAAATTCAGGCCGACTTTGATGCCGGATTCGAAGGAATTCAGAATTTACCCTTAGAAGCAAAATTTGGTGTTTACACAGCTTATATTTACTACAAAAAGTTATTAAGTAAATTGAAAAAAACGCCATCTTTGGAAATCAAAAACACTCGAATTCGCGTTCCAAATTATCAAAAAGCAAGTTTATTAGCTAGATGCTATTTAAATTATCGTTTGAATATTCTATAAAAATTATAAAACTGAAGTCCAAATTTAATTATTGAAATTTATACTATTATGTGGTTACATCTCTTAGTTTTTATCACAACTTTTTGCTTCATGGAATTTATGGCTTGGTTCAGTCACAAATACATTATGCACGGCTTTTTGTGGGTTTTGCACGAAGATCATCATAAAAAGGATCACGACTCGTGGTTTGAGCGCAACGATGCTTTTTTCATCATTTATGCACTCGTAAGTATCGGTTGTTTCTTACTTTGGCAATATGACATCTTTATTTATGGATTAGCCATTGGTTTAGGAATCTTAGCTTATGGTATTGCCTACTTCTTTGTACACGATATTTTTATTCACCAACGTTTTAAATTATTTAGAAATGCAAACAGCCGTTATTCTAGAGCCGTAAGAAGAGCACATAAAATGCATCACAAACACACTGGAAAAGAACATGGCGAATGTTTTGGCATGTTATTATTTCCCTTGAAATATTTAAAAAATTAGCTTTTAATATACTTTAGAAGCGAATGGCTTGCGCATTTTTTGGTTTCCATATTCCTGCTGTTCGTTGCAATCTTGCCAAAAAAAGGCAAGGATTTACAATTCCATCAGGGCTAATTAGCCAACTATTTATATAAAAAGCAAAACTCCGAAAGAAAATTTAATTTCATTAGGAGTTTTTTTTATCTTATAAAAACTCAATACTAAGTACTTAACACTTTAATTACGCTTCTATCGCATCCACATCGATATTTTGTTTTTTCAGAATTCCTTTTACTAAAACAGCAAAAAGCGTTAAATAAGCGAAACAAACCACTGCAATAATATAGGATTGATGAATACCAATAATATCAGATAATTTACCTTGAATTGGTGGAATAATTCCTCCTCCTAAAATCATCATTACCAAGAAAGCCGATCCTTGCGAAGTATATTTCCCTAAACCAATAATAGACAAACTAAAAATTGAAGGCCACATAATACTACATGCTAATCCACCAGCTAAAAAGGCATAAATCGCTGTCGTTCCTGTTGTAAACAAACCAATTAACATGGCAGTAACACCAAAAGCACCGAATATAATTAAAGTTCTAGCTGGTTTATCTTTACTAAAAAAGAAAGCTATAATTTGAACAATTACACAAACAATATAATAATACAAAGGCTTCATATCTTTACCTGAAATAATATTTACGCCTAAAATAACACCAAACGCAATTAACGGAACAACAATTAACGCAATCGTCTTTTTCATTCCTTGCAGATTGAAAACACTGATAGCTCCGGCCCAACGTCCAATCATCAAACTTCCCCAATACATAGAAATATAAGGAGCAATTTCAGACGATTGTAAACCTCCGAATTCATCTAACTTCAATAATTCCCCTAAATTACTTCCGATAGCAACCTCAACTCCAACATAAGTAAAAATCGCTAACATTCCCAAAACCAATTGTGGATATTGCATTGCTCCCCAACCTTCCGACTTCTTTCTGGCAGCAGTATAAGAAAACATCAATCCTCCCACAACAACCAATAACGCTCCCGAAAGCCAATACATTCTGCTTCGTTCTAACGGTTCTTTTAGGGATCTTACCTCTTCCTGCTTTGTTAAAATTGTGCTATTAAAATCAACTAATGGCTGATCTAATAATTTACCGGCTGCTTCGAATGAGGAAATTTCTGTTTCTAACTTTTCAATTTTTAAAGCAGCATCACTTTTATAACTCTGGAATACTGGCGTAAACATCACGGCTAATAAAACCGTCATTACTACCAAAGTTCGTAAGGCTTTATTTGCTTTTTCCATTGGTTCGTTCTCCACGCCACTTGGCACTTTCTTAGAAAAGTAAAACAAACCAGCAGCGCCCACGAATAATAAACCTACACAAATATATAACAACACTACTTTGCTTAACTCTAAGGCTTTTATTTGGTCATCTGTGATCGACTCCGCTGTTCCGAACAAAGCTAATGCTACTACTATTGGTCCAATTGTAGTTCCAAACGAATTAATGCCGCCACCAAGATTTACTCTACTAGCTCCAGTTTTTGGATCACCTAATAAAATTGCGAATGGATTTGCAGCTGTTTGTTGCAATGAAAATCCTAAGGCTACGATGAATAATCCCACTAACATACCGGTGTAAACACTTGCTTCAACCGCTATAATCATCGCGCCAGCTCCTAATGCTGAAAACAATAAACCATAAACAATACTTTTTTTATAGCCCCACTTCCCTACTATATCTTTACCCGACAGATCGCCCAATGCAAATAATAACAAAGCACCCACATAATAAGCCGTATAAAAAGCAAAATCAACCAATTGCGATTGAAATTGGTCCAATGAAAAATAGCTTTTACAAAATGGAATAAAAATACTGTTTCCGGCAGCGATAAATCCCCAGAAGAAAAACACAGTGATTAGCGTGTATAATGCTGGATAATTTGTTTTAATTGGACTTGCACTCATAATTAAGGGATTAGCGTTTGTTCAAATGAATTTCATCTAAAATAATTGCTAAATATACATTTATTCGGGCTTTTAGAAAATTAGAATTAAACTATTTTTAGCTTCAAAAATAATTAAGCCTTAGTGAACCGACGAAGAAGCAAAAAAAAATCCCGACGTAAATCGGGATTTGAATATCACATTTTCGCTATTGCATCTTATTTTCCATCTACATAATTTTGTAGGTAAGCAAAACGAGGTGTTAATTTTCCGTTTTCAGTCATTTTAGCTCGCGCTAAAATCCCATCTTTATCGTCGTTGAAAAAAGCAGGTATTACGTGTTCCATAAACGTTTCTCCAAAACCTTCGCTCGCATCTCTTGGTAATTCGCAAGGCAAATTATCAACTGACATTACCATAATTGAAGCTGGATGTGTATAGGATACTTCTTTATGTTCACTTGGTAAATACCCAAAGAACGGATCTGCAATCGTAGACGCTTTTGTAGTACAAGCTATTGGACCATCAACATCACATGATATATCAGCCACAACTTGAATTTTATTGTCGGGTGCGCGCAACATATCTTTAGTCAAAATGTCAGGCGAATTGTTTCCGTGGAAATGACCTGCCATAAAAATGTCAGAAACTTTTGTGAATTTTTCAAAATCAGAAACATATTCTTCTGGATTTTGATAAAAATCTTGTTTAGTAGCTTCTTTTCCATCTTTACGTTTGTTGTAGTCTAACGTATCGATTTGTGTATAAACTGCTTCAGAATATTTTTTAGTTAAGAAATCCGCTAAAGCAACTTCTTTAATCTTCATTCCGTCTAGTATTTCTTTCGAGCCCATTGCTACTTTTCCTCGTCCGGTCAATACAATCTTAATATTAGGCAAGGTTTGACGTCTTAAGCGCGCAATTAAATCATCTTTTGTATTTAAGGTTTCTGCTTTTGGTAATACGAATAAATCATATTTAATTCCAAAACCTCTAATTCCGTTGTAAGCACCAACAATTCCAGCGTATCTTCCAAAACCAATCAGTCTTTTATTGTTTGCATCTACAATTGTTTCGTGATCATACAATTCAATGTTTTTCTCTAAAATAGCACGCAATAGATCTCTATTGTAAGGTTGTTTCTTGATGGTGTGCGAAAAGAAAAAATATTTTTTGTTTGGAATCAAAGCAGCAATAGGCACCTCTTTTACACCAAAAAGCACGTCGCAATCCGTCATATCAGATGAAACTTCAATACCCGCTTCGGTGTATTGACTGTCTTCATAAACTCTAATATCAGATGATTCTACCTTTATTTGAGCTTCGGGATGTTCTGAATGCAAACGCTTTAACTCTTCAGGTGTAAAAACAACTCTTCTGTCTGGCGGGGTTTTACGCTCTTTGATGATTCCAAATTTCATATTCATTTTCTTTTATTATAACTAAACCTTCTAGTTATGTTACAAATATAACTTTTTGCAAGAGTTTTTGCAAACGTTTTTTTATTTCGATTTTTCATAGTACTTTTGGCTCACATTTTGATGGGTAACTATTGAAATTAACTTTACTATTTGGGGTCGACTGGTTTTGACAGCGAGTGGAATTGGTTAGTAAGCACGTCGAGCGTTGTATATTTAGCTCGTAAATCCAGATGTACAAACCTATAAACGGCGAAAATAATTACGCTTTAGCTGCATAATCTGAATTAAAGTAAGATTTGCCAAGTTCCTATCAGATAGGAAAGCTGGATTCTCCACAAAAGCCTTGGTTTATGGCGGTTGGATTTGGAGAACCGTAAAAGTAAACCTAGATACGGTAATGCTTTAAATCCGTATTGAACCGGTAAAGCTAAGCTAAAAGTGGCGGTTTCCAGCCTTGCTTTTGGTCGAAAATTCAAGAGGAAACTAAGCGTGTAGAAAGCTCTTCGATTGCTTGTTTGGACCCGAGTTCGATTCTCGGCGACTCCACTTTTTACTTATCAAAGTATATCAAAAGCCTATAAATCCTATGATTTATAGGCTTTTTGCTTTTACACGCTATCAAAATTTGACGATTAAACATAAGCTATAAGGGGACGAATTCGGGGACAAATTTAAATCTAATAAAAATGTCCCCGAATTTACTCTCAAAGCCTATGAACACAAGGAGTCCAAAATATGAACATCTTGTGTGATTCTAAATCAAAACATAAATTTAGTAATCATTTAATTCATCGGACTATGTCAAACAAAATCTCTATCCTATTTCATGCAAAGAGTTCAAGAGCACTAAAAAATGGTCTTATACCAATATATCTAAGAATTACTATTTGTGGTAAAAGAATAGAAATCCTTACAGGTAAACATGTTGATAAATCAAAATGGTCTCCAACAGCTGGAAGAATAAAAGGTCATTCAGAGGAAGCTAGGTTAATCAATAGTCATCTTGATCATCTAAAATTTAAAGTATATGAAACCGAACGATTCTTAATCCTTAAATATAATAAAGTAGAAATTAATGAATTCAAAAATACATTCTTGGGCAAAGACAATGAACTATCTACTTTAATTTCAATATTTAAACAACATAACGATCGAATGGAATCGTTAATTCCAAACCAATACTCCATAAATACGCTCAAAAAATTTAGAACAACCTTAAAACATATCCAGGAATTTTTAATAAAAAAACACAAATCAAAAGACTTTGATGTTGAAAAAGTAAATATTGTTTTTATTAATGATTTTGATTTCTTTCTAAGAACTGTAAAAAACTGCAATAATAATTCGACTATAAAATATGTTAGAAATTTTGGAAAAATAATCCAGGATTGTTACAACAACGAGTTAATAGAAAGAAATCCAATGATAAAATACAAGGCAAAAATCACTCCTGTAGAAAAAGAAATATTAAATAAAGAAGAATTAGAAATTATGTATAATAAGAACTTAGTAATCAAACGACTTGAACTAGTGCGCGACATCTACTTATTTGCTTGTTTTACAGGGTTAGCATACATAGACATTCTAAAGCTAACGACAGATAATATATCAATAGGTATCGATGGAACAAAATGGATTTTCACACACCGTCAAAAAACTAAAGTCCGTTCAAACATTCCCCTACTGCCAATTGCAGAAGCAATAATTGAAAAATATAAAACCAACCTAACGTGTGTTACTTCTAATGCCTTATTACCCATTTTATCAAACCAAAAGATGAATAGTTACTTGAAAGAAGTTGCAGATATATGTGGTATAAACAAAGAATTAACATTTCACAGTTCAAGGCACACCTTCGCCACAACTGTAACTTTAGCAAATGGTGTTCCCATGGAAAGTGTTAGTAAAATGCTTGGGCACTCTAGCTTAAGAACAACGCAACAATATGCGAAAATTCTTGATAGAAAGGTGAGTGAAGATATGATAATTTTAAAACAAAAACTATCAAATCAATCTTACTAAAATAAAAACATAATATCGGAAAAAGAACCGAAGATTACCAGTAAAAAATAGTAATTATAAGGAATAAGTAGCACTAAAAAGCCCTATTCAATTCCCGAATTGAACACTACAACTTTAGTTTCAAGTAAATCTTTGCTCTAATTTTGAATTTTAAACAGCAACAATAAAATTCAATTTCATAAAAAATGATTTCAAACGAAGAACGAAATATAATCAAAAACATGTACCAAATGCTATTCGAGATGGCAACTGGAAACATATCATTTAGAATTGAAGAAATTGAAAATAACGAATTAGGAAATATTGCTAAAACACTTAATTCGTTAGCTGGTAAAATGAAAGACATCATACTAAAATCCGGCTATGTTAATCCGCATTATACTTATCAAAATTTAATTCAAGTAACCCTAATTCTAAATGCTGATTTTAAAATTGTAAGTTTCAGTCCAAATATGCCAATGTTCTTACACTATAGCGAAGACGTACTACTAAAGATGAAAATAACTGACATTCTATCAGAAAGATCATTCCCCATTCTAAATCTAATAAAAAAAGAAATGAAGCATGACGAAAAATACCAAAAGACAATTCAACTTATATTTGTAGATAATCAAAAACAGTTGGCGCCTTTCTTCTGCACAGTGTATCGATTAGTAAATACCGATAATTTATTCATCTCAACTGTAACTACGGTTCTTCAAGACATTACTGTTGGTAATTCAAACACGACACCTAGAAAATCTGATGCAATTATTATTCAAGAGGTTTATGAGTATATAATGAAACACCTAGAAGAACCTTTACCAACCTTAAAACAACTTTCGAAATTATTTGGTACAAATGAATTTAAGTTAAAAGATGGTTTTAGACATTTCTTTAAAACCAGCATCTATAAATTTTATAACGAAGAACGATTAAAACAAGCACACTCCATTATACAGCAAACAACTATTCCTTTAAAAGAAATTGCTTACATGTGTGGCTTTAATGATTACACAAACTTCTCCAAAGCCTTCAAAAAAGCGTATAACTACCCTCCTAGTGAGCTAAAAAGAAGAACATGAGATACTGCAACTTCTTTTTGAACAAGCTAAAATCCCTATAAAACATGTAGTATCTAATTGTATTTCAGAATTTTACTAAATCAAATGGTAAAATAAATTAAAATGAAAAACAATTCCAAAACAATACTAGTCACAGCAATCACATATTTATACATTTTCCTATTTATTTATGCTGCAGTTAGTAAAATATTAGATTTTGAAGCATTCAAAATTCAATTAGGGCAATCTCCATTATTAAGTGCTTACGCAAGTACAATCGCTGTTTTAATTCCTACTATTGAAATTGTGGTGGCGCTTATAATGCTACTTCCAAGAATTCGATACATCGGGTTACTTCTTGCTTTCGGATTAATGGTGATGTTTTCTTCCTACATCATTATAATATTAAATTACAGCGATTTCATCCCTTGCTCTTGTGGTGGGATTCTCTCGGAAATGAACTGGGAGCAACATCTATTTTTTAATTTTATTTTCGTTGCCATGGGCGGTCTAGGATTTATTCTAGATACAACTGAACAATATACTGCAAGAAAGCAGGTATCATATTTGGTTGTTACAGGTATTCTTACCACAATACTTGTAATTATACTTTATAAATGTTCTGAAAATGAAATGCATCGCAATAATGCCTTCATTAGAAGATATCCACACCATCCTATTACAGCGCTGAAAGGATTTCCATTACCATACAACTCATACTACATTGCAGGTTTTCACAATGGCAAAGTGATTTTAGGTAACGCTACCGCCCCATTACACATTGTGGAGTTCGATACCGCAACCCAGAAAACAAGTATCAAAAGAATTGAAATTACAACTTCAAAAAAACACCCTTTTGCCGCCATTCAGATAAAAATTAATTCACCATTTTTTTATATGGTTGATGGAACTATACCAATTATCTACAAAGGAAATATTGAGAACTGGACAACAACAGAAGAAATCAAACCAAATCGACACTTCTCACTATTTGAACCAATCACTGAAGATCTATTTTTAATAAGACAACACAAAACGAACTCAAATGAATACGATCTAAATATCTTAAACAAAGACTTACACTATCAGAGTATCGGAGATAAAAATGTTCTCCAAAAGAACTTAGACGGAATTTTCGATGCAGACGGAATGCTACTTTACAACATCAAGTTAAAAAAAGTGATTTATACATATTACTATCGAAACGAATTTATTACAACTGATAAAAACCTCAACACTATTGAAATCAACAATACTATTGACACCTTAAGGCAAGCACCTCTGGAATTTGCTTACATGAAAAAAAGCCAGCAAAAAAAACTTGCTAAGCAACCTACAACGGTTAATATATATGCTGCCACGGAAAGCAAATATCTATTTATAAAATCAAATAGACTCGGCAAATATGAATCCGAAAACATAGCAAAACAAGCCTCTATTATTGATGTTTATAATATTGACAACAGTACTTATGAATTTAGCTTTTACCTGTATCATTACAAAAACGAAGAGATAAAAACATTTAAAATATATAATAATTTACTAGTAGGTTTAACTAGCAATCACTTGATAATTGGTAAACTAAAACCTACCTATTTCAAACTAAATTACTAAAGATATACGTGGCCAGTATCAGGGGAAGTTCGAAAACCTGTTAAAAGAGTAGAACACAACCATAAATTTATTAAATATGAAAACTAAGTTTTTAAAAATCGGAATGTCATTAGCTGTTTTTGCTTTGGCTATTATGGGAGCTTACGCGTCTCAGAACACGGATAATTTAGTATTAGCACCACAAACAGGATGGATTGACACACCAAGTCCTTGTGAAATTCCCGTATCCTGTAGTACGGAATTTGGGCCTTTGTGTACAATGGTATACCAAGGAGAAGTGAAGCAAGCATTTGGAAAAGATAACCTAAATGATGCTACATGTGCGAAAGAATTGTACAGAATTCACTAACTTTAAAAAAGGTGTCGCTAAACGCGACACCTTTACTAATTAATTCAACATAACTACTCTAACCAAGGCTCTGGAGCTCCTTGTTTCAAATAGTAATCCAACCATTGCTTAACTTTCATTGTTAAGTCAATTTTATTTTCAAGCTTTGAAAGTACATGCCCTTCATTTGGATAAACGAGCAAGGTACTTTTCTTACCTAATTTCCATAATGCTGTATGCAGTTTCATGCTGTTTTTCCAGTCCAACTGTAAATCATTTGTACCGGTCCAAATCAGTACAGGTGACGATATAGCACTAACGTTTTCCAAAGGTAAATTACTTCTAAATTTTTCACTGTAAAACGGTGCTTTAATACGCATTTGATCATACTCATAACGCCACATATTCGAAACACCATGACCATCTAGAGTTAGATAATTATCAACTAAATCTACAACTGCAGAACCCACCACTGCCGTTTTAAATAATTTAGTCTTTCCCATTATATAAGCCGTTTCATAACCTCCAAAAGAATGCCCCATTAATCCTATCGACTTCTCATCTATAGGATAATCTTTTAAAGCAGCTTCAACTGAAGCCGTTACACAATCTAAAGCGTCCTCCCCTGGCCTATCAATGGTAAAGGTGATATCTGGATACAAAACGAAATAACCATCAGTAACAAAGTTAGCTAGCGAAAAACCCCAATAACTTGCTAAACTCGGAGTACTATAATCAAATACCTCCTTAGATTTTCGCTCATAAATAACAACTAACAAAGGATATTTTTTTGTGCTATCATAATGCTCTGGATAAAATAAAGCACCTTTCAACTTAGTCCCATTTGTATTCGCATAAGTAACCAACTTCGATTTTCCCCACTGAAATAATGCTTGATGTTTATTAGACTGATAAATCTCGTACACTTTTCCTTCGAGATTAACGTGCAATAATCGAGGAGATAAATTAAAACGTTGTTCAGAAAACAAAAAACTTTTCCTATCAGATGACCTATTTACTAAATCGCACTTGCCATCGCTATCTAGCAAAACTTTTAATACACCAATTGGATGCAATAACGAAAAACCTTGCGCATAAGTATCTTCATGCTCAGTTTTTAGCAACAATACGCTTTTTAAATCATGACTACCCGATAAAAAACCATAAGAATAATAATTTGGAGATTTTGGCTCAGTAGTTTCGCAGATTCTATAAATTATTTTTTGCTTACTTCCATCTGTTAATCTCTTTTTTCTAGCGCCATCTGGGGTAACACTCCAAATATCATATTGATCATAAAATATAAATTCAGAATCATTTGCAGACCAACTTGGCTTGGACACTGGAGGAGCCAACCCACCTCGATCATAATCTAATTTATGTAAATTCGCAATGCCTTTCGACACACAACGATGCTTATCTAAATTTACATCATAAATCCACCAGGTGTTGGCATTGAAATAGGCAATATATTTGCCTGTAGTAGACACCACAACCCCATTATTTAATAAAGCTTGTCGGTCAGAAAGTCTCTTCTTTTCTCCCGTAGCTAAGGTCTTAACATACATAGCAATAAACTCATTACTACACTTATAAACTGCAGCTAGCTCTTCCGGATTATAAACTAAAGCGTGCTTTGAATCTTTAGTGACTATAGAACGTGTATGCAACTCGTCTTCTACCGGATAAATAACATTCCTATCAATATTCCATAAATGCCAAAGCAACAGTTCGCTATTTTTTTCTTTCAATCCCCTCGGAGGTATCGTTAAATCGCTTGATTTCCAAACTTGTACAGCTCCATTCGCACTACTATTTAAAGCAGAAGTTTCTAATACTTTCTTTTTCAAAGTAAAGAAAACCAAATTTCCAGTGGCTGGTAAATACAAGTTATCTTGCGTAAATTCAGAATTTTCAGGGAAAATTGAACACGTAGAATCCAAAGTTTTAACCGAAATTTTACCCTCAAAACCTGTACTCCAATATAAAACTAAAGAGGGATCTAAATCGGTTTTGGTCGCTTTAAAGAAAGTAAGTTTGTTTCCACCATCATCCCACTTTAAATTTTTAAACTCACAAAGTGTACATCTGACCACCTCTTGCTCTATAGGTGCGTTACCAAATGTTATGACTTTTACAAGCTGCATAGCGCTCTCATTAACTAGCAGAGCAATTCGCTTGCGGTCTAAACTCAACTGGTAAGAAACAATACCTTCTATAAAAAAAGATTTCTTCGTATTTAAGTTCAATACTTCTAAATTCTTAAAATTGTCCTTTTTTAAAAAAATCAAGATAGAAGATCCATCGGTAGAATACTGATAATCGGAAACTCTTGCTTTAACAAAACTAACAGCATTTTTCTCCAAATTAAATAACTTTAAACTATCATTTTGAAAACAACTAAACCACTTACTATTAGGAGAAAAGCTTGAATTTCTACCTTTTGGAAAAGCAAAAGAACTACGGTTTTTTGACGAATGTAAAAAAAGAGTATCGGCTTTTTCATTTTTAACACCATAGCAAACCCACTTACCATCAGCACTCATTTGAGCTTGATTCAAAGTAGACCACAATCCGTAGTCTGCAGGTGTTAATTTCTTTATCCCTTGTGCAGCGGAATCACACCAACTCAAAAACAAAAGCACATATAATAAAATCCTCATAATTATTCTCTTAAAATTTACCGACCTCCTCCCACCACTTATAAAAACGAATTCCATTTAGTAACCCGGATTCTGTGGTAATAAATTAGAATTCAGTAACAATTCTGACGACGGCAACGGCAAAAGAATATCAGTAGCGTCCCAACCAGGTTTCACACCACTTAAAACGGAATTCACCATTCCTGTTCGTTTTAAATCAAACCAGCGGTGACCTAACTCCGTGAAAAATTCTTTTCGACGTTCATCCTGTATCGCCTCAAGTAAAGCTGTTTTCGTGTTCGCTAGCGTGTTAGAAAGGCCCGCTCGGTTTCGAATCACATTCAAATCGTCTTGCGCGCTGGTCAGATTATCCAATTGCGCATTGGCTTCCGCTCGAATCAAATAAAGCTCCTCTAAGCGAAATAGAATAGAATTTTCGACAGAAGGACCCGTCGCAACGCGCTCTTTATATTTGTTAGGATAATACCAACTCTGAGCGCCACTAGTAACAGTTCCAATCCAATTAGTTCTTCTTAAATCACCAACTTCAAATGACGAAACTAATCCGTCAGTAAGCGCATAAGTAGGTGGTGGACCTGTAACAAATATAAAAGTCTGTGCTTCAAAAGTGTTGAAGGTGTTCGTCTGAGGCATCAACTGCCATAAGGTGCCCGTACTAGTTTTTAGGAAAACAGAAGTAACAGTGCTTGGCAAATTATATAAAGAAGTGGTGCCAATTACCTCATCGGCATAAAAAGCGGCTTCTGACCACTGACCACTATATAATTTCACGCGAGATAAAAAAGCATGCGCCGTACTCTTATTTGGTTTCGCTCGTCCCGCCACAGCATATGTGGCAGGCAGTGAACTGATGGCTTGTTGCAAATCTGTAGTCAGTTTGGAATAAACATCTGAAACTGCTAATTTAGAAATGGTGGTATTAACCTTGTAATCAGTAGAAACAACATACGGTATTTCACCATACAAATTCACTAGATAAAAATGCAAATAAGCCCTAATAAAGTAGGCTTCTCCAAGCAATCTAGATTTGTTAGTGGCAGATAGAGAGCCGGAATTCAAAACACCTTCAATTACTGCGTTGGACGCGTAAATCAAATTGTAAGTAGATTTCCAAATAGAACCTACAGTCGAATTGGTAGCCAATAAATTATTTTGATTAAAATGCAGAGCAGGTAAATTCCCAGAACTATAATAATCAAGTTCATCCGCATAATTACCCATCAAACAACTTAGTCCATTAGAGGTTCCAGTAACTAAAACATCATGCCGCAATTGAGCGTAAATATGGGCTAATGCAGCATCAGCTGTAGCAACATCTTCAAAGACCGCCTCACCTGTCAGCTGGTTAGAAGGTAAATCGACTGAAACAAAATCATCACAA
Source organism: Flavobacterium ardleyense (assembly GCF_042686085.1). Lineage (GTDB taxonomy): Bacteria > Bacteroidota > Bacteroidia > Flavobacteriales > Flavobacteriaceae > Flavobacterium > Flavobacterium ardleyense. Next base: position 51,655 of record NZ_JBHUOL010000010.1, read on the forward strand.
CTATATAATAAGCATAAGGCAGAAACTACTAGCAAGCAATAAGCAAATACAAACGTCATTTCATATTTAATATTTTTCATAAGATTCTTTTTAGAGTTAAAATTTTAATTGCATTCCTATGGATAAAACTCGTAAAGTAGGCAATTGCCCGCGGGATTGATTCTCAGGATCGGCTCCATCAAATTTTGTAAAAGTGAGTAGATTCTGACCTTGAAAATAAAGCTTACAATGTAAATCCTTAATAAAAGTAGTAGGCAACGTATAGGATAGGGATAGATTTTTAAGTCGGATGTAAGAAGCATCACTATAAATTGCATCACTTCGAACAAATTGATTATAGTAAGCATTCACAGCAGTAGTATTATACCCTGCTGTAAATAGCTGTGTAGAAGACACATCGCCCGGTTGATGCCAATTATTAAATACCGAAGTCGGAACATTATTTGCAGTGCCAGGCAAAGCATTTAATACATTACTATTAAGCCCTAACTGTTTTACAAACTGAAATAAAAAATCCAATTGCCATTTCTTGTATGTCAAACTATTGTGCAAGCCACCAAAATAATCGGGTGTAGTATAGATAATCTTCTTTCGGTCCTCCACATCCGTTAATAAGCCATCGCCATTAAAGTCAGTAAACTCATATATTCCGGTGGCGGAGTTCACTCCTGCAAATTCATAGGCTTTATAAATTCCTAAAGGCTGACCTATAATATACTGGTTAGCATAAACAGAACCCGCTAAGTCAGGAAATGCCACTAATTTATTTTTTGATAAACTCAGGTTCAAAGAAGTAGTCCAGTTGAAATCTTTTTTAGAAAAGTTTACAGTACGCAATTCAAACTCAAAACCACTATTCTCAACAGTGGCTTCAAGGTTGGCCTGCACAGAATCAAAACCGGTGGTACCCGGCAGCGGAACACCCACGAGTTGATTCGAAGTAAGATTCTTAAAATAAGCCGCAGTTAAGAAAATTCGATCATTGAAATAACCTGTCTCTAGTGCTAGTTCAAATTTCTTATTCACTTCCCAACTAAAGTCAGGATTAAACAAACGGCTTGGTGCTAAACCAATAATACCATTATAAACAGTTCCACTAGCTGCATAGGTATTTAGAAATTGATAATCACCTATTTGATCGCTTCCGGTTGTGCCATAACTAGAACGCAACTTCCCAAAACTCATAAAAGGCAAAGCATCACTTATAGCAGTTTCCTTACTAAAGAGCCAACCTACACCCACAGCGCCAAAAGCAGCAAAGCGATTATTGGGACCAAAACGGCTGGAACCATCCTTTCGGCCAGTCAAATTAACGAAATACTTCTCATACAAACTATAATTAACACGACCAAACAAAGCCATATACCGGTACATCAATTCTGAATCGCTTCTAACCTGAGTAGTAGAAGCTGCTGCCAAATTACCTAATAAAGCATTACTTGAAAAACCACTAGCATAAACGATAAATTGTGCAGCCGTGCGCTCCTGAAACGTACTCCCCAGTAAAATATTAAATTTCCCGCGGCCTACTTTCTTATTCCAAGACAGTTGAGGTTCCACACTCCACGAACTTTGAGAAGACTGGTTAAAAGTTACTGATGAAGCGGAACTTGTTAAGCCAAATGCAGGATTAAAAATCGTAGAAGGTTTAGTATTGGACTCTGTTAAACGCGAATCCCCGTAACCAAACGTAGTTTTAAACTCCAAAGAAGCGGGTAAAATGTAAGACAACAGCCCACCAACAGACAAACCTTTGGTACTGTTTAGATAAGATCCTCTTAACAAGCGCAATGGATTTTCCCAAGTAGAATTGGCCCAGTTTAAATTGCCATCGGCATTATATAAAGCTGGAGCATTGGGCGCTAAAGAACTAGACAATCGGGTCAAATCAGTCCCGAGCATATCATTTTTATCGATAACATAATTACCTGATAAGTTTAAGGTGAATTTTTCATTGTCTGATTGATGACTTACGTTAAAATGAATAGAATTTTTGCCGTAACTAAAAGAACCAGGAAATACTGTGGTCTCATTAAAGTGAGTACCTTGCAACATAAACTGGGTATTGCCACTACCACCAGATACGCCCACCGATATATTTTGAGTAATTGCCGTCCCTCCTATTAATTCTTTTTGCCAATCAGTATAACGATTTCTATCCCAGTGACCATTAAGATCATGGGCAGAAGCCGGATAACTACTAGTGCCATCATTAACAAAAGCTTCTTCTCGCATAGAAATGTACTGTGTCGTGTTTAATAAATTCAGACGGCGACTAACAGTACCAGCTCCGGTATAACTATTTACAGTAATCTGCGTTTTTCCTTTCTTTCCTTTTTTAGTGGTAATTAAAACCACACCATTAGCACCACGCGAACCATAAATTGCAGTAGCGTCAGCGTCTTTTAAAACAGCAATACTTTCTATATCAGCTGGATTAATACCATTTAATGGGTTTAATACGCCACCCATTATAGGCCCCGAAATAGAAATACTGCCTAAACTCTCTGTAGAAAAAGGCATCCCATCAATTAGATACAAAGGCTGGTTTCCCTCAGGTCTAATGCTATTTACACCTCTTATCTGAATACTAAAACCACCGCCGGGCACACCAGTGGCCTGCGTAATATTTACGCCAGACATTCGGCCCTGAAGGGTTGCTAATACACTAGTAACCGGTTGTTGCTCTATCTCGGTTGCCTTTATAGAAGCGATGCTTCCGGTCCGCTCTTTATCTTTTACAGTATAGTAACCTGCATTCACAATTACTTCCTTTAATGTAGTAGCGTCTTCTTGCAATTGCACGTCAATTACACGCTGGTCGCCTACAAGGACCGCAGCTTGCTTGTAACCCACATAGGAAAACAGCAACAGATCACCGGTCTTGGCTTTGATGGTGTACTTACCGTCAAAATCAGTTAAGGCAACAGTAGGTTTTCCCTTGACTTGCACGGTTGCACCCACTAAAACACCTACAGCATCGCTTACCGTTCCAGTAACGGTTGTGGGTTGTGCATAAACGCCTGAGATACAACACAGGAGAAAAATAGCATAGAGTTTGGGCAGTAGTTGTGCAACCAAACCCTCTAAAAATGAATTTTTATTCATACTTTTGATTAGTTAAATGAAACATTAGTTTTGTTTTTGCCGGTCCTCTATGCATCCGCCAAGATATTTTAGAGGGCCTTTTTTTTGTCAGTACAATTAAGAACTTTTTGATCTAATTGTAACGACAGGTAATTTGTATACGTAAATTTTTATTCCACCATAGGCTTTTTGTTAAAAGATTAAACAACAGAAAGTGCACCGCTCATTCAGTAAAAAACCAAACAAACGGTGGCTTTCCTACTAACTCAACTAATTCAAAATCAAATTGCGAAACTTAAAAGAAGGAAACAGTGCTAAGAATAAAAAGGAGAGTTGTGGGCATAAAAAAAGCGTGGAACTCAGCTTAGACGTTTTCAAGGTACTGGTATACCCCACACACGAATAAGTGAGCCCACGCCAATAGACGTGAGCATCTTCTTATCTTCTCGCGTGTTTAAAATTACCAGTTTTTGAAAACGAGATTCAAAGCGAATGCTTCAATTTTATGTTTGAAGAATCGCAAAAATACTACTATTTGCAGCATTATGAAGACAAATATAAAAAAAATACCGACATATATGTCGTTGTGATAATCTTTTTTTCTGTGTCAATTTGAATTTAGATGAAACAGATAAAAAACATACCATTACTAAATGCGATGAGGAAGGTATTAAAAGATCTTCGGACTGAAGCAAACTTGACTCAGGACTCTGTAATTACAGACATTTTTGATTCAAAAAACATAACTCTTAATCTAGCGAGAATAGAAACAGGAGAAGGTAACATATCACCTAGTACATTATTTCTTCTTTGTCAATATTATAATATATCTATCTCAAAATTTTATAAAAGAGTTGAGGATTTAGATAGTAAATTAATGATAAATAAAAAATAGAGCGATATAATTTACACTAATATTTTCTATATATTTTGAACAAAACAGAACAATATATAATTTAGAAAATTAAGACATTCAGAAAAGAGAATTGCATTACACAATTAGAACTTTTTACAAAAATTAGAAATGACTGCCAATTTTATTTCCGATGTAGCAGAAAATTCGAAATGGGCTAAATATAATATCGATCACCTTGATAAAATAGCAGAAGTATTTAAGTGTTCTCCGAAACATTTCTGGCTGGGCAGATATTATAAATAGTACCCAATTATTGAAGCAAAAATTATAATCTTTTTTTAAACAATAAATAAAATCTACTTTTATTTATTATTTAATTTTAAAAGCGTTAAATATTCATGAAACAATTTTTACTAAACTAATTGTCAGATGAAAACAAAAAAAAGATCATTTATATATAAAGTAGAGCGAACGGTCAAATATTATTTTTCAGCTTTAGTTTGCCTTGTGTATTCACCTGATAAATTTTTCATATTAAAACGCTCTGAAGTTCTTTTTGGAATTATATTTTTAATCGTAACAATTACAATGCTCGCTCTTTCAAGTTAAATATTACTTTCTCAATTGTTCGAAATCTCTATACTTCCACTATAGTTTTAGTTTTTCCATTAATATTGTTTCAATTTTAAAATAAATCAAGACAATCTTCTTTGATTTATACGTAGCTACCGATTGATATATAATAGTGTTGATTATTCCGGTAATAGTCTTAGAAGTTTATCTAAGAGGTAAACTATATGAGCATAAAAATGGATAGTATTGAAAGGATGATTGGAAGAAGAAAAATAAGTAGTAAAATAAAAATCCGATAACTATAAAAAAATAATTTATATTCGTAAAGAATTTATATTTAAAAAAATAACACGAATATCGTTTTTTTGAATATATTTTTATAAACAATTAAAAAACAAGTATTTACGAATTTATAAATTTTAGAGGTTCGTGTATATATGAGTTAGCAACAAGCTTTGAAAAACCGATAATGAAGAAACTATTATTTACTTTTTTTATATCTATAATTTGCAGTAATGTTTTTGCTGTTAACTATCCAATTACACCAAGACCATTAAGAAAACTAGTCTCTGAAAGCGAAATTATTGTTATTGGAAATGTAATTAGTGTTGTAGATAAAAAACACGAAGGAAAAAAGAAAAAGAATATTTATTATCGTCAATATAAAATTGCTAAAATAAAAATACTTGAAGTGCTTCAAGGAAAAATAACAAACGACACAATTGAAGTGCTTTTCGAACCGAATATGTCTTGTCCTGCTCCAGCAAGGTATTATGAAAACTCTTCTGTTGTATCATTCCTCGACTATAAAAATGGAGAATATTCAACTCACGCTTTAAACTATGGTTCAAAGACTCTTGAATCAATTGGAATTGAAACCTATAAAAAACGAATTATTGAAATTCAAGATATTTTTAAAATCAATGATTCAATTTTAAAAAGAAAGGAAACAATTGAATGGCTAGTAAAATGCAGTGAAAATGAATCAACACGTTGGGAAGGAGTTTATGAATTAGTAAATCATAAAGAATTTTCTAATGACAAAGAAAATGGTTACTCAACAGAATTGAACAATAATCAAAAAGCAAGATTAAAAAAAGCATATTTAGAATCTTTAGATAATGAATACTTTGATTTTGATTTATCTGATTTATTGTATTCTGAAAATAAAGATGAAATTGATTCCATACTAATAGATAAACTAAAAAAACTACCAAAAGAAAATTATTATTTTGCTTCTGAATTTATAACCAGGATTAGTAATAGTAAAAAATCTTTAGAGTTAGAAAAACTATTGGAAAAATATTATGAAATTCAATATGAAAATAACAAAACTTCTGAAAGAGATAAAATTGTTTTAGAATTCATTCTTTTAGTAAGCGAATAAGCCTGTTGCTAACAATGGTTTTATAAAATGGCTTGGGCTTGGTTTTTCCTTCGGAAAAACCTCTATGAATCATAATTTTGTCTATATTTGTGTTGGTCTGTGAATAATCAAAGCCACTTTATAAAGCCACTAAACGTTGTAGATAAGTTTACCTCCGAAACCAAAAAAAAACTTTTAATCTATGAAACATTTAACTGATTCAGTAAAAAAGTCCTTAGAAACATCGAATTGGTATTCTGCAATTGCGATTAGTTTAGCCATTCCAGACATTTGCGTAAAAATCACTGATGGTACGAAAACTACTGGCAAAAAATATGCAAAATGGTTTGATAATTACGTTGGAGAGAATTATAAGACAAATTACAGTTCTAATCAGTTAGAAATGACTAAAAAATATGCTAGTATTGAGGAATATGAAAGGTTACTTAAAGGAACAAGATTAAGTGGAAATGATTGTTATGCTTTAAGGTGTGCTTTTTTACACGAAGGAAGTGGTGAAATTAATTCGCAAAGTGCAAGAGAAATTTTGGATGAAATAAAATTTTTAGAACCAAACTACCAAATGAATGTTCACGGGAGTATAATAAATAATAAACTTGTTTTACATACAGATGAATTCTGTTTGCATATTCTTCAAGGAGTAGAAAACTGGCAAAAAGAACTTACTGAAGAACAAAAAGAAAGGTTATATACTTTTCTTAAAGTAAAAAATGTTTTTGGCTTTATAAATGAAAAAATTGAATAAATAAAAAACCTACCTACAACAGCGGTAACCGTTGCACAACATCATTTTAAATCAAATTTCCTGATAAAAATAATAAAACCAACCTCTTTTAAAGACATTTAAGCGAGGTTGGTTTTTACGTTTTGCATTAATTGTGAACTGCTTAAAAAGGCTGTTTTTAGGTCATAAAAATGCGTTTTGAGTAAGCTGTGTGCTTTCTGCAGTGCTAGTTGCATTTGTTGCACATGTAGTGTGGGTTTTTTAACGTAAAATCGTGAATATTTCTTTAAGTTATAAGTCAAGGACGCCATCAAGACATTTTTGTTGGCGTTTTTGATTCCTCTAAATTACTGTCCTTTCAAAAATCTAAAAACCAGCATTAAAAACCCAACTAATGAGTGGTATAAATTGATATAGTTTATTAATAATGTACCAAGTCTACTAAATTAACAATACACCATAGTCCAAATTTAATTTTAAAATAATGCATTATATCGATTAAAGAAAGACTTACGTCGAAAAGTCTGATTTTCATTAGTTTACAACTATTTTAATATCGATATTCGGAATATTATTAATTATTAAACCAAGATAAAATGGCAAAAGTACGTGCTTTTAACAGCAAAAAACAAACTGTACACCACAACAATAGTAGCTGTACAGAAGGGAACAACATTGAAAAGATTAATTTACAATTAGGTACTGGAGGTAAACCTCTATGTAAACACTGTTCAAATCTCTAATAAAATAGCCACTTAAATTGAATGGCTATTTTATTAGATTTGGGTATATTTAGCCTACAACTTCAGAAAAAAGGAACAAGAGAAAATAACATACAAGTCAACATATTAAAAAATATGCAAACCCAGAAATATCTCGTTCTCATATGCTTTTTAAAACTGATTAATTACTAAAAATTAAAAGACATAGCATCATATCATTTTTTATGCTTTATAGTCAAATCTAAAAACCCAAAAATGGATAGTACTTGAAGGATGATTGGAAGCAGAATAAGTAATAAATGAAAGTTTCGGTAACTATAAAAATTTCAATTATAGACGTAAAGAATTTAGATTTTAAAAAATAACACGAACTTCGCTTTACCGAATACATTTTAATAATTAATTAGAAAGCAACTGTTTACGAATTTTTAATTTTAGAGGTTCGTGTATATATGAGTTAGCAACAATTATAAGAAAAACCGTATAAATAAGTAATTTAGTATAACAAATGATAAACTATATTTGTAATAAGTGGAAAGCTATAAAGAGAGCAAAAAATATACTAAAAAATAAAAACAAAATTCCACCATATCTTAAAAAAAATAGTTTTGAAGAAGAACTAAATTATAAACTATGGTCAACAAAAGGAGCTAGATTTTCAGCGAGTCACAGAAATCATACTTTGAACAAATTATCTTCTAAATCAATTGGATATTTATCAGCATATTTAATAATTATTGGAATTGTTAATTTGTATGATATTAATTTACTCGGCATAAAAATACTTAACAATCAAGTTGGATTTATTTCTACTGCATTTTCTGTTCTTATTCTTCTGTTTAGTCAACTTGAAAGTTCTGAAAACTTTTCTTTAAAATCAGAAAGATATCATAATTGTTCTCTAGATATTGCTGAACTATATACAAGAGCAAGATTTATAAAAAACTTCACAATAAATCCTATAACTAAACAAAGTGAATTACTGCAAATAAGTATTGATTACGACGCAATCCTTAAAAAATATGAAAATCATTTACCAATAGATTATTTACAATTTCAACTAACTAAACCTGAATATTTTGGATTGAATTTTATTAAAATAAAATGGATTTGGTTAAAATATTACATAAAGGTTTATGCTATTTATCACATCTTAATATTTGGACCATTACTTACCTTATTTTATATAGCATATCTAAAATAATAACTGTTGCTAACAGTGGTTCCTATGTAAAGCACCTTAAAGTAATTAACAACTTTTGAGAGGATTATATGTTAGTTTTTCTCGAGTGATTTTAATCGCAACAAGGCTTGCTGGTAAAGTTGGCAACTAACTTTTGTCCGCCAAAGGCAAGGACAGAAAAGTTAGGCTAACTTTATCAATGATGCCACGATAATTCTTCTCAGTTCTTCGAAGTATACCGACTTCGATTATAGTATTAGTTTTCCCAATATCATTGTTTCAATTTTGAATTAAATCAAGACAACCTTCCTTGATTTAAAAGCAACTATGGAGTGGTATAAAATAGTATTGATTATTCCGGTAATAATCTTGGGAGCTTATCTAAGAGGTAAACTTTATGAGCACAAAAATGGATATTATTGGAAGGATGATTGGAAGAAGAAAAATAAGTAGTAAAATAAAAATCCGATAACTATAAAAAAATAATTTATATTCGTAAAGAATTTATATTAAAAAAAATAACACGGATATCGCTTTTTTAAATATATTTTCATAAACAATTAAAAAACAAGTATTTACAAATTTTTAAATTTTAGAGGTTCGTGCATATATGAGTTGTGCGTCATTCTAAAACTTACCGCAGAAAAACAAATACAGTAACAAATAAATTATGGCAGACTTTAAAGGCGAAAAGCTAGTTAAAACGTTAGCGACAAAAAAGGTTTATGATTATATTGACACTGAAAAAGGAATTAATCAAATTTCGCGAGAAATATTTTTAAATAAAGACCAAATAGTTCACTATCCAAGAGGTTTTGATGGTGGTGAAAAATATAAAACAATTAAAAGGTTCACTTATAATGGGTTCAAAGGAAAGCTTCCAGTCGGAGTTTTCAAATCAGAAAATTATGGTTGGGGATTTACAAAACCATTATATCCATTTACTGATTATATTGACGATAATTACGATTTCGATGAAGTGGTAATTGAAAAAGGTGGAAAAGTCCAAATGGACTTAAAAAGCAAAAAATTATATTTAAATGAAACCAGTTTAGATGTATTACAAAACTCGTTTAAAAGCATATTTAAAAAAAACAGAGCGGAAGTTGATTTTGTGTTACAAATAAATCTTCATAAAATTTTTCCATCATCAATTGCACCACCTACAAAAACATACATATCTGATGCTTTAGCAAATTCATTAGCTTCTTGGGGAAACAGTATAGATGAGTTTTCAGACGCTGATAAAAATGCCATTAAAGATTTATTTGATAAACTCTCAATTGGAACAGATTTCCTAACAAGTGAAGCATTAGCTAAAACAAAAGAATTAGTTGATACAAAATATATTCAAGCGACTTTAAAAAAGTTTAAGGAATTGATGGCATTAAGAACTGATGGTGAAAGTTTAGAAAAACAGTGGCAAGTGTTTTTAAAAGACAATAGTTGGATTTTCTCATCAATATTTGCACAACCAGTTATTTTATTTCAAAGAGAAGCATATGTCGGAGGAAAAACAATTGATAACCATAACGGCAAATTCAATGACTTTTTAATAAAAAATAGTTTAAGTGACAACGTTTCTTTTTTAGAACTAAAAACCCATAAAACCAAATTATTAGAGAAAACGGCATATCGTGGTGACGATGTCTTCAGTACTACAAAGGACTTAACAGGTTGCATTGTTCAGGTTTTAAATCAACGTGACAATTTTCAAAAAGAATTTTATGCAACAAAAGGCAAAAGCAAAGGGAAAGGGAATTTTGAGACTTTTAATTCTAAATGCGTGGTACTCATAGGTTCGACAAAAGATTTAGACGAAAATCAAAAATATTCTTTTGAACTTTTTCGAAGCAACAGTAGAGATGTTGAGATAATCACTTTTGACGAACTTCAAACAAAAATAGAAAGTTTGCAAAAAGTAATGACAACTAAATAAACTGAAAAGAACGAACGCACAACATCAATTTGGCAAAATGGCGTGTTTTGTACTAAATTCAAGTTCCGTTTTTCAATTGAACTTTAGTGCAAAATTGAAGTTTTATGCTTCGATTTCCGCCACTTCGCCAAGCTGAAAACCGTTGTGCGTCAGCATAAAACGAAAGTGCTGAAAACAAAAAAATAGAATAATTTATGAAATATTACAATAAGGTACTTTTGACAATTATAGCTTTACTATTTATCCAAAATTTAGAAGCTCAAAAGATTTTAAAAGAAGAAGACCGTAAAATGATTGTTGAACTAATTTATGGTATAAATAGCGACATTTTAAAATTTGAAGATTCTAAATTTAAAACATCTATTTATAATCCAGAAGATTTTTTTTCAAAACCATTTTCTCTAGAAGAAGCAGATTCTTGTTACAAATTAATGAATGAAACTGCAAAAATTGAAATTCAAAAAGACCGAATATATTTTATTGCTAACATACTCAATTCTTTAAATAATGAAAAATTACGCAGTTCATTAATTGAAATTAACAAGTCAGAAAATAAACTTTTTTACGGTAAAGACTCATTAGTAATAAAAAACTTACAAGGAGGAGGAAATAGAAGCGGAAACGATATTTACCAAATTACTCGTAATTATCCTTTAAATAACGAACAATCGGATTACAAAAAAATTCACGGTTCTCTAATTATGAAAATTGATTTTTTAATTGGCTACAACACTATTAATTTGACAAAAAACGAAATCGGAAAAAATTTAACTATTGGTAAAGATGTAATTGAAATAATTAATATAATTGACAATTCAATCGTATTGAAAGGTAGTACTGATAATGTTAATTTAATAAATTTTGTATCAAAAAATAAAGTTTCAAAACCTTTAACTATGAATGATAAAGGGTATGATATGGAAAAATCATTTTCATTTTTTTCAGTAGGCATGTATAAATCCATTTATGAAAATATAGCTGTTAAAAAAATAAATTTTGAAGACTTTGACAAACTGATGACAATGGACAAATTGAACGAAGTCCAAAAAGAAGAGCAATATAAAATAATAAAAAACGTAGCTAAAATTGGTGAAAATTTTATATTATATAAACCTATTTATAAAACTTATTATTTAACGGTGAATTACAATAAAATCGAAAAATAATGCCGAACGCACAACAGCGGTTCCTATGTAAAGCACCTTAAAGTTATTAACAACTTTTGAGAGGATTATATATTAGTTTTTCTCGAGTGATATTAATCGCAACAAGGCTTGAATGATATGGTTCATGGGAAAGAAAAGGATATGCAAAATACTGGTTTTTTAAAACTTACAAGAAAATTTGATATAGGCATTGAATATTATGAATCAGATAGTAATTTCGAAAATTGGGAAAAAATCGAGCTTGGATTATCACCCGGTGATAATATAATTAAAAAACCTTGTTAAACTTAAACACTATGAAAAATATTTTTTACACATTATTTATAGGATTATTTTTTAGTTTTTCTAATGCACAGACAATTGTTGATATGGCTGGAAAAAGACAAAATGAACATTATGAAAACGGTACTTATTACATCAAAGATATTAACAATTATATGCTTCCTTATTTGGGAACATGGAAGTATGTTGATGGAAATAAAGAGTTTAGAATTACTTTAACAAAAGTTACTAAACACCATGTAGTGTACACTGATTACAATATAAATCATTACATTGATGGTTTGCGGATTCAATATCAAAAATATGAAAATGGTCAATTGATATATAATTCTATTGTTAGGCAAAACCCGACAGGAATCATCAAAGAATTTAGGAAACTCAATATGTCTTTTACAGATTACGAGAGAAATAATGAAATCTTTCCTGTTGATTTACTTTTAATCCCTTTAAATAATATGGGTACGCCTCAATATAAATTAAAGTTCAAGCTGGATAAGTTTGAACGAAGAAATACCTACTACGAACAACACCCTAATGAACCTTACTTTAGTGTGCCTGATAATATTGAGATGATAAAAATGAATTAATACAGCCTACAACCGCGGTTTGTAAATATTGTTTTATTTGGTTGAATCACCGTAATCAATTACATTTACGATAAACAAATTAAGAATTGTTTTCATAAGAAAACAACATTCACAAGCCACAAAACGTTATAGTCAACCTTAAAAAAATCAACGTACATATGAGAAACTTTACACTTTATGGACTTAAAAAAGGTTCCAAAATTAATCTTATATATGATGCCAAAAGGAAAGAGGTTACAACAGCAAATGGATGTGATTTAAATACAGATATCATAGAGATTTCAGAAGAAATTTCATTTTCAATTCCTACTTATATATCAATAAATGGAATTCCATTTTTTCCAACAAAATATGAATTTATAAATAGTGGAGAAGTTATTTATTCATCGATAAATCCTCCTAAAGAGAATATATTTCTTGATGATGACAATTTTTTAAATCTAAGAGCTAAAACGAAACTAAATACAATTGCACCTAATGATCTTAACTTATATGACATTAATGGAAGAAAGAGATATCCTCAACAAAATCAAATTATGAAAGAAAGTGCGAGAGAACACGCCCAAAAATTGATTGATATAGGAATACTTAAAATTCCGGAAGAAATAGCATCGAAAATTCAATGGCATTGGTGCCATATGATTTCATTTAGAATGTTACCAACTGAAAAAGCCCAGAAAAAAAATAATTTATTTTGTGGAACTTCAGCATGTAATGGTCATATGACAAATATTGAAGCAGCGGTTAAGAAATTCATCAAAGAATTTAAAAGACCTTTAGGATTAGAAGTTACTGTAACAACATATAAAGACAGTCTTGTGGCAAAAAGAATAAGATATAGAGTTTATGATAAAAAAGATTCAAAGATTAGTCATTCAGAATATTTTGATGCTTTGACAGATATAAAAACTGATGTGCTTGATTTCTTCACAGTTTATGATAGATTAGTGGAAAACTTTAAATGTTGATAGAAAGCCTGCCTATAACAGCGGTGACCGTTGCACAACATCATTTTAAATCAAATTTCCTGATAAAATCAATAAAACCAACCAAATTTAAAGACATTTAAGCGAGGTTGGTTTTTGCGTTTTGTGTCGTTTTAATAAAAAGTGAATTACGCTTTTCAATGGTTTTTAGTAGAAAACTGAAGTCGAGGGAATCCCCTACTCATCTATAAAAATTATCCTGTAGCACAAAATCGATTAGGTTAACAGAAACGAATAATTGGGGAGCGAAATTCTTTTTTCCTCGCCTGATTAAAAATACAAAAAACATCGTTTTTATCCAAATATTTTTAGGTATATTTGATAGTTGTGCAACGGTCACAGCCGTTTTGCGAGATTGGAGTTTTGATGGAATTAGCGCTTTTATCATATCTTCGTCTCGGCAGAAAAAACTTTGCTATAAAGCCATTAAACGCGCAAAGCCACAAGAGTTGGCATAAAGGTTTTAAAATTGCCCGCTTAAAAATAGATAATAAAACACAATATGACATTATTACTAGTATATCTTTTCATTGCTCTTTTCGTCTCCTTTATGTGTTCAATAGCGGAAGCCGTTTTACTATCCATACCTATTTCATTTTTAAAATCAAAATCTGAAATGGGCGACAAAAATGCAAACACAATGATGTCGCTTAAAGAGGACATCGATAAACCGCTATCAGCCATCCTATCTTTAAATACCGTGGCGCATACTGTTGGAGCGGCTGGAGTCGGTGCCCAGGCTACGGTTGTGTTTGGAGCGGCTTATTTTGGCATTGTTTCAGCCGTTTTAACAATTTTAATTTTAGTGGTAACCGAAATAATACCTAAAACTTTAGGAGCGAACTATAATAGGGAATTAATAGGCATTACCTCAAAAATCATCAAAGGAATGATTTTTATAATTTACCCTTTGGTTTGGTTATCTTCTATACTAACAAAAATGCTTTCAAGAGAAAAATCTCAATTAACAACCAGCAGAGAAGAGATTTCGGCACTGGCAAGTATAGGAACACAAGAAGGTGTTTTTGCCGATAAAGAAAATAAAATCATTCAGAACTTAATAAAGCTAAAAAGTTTAAGGATTAAAACTGTGATGACACCTAGGATAGTAGTTGTTACGGCAAATGAAGATATGACATTGCAAGAATTTTTAAAAAATAAAGAATTTTTACATTTTTCAAGAATCCCAATATACCACGACAATAGAGACAATATTACGGGCTATGTTTTCAGAGAATTAGTGTTTGAAAAATTAGCAGAAGACCAGTTTGATTTAAAACTAAAAGACATTAAACGTGATATCGTAGTATTTTCAAAAAACATAACGTTATTTGATGCGTGGGAAGAATTACTTCAAAAGAAAGAACATATTTCATTGGTTATTGATGAATACGGTGGTATGGACGGTATAACAACACTTGAAGATATTATAGAAACCCTACTGGGTTTTGAAATTGTAGATGAGAAGGACAAGACAGAAGATATGCAACAATATGCTTTGAAAAGGTGGCAAGAAAAGCAAAAGAAATATAAACTTTTAAAAAATGAATAATAGCAAATCCACTAATCGAGTAGAATGCCCCGATAGAAACTATTAGGTAGAGCCTCTCACACCAACGTTTGTACAGGTCACGTAGTCGGTGGTTCGAAAAAAGAGATGGATTTAATGTCTTTAAAAAAAAATTAGGAAATGAAAATAGAAAATGAACTCATTAAAACGCTTAATGATAAATAAAAGCACCGCGCTATAGTTGCAATATTCGTTCTATAGAATTGAAAATAACAACTGGAAATTTGAAGTTACTATAATTTTATTAGAACGCGCATATGGTTAAAATATAGCGACGAATCAGCAATGATAGCTAAAGGAAGCTTTCCTCTCTCAGTTTATAATAGAAATTATTTGCATTTTCAAAAAAATAATCTTTTATTGAGTTCAAGTCATCCTTGAAGGATAATTTAGAATTTTTTATAAAACATAATGAATATTAAACACTTGACCAACTTAGGGATAACGCTAATAACTAGTTACTTATTTTTTTAATTTATTTGAGTTTTTTACGCAACCTTAATAATATTATTTAAATCATTTAGAAAAAGTGAACTCTTCTCTTTGGACTGGTGTATTTTTGCAAACTTCATTAAATTCTTCGACAGACTTAAACTCAAGTTGTTCCACAATTTTATATTCGTAAAACACTTTAAAAGTTTCGCTTTTAAATACCCACGGTTCCACTCCTACCACATTTTCAGCTTTGTAGAACGTTTGATTCATTTCACCATCTGGACTTTCAGAAATTTCCATCTTTCTGCCTTCAGGCTGAATTTTGTCCAAGCAAATTAGCAAAGAAAAAGCATCACACCATTCCACCAAATGATACAACCTTTTAGCGTACTTGTCGTCTATAGCTAAATGCTTTAAAATTGCCCTGCGATTTCTTTCCTGCTCTTTTAAAAATGCATCTAATTTTTTATCGGAACCATCATTGTTTTTACCAAACAAAAATTCGATATGCAAAGACGTAAGCAACGCATTTAGCTGACTCTTCGAAGTAGCCATTTCCATTACATTAAACTGTTGCTTCAAATCTACAGTATTTGATTGATCATCGACCAAGAAATGCCGAGGAGCACCTACATCGGTAAGATTTTTATTTTGCAATGTTTCCGCAACCCCATCATCATGCTCAGCAATCGCAATAAGTGTAGGAAGCATTATATCATTTGGTAAATCAATTGCGTACTGATAACCAATCATTGCCGCGAGTAGTCCGTGTGATCGCTGGTTAATAATTTTCCAACCCTTTTGATGAGACATTACAATCATAAAATTTATTGCTTAGAGAGTTATAATAAATATAAAATTCAGAGGAAACTAAAACAGATAATGACCAAAAAACAACCAATTGACAAATAAAACGATGCAAAGCACCTAATCAATAAACTTAAAATCAGTAGTATTCTATTTAGCACCCTTTTTCAATCTTGCTTTTCTAGGAGTACTATAAGTAGTTGCAGGACTTTTCTCAGCTTTCTGCTTAGTCACGTACCTTCCCGACTCAGCACTTCTATATTGTTTTTGTTTTTTCCCTTGCGCTTCAGCAGTTGAAAAAGCGAAAATAAATGCAATAATGAAGAATAGATTTTTCATAAAGTATTTGTTTAAAATTGTCAAAAAATATAAATAGGCATAATAACTATAACTTCAACAACAACTCAATTATTCATTATAAACTCGAATAAAACAACAGCTAGCTAACTAATTATTAATCAAATATAACAAATTCAACATACAAAATAATCTTTTTAATAATTTAAAAAACATTTAGCTGTTTTTATGTTAAAATCGTAATTCCCGAAATAAAACCTATTCTTTTTTCAAACTTAATATAAATAAAAAAAGCGACAAGTCTTAGTTGCCGCTTTGAATGTTTTCACAACGGAATAATCCTTATTGTGAATTGCTTCAAAATTGTAATACAATTATACAAAATATTTTTAACATATACGCTTCGTATCTATATTTTGACTAAATTTAGTTTTTGTTAAAATTTAAAAAGCTTTGAAGAATGAAAAAAATATTAGGATTAGATTTAGGGACAAACAGTATTGGATGGGCTTTAACAAATATTGATTATAATAATAAACTTGGAAATATCGAAGGATTAGGAAGTCGAATAATTCCTATGAGTCAAGATGTTCTTGGTAAATTCGACAGTGGAGTGTCAATTTCACAAACCGCACAAAGAACAGAGTACCGAGGAAAAAGAAGGTTAGTACAGCGCTTTTTACTAAGAAGAGAAAGACTTCATAG
The DNA here is from genome assembly GCF_042686085.1 of Flavobacterium ardleyense. Lineage (GTDB taxonomy): Bacteria > Bacteroidota > Bacteroidia > Flavobacteriales > Flavobacteriaceae > Flavobacterium > Flavobacterium ardleyense. The sequence continues at coordinate 68,961 of NZ_JBHUOL010000010.1, forward strand.
AGTATTAAATATCCTTGATTTTCTGCCCAAACATTATTCAGAATCTATTGATTTTGATACGAAGCTTGGACAATTTAAACCAGAAAGAGAAGAAAAATTGTCTTTCTATAAAAATGAAAATGGTAAAAACGTGTTTTTGTTTACGGATAGTCACCAAGAAATGCTTTCTGAATTCAAATTAAGACATCCTGATTTAAAACAAGTTCCTTATGATTGGACTATCTACTACTTGAGAAAAAAAGCATTAACTCAAAAAATATCAAAGGAAGAATTAGCGTGGATTTTACTCAACTTTAATCAAAAAAGAGGATATTATCAATTGCGTGGAGAAGATCAAGAGGAAAATAGAAATAAACTCGAAGAGTTTCATACGCTTACCGTTATAGATGTAATTGAAAGAGAAAAAGGAAAATTTGGCATTTGGTACAATGTGATTCTTGAAAATGGTTGGATTTATAAGCGAGAAAGTAAAATTGCATTATTTGACTGGGTTGGCAAACGAAAGAATTTTATTGTTACCACTGAATTTAATGACGATGGAACAATAAAACTAAATAAAGAGAATGAAGAAAAAAGAAGTTTTAGATCTCCAAAAGAAGACGATTGGGGTTTAGTAAAAATCCGAACAGAACAAACTATTAATCAAAGTGGTAAATCAGTAGGTTCTTTTATTTATGACAATTTACTTAAAAACCCAAATCAGAAAATAAAAGGCGAATTAGTCCGAACGATTGAGAGACATTATTATTATAGCGAATTAAAACAGATACTTGAAACTCAAATTGAATTTCATAAAGACACTTTAAAAAATAAAAATCTATATAAAAAATGTATTGATGAATTATACAGAAATAATGATTCTCATAAAGCTAGCATTAAAGACAGAGGTTTTGATTATTTATTCATAGATGATATTATTTTTTATCAACGTCCATTAAAAAGCAAAACTTCATTGATTAGTGATTGTAGCTTAGAATTTAGACCTGTAAAAGATAAAAACGGAGTTTTGGTCAAGGATGTTAATGAAAAACAAATAGTAAAACCATTGAAATGTATTGCGAAATCAAACCCGATTTTTCAAGAATTTAGATTATTACAATTTGTAAAAAATCTAAAAATTTTCAGAAAAGATATTGTAAATGATTTAGATGTTACCAGTGATTATTTAAATACAGAAGAAGGTGTAATAGAACTGTTTAATTGGCTAAATGATAAAGCGGACATAAGTCAAAAACAATTTTTAGCGTATCCGAAATTTAAACTAAAAGAAGATAAATTCAGATGGAATTTTGTAGAAGACAAAATCTATCCTTGTAACGAAACCAGAAATCAGTTTTTAAACGCAATTGCAAAAATAGATGTAGATAAATCTTTTTTTAACACTACAAACACGCAAGATTTATGGCATATTTTATATTCGGTTACTGATAAAATTGAAATTACAAAAGCAATTACAACTTTTGCGAAACGACATAGTTTAACAGATGACTTTATTGTAAATTTTTCAAAACTCAAACCATACAAAAAAGATTATGGATCCTATTCAGAAAAAGCAATAAAGAAATTATTGCCATTAATGCGTTTTGGAAGTAATTGGAATGAAAACAATATTGACACCAAAACAATGGCTAGGATTGACAAAATACAAACTGGTGAGTTTGATGAAAATATTAAAGATCGTGTTCGAGAAAAAGCAATACATTTAAATACTCTTTCAGATTTTAAGGGTTTGCCTTTATGGTTATCCTCTTATGTGATTTATGACAGGCATAGTGAAGCTAGTGACAATTCAAAATGGAAAACTCCAGCAGATATTGAATACTTTTTGAAACACGACTTCAAACAACATTCGCTCCGCAATCCAATTGTGGAACAAGTTATTACCGAAACATTACGTGTTGTAAAAGATATTTGGCAAAATTATGGAAAAGGAAAAGAAAATTTCTTTGATGAAATTCATATAGAACTGGGTCGCGAGATGAAAAATAACAAAGCAACTCGTGAACGAATGAGCAAACAAATTTCTCAAAACGAAAACACAAACCTTCGAATCAAAGCGATTTTAACAGAACTAAAAAACGATGGAATCAATGATATTCGTCCTTTTTCTCCAAGTCAACAAGAAATTTTAAAAATTTATGAAGAAGGTATATATAGTAGTGAAAGTAGAAAAGAAGAATTAGAAAAAGTTGATAAGATCAGGAACAACGCAAAACCAACAACTGCTGAAATTAACAAATACAAACTTTGGTTAGAACAAGGTTACATATCACCTTACACAGGACAACCAATTATGCTATCTGAATTGTTTACAACCAAATATCAAATTGAGCATATTATACCACAATCAAGATTATTTGATGATTCGCTGGCTAACAAAGTTATTTGTGAATCCGAAGTAAATGATTTAAAAGGAAATAAAACTGCTTTAGAGTTTATCTTAAAAAATGAAGATAGAATTGTTACATTATCTGGTGGAAAAACAGTCAAAATTCTCACTAAAGAAGCATATAAGCAACATATAACCGCTTATTACACCAAGAACAAGAACAAACAAAAAAGATTATTGAGTGAAGACATTCCTGAAAAATTCATCGAAAGACAATTAAATGACACTAAATATATTAGCAAAATTGTAAAGAATATTTTGAGTAAAATAGTTCGAGAAGAGGATGAACAAGAAGTAACGTCTAAACATATTGTTTCCTTGAATGGTTCAATAACTTCAAAAATGAAACAAGATTGGGGCTTAAATGATGTTTGGAATAAAATAATTACACCACGTTTTGAACGTTTAAATGCAATTACAAATTCTATCGATTTTGGAAAATTAGAACTCAAAAAAGATGAATTTGGAAATACCGGAAAGCAAGTTTTTCAAACTACTGTACCAGATGATATTGCAAAAGGGTTTTCTAAAAAAAGAATTGACCATCGTCATCACGCTTTAGATGCTTTAGTTATTGCTTGTGTGAACAGAACGCACATCAACTATTTGAATAATTTGAATGCTAAAGATGAAGATGATAAAACTATCAAACACGAATTAAGAAACAAACTTTGTTTTAAAACCAAACCCGATGCAAATGGAAATTACAAATGGGAGTTTCACAAACCTTGGGAAGGCTTTACCAAAAGTGCAGAAGATGAATTGAATCAAACTATTATTAGTTTTAAACAAAATACGAGAGTTATCAATAAAACCGTAAACAAATACCAAGTCTGGCAGGAAGAAGATGGATTAATGAAAAAAGCAATAATTAAACAAACAAAAGGAGATAATTGGGCGATTAGAAAACCGATGCACGCCGAAACTGTCAGTGGAAAAGTTTTCTTAAAGCGAATTAAACAAAGTCATATTACGATTGCAAATGCAATTCAACAAATAGAATTAATTGTTGATAAAGATGTGAAAAAACAATTAAAAGAAAAAATCAAGAAATATCCAAACAATGATGTTGGCTTAAAAAAACATCTCCAAGCTTTTCCTGTAATGATTGATGGAAGAGCTATTGATAAAGTTCAGATTTATGAAAATTTAGAAGCAACAGCTACTAGAGAACGAAATCATTTAGATATTACTTTTGATGAAAAGAAGATAGAAAAAATAACAGATACCGGCATTCAAAAAATTCTTTTAAATCATTTGAGACAAGAAATATATCAAAAAGCTATTGATGAAAATGGAAAAAAAATACCAGCTAATGAAGTAGCTTTTTCGGAAGCAGGAGTAGAAGAATTAAACAGAAATATTAAAATTCTCAATAATGGTAAAAATCATCAGCCAATAAGAAAAGTTCGAATTTTTGAAGAAAGTAAACGATTTCCACTTGGACAAACAGGAAACAAAGTTGATAAATATGTTGAAGCCGCAAAGGGGACAAACTTATTTTTTGCAATTTATCAAGATAAAAAAGGAAAACGGAACTATAAAACTATTCCTTTTAATGAAGTAATTGAGAGACAAAAACAAGGATTAGCTTCTGCAGTAGAAATAGATGAAAACGAGAATCGTCTTCTATTTACACTTTCACCTAACGATTTAGTTTATATACCGACAGAAGATGAAAAAGAAGATTTAACAAGTATAGATTTTCCAAAAACAAATAAGGATCAAACAGAGCGTGTTTATAAATTTGTAAGCTGTACTGGAGGAGAGGGACATTTTGTACCTCATAACTATTCAAAAGAAATAATTTCTAACGAAAATGGTTCAAATAATAAAAATGAAAGAATGTTGGAGTTTAATAATTCAAATACGATTTATGATGAAAAAGAAAAACCAATAATGATCAAGTCTATTTGTTGGAAATTAGAAATCGATAGAACTGGAAAAATTAAAAGAATTATGAAATGATAAAACGAACCCTTTTCTTCGGCAATCCGGCTTATTTGAGCACTAAAAATGAGCAAATCGTCATTGCTTATCCCAACCAGGAACAAGAAACCAAAATTGTGGCTATCGAAGATATTGGGGTTATCGTTTTAGAAAACCAACAAATTACCATTACCAATGGCTTGTTAGAAAAATTGACTAATAATAATGTGGCATTAATTAACTGCAACCAACAGCATATGCCTATTGGACTTTTAATGCCTTTGAGTGGGCACACCAAGCAAACCGAACGTTTTAAACATCAAATTAATGCTTCTGTTCCTTTAAAAAAGAACCTTTGGCAACAAACGATTGCATCTAAAATTAGAAACCAAGCGGGACTATTAAGAGAAAGAGGAATCCCAATGCGAAAAATGGAACTTTGGGCAAAGGAAGTAACCTCCGGTGACGCATTGAACCATGAGTCAAGAGCCGCAGTTTATTATTGGGAGAAACTATTTAAACTTGATGATTTCACAAGAGGTCAGAAAGAGTTACCTCCAAATAACCTGTTGAATTACGGTTATGCTATTTTAAGAGCCATAACAGCCAGAGCCCTTGTAAGTTCGGGTTTGCTACCCACACTAGGTATTTTTCATCACAATAAGTATAACGCTTATTGTTTAGCGGATGACATTATGGAGCCTTATCGGCCGTATGTAGATTTGATCGTTTGCCATATTTTAGAAACGGAAAACAACGTAGAAGAATTAACGATAGCCATAAAAAAAGAACTGTTGAGTATTGCCAGTATTGATGTAGTAATTGATGGTAAAAACAGTCCCTTAATGGTAGCAATGAGTAGAACAACTAATTCACTGCAGGAATGTTTTGAAGGAAGCTCACGGAAAATTTTATACCCATTTTATGTATGAGGACCATTACACCCGTTTAAACCAATATAGAAGTTTGTGGATATTAGTATTTTTTGATTTGCCAACTGAAACCCGTAAGGAACGTAAAATAGCTTCTGGCTTTAGAAAGAAATTATTAGGCGATGGTTTTTCTATGTTTCAATTTTCTATTTACATGCGGTTTTGTGCCAGCAGAGAAAATGCAGACGTACATACTAAAAGAATTAAAAACAACCTTCCTGAACATGGAAAAATTGGCGTAATGCAAATTACGGATAAGCAATTTGGAATGATGGAACTTTTTTATGGAAAAAAACAAGTAGAAACAGACAAACCTTCACAGCAATTAGAACTTTTTTAAATATTTAGGATTTAAAAAACTATCTAACCTACTGTATTTTAAAACAAAAACGATAGTTTTCATTTTTAAATCAAACTCATAACTACCAACATATCAAACGATTAACTCGCAGTACGTTGGGAATTATAAGTAAAAATACAATTTTGAAAGCAATTCACAACTTACCACTTGGTTTTCTCTTAATGCCATGAGTTGGGAATTATAAGTAAAAATACAATTTTGAAAGCAATTCACAACGTAACGTTATGGTAAAAGCAGTTAAATTTAGTTGGGAATTATAAGTAAAAATACAATTTTGAAAGCAATTCACAACCTGGACTTAATCCCATTAAATACAACCGATGTTGGGAATTATAAGTAAAAATACAATTTTGAAAGCAATTCACAACAAAGGAATAAAGATAGAATATATCCAGAAGTTGGGAATTATAAGTAAAAATACAATTTTGAAAGCAATTCACAACATAACCTCAGAAACACCACCATCACCAACAGTTGGGAATTATAAGTAAAAATACAATTTTGAAAGCAATTCACAACATTGTTCCTCTGTTAAATCGTAGTTCTCAAGTTGGGAATTATAAGTAAAAATACAATTTTGAAAGCAATTCACAACACATTAATTTCTGTCTTTTGGTCTAGTTCCGTTGGGAATTATAAGTAAAAATACAATTTTGAAAGCAATTCACAACGTAACCAGTCAACTGGATCGACTTCAAACTGTTGGGAATTATAAGTAAAAATACAATTTTGAAAGCAATTCACAACGAGTTCCTGAAGCATTCAAAAGAGTTTTTTGTTGGGAATTATAAGTAAAAATACAATTTTGAAAGCAATTCACAACTGGAAACCTTGAACAATCGCACCTAATCTTGTTGGGAATTATAAGTAAAAATACAATTTTGAAAGCAATTCACAACAAGATTTAAAGCATCTTCCACAAAATCAAGGTTGGGAATTATAAGTAAAAATACAATTTTGAAAGCAATTCACAACTAATTGGATCTCTATACTCATCATAATATCGTTGGGAATTATAAGTAAAAATACAATTTTGAAAGCAATTCACAACTTTATTCAGTGAGTAATGATTTTACCATACGTTGGGAATTATAAGTAAAAATACAATTTTGAAAGCAATTCACAACGCGAGTATTGAGAGAGTTTGGCAGTTTAACGTTGGGAATTATAAGTAAAAATACAATTTTGAAAGCAATTCACAACTAGATTCTTTTGCTGGTTTAGCGTTTTGGGTTGGGAATTATAAGTAAAAATACAATTTTGAAAGCAATTCACAACAGTGGTCAACTAATAGATATAGTTTAAAATGTTGGGAATTATAAGTAAAAATACAATTTTGAAAGCAATTCACAACCCCTGTGTTGGTATTAACAATTCTGCAAGTGTTGGGAATTATAAGTAAAAATACAATTTTGAAAGCAATTCACAACAATGTGATGCGTGGTCCCATATCGCTTTTGGTTGGGAATTATAAGTAAAAATACAATTTTGAAAGCAATTCACAACGCAGTAATAACCTCACTGGATGTGGTGTTGGTTGGGAATTATAAGTAAAAATACAATTTTGAAAGCAATTCACAACCCGCCGAACCTTCTCCAGCAAATAAAATAGGTTGGGAATTATAAGTAAAAATACAATTTTGAAAGCAATTCACAACACAGTTTTAACTCTATTTTCATATCTTTACGTTGGGAATTATAAGTAAAAATACAATTTTGAAAGCAATTCACAACTACTCATTTTGATAGATATTAAAGATTAAAGTTGGGAATTATAAGTAAAAATACAATTTTGAAAGCAATTCACAACCACTTCCTTATCGGCACGTGCTAAATCTTGTTGGGAATTATAAGTAAAAATACAATTTTGAAAGCAATTCACAACATTCCTCAGCTACTTTTTTCGCTTCCTTCGGTTGGGAATTATAAGTAAAAATACAATTTTGAAAGCAATTCACAACGAGTTCCTGAAGCACTCAAAAGAGTTTTTTGTTGGGAATTATAAGTAAAAATACAATTTTGAAAGCAATTCACAACATATTGCTGCTGTTGATTCTTTCGCTCATTGTTGGGAATTATAAGTAAAAATACAATTTTGAAAGCAATTCACAACCCATATCTTTTATTATTAATTATTTATAAAGTTTGGAATTATAAGTAAAAATACAATTTTGAAAGCAATTCACAACGTGTTTTTGGTTTGATAATTCTAGTTGTGGTTGGGAATTATAAGTAAAAATACAATTTTGAAAGCAATTCACAACTACACGAGAGCCGATGGGACTATTCATAAGTTGGGAATTATAAGTAAAAATACAATTTTGAAAGCAATTCACAACATATACGATGATTATAAACATCTTCACTATGTTGGGAATTATAAGTAAAAATACAATTTTGAATTAAAAATCATCGAACTCAATTAAAAAATAACATCAAGTGAGATAAAGCAATTCACAACACCGACCAACTTCTCTATGTCGCCGATCCCGTTGGGAATTATAAGTAAAAATACAATTTTGAATTAAAAATCATCGAACTCAGCTAAAAAATAACATCAAGTGAGATAAAGCAATTGCAATGAAGAATGCGAAACGAATTCATATACTTATTAAAAAAAGAAAAAAATCGCACAACCACTACCCCACTAAATCACTACACAATTTTGGAAAAGTAGTATTCAATTCGGGAATTGAACACACAACTGTTTTTAAAAACAATTCTTAAAAGATAGATTTGTACACCTACTAATTAAGAAACGCAAACAAAATGAAAGATTTCTCAACCAACTTAATTTCAAATTTAGAAGCGCAATTAAGTACAATCCAATGGCAAAACGAAAATACAATCAAAAACGCAGAACAGGCAGTAAAACTTACAATTAACTCTTTGGAAGAATTAAAAACATTTTTCAAGAAAAATGAATTCAAAAACAAACAAGAAGAAATTGAATTCTTTAAAAATGTAAAACCAAAACTTACCAGTAAATTAATATACTACAACGAAATCTATAACATAGAAATAAGCAAACCAGCGATTTCTAAAAAAGCAGAGCTGAAGCATTACGATCGCGAACTCGCAAAGCTAAAAACTTACTTTACAGATAATTTAGAATTCTTCAAATATTACAGGTCAGGAAATACAGCACTAGATAAAAAATACTTTCTTAGGCGCAAGCACGACATCAAGCTGTCGCTTGACAGCAGTTACTTTCAGTCAGACCTCAACTTTACTACTTCTCACGATTATAAAGTAGCGAAAATTATTGCCAACAACGAACTGCAAAAATTCATAGAAAATAAACGTGCAAACAACCAACAACCTGCCCATGGTCATCAAGTTCATGCCGTAGATCCAACATCTTTAAAATGGACCGGCTCTAAAGTGGCATTAGTGGAGTTAATGTACGCTTTACATACAGAAGGAGTGATAAACAATGGAAACATAAGTTTAAACGAAACAGCCAAGCAATTAGAAATATTATTCAATATAGAAATAGGACAGTTCAACAGAGTGTTTTCAGAAATTAAAAACAGAAAAAGCATTCACAAGACAAGCTTCTTAAACAGCTTAAAAGAAAATTTAATAAAAAGAATCGACGAAGCAGATGCTAAATAAAAAGGCCACCTTATATAAAGTGACCTTTTATACTGCAGAAGTGCTCTAATTACTACCTGAGTAGCAATTTCTTTACACAGCTTCTCTCCTATTTCATTATACAGATTAGTAGTAGAATTATCTAGTTACTATTGCTTACAACACCACAAATTAAGGACAGCACAACAGCATCTTCAATACTTTCAGTCCTGCCTTCAACACCTCCTATAATAGCCCATACCATCAAATCCCATTCAGGATCCGTATTCTTTTTAGGCCTCTTCTTACTTTTGTAAACAGCATACCGTATAATGGAAGTAGTTGTCAATATAATTTTCTTATCACTGACACCTATATGCTGAGACGTTAAAACATCGCTCTCAAATGAAACGATAAAAGAATGCAACACGCCATAAGTTTCTTCGGTAGCATACAAAGGAAGTAATGACGAAATAAATGTATTTAATTGCTGTTTGGCTTCAATAGTTTCTAAAGAAGATGCTACAGTTGCAGCTGTACTTCCATCTGCAAGCAAATAAGCTGCCTTATCTTTCGAGCTAAATAAATAAGGAAAACCAGAGAAGGAAATAAAATTTGGATTTTCATTAGCTAAAAAAGTTACACGCTTAGAAACAGAATCTAACGTAAAAATGGTTGCAGACCCATCATAGTAATCATCAAACAACTCAGAGTACACCTGGCCCACATAGTCATTGGGATTAAGACTGTTTTCTGGAAAAGACTCTGGCCCTACTGCAGCTCTGGAAACGATAGCGGTAGATGGTGCTGCTACGGTGATGAAATCCGTAGAATCGGTACAGGAAATAAAAAAAAGGAAAACGATCAAACATAAATTAGTAATTTTCATAAGGTTAATTTTAAAAATGGAACTGATTACTTTGTCAGTTCATTTCACCCGGGCTAATCTGAACAATACATGTTTACATGCAAAACGATTATGAATTCGAAACAAAACTACAGGCAGTTAATCCATATTGCAAATCTTGTAGTGTTCAATTCACGAATTACACACGGTAAATTCGCGAATTGAACACACGAAAGTTGATACTAAATAGTGTAACTACTTATTTATTTTTTTTCCTTTTAGTTGATTTTGAGTACAATATGACAGTCTTTAATTATATAATTCTTATTTTTATTCCTAGAAAAGCTATTAAAACAAATCAAGCGTTGTTTTTTAGACATCACCCTCTTATGAAAAATAACCTACAATTAAACTGGCTACTAATTTTAGTAGTACTTAGCAAGTCGTCAGGGGTATATGCAACAAGCGCTCACATAGCGGATAGTCTTGCAAATAAACCGTATTCTTATCTGGAAAAAGCTTCGAACAGTAAAAAGTTGAGAAAGGAAAAAGCAATTACCTATGCAAAAGCCTGGATAGCATTAGCTAAGTCAAAACAGAATTGGATTGAACTTACAAAAGCGTATAAAACCATAATGTTTCTAGAAGACAAAAAGAAACTAATCAATTATTCAGACAGCCTCCTCGCAACAGCCAAAAGCTCAAAAGAACACAGGCTACTTGGAAGTGCCTATCTTACAAAAGGTATTGTTCACTACGAAAAGAAAGAATTAGATAGCGCATTAGACAATTACATACTAGCGCACCAGCACATTTCAAAAACAAAGGACGATTACACCATACATAAAGTAAAATACGCAATAGCAAATACAAAATATTACCTTGGTTTTTATGATGAAACAATTGATTTACTGCAGGAATGTCTAGTCTATTTTGAGGAAGAAAATGATCGAGCTTACTTAAGTACAATCCATTCTTTAGGGCTTTGCTATAACAAAATTGGAAACTTCAAACGCAGTACGCATTACAATAATTTGGGGCTACAAATGAGCCAAGAACTTGAAAATTCTGATATGATTCCTTACTTTAAACAATCCGAAGGAATAAATCAATATTATAATAAAAGGTACTCAAAAGCTCTTAATAATTTAAAAGCAATTGTCCCTAGCATAATAGCAAAAAACGACTTTGCGAACGAAATACTTACTTATTTCTACATCGCTAAAAGCTACTGGGCGTTAGATCAAAAAGAAAATGCAATTCCATATTTGATAAAAGTGGATGAAGCTTTTGTGCAGGAAGGATATAGCAGACCGGATATAAGGGAAAATTACGAACTACTTATCAGCTGGTATCAAGATAAAAAGGACATGGAGTCGCAACTAATCTACATCAATGCGCTCATTGAAGTGGACAAATTGCTCAATAAAAACTATAAATATTTATCTAGAAAAATTTTTAAAGAATTCGATACGACAAAATTGATTGCTGAAAAGCAGGAAATTGAAATGAAAATGAAACTTAGAAGTAATATGCTTTCCATAATACTTTTTATAGCGGCCACAATAATCATAGCATTAATGATCAGGCATCGCAGAAATAAAAAACGATACAGACAAAAATTCGAGGAATTAATGAAAGGCAAAGTGGATTTAAAAATACCGACCAGCAAAACTATGGAAGCTGATCTCGAAATAAATCCAGAGATCATAGAGTCTGTTTTATATAATTTAGAAAGATTTGAGAAAACAAAGAAATATTTGGAAAAAGACATGAACTTAAACAAAATCGCAGTACATCTAAAAACCAATACAAAATATGCTTCAAAAATAATAGCAAAATACAGAGGAAAAAAAACAATCGATTATATAAATGCCCTTAAAATTGACCATGTTATAGAAGTATTAAAGACTGAAAGAAGATATAGAAATTATACGAACAAAGCTTTAGCAGAAGAAATTGGTTTCGGCTCAACACAAAACTTCACTAGAGCTTTCAAAAAGAAAACGGATATCTCTCCTTGCTATTTTATAGAACAATTAAAGGAAGTAAACCAATAATTTTGACATAAAAAATGCTTTTTCCTTCACAACTTCTGAGGTACTTGTGAAACAAATCAAATCAAATACCACAATTTTGTCCCATAACAAATTAAAACATACGTTATGGCTAATGAAAACGACAGGTTCACGAACACAACTAACAACAATAGAATGTTTCGTGAGCAAATTATCACAAAAGAAGACTTAAATGAGTTCAGATATTTATTACTAAATGAGTTAAAAGAGGTCCTGTCTGAAAAACCACAAAACCCCAAGAAGTGGCTCAGATCAAACGAAGTCCGCAAGCTCTTAAACATCTCCACAGGAACACTCCAAACCCTGCGGATTAATGGTACACTATCCTTTACAAACATTGGAAATACATTGTATTACGACGCGCTAGAAATTGAAAAAATTTTAAACGCTAATAAATCACTTGCCAAGTAATTTCAAAGTATCCGCCGAAAAACCAATTGCCTCCTCCTTTTACCTAATCCCTTTTTCCTTAAATAATGAACTACATCAAACACCTAACCGGCTTTTTTGAGAAAGTAGCCACAGACAGAACATTAAACCCAACCCATATAAGTTTATATATAGCATTATTTCAATTCTGGAATTGCAATCGTTTCAAAAATCCAATCAGCATCAATCGCGATGAGATAATGCGAATAAGCAAAATCAGCTCTAAAGCAACCTATCACAAGTGTTTAAAAAATCTACATAGTTTAGGATACATTGATTACCAACCATCATTCAATCCATTCAAGGGAAGCCACGTTGTTTTATTCAACTTTTCCGAAGATTTAAAACCAATTCCAAGATCGGAAAGAAAACCAAAAAATGAACTTCTTTTTGAACAAGGTAATGAACAAGTTGTAGACAAGTCTTGTACCGGTAACGAAACAAGTACTGAACAAGCACTAGTATCTTCTATAAACTATATAAACAATACAAACATTGCAAACAATAAAAAAATTGCAAACGTAAACCAGCAAGCAAAAAGTTTTAAAGAAGCAAATAGATCCACGAATAAAAGTGGCATACCGACGGAAATCGAGCACATTCAAGAAGAAAAAAGTTCCGTAAAAAAAGAAGAAAAAAAAGCTATTATCACTTCTAATGAAGTAAAGAAGCCCACCATTGAAACGTTAAAATCATATTTTCAAACGGAAAACTTTCCAGAAATCGAAGCCCAAAAATTCTTTAACTATTTCTCTAGTGTCGGCTGGTTAGTAGGCGGTAAAACACCAATGCAAAACTGGCAAGCTGCTGCACAAAACTGGATGATTAATGCACCAAAATTCATTTCAAACAGCGAACAACCCAGCAGAGCAAAACAGTTAAACACCACAACAGACAAAGACTACTCAGAACCATTATAATTCCCCTCCTTTGGAGGGGTGCCCATAGGGCGGGGTGGAAAATAGTATCGGATTTTATGAGAATTTTACACTCACATTAGTTAAAAATATCATGCTTACCTGTTAAAACCTTGTAAGCTGCATTCCTAAAAGACTATCAAATGAATGAAGACATAAAAACGCACTACAATTACCAAGAAGTAATCCAATGGCTACAAACTAAGGGTAAAGTACTCTATGGAAATCATTTTACAATACACGAAACCGACTACACAATCGTTTACAAACTCATTGCTTATTTCCTTCAAGATGAAGCAACTTGTTTTCAATATGGAATAAACCTCAACAAAGGAATTTTACTTTCTGGACCAATAGGTAGCGGTAAAACTTCACTAGTAACATTAATGAAATACTTAGCAAAAACCGATCATAAATTTGCCATAAAATCTTGCCGAGATATTAGTTTTGAATTCATTCAAGACGGCTACGAAGTTATTCACAGGTACTCAAAAGGAAAATTATACCAAGCAGAATCAAGAAATTATTGTTTTGACGATTTAGGTACAGAAAACAACCTGAAATATTTTGGAAACGAATGCAATGTAATGGCCGAAATTTTATTATCCAGATATGATCTATTCATTTCAAAAAAATTAAAAACCCACATAACCACTAACCTATCCGCTTCCGAAATAGAAAACAATTATGGAAACAGAGTCCGGTCCAGATTGAGAGAATTATGCAATCTAATAGCTTTTGACAATAACATAAAAGACAAACGAAAATAAAATGAGAATATCCACTTTATCAAAAAATGTAGAAAGCCCTTAAAAAATCAGTGTAAATCCGCGTTGCGAAGCATCAGTTTCATCTGCGTTCCAAAAAAAGCAGGAACAAAATAATAAATCTCTGGAAATACTTCCAAGATAGAGAAAACAATTAGAAATAGTGTCCGGTCTAGATTGAGAGAATTATGCAATCTAATAGCTTTTCACAATACCATCAACGACAAACGAAAATAAAATACAAATATCCATTTTATTAAAAATACAGAAAGCACTTAAATAAAATCAGTATAAATCCGCGTTGCGAAGAATCTATAGCATCCGCGTTACAATAAAAAAACATGAACACAACAATCAATTTCTGGAAATGGTTCCAAGATAACGAACGAGCAATACTTCAAGCTTATACTTTAGATAAAAATAAAAAAGAATTGTTCTTTCATCTAAAACGAAACCTCAATTACATTTCAAAAGGGATACATTTCATCATCATAAATAAAAATGATAACAACAAAATAAACTTATTCTTTACTACTTACGGAAATACAAAATTATTTCAACAAGTAGCTAATTTAAAAGATCTAGCGCCACCCTTAAAATACTTTTCAATCCACTCTTTTATTAAACCTTTTACAATAGAAACAGAAAATTTGCTAAATGAGAAACTGCTAACACTTATTAAACAGACACAAATAAAATTAGATGATTACAATATTGAATCAAAGAAAATAACAGTAACTCTCTTCCTTCCAAAAGCTGCATGTAACGAAACAAAAACAGCCCTTGAAGATCTAGCAGAAACAATACTGATTTTTACTTTAGGAGAAGTGAGTTTCAAAAGACACATCCATAAATTTAAAACAGAGCCTGTGCCTAAGCAAGCTATTGGTTTGCTAGCTGTTACAGAACTACATGAATTCATTCATTATTTAACGACTATTAACTGTAGTAAAAAATAGACAGTCTAGTAAAATAAAACGATAGTAATATAATCAGAAAAGACTTCCCTTAAAAAAGCAAAATGATCTTAAATATTTATGGTATGTTATTTTTTAGAATTTCCCTAGTACTTGTAATAATTATGTACTTATACTCCGGAAACTTTTCAATCATCTCCAATCCATTTGCTAATCCTAAAACCATAACGGAAGTACTAAAGCCATTACACATTGTTGCATTTTCGCCAATTACTGTAACACTTATTAATTCTGTGGACGGATAACCTGTTTTCGGATTGATAATATGGGAATACCTCTTATCATTAATCTCGGCATACTTCTCATAGTTTCCCGAAGTAGTTACTGCATTATTTCCTGAAAACTCTAAAACAGCAATTGTTTCGCCCGTTTCTAAAGGGTTGTTTACACCTATCCGCCAAGGTTTTCCGTTTATTTGTGTTCCCCAAGTGGCAATATCACCCGCAGCATTTATAATACCAGCTTTGACACCTAATTCTTGCAAAAGTTTACTTGCTTTGTCTGCAGCATAACCTTTACCGATGGAACCAAAACCTATTTTCATCCCTTGTTTGGATAGAAAAATTGTTGAGTTAATAGAATCCAAAATTATATTTTTATAATTTACATGGACAACAGAATTTTTCACAGCTTTTTTTGAAGGTATCTTTTCCATCGTTCCGTCAAATTTCCAAATTTTGTCCATAGCGACTATGCTTATATCAAAAGCACCATGTGAAAGATCAGAAAACCAAATTGCCTTCTTCGTAAGTTCAAAAACTTCCTTGTCGACCTTAATTGGTTTTATTCCCGCATTTTGATTTACTTGCGAAATTTGAGTTTGTGGTCGCCATTCAGAAATTAAATTTTCAATCCATTCAATTTCTGCAATAGCTTTATTGATGTTTTGTTGTGCTGAAACACTATCCGAAGCAACCAAAGTGATTTGGAACACGCTTCCCATCAAATTTACAGTCTTAGTTTGTTCCACTTGAGCAAAAGTGAAAAAGGTAAAGAAAAGTAAAGTTGTAGTGATACTGAAGTGAGAAATTTTCATATTATAAATTTAATAACAATCCGCTAAAATTTGGTCATTTGCTTTGAATGTTTGAAAATCACAACCGTCTTTTTCGAAAATACATTTTAATACCGACTCAACATCTCTTTGCATTTTTAAAGCACCACAAATCATAATAACACCATTGTTTTTCAATAATGTAAGAAAAAATGCTTGATCGCGAAGTATCAAATCCATTACATATTGTGCGGTTTCTTCTCTTGATAAAGCTAAATTAAAAGTAGAAAGTTTTTCCTCGGAAATATGCTTTTGTGCAATTTCTGAATATTTATTGGTAAGTATATTATTAGTTCGAAAGCCACAATACAAATGAGTTTCAACCTTACTATTATTTTCGGCTAACATTCCTAAAAATGGTGCAATGCCTGTTCCATTTGAAATCAAAGCTACTTTTGAAGCTTTCTTCGGAAAATGAAAGTGAGAATTCTTAATAATTCGAGCTTTAATTGAATCGCCATTTTGTAGCTTGTATAAAAATTCTGAACCTAATCCGTTTGGATGCAATCGGACAATTAATTGTACCGAATTAGCAACTTTCCCGATGGAATAAAAGCGTTCGACAGCATCGTTTTTTGGATAAATAGCTAATAAATCACCCGATTTGAATTTAGTGAATGCAGTAGGTTTCAAATTTAGCTTGAAAGTAATTACCTCATCCGAATTTATTTCTGCACGATCCACAACTTTTAAAGTTTTTAATTTTGGTGCTTTTTGACTGTATAAAGAAGGTGCTGTTGCAATGGCAAGACTATTTAGATTAGCCCAGACTGAAACCCATTGTGTAAATTCTTCCGCTGATTTATCGTTAACCGTATGAAGTTTTACTGATTTTTCTGCCCAACGTTGTTGAGACAATAGCACATCAACTTGATTGGCATAAGCACAGAAATCAGGATAAGATTTAGATCCAAATCCTACAACTGAAAACTGAATTTTTTGTTTTTGAGGAAATTCAACCACTAGTTTTTCGAACTTTTTAGCATTAATCGGTGCTTCACCTAATCCATAAGTTGAAGTAAAAATTACGAGTTGCTTCGCACTTGGAAAATCGGTATAATTATTCATATCCGTTAGGTAGGATTTCTTTCCATTTGCTATTAATTGCTTGTGAATCTGATTTGCAAATCCTAAAGTAGAACCATTTTCTGAACCTACTAAAAGTATAAATTCGCATTCGTTTGCTTTATATTTATTCTTGATTCTTGTTTTTGTTCGCTTTAATGTAATTGCAAATCCAGAATATATAAAAAGTAAAATATTGACAGAAGCTAAGGCCAAAATTATAGCCCAAGTCCAATTTATTTGTCCCGTATGCAAATCAAAACTAAACTTTTCTAGTACTTGTGTGATAGGATATTTAGTTTCTTTTACGATTTGACCCGTTATTTGATTTACTGTTATTTCTCTATCTTTCAACTTTAAGATGTAAAATTCTTCCGGATCATCTTCCATAAAAGGAAATTCGATCTTTACAACTTCGGCCAATTTTGTATCTTTAAATACAGAAAAATCAGTTAATGGGACTTTTTTCAGTTTTACATCTTCCGTATAATTAATCGCAATCGCTTTTTGTGCAGGAATAATTTCGAATCGAAGTAAAAATAAATACGTTCCGGTTAATGCAATAATCAAAACGGGAAGTAACATAATTCTTCCGGTTACTACATGAAAATATTGGGCAAGCGAATCGTTATTTACCTTTGAAAAGAATTTTTTAATACCATTTTGTCGTTTAATCAGCAGAATTGTGCCAGAAATACCGATTAAAAAAAATAAAAACGAAGCCAATCCTACAATAAATCTTCCTGTTTCGTGCAGAAATAAGGAACGATGTAAAGCCAAATTCCATTGGATAAACTCATTTTTGGGTTTTGGTATTCCTAATTGTTTGCCTGAAATTGGATTGATATAAGCTTTGATTTCATTACTTTCTTCATCAAAACCTTTCAAAGTTACGAATTGGTTGTGATCAACTGAAATATTAGAAATTTCAGGATAAACTTTGCGTAATTCGGGCAAAACTTGAACCAGCGTTATAGCATTGAAATTGTCTATTTGATACGGATTTGTTTTCTCATTGGCTACATCAACAGCAAGAACAATTCCTGTCAAAGAAGCAATAATAAGTACAAGTGAAGCCAAAAGAGCTAAAACCAAATGGGCATACCGCCAAATAGACAATGTCATCTTATATTATTTTTAAATTTTGTTCAGCTTTACATAGCGAATAAAACCTTTTCCTTCTGTTTTCTTTGTGATTTCCTCAGTTGTCAATGCAATTTCTACATCTTGAACATAGTAATTATTATCTTCAACAGCCGATTCAAAACGAAGTTTATATCCTTTATTTATTTTCGATTCATCAATAGAAAAAGTCGTAATACTTCTATCGCCTGCTGCTATAGATGCACCTGTAATTCCATTAAGATTTTCTTTCTTTTTTGCGAACGTTTTATTCCATTCTTTAAAACCATTATACCATTGTTTATCTGGCCCCATTACATATAACGTCTTTTCATAATTCCCTTTAGGATCAATTAAAGAAACTACAACGTAAGCCTCTAAACCATCATAATTTGTCATTTGCAACATACATTTATACTTGGCTTGTTGTGCAACTGCCTGCGGCGAAAACAATAGACTAAATAAGCCTATAAATGTTAATTTTATTAATTTATTCATGGTTTATTATCTTAAAAAATCTATGGCAGTTTTACTTGCTGTTAATGATTCATTTTCTTTTGCCAAATCATAAGCGGTTTCATCAAATTCTGTTTTGATGTCTTTATTAGCACCTGCAGAAATTAGGTAGTGTAAGAGGCTATCATCTTTTGCAGTTAATGCTACTTTATGCAAAGCAGTCATACCTTCGTCGTTTTTCGCATTAATGGCAATACCAAAGCCTGTAATTTTCTTGAACAAATTCAAATCATTTTTAGCAACTGCTAAATGATATAATGTATTGCCGTCTTTTTGTGGCATTGTGATGTCAAAACCAGAATTTTTCAACAAATTTAATTTTTCGTCAAATCCGTCTTTCCCATCTCTTCGCACTGATTGAATCAAATAATACGCTAAATTATTTCCTTTTGAATCAATTACAGTACTCTTTGCTCCTTTGGCTAATAAAAATTCAACCATTTCTGGTGAACCATTCTCTACAGCAAAAGATAAAGCAGTCATCCCCTTTAAATTAGCAACGTTTATATCCTTAACCTCAGCGATAAATGGTTTTATAACCTCGATATTTGCTCTAGTGGCATTCATTAAAATGCTATTTTCTGCTTTATCTTGGTGATTTACATCAACACCTTTAGCTAAGAAATAATCAATAATATCTTCTTGTTTTTGTTTTCTAACTAGATTGTGTAAAACATTTTCACCTTCATCACCTAAAGAATTTGGATTGATCTTTAAATCTTCAACCAAATATTTATAAGCTTCTAAAGTTGCTGATGAAGCTCTTGTTCCCTGAGAAGCAATAATTAAAGCCCTTCCATCATATTTAACTCCCTTTTTTAGGAGATTTTGCAATAGTTTCACATCACCACTTCTAGAAGCATAATTAAATGCCGTATTCCCTAAATCATCCGTATCTTTTAACGACAAACCTTTAGTAGCAAGATAATCGGCTAATTTTAGTTCTTTGTCGTTTGGAATGGATAAGAGTAATAAATTGGCTCCGTTTTTATATTTTTGTTTTGGATTGTTTCCGGCTTTAAAAAACAACTCATATAATTTAGGATTAGCTTGTCCATTAGCTGCAGCAAATGCAAGTGGAATTGCTCCTTTATCATCAGAAAGATTAATAGCTGCTCCTTTTTCCAATAAAATTTTTACTAAATCAACATTTCCTTTATTAGCTGCCCAATGCAAGTACGTACGACCATCGTGCGTTAATTTTTTCACACTATTCCCATCTTGTTGAATAAGAAATAAGATGCTTTCTAATGACGCATCACTATTAATAGCCATAGTAACGGCGTCAAAATTACCACCGTTTGCTTCAGAAGGACTATTCCCTTTTGCTATGGTTTCTTTAATAAGAGTTAAATCTGGTTTTTTTTTCCAAAAGTCAGAACTTAAAAGTGTATTCTGTCCATTTGCAATACTTGCAACTAGCAGTAGTGTACTAAACAATATTTTTTTCATTGCGGTTTTGTTTTAAATGAAACTTTAAAATAAAATATAAAAATTCCGTGTTGCAAAAATACGACACGGAATTTATACTATAACTTAGAATGCTCCAATAAAGTGATTTCCTGGTTTATTTGTTAATTTAGCACCAGTTGTTACAACTCCTGTTGCACTGTTGATTATATAAATACGACCGTCTTGTCCAACCGGTGCTGCAGTTACATAAACATCAAATCCATCAACAACATAACCTTGATATTGGAAGAAATACATATCTGAATTATATGGTAAGTCTAAAGTTTGTGCTGTTTTTGCAGTAAGATCTACAAGTGCTAAAAAGCTTTGTGATTGACCTGAAAGAGCAGAAACTGCTGAACCGCTATGAGTATAAGCTACTACAGCTTTTCCGTTCCCTGCATATTTCCAGTTTTCAATATAAGTACCAGTTAAGCCTAATGCAGTATCTAAATTAAATACGTAAGAATTATCATATTGATTACTTGAATTAATACGTAAAATGTGAGAACCAGAAGCGTCTCTTTGTGTAGCTTGATAAATATTTCCATCGTCCCCAACAAAACTATTAAAACTACGGTAACCACTAGTGTCACCAAATCCTACAGTAGAAGTAATTACAACCGGATTATCTAATGAAGGATAATCAACAACTACTGATTTAGCTCCTAAGTGAGTAAATGTACTTTCGTTTGTTCCCGTAGCTGGGTTTGTTTTACGCATCCAAGTACCAATAATTAATTTATTTCCTGCTTTATTTAAAACTGGTGCATCTAATCTAAAAATATGATGTCCTTGTGCTTCTTCCGTTGCGCTCAAAGCAATTTCATAATTTTTTGTGCCTGAAATTAGTGAATTTTTCATGTCTAATGCTAAAACTGTAGCGGTTCCTCTAGTATGTTTGTAGCTTTCATCAGCATTAGTAACAACCGTTGGAGAAGTAACATTTACAGCAATTCCAGTTTTATCACCATCATATAATTTAACCCATCTTGGACTTGTTCCAGCATATTGTGAGATATTCACAACACCTCCTGTAGGGCTATAATTTTGTCCGCCATTTACTGTGTATTTTGAAAATTCACCACCATTTGTTCCAGTATAAGCGATATTGAAAAGCGTAGCCCCATCTTCTGAACTTTGCAAACGGGCTGTTCTGTTAGAAGGTACTGCGAATCCATTTTCGAAAACATCATAAGTTTTAGAAGGATCTTTAGCATTTTCTTTGCTTATAGCGTATACAAGTGTCCCACCATTTCCGTCTCCTGGTCTAGGATTATTAGTTCCCATTACAGCTCCTGCCACAGTGATATATCTGCCTTCTGTTATAGGCGGTTCTGTAGTTCCACCACCAGTATTATCATCATCGCTGCAGCTTGTTGTTAGCGCAAATACTCCAATAAGTGCGGTAAAAGCCCATAAATTTAAAAATCTGTTTTTCATTATATTTATATATTTAAAAGTTATTGATTATGTAATTAAGTTTCAAGTAAAATGCTCTTCCGGGTTTTTGTACGCCCATATTGTCGTAACTCTGCTTGTTAAACATGTTCTTAGCATCAAAACTGGCTATAAAGTTTTTCTTAGGAAAAACATAACTCACACCCGCATCTTGTATAAATTGTTCCGGGACATTAAAAAAATCTGTTCCGGCGGTATTGCTATATAATTTTCGGTTGTAGTTAAAAGTATCTACGAACATGAAATTATAGAAAAGATTCAATTGTGACTTTTTAGCAAACACATCTTTGAACGAATACTGTGCACTTACGTTAGCATTTAAAAAAGGCTCATTTGGCAAGTCATATTTGATACCGCCTGTAACGGTAGTAAGTTCAAATTTTGAGGCTCCCATTGTAATGTTTAGGTTATTATTATAACTATAATTGAATTCCAAATCAATACCTTTCGACTTAACATTTCCTTGATTTACAAAGGGAAGTGTTTGAATATTTGTATTAATAGCGGTTTGTACGGGTGTACCAATTCTGTCTGTTATATCTCTAATAAAACCATTAGCAGAAATTACTAATTCATGTTTTTTAAACTTAAATTTTCCAAATCTAAAACCGAGATTATAATTCTTACTAGTTTCCGCTTTAATGTTTGGATTTTCAGATATGTTATCACCCGAATCTCCAAATACTTCATTTTCAGTAGGTAATCTCACTGCTTTTTCGGCAGATGTTAAGAGCGTTACCATAGGCAGAACAGCATAAGAAAATGCTCCACCGTAACCCATAACATTTTTATCACTACTAACGACATCTTCAACTCGCGTAGGCACACCATTAATATTTTGTACTTTCGGATTCATTCGTTCAATCCTTTGCTGATAATATTTGCTAAAAACACTAGCTTTTAACCTGTTTTCATGAGCAGTCAATTCATAAGTCAAAGCACCGATGTTTTTGTTTAAATCTCTTGTTCCAATAAATTTTCGTTCTAAAACAGATTTCATTTCATCATCATCTTCCCTATTCACAATCGACATTGTATAATTTAATAAAAATTTATGATTGGCATTGAATTCATAAGAAATACCAGTTCTTATAGCACCAACTTCTCTTTTAATATTTGATAAAGTTGGAGCTCCTTGTTGTGCCCCTGACCGTGGAATTGGCTGACCGTTTAAATCTAAACTCAGATTTCCATTCCAATCATAATTCCATTTTACGGTATCACTAACTATGCGATTTCTTTCACCATATAATCCGTGAAAATTAAATTCTAAACCTTTTACAAAGAGATCTTTCTTATTGTAGGTTAAACTCATTAATGCTGCATCTGATCGTAAAAACCTACCTTTATAGGGAGTTGACATAAATGTTCCGTGCTGCACTTCTTTATACGAATCTGAACTAGTATAACCAATAAAGAAATTATCCGCCCATTTAACATCTGTAAATCCAACTTCTACCACACTTCCTGTTGATCGAAAAGCATCTTGAAGTCTTTTAGCTTTAATGTAATCGTATCGACCGTTAGGTAATATGTTATAAACTGTTTTCCCCCATACTTCATAATCGTTATCTGAATAATTGTTGAAAAAAGAAGTTTTAATCGTAAAACCCGATTCTTTGAAACGATACAAACCATTAAAATTCACTTGTGATGTGTTAAATGAACCATAAGAAGCCGACGCGTTGAAAGTATTTCTAACGCCTTTTTTCAATACAACATTAATAGCACCTCCTAAAGCATCATCAGATAAATGACCTGGAACAACACCTTTATAAACTTCGATACGATCAATGATTGATGGGGGAATACTATTTAAATCAAAAGAAGAACCATATGTTGAAATAGGAATGCCATCGATAAAAATTCGGACAGAATTACCAGACATTCCATTAATATTGTAATTAACAGCAGAGCCCAAACCACCATTTTGGCGAATGCGGACACCAACCGTCTTACTTAGTAGCTCATTAGTCTGCACATTTCGTACAGCCGCTGCTTTGGTTTCTATAACATTTACTGCAAAACCTTTAGTTTCAATTTTAGTTTTCTCAGTTGTAACCTTAACCACCACTTCATTAAGCTCAACGCTTGTTGCACGCTCAATTATTATATTTACATTTTTAGTGGTAGCATTAAACTTTACCGCTACAGTCTTTTTATTTGCTTCTATTGAACTAGTTTCAAGAATATAATTTCCATAAGGAACATTGTTTATAATGTAGTTTCCGTTTTCATCTGTAACTGCGGATTTAGTAGTTCCTTGAAGAAAAACTAAAACATTTGAAGCAGGTTCGTTTCCTTCAAATTGAATACTTCCTTTAAGAGTTGTGTTTTGAGCAAAAGAGGAAAAACTAAAACACAATATGAGATAAAAGTAACGATAGAATGACATGTTTTTTTTGTAATTATTTCGACAAAGATATTCTTATTTGTAATAAATCCAAATAAGAATAGTGAGATTCTATGTTAAAATTTTTACGGCAACCAAAAATAAATTTGTAAGATATTGATTACCTGCTGTATTACTATATTAAAAATAATTTACGACAACAACTAAGAGTTTAAAATAGCAAAAAGTTTAAAAAACAGACGAATAAAAATCATAAAGCATTGATTATCAAAAACAAAAAAACAATAAAGGCTATAAATATTCTCAGGAGAAATTGAGAAAAATAGTATAAAGTGAAGCTATTTCAAAATTCGTATAATTTATTTAAATAAAGTAATCGCACTGAATTACGTTTCCAAAAACCAAACCGATGGCCCGAATTTGCAATCCTCGCCCACTCGATGGCTCGAATGTCCCCAACATTATTAGCACCTCGTATGCCTCCTAAATAAAACTAAAAATTAGAATTAATAGTAAATTTAAAGATGAATTTTTTCACTAGAAAAAAATCTTGCTTGAATAAGGAAAATAATTCTGTACTACTAGTTATTAGATATTTCAAGTAATAATACAACTACCGACTGATAATCACACCTTTTTTTTTCCTTCAACAAGCAACACAATATTCTCTTTTTCTTTTAATGATCGAGTCAAAAATTGACATATTCTTATTAAGGATAATCTTATGCTAATAGTAAATCGTAAAAGTCGAAAAACGCGCTTTACATTTCTAAAAACTTCTAATTAAATAGTAAAAAACCAGTAAACATTGAGAATTAAAAATAAAAATGTACAGAAAATCTGTAACAATTAAATAAGTATTTCTCTGTACGTTTGGCGCGTTCAAGAATCGATGTCAGATTTTTAATGCAACAATCAAATATGTTTATATGAAGAAATTATTACTTTTTTTTATTAGCCTTATTTCGCCAGTAAATTCATTTGCTCAAGATGTTCTTTGGGAACACTCCTACGGCGGCAAACATGCAGAATTTTTATCCGATGCAATTCCAACACCTGATTATGGTTTTTTGTTAGCAGGAAGCTCTATTTCTAATAAAAATGGCAATAAAGCTGAGGCTAACAAAGGAGACCTTGATTATTGGATTTGGAAAATGAATGAAAAAGGTACACCTGAGTGGCAAAAAAGCTTTGGCGGAGATGGAGTCGATTTGCTACAAAGCGTACAATTAACAAATGATGGCGGTTTTATACTTGCAGGAACTTCAAGCTCTAAGCTTAGT
This sequence comes from Flavobacterium ardleyense, assembly GCF_042686085.1. Lineage (GTDB taxonomy): Bacteria > Bacteroidota > Bacteroidia > Flavobacteriales > Flavobacteriaceae > Flavobacterium > Flavobacterium ardleyense. Next base: position 94,469 of record NZ_JBHUOL010000010.1, read on the forward strand.
GGCGATAAAACAGAAAACAGTAAAGGACAAGAAGATTTCTGGATTATTAAGTTAGATGGTAAAGGAAATCAAATGTGGCAAAGAACTATCGGAGGCACCGGGCAAGAAAAATTATTTAGCATTGCGCAAACTACAGATGGTGGCTATATACTGGGGGGTACTTCCAGTTCTGATAAATCTTTTCCAGATGAAAAAGGTTTAGAAGACAAATATGGTAAGACAGATGACAGCAGAGGGGGTTTAGACTACTGGGTAGTAAAGTTAAACAGCAAAGGTGAGATCCAGTGGCAAAAAACGCTTGGTGGCAAATACACAGATGAATTAAAATCAATTAGTGAAACGCAGGACAAAGGATATGTTTTAGGTGGTTATTCTAATTCACCAATCTCAGGCGATAAAAAACAAGATTGTTTTGGATTAAATGACTATTGGATTGTGAAGCTGGATGACCAAGGAAATGAAGTATGGCAACATACATTCGGCGGAGATAAAGACGATACTTTATTTGCCTCAATAGAAACAAAAGATGGTGGCTTTATGGCCGGCGGAAGTTCTAATTCTGGAGTTTCAAATTCAAAGTCAAAAGCAAATAGTAAGGGCACTGATTTTTGGATATTAAAATTAGATAAAATAGGAACTATAGAATGGCAAGAAACTTACAATTATGGTGAAAAAGACATCTTGTGCTCTATTGTGGAAAATCCTGACGGTACATTTTTAATAGGCGGCTATGCACAGTCTGAATTAAAAGAAAATTCACAAAAAACAATGGGTAAATCACTTAAAGGTGATAAGGAAGGTATTAATGATTACATCGCCTTAAAAATTAAAGCAACGGGGGAAGAGATTTGGACCCAAACCGTTGGAAGTTCTGGAGATGAAGTAATGCGTAAATTATTTGAAACCAGAGACGGTGGTTATATTTTGGCTGGAACTTCAAAAGGTCAAGTGTCAAGAGATAAGCAGTCCGCAATTGGCGGTGGCGATTTCTGGGTAGTTAAGCTAAGAGACAAAGACAAAAAGGAAAAAGAGCGTATTGCACTTGAAGCGGTCCCAAACCCAGCAAGCAACTTTACAAATGTAATTATCACATTTGAATACAACCACGGAACCGCCGTGCTATATGATTTAAGTGGCAGGACTTTAAAAACTGTAGAAATTTCTGGAGACCGTACCGTTCCGATAGATATGAATGGACTGCCTCAAGGAATTTATGTGATTGAAGTTAAAACCAACACCGAAAAAGGTGGTGTTAAAGTAATAAAAAAATAAAGTGATGAATTGAGAAAATTTTATAATGTATTTGATGAAACGTTTTGTTATTTTAACAGATCGACCCGAAACTACTAATATAATAAAGTATTCTTCCAATATTATCAATATTAATGAAATTTAAAAAATTGTCTATAATTTACGGAACGTGTATAGTAATTTTTTTATTTTACTTTTAAATTGACTACAGGTTCAAAAAAAATCAATCAAATTAATTCTTTTGGGATATTAGATTGGGATTGTATTATATAAAACAAAAAAAAAGTGCACAGCATTGCTGAAATTACAACAGAATAATAAATGAATACAAAAATGACAAAAATTACATTTAAGAAGAAATTGTTTTTTTTTATAATAGTATTACAGCCAGTAATATTGATTGCCCAGATAGGTGATTTGAGCTCATATACCAACACTACTAGGCCTTCAATGGCTAGTTATCAACATGCACCAGTGGACTATTGTACAGGAATTCCAGGTATTAGTTATGATTTATTAAGCTTACCCACAACGAGCAGTGATTTAGGATTTACCTTCAAAATTAGTTACCATCCAAATAATGTAGCAATTCAACAAAAAATTTCGCAAGTTGGGAAAGGATGGAGTTTAATAGGAATTCCTAGTATTTCCAAAGATGCTAATGGACAACCTGATGAAGAAGTTCCCTTTAGAGGCCCGAACCCATTTAGCAGAAAAGTTGATGATATTTATTATTATAATATTAATGGTGAAAATGGTAGATTTACTTTTGAATTTGATCTAATAACAAAAGTAGCCTCATTAAAATTTTTAGATAAGACACAATTGAAAATAGAGTTTAATTATAATACTGAATATAATTTTAAAGTTAATTCATTTCTAGTTACTGATACTAACGGTCTTAAATATTATTTTGATTTATTTAATAATGATGAAGGAAATGTACGGTCAACTTTTTTCTTAACCAAAGTTCTTGATTCAAGTAATAAATTATTAAGCACATTAAATTATCAACAGGTATTTACACAAAATTCAGTTAGACGTCTTCAAACAGTATATGCATTAGATGAAATTATAGCAACAAATATTGGTAAATTAAAATTTAATTACACTATTGATTCTAAAAATATTGATAAAAATATTGAAATTGCTAGGTTAGATAATATTTCTCTAAGAAATTTGAATAATACTTTGATAAAAAAGTGCCTATTCGGCTACAGCGGTGATCACGAATTAAACTTTTTGCATCATTTAGATGTTAATAATACAATTGTTGAAAAATACAAGTTTTTGTATGAAGGCAATGTCTATTCAGATGATCCAGATCCATATAATTATGTTGTGGGTGGTAGTGGCAATGGCGGTAATTATTCGCGAGGTTATGATTATTATGGCTTTAGAAAAATTGTTGAAAATTGTAATCTACGTGATAGAATTATTGAAACTCCTATCGAGATTGCAAATAAGAATTCTGTAAAAGCAGGCTTGTTAAAAAGTGTTGTTCTACCTACTGGTGGCAGAGTAGATTATGAATTTGAGTCAAACACTATTGATCCATTGGGCTATGTAGGTCTACCTGGATTTCATCTAACTAATCACGATTACCCAAAAGACTATGATTTTTCAGATTATGATTATTTTTCAGAATCTTATTTTACGGGGCATAATTTCGAAGATTTTACTTTAAAACCAATAGACCCTTTATATGAAGAACTTCACCTTAGTTATAATCAGGACAATTTTTATATAGAGACTGTAAGATCGGATGCATATAATGTTGAACCAAATCAATTAACGAGACCTTTTAGGATCATGCAGGATACAGAATTGTACATTTCATTTAGTGGTCAAGGGAACCCATCTCCTTACATCGAAGATCCCTCTGCACAAAATTTAAATATTGGCTATCAACTTTTAGATGCAAATTTGAAAGTAAAAGCAGCTTCTGGCGTATCTAATTCTGAAGCGCAAAATTGCTATAATTTAAGTGAAAAAATATTTTTACCAGCAGGTTATTATACTCTTAAGATTATTGCTCCATTTGGAGGTAATATAAGTTACCAGATGTATACTGTGAGACAGAAAGCGGAGAAGAAATATTTTTATTATGCTGGAGGAGTTCGGATAAAATCTATTAAGCACTTTGAAGATGCAAATTCTAATACTCCTATTAGAAATCTATCTTTTTCTTACAATGATTTCACTATCCCTTCCAGATCTTCAGGAACACTTTTTGAGACAGGAACTGCAAAATTTATGCCTAGTGTGGGATATATATCGGGAGCATTTGTTTTATACAAGAATGTAAAAGTTAGTGAAGATAATAATGGTTACACTAAGTATTCATATTACACTCCTACCGATGGTATTAATTATGATATTTCGGGTGTTTCTACTTTTTATTATGGGAATGTTTTAAAAACTGGATTGTTACATAGCATTAAAACCTTTGATAATGAAAATAATTTATTGACTACTGATAGAAAATACTATCTTTTGGCGCCTACTAACAACTATCAATATTATTCAAGTATAGACAATTTAAGTGGATACTCTAGTGGTGATTTGCTTATATCATATATTGGTAATTATAAAGTCAGAAATTATTATATTGAAAGGATATATTCTAAATACACAAGGCATTTTCCAACTCTTTCTTTGACTTCAAAATCTATTTATAGTTATAACAATTGGAATCCTAAGCCTTCTATAATGATGTCTTTTAATTCTCAAGATAAGATGTCGAGAACATCGTTTTTTTATCTAAACGAAAGACCCAATACTCCTTTTGCAACAGAATTATTAGCTAAAAATATGGTTTCTGATGTGATTGAAACAGAAAGATACTATGATGGTGAATTGCTCAATAAAAGTAAATCGGAATTCGCTTATTTTGGTAACAATTTGTATAAGAATAGTAAAGAATTTACTGCTAAAGGACAAGGGGATTATACCCTTGAAAAAAGAATTTCTGTAGTTGATAATATAAGTGGTACAACTAATGAGGTAACTAACGATAAGGGTTCATTTACAAGTTACATTTGGGGATACAATTTAACTAAGCCAGTGGCTAAAATTGAAAATATTCAATATGCGGCAATTCCTACTAATCTTATTTTAGCAATTCAAAGTGCTACCAATGTTGCAAATAATGATCAAAACATACTAATCGCACTTACTAATCTTCGAAATAATATGGCTTTAGCCAATGCTATGATAACAACTTATACCTACAAGCAATTAGTTGGTATTAGTACTGTTACTGATCCCAAAGGGGATAGACAAACTTATCATTATGACGAATTTAATCGTCTTGAATTCGTAAAAGATAGTCAAGGTAACATCTTGAGTGAAAATAAATATCACTACAGAACACAAAACTAAAGTAAGATGAGATCGAATTCACAAAATTTTAAAAATAAAAATTAAGGCTATGAGTAATAAATTAGTATATATTTTATTCGTCTTACCGTTTATCACTTTAGGGCAAAGTTTAGACCAAAACCATATTAAATCTACCACTTATAAAAAACCAACTACGCAAGTAAATGTGGATACCGCCAATCCTGCAGATGCTGTGGTACAAATAGGTTATTTTGATGGAGTGGGAAGACCAATTCAGCAAATTGCTTACAAGCAATCCAATACAGGCAAAGACATTGTTACGTATATAGAATACGACCAATTTGGAAGACAGATAAAAGAATATTTACCCTATGCAACAACGACATTCTCTCTAAATTATATTGATAACGCCACAGCACTTAGTAATTTAACTGATTTTTATACCGATTACAACGGTGGCACAAGTTATCCTTTCAGCGAAAAGCAATTTGAAAACTCGCCATTAAATAGAGTGTTCAAACAAGCTGCACCGGGAGATACTTGGAAAATCTATGGAGGAAATGAAATTAAATTTGATTATCAAACCAATCAAGCTTCTGACGGAGTTAAGCTATTTAAAGCAGTAGCCAGTTGGAATGGATTATATAAAATATATGATGTTGTTATTTCTAATCCAGGAAATTATGCAGAAAATCAATTGTATAAAAATATTATAAAAGATGAAAATTGGAAACCTTCAAATCTAAAAAATAACACTACAGAAGAATTCAAAGATAAAGAAGGTCGTGTCGTTTTAAAAAGAACGTACGCCGACATGATAACAGATGGAGTTACTATTGAAACTGCAGCAAAACACGATACCTATTATATCTATGATCAATATAGTAATTTAAGTGCAGTTATTCCGCCATTGGCAAATGGGATTGCGACAGTACCAATTTTAAATAATCTAGGCTACCGATACAAATATGATTACCGCAACCGCTTAGTGGAAAAGAAATTACCAGGTAAAGATTGGGAATTTATAATCTACGATAAATTAGATCGTCCCGTAGCCACAGGACCTGCTTTTACTCCTTATGGTGGTGACGCCATATGTTGGATGATTACAGAGTATGACATATTTGGAAGAGTCATACAAACAGGATGGAAAGAAATGCCAGTATCCGAAGTAGACAGAAATAATAATCAAGAATCTTTAAATTTAGGTTCCAACATTTTTGCATTAGCCGCAAATAATATTTTAACCAAAAACTATTACGACAATTACACTTTTCCCGGAGCTCCCTCGCCTACAACTACTTTAACCGATGTTAACTTACCTCTTGCTACAAATGTAAAAGGAATGCCAACAGGTTCGTGGGTAAAAGTGCTTGACAATCCAAGTAGCACTACAGGCGAAACCTCATACACTTTATATGATAATAAATACAGACCCGTTCACTCAAATACTACCAATTATTTAGGAGGTTATACAAAAGTTACCAGTAATTTAGACTGGTCAGGAAAAACACTATATACCGTAACCAAACACAAACGCACCGTTGCTGATACGGAATTGGTTGTTAAAGATAAGTTTACCTATAGCTCGCAAGACAAACTAGTGCTTCACAAACAAAGAATTAATCAATTACCCGAAGAATTAATTACAAAAAACAGCTACGATGAATTAGGCCAACTAATTGCTAAAAATGTTGGCGGATTGGCTACTGCAGAACCTTTAGGTTTGCAAGAAGTAAATTATAGTTACAACGTAAGAGGTTGGCTAAAAACTATAAACAATGTAGAGAATATTGATTCAGATTTATTTGCTTTTAAAATAAATTACGACACACCAGATTCAGCAACTCCATTATTTAATGGTAACATTTCCGAGACGCTATGGAAAACAAGTACCGATAATAAGTTGAGAAAGTATGATTATCAATATGATCAATTAAACCGATTATTAAAAGCAGATTATAGTAAAGAGGGAAATACTAGATTTAACAGCTATTTGGAGCAATTGAGCTATGACAAAAATGGTAATATACAAACATTAGTAAGGAACGGAGGGACTGATGCTGATAGTCAAGATGTACTACCTATTGACAATTTAAAATATTTTTATCATCCTTTTCAGCAAAATTTGCTGGAAAAAGTTTTAGACAAATCAAACTCGCCACAAGGTTTCAATGAACAATACGATATTATCAATAGCGATAGTAATGGACTTGTAGACAATACAAAGGATTATACTTACGATGCAAACGGTAATATGAAAACAGATGCCAACAAAGGTATTTCAGGTATAACCTACAATCATTTAGACTTACCTGTCCAAATCACATTAGCAAACGGAATAATTAATTATCTTTACAGTGCAACAGGACAAAAAGTGAGAAAAAAAGTAACAGAAGGTAGCACAGTAACTACCACCGATTATTTAAGCGGTTTTCAATATGTAAATACTAATTTACAATTTTTTCCACACGCAGAAGGGTACGTGAATGTTGTTGATGGTTCATCAAAAATATATAACTATGTTTACCAGTACAAAGATCACTTAGGAAATGTTAGAGTAAGTTATGCAGCTACAACTAATGCTTCCCAATCCCAATTAACTATTTTAGAAGAAAATCATTATTACCCTTTTGGACTAAAACACTCTGGGTATAATACTACTCAATATCAATTTATATCACCCATTAGTGGAAATAATATAGCACAATTAGCTCCTGGTGAAACTGAAAATAACAAGTATAAATACAACGGTAAAGAACTCCAAGACGAGCTGGGGCTTAATATATACGCAATGGATATGCGACAGTATGACCCTGCAATTGCTCGGTGGATAGTTCAAGACCCTGTAGTGCATTTTAATTATTCTCCTTATAACGCTTTTGATAGTAACCCTGTCTTTTGGGCTGACCCAAGTGGAGCGGATAGTGAAAGCACCCAAACTGATATTTTTGGTAGAAACCGTTTTCTTAGTAATGGAATGTTTATACCTATGTATGAAAGAGGTAATGTAGCGGATATTAATAATAGCTCTTGTGCTACTTCTAGTGATGATAATGTGAATTCAATAACGCATGATGATATTTTGAATTTATATAAAAATGCAGAACAAAATAGCGCCTCATTTTATTTCTTTGATGAAACTGCTAAGTTTGCTGCTGTGATGAATGCGTATAATCTAATAATGAAATTTTCTATGATAAATGAAGCAGCCAGTATTGTTTTTGCAAATGATTCAGATGAATTAAGAAAAAATCTCATTAGTATTAATGTTTCAATGAAAGGAGTTAATAAAGTTACAGGAGATTATACTTCATTTTTACATGGCAATGTAAAAATTGACAAAAATTATAATGTTATAGGTACTGGCGGTAAAGATTATTTTATTAATTATTCTACAAATACAACTATTTTAGCTTCTAAAAAAGACGGTTTCATAGGAACAAATTCAGAAACGGGTAAAAACATGTATGATAACACTACAACATGGGGTTTAGGTCAGGATACATTTTTAGCAGGACATTATGCTGTTAGTTTTTCTTCAAAAAAAAATAGAGGGGCAAGTGGTTATGATATTAATTTTATTGGTTTTCGTACTAATGAATTAAGAATTCGTTATGTAGAATACTGGCGAGAAAAAATAGATGAATATGTTAAAATTTTTCAATCAAAATAAATAATTATATTATGAGATATATTTTAGTATTAACAACTTTTTTGGTAATATTTGGATGCTCTTCAATTCAAAAAAAAGAAAATCTAATTGGAAACTGGAGTTCAATTAATAGCTCAAACGAAATTAATTTAGAGTTTTATAATGATTCTTTAATTATCGATCAATGGAGTGTTAGGAATAATTTTAGATGGTATGTTGACGACTCTTATGTTTATTTTGATAGTTCGAAAGTAGAAAATAATGAAAAGGGAAAAAGATATAATTATAAGTTAGTTAATGATACTTTGTTTTTAAGAGAAAATAAAAATAATTTTTTGAAATTTTTAAGAATTAATAATGCATTTGATTATTTCAATAAATCTTTAAAATTGAATTTACCACGTAAATTAAGTCTTATTCCTGTTTTAAATGAAGATTTCGCTTATAAATTATATGTTTACAGTGACAATAAAAATATTGTTAATTTAAAAACATCTGATAATATTTTTTTAGACATAAATGATTTAGAAAGGGATATTAATGTACATATTGCAAATACCGATTTAAGTAATGTTCATAAAATAATTGTTATTCTATTTGCAGATACAAATGTTTCTAAACCCGATATATTAAAAATAAAAAAAACAATTAGTGAAGTTAATGATATAAAAATTTTTCAAATTTTTACTAATGATGATGTAGATTATGAGAAATATAATTGGAAACAAAAAATCAAATGGTATGGTGTTTTAGAATAGAGGTTATTGTCTTGTCCAGTCATTGCTCGGTGGATAGTTCAAGACCCTGTAGTGCATTTTAATTATTCTCCTTTTAACGCTTTTGATAATAACTCTGACGGTGCCGATATCTCCCCAATGTCTTGTCCTAAAATAGGTTTAAACTTTTAGTGTAAACCTATTTTAGGACAAGACAGGGAGCCGTTGCATTCGAAGTTAAGGCAATGAATGGCAGGCTTTACCTATCCTCAAATACAAATCAGCTGATGGGGCATATTGACAATTTAAGTGATAAGTTTAGATTTATGACATCATATGGAAAACCTCATTTAACACTTGCAACAACTTATGATGTGAATATTGGTGCTTCAGTTACAAATAGAGCGGCTGAAAAAGGTGTAGGTTTAAATCAAGTAGTGTCGTATTATACAATGGTAAATAATCAAATGATTATTACTTTTGGGCCAAGAGTAAATGCAACGGAAATTCAGAACGCAATTAAAAATTAGAGTTATGAAATTTGTATATAGCATTTGTATAATAGGTATAATTTTAAGTTTAAATTTTATGAAAAAGGAAGAGGTTAATGAATATAAACAGGAAAAAGTAAGTTTTCTTATTGACTATTTAAAGAAGAATAAAAAGAAGATAGATAACTATAATTATCAATTAGAAACTAACGGTGCATTTGTTTATATTTTAGGCAGTAGTGAAGTTGTTTTATTACCCGGAAACTTATCATCGTATGAAAACGGACTAATAATTAAAAATGAGCAAGTTCTAAAAAAAATGATTAAGAATGATTATTTTCCTGTGGATGCAGTGGACTTCTATCAATATGAAATCTATAAAGATAAACTTGTGAACTTACCAGATCATGTAAATGAAAATATCACAAGTTTAGAAAGAGATTTAGATATTGAAATATTGAATAGAGTAAAGTATGATGAAGAATTCTTTAAAACATTTAATGAAGCTATTAAAAAGATAGACTTAAAAAAGAATAAAGATAAATATACCTTATCATTATCAATTTTATTAGGCGAAATTATTATCAAAAACAAGGGAGGTTATTGGCAGATAACTAAAGAATATGGCACATACAATCCATATTATGTTCCTTTTGTTGTCTTAAATGACAGTAAAATTGAATTAGCTGTTATGGAAAAAATAATGAGTGATTTAGAGCAACCTCAATTTTTTGATCTAAAATATTCATATAATTATTTAACAGACCCAAGATTTAATATGCAATTAAATCCTAGTGCGCAAAAACTATATCAGGATATTAAAAAAGAAAGATTTGGTAATACTGAAGATTAATTTTTAAGTTAAACTAAAATTTCCTAAAGTAAAGAGCACTTCGAATTGAAGTGCTCTTTATCCCGATCGCGCGGATATCTTACCACTGTCTTGTGCTGAATCCCCGATTGCGCGGATTTCTCCCCACTGTCTTGTCCTAAAATAGGTTTATACTAAAAGTGTAGAAATAAGGAAAGATTTTCTAAAAAATCGTTATCTAAATGGCATGATCGTTACAGTGAAGAATTTAAAAGATTTGTTTGTGAAGAGTTCTTAAGAGCTTCTGCAACAAAACAAGAGATTGAGTATAATATTGGTAAATCACGACTAACTTATTGGTTGAGAGAAAGAGGATATGATATTAAAAAGCCAGGTATTGTATCTTTACCCAATATGAAAAAACAAGAAAACAAACTGTCTGGATATGCAAATAAAAATTACAGGTTAAGCTAAGCATCATTTTTGTAAATATTGTTTTGAGTAATAAATTCTTCGATTGCTTTGTACTTTAAAGCACCGTGTCGTCTTTTTTCTAATTCGTGAACCTTCTCTTACTCTCGTGTTAGTTTGAGATTTCCTTTCCATAGAAAACTGTCTGCTCCAAATTCTTCATAATCTTTTCGCCATTTGTAAAGCAGGGTGGCTTTTATACCTAGTGCTCTAGCCAATTTTGAAATAGTAGCCCTCTCGCTGCTTAATTGGACTGCTTGTATATTAAAAGCTGGATCATAAATTTTTCTCTCTCGCTTCATAAGTTAAAAATAAACTTTTATTCTTATCTTTAACTGGAAGCTAAATTAGTATATCCAGTAGTAATTAAAATACAATCATCCTCAGCTGAAAAGGGAGAAAAGGAAATGAAAAAACAGGCATTGAGTAAATATTCACTTATTTTCAATAATTGTGGGCAAGCCGTAAATGAAACCTTAAATAAATTGGGTATAAGAACGTTTTACCCTGACAGATATAAAGGATATGGAGGCTATACTGCAGGAGCGGTTTTATATAATGGAGTAGTTCCAAATGAGATGTACTATTCCGTAAAACAAGTAAATAAAAATGTGCCACGAACAATTTTGTCAAGAAAATGAGAAAGAAAGTTTTAATTAGTATATGCATCATAGCGTTAATGTGTATTAGTTGCAATGAATTCAGTACTGCAACACCTCAAGCATCTTCAACAATTTTAAATTCAAAAAAAAATGGTTTTTATATCTTCACAGCAAATAAATTGCAAACTGGAGATTTAGATATTATTGATTCTGTATGGATTGAAAAAGTTTGGCATAATAAAGTTATAAAAGGAGAAAAAAGAAAAGTTGCATTATCTTCAAATAATCAAATTGTCTTGAAATTAAAAAAAACATGCAAAGAGTTTAAGAAAAGTGAATACTTATTAGAATGGAAAATAGAGGAAAAACATTTTGGTAATTTAGGTTCAGGCAATGACGTTTTTATGAAAAGATACCCCAAAAATATTAAAATCGATACTCTTCATTTTTTATTGCATAAAGTAAATGATAAGTCAACTATTGATATTGGATCATTTGTTAATGAATCAAAGTTAGTGATAAAATAGGCAATGCATCAGATGTGTTAGTGGTTAGCAAAGCCTGATGGTGCGGATATCTCCAACAACGATAGCGCGGATTTATAGCCCCGAACGTCCTTGAAATGCAACTAAATCTCTCGGTTGGGATAGCGCAGATTTGCAATCTGTGCCCAAACACTAAGGCATTGCAAAGGAATTAAAACAAGAAACCACTTCATTACGAAGTGGTTTTTTTAGTTTATATCAATAAAAACGAAGGATACTATTTTAGATTCTTAAGTACGCCACGTAAGTCATCTATTTTAGCCCCTTATATATTTGGAGTGATATTTTAAATTTCATATAGTACATTTGAGATTATAAAACAGCATCGTTATTTTTGTAATTCCTCCTACTGCTTCATACGATTTTCAGTTGGCACACCTTCCCTACGCATAAAAGTATTTTGTATGCTCAATCACATAAGTAGTAAACAAAAACAACTAGTTTAGGAGCAACAAAAACTTTTTCCCAAGCTATATTTACATAATTGCGCATTATGGTTCAGCACAAAACGGTACTATTGTTTTTTGGCTTTTGTGCTGAAAGCCATAACAACAACTATGTAAAATAGCCGCTCCACCCACCGCACAGCGAGTGACTCAGCGGCAACATTTTTGATAGCCTTCCGCTGGGTTTTCACCCGCAGCTTTTCGAAAGCCGGCTATCAAAAACACCGCCACTTCGCCACTCCCAATAAACACAAACAGTTTTTCAGTTGATAAATAGTTACCTTAGTAGTTTTAAAAACTTTCACGTTAACTATTTTAAAATCGTTCCGGCTAAATCGGTTAGTAATTGCATTGTTTTTTGAAGATGCTTTCATTTTTCATAAGGCATTCACGCGAACTATCCACTCCGTCGGAGCACTCCCTCAGCATCCACAAAAATCAAAAAAAGCCAGCAATCGTGTTTATTTTATTTTGCCACATCATCCCAAAAATTGTTTTTAAGCGGAGTAGCTGCTATATTATTTCATGAACATATCATTTGCACACTTCTTAAGAACCACCTCAGCAGCCGCCCACAATAAAAACAATCACAAAACCCAAATCAGCAAAATAAAACCACACCCTTGCCACGCTACTGCCAGCGCACTCGGATAGTATTTGCTTTGTTTTTTGAAGATGCTTTCTGTTTTCAAAAGTAATTTACTTCAAACTGAACACTGCGACTGACCACTTCCTCAGCATCCTCAAAAATCAAAATCAATAAAGCGTATCAAATTTCCCAGCCGGATAAAAAGCCTTTATATTGTTTTCTTTGATTTTTATCCGTCCTACAAAAATTTGATACCCTTTAAGAACGCCTACATTTCATAATTACGTAAGGTGTTCAATAATCAAATTTCAGATTGACATAATATAAATAATGGCATCATTAAAAACCATTAAAAAACAACAAATAATTACAATTATATAATTTCTAAAGCATATTTTTATATATTTGAATTTGTATTGCTTTATGATATAAATACATGCAGAATTGGATTGCTTTGTATCATTTAGTGATACATAGAAATGAGTTACCAGCAATATTACCACAAAATCGCATAAACAACTGAAAATATGAACATTGAAGATGTAAATTTAGAAAAACCTAATAGAACTTCAGAATTCGAAATATTAAGAAAAGAAGCATATAATTATTTAATTGAACAGCAAAAAATTATTGAAGATACTTATGGAATTCATCAGTATGAAGATTGGTTTTATGACCAAGGAACTGGAATTCTTACTTTCTCAAATACTGATACAAAAGATAAAATTATAGAAATACAATATGAAGAAGTTGGAAGTATTTCGACAATTAGCAAAACTTGGCTTTGGAGTTGGGCAAATCCACATATAGAACCAAAAGTTAAAACTGAAATTGAAATCGTGAAAAATTATGGAAACGAAAATAATTTAGAATCTTTAGCAAAAAGCAAATGGTTTGCAGACGAATATGATGCTTGGGAAATGACTGCTATTTCAGCCTATTTAATGAAGGCTAAAGGTGCTTATAGATTTCCATTAGAAAATACTTTGTCATTTGTAATCTATAAAGAAATAATCCAACCGTAAAAAATACTGCTGGTAACAGCCGTTTGGCGAGATTGGGGTTTTAGTGGAATCAACGGTTTTTATCATATCTTCGTTTCGGCAGAAAATACTCTGCTATAAATTCCCCAACCACGCCAAGCGCCAAGACGTTCGTAATTTTAAATATTCATAAATTTATAATAGAAAGCATTTTCATTGATTTTGAAGATGCTTTCTGTTTTCATAAGTCATTCACTGCAAACTGACCACTGCGACTGAGCACTTCCTTAGCATCCTCAAAATTCAAAACCAATAAAGCGTGTCAAATTTCCCAGCCGGATAAAAAGGTTTAGATTGTTTTCTTGGTTTTTTTATCCGTCCTACAAAATTTGATACCCTTTAATCACGCCCATAATTCTTCATCAAGTTTTTTTAGTAGCTACCATCTTTTCAGTTCCTATTGGGTTAGGCAATTTTATGCAAAAATAAAAAAACGAAAAAAAAGAAAACAAAGCATTGTTCCACGTATTCAAAAAACAAGTTCAAGCCCTTATGGGTTTTTCAAAAAATCTCCACCCTTAGCATTCCAGTTCACTTAACTACTGCATACTAAATACTGACCACTGCTCACTAATAGGTTGGGTAGTATTTTCTTGAAAAAAACTGGTTTTATTGAAACCCTCCACATAAATATCGGCTTTCTTTTTTCTCCTTTTTTCTTTTGCTAAAAATTTGTGTGAAGGGTCGCGTCTTTCCATTTTTTCAGTTCAAATATCCAAAAGGAGGAAAAAGGATTTTTAATCCTTTAAATCCGATTGTATGAATTTTATCATCAAAACACATCAAAATGGTATAAGCTACCAAAAACCTTATTTATTCATCTTAAACAAGGGGTTAAACAGCGGAAAACCGCAATTCGAACCATTTACAAATTCTTTTGTCATCATTTTTGAAAAGCAGGAGGATAGAGAAAACCTGTATTATGTGGCTTACAGCTTATGGCGTTCAAAATACTGGATGCAGCACCTGGTAGGTTCCGTCATTCCGTTTTTACGAATTACTGATTTTAAACACGAATTTTCGGCTAAGGCTAAAATTATGATGGAGGAACACGAAGCGCACGTCAAGCACGTGGCAGCGCTAAAACTTTTGGACTTGAAAGAAAAGCAATTTAATGAGAATTTGAATCTCATTAATGACTTGCGAAGATCTATTGTCCACCGCTTCAGTAACAAATGATTTTTTGAGCAAAAAAAAAGCCTGGTCTAAAAATAGACTAGGCTTTTACACACTCGGAAAAGGTTACCAATCATAACCGAGTTTATTTTTTCTTTGCTGTAAAATGTTTTAACAACAACGTTACAGTAAAGCTGACAACTGCTCCAACAAAGGCCAAAACAATGGTTTTTAAGACATCAGCTGAGGTTAAATTGGGAATAACACTCAAAGCCAATCCGCCAATTGTTCCGGTCTTCAAAGATAACGAATTATCCACTCCGTCCAACAGACTTGGTGGAACTTGCTTTATATTTTTCATCAGTTGTTTTTTGTTTTAAGGCGCTATCATCGACTGTAATTTGACTTACTGCCGATAAAACACCACCAACAACGGCTGCATAACCGGCAACTGCTACCACTACAGCAGGCAAAGCCACTGGAGCAGCCACAATGCTTCCGCTTACTGCTAATAAAGCCAATCCAATGGTGCGAAGTATTTTAAAAAACTTCGGTGTGGGTGCTTGTGCACGTTCTAATACATTCATAATTTCTATTTTTTTTGGAACTATTGAACAATCAATTCGACAATTTCTTTTCGGTCTAAAGCATTATAGACTAGGTCTTTTAATGCGGTGAACGCTTTGCGCGACATCAAGCCTAAACCAGGACCAGAAAGTTTTGTTACGGGACCAATACAACCTTGCAATTCTTTAAGCGCATTATTAGCCGGATGAAATAGAATGTATTTTCTATTGGAAACATCCATTACTTCTAAATGCCACTTAAATTTTGAGCTGTATCGCTTTCTAATAAAATATTTCCCCTCCGGAATACAGGAAACTCCTCTTTCATTTTTCTTCCAAGGCAATTCAATCGTTTTACAGATGATTTTGCCCTCACATTGGAGAATTCCGTTGGTTCCTTCGGGGAAATAAGTTCTTGTTAAAAATAAAATCATTTTCTAAATTGTAAATTCAAAAGCCAAATTTCATCTTACACGCCAGATACCTTAGCAATCGATAACGGGTTGAAAGCACCGTTTTTAAGCGGATACATTTGCCCATTAATCTCTTGGTAGAACTCAACACCCAATGTTAAAAACAACGGTTTAGTAGAGTTCGCAGTAACCACATTCACTTGACTAATTGCAGTTGTTGGTGTTGAATCCCAAGGTAAAATTGCCGTTTCAGAAGTAGCCAAAACAAAAGTTTCTGCCTCAAAATCCACAGCTGCACCACCAGAAATAATCTTAAAGTGAGTAGTTCCACTCGGGGCTGCTAACATATTTGCTGGAATAAAAGACGCAATATCCACTTTAATTTCGCCCGTAACGCGGTCAATGCTTGCCACAAAAGGGGCGTACAGTGAAGTACCCAACTTTCCACGAATATTGAACTCAAAACCAAACAACAATTCGGCTTCTCCATCAACAACATTTCGTAAACCTCTTACACTCACTAAATCCGCCTGGATAACTTTTACCATTTTTTGAGTCAAACGGCTCACCATTCGACCATCCGCAGCATTCAAAAGCAAGGGTCTAAAAGCGGTTCTTAAAAGCTTTCCAGCTTTCCCTGCTCTACCAAACTCTGAACCATTCTCACGCGTCCGCTGAAACGCAGGATCACTAGCAATTCTACTAGCGTCAATGCCGCCTTTTTCTCGCGCTAAATGCCCGTCTTGGGTTTTGTAAAAAGTAATATCCCCTATAGTACCTTTTAACTTAATTATGCCTTTCTGTCTAGCCATAACATTATAAATTTAGATTAAATAATCAGTTAAAACTCCCTCAATCATCATCTTGTTGCAACATTTTTAATTGATTTCAATTCAAATTTCAGACATAATTAAAAGATTTAAAAGACCTTCATTTTATAAACAAACAAAATCATAAACAATCGACTATTTTAATAACCTATAATGTTTAAAAATTATTTAGATTTGTACTAGTCATCATAACAATATCAAAGCCTAGTCAAAGGCATAGATAAAGTATTAAAATATTTTTTAAAGTGATATTTAATAGCACAAGGGTATGTATCTATCCAAAAGACGTGCAACGAATCATGGGAAAAGAGTATGCTCAAGCAAGATTATACTTACTGAAGATTAAGAAGCATCTTAATAAAGAATCGCATCAACTTATATCAATTGAGGAATTTTGCGAGTACACTGGACTAAAACTAGAACATGTAGCGCGTTGTATAGTAGGATAAAATTTAATCAACTAAAACGTTGCTGCACTATCGATTTTAAATCAAACTAGTATAAAAAATAGTCCGCTAGATATTTGTAGATTATAAATATTATAAGTACTTTTATAATAATAAGATTTAGACAAGTTTAAAGTATTTGATAGGGTGCAAATTCGGGGCAATCAATAAATGAACCTTCGGATTACGCACTAAAATAAGGTGAAAGCAGAGTGAGTTCGATTCTCGGCGACTCCACAAGAAATAATCGTAATTACTCTTAAAAGTAGTTACGATTTTTTGTTTGTACTAATTCTGACACCTTCTAATCTTAAATTTTGAATCCTTGAATTTCAATCCCTACTATACATCTTATAACTTTTTGCAAAAATCATATAAGACGCAACTGTTTTAATAAGTGCAATTTTACAAAAAATTAAAACTATGAATAATACATTAAAAGCAATTGCCTTAGCCGCTAGTATATTTTTCCTTTCATGTGAAGAGAAGAAAGAAGATAAAAATAAAGTAAGTAAGAAACCAGTAATAGAAAGAAACCAACCGAAAGAAGTTGCGTATACTTTTCAAAAAAGTGCCGATTGG
Source organism: Flavobacterium ardleyense (assembly GCF_042686085.1). Taxonomy (GTDB): domain Bacteria; phylum Bacteroidota; class Bacteroidia; order Flavobacteriales; family Flavobacteriaceae; genus Flavobacterium; species Flavobacterium ardleyense. Next base: position 112,387 of record NZ_JBHUOL010000010.1, read on the forward strand.
TTAAAAGAACAGGGAACTGACTCAAAAGCGATGGATATCGTTTTAGCCTTAAATCGTGTGGATGAAAAGAACTTAAAAAAATTAGACTCAATATTAGTTCCTACAGATGCAACTGGTGATGTTGCTTTTTATATGCCGTTTCCATTAGAAGTTAGTGCTTTAGACGATGTAAAAAAAGCAATCTTATTTTCATATACAACTCAAGTTTTTGCCGCTTATGAATATGGAACTTTAGTTCAAGTAGGTCCAACAAGTATGGGTTCGAAAGTACACAAAACGCCTACAGGATTGTTTTTTACCAATTGGAAAGCAGAAGAAACAAAAAGTACATTTAACGATGAATGGGAATTAAAATGGAATTTCAACATTGAAAATGAATTGGGTGTTGGTTTTCACGAATATGAATTACCGGGATATCCAGCTTCGCATTCTTGTTTGAGATTGTTAGAAAAAGATGCTAAAATACTGTATGAGTTTGCAGATCAATGGGAGTTAGCAGATGCCAATACTGTAAAATTAAAAGGAACTCCAGTAATTGTTTTTGGAAGCTACGATTTTGAAGTTAAAAAGCCTTGGAATGCTGTAAAAGAAAATCCGAAAGCTTTAAATATTTCTGAAGACGAATTGAATGCTATTGTAGAACCTCATTTACAAGCAATAATACAAGAACAAGTTAAAAGAGAGAAAGAATAAATTCAATTTTACTAATTTTGCTAAATGGTAGTAATAATTGGTGCAGGATTATCAGGTCTTTTGACCGCTTATCGTCTCAAACAACAAGGAATTGCTTTTAAAATTTTAGAGGCAAGAGATCGAATTGGTGGAAGAATCAACACGGTTTTAGGAGCTAAAAATACTCCTGTAGAAATGGGCGCGACATGGTTTAATGAGCAACATTATAATCTAATTGGACTTTTAGAAGAATTGGAAATTGGAGCTTTTGAACAATATATGGATGATTCCGTATTTTATCAGCGTGAAGCTAATTTACCTACAGAAAAGATTCAAATTCCAAAGCAGTCGCCAAGTTATAGAATTTATGGCGGTACAGCGAATCTGATTAATACTTTGTATGAAAAACTAGATAAAGAGTCTATTTTACTAAATCAAGTTGTTACATCGATTAGACAGAAAGATGATAAAATTGAAGTAATTGCTGAAAATATATTTGAAGCTGATAAGGTCATTTTAGCTATTCCGCCAAAATTATGGGCGAAAAAGATTCAATTTGAACCGGCTTTACCTGATAATTTAATAGCTATCGCGAAGCAAACACACACTTGGATGGAAGATTCAATCAAAATTGCTTTGAGTTTTGATAAACCTTTTTGGCAGGAAGAAAAGATTCCAGCAACATTCTTTAGTAATGTGGGTCCGATAACTGAGTTTTATGATCATTCCAATTACGAAAGATCTAAATTTGCGTTATGTGGTTTTATGCACAGTCCGCTAAAAAGTTTGACAGATGCCGAAAGAAAAGATATCGTTCTTAATCAGTTGAATCAAGTTTATGGTCCAAAAGTAACTTCTTATATTTCGTATGAAGAATGTATTTGGAGTAAAGAAGAGCATACGTTTGAAGCATCAATTGAATTGCTTTATCCACATCAAAATAATGGTAATCCGATTTTTAGCAATACGTTTTTTGAAGGCAAACTATTAGTTTCAAGTGCTGAATCAAGCTTAGAATCTGCTGGGTACATGGATGGAGCAGTTTATGCAGGAAATGAAATTGCTAGAAGAATAATAGAAGAATACAAAACACTAAAACAATAAGTTAGGCTTTTTTTAACACTAAAAACCTTGCGTAGTTTATAAAAAACATCTAAATTTAGATAGTATTAATTTAATAAAAGAGAAAGTATGTTAGTTCAAATTCACACAGACAAAAATATTGAAGGCGGTAGTCGTTTTTCAGAATATTTCACAACCGAAATCAACGAACAATTAGCTCGTTTTAACGAAATAGTAACGCGTATTGAAGTACATGTTACAGACGAAAACGGAAGTAAAACTAGTCCAAATGACAAAAAGTGTGTCATTGAAGCAAGAATTGAGAAAAAACAGCCTATTGCAGTTACTGCTCACGGTGATACTGCAGAGAAAGCGTTTTTTGAGGCTTTGGAAAAAGTACGACGTCTTTTAGAAACTACAGTAGAAAAAATTAAAACACATTAATAGCTCTATAAAATAACAAACCCGATTAGCTTCACAACTAATCGGGTTTTTCTTTTATAATAGAGTCTTATTTTAGACTAGCTAAACTTTGCTCAATTGTTGCAATTTTTGCCAAAGCATCTGCTTCTTTCTTGCGTTCGTTAGCAATTACTTGCTCTGGAGCGCCTGCCACAAATTTCTCGTTTGATAATTTTCCTTGAACTGATCGTAAGAATCCTTTCGTATAATTCAATTCTTCTGTTAATTTAGCGATTTCTGCTTCAACATCAATATTTCCTGTAATTGGAATAAAATATTCATTCGATTTTACACGATAAGATAAAGCACCATCAACTTTTTCAGCAACGTAAACCAAATCTACAATGTTTCCTAATTTTAAAACTACCGAATCAAAGTAAGTTGAAGCGTGCTCGTTATTCACAACGCGTAATTCGATTACATCTCTAAACGGAATGTTTTTATCTTTTCTGATGGTTCTAATTCCTGAAATTACTTCGGTTGCGAAATCAAAATCGGTGATTAATTTTTCATCAAATGGCTTTGATTTTGGCCACTCTCCTACTATTAACGCTTGCTCTGGCGTTCTATCCGCAATATGATGCCAGATTTCTTCCGTTAAGAAAGGCATGAACGGATGCAACAATTTCAAGTTATTTTCTAACATTTCAATTGCTTTGTCAAACGTAGCTTTGTCAATTGGTTGTTGATAGCCTGGTTTGATCATTTCTAAGAACCACGAACAGAAATCATCCCAAACCAATTTATAAATCGACATTAAAGCTTCTGATAATCTGTATTTTTCGAAATTATCTTCAATTTCTAATAACGCTTTCTGCAACTTCGCTTCGTACCATTCGATTGCAACTTTCGATGCCTCTGGTTGCACGATATCTGCTACTTCCCAACCTTTTATTAACTTGAAAGCATTCCAAATTTTGTTTGAAAATCCTTTTCCTTGATTGCATAATTCTTCGTCAAACAAAATGTCGTTTCCAGCCGAAGCACTTAATAGTAATCCAACACGAACACCATCAGCACCAAATTTTTCAATTAAGCCCAAAGGTTCTGGAGAATTTCCTAAAGATTTAGACATTTTACGACCTTGACTATCACGTACTAATCCAGTTAAATATACATTTGAAAATGGTTTTTCACCTGCATATTCATAACCTGCAATAATCATACGCGCAACCCAGAAGAATAAAATATCCGGACCCGTTACTAAATCATTTGTAGGATAATAATATTTAAAATCTTCATTTTCTGGATCTAAAACACCTCCAAAAACAGCCATTGGCCATAACCAAGATGAGAACCAAGTGTCTAAAGCATCTGCGTCCTGTCTTAAGTTGGCAGTGGTCAGTGATGAGTTGGCAGTTTTTACTTTCGCAAGCTCAAGTGCTTCTCCAATGTTTTTTGCTACTACGAAATCTTCTTTTCCGTCACCATAGAAATAAGCCGGAATTTGTTGGCCCCACCACAATTGACGTGAAATATTCCAATCGCGAATATTGTTTAACCAATGTGCATAAGTATTATTAAAACGATTTGGATATAATTTGATTTCATCTGATTCTAAAACGGCTTTGATAGCTGGTTTTACCAATTCTTCCATGCTTAAAAACCACTGATCAGACAAACGAGGTTCGATTACCGCTTTTGTACGTTCAGAAGTTCCTACTTTATTTAAATGCGTTTCGGTTTTTGCCAAAGCACCTTTTGTTTCTAATTCTTTTGCAATTTCTTCACGTACTACGAAACGATCTTTTCCTTGATAATGCAATCCAAATGAGTTCAGAGAAGCATCTTCATTAAAAATATCGATAATTTCTAAATTGTGTTTATCACCTAAAGCTTTATCGTTAGTATCGTGAGCCGGAGTTACTTTTAAACATCCAGTTCCGAATTCCACATCAACGTATTCGTCTTCAATAATTGGAATTACACGACCACAAATTGGAACAATTGCTTTTTTCCCTTTTAAATGTGTAAAACGTTCGTCATCTGGATTAATACAAATCGCGGTATCGCCAAAAATAGTTTCTGGACGCGTTGTTGCTACGGTTAAAAATTCTGATGAACCTTCAATTTGATAGTTGATGAAATATAATTTCCCTTGTCTTTCTTCGAAAATTACTTCTTCGTCTGACAATGTTGTTTTTGCTTCTGGATCCCAGTTCACCATTCTGAAACCTCTATAAATCAAACCTTTGTTGTATAAATCTACAAAAGAATGAATTACAGATTCAGACATGTCTGGATCCATTGTGAATTTCGTACGACTCCAATCGCACGAACAACCCAATTGTTTTAGTTGTTCTAAAATGGTTCCGCCGTATTTATCGGTCCATTCCCAAGCGTGTTTTAGGAATTCTTCACGAGTTAAGTCATTTTTATTGATTCCTTCTTCTTTTAATTTAGCTACAACTTTTGCTTCGGTTGCAATAGAAGCGTGATCAGTTCCAGGAACCCAACAAGCGTTAAATCCTTTTAAACGCGCGCGACGAATCAATACATCTTGAATTGTATTGTTCAACATGTGTCCCATATGCAATACTCCAGTCACGTTTGGTGGCGGAATTACAATGGTGTAAGGCGTTCTATGGTCGGGTTTTGAAGTGAAATAATCATTTTTCATCCAATAGTCGTACCACTTTTGTTCTACTTCTTTAGCGTTAAATTGAGCTGGAATCATATTTTATTTTTATTATATGTATAATGAAATGGAGTTACAAAAAAGCCTAAACTTCACTAGCTAGCCCCGATGGGAGCGGCATCCCGCCATTTTCTGGCGGATAGAGCGGACAGCGGGAATATGGACAACTAATAAGTGCCGAGCCATTCGGTTCTAAAAACACATTAGTTAAAACTTTGGTATGTTTTTTGTATTACTCTATGCAAAAGTAACTATATCACGAAAATAAAAAAAATGTTATGAGTACTTTGTTAGTTGCAAATATTTATTAAATTTACAGAAACCTATTAATTTATAAGATGATGAAAAAAATACTTGTTTATTTAACTGTTTTAGTTGGTATAACGTCTTTTGCTCAGAACGGTGCAAAGATTGAATTCAAACAAGAAACAATCAATTATGGAGAAGTTGAAAAGGGAAAAGATGATGGAATAAGAATTTTCGAATTTACCAATACTGGAGATGCTCCACTTACTATTATAAATGCGAAGTCAAGTTGTGGTTGTACTGTGCCGGAATGGCCAAAAGAGCCAATAGCTCCGGGAAAGAAAGGACAAATTAAAGTACAATACAATATGAATCCAGGTCCGATAAGTAAAACGATTACGATTGAAAGTAATGCAGTAAATCAGAAAAATGGAATGGTAGCACTTCGAATTAAAGGAAATGTTGTGGTAAAACAGGAAGTTAGTCCTCTAGTGAAAAAGAAAGGTTTTCCGAACTCATAATTAAAAGGTCCCAATTATATTGGGGCCTTTTTTTATAGTATTTTTTCTAAGTTAAATTCAAAATTAAGTTCTTTACCTTCTCGCTCTACACTGATTTTAATGCGTGTACCAGATTCTGATGTAAATAAATTTGTAATAGATTCTACGGTTAATTTATGGGCTTCCTTATTGTTTATTTTGATGATTTTATCGCCTACTTGTAATCCTGCATTAGCTGCGACTGAATTTTTTCTAATAGCATAAATTTCAAAAACGGATTTAAGCTTGTATTGGTAATTGAATTTTACATTTGAATTATCAAAAATAACTTTTTCAGAATGTAAGTTAGAACTTGAATAACTGGCGCTTTTTACTTCTTTTACCCATTGTAAGCCTGCATGTTGTATTTCAATACCTGCCATATTATACTCAAAAGGTAAACTAAAGTTATCGTTTTTCTTGAAGTAAAAATTTTTATTTTTATAATCTAAAATCCAATTGAACCTTTTAATGATTTCTCCTCCCAGCGAACCGTTACGGTCTTTAAAAATTCTTTTTTGATCGAAAAATATTTTTTCTGGATAAGCTACTAGTGCATTTCTTAAAATGTGATCCTCTAACATAACTTCTGATACTCTGGATTTTTTGCCCTCTATATCACCGGAAAAACCTCTTCCAAGCACATCAACAAAATAATTCTTGTTGCATTGAATGCTATCGTTTTCAAACAACCATAGTCCATCACTAAGTCCACTATCAAAAAGTAATTTTAATTTTAACTGTTTATCATCCACTTTAGCTTGTAAAAAAATGTAAGGTTTATTTTCGCTAAACGCTACAGTTGCTTTTTTGTATTTTTTTTGGAGTTTTTGGAGTTTTTTTTCTTTTTCCTTATAAATAATTATCCTACTTCTTTGATAGTCAATTTCAACTAAATGGTTTTCAAATAGAAAGTTTCCGAGAATTCCATTTACAGGAATGCCCAATTTATTTACAAAGCTTATTTCATGATTTTTTAAGAAAATCACTTCGAAATCAGTTTCTGTGTAATCCTTAATTTCGAGTTTATTCTTCTTTGACAGGTAACCTTCAATTGCTTCTTTTGTGCCAGCGCCCGAAACGATAATTTTATCTGCTTCATTGATGACTAATGAATCATTTGCTGGAACACTAAAAATCAAATTCTTTGACGATCCTGTATCTAAAATCATTTTTAATGCTGTTCCGTTAAATACAACATCAACAATCATTATATTATGAGTGAGCTCAAAAGGAATAGTTATTCTGTCTTTTTTTGATGCCCACTCAAATTGTGAGTATACTTCTCCAAAGTAAAGAAAACATAATAAGGGGATTAAATGCTTACTCATAAATAGATATATTATTAAATGTAAGTATTTTTTCGATTCTATAATCGTATTTAACACTTTTTAATGACTTGTTTGACATATATGACAAAAAAAAATCGCAATTTTGCATCTATCTAAATTAACAAGACATGCCAAAAGTATCCCTTAAAGGGCAACAAATGCCAGAATCGCCAATTAGAAAATTGGTTCCTTATGCTGATATTGCTAGAAAAAAAGGAAATAAAGTATATCATTTGAATATTGGTCAACCTGATATCAAGACTCCTGAAGTAGCTTTACAAGCTGTTAAAAACGCTGATATTAGCGTATTAGAATACAGTCACTCAGCTGGTTTTGAAAGCTATAGAACAAAACTTTCTCACTATTATAAAAATCAAGGTTTACCGATAGATACGCAAGATATCATTATCACTACAGGTGGTTCTGAAGCACTTATGTTTGCTATGGGAAGTACAATGGATGTGGATGATGAAATCATTATTCCAGAGCCATTTTACGCGAATTATAATGGTTTTTCTACAGCTTCAGGTGTGAAAGTAGTTCCTGTAATTTCAGGAATTGAAACTGGTTTTGCTTTGCCTCCTATCGAAGCTTTTGAGAAATTAATTACGCCAAAGACAAAAGCAATTTTAATTTGTAATCCAGGTAACCCAACAGGTTATTTATACTCAAAAGAGGAAATCTTAAAGTTAGCAGAAATTGTTAAGAAACACGATTTATTTTTAATTGCTGATGAAGTTTATAGAGAGTTTATCTATGATGGAGACGAACATTTTTCAGTGATGAATGTTCCAGGATTAGAAGAACATGCTATTATGATTGATTCGGTATCAAAACGCTACAGTATGTGTGGTGCTCGTATTGGTTGTATTGTTTCTAAAAATAAAGAAGTAATGGCAACTGCAATGAAATTTGCACAAGCACGTTTAAGCCCTCCAACTTATGCTCAAATTGCGAGTGAAGCAGCATTAGATACGCCACAAAGTTATTTTGACGATGTAATTTCAGAATATAGAGAAAGAAGAGATACTTTAATTTCAGAATTACAAAAAATTGAAGGAATTACTGTTGCAACACCAAAAGGAGCTTTCTATTGTATTGCAAAATTACCAATTGATAACGCAGATAAATTTGCACAATGGTTGTTAGAGTCATATGATTTCAATGGTGAAACTGTAATGGTGGCACCAGCGGCAGGTTTTTACTCTACTCCAGGTGTGGGATTAGATGAAGTTAGAATAGCTTACGTTTTAAAGAAAGAAGATCTAATAAAATCAGTTCAGATTTTAAAAGAAGCAATTACTGTTTACAACAATAAATAGTTTTAAATTATATAAATGAAAAAGCTCAATAGTGATATTGAGCTTTTTTTGTGGCGGATTTTTTAATGATTTAGTATGTACCACATAAAATAAAGCGATACTAGTTAAAGTATCGCTTTTGTTAAATTCTAAATTTTATAAATTATCTTATTAAAGAGAAATGGGCTTTAAATTGTTTACTCGATCCATTTTCTAAATAATCGACAGTGAACCAGTAATCTGTTGAAGGCAATTTGCTACCGTTATATAAACCGTCCCATCCTAATTGATCTGCTGGACGAATTTTCTTGAGTAGTTTGCCATATCTATCATATATAAATACCACTGCGTTGTCTTGATCTTCTAAGCCGATAACATTCCAAGTATCGTTGACTCCGTCACCATTTGGTGTGAAATAGTTCGGAAAACCTATTACTAAAACATCTTCAGTCAAGAAGGTACAACCTTGTGTATCAATTACGGTGATTGTATGTGGTCCAGAGCTTACGCCTTCAAATATATTTGATTCCTGTAATTCCCCTTGATCTAATTGATAGAGTAACGAACCTGTTCCACCTACTACTGTTGCTATAATAGTGGCATTATTACTAAAAGCATTGGTAACAATTGTTGTTAGTGAACTAGCTGGATATACAAAGTCAACCGTTGCAAATACTTCTTCGGACTTGCAAGTAGTTGTTGTGTTGGTTATAACTACAGAGTAGATTCCCACCTCATTTGCTGTATAAGTTGGCTGGTTTGCACCTGGAATTAATACACCATCTAAAAACCAATCAAAACTATAGCCAGTGGTTGCTAAGCCGGTATCCAATGTATAAAATTGAAAAGCCACACCTGTTGTTTCATTAACACATATTGTACCATCTTCTAAAGTTGGTTTTGGCAATGGATTTACAACTACCGTCACGGTAATTGCTGCGCCAGTACAGCCGTTCAATGCTGGAGTAACAGTGTAAATTACCGTTCCTTGTACTGTCGAAGCTATTAAACTATCAGTGATAGCAACTCCTGAACCAGCATTTGCTCCTGTTACATTCGTACTACTAAAGACAGTCCACTCAAATACAGTTCCTGCAATTGAAGCACTTAAATTAATATTTAGAGGATCGCCCGTACAAATTTCAGTGGTAGGTATTGCTCCGAAGAATTCCGGACGTGGTTTCACAGTTACTTGCACAGTTACTGGTAATCCAATACATCCGTTTAATGAAGGTGTAATAGTATAAATGACAAATCCACCTGTGGTAGCATCTGCAGAAGTTAATACGTCGTTAATTTTTGTACCACCTGCATTACTTGCTCCTGTTACTCCCGTAGCCGTGGATGTCCAAGTATAAGTAACTCCTGAAATATTACTAGAGAAATCAATTAGAGTTGCATTGCCTGAACAAATATCACTTAGTGCTGGGTCGGCAGTCATTATTGGCGTTGGATTAACATAAATAGTTATTACTTTCGGTGTTCCTGAACAGCTATTAGCTAAAGGAGTAATCGTATAAGTAACAAAACCACCACTTAAGTCATTATCTAAATTTAATGTTTGTGTGATTGTATCCCCATTGCCATTAATTATTAAAGCGCTATCTAAATTAGATGAAATTGCGCTCCAAGTAAATGTAGTTCCAGGAACTGTACTAGTTAAAGTAATGTTAGTAGTAGCACCAGAACAATAAGAAGTACTTGGCGAAGCTATGATTACTTCTGGGCGTGCGATAACTTGCACTGTCATTTGCGTTGTTGTTCCACATTCTCCTGTAGCTGGTGTAAAAGTATAAGTGGTAGAAGCATTTTCATTAAATAATGGGCTCCATGTTCCTACTATACCATTATTACTTCTTGTAGGTAATACTACAGCAATACCTTGACAGATAGGTTGAATTTGTGTAAAGGTTGGTAGTACAGGAATAAGTCCAGCACCATTACTAAATAATGCAGAAGCAACTGAAGTACATGTTGCGTTTGCTGAAGTAACAGTATAATTTGTGCCTAATGCCATACCGGAAATTAACCCTCCAGCTCCTACTGTAGGACCAGCTGGTGTGAATGTGTAAATATTTGCAACGTCATAGTTAGAAATAGTACTAGTACCATCCGCTAAACATGTAGGAAGGACAGATGCAATTGTTGGAACCGCTGGAGTTACCAACATGAAATCATTACTGAACGCTAATGAGGCAACTGATGAACAGCTTCCGTTATCGGCAACAACTGTATAACTTGTCCCTATAGTCATGTCAGAAATTAATCCTGCAACACCTACTGTTGGACCTGCTGGTGTAAATACATATGTTAAAGCTCCGTCGTAATTTGTGATCGTAGAAACACCGTCTGATGCACAAGTGGCTGCTGTAGTAGCAACTGTTGGTTGCACTGGAGTAACTAACATTGTTCCATTACTAAATAATGCAGAAGCAACCGAAGTACATGTTGCATTTGCTGAAGTAACAGTATAATCTGTTCCTAATGTCATTCCGGAAATTAATCCACCCGCTCCAATTGTAGGTCCAGCTGGTGTAAATGCAAAAGTATTTGCAACATCATAGTTAGAAATAGTACTAGTACCATCCGCTAAACAAGTAGGAAGGACAGATGCAATTGTTGGAACCGCTGGAGTTACCAACATTAAATCATTACTGAAAGTTGCTGAGTCAACTGATGAACAACTTCCGTTATCGGCAACAACCGTATAACTTGTACCTGCAGTCATGCTAGAAATTAATCCTGCAACACCTACTGTTGGACCTGCTGGTGTAAATACATACGTTAAAGCTCCGTCGTAATTTGTGATAGTAGAAACACCGTCTGATGCACAAGTGGCTGCTGTAGTAGCAACTGTTGGTTGCACTGGAGTAACTAACATTGTTCCATTACTAAATAATGCAGAAGCAACCGAAGTACATGTTGCATTTGCTGAAGTAACAGTATAATCTGTTCCTAATGTCATTCCGGAAATTAATCCACCCGCTCCAATTGTAGGTCCAGCTGGTGTAAATGCATAAGTATTTGCAACATCATAGTTAGAAATAGTACTAGTACCCTCCGCTAAACAAGTAGGCAAGAAAGATGCAATTGTTGGAATTGCTGGAGTTACTAACATTAAATCATTACTGAACGCCGCTGAGGCAACTGATGAACAGCTTCCATTATCGGCAACAACCGTATAACTTGTACCTGCAGTCATGCTAGAAATTAATCCTGCAACACCTACTGTTGGACCTGCTGGTGTAAATACATACGTTAAAGCTCCGTCGTAATTTGTGATAGTAGAAACACCGTCTGATGCACAACTAGTTGCCGTAGTAGCAACTGTTGGTTGCACTGGAGTTACTAACATTGTTCCATTACTAAATAATGCAGAAGCAACCGAAGTACATGTTGCATTTGCTGAAGTAACAGTATAATCTGTTCCTAATGTCATCCCGGAAATTAATCCGCCAGCTCCTACTGTAGGACCAGCTGGTGTGAATGTATAAGTATTTGCAACGTCATAGTTAGAAATAGTACTAGTACCATCCGCTAAACATGTAGGAAGGACAGATGCAATTGTTGGAACCGCTGGAGTTACCAACATTAATTCATTACTGAAAGTTGCTGAGGCAACTGATGAACAGCTTCCGTTATCGGCAACAACTGTATAACTTGTCCCTATAGTAATGTCAGAAATTAATCCTGCAACACCTACTGTTGGACCTGCTGGTGTAAATACATATGTTAAAGCTCCGTCGTAATTTGTGATAGTAGAAATACCGTCTGATGCACAAGTAGCTGTCGTAGTAGCAACTATCGGTTGCACCGGAATTGACAATTGTGCTCCATTATTGAATAATACAGAAGCAACCGAAGTACATGTTGCGTTTGCTGACGTAACAGTGTAATCTGTTCCTAATGTCATCCCAGAAATTAATCCACCCGCTCCTACAGTAGGACCAGCTGGTGTAAATGTATAAATATTTGCAACATCATAGTTAGAAATAGTACTAGTACCATCCGCTAAACAAGTAGGCGTTACAGATGTAATTGCTGGAACCGCTGGGGTTACCAACATTAAATCGTTACTGAACGCTGCTGAGTCAACTGATGAACAGCTTCCGTTATCGGCAACAACTGTATAACTTGTCCCGACAATCATGTCAGAAATTAATCCTGCAACACCTACTGTTGGACCCGCTGGTGTAAATACATATGTTAAAGCTCCATCGTAATTTGTGATAGTAGAAACACCGTCTGCTGCACAAGTAGCTGCCGTAGTAGTAATTATTGACTGCACTGGAATTGACAACTGCGCAACATTACTAAAGGGGACTGACGCTCCTGAGGTTGTAGTCCCATCATTAGCTGTTACTGTATAATCAGTTCCTAGTATCATTCCACTAATTACACCACCTGCTCCTACTGTAGGACCAACTGGTGTAAATGTATAAATTAAAGCTGCGTCGTAATTTAATATAACACTACTACCATCTACTGTACATGTTGGTGCAGTTGTTGTGATAGTGGGAACTGAAACTGTTGAACAGCTGTAATCTAGAAAAACAGAATTACCAACATCATTACAAACTGGATTACCTAAATTTTCGATGCGAATATAAATCTCTATAGATGCTGTTGGGCTATAATTAGCAGGATCTGCGATAAAATTTGAAGAACCATTCCAAGAATCCGTGACATTTTCATAAAAATAAACGACAAAATCTGCAGGCGATAAAGGTGCCACCATAGCAGGGATTAATGAAGTTAAATCATAAGGACCGCAACCAATAGGAATAGGTGATGGTGGCGGTACTACATTAGGTGGTACTGAAAATGCTATGACTATACTATCTGTAGCGAGATCCGAACATCCTGGTCTAGTAACTTCTACAGACCAAGTACCAGCTTGATTTACATTTAATGAATTAACAGTAGTAGTAGTAAAAGGAACACCATTAAAAAACCATGAGTAAGTTGGAGTTCCCGCCGTCGTAGGAGCTTGATTAAAAGTTGCAGTAATCGTATAATCTGTAATAGTTGTAGAACAGAATAACTCATCTTTTCCTAAATCAACTCCACAAACAATTTCACAGCTTAAAGCACCCGCTCCACCATTTTGAATTAAGCTGTAAGAACCAACTTGACCACTAAAATTAGTAACCAATAGCATATAAAACTGACCAGCAACTGCGTTTGTAATATTTACATCTTCGGTTCCTGAAGCTGAATAACTACAATCAACAACATTGCTAGGCCCTGTGTAACCTGGAGTATAGCCATATAAATTATTACAGTTATATGGTGTGTTAAATGGACCCCAAAGAATAAAATCCACATCAAGAGGAGAACCACCGCTAGTGGTCTGAGATAGTATAAAATCAATATTCCCTGATTGACCAACTTGTAAATAAAACCAAGCGGGATTTGGTGTAGAACCTAAACACCCGACAGATCCTGGGCTTACAACTCCAGTATTATTAGGGAAAGGTCCCTGATTACCCGAACACATTGCTGCAGCATTTTCACAAGTAGATGACTGTGAAAATGAGAAAGCAGATATAAATAAAAATAACAGTATTAATTTCTTCATAGCTCTTTATTTTAAAAACATAAAATAAGACCAATCTGATGCTTGCTCTTTATTGACTTCTTTCACCACAACTCTATATTTAAAGCATTTAGCCATTACTTCGAAGTGATTTAATTGATAAGATCCTTTTACTGAAAAGTTATCTTTATTTAATATTGAAAACTGAGATTTAAAATCATTTGCGTTTTCTCCGTTAAAACAATCGTAAATGGAATATACTTCTATAATAACTTCTTTATTTTTTAAATCTACTGAAGAGAAGTCCCACGAGATTTTAGCATCATTAATATAATCAAATTTTGAGTTGTCGATTTTTTCAATTTTAACCGCTTTTAGGTATGGATTTTTCAAATCTAATTTTTCTTGAGAAAAACCAGAAATTGTTATCAATACAACAAGAAATTGTAATAATTTTTTCATTATGTAGTTTATAAGTATGGTTTGATAAGCAAATTTAACAAAAAATTATAATTAACAAATATTTATTTAATAATTAACATATAGAAAGATTTAATAAAAGTTAATTGATTATCAATACTTATTAAAAGTTTATTAATTATCTTTGCATTCATTAAAAAATGCTAGTAATTTAATTGATACCCATGATACAAAACGAGGATTTTCAGGACGAATTAGGAAATAATCATGTTGCAACAAGTGCTGAAACACCAATGCGAGCTGATGCTTTTGTGATTTCTGACGAAGAAAAAATTGAATTGATAAAAAAAGATGTTGAAAAAATACTAAACACACTTGGTTTAGATTTAACGGACGACAGCTTAAAAGGTACTCCAAACCGAGTAGCGAAAATGTTTGTGAAAGAAATTTTTGGTGGATTAAATCCAGCGAAAAAACCAAGTTCTTCAACATTTGACAACAAATACAAGTACAACGAAATGCTTGTTGAGAAAAACATTGTTGTGTATTCTACTTGTGAACACCATTTATTGCCGATTGTAGGTCGTGCTCACGTGGCTTATATATCTAAAGGAACAGTTGTAGGTTTATCAAAAATGAATCGTATTGTTGATTATTTCTCAAAAAGACCACAAGTACAGGAACGTTTAACGATTCAAATTGTACAAGAATTGCAAAAAGTATTAGGTACGGATGACGTAGCTTGTGTAATTGACGCTAAACATTTATGTGTAAACTCAAGAGGAATTAGAGATATCGAAAGTAGCACGGTTACTGCTGAATTTGGCGGGAAATTTAAAGAAGATATTACAAGAAAAGAATTCTTGAATTATATTCAATTAGACACGAAGTTTTAAGTAGGTTGTAGGTTATAAATTGAATTAGATGCTGAAATAAATTCAGCATGAAAATAATCTTTTTACTGAATATTGCCACTGAAAACTGAAAACTGAAAACTGAAAACTGAGACTGACCACTGCCTACTGAATTAGCCCTGATAGGAATGAAAAGCCCGGAGCAAGAAAAATTTAGTTTTTGTTGTTTTAAAAATGCGACCAAAGAAGCACTTTTTAAAGCATAGAAAAACAAATTTTTATGCGAGGAATTGTAGTGGATAGCAGGATTGGCTTCAAAAATACTGAAATAAATTCAGCACAATAAAATAAAAAAACATGGAATTATATAAAAATCAAGCGTTAAAAATCTACAACACACTTTCGAGTGAGAAATCAACCTTTACTCCTATTCATGAGGGAAATATTGGGATGTATGTTTGTGGGCCTACGGTTTACAGCAATGTGCACCTAGGTAATGTGCGAACTTTTATGAGTTTTGATGTTATTTTCAGATATTTAAAATATCTAGGTTACAATGTTCGTTACGTAAGAAATATTACAGATGCTGGGCATTTAACTGATGACGGTGACGTGGATAATGACCGTTTTGTGAAGCAATCTCGTTTGGAAAAATTAGAACCCATGGAAATTGTACAGAAATATACTGTGGATTTTCATAAGGTTTTAGATACATTTAATTTTTTACCACCAACGATTGAACCGACCGCAACCGGACATATTTTAGAGCAAATAGAATTGACGGAAAAGTTAATTGCTGATGGTTTTGCTTACGAAAGTAACGGTTCGGTATATTTTGATGTGTTTGCTTACAATGCAAAAGGATTAAATTATGGCGAACTAAGCAATAGAAATGTTGAAGAATTATTTGCCAATACAAGAGATTTAGACGGTCAAAGTGAAAAGAAAAATCCACAAGATTTTGCACTTTGGAAAAATGCTTCTCCGGCACATATTATGCGTTGGAACTCGCCTTGGGGTGAAGGATTTCCAGGTTGGCATTTAGAATGTACTGCCATGAGTACGAAATACTTAGGTGAAAAATTTGATATTCACGGTGGCGGAATGGATTTAAAATTTCCACATCATGAATGTGAAGTAGCACAAGGAAAAGCGTGCAACGGACATACTCCAGTAAATTACTGGATGCACACAAATATGCTGACAATGAATGGTTTACGCATGAGTAAATCGACTGGTAATTATATTCTTCCAATGGAATTAGTTACTGGAGAAAATACTTTTTTCGAGAAAGCTTTTGCTCCAAATATCGTTCGTTTTTGTTTTTCGCAAGCCCATTATCGCAGTGTTTTAGATATTTCTAATGACGCGATGGTAGCAAGTGAAAAAGGTTTTAATCGTTTGATGGAAGCTTACAAATTGATTTCAAACCTAACTGCAAGTGCAACTTCTTCTTTAGACATTAAGGCTTGGAGACAAAGTTGTTATGATGCGATGAATGACGATTTTAATACACCAATTTTAATTGCACAATTGTTTGAGGGTTCTCGTTTTATTAATATTGTATATGACAACAAAGAAACTTTAACTGCCGAAGATATTCAACTTTTGGAAGCTACACTAAGTGGTTTCTTGTTTGATGTTTTAGGATTGCGAAATGAAAATACAGTTAGTGGAAGTTCAGATGCAACCGAGAAATTAAATGGTGTAGTTGAAATGTTAATTGGCATGCGTAATCAAGCAAGAGCTAATAAAGATTTCGCTATGTCTGACCAAATTAGAGATGAATTGTTAGCCATTGGTATTCAGTTGAAAGACGGAAAAGAAGGAACAACATTTTCAGTATAATAAATAAAAAATCTCTTTACGGAGATTTTTTTATGATGTAAAGTAAGAATATATGTGTAAAACCAGCGCTTCTATAAAACCAAAATCTCTAAAACAATGGATCGTTTTTCCATTGGTTTTATTGGTGCGATTTTATCAGGTAGGGATTTCACCTTTTACACCAGCTACTTGTAGATATGAGCCGACATGCTCAACTTACACACTTCAAGCATTGCAAAAACACGGATTATTTAAGGGAGGATGGCTCTCGATTAAACGTATTGCAAGTTGTAATCCTTGGGGAAAAACCGGTTATGATCCGGTTCCTTAATTATTAAAACAATAAACCTAGTCCTTCCAAGTTTTGCTATAGTTGAACGTGACTTTGCAATTGAAAAATTTCTTTGGACAATATTAACAACATTCCGGATAATAATATTTATTTTTACTTTTTTAAATAGAATAAACACTTATGATTTACGCTCTAAATATGGTTTGGAATCCTTCTGAAGGAATTGATTTTGGTTTTTTTATGTTACGTTTTTACAGTTTATCTTGGGTGTTAGCCTTTGGATTAGGTTGGTACGTAATCAAACCTATTTTTATTAGAGAACACGAGTCCGTAGATTCGTTAGATAAGCTTTTCGTTTATACGCTTGTTGCTACAATGTTAGGTGCAAGATTAGGACACGTTCTTTTTTACCAATCTGAATTATTTTACGAAGATCCTTTAAGTATTATCTTACCTATTAGTACAAGACCAACATTGCATTTCACTGGTTTTGCAGGATTAGCGAGTCATGGCGCAGCAATAGGAATTATTTTAACCATGTTTTATATTCAGAAAAGAGTGATAAAACGTTCCTTTTTATGGATTTTAGATCGTATTGTAATTCCAGTTTCTTTAGGTGCGATTTTTATTCGTTTGGGAAATTTTGTCAACTCTGAAATCATTGGTAAAGTAACTTCGCCAGATAGTTTTTTAGCGATGAAGTTTATTAGAGGTGAAGATTATAATGGCCCATTAGGTGAACCCGCTATAAAAGCACAAACGCAACTTCAAGATGCGCACCAAGCTTTTACTGCTGTGGCAAATGATCCACAATTTAAAACTATTTTAGACACATTTCCATATAGATACCCAGCACAGTTATATGAAGCAATATGTTATGTTTTTGTATTTGGTATTTTGATGTTTTTATATTGGAAAACCGAAGCAAGAAACAAACCTGGTTACTTATTTGGATTGTTTTTAATTTTGTTATGGACAATTCGCTTTGTAGTTGAGTTCTTTAAAGATAGTCAAGGTGGATTCGAAAAGTATCCGATATTTAACGCTCTATCGACAGGACAATGGTTAAGTATTCCATTTATAATTATAGGCTTCTACTTTGTACTGAAAGCAAAGGAAGTTAAGCCTTCACTTTAGAAAATTACAAATCTTAAAGTCAATGTGATGTTATTTTACGAAAAACCACATTAGCTATTTATACAAAAAAGCGATTAGAAATTCTAATCGCTTTTTTTGTGTTCTTTTATTCCTTTTTCTTTTGATCTTCGATACTTATTCCTATTCCTAAGACATTTGGTAAATAAGGTCCGTTAAAATTGTTTTTAATTCTGAAAGTATACTTTCCTATTTCCGGTTTGAAGTTGGGTTTGATTTGGAAATACACATCGCAAATGTCACCTGAACAATCTCCAAGTTCTTTTCCTGCAGCATCTTTTAACTTTAAATCAACAGGAATGATTTCAGTTTTTCCACTTGGTGAAATGATTACAACTTCTAAAGGAATCGATTCAAACTGATAGCCATAAATGTGTCCAAAATGTAATTTTAGCAACACCTTAGCGTCCCTATTTGTATTTGTATACTCTGATACTCTTTCGTTTGTTATAGCCCAGCGATTGTCTTCAAAATCACGATCAAAGGAATTATAGATTTCATTTGTATTACACAATTGAAACAAACACAGCATACAAACAAAAATAAATTTAGATTTCATATTCATAACGTTTTAGAATTATAAATATATAAAAAAAGTCCTGATGAAAATCAGGACTTTTTAAAACTATATAAAAAAGTGTTTAGTCTTCTTTCTTGAATTCAGCCATTTTACGACCTTCTTCTTCACCAATTGCATCTGCCATTAATGGTGTTGCAACGAATAGCGATGAATAAGTTCCTACTAAAATACCTACTAAAATAGCGAATACAAATCCTCTAATAGTTTCTCCACCTAAGATGAAGATTGAAACTAGTACAACTAAAGTTGTAGCAGAAGTATTCACTGTTCTAGATAATGTAGTGTTCAACGCTTTGTTCACTAATCCTTTAAAATCTGGTGATGAATTATAATTTAAATATTCACGTACTCTATCAAATACAATTACCGTGTCATTCAATGAATATCCAATTACAGTTAAGATTGCAGCAATAAATGCTTGGTCTAATTCCATGTTGAAAGGTAAAAAGTTGTAGAAGAATGAGAAAATACCCAATACAATAATAATATCATGTGTTACTGCTATTACTGCAGCAAATCCAAATTGCCATTTGCGGAATGTAACCATTAAGTAAATGAATACAACTAGTAAAGATCCCATAACTGCCCATAAAGAGTTCGTTTTAATATCCTTAGAAACTGTTCCAGTTACTTTAGCTGAAGATAAAATACCTACAGTTTTTCCGTCGTATAAATTAGCAAACTGCTCATAAGTCAAATTAGCTGGTAAGTTTTTCTTTAAACCTTCAAATAATTTTTCGTTAACTTCTCTATCCACTCCATCACCTTCTTCGTCAACTTTATATTTTGTAGTGATTTTTAATTGGTTGTCTGTACCAAATTTTTTAACCTCTGCTCCTGCTTCACCAAAAACAGCACTTAAATCTTTTGTTACATCATCTGAAACAACAGCCTTGTCAAAACGTACTTGGTATGTTCTACCACCTACGAAGTCAATTCCTGGATTCAATCCTTTAGTAACTAAAGAAACTATACTTAAAACAACTAAGATTGCAGAAATAGTGTACGTAATTTTCTTTTTCCCTAAGAAGTCAAAATTTAAATTTTTAAACCAGTTCTTAGTTAATGTAGTAGAGAATGTTAATTTCTCATTACGAGATAAACTATAATCTAAGATCATTCTTGTTACGAAAACCGCTGTAAACACAGAAGTAATAATACCAATTAATAAAGTAGTTGCGAAACCTTTAATTGGTCCTGTACCAAATACTAATAAAATGATTGCTGTTAAAGCAGTAGTGACGTTAGCATCAACAATTGAAGATAATGCTCCTTTCCATGTAAATGCATAGTCTGTAGCTTCTTGAACTGTTCTTCCGTTATCTAATTCTTCTTTTGCTCTTTCAAAGATAATTACGTTGGCATCTACCGCCATACCAATTGTTAATACAATACCCGCAATACCAGGCAATGTTAATACTGCTCCAAAACTTGCTAATGCACCAAATATAAATAAGATGTTCACTAACAAAGCCAAGTTAGCGTAGAAACCAGCTTTTCCGTAATAAACTACCATCCACAACAATACTAAAGAGAAACCTAAAACGAAAGAAATTAATCCGTTATTGATTGCTTCTTGTCCTAAAGATGGACCTACTAATTCTGATTGAACAATTTCTGCTCTTGCTGGTAATTTACCTGCTCCTAATATTTTTGTTAAATCTTGTGCGTCTTCAATAGTAAAACTACCTGAGATTCTAGAACTTCCTCCAGTAATTGGTTCATTAACTTGTGGTGCAGAATAAACCTTGTTATCCATTACAATAGCAATGAATCCTTGTTCTTTTGCAACTTTACTAGTCAATTTTTCCCACTCACGTGTTCCGTAAGTGTTCATATTCATGCTAACTCCTTGTTTTCCAAATTCGTCAGCTTCAGCTCTTGTATTAGTGATCATATCACCAGACAATGCCGGTTTGCCAGAAGCATCACCTTTTAATAAATATAAACGTGTAAATTCTGGGTTTTTTTCATCTGCTTTTTCCCAAACGAATCTAGAATGTGTTAAGTTACTTGGTTGCATTGCTTTAATATCGCTTCTTTTAAAGTAAGAATTGATAAGCGCTGTATCTTTTACTTTAGCAATACCAATAACTGGCGAACCAACTGGTTGTTGCGATAAAGGCTGTAATTTATCGAAAAGTGGATTTACAACTGCAGAAGAATCTGCTTTGTCAACTAATAAAGAATCAATACCTGTTGTTTTAACTGGCGCTTCTTTTTTAACTATTTCTGTTTTCTTTAATGCTTCGTTAATCTCAATTAAGTATCCGAATGCATCAGAATCTGTATGTGCAATCCAAAACTCTAATTGTGCTGAAGTTTGTAAGATTTTTTTAATTTTATCTACATCTTTAGCTCCTGGTAATTCTACCAAGATTCTTCCTGAGTTTCCTAATAATTGAATATTTGGTTGCGTAACACCAAACTGGTCAATACGCTCTCTTAGTACTTTAAAAGCACTTTCAACAGACTCATTAACTTTTAGTTTAATAATAGGTTGAACTTGTTTGTTAGTCATTCCTATTTTTATAACACCATCAAGATTTTTATTTCTAAAAACATCTACGTCTGCTAATTTTAAATTCGCTTTATCAGCTTCGTCAAAAAATGCATCGATAAAATCCTGATTTCCTTGTTGATTTACTTTTGCATCAGCAAGTGCTTTGTTGAAAGCTGGATTTTTTGTTTCGTTTGCCAATCCTTTTAGAATGTCTTTAACCGAAATTTGAAGAATTACGTTTAATCCTCCTTCAAGGTCAAGACCCTTATTGATTTGATTATCGGTTACTTCTTTGTATGTTTTTCCAAGAAATACTTTTTCTCTTTTTAAAGAGTCTAAGTACTGTAATTCTTTTTTGGAATCTCCTTTTGCAAATGCTTTAGCGTCATTTAATATGCCGTTTGCTGCAAAGGTGAATGAAAGTTGGTACACACATACCAAAGCAAAGATAATTGCGAAAAATTTAATAAGTCCTCTATTCTGCATTAGTCTATAATTTATTATTCTTATTTTATAAAAACGGACAAATATATAATTTACAATAGGAAATAGCAATTTTATTTTGATTAAAATTCCATTATACCCCTGATTGTAATGAAAAGCCTTTTAATTGTTAAAAATATATAGCTTTTACAATGAAAAACAGCGACCTAAGAAGCTCGTTTTTTGTTGCTAAAACCTTATTTTTACAATAAAAGCTTGTAATGAAAAGCGGGATTAGGTTCAAAAAAAAACTGCCAATTTCTTGACAGTTTCAGTATGAATTTCCCTACTATTACAACACTGATTTTAAATCGGCATTCATAGCTCTAACTGCTTCTGCTGATTTTGCAAAAGCCGCTTTTTCAGTATCATTTAATTTGACATCGATGATTTCTTCTACACCATTTCTTCCGATAATACATGGAACTCCCATGCAAATATCTTCTTGTCCATATTCGCCTTCTAAGAAAACTGAACAAGCAATCATGCGTTTTTGATTATTTAAAATGCTATCTACTAAATAAGCAACAGAAGCTCCTGGTGCATACCAAGCAGATGTTCCTAACAATCCTGTTAAAGTAGCTCCACCAACCATTGTAGAGGCAGCAACTTTATCTAATTCTTCTTGAGATAAATAATTAGAAACTGGTGCTCCATTGTAAGATGCTAAACGTGTTAATGGAATCATAGTTGTATCTCCATGACCACCAATAACCATTCCTTGTACATCATTACTTGGTTTATCTAAAGCTTTTGATAAGAAATATTTGAAACGTGAGCTATCTAAAGCCCCACCCATTCCAATTACTCTATTTTTAGGTAAACCTGTAGCTTTTAATGTTAAGTAAGTCATTGTATCCATTGGATTAGACACTACTACAATAATTGCTTCTGGCGAATGAACTAAAATGTTCTCAGCAACCGATTTAACGATTCCTGCGTTAATTCCAATTAATTCTTCACGAGTCATTCCTGGTTTTCTTGGAATTCCTGATGTAATTACAACTACATCACTTCCTGCTGTTTTAGAATAATCTCCAGTTGTTCCGGTTACTTGTGTGTTAAAAACAGTTGTTGTAGCACATTGCATGATATCCATAGCTTTACCTTCAGCAAAACCTTCTTTGATATCGACTAATACTACTTCACTTGCAATTTCTCTGTACGAAATAACGTCTGCGCATGTTGCACCAACGTTACCCGCACCAACTATAGTTACTTTCATTTTATTGTGTATGTTAAAATTATTAAATTCAGATTAAATCTTATTTTTTGTATTCTATTATTTTCGAGTACAAATTTACCAAAAAGCATTTAAAAATTAGATAAAAAAATTGGTTATTTACTATCCATTTAAAAAATTATATTGATTCAGTTTATACTTTTAGAATACAAAAGGGCATCTGAAAACAGACACCCTTTTGGTTATAATTTTGAGACAGCTTGACGCATTCCTTTTTGCAATAAAAAGAAAGCACTAAACAATCCTATTTTAAAATTTGAATTACGCATCAATTTTTGCGTAAGATGCATTTTTCTCAATAAATTCTCTACGTGGTGGAACCTCATCGCCCATTAACATAGAGAAAACTCGATCTGCTTCTGCTAAACTATCAATAGTTATTTTACGAAGCGTTCTGAAATCAGGATTTAATGTTGTGTCCCACAATTGTTCTGCGTTCATTTCCCCAAGACCTTTATAACGCTGGATTCCTGCGCTTCCTCCCATTCTTGCATTGGCAGAATCACGTTGATCATCATTCCAAGCGTATTCTTTTTTGTTTCCTTTTTTAACTAAATATAAAGGAGGAGTTGCAATATAAACGTGACCATTTTCGATTAACTCCTTCATATAACGGAAGAAGAAAGTCAAAATTAATGTTGAAATGTGAGAACCATCGACATCGGCATCACACATAATCACTACTTTATGGTAACGTAATTTTGCTAAGTTTAGAGCTTTACTATCTTCCTCTGTACCGATTGTAACACCAAGTGCAGTAAAGATATTTCGGATTTCTTCGTTTTCAAAAACTTTATGTTGCATTGCTTTTTCAACATTCAAAATCTTACCACGTAATGGTAGAATAGCTTGGAAAGCTCTATCACGACCTTGTTTAGCAGTTCCACCCGCCGAATCTCCCTCTACAAGGAAAATTTCGCATCTTGCTGGATCTTGTTCTGAACAATCTGATAGTTTTCCTGGTAATCCACCGCCACCCATAACGGTTTTACGCTGCACCATTTCACGTGCTTTTTTAGCAGCGTGACGTGCTTGAGCAGCCAAAATTACTTTTTGAACTATAATTCTTGCATCATTTGGATTTTCTTCCAAATAATTTTCTAACATTTCTGAAACTGATTGAGAAACTGGAGAAACTACTTCTCTATTTCCTAATTTAGTTTTAGTTTGACCTTCAAATTGAGGTTCTTGTACTTTTACCGAAATAATAGCCGTTAAACCTTCACGGAAGTCATCTCCAGAAATTTCGAATTTTAATTTATCTAACAATCCAGAAGAATCTGCATATTTCTTAAGCGTACGAGTTAAACCCATACGGAAACCTTGCAAGTGCGTTCCTCCTTCGTGTGTGTTGATATTATTTACATAAGAAAAAATGTTTTCCGTATAACTTTCATTATAGATAAGCGCTACTTCAACTGGAATATCTCCTTTTTCAAGTTCCATAGAAATTACATCACCAATAATAGGCACACGATTTCCATCTAAAAACTTGATAAATTCTTTCAATCCTTCTTCTGAATAGAATGTTTCGACTCTAACTTCTCCTTTTTCATCAATATCTCTCTTGTCTGTCAAAATGATTCTTAATCCTTTATTCAAGAAAGAAAGTTCGCGTAAACGAGCTGCTAATGTATCGTAAGCATATTCTAATGTTTGTGTAAAAATAGTAGGGTCTGGTCTAAAAGTAACTAATGTTCCTCTTTTATCTGTTTCCCCTATTTGTTTAACAGGATATAATGCTTTTCCTTTTTCGTATTCTTGTTCGTAAATTTTTCCGTCTTTAAAAACCGTAGCTCTTAAATGATCAGAAAGTGCATTTACACACGAAACACCAACACCGTGCAATCCTCCAGAAACCTTATAAGAATCTTTGTCGAATTTACCTCCAGCACCAATTTTAGTCATTACAACTTGAAGTGCTGAAACGCCTTCTTTTTTATGAAGGTCAACAGGAATACCACGTCCATTATCTTCTACAGAAACGGAATTGTCCTCATTAATAGCCACAAGAATAGTATCACAATGACCTGCTAAAGCTTCGTCAATTGAGTTATCTACTACTTCATATACTAAATGATGCAAACCTCTTGTACCTGTATCACCAATATACATCGAAGGACGCATTCTAACGTGCTCCATTCCTTCTAAGGCCTGTATACTATCCGCGGAATAGCCACCTTTGTTTATTTCTTCACTCATATTTATTAAATCTTAAACGACTTTTCTGTTAAACACACAAATATAGCCATTTAAAAAAGAAAATAGCTAAAAAGCACCTTAAAATCGCTTGAAGTTATCAACATTTGTTAATTTCTTAAAAGTGGCGCAAATGCGATAAAAAAAGGCTAATATCGAGTTTTAGCTCGTTTAGCCTTTTGTTTAAATTCAATTATTTATAAAGTCCCTTAAAAGCGGTTTAATGAACTCGAAAAATTAGTAATAATTTGAGATTTTAAGTACAATAGTCCTTTTACCGAAAATTTAAAACTTAAATTGCCTCTTGAAATGCTACTTCTTTTTGATAAGCATCAGCATGAACATTTGCAACCGCTCTTCCGGATGGATCGTTCATGTTTTTAAAAGCTTCATCCCACTCTAACGCAATTTTTGTACTGCAAGCCACACTCGCTTCTTGCGGAACACTTAAAGCTGCTGCATCACTTGGAAAATGATCCGTAAAAATCGAACGGTAGTAATACTCTTCTTTAGATGTTGGTGTTTGAATTGGAAATTTATATTTCGCGCTAGCTAATTGTTCATCCGAAACTTCTTTTGCAACGACTTGCTTCAAGGTATCAATCCAGCTGTAACCAACACCGTCACTGAATTGTTCTTTTTGGCGCCAAGCCACACTTTCTGGCAACATGTCTTCAAAAGCTTTTCGCAAAACCCATTTCTCCATGCGCTCACCGTTAATCATTTTATCTTGTGGGTTGATTCTCATGGCAACATCCATAAATTCTTTGTCCAAAAATGGTACACGACCTTCAATTCCCCAAGCGGCTAAACTTTTGTTGGCACGAAGACAATCGTACATATGCAATTTACCCAATTTACGAACTGTTTCTTCATGAAATTCTTGTGCGTTTGGTGCTTTATGAAAATATAAATAACCGCCAAATAATTCATCCGAACCTTCTCCCGAAAGCACCATTTTAATTCCCATTGATTTGATTACTCTTGCCATCAAATACATTGGTGTCGAAGCTCTAATTGTAGTTACATCATAGGTTTCAATGTTATAAATCACATCTTTAATAGCATCTAATCCTTCTTGAATGGTGAATTTTATTTCGTGATGAATGGTTGCTAAATGATCTGCGACTTTTCGGGCTGCAGCCAAATCAGGCGAACCTTCTAAACCAACTGCGAAAGAATGCAATTGCGGATACCAAGCATCTGATTTTCCGTCGTTTTCAATTCGTTTCTGCGCATATTTTTTGGCAATAGCCGAAGTAATAGAAGAATCTAATCCGCCCGAAAGTAATACGCCATAAGGCACATCGCTCATTAATTGTCTTTTTACCGCAGCTTCTAACGCTTCTTTAATTGCAGTAATACTAGTTTCGTTTTCTTTAACAGCTTCAAATTCCGTCCATTCTCTTTTGTACCATTGCACAAATTCTCCGTCTTTACTCGACATATAGTGTCCGGGCGGAAATAACTCAATTTTAGTACAAATACCTTCCAATGCTTTTAATTCGGATGCAACAAAAAATGTTCCGTGTTCATCCCATCCTATATATAAAGGTATAATTCCCATATGATCACGCGCAATAAAATATTCGTCTTTTACAACATCATAAATCGCGAAGCCAAAAATTCCATTCATTTCATCTGTAAAATTGACACCTTTTTCTTGGTATAAAGCTAAAATAACTTCGCAATCACTTTCGGTTTGAAATTCGTATTTCCCTTCGAATTGTTTTCTCAATTCACGATGGTTGTATATTTCGCCATTTGCAGCTAACACTAAACTTTTATCTTTTGATACCAAAGGTTGTTTCCCAGAAGCCGGATCTACAATAGCTAAACGTTCGTGAGCCATTATAGCTTTTTCATCACTATAAACTCCACTCCAATCTGGTCCTCGATGACGAAGTTTCTTAGACATTTCTAAAACCTTTGGTCTTAAAGTTGTTGCTTTTTGTTTCAAATCGAATGCACATACTATCCCACACATAATTCCTATATTTTTAAGTTTCTTAGTTTAAAGGATTATGTAACTAACCGTTTAAATCTTCAACAAAATTGAGTAATTAAGTTTAAGTACGAAACCATAAATCAATTATTAGTTATAAATAACAACTAAAAAACAGCTTTTAGATTAAATATGCAGTCAAAAAGAATGATTTTAATTTGTTTTGGTTACAAATCATAAAAAAACCACCCTAATGAGTGGTTGTGTGTTTTTATTCTATAGCTTTAATCTGGAAAACATTGGAATTTATTTGGACCACATCGCCACCTCCTTTTCCCATCAATTGACTTCCTAAAGGAGATTCTGAGGAAACTGCTATTATAGCAATCTCATCAATTTGGATTTTAGGCATGGCTCCACTAATATAAAACCACATGCCATTAGCTTGAACCAAACTTCCTAACGCTACTTTATTGTGCTTAGCATTTGTGTCAATTTTGTCAATTAATGCCTTTTGATTCAGATTTTCGGCTAATTTATGATTGAGTTTCTCTTGTTCCAAATGCATCATCGCCAAAGCTGTTTCATGTTTGTCTCCTGCCGAACCTTTAGCATCATTTTGTGCATCTCGTGCTAAATCAGAAATCATAAAACGCAACTCTTGAATCTTTTCTGATAAAAGATTTTGATACTCTACTTTTATCTTTTGTTTAAATGTCATAACCATAGTATTTTGGGACGAAGAAGTTGATACTCTAACTTTTATATAGTATTTTTTATGCTACAGAAATATCTATTTACAACTTGATGATTTTGTTATGAAGATGTTAACGCAGAATTGTTTTATATATTGTAAGAATTGTCACGAAAATAACCCTTAAAAAAAAGGCACAAAGAATAATAATATTCTTTGTGCCTCATTCTCTTACTTTATCTTATAATTTCCTAGAAATCAAATTTATAATTCGCTCCTAAAAGTATTTGAATTCCCTGAACTGGCATATTTGTCCAACGGTTATATTGTTGGTTTGCTAAATTATTCGCTTTTAAAAATCCAGTTAATCTTGCGTTGTATTTATAACCTACGTGTGCATTCAAATCAAAATAACTGTCTAAATTTTGCACTTTTTGTGTAAACGTTGCTGGGATTATTGCCATGTCGTCTTGAACGGTAATCATGTCTTTTCTTTCTCCAACAAAGAACACATTAGCGCCCGCATACCATTTTTCATTAATGTCAAAATCAATTGTAGTTCCAACTTTTAATTGTGGCAAATTCCATGCTTCTGCTTGTCTGTCTGTAGTAAAGTTATTATACGTTGCATTTACGCCAAATGAAACTGTTTTAGAAAAATCTGCTTTTAACTCTCCGAAAAGACTTAACGTTTTTACATTATCATAAACTACACCAAATGAATTACCGTAAGCGTAACCTTCCGTGTTAGCATAAGCTGGGTCGAATTCATTACTAACAAACATTGCTTTATCATCCTGATTCAAATACGAAGCTCTTACATTGAAAGCAACCGAATTCGCTAACTTACCTTTTAAACCCGCATAAATATCATATTTATTATCTGTAGGCGAAACGGAAATCGTTGGTGAAATAAATGCATTATCCTCCACGAAATCAGCATACGAATTTTGTTGCAAACTTCCTTCTGCACCAGCATAAGCGATTAAAATATCTCCCACTAATTTATAAGAGGCTTTAATGTTTGGATAAACAAAAATCTTACCATCACTTTCACCATTTACTTTAGCCGTTGCATAAAAGACTCCAGCACCAAGTTGAACCGATAAATCATCTTGCTGATATAAGATACTTGGTTTAATTCCCGCAATAATTGTACTGTATTTTAATTCCGAATCTACATCTAACATTCTCGCAAATGAACCACCCACGTAATCCACAACTAAATCAGCCTTAATTTTCTGACTCATTACTTCAAAGTCAAAATCTGGCTTGATAAAAAAGCGATTTTCACCTGAACTATATCCGTCTGAAAAACGTTTAAACTGCATTGACGCTTCCTTAAATATTCCATCTTTAAAACCTAATTTCCCACCTAATGCAATTGTGTTATAGCTTTGTTTCGAATCAATTCCTCCAATCGTTGCATCATCAAAAAAGATATTTTCTGATGGTAAACCATACCAGTTATAGACTTGGTTTTTTACGCCTAAATCTACATTCCAACTCATATCGCGCTCACGCACACCATACGTTAAATCTAAGCTAGTAGTTCCATATTTATCATCTAGTTGCAAATCTTTAATTCCTCCTTGAGAAGATAAATGACGCAACATTCCACCTACATAATTGCTTCGGCTTAAATTCTGAGTAATAAATAATTCTGCATTGATCGTTGGATAATTCCCAAAACCTAAAGTTGCATAGTTGTTGTATAATTTTTCTTTCTCAGTTTTATCAACTCCTGCTGCTTTTCCTTTAGCTGGAGTAAAAGTGGAAGCTACCGGAAACGAGAAAATGTTATATTGGATTGGTTCTTTCTTTTGCTCTTCTTCATCTTCTAACACAGGTGTTTCTTTGACTTTAAAAGCATCGGAAATAGTAGGCGTGTAAGGTTTAACAATGTTTACCACTTCAGAACCAATATTTTCATCTTTCTTCTGAGAAAACGAAAACTGGAACATTGTGAAAACTATTAAAACGGAAAAATATATTTTGTATTTGTTCATATTCTGAATATTTAAATGCAACAATTAATGAAGCACGACAATGAAATAAGGTGAT
This sequence comes from Flavobacterium ardleyense, assembly GCF_042686085.1. Classification (GTDB taxonomy): domain Bacteria; phylum Bacteroidota; class Bacteroidia; order Flavobacteriales; family Flavobacteriaceae; genus Flavobacterium; species Flavobacterium ardleyense. The sequence continues at coordinate 142,436 of NZ_JBHUOL010000010.1, forward strand.
TATTTTGTGATTGATGAATTTCGTTTTGCTTCCTCTCCTTTAACAACAGCTAATTCTTTCTGAGCCTCTTCAACTACATCTGCGTATTCTGAGAAGTTGTCAATTATACTTTTCAAAATTTCTGTAGCTTGAAAACTGTCATTCAACTGATAATAATTCTTTGCCATTAGCACTAAAGCTTTTGCTCCAAAATATTTATAGCCAGAATAATCCGTTGCGATTTTCTCCACTACTTTGTTAGAAGCATCGTATTTTTCTTCTTTGTTTTTAAAATAAGCATCATAATATAAGGCTTCCGCTTTAAGTTCTCCTTTTGCAATCTTATTTAAATTAGCATAAGCTTCTTTAGCTTTCGCTTCATCATTTGTTTTCACAGCGGCACGTGCCACAATAATTTGCGCATCACTCTTAATACGATCATCCACTTTATCGTTTGCTAAAACTTTATCAGCATAAACTACAGCATTTGAATAATCTTGTTTCTCATAGTATGATTTCATCAAATTCGACTTCGCATACATTCTATTTTGCGGGAATTCAGCTTCAGCTTCTAATCGTTTTAAAACTGGAATTGCACTGTCATAATTCTTAACTTTTAAATGTACCTGACATAATCTTGCTAAAGCTTGCTCGGTAAATTCATTTCTTGGTTTTACTACTACAAAATCATAATGTTTTACTGAATTCGCTTCTAAATTATCAGCAAAGTACAATTGCGCCAAATAGAAATTTGCTTTCAAAGCATGTAATCCATTTGGAAATTTGCTCACATAACTTGTAAATCCCGAAATGGCTAATTTTGAATTATTCTGTAAATATTGTTTTTCAGCCGATTCGTAAGTATCATTATCTAAATCTGCATTTGAAACCTCTACGAATGAAAGTGTTTTTACCCAATCTGCATATTCGTCAACTTTTCCATTATCAACATAAATCAAACGCGCTGTTGAAACTGCTTCAATTGATTCAGGCGAATTTGGAAATTCTGCTACAACTTTTTTAAATTTGACTAACGCCGGTTGCGTTTTGTTTCCGTTGTAGTAAATTAATCCTTGTTTCAAAATTGCTTTTGCAACATACGAACTAGATTTATAGCCATTAATTAATTTGTCATAAGTCGCAATCGCTTTATCTGTTTGGCTTTGGTTCACATAGGTATTTCCTAATTCATACAAAGCGTCATCTGCATATTGTGACGTAGGATACGTTTTTGCAAACTTCTCTAAATCTTCAATTTTTTTATCTGGTTTACTTACAAATCCGTAGCTAATTCCTTTTTGAAACGCCGCGTAATCTGCATCCACACTTTTCATATCGATTGCTTTGTTGTAAGCATCCATTGCAGGCCAATATTTTGTTGAGATGAAGTTACAATCTCCCAAGCGCAAATAAGAATCGGTTAGTCTTACCTTATCATCTTTACTAGAAACCGTATAATCATCGAATCTCTTAATTGCATTATCGTAATCTTTCAATTTGAAATAAGCATACGCCAAATTATAATTCGCATTACTATATTCAGGTGTATTTGGAGCTTCTGAACTGTTTAAGAATTGTAAAAAGCTTAATTTTGATTCTTCGAATTGGTCTAAACTATACTCTGTTTCTCCTTTCCAAAAAGTAGCTCTTGCTGTAAATTTTTTATCTTTATTTTCAGCCAGAGACTTCTTGAATAATCCGTAAGCACCTTTATAATCTCCATCTGTGTATAATTCTAAACCTCTGTAGAAAGTTACTTTTTGATAAGCCAACTTATTTTCAGGCGATTTACTTTTTTCTAACAATACTAGAGCTTCTTTATAATTTTTAGAAGTAATGTAAGAGCTAATTAACAAGGTATTGATTTCTTGTTTGCTGGCAGAATTCGGATATTTAGCTAAATAAGCATTCATGATTTCAGGAACAGATTGGTATGGATTCCCAATTTCATAACTCAGTTTAGCGTAATTTAAAGAAGCATCTTCCTGAATTTTCACATCAAACTGCATTTCCGAAGCTTTTTTGAAGGCATTCAAAGCTTGTTGCTTCTTATTAGTGTTCAAATAACTTTCAGCTAAATGATAATAAGCATTTTGAGCTACAGCATCATTTCCATCAATAATTTTATTGAATTGCGTAATTGCGTTTTCGTAATCTTTTTGTTGGTAATACGTATAACCTAGCTGATAGAAATCAGTATTATTCCATTTTCCTTTTTTTCCTTTATAGGCTAATAAATAAGGTAATGCTTTATCATATTGCTTCAAGTTGAAATAACTTTCACCAATAATTTTAGATAGTTCACTTTTTTCGTCGGCTCTAGATTTTGGCATTTGACCTTCACCTAAATCGATTGCTTTTTGAAAATTTCCCAATTTAAAATTCATATCGGCTTGGAAATAGCCCATTTTTTCTTTGTACTTATCCTGGTCTGAAACTTGTTCGAAATATTCATTCGCACTTTTATAATCATCCGTTTCATAAGACATAAAACCTAAATAGTATTTAGCTTGACTACCAAAAGTTTTAGAATTGACAACCATATTAAAGTATTTGACAGCTTCTTTGTTGTTTTTTATGGTGAAATAGGCATATCCTTTCTGAAAATTGTATTTTTCTTTATCAGCAAATGACATAGAACTAGCATCAGCTTTATCAAACCATTCGATAGCTTTTGGATAATTCCCTTCGTCAAAATAGTAATGTGCTACTTCAATATAAGCTTGATTTGTTTTGGTACTTGTAGGATATTCCTCTACAAATTCTTCGACTAAAACATCGGCGCCCATTTGGTTCAAACGGATTGCGCAGTTTGCGATATAATACGCACAATCTGCCTCAACTTCCTGATTTTGAGTCTTCGTTTTAACTTTGTCAAACAAAATTTGAGACGCTTGATATTGCTTGTCTTTATATAATTCAACAGCACGATTAAATTCGGTTAAGTCGTGTGTGTAAACAGCGGATTGTTGTGCAAAAAGAGTTCCAGAAAAGAAAACTATTAAAAAGGAAAGTTTTAAATACTTTATCATGTTATTCGTTTATTATAAGTTCCAAATATAAGGCTTATTCCTACTATAAACGAAGCAACTTAACATATTATTGTACTACTTTTAAACATAGTTTTTAACGAGAGTTGCAATTTTTTAGGTATTATCATTTAAAATTTTGATACCGAATCATAAGTTCTTACTTTTACATTTCAAAATACAAATTCACTATGTCAGAAGCAGTTCTATCTTTAAAAAACGCAACTATTTATCAAGAAAAAAATCCAGTTTTAACCGATGTAAATATCGAAGTTCAAAAAGGAGAGTTTATCTATTTAATTGGTAGGACAGGTTCGGGAAAAAGTAGTTTTCTAAAAACGCTTTACGCTGATTTAGCATTAACCCAAGGCGAAGGAAATATAGTCGATTATAATTTAGCAACTTTACAAGAAAAAGAAATTCCGTACCTGAGAAGAAAATTAGGAATTGTTTTTCAAGATTTTAAATTATTGCCAGATCGTAGTATAAAAGAGAATTTGCTTTTTGTATTAAAAGCTACCGGATGGGCTGAAAAAGCAGAAATGGAACTGAAAATTGAAGAAGTTTTAGATAAAGTTGGTATGAAAGGATTTGCTTCAAAATTGCCTCACCAACTTTCTGGAGGTGAACAACAGCGTATTGGTATTGCCAGAGCTTTATTAAACGATCCCGAATTAATTTTAGCGGATGAGCCAACAGGAAATTTAGATCCACAAACCAGCATAGAAATTATGGAAGTGCTTAAAAAAATCCATGAAAACGGAAAAACTATTTTAATGGCAACGCACGATTACGCTTTGGTTTTAAAATATCCTTCAAAAACATTGAAATTTGACGAAGGAAAGATTTTTGAAGTAGTTCAAAGAGTGGTTTAACTCTGAGAATCTTTTTTGTAATAGTGAGGATTTTCTTTAACTCCTTTTTTGAAAACTTTTCTCAAATTCATTCGCAACCAAGTATCAGTTTGTAATACCAAATCTATAAATTTATTTTCAGGTCTACCTCTAAATGAAGTTACATGAAAAGTATCAAATTTTTCTAACGGGACATCAGAAAAATAATAATTTGATACACATTTGCGTTCCTTATCTACAACAATTGGTGAAACAGAGTGTAGCGACTTGTTATGGGTAGCCATTACTGCCAACCTATTAAACCTACTTTCAATGGTAATCTGTTTTTCTGAAAGTCCAATTGGCCACAGTTCTAAATTTCCACCATTTTCTAATTTCCAATCTGGTGTTACATAATATAAAAGATTTAAAACACGCCATCTATTTCGTTCTTTATCGTGTGAATTATCTAAATGAGGATTTAAAAATTGTTTATACCCCATTAATGAAATACCTCCAGCATATAATTTTTCATCGGGAAAGGCCTGACTAATATTGCATACTTCAGCAATCAGCTTAACAATGCGTTCATCTTGAAATGCATATATAATATTTTCCAAAATTGGAGCATATAAATTCATTTGAGCAGCAACAAATTTATCTTCCCGAATACTTTTTTTCAAGACCATTTCAGCTGTTCTGGGAAAGCTTTCATGAATTTGAAGGGCTAAGTCTTGGGGCAAAAGATCATCAATAAAAAAAAAACCAATTTCATTTTTAGAATTCTTGAATTGTTCCGCTACAATCTCCTTGTTTTTCTCTATTTTTGAAAATATAATGTCAGCGAGCTGTTTTTTAGTCATCCTGAAAATTTTTATAAAATTAGTTAAATTTATTCAAAATGTTATCCATATTAATTCCAACATATAATTATTCCGTTTCACCTCTTATTTTGGAATTAAAAAGTCAAGCTGATCTACTAACTCTTCCTTATGAAATCATTGTTTTAGATGATTCAAGTTCTCTTTTTTTAGCTGAAAATCAAAAAATAAAGGAACTTGAAAATTGTTATTATCTAAAAAATGAAACAAATATTGGTCGCACAGCGACAAGAAATTTATTAGCAAAAAAAGCGACATTTAATAATTTATTATTTTTAGATGCGGATGTTTTTCCTGAAAAAAAGGCTTTTTTATCAAATTATAGTAAAATGGTTGACAAATTAGAAAATACTGTCATCTTCGGAGGTTATAAATATGTTACGGTTATTCCAGAAGAGTCAAAATCATTACGCTATTATTACGGGAAAGATAGAGAAGAAAAAGAAGCTTCAATCAGAAACAAAAACCCATATGGTTTCGTTTTCTCGGGAAATATGCTGATTTGTAAAAATATTTTTTTGGAAAATAATTATAAAAAATCTGACAATTTATATGGTTTGGATAATATATTTTCCCATCAACTCTATACCAAGAACATAAAGGCATTACATATTGATAATGGTATCTTTCATAATGGTTTGGAAGAAAATGAAGTATTTTTCACTAAATCTTTAGAAAGTGTGACAGCAAGAAAACAAATTTTATCAAACGATAAAAAAGGTTCGGAAATAAATAGTTTATTGCGCTATTATTCAATTTTAAAAAAAATAAAACTTCTTTTTGTTGCGAAAATTCTATTCAAATGGAGCGAGAAATATATGAAAAACAAAATAATAGCAGAAAAACCAAATTTGTTCTATTTTGACTTATACCGATTGGGTTATATTTGTAGTTTAGAAAATTAAAATGTATACAAAAATAAAGAAAAATTTATTTCAAATAATTCCGAAAAATTTCATTTTAAAAAACGAAGTTTGGCTTCGTAATTTACACTACCATTTGTTTTATAAAGGTAATAATCATGAATGTAGTATTTGTAAAAAGAAAGTAAAACAGTTTTTAAAGAATCATAATCATCTTATTTGTCCCAACTGTGGAAGCATTCAACGTAACAGACGATTGTGGCAACTTTTAGATCAAGAATTTATTATAAATAACACTACTATTTTAGATTTTTCGCCTTCTCGTGTTTTGTTTCGAAAATTAAAAAATAATAAAAAAATAAATTACATAAGTACTGATTTTGAAAATGAATTTATAGCTGATTATTCTTTTGACATTACCAATATCGACTTAAAAAGCAAAAGTATCCATTTGATTATCTGTTATCATATTTTAGAACATATTGAAAACGATAAAAAAGCGATGCAAGAACTTTTTCGAATCCTTAAAAATGGAGGAAAAGCATTAATTCAAACTCCTTTTAAAGACGGCGAAATTTATGAAGATTATTCAATAACTGATCCTGAAGAACGCAAAATTCATTTTGGACAAGAAGATCATGTTAGATTTTATAGTATTGATGGCTTAAAAAATCGCCTAGAAAATGAAGGTTTTAATGTGGAAATTCGAAAATTTGATAAAGAAGAATATTATCTAGGATTAGAAACTAACGAAACTATTTTAATTTGTCACAAAGAATGAATCCACAAATTTCAATAGTAATTCCTGTTTATAATAAGGATAAATGTATTGAAGACACGCTAAAAAGTATTTTTAGTCAGACGTTTACTGCTTATGAAATAATCATCATTAACGATGGTTCAACTGATGCTTCAGAAGTTGAAATTCTAAAATTTCAATCTGAAAAAATAAAGTATTTTAAGACGGAAAACAGAGGAGTTTCTCAAGCTAGAAATTTAGGTATCGATAAAGCAACTGGAACTTATATTGCATTTTTAGATGCTGATGATATTTGGTTTCCTAATCATTTGCAAAATCTTGTAGCATTAGTTAATAATTATCCAAATTGCGGAATTTACGCTACCAATTATGAGTTTTATTTCAATGAAAATAAAATCATAAAACCGAAATTTAAAGATATTCCCGCAGAAAATTGGCAAGGAATTGTTGTAGATTATTTCATAAGTAGTTTAGAATATCATTTGGTTTGGACAAGTGCTGCTTTAATTCCCAAAGCTATTTTTGCAACTGTTGGTAATTTTGATGAGAAAATTACACTTGGCGCAGGAGAAGATACAGATTTATGGATGCGAATTGCATTGCGCTATAAAATTGCATTTACTACTGTTGTTTCGGCCCAATATATTATGGAAAGTTCTTCTAAAATAAGTTCCATTAATACCAAAAAACGCACTTTCCCAAAGTTAGATAAATTTAAAAAAGAAGAGAAGAATAATCCATCTTTACATAAATTTTTAAATGTACAACGTACAATTTATGCCTTAAAGCACAAATTAGTAAACGATATTGACAAATTCAAATTTTATTATTCTGAAATTGATCAAAAACTATTAGACTTTAAAACAAAAATATTGTTAAAAATGCCTAATTCGTTTCTAATTCTACTATATAACGGAATGAGAAAAATAAAAAATAGTTCATTTTACTTTTATTTGTACACCAATATTATTAAGAAATAAGAGTTGATTTGATAAATTCTTCAAAATCTCTGACATAATCTTCTTCACAAAAAACATCAGAAGCGACGACTAGACAAACGGCTCCAGAGGAAAAGTTTTTGAGTTCTCTCCAAATACCATTATGGATTAATAATCCTTCAAAAGGTCTATTAAGAGGGATGGTTTTTTGGTGAGTCCCATCATTTAAAACAACGTCAAAACTTCCAGAAAGTGCAATTAAAAACTCTTGCTGCTCAATATGTGAATGTCCACCTCTTTCTGCACCAGTTGGCACATCATATAAGTAGTAAACGCGTTTAAATTCAAAAGGAATTACGTTCTTTTCAATTACAGAAAGATTTCCTCTTGGATCTTCTATTTTTGGGATTTGTACTATTTTTATATTCATTTTTATTGCTTAAAAAACGTTAACCAATCTACATAAATTTTATCGAAACTGTGCAATTTTGCTCGACTATTTGAAGCGTTTTTAATTTTAGAGTATTTATTTTGATCTAAAGTTATATGATTCATTTGAAAAGTTAAATCATCAAAATCCTGATTTTTAACCAAAATTCCAGTTTCGTTGTGGATGATCATTTCGTTAGGTCCTGATTCACAGTCAAAGGAAATAACTGGTGTTCCGCAAGCCATTGCTTCATTAATTACAGTTGGAAATCCCTCATTTTTACTAGTTAACACATAAAATAATGCATTTTTATAGAATTTATATGGGTTTTTTTGAAACCCTAAAAAAACTACATTTTCATAAACATTCATTTTTTTTGCTAATTCTGGAAGTTTTTGCTCTTCATAACCATCTCCCAAAAGCACTAATTGAATATTATTTTGCGGAAGAATAGACTTTGAGTAGGCTTCTATCAATAAATCAAACTGTTTAATATTTTCCTTATCATTCATTCTTCCAGCTGAAACAATATATTTTCCACTAATAGAAATTGGTTCATTTGCTAAACTTTTTAAAGATTGAAGTGCTAAAGGATTATAAAGTGTTGTAACATTATCATACTTGTAACGTAGTTTGACTTTTTCCTCAATAGCTTTTGAAACCGTAACAATTCCATATACACTTTTATATAAATTTGAAGCTAAATAGTCGCTACCAGGAAAATAAAATTCAGTATGGAAACTTCGAATTGTTGGAATATAATTTTCACTGTTGAACAATAATTGCATTGTCAGCCATTCTTGAACAAAAGAGCTTTTATTTCTAAAATCAATAATAAAATCAAACCTTTGTTGTTTTAAAAAGCGTTTCAAAACAAATAATCGTTTTATTCGATTGAAAATTCCTTTTGATTTTATTTTACCTAAATTTAGTAATTCACCCGAATAATCAAACGTAACTTTATCAACCACAATAACATTCCAAACAATATGATGATTTTCGAAAAATAATTTCGATAACAAAGCATGATTTTTATTAGAACCACCGTTTGCCAGGCTTGTACCAATGAGGCAAATTTTTAGCGATGATGGTTGAAAATTCGGCATTAATACTTAATTTAGACCACAAATATACTAAATATGCGTATTTTACTACTAGGCGATTACAGTAAATTACATAATTCATTAAAAGAAGGTCTAATAGCATTGGGTAACGAAGTTATTCTAGTGAGCGACGGCGATGATTTCAAAAACTACCCTTGCGATTATTCGATTCGTCCTAAATTTTTGCAAAGTTTTGGTGTTCGAAAAATTAAAAATCTGGTTTTTAGAATTACAAAATTTGATATTTGTGATTTAGAAAGAGGCATCCGGTTTTATTTTCTATTAAAAAAATTAAAAGGTTTTGATGCTGTTCAATTGATTAATGAAAGAAGTATTAAAACAACAGTCTCATTTGAGCAATATTTATTAAAAAAGATCTTTGAAAACAATAATAAAGTTTTTCTATTGTCTTGTGGAACTGATTTTGTAAACACGCAATTTTTATTAAAAAATAGTTTAAAATATTCCGTATTCACACCCTATTTCAATAATGAAACTGATTTAAAATGCTATTCTTACATGCTTTATTATGTGTCAAAATCACATCAAAAATTGCACCGTTTTGTATATGAAAATTGTGCAGGAGTTATTGCCTCGGATATGGATTATCACTTGCCACTTCTTAATTACAATAGCTATTTAGGCTTAATTGCAAATCCAATTAACACAGATGAAATCAGTTATTGTGAACCTGAAATAAATGATAAAATAATTATTTTTTTAGGTATAAATCGCTACAGTTATATTAGAAAAGGAATTATATTTTTTGAAAAAGCGTTGGCAGTTATTAAAGAAAAATATGCTGATAAAATTGAAATTATTATAACCGAAAACATTCCTTACACTGAATATATCAAGTTATATAGCCAAGCTCATATTTTGTTAGATCAAGTATACGCCTATGACCAAGGCTATAATGCACTAGAGGCTATGGCGCACGGAAAAGTAGTTTTCACAGGAGCAGAAACTGAATTTTTAGAACATTATAACTTATCCGAAGATGAAGTTTGCATCAATGCCCTACCTGACGAAAATGATATTGTTGCCAAACTTTCATTACTAATCGAAAATCCTAAAAAAATCTCAGAAATTTCAAAAAATGCAAGAAGTTTTATTGAAAAAGAGCACGATTATAAAGTTATTGCAAATACGTATTTAACTACTTGGTTTGAAAAATAAGTTTTCTAAAGTAAATACAAAGTATTAAAAAATATAATACATTAGTTAGACCATAAGCCATAACAGCACCTGTTGCGAAGTATTTAGGTATAAGAAGATTACTAAATAAGAAAAGTGCTCCAAAAGAGATGATTTCAGTTACAAAATAAGCTTTCACAATTTTTTTATAATAGAAACGTATTCCTAAAATTAAGGACATGGCTCTAAAAAAATCACCTACCATTTGCCAAAAAAACAAATTTGAAACAGGAATAAAGCTTTTGTTCAACAAGATTTGAATGGCTAAATTTCGTGTAAAATAGAGCACGATTAATCCTACTAAAAAAACAGGAATTATAGATTTATAATAATTGAAGGTCACAGTTCTTTCTGTAGCTCTATCTTTTGCTTTTGATAATTCAGGTAAAAAATAAAACGTAATTAACGAAGAAATAAAAAGCATATAGAAACCTGAAATTCGCTGCATTGCTTCATAATAACCTGCATCGTCAATAGTAGCAGTTTTACTGATTAAATTCCGAATAAAAATATAAATTGTTGCGCCTGTTGTCGCCGAAAAAAGCGCCATAAATCCTAAGGGAAGAAGATTTTTCAAAAGTTGAAAATCAATCTTACTTCTAGAAAGCACTGTTTTTATTGCAAAAAGCTTTTGGAAGTAGTATCCCGAAAATAAAAACTGAAAAAAAGAAAGTGTTGAAATAGAAATCAAAGCACCGTAAATTCCAAACTGCCACATCAACAGCAAAGAAATAATCAAACCCACAAAAGTGCTGTAAATATTTATTGCAGTTACTTTCTTGTATTGACTAAATCCATTAATTATCGATATAAAAAACAAATGAAAGACCTGGAAAGGCAAGAAAAAAGCAACGTAATATAATATGAAATGATAATTGGAATTATTTTCAAAAATTAGATGACTAAAAAAAGAATTTCCTGCTACAAGAATGATGCATAAAGCCAAGACAACGTACAGAAGAGTCCAAAATACATTGGCAACAAATTGACTTAACTTCTCTTCTTCTTTATGATAATTTGCAACCGATTTTACAATTCCGTTTTGCAAACCCAAAATCCCAACATTTTCTATTATGTTAGTAAGATTCCTCAAATTCCCCATCAATGCCATTCCAGAAGGTCCAATAAAATAGGCAATTGCTTTGGAAGAGACAAAACCTGTAATTACACGGACTAAAATAGCTAAACTATTCAAAGATGCTACTTTAAATACTTGCTTTTGAAAAATTTTCTGAAAAATATTCAATTTAATAGCTATTTAAAATTGTGATTATTTTTTGAATTTCATCAATTGTCAAAGTTGAATTTAATGGAATACTCAAAACTTCTCTATGAATTTGCTCTGTGGTGGGAAACGATAAATTATTCCACTCAGCCAATGCTTTTTGTTTATGCGGTGGAATTGGATAATGAATCATTGAATCTATGCCATTTGATTTTAAATGTTCTTGTAATGCTACTCTATTTTCGGTACGAAGTACAAATAAATGAAAGACGTGATTATTAGCCTCGTCCCAATATGGCAAAGTAATTTTATCGTTTTTAATTTGAGAAATATACATTTTCGCAAGCGCTCTTCTAATTTGACTTTCTTTGTCTAAATAAGGTAATTTCACATTTAAAAAAGCAGCTTGCAATTCATCTAAACGCGAATTTACACCAATATATTCATTCTCATATTTAATTTTTGAGCCATAATTTCGAAGCGCAAACAAGACATTTGCTAATTCATCGTCATTAGTTGTAATTGCACCGCCATCGCCTAAAGCTCCAAGATTTTTTCCTGGATAAAAGCTATAGGCTGTTGGGTGATGGGTGTTATGTGATGAGTGCTGAGATGCTGAAACAAGTTTAGCATGACAAACTGTACCTGACAACTCTGCCTGATTACTATCTACTGAACACTGAACATTAAATTTTGCGCCATGAGCTTGTGCACCATCTTCAACTACCAACAAATTATGTTTTTGAGCAATTGCGTTTATTTGATCCATTTCACAAAGTTGACCATAGAGATGAACAGGTAAAATAGCTCTTGTTTTTGAAGTGATTTTAGCTTCAATCAAATCGGGATTAATATTATACGTTTCTAATCTAGGTTCAACTAAAACCGGAACTAAATCAGCTTGTAAAATCGCGAAAATACTTGCTACATAGGTATTCGCGGGAACAATGACTTCATCGCCTTTTTGCAATTTCCCTAATTGAATGTAGGCTTTGAAAATCAAAACCAAAGCGTCTAATCCGTTACCAACACCAATACAATGTTTTGAATTCGTATATAACGCAAAATTGTTTTCAAAGGATTTGACTTCCTTTCCTAAAATATACCAACCTTCGGCTAAAAATTGATTTAATTTTTCTCTTAATTCCTTTTCAAAAGGTCGGTTTAATTTTTGTAAATCAAGAAATTTTATCATACTAATACGTTTTCAAGATTGCTATAATTTTTGGTGTCAATAGTATAAAAATTTTGAACTATTGTACGAGCACCAAGACTTTCTTTCCAATAAATTAGTCCTGAGTTTATATTTCTACCTTCATTTTCATTTGAAATTCCAAAATCAAAATACTTCTTATCTGCGAAAACATTTTTTATCAAATGATGATATAAAAAATCTAATCCGCCTAAATGATTATGTTTTGACAACCCTGAAATATATTGTGAATGTGCTACATTTTTAGTTTCAAAAACAGTAGTTCCAGCAACTAACTCGTTTTCGAAGTAGACATTGAATTGGCGAATGTTTCTTGAAAATTTAGAATGTAGTATTTGTATTTCTTGCAAAGAATGTACTGGTTTAGCATTGTGTTTTTCTTTTAAATTGGGTATTAACAGTTCTTTCCAGAATGATGTAAATTCATTCTCTTCTTTTACGACTAATTTATTTGTATTACCTCTTTCGATTCCTCTTTTTCTAATTTGAGAAAAATAAATAGGTTCATTCAAATCAATTACGGATAATGCATCGCATCTTATTTTTTTTGCATCCAAAATAAATAGTAAATACTCCATTTCGTCACTTGGAAAAGAAGTATAAATAGTTGGAATGTTTTTCAACTCAAGTTTTAAAAATGCATTTTCGTATAAAAAAGAAAGTATTTCTTTAAAAACAACTATAATCTCTGCAAACTTAACTTCATATTTAAAAACCAATCCTCCATACGTTAATCCTTGATGCGAAAAAAGCGTCTCTCCTACTCTATTTGCAGGTAAAATAGCTTTTAAATTTTGCTTCTCATCAAAAACAAGCAGTGAAAAATCATTAAATCTGTCCTTATGATATTCCATAAAATCACGATGAAACAAAAAAGTAGCATTTTTTGCATTAGCTACAAATTCATTCCAAATCCCAGCATCTTCTGATTGATATTTTTTAATGATATACTTTTTCAAAACTTCTATTTAAAGTGGAAAATTACTAATTTTTTACTGGATGGGCTTTCAATATTCCATAATTTAAAAAAAAAATAGTAAATTGGTTCCATAATTTCTCAATACCAACAAGTTGAAAAGATTACCATACCTTGTTTTCCTGCTCCAAATGATATATCCTACAGTAGTGAGAAGTCAAGATATTTCGCTTTATGAACAAGTCAACGGTCGTTATGACTTCACATTTGTGGGAAACACAATGAATAGTGCTGAAAACAATCCAACAAATTATTTAGTAACTGGAACTTCTTCTACGGCAGATTTATATTTAAATCCAGATGACACCTTAATTAAAGCCTACTTATATTGGGCTGGAAGTGGCGATGGTGATTTTGAAGTCGAGCTGAATGGTGTTCCAATAATTGCCGAGCGTACTTTTAGTCATTCTACATTCTACGATCCCTATACTTTTACTTATTTCAGTGCTTTTAAAGACATTACCTCTATTGTTGCTACTACTGGAAACGGTACTTATAAGATATCTGATTTAGATATATCTCCTTTTGAAATGCTTCACTACAGTAGAAAAACAAATTTTGCAGGTTGGGCAATTTTAATAGTGTACCAAAATGACACACTTCCTCTGAACCAATTGAATATTTACGATGGTTTACAAGGTGTTCCCGATAATTTACAAATTGATTTGACGAACTTATATGTTTTAGATAATAGTGGAGCAACAGCTGGTTTTATTGCGTGGGAAGGCGATTCGCAACTAGCAACGGAGACTTTTACAGTAAACGGAGTGGTTCTAAGTAATGCTTCAAATCCAGCTAATAATGTATTTAATAGTACGAGTTCGGTTACGGGTTCAAATACTTTATACAATATGGATTTGGATATTTATGACATTGAAGATTATATTGAAATTGGTGATACCGAAGCCACAATTACACTTTCTTCGTTCCAAGATTTCATTATGATTAATACCGTTGTCACGAAATTAAATAGTCAATTACCCGATGCAACCATCGTTTTAAATGATTATCAAACTTCCTGTAATTCGGGAACAATCGAACTAAACTACACGGTTTACAATATAAATAGTACTGAATTATTACCTGCTTCAACTCCTATTTCTTTTTACAATGGTTCACAATTAATTGGCACTTCTGCAACCGAATTTGACATTTTAATAGGTGGGAATGAATTAGGTTCAATTACATTAAATCTTCCTGCTGATACTCCTGAAACCTTTACTCTTTTAGCTGTTGTGGATGACATTGGAAACGGAAGTGGCATCGTAATCGAATTAAACGAAAACAACAATTCGAGCGAATTGTTAGTTAAACAGTGGTTATCGCCGAAATTCAATTTAGTACCAGATTTAATAAGTTGTAACTTAGGTTTTACAAAAGCAATTTTTAATTTTTCTAGGTATGAAGAGTTTGTGAAAACAGATAGCGATCAAACAGTTTCATTTTATAATTCCTTAGATGATGCGTCGAATAAAGTCAATGAAATTTCAAACATCACTAATTACGAGGCATTTACGACCACAAAACAAATATTTATTCGAATTGAAGATGAATATTGCTATTCCATAACTTCTTTTAATTTACTTACAAAAAACTGTCCGCCAATAATTTATAACTTTGTATCGGCTAATAATGACAATTCAAATGATGGATTTTTTATTGATGGCTTACGCGATATTTTCGTCAATTATAAAATAGAAATTTATAATCGCTGGGGAAAACACATTTGGACAGGCGATCAAAACAAACCCGATTGGAGTGGTTATGTGGCGGAAGGAATCGGAACTAAAAAAGCTCCAGCTGGAACTTATTTTTACATTTTATATCTAAATGATTCTGATTATCCAAAACCATTAACAGGCTATTTATATCTTACATACTAAGCTTACATATTTTGAGTATAAAAATTATAATCTTTTAAAATAGTACGAATAAAATCTTGATCATGACCCGATTGATTTTTAATTCCCGTAACAGAAAGTATTTTTTCCCTTAGTTTAATTATCGTAGCATAATCTCTTGTCGTCGCGGCCGTTTCAAAAGTTTCCTTGATAATTCTGACATCATTATCTGATAATTTAATTACCAAAGGATATGTAGGTACATAATCGACGTTAATATCTTGAATAATTGTATGGTTGATATTAATCTTATTCTTCAAACTTATTACAGCAGTTCCAGCAGCCATATCTCCTAACCGTTGATTTTTGTTACTTGCAATTACAGTAATTAATGCTATTATTCCATTACCAATCGAAATTTCTACCAAACGAAATAACCATCGAACTAAATAATCAGCGAAACCAGCTTGGTATCCATCTAGCTTAATAACTTTAGTTTTCATAATGCGTTTTCCAATAGTTTGTCCTTCAAATAAACTTTCTTGAACAATACTATAAAACATTATTGGTGAATAAATCGCTAAATAAATAGCCATCGTAGACCAGTTATCCATCGCATTAATGGCGCGGTCATAACCACTTTGTCTTAAAATAAAAACTAAAACTAAAACATAGGCTGTCATTACCACAATATCAAGGAGTTGCGATGCAATTCTATCACCTACAGAAGCAGCCGTAAAATTTATATTAACATTTTGTGTAGTATTTATGGATAATTGTGTCATATTTTTATATTTTAGCCCCCGATGAGAGAAATTGCATTTATTAAGCAAAATAAAGAAAAATGGCTTGAATTTGAACAAGCTATTTTTGGTAAAACTAAAAAAAATCCTGATGACTTAGCTAATTTGTACATACATTTAGTTAATGACTTGTCCTATGCACAAACTTATTACCCTAAAAGTAAGACAGTTGTCTACTTAAATCACTTAGCTGCGCAAACCTATCAAAAGATTTATAAGACGAAAAGAACGGAAACAAATCGAATAAAATATTTCTTTTTGACTGAAGTTCCACTTCTAGTCTATGAATATCGCAGGTATATTTTGTATGCTTTTCTTCTTTTTGGTATTTTAACAGCCATTGGAGTTGTATCAGCGAAAAATGATGCAAATTTCGTTCGATTGATTTTAGGTGATCAATACGTAAACATGACCCTCGAAAATATCGAAGATGGAAATCCAGTTGCGGTTTACAAAACAGGCAGTAATTGGGGAAGTTTCATTGGAATTACGCTTAATAATTTACGAGTTGGTGCACTTTCCTACTTCTTTGGCATTTTCATAGGAATAGGAACGTTTTATATATTAATGAAAAATTGCATTATGCTTGGTTCATTTCAATACTTTTTTTACGAAAGAGGTGTGTTTTGGGAAAGTGTTAGAGGCGTTTGGATTCACGGTTCCATGGAAATTTTTGCTATTGTAATTGAAGCTGCAGCCGGATTTATATTAGGCGCCAGTATTTTATTCCCTAGAACTTTCTCCCGAGTCAATTCTTTTAAAATAGGATTTAAAAATAGTTTCAAAATCTTTCTCAGCACCATGCCTTTTACATTTGCGGCAGGTTTCTTAGAAGGTTATATCACAAGATATTCAATGGAAATGCCAACCTATTTAAGTGTTGGAATCATATTAATTACGCTTTCTTTAATTAGTTTTTATTATTTAATTTACCCTTTTATAGTACATAAAAAAACCAAAAAATATGTTTCAACTTTATAAAAAAAGAGATTTCAGCTCATTAGTGGGTGATACTTTTAACTTTTTTAAGTTGGAAGGAAAAAATTATTTTAAAAACTACTTTATTATTAATGGTAGTTTGTTATTGCTTTTGGTGGTCATCTTCTATTTCTTTACCAGTATTTTTATACAAGGTGCGCTTACAAATATTCAAACTCCAAACGAGGAAAGTTTTTACAATGAAATGTATAGTAATTTAGGCCTATTTATTGGGCTTGGAACATTAATGCTCTTACTTATTATTGTCATTTCGATGTTGAATTACTCGTTTCCAGTCGCTTATCTTAAATTGATGGAGCAAAATAAAGAACGAAATTTCGAAAACTTAATACAATATTTTAAAAGTAAAGTAGGTCGAATTATTATATTCTTTCTACTTTCTATCGTGGTTCTGTTTCCATTACTTTTTGTTGTAATGTTTCTAACCTTCTTATCCGTTTTTATACTTATTGGGATTCCCTTGATTATCTTATTAACTCCAACATTAATGAGTTTTGTATCGCTATTCTACTATACTTATATTACAGAAGAAATAGGTTATTTTGAAGCGTTTGGAAAGGCTTTTGAAATGCTGAAAAAGAACTATTTTCCTATTGTTGGCGCTACATTTATCATGCATCTCATTACACAAATTACATTGGGAATTTTCACTATCATTCCTTATATAATTGGAATGATTTTCCTCTTTACAAATCCAGAAGCTATTGAAAACGAAAAGAATAATGGTTTTTCTGCAATAGCTATGATCCTAGTAGCAATTATTATAATTGCAACTATATTCAACTATACATTACAAAATTTAATGCTAGTAAATCAAGGAATTACTTATTATAGCTGTAAAGAAGAATTAGAAAATGTAAGTTTAAACAAAAGCATTGATTTAATTGGAACTGATGAAGCTTAAATACACGCTATACTCCCTACTCCTTTTCTTCGGAAATGCAATTGGCTTCTCGCAAGTTCAATCTGATTCTCTTGGTTACACCTCAAGAAAATTTGGTGATTTAAAAAATAAATACACCGGTTCTGATTTCAATTATATCGAAAGAACAAAGGTTGACACGTCTGCTTGGGACCGATTCTGGAGCGCTATAGGTAGATTTTTAAGCAATTTATTTGACTTCGGAAATGGCGTACAAGCACTGAGTGGTCTTGAAATCGTGATGAAAGTAATTGCGCTTTTGGTAATTATTTTTGTAGTTTACTTAATTGTTAAAATAATCATCAACAAAGAAGGTGGCTGGGTTTTCGGAAAATCTCCGAAGAAAATCAAAATCACAGAAATCACAGAAGAAGATATACATTCGATGGATTTTAGAAGTGCGATCACTACCGCTAAAAATGAAAAAAACCTACGATTAGCTACTAGATATTATTATTTATGGTTGTTAAAGTCGTTTTCAGACAAGGATATTATTGAGTGGGATATTGAAAAAACGAATGCTGATTATCTGAGTGAAATTTCGAATTTACAACTTAAAAAAGAATTTCAGTTTCTATCGTATGTCTATGAATACAGTTGGTATGGTGAATTTGAATTGACCTCAATCGATTTCGAAAGAACAGAAATTACTTTTCAAAAATTAATCGCAAGTAAATAAGATGCCAAAAAGTTTAAAAATATATTTATTCCTTTTAGTACTAATTTTTGTTGGTATTATTTGGGCAGACGCTACAAAAGACAAACCAATCGACTGGCGCGAAACCTATTCGATCAAAGATAAGATTCCGTTTGGGATGTATGTTTTTGACCAAGAATTTAAACAGGCGTTTGATACTCAAATTGTTGAAAAATTCAGCGAAACTCCTTACGAATATTTTGATGCTAAATACAGCAGTGAAGATTCCACTTATACCATCAATGGAACGGCTCTATTTATAGATAAAAGTTATGCAATAGATGAATATTCTGAAAAGGAGCTATTTTATTTTGCAAGTTATGGAAATGATGTGTTTTTGAGCACTTCAAATTTATCGCAATCTATGGCAGATTCTCTCGGATTTGAAATTGGATATCATAATAATTTTATCGATTCGCTTCAATTTAAAACGGAAGGATACGATAAACCGGATAATTTCTATTTTAAAAAAGGAATTAATAATGCATATTTCTCAAAAATCGATAGCACAACAACTTGGGTTTTAGGAACGCAAATCGATACCAAAGGAAAAGAAGTAACAAATTTTATTAGAGCTCCTTACAAAGGAGGTTTCTTCTATTTACATTTACAACCCGTAGTTTTTACCAATTACTATATGTTGGATAAAAATATAAAATATGCCGAAAATGTTTTAGAGTACATTCCTGAAGAAACTAACATCTACTGGAATGTAAAACAAAGAGAAGGCATTTCGAGTTCGCCAATGCGCTATTTATTGACTCAACCTGCTTTAAAATGGGCTTGGTTTTTGGCTTGGATTACCTTTATCATTTTTATGTTTTTTAATGCAAAAAGAAGACAAAGAGTTATACCAATTATTGAACCGTTGAAAAACACGACAGTTGATTTTACAAAAACAATTGGTAATCTCTATTATCAAGAGAAAAATCATCAAAATATTGCCGAAAAGAAAGTTGTTTTCTTCTTGGAAAAAATCCGAAACGAATACTATATTGACACGTTTAATTTAGATGAAACGTTTTGCAATAGGCTCCAACAAAAAACTGGAAATCAGAAAAAAGATATTGAAGAAGTGGTTTATCAAATTAAAAGAATTAGAAATCAAGGACAAACCACAGAACAAGAATTAATTACTTTTAACAATCTACTTGAAAAACTCAATTTATAACTGAAGTTGTTATAATATAAAAATGATGTTAGAAGTGAAAAATTAAAGAGAAAAAATATTTACTAATACTAAAAAATCAGTACCAATCATTAAAATCTGATGTTACTGTGTTCAAAAAAAATATGGGAAATAATTTTGAAAATACAACCGAACAAAACGAAAATGTAAATTTCGAATCGCGCTTAAATTTACAGCCGTTGCAAGAAAACGTTCAAAAGGTAAAAGCAGAAATAGGTAAAGTAATCGTGGGTCAAAGCAAAATGATTGATCAACTATTAGTAGCTGTTTTGTCTAACGGACACGTTTTATTAGAAGGAGTTCCTGGTGTGGCAAAAACCATAAGTGCGAAACTTTTGGCAAAAACGCTATCATTAGATTTCAGTAGAATTCAATTCACGCCAGATTTGATGCCTTCGGACATCATTGGAACATCAATTTTTGATTTGTCGAAATCAACTTTTGAATTTAAAAAAGGTCCGATTTTCTCTAATTTCGTTTTAATTGACGAAATCAATCGTGCGCCAGCAAAAACACAAGCAGCTTTGTTTGAAGTTATGGAAGAACGTCAAATTACGGCAGACGGCACCACTTACATTTTAGAAAAACCGTTTTTAGTAATTGCTACACAAAACCCTATTGAGCAAGAAGGAACCTATCGTTTGCCAGAAGCCCAATTAGACCGTTTTCTGTTTAAAATCACAATTGATTATCCAAATTTAGAAGAAGAAATCTATATTATTCAAAAAGAAAACGAATTACAGAGTCGTAATAAAATGGATACGATTGCGACAATTATTTCGCAAAGTAATATCATCGAATTTCAGGAATTAGTGAAGCAAATCCTAATTGAACAAAACTTAATTGAATACATAGCAAAAATAGTTTTGAATACACGTGAAAATGCCTTTTTATATTTAGGTGCTTCGCCAAGAGCTTCGATTGCGATTTTAAATGCATCTAAAGGTTTTGCTGCTTTAAGAGGAAGAGATTTTGTTACGCCAGACGATATTAAAGAAGCGGCTATTCCAGTTTTACAACACCGTGTTTTAGTTACTCCTGAACGCGAAATGGAAGGAATTACGAGCATTGAAATCATCAAGCAAATTGTGGATTCAGTAGAAATTCCGAGATAAATACTTACGTTTTAATTCAAACTAATGATTCGATTTTTCAAGCAACTTTACCTCAATAATTTCCTTTTTTATTGCCTTATGGGAATCATATTGCTATTTGTAGTAGCGTATTTTTATCCAGTGCTTTATAATGGCGTTTGGTATTTGTTGTATCTTTTGATCTTGTTTACAGCGATTGATATCTTACTATTATTTGTTTCCGATAAGAAAGTAATTGGAATTCGAAATATGTCGGAAAAGCTTTCAAATGGTGATGAAAACGAAATTAGTATTGCATTAAACAATCAATTCACCTTTGCCGTGTCGGTGAAAATAATTGACGAAATTCCGTTTCAATTCCAACAACGCAATTTTGAAGTAAAAAGAAAGATTAAACCCAAGGCTAAAGACGATTACCGCTACTTTTTAAGGCCAACGGAACGCGGTGAATATCTTTTTGGGAATTTGAATTTGTATGTTGCTTCGCCTCTTCGTTTCATTAGTCGAAGATTCACTTACGATAATAATCAAATGGTGCCAACCTATCCATCCTATATGCAATTGCGTAAATATGATTTGATGGCTTTTTCTAATAATTTATCTCAATATGGTTTAAAAAAGATTAGAAGAATTGGACACACTATGGAATTTGAGCAAATCAAAGAATATGTCCAAGGAGACGATTTAAGAACCATAAACTGGAAAGCTACGGCGAAGAAAAACCAATTAATGGTGAATCAGTTTCAGGATGAAAAATCGCAAAACGTTTATATGGTGATTGACAAAGGGCGCGTTATGAAAATGCCTTTTAACGGATTAAGTTTGTTAGATTATGCCATTAACGCGACATTAGTTTTATCGAACGTAATTTTAAAAAAACAGGATAAAGCAGGAATTTTAGCCTTTTCTAAAAAAGTAGAAAACCGAGTAGTTGCAGAAAAAAGACAAAGTCAAATGCAACTGATAATGGAAAATTTATACAACGTAAAAACCGATTTCTTTGAAAGTGATTTTAGCCGTTTGTATGTTGACATTAAGAAAAACATCAACCAAAGAAGTTTGATTATGTTGTATACCAACTTTGAAACTCTAGATGGTTTACACCGCCAACTTCCCTATTTAAAAGGAATTGCAAAAAATCATTTGTTAGTTGTAGTGTTTTTTAATAATACCGAATTAAACGAACTGATCCAAAAGAAAGCTGGAACTGTTCAGGAAATATATGACAAAGTAATAGCTGAGAAATTTGTTTTCGAAAAGCGTTTGATTGTCAACGAATTAAGAAAATACGGAATCTATTCAGTTTTAACTGAACCTGATAAATTGACTTTAGATACTATAAATAAATACTTAGAAATCAAAGCAAGAGGGATTTTGTAAGCAGACAATTTGTATTTATTGTAAAAATAAAGGATAGGACAATGCGCAGCAAAAAAATGTTTTTAATTTTCTTCTTGACTCTTTTTCTTACTAATTGTAAAGACAAGAAAATCGAATTACAAAAAGAAAGCATAAATCTAGAAAAGGTTCAAATTGACACCTCCAAAATTGCTGTTTTAAAATATGATAGCAGGTTTTTTGTAAGCAACAACCAATCTAAACCAACTAATTTAGCAGCTGACGATTTTATTAAAGTTGAAAAAATGCTGCACAATTTCATTAGTGATTATAATGCTGAACAAAATAGTAACTCTTCCGAATCAAAGCGAATAACCGAAGATTTATTAATCAATCTGAATCGCTACAAAAGACAGTATTTTGCGCTGCTAAATGCTAAAGGAGAAAAAGAAATTTGGATTAATTGTTTTTGTAAAGACAATAATCCGAATTGGAAAACAGAAAAAGTAATTGTCAAAGATGGTGGCAATTGCTATTTCAATTTAAAAGTAAACTTAACTACAGAAGAGTATTACGAAGTATATATTAATGGGAATGCTTAATTAGAAAAACATTAACTATTACTTTTTTAGATAGTAATAAGAAAGTAGTTGAAATCGCTATATTTATTGCTAGCAACTATTCGTAATTCTACTAACATTCACTTAGTACTATTGAAAACGATAACAAGATGGTTTGCGTTAGTGATGGGAGTGGCATCCTTTTTGTTTTTTTTCAAAACAAAAAGATAGAACGGACAGCACGACCTGAAAGGGAACGCCCAAATAAAAAATCTTAAATTAAATTAAAATGTCCTGCTTTCTACGATTCAATTATTAATTCTAATCTAAGTTCTCCATTAGATAATGTTCTGACAATAATAGCACTTAAATCTAAATCCTCAATATCGTGTCCCCAGATTCCATACTTTCCATCTGTTTGATTTCTGTTCTGTAAGCCTTTACTCTCACTTGAAGGAACTGTTTTGGTTTTAGCGGAATTCTCTTCTTCTTGATAAATTTCGTTGTAAGCAATACTTATTTTTTGAGCAAGTTCTTTACGTGTAAATCCTTTTGGATTATTGGACTTTATATTAATTTCAATTTCCTTGGCTAACGGATAATCAATAACTAAAGTGACATTATTGCTGTCAATTACGAATTCGTCTTTATCAATTAGGTTCTCTATCTCCGGATTTTTAACAGAGATCCACGGAATAATTCCATCTTCAAAAACTTCAGACATGGTTTTGTCGTCCGTTTTTACTTGAAATAATATTTCAGAAGAATTCTGTACTACTTCTGAAGTATTTTTTTCGTTTTTGTTAGTACAACCTAAAATTAGGCACGAAAATAAAATTTTGATAAATAAGTTTTTCATAATGTGCCTGATTTTAGGTTGTAATAAATTTATTTTTTAATTACTTTTCTTACTAGAGTCGTTCCGTCTTCAAATGCTATTTTAAGGAAGTAAATACCTTTGCTTACAAAAGAAGTGTCAATAGTTTTGCCTCCAACGTTCTTAACTACTGAACCATTTAAATTTAGCAACGAAAGCTCTTTTATTTCATTTTCAGAATAAACATTTAGTTCATTTTCAAATGGATTCAAAAAATGTACTTCATCTATTTTATCTACATCAGCTATTGAAAGGTTTGCAGGTATATATTTTGCAACAAAGTAGTTTTCACCTGCATCAGTATATTGTCCAGAAACTAAAAATGTTTCGCTGTTTATAAGGATAATATTATCTATAATTTCTTCCTCCGTATTTGTGTTTTCAATAAAAAAACCTTCGGTATTAAAGTCTGTATCAATAGTTCCATCCTCATTATATTGAACTATGTATGCATTTATTGGCGATTGTCCCAGGTTAGTGACTCCTGCAAACAGCAATTTATTACCGTTCGCTTTATAATCAATCAAGAGTGGCGGGTTATTGTTTTCTATTAAATTACCGTTTTGTCCAAATGTAGTGTCGATTGTTCCATTTTGTAAATAACGCGTTATACGCAATTGTGCTTCTCTTGAAGTTACAACAATAATTCTTCCTGTATTATCTGTAAAAAGTCCAAAACCTGTATCGTCATTATCTAAATCTGTAATATCCACTCCTCCATCTGTTCCAAAACTTGTAACTAAATCACCATTTGTACTCTTCTTCACAAGTTTGTATTGACCGGAACCTCCTAAACCTGCGCTAATAATACTTAAAAGATTATTATCATTTGCATAGATAGTTATACTTATTGGCGTGTCAACTTTTCCATCTATACCAAAAGAACTATCGATAATTCCATTACTGGTTAATTTAATAATATGCCCATGTCCTATTGCAAGGATCGAATTATCTGGCTCTATTAAAACGCTTCTTAAATCTTGCGATTGAGCGCTTAAATCAACTTCGCCATTGTTTCCAAAAGTAGTTACTGAATTGCCA
This sequence comes from Flavobacterium ardleyense, assembly GCF_042686085.1. Classification (GTDB taxonomy): domain Bacteria; phylum Bacteroidota; class Bacteroidia; order Flavobacteriales; family Flavobacteriaceae; genus Flavobacterium; species Flavobacterium ardleyense. The sequence goes on from NZ_JBHUOL010000010.1 coordinate 167,224, forward strand.
TTTGCATCTAACTTAAAAAGCTTTGCAGGAAAATTAAAATTAAATAATATTTCACCGTTTGTCAAAAGAGTAATACCTAATAAATCTTCAGACATACCCGTTATGTTGAAATAGCCATTAGTTGCAAATGTGGAATCTAGTGAGCCGTCAGCATTTAACCTTGCAATAAAATTTGTACCAGAAGCTTCTAAGTAACCTGCAAATAAAATCTTACCATCAGGTTGTAACGTCATATATGATCCTGTAGAACCAACTCGGTCAAGAGCAGCTATTCCATCTGTTCCAAAAGAATTGTCTAAAGCAATATTCTGACTACTAACATTATATGTTATAAGCGTAATAATTAAGAGTAATGTTTTTTTCATGTTGATAAATTATTGATTTAAGGATTTTTCATCCTGCTAGTTGCTAACGCTAGTGATGTTATAAGTTTGCGTTGTATTTTTGCAAAAATAGTAAAATATTTAAAAATAATAAGAAAAATTGTATGGTAAAGAATTCAGATATTACGATGTAATTACTGTCTCAATAATTCTCCACAACATCTAACTGATTCATAACGAGTGATGAATAGTTGTTTTAAAAAAAAAGAGATCTATTAAGCAGTACTTGTGAACGCTTTCATAGTATTTCTACCTAATTATATAATGTTTTTATTTCGCTGCTTTAATAACGTATAAACTGTATGGATCAATCGTGAAAAGTTTAAAATTTAGTTTTTTATCGGAGTAATAAAAATAAGGATTGTAATGTTTTTCTAAAGTGTCTTTATGTTGTGCGATTTTTTCTCCTTTAGCTTCATAAAATTCCTGTGTGGAACCTGATTCGCCAAAAGATATTGGTTTTATGAATTTCAAAGTGTCTTTTCCAACATAAAGATTACAAAATAAATTACCATTTACTTCGATGGATTCGCTTGAACCAGAATTTCCACCGATGTTATGTGTGACTCTTTCAAACTTTTCTCGTTGAAAATAAACAGGCTTAAAATTACTCCAGTCTGGTGCATTGCCATAATTATTTTCTTCATATTTCCCAAAAACATTGGCATAATAAGTAGTTTCACCTCGTTGTTCACTAACTTTATCGCGATCAGGCATAATAATATTAGTAAAGAATTTATACCATTTCCCTTCCGAAAAATAAACAATTTGTTGTTCTGGATTCTTACCTTCTACTGTGTAATTATTACCTTCTATTTTATAATATCCTCTTCCATAAACAATTCGCTCATAAAGTTTTACCTGTTCTTCCTCGTTCCACTGCAAATCTTTATTTTTAAATTCGAAAGGTTTTGAAAGCGTATCACCATCTAATATCCAACTTTTATAGTAGTTCTTATTAATGTTTACAATATAATCGTCAAACAGAATTTCCGTATAATTTTCATAGGTACGTTTAAAGACATAACTGTCTATAATGTTCCCATCTTTATCCAACTTATAAGTAGTATAATCTTGAAAAATCGTATTGCCACCACCATAGCGGTCCTTTTCTACCTCTTCGAAATCCCTATCTTTAGGAATGACACTAGTAATCACAATCAAATTATTTTTAGAAGAAATAAAATGACTAATCGGATCAAAGCTTTTAAACTTTAATTGCATTTCATACTTACCGAAATAAATTGGTTCGTCAGTAAGTACAGTTTGATAACTTTCATAGGCTTTGGGTAATTTCGAATTGTTAAATAAGTTTTTATTATATATATCCGCATCGCTATTTACGAGTATTACATAGCCTATAAAAATAACAATACCACCGAAAAGCCAGGGCAATTTTTTAATAGTCCTAAAATGGTTGTAAACGAAATAAAACACAAAGCTTACAACAAAAAGTATTATTCCGCCAATAATGGCTGCCAATTCTTCATACATTCCGCTAACCACAAAAGGCATAACTATAGCGTATATAAAGGTAATCACAAATGAGATCACAAAGGCTGTAAAATACGGACTATTCTTGTTTTCAGACATCTTTAAATACGTTATTTGAAGTGTTTTATAGTACTAAACTACTGTAATTATTTATATTAGACACGCTCATAATCTCCTTTCCAGTTCTGAATTGCTTTTTTGATGGCATCGCCTGAAAGGTTTTCAGTTAAAGCTCTTTGTGTAAGTGCTTTTAATTCTACATCAGGCGCGAAACGAAGCGCAAATAACTGGTCATCTTTTAATTGGTGCTCAAACTCTTCAAACCTTTGTCCAGTTGTGGCTAAATAACGATATCTAAGTTCTAGTCTCACAATTCTGTTTTGTAAAGTAAGTGCGTAATGCTGACGCAACATAAAAGCCAAACAAAACAATACCACAAAAATAGCACTGATAAAAGCCCAAAGTAAAACATCATCTGTTGTAAACGCAAAATAGACACTAAAAGCTATAAAGGCCATAATTACAGGGTAATATACAAAATGATGTGGCGGATAAAACCGAATGTGATTCTTGTAAGATTGCGTTTCCATATTTTTATTTTTCTTAAAGGTAGGTAAAGTAATTTATTTTTAAATTTTAGATAAATAAAAATATATTTATTTCTAAAACAATCACTAAACATTAATTTCTAAAAACCTTAAACGTCATTTTCAATTTAAACGTTCATTAATTAACGTCTCGAGGATTTCCGAACTATTCTTTATCAACTTTTCCAATTTCTAAATTACAAAATTTTCCTTCTTTTGTTATTGATTTTACTTCGAGCTCGTGTCCTGAATACATTGCGCGTATCGTTTTGATTAGGTCCGATGGATAAGAAGTGTTTTCAGCAGGTAATTTTTCTCCTTCGAGATTTTCTAACCAAATACTATCGTTTATTTTGCTCCAGTAAGTGGCGCTAATTTCTTTATTCACAACTTTTATTTTGATTTTAGACTTCACTAAATCCTGTTCGCACTGAAAACGTAAAGATAAATTTGTTTTAGGATTAAATTTTGGTCGTATTTTTTTTGACCATTCTTCTCGATGTTCTCTTTCGTCCTCATCAATTATGTCGTTATCAATGGACATTGTAAGATTTACTGGTACAGAATCACTTTCGATTTCGACTACTTCATTTTCAACGGATAAAAAATCCGTTATTTCTAAATTACTGTCTATAAAATCATGAGCTGATGAATCAACTTTCCCTTTATCGTCCCCATAATCTTTCGCAAAAATGTCAATAATCTCCGAATCTGGATTTTTTAAAAGAGTAAGTTCTTCTGCAATTTCCACTGTATCGTCACTTTCTATGCTATCAAACTTGACATTATCTTCTAAAGGTAATTTTGGTAAAACTTTGCGTGGCTTGAATAAAAATGAAAAAAATCCCATACGTAAAAGGTTTTGTTTGATGTTATGTTTCTACAACAGTTGACAGCTTCTAAATAATTTAAAAGCTCTAAATAATCAATTCGAAAATATAATAAACACGAATATAAAACTTTTCTTATAACATTATAGTGTATTCTTAAATATTTCTGTTCGATAAATTTTTCGCTTACCTCCTTTCCAAGCACATAAAATCAACCAAAACTAAATCCTAAAACACCTCCTAAATTCTAAATTTTGATTTTACTACGGGTTTGCGTTAGTGGTGGGAACGGCATCCTTTTTATATGTTTTCGATTTGCAAAAAATCGAAAACATATAAAAAGATATAGTGGACGACACGACCTGAAAGGGAACGCCCAAAAAACATTTGTTAAAACGATTTAAAAAATTCTTTATACTGAGATAATTTTTATCTTTAGCCTTTCCAAAACCAAAAAATATGAGATACTTATCGTTACTGATGGTTTTCTTGGTTTCCTTTAGCGGGAATTCGCAAGAATACTTTCCAAAAAATGATGGCGTAAAACAAAGTTTTATAAACTTTTACGCGCTAACTAATGCCACAATTTATGTTTCGGCCACGCAAAAGCTTGAAAAAGCGACATTGTTAGTGAAAGAAAATAAAATTATTGAAGTGGGAACTTCAGTTGCTATTCCAAAAGGTGCTATCGTTATCGATGCGACCGGAAAAACAATTTATCCTTCCTTCATTGAATTATACAGTGAGTTTGGAATTGTAAAGCCAACAGCAAGGCCAAGTGGGAATTTTAGTCCGCAATACGATAGTAATCGTGAAGGATATTACTGGAACGATCACGTGAAACCGGAGTACAATGCTTACGAAAATTTAGGTTTCGAAGAGAAAAACGCTGGACTTCTAAGAGAAGCTGGTTTTGGAACTGTTTTGAGTCACCACAGCGATGGCGTTATTGCAGGAACAGGAATTCTTTGGACATTAAACGAAAATGGTGGAAATGCTAACAGAATTATTAAAGACAAGGCTTCACAACATTTTACCTTTAGCCGAAGTAAATTTACAAAGCAAAGTTATCCGTCGTCAATGATGGGAAGTATGGCGTTGATTCGTCAGGTTTTTCACGATGCAAAATGGTATGCGCAAGGTAATGCAACGAATAAAGATATGTCCTTAGAAGCATTCAATGCGAATAAATCTTTGTTGCAAATAATCAACGCGAACGATAAATTAACCGATTTAAGAGCTTCTAAATTAGGAAACGAGTTTGGGGTGAAATTCTTAATCAAAGGTGGTGGAAATGAATTCGAAAGAATTGAAGAAATCAAAAAAACGGGTGCCACTTATATTATTCCAATCGATTTTCCGGAAGCTTATGATGTTTCTGATCCTTATTTAGCTCAACAAGTAAGTTTGAGCGATATGAAATTTTGGAATCAGGCGCCATTTAACTTGAAGATTTTAGCTGAGAATAATGTGGCTTTCGTAATTTCTTCTTCTGGTCTGAAAGATTTAAAATCGTTTTTACCGAATTTAAGAAAAGCCGTTTTATATGGTTTACCGAAAGAAAAAGCGCTACTAGCTTTGAGCGAAACTCCAGCAAAATTAGTAAATCAGTTTGATAAAGTAGGTTCAATTTCGAAAGGGAAATTAGCGAATTTCATCGTTGTTTCTGGTGATTTATTTGATGAGAAAACTACGATATTAGAGAATTGGGTTCAGGGAAACAGAAGTACAATTGATAAAATCAACCCAACCGATATTAGAGGAACTTATGCTTTAGCATTTGACAACCAAGAATTTGAATTAAAAATCAATGGCGAAACTTCGAAGTTTGAAGCAAAAACCGTTCGTGATAGTTTAGATTATGGTACGAAACTTCAGTTTTCAGATCCTTGGGTGAATTTGGTAATTAGAAATCAAGATTCAACTAAAGCGAACTTCGTAAGACTTTCAGGAACTTTCGTTGCAGGAAGTATGCAAGGAAAAGCCGTTTTAGAAAATGGTAAAGAAACTACTTGGACGGCAACTAAAAAAGATAGTTCAGATACAAAAGATAAGAAAGAAGATAAAAAAGACGAACCAAAAACGCCTGAAATGTATGCTATTACATTTCCAAATATCGCATACGGAAATACCGAAAAACCAAAACAAGAAACCTTGTTGTTTAAAAATGCAACAGTTTGGACGGGTGAAAAAGATGGAATCTTAACAGAGACTGACGTTTTGATTACAAACGGAAAGATTTCGAAGATTGGTAAAAACCTTTCGGCATCGAATGCAAAAACAATTGATGCAACCGGAAAACATTTAACAGCTGGAATCATTGACGAACATTCGCACATCGCAATTTCGAATGGTGTAAATGAAGGCGGACAAAATTCATCGGCAGAAGTAACGATTGAAGATGTTGTAAATTCTGAAGATATCAATATTTACAGAAATTTAGCGGGTGGCGTTACTTCTTCCAATTTATTACACGGTTCTGCGAATCCTATTGGTGGTCGTGCTGCGTTTGTGAAATTGAAATGGGGTTATTCACCAGAAGAAATGATTGTTAAAGACGCTCCAAAATACATCAAATTTGCTTTGGGTGAAAACGTAAAACAATCGAATTGGGGTGAAAATGCTCGTAATCGTTTTCCGCAATCGCGTATGGGTGTGGAACAAGTTTATGAAGATTATTTCACAAGAGCACAAGAGTATAAAAACGAATGGAATGCTTTTAAAACGGCAAAAGGAAAAAATAAGGTTTCACCAAGATACGATGTAGAAATGGAAGTTTTAGGCGAAATTTTAGCTAAGAAACGTTTCATTACTTGTCACTCTTATGTGCAATCTGAAATTAATATGCTAATGAAAGTCGCGGAACGTTTTGATTTTAAAATTCAAACCTTTACACACATTTTAGAAGGGTATAAATTAGCAGATAAAATGGCAGAACACGGAGTTGCAGGCTCAACATTTGCAGACTGGTGGGCTTATAAATATGAAGTAAACGACGCAATTCCTTACAATGCTTCAATCATGCAAAGTCAAGGTGTGAAAGTTTCTATCAATTCAGATGATGCTGAAATGTCGCGTCGTTTGAATCAAGAAGCTGCGAAAACTGTGAAATACGGAAACGTAACCGAAGAAGAAGCTTGGAATTTTGTAACGATTAATCCAGCACAAATTCTTCAGGTTGACGATAAAACCGGAAGTATCAAAGTAGGCAAAGATGCGGATGTAGTGCTTTGGACAGAAAGTCCATTGTCAATTTACACGCGTGCTGAAAAAACGGTTGTAGATGGAATTGTTTTTTACGATTTAGAAAAAGAAAACGAAACTTTAGGAGCAATCCAAAAAGAACGTGCAGCTTTAATCAATTTAATGCTTGACGCGAAAAACAAAGGAATGAAAACGCAAATGCCTAAGAAAAAGGAAAATGGTCATTATCACTGTGATACTATGGGCGAATATTGCAAAGAATCTCACTACAAACACAACTAATTATGAAAAAATATATAGTTCTTTTATCGCTGTCTTTGTTTGGGTTTGCCCAACAAACTCCGGCGCCAAAACAAACAAAAAGTATTCTTATTTTAAATGCGAAAGCCCATTTAGGAAACGGACAAGTAATTGAAAATAGTTTGATTTCGATCGTTGATGGAAAAATTGCAGCTATTGGTGATGCCACAGTTATGAGAGTTGCAGCGCATGATGTTACAATTGATGCTTCAGGAAAACACGTTTATCCAGGATTTATTGCACCAAATTCAACTTTAGGGTTGGTAGAAATTGACGCGGTTAGAGCTTCAGACGATGAAAGTGAAATTGGTGAATTTAATCCACACGTAAGAAGTATCATTGCTTACAACTCGGAATCTAAACTGGTTGAAACTACGCGACCAAATGGTGTTTTAATTGCACAGATTACTCCAAGAGGCGGCAGAATTCCAGGAAGTTCGTCGATTGTACAATTAGACGCTTGGACTTGGGAAGACGCAACGATTAAAGTGAATGATGGAATTCACTTAAACTGGCCAAAAAGCTATTCAAGAGCCGGTTGGTGGGCAGAACCAGGAGGAATTGAAATCAACAAAAACTACGAGCCACAAACTAAGTCGATCCAAGAGTACTTTGAAAGTGCCTTCGCTTATTTGGGAAGTAAAAACACAAAAAAAGATATTCCTTTTGAAGCGATGAATGGCTTACAATCAGGTCAAAAGACATTGTATATCAACGCAAATGGTGAAAAAGAAATTATTGATGCTGTTTTATTCAAAAAGAAAAACAATATCAAGAATATGACAATCGTTGGTGGATATTATGCTTTTAGAGTTGCACCATTATTAAAAGAAAATAATGTTTCTGTACTTTTAAAAAGAGTACACGATTTGCCTTTATTAGAAGATGAAGACGTCAATTTACCTTACAAAAATGCTAAATTATTAGTAGATGCTGGTGTTTTAGTTGGATTAGAAAATGCTGGTGATATGGAACGTATGCAAACTAGAAACCTACCTTTTTATGCTGGAACTTGTGCAGCTTGGGGACTTTCAAAAGAACAAGCTTTGCAATTAATTTCAGGAAACACCGCTAAAATATTAGGAATTGACGAACAATACGGAACTTTAGAAGCTGGTAAAAGTGCTACCTTATTTATTTCGGAAGGCGATGCTTTAGACATGAAATCGAACTTAATTTCATTGGCCTTTATCGATGGTAGAAATATCAGTTTAGATAGTCATCATACCGAATTGTACAAACGCTACAAAGAGAAATTTGAGCAAGCAAAAAAATAAATATTTGCCAAAAAGATTCAAAGCCACAAAGTATTTAATATTTTGTGGCTTTTTTAATGAAAAAACATACGATAATTCATATATATATATTCGTTTTAAAGACTTCACTTCAAAAAACAAAGTCTTGTTGAAAAAAAATATATCTTTGCTTTTTAAAATAATCCTTAGCGACTTCGTGTCTTTGTGGCAAATATGAAACAAATTACTTCTGTTCAAAATCCGTTTATCAAATCGTTGGTTCAACTTCAGGAAAAAGCAAAAGTTCGTAAACAAACGGGCACTTTTTTAATTGAAGGAAAGCGTGAAATCGAATTGGCCTTAAAGGGCGGTTATGAAATAGAAACAATTTTGTTTTTACCTGAAATAATTTCGGAAAAGGAATTAGGACATTTATTAGGTTCGAGTTATGCCGATAAAATCGAAATTTCTAAAGATGTTTATCAAAAATTAGCTTATCGCGATACTACAGAAGGAATTTTAGCGATTGCCAAAACAAAATCATTGGCTTTATCGGATTTAAAATTATCTAAAAATCCTTTAATTCTTATTGGAGAATCCTTAGAAAAACCTGGAAATATTGGTGCAATTTTAAGAACTGCTGATGCTGCAAATTGCGATGCTGTAATTATTGCCAATCCAAAAAGCGATTTATACAATCCAAATATTGTTCGTTCAAGCGTAGGTTGCTTGTTCACAAGACAAATTGCAGTGGGTTCAACCGAAGAAGTAATTGCGTTTTTAAAGGAAAAGAATATTAATTTTTATTCGGCCACTTTGCAAGATTCTACGGAATATCACACACAAGATTACACTACTCCTACTGCTTTAGTTGTGGGAACAGAAGCGACTGGTTTGTCTGAAAAATGGCGTACAGAAAGCACTAAAAACATTATCATTCCGATGCAAGGTGAAATTGATTCTATGAATGTTTCCGTCGCTGCCGCGATTTTACTGTTTGAAGCCAAAAGACAGCGACAATTTCAATAGCAATTACAAGCGCAGCATTCAATTTAAAATACAACAACAATTGCAATTTCAAATAGTAAATTAATTTATCGATTTTCTTTTAACATTATTGCATAATTCAAATTTTCGCCTTACTTTTAATAGGTTAAAGAAACTATATGACAGAATTAGAATTAGAAGCCGAGAACAAAGCAATCGCCCAAGAATACAAAGAATTACTTCGTATCAGTTATCAAACGCTTACCGATGAAGATAAGAAAATCATACGTAAAGCATTTGATGTAGCTGTTGATGCGCACAAAGATCAGCGCAGAAAATCTGGTGAAGCTTATATTTTTCATCCTATTGCTGTGGCGAAAATTGTCGCTAGAGATATTGGATTAGGCGCTACTTCGATTGCAGCGGCTTTAATGCACGATGTCGTTGAAGATACTGATATTACAGTTCAAGACATTGAAAAAATGTTCAATCCTAAAATTGCACAATTAGTTGAAGGATTAACCAAGATTGCCAAAGTAAAAACGGATCAGGAAATTTCAATGCAAGCGGAAAATTTCCGTAAAATGCTATTCACTTTAAATGATGACGTTAGGGTAATTATAATTAAAATCGCCGATAGATTGCACAATATGCAAACTATGGGAAGTATGGCGGATTATAAACAAGCCAAAATTGCTTCTGAAACTTTATATATTTATGCGCCACTCGCCCATCGATTAGGCTTGTACAATATCAAAACTCAGTTAGAGGATTTAGGATTAAAGTATACTGAGCCTGAAGTTTACAACGATATCGTTAGTAAAATCAAAGAAACCAAAGAAGAACAAGACGAATATATTAAATTCATTACTGACATTTTAAGTAAATCACTTGAAGCGGAAGATATTAAATTTACGATTAAAGGCCGACCGAAGTCTATTTATTCTATTCGGAGAAAAATGAAAGCGCAAAGCGTTACGTTTGATGAAGTTTATGACAAATTTGCCCTGCGAATTGTCTATGAATCTAATCTTCACGAAGAGAAATTCGTAGCTTGGAAAATTTATTCGGTGGTAACAGATCATTATCGTCCATCGCCAAGTAGATTGCGTGACTGGATTTCATCGCCGAAATCATCTGGTTATGAAGCGCTTCACATTACAGTAATGGGCCCGAAAGGGCGGTGGGTAGAAATTCAAGTTCGTAGTGAACGCATGAATGAGATCGCTGAAAAAGGTTACGCTGCACATTACAAATATAAAACTGGTGCCACTGAAGAGCACGGTTTAGAAATTTGGTTGAACCAATTAAAAGAAGCTTTAGAAAGTTCAGAAGGAAATGCTGTCGACTTTGTCGAAGACTTCAAGCTGAATCTATATGCTAAAGAAATTTATATTTTCACACCGAAAGGAGAAATTAAATCCTTGCCAAAAGGTGCAACTTCTCTAGATTTCGCATTTAGTATTCACTCTGAAATTGGTGTAAAAACAAGAGGAACAAGAGTAAACGGAAAATTAGTTCCTTTAAATCACGTTTTAAACAGCGGTGACCAGGTGGAGATTATTACTTCGGTAAATCAAAAACCAACTCTGCAATGGCTAGATTATGTGACGACTTCAAGAGCGAAAAATAAAATTAAAAATGCTTTAAACGAGAATGTAAAAAAAATTGGAGAAGACGGAAAAGAATTACTAGAGCGAAAATTACGTCATTTAAAAATCACTTTGAATGAAACTACAGTTAACGAATTAGTGAATTTCTTCAAGCTGAATACCAGTTTAGATCTGTTTTATAAAGCTGGAATTGGTGCTATCGAAAATCAACAATTAAAAGATTACGCTGCTCAAAAAAGCAATACGTTAGTAAACTTCTTTAAGAAAACTATTAAACGTTCGCCTTCACCAAATGAGCAATTCAACAAAAATGAAAGCGATAAGAAGTATGACATGCTCGTTTTTGGTTCTGAGCAAGATAAGTTAGACTATAAATTATCTACGTGTTGTAACCCGATTCCTGGTGACGAAGTGTTTGGCTTTGTTACAATTAACGAAGGAATCAAAGTACATAAAAAAGATTGTCCAAATGCAATTAGCATGCAATCGAATTATGCCTATCGAATTATTCAGGCAAAATGGATTGATTCTTCACAGCAAGAATTTAAAGCAATTTTGAAAATTACAGGAATGGATACAATGGGGTTAACCAATGAGTTAACAAAAGTTATATCGAATCAAATGAATGTTAACATACAAAGTATTGGATTAAGTAGTGAAGCTGGAATTTTCAAAGGCCAAGTTTCAGTAATTGTCCAAAACAATATAATTCTCAAAAAACTAATCGAAAATATTAAAAAAGTTGACGGAATTGAAAAAGTAATCAGGGTGAATAACAATTAAAATGATGCATAAAATAAGTAAACAAAAAGTTCTACTACTATTTTGTTTCATTGTAACCCAATTATTTTTGAACTGCAGCCCAAAACACGCAAGTCAGTTGGCCATAAGACAACAAACAGATTATGGCAACATTAGAATTTATACCAGGCTCGACACTTTAAAATTCAGAGACGAAAATTTTAAAGATGAAGTAAGAATCAGTTATTTAAAAATTGATTTAGAAGAAGCGAAGATTTCTTATGCAAATGAAACTTTTCTGGAAGGAGAGCAACGCGATGTGCCAAACTTAAAAAAAATATTTAAAAGTAAGGAATCTAATTATTACGTGGTGACAAGCGCCAATACATTTGAAATTCCTAAATCAGTATCTAAATATAAAAGAGCGTGGAATGATTTTGCAACACCAGGAAGATCAGTAACGCGCGCTAAAAAATACACTGTTTCGGGAAATTCAATACGATCTAAAAATTCAAAACCTGGATCATCTCATGTTTTTGACCCATCACTTACATTAAAAGCTAATGAAAATTAGTCTATACTTTTTAAAACCTATAAAATTCAACATACCAGAAACTTGGTACTTGGATAAAATAAATTATCTTTGCCAATATCTGGAGGTAACCTTATGGAAAACAAAAATCAAGAAATTGTAAAGACTGTTTTTACAAAATATTTAGAAGATAAAGCGCACCGCAAAACGCCGGAACGCTTTGCTATTCTTCAAGAGATTTACGCAGCTACTGAGCATTTTGATATCGAATCTTTGTATATCAAAATGAAAAATAAAAACTATCGTGTGAGTAGAGCTACTTTGTACAACACTATTGAACTTTTATTAGAATGTGGTTTGGTACGCCGTCATCAATTTGGACAAAATCAAGCGCATTACGAGAAATCGTATTTCGACAAGCAACATGATCATATCATTCTAACGGATACGGGAGAAGTTATGGAATTTTGCGATCCAAGAATTCAACAAATCAAAGAAACCATGGAAGAAATGTTTGGAATTGATATTCAATCGCATTCCTTATATTTCTACGGAACAAAAAAGAAATAAATACACAAACAACAACTAACAACAACACAATGACTGTAGATTTGCTACTTGGATTACAATGGGGAGACGAAGGAAAAGGAAAAATCGTTGACGTTCTTACCTCAAATTATGATATTATTGCCCGTTTTCAAGGAGGTCCTAATGCAGGACATACTTTAGAGTTTGACGGAATTAAACACGTTTTAAGAACAATTCCATCTGGAATTTTCCATAAAAAAGCGATCAACATCATCGGAAACGGTGTTGTAATTGACCCAGTAGTTTTTCAAAAAGAAATTGAAGGTTTAGCAAAATTTGACCTTGACATCGTAAGTAAACTACTTATTTCAAGAAAAGCGCATTTAATTTTACCAACACATCGTTTATTAGACGCTGCTTCTGAAGCTTCAAAAGGAAAAGCTAAAATTGGTTCTACTTTGAAAGGAATTGGCCCAACATACATGGACAAAACTGGAAGAAACGGTATTCGTGTTGGCGATATTGAATTAGAAGATTTCGAACAACGTTACAGACATTTAGCTGACAAGCATGAAGCTATGATTTCGTTCTATAATGTTGATTTACAATATGATTTAAAAGAATTAGAAGATGAATTCTTCGCAGCAGTTAATGAGTTGAAAAAATTAACTTTCATTGACAGTGAGGAATATTTAAACAAAGCATTAAAAGAAGGAAAATCAATATTAGCTGAAGGAGCGCAAGGTTCTTTATTAGATGTTGATTTCGGAACTTATCCTTTCGTAACTTCTTCAAATACTACCGCTGCTGGTGCTTGTACTGGTTTAGGAATTGCTCCTAACAAAGTAAAAGACGTTTTTGGAATTTTCAAGGCGTATATCACAAGAGTTGGAAGTGGACCATTCCCTACAGAAGATTTTACAACTGCTGGAGAAACAATGGCAAAAGTAGGAAATGAATTTGGATCAGTAACTGGGCGTGCGCGCCGTTGTGGTTGGTTAGATTTAGTTGCTTTGAAATATGCAGTTCAAGTAAATGGAGTTACTCAATTATATATGATGAAAGGTGATGTTCTTTCAGGATTTGACACTTTACAAGTTTGTACAGGTTATAATTACAAAGGACAAACGATTCAGCATTTACCTTATAACATTGAACCAGAAAATGTTACGCCAATTTTTACAGAAATGAAAGGATGGCATGCAGATTTAACTGGAATGACAACTTATGATGAATTGCCATTAGAGTTAAAAGAATATATTGAGTTTATTGAGAAAGAAGTTGAAGTGCCTATTAAAGTAATTTCAGTAGGACCAGATAGAAAACAAACAATTACCAAATAATATTAAAAACGCTTTCAATTGAAAGCGTTTTTTTTGCTTAAAATGATAATTTATTCTTAATTACCAATGCCTTTTAGAGTTTTTACTTAAATTTGACTCAAAATAAATACGTCTTGAAAAAAACATTTTTTTATACTACCATTTTATTCTTTTTTGTGGCTTTAGGTTTAGCCCAAGAAAACAAGGAAATCACTATTGAAAATTCTGATTTCATTGATAAAAATCAAAATGAAATTCCTGGAGCGATTGTGTTTACAGGAAATGTTCGCCTTTTACATAATGGTGTGAAGATTAGTTGTAATAAAGCGTATCAATTTGAAGATGAGAAATACATCAAAGCATTTGGGAATGTGCAGATAAATCAAGGTGATTCTATCTTTCTAAACAGCAAGTACGCTGAGTATGACGGAAAAATAGAGCTTGCTTTTGCTACGGGAGATGTTTCGTTGCGTTCACCAGAATCGACTTTAGTAACAGATACTGTATATTTTGACAAGAAAAATCAGGAAGCTTTTTACAACTCTTATGGAACTATTCAGAACAAGGAGAACACTTTAAAAAGTAAATCAGGCCGTTATTATTTGGACAAAAAAAAGTACAAATTCACAACAGCGGTTACCCTAACAAATCCGCAAAGTGTCATTAAAACAAATAACTTAGATTTCTACGAAAATAATGGTCACGCTTATGTTTTTGGACCTACAACCATTACAAGTAAAGGAAATGTGATTTATACCGAAAACGGCTTCTACGACACTAAGAAAGATGTTGGAAAACTTACTAAAAATTCAAAAATCACCTATGATAATAAAATAATTGAAGGTGACGATTTGTTTTTTGACCAAAAGAAGAATTATTCAAGAGGAGTTAATAATGTAAAGATTACCGATACCATAAATAAAGTTATTGCTACCGGCCATTATGCAGAATTATATCGAAATATTGAAACCAAAAAAGACTCAATGGTTTTAACGAGAAAAGCTTTGGTTAAAACATTGATAGAAAAAGACACCATGTATATGCATGGAAAGAAAATTATCGTTTCCGGACCTCAAACAGATCGTGTAATTAGAGCTTTTGATAATGTAAGATTTTATAAAACCGATATGAGTGGTAAGTGTGATTCGTTGCATTCAAGTACGAAAAACCAATTAACACAATTAATAGGAAATCCAGTTTTATGGAATGGCGAAAACCAAATGACAGGTGACGTGATGCATTTAGTTGGTAATAATGAAACTGAAAAACTTGATTCACTAAAAGTATTAAGTAATGCCTTTATCATTCAAAAAGACAGTTTGAGTAAAAACGGTTACAACCAAATGAAGGGTCAGAATTTATATGGAAGATTTGAAGACAACAAACTTCGAGAAGTAGATATTATAAAAAATGCAGAGTCCATCTACTATATTTGGACCGAAAAAAATGAATTTGTAGGCATCCGGAAAGCAGTGTGTAGCCGGATTAATATAGAAATGCTAGACAATCAAATAGAAACCGTAACTGGTCATAAGGATACAGAAAGCATCATTTATCCAGAAGACGCATTTCCCGAAAATGCACGAAGATTGAGGGGTTTTGTTTGGCGAGGCGATGAGCGAATTCTCACGCAAGACGACATTTTTCCAGCTGAAGAATTAGCTATAGACAAAAAAGTGCAAATCGAAGCGAAGAGTAAAGCGATTGAAAGTGAAATACCAATGGAAATTCAGAAAGAAACATTGGAGAAAAACAGCAAAAAATCAAAAACTAAAAGCTCTCCTAAAAAACCTACCAAAGCTGCAAAACAGACCTTAAAAACAGCAAGTAAATAATCTTTTAAAACGTTACAACAACGTAATAATTAAACGATTCAAAAAAATGATTGAAGATTTTTTTAAATACCAAGCCCAAACATCACCTTATCCATTAGCTTTAGAAGTAGCTTATGCGAAAGGATCCTATATTTATGACACAAGTGGCAATCCATATTTAGATTTTGTTGCAGGAGTTTCTGCATGCACATTAGGTCATCAACCGAAACGTGTAAATGATGCAATTAAGAAACAATTGGATACGTATTCGCACGTAATGGTTTATGGCGAATATGCCCAACATCCAGCAACAGAATTATGTAAATTATTAGCCGAGAACCTTCCCTACCCGCTTACTAAAACCTATTTAGTTAATTCTGGAACGGAAGCCATCGAAGGCGCTTTGAAGTTAGCTCGACGTATTACAGGGCGAAGTCAATTGATTTCCTGTCACAACGCTTATCATGGAAACACGATGGGAAGCATGAGCGTGATGGGATTCGAAGAACGCAAACAAGTTTTTCGTCCTTTGATTCCTGATGTGGATTTTATCACCTTCAACAACGAAGCCGATTTAGAAAAAATAACTACTAAAACAGCCGGAATCCTTTTAGAAACGATTCAAGGTGGCGCTGGTTTTATTGAACCTCATAATGATTTTCTTAAAAAAGTGCGTCAACGTTGTGACGAAGTAGGCGCCATTATGATATTAGACGAAATTCAACCTGGATTTGGTCGTACTGGTAAACTATTTGGATTTCAAAACTATGACGTTATTCCAGATGTTGTGGTTATGGGAAAAGGAATGGGCGGTGGCATGCCTGTTGGTGCTTTTACAGCATCAGAAAAAATGATGGACTTGTTGTCTCATGATCCAAAATTAGGACATATTACAACTTTTGGCGGACATCCTGTCATAGCTGCTGCTTGTTTGGCAACACTTCAAGAAGTTATTGAGACAAATTTGATGGCGGAAGCTTTGGAAAAAGAACAATTGTTCAGAAGTCTCTTAGTACATCCATTAATTAAGGAAATTCGCGGTCGAGGATTGATGTTAGCGGCGATGACTGAATCCGCTGATGTTACAAACGAGGTTATTCTACGTTGCCATAAAAGAGGTTTAATTTTATTTTGGTTGTTATTTGAAGGTTGTGCTATTCGAATTACGCCTCCTTTAACACTTTCAAACGAAGAAATTGAAAAAGGATGTGGCATTGTTATTGAGGTACTTAATGAAATTGAAAAAGAGTTGCAGAAATAGATATTGACAGCTCAATTGCTATTGATATCGACATTGTAAATTGTTAATTAAATTGTTTACAACAATTCCTTTTTTAACCTATGCTTGAATGTATTATAATTACCTTTATTTAGGATAATTCAAAAAAGAAAGCGCTATGAATTTGAGTCACGAAGAAGAAGAAAACAGCTTATCCTTATCTAAATTTGAATCAATGTTAAAGACTAACAAAGTTTTTTTCTTTGATTCTGAAGAGTTTGAAGATAT
The DNA here is from genome assembly GCF_042686085.1 of Flavobacterium ardleyense. Classification (GTDB taxonomy): domain Bacteria; phylum Bacteroidota; class Bacteroidia; order Flavobacteriales; family Flavobacteriaceae; genus Flavobacterium; species Flavobacterium ardleyense. The sequence continues at coordinate 184,301 of NZ_JBHUOL010000010.1, forward strand.
CATTCTTCACTATATGGATACGGGAAGAATGAATTTAGCAAAAAAAGCGCTAAAATTAGGCTTGGAACAACATCCAAAATCTACGGGATTAAAATTAGTCCAAGTAGAAATGTTAGTTTATGAAGATAAACTCGAAGTAGCTGAAAAGTTATTGAACGAGTTGTATGCTATTGAACCTACTAACGAAGAAATATACATCCAGAAAGCCAATATATATTCCAAAAAAGACCAACACGAAAAAGCAATTGAATATTTAAAAATTGCATTAGAATATACCGACGATTTTGCTGACGTGCATTCTATGATTGGTATGGAATATCTTTTTATGGATAATTTAGAATTAGCAAAAGAGAATTTCATTAAATGCTTAGATGAAGATACCGAAGATTATTCGGCACTTTATAACGTGGTGTATTGTTTTGATTTTTTAGATCAAAACGAAGAAGCTGTAGTTTATTTAAATAATTTTATCGATAAGAATCCGTATAGTGAAGTGGCTTGGCATCAGTTAGGTCGCCAATTTTATGCGCTTAAAAACTACGAAAAAGCGGTTTGGGCATTCGATTATGCAACGCTGATTGATGAAGGTTTCTTAGGAGCTTTTATGGAAAAAGCGAAATCATATGAAAAACTAAAACAGTATAAAGAAGCGATTGAATGCTACAAAATAGCTATTGAATTAGATGATCCTTCTTCTTTTGTTTTACTTCGAATGGCAAAATGTTATGAGCGTCTTGAGAATTACGAATTTGCGTTAAATTATTACCAACAAACCGTGCATGAAGATCCTTCGCTAGATAAAGGTTGGATTGCAATCACTGATTTCTATATTCGTCAAAAAAACTATCAAAAAGCATTGTATTATGTGAATAAAGCAATTGCCATTGATGGTGAAAACCCAATGTATTGGAAACGCTACGCTGCAGTAAACAGTGCTTTACACTTTTTTGAAGAGGCAGAATTTGGCTACCGAAGAGCATTTGAATCTGGCGATGTCAATTTAGATACTTTTACACTTTGGACCGATGTTTTACAATTTTTAGGTGAATTTGAATCAGCTGTAGCCATTTTATTAGAAGCTACAGATCAATTCCCTGAAGAATATGAAATTGAATATCGCTTAGCAGGTTTATATTTTTTGATGAACAAAAAAATTAAAGCTACTTTTCATTTAAACAATGGATTACGATTGAATTATAAAAACAAAACCGTGCTAAGAGATTATTTCCCAGTTGTTTGGGAACGAACAGAGGTTAAAAATCTAATTGCTAAATTTAATAAATAACCTACATCTTTTGAGAACATCCGAAAATAATTCTCTGTTAAGCTGTCATGAAAATTCGAAACACTTCAGCTTAAAAGACATTCTGAAATAAATTCAGAAAAACAAAATTCAATTTTTCCGGATCGTTACTATATTGTTATGAGAAAACTATTCCCTGATTATTTAATTATTACACTAAAAGGCCTTGCAATGGGCGCTGCTGATGTGGTACCTGGTGTTTCTGGCGGCACAATTGCTTTTATTTCTGGTATCTATCAAGAATTAATTGATAGCATCAATAATGTTAATCTTTCCGTATTAAAAACATTCAGAAAAGAAGGTTTAAAAGCGGCTTGGCAGCAAGTTAACGGTAGCTTTTTACTTGCCTTACTAACAGGAATTTTCATCAGTGTTTTGACATTTTCTAAAATAATCACTCACTTATTAGAAGATCATCCCATTTTAGTTTGGTCATTCTTTTTCGGGTTAATTATCGCAAGTATTGTATTAATTTTTAAAGAAACCAGCAATTGGAAAGTTGTTGACGTTTTAGCTTTGGTTATAGGAATTGTAATCTCTTACTATATCACGATTGCACGACCGGTAAGCTCTCCAGACAGCTATTGGTATATATTCCTATCTGGATTCATTGCTATTATTGCTATGATTTTACCTGGAATCTCAGGAGCATTTATCTTGTTATTAATGGGTTCCTATGAAACGGTGATTGGAACAATCAATCGATTTAGAGAAGGAATTGTAAACTTTGACATGCAAATATTAGGTGAAGCAATGTTGAAATTAAGTGTTTTCGCACTTGGTGCAATTATCGGCTTGAAGTCCTTTTCTAAAATTTTACATTGGATGTTTGCAAAGCATAAAAACACCACATTAGCCCTACTAATAGGATTTATGGCAGGTTCTTTAAATAAAGTTTGGCCTTGGAAACAAGTTTTAGAAACCAGGGTAAATAGTCATGGTGAAGTTGTGCCTTTTATTGAAAATAGTGTTTTACCGCAAAACTTCGAGGGTAATCCACAGGTAATGACTGCTGTTATTCTTGCAATAGTAGGTTTTATAGTTATTTTCGGAATGGAAAAAATGGCTAGCAAATTAGGTAAAAACTAATGCTTTATAACACTAATTCAAGAAATTCGAAGTAACTTTGAATAGTATTTTAAAACAATCACAATGAAAAAGAAAAGCAAAAAACAGTTGAAATTTGGTATTATTGGCCGAAATATAGACTATTCTTTTTCTAAAAATTATTTTGCGGAAAAGTTTGAAGTCAACCATTTTGCGAACTGCGAATACAAGAATTACGATATCCAAAGTATCAAAGATTTTCCTAAATTAATTGCTGATAGTAAAGGTTTAGTTGGACTAAATATAACAATTCCGTATAAAGAAGAAATCATTCCTTACTTAGATAAAGTTTCGAAAAAAGCTAAAAAAATTGGTGCGGTAAATTGCATTACAGTTTCAAGAAATAAAAAACTAAAAGGCTACAATACCGATTATTACGGCTTTAAAAAAACGTTAGCACCACTTTTAAAAGAGCATCATAAAAAAGCATTGATTTTAGGAACAGGTGGCGCAAGTAAAGCGGTTGCTTATGCTTTACAAAAATTAAAAATTGAGTACGATTTCGTTTCTCGAACGCCAGATGAATTTCAATTAGCCTATTCCGATTTAAACGCTGAAATTTTCGATGAATATCATATAATTATCAACACAACTCCCATTGGAACTCATCCAAATATTGAAGATTGTCCTGATTTGGATTATAATTTATTTACCAAAAAGCACATTGCATATGATTTAGTTTACAATCCCGAAAAAACTGCTTTTTTAAGAAAGGCAAAAGAACAAGGGTCTAAGGTGAAAAACGGTTATGAAATGTTAGTTTTTCAAGCTGAGAAAGCTTGGGAAATTTGGAATGAATAAATTTTATTTATTGCTATTAAAAGATGCACAATGAACTAATTTCCAAATCCAAAAGGAGCAAATATAATCTAGTTCTAGTAGGACTTGGAATAATAATGCTGACCTTCTTCATTTATCTAATTGATATAAATTTTCAACCAACAAATGAATATGAAGAAGATCTTAAACCATTTGGATTTTTATTTCCGATCTTAGTTATTATATATTGCTTCTATTACTTATTAAATCAGAAGCGATTTTATGTATATAATACATATTTTGAAATTAAAGTTTTATTTAAAACTGATAAATATTTTTATTCAGAAATAAAAACGCATTATTCAGAAGAGTTTCAAGGGAAATATAGTGAATGGACTGAACATTATTTAGTTTTCAATACAGACGAAAAGATTACAATCGTCACAACAGAATACGATAATTTTCACGAGTTTTTCTATGAAATCAAACAACGAATTAAGAAAAATAAAAAGTTAAACACACTACTGAAGCAACCTAAATCGTTAAGATATGCAGTAATTTGTGGCATTATATCGTTGGTTCTTTTTTATTTTTCGAGCTATTTCTATGACTTTCGACCAATCGACCATAAAGATTATTTGTATATGCAAACTGTGCTACAAAATGATGAAACATTCGTGAGAAACGGAGAAGGTAAAAAACAAATTGAGATTGAAGTAATTGAACAAAAGGACTTTAATTTCATAATTAGCGGAAATAGTTATGCAGCAATTTCTGATCAATATAGTTTTAACGAAACTTTTAAAAAAGGTAATAAAATAGCAATCGGAATTAAAAAAGACGAATTCATTAAAAAAATATCAAAAACAAAAAAGCTGTCTTTTTTAGATAAATATTTTAATTTCAAATTAATTAGAGTTCATCAAATTAAAGATGCAACTGGTAAAAGTCTTATTGATTTGGAAGAAATTAACCGACTCAATACTGAAAGCAATTACCTTTCTATTGGTACACTTTCATTATTTGGATTATTATTTTTATTCTTGACTTTTGGAAATTACAAAGCGCATTTAAAAACTAATAAGTAATCTGAGTAACTAAAACCTAGTGCGAAGATAAATTGCTTCGATACATTTTCTTACAATAGTTCCAAATAGTATATCATAATTAGATATAATAGTTATTTGAGCAATCTTTTCAAAGAAAATAAGATTTAAATAGGCGATTTTTTTTGAATTTTGGTGGTGCTTTACTATCTTCACATAATATTAGTAACCTTAAGCATTTACACAATGTCAGAAGCACAACATGATAACCTGCAAAACGCAGACGGAGCAGACACAATTGAACAACAAGATGGTGTTACAATCAATAGTCAATCAGTTTTAGAAGAAATAGACAATTCTAATGCAGAAGAGAATGAAGATGACTCGATAAAAGGCAAACACGAAATTCCAATGCTGGAATACGATACGCTTTCTATGGAAGATTTAACGGCCGAATTGGAAAAATTGGTTGAGAATGAAAAAGTAATGGCTGTCAAAGACCACGTTGAGGAAATCAGAAAAGCATTTACAGACAAATATCATGAATTTATTGATGAGAAGAGAGAAGAATTCAATGCCCAAAACAATGAAGAAGGCTTGGATTTTGAATATCATTTTCCACTTAAGAATAAATTTGATACAATATTAAATTCTTACAGATCTAGTAAATCTAAGCATTTTAAAGAATTACAAAACAACTTAGAGAACAATTTTACAACACGTGAAAACTTAATTGAGGAGTTGAAACACTTAATCGATTCTGGTGAAACTAATATTGGAGATATGTTTAAAAAAGCCAACGATATTCGTGATCGTTGGAAAAATGCAGGAGCAATTCCAAGAGATAAATACAATATCTTATGGAATAACTACCATTTTCACATGGAGCGTTTTTATGATGTAATGCATTTAGACAAAGAAGCGCGTGACATTGATTTGAAGAATAATTTAGAGCACAAACAACATATTATTGTTAAAGCGAAAGAATTATTAAACGAAGCTGATGTGATGAAAGCTTTCCGCGAATTGCAATTGTTACATCGCGTTTGGAAAGAAGAAATTGGTCCGGTTGATAGAGATCAAAGAGAATTGATTTGGAATGAATTCAGTGAAATTACGAAGCAAATGCATGATAAGCGTGAAGGTTTATATGCCGTTGCTAGAGAAAAAGAAACTGACAACTTAGCCATAAAAAACGAAATTATCTTGTTAATTGAAACTTTGGGAACCGAGAAAATCGACTCACATAGTGGATGGCAGGCACAAATAAAAAAATTAGAAGCTTTGCGCGAAGCCTTTTTCAAAGCAGGAAAAGTGCCAGCGGAAGTTACAGAAGAAACTTGGGGTAAATTCAAAAATGCTGTTAGAGCTTTCAACGTGAATAAAAATGTCTTTTACAAAGATATTAAGCACGAGCAACACGAGAATTTACTTAAGAAACAAGCTTTGGTTGAAAAAGCTAAATCATTACAAGAAAGCGCTGATTTCAATGCAGCAACTCCTGTAATGAAGCAAATTCAAAACGATTGGAAGAAAATTGGTCACGTGCCAAGAAAATATTCAGATAGTATTTGGAAAGAATTCAAAGATGCTTGTAACGCCTATTTCGACAGAATGCACGATGCGAGAAATGCTGAAAGCACTGAAGAAGTTGAAGCTTTTGAAAAGAAAAAAACGTTCTTAGACGAATTAAAATCGTTTGAATTAACAGGCGATCACAAAATCGATTTAGACGCGATTAAAGTACACATTGCTACTTGGAAAACTTTTGGTAGAGTGCCACACAATCGCAGACATATTGAAGGAAAATTTAATAAGATTTTAGACGCATTGTTTGAAAAATTAAGTTTATCTAAAAAAGATACGGAGATGATCCGTTTTAATAATCGTTTAGAGCATATGAGCGAAAATGATGATAAACGCGCTTTAGAACAAGAACAGTATTTCATTAGAAAGAAAATTGACGAAGTTCAAGGTGAGATTTTCCAATTAGAAAATAACATTCAATTTATTAGCAGCAGCTCTAAAGGGAAAAATCCTTTTATTGAAGAGGTAGAAAAAAGTATCGAACGTCATAAAGATGATTTGAAACTGTGGAAAGAAAAGCTACAACAAATTAAAAGTCTTTAATTATAGAAATCCCAAGTTTAGGCTTGGGATTTTTTTTATAATTCGTTTTAATAAATTTTACGAATCGTTATGGTTTCATAGGGGAAAATGAGATGCTGAAACGAGTTCAGCATTACAAGTTTGTGGGTAACTTAATATTTCGTGGAATAAATCTCGCAGCTATGAAATATACATATTGAGATGCTGAAACGAGTTCAGCATGACAAGTTTGTGGGTAGCTTCATATTATGTTGAATAAATCTCGCAGCTATTAAACATACATATTGAGATGCTGAAACGAGTTCAGCATGATTAGGTTTCCGGAAAGTATATAACGTAAATTTTTAAGCATTAGTAAATCCGCTCACAAATTAAAATGTTTCTTACACACTACATACTGCAAACTGAAAACTACATTCTCTTCGCTTCTTCCCAAAAAACATCCATTTCGGCTAATGTCATATCGGCTAATGACTTTCCTAATTCGATTGCTTTACTTTCTAAATATTGAAAACGTCTGATGAATTTCTTATTGGTTCGTTCTAAAGCGTCTTCTGGATTAATTTTCAAAAATCGGGCATAATTTATCAATGAGAATAAAACATCTCCAAATTCAGCTTCCATTTTCTCTTGATCACCTGCTTCCACCTCAACCTGCAATTCTTTTAGCTCTTCTTGGACTTTATCCCAAACATGTTCTGGCTCTTCAAAATCAAAACCTACTCCTTTTACCTTCTCTTGAATGCGACTCGCTTTTACTAATGCTGGCAGACTTTTTGGAACACCTTCTAAAACAGATTTTTTGCCTTCTTTTAGTTTCAATTTTTCCCAATTGCGTTTTACTTCCTCTTCATCAGCAACTACAACATCACTATAAATATGCGGATGTCGGTGTATTAATTTATCACAAATAGAGTTCGCCACATCACCAATATCAAAAGCATTAGATTCACTTCCAATTTTTGAATAAAAAACAATATGCAATAACACATCGCCCAACTCCTTTTTGATTTCTTCCAAATCATTATCCAAAATAGCATCACCTAATTCATAGGTTTCCTCAATGGTTAAATGACGTAAACTTTCTAAGGTCTGTTTTTTATCCCATGGACATTTCTCACGGAGATCGTCCATAATATCAAGTAAACGTCCGAAAGCATCGAGTTTTTGTTGGCGTGTGTTCATTAGTAGTTGAATGTTATTGGTTTTTATTTAAAATACGGAAACAATTTCAGCATGACAAAAGTATAAAAATAAAAAATCCCGCGTTTAAAACGCAGGATTAATTGATATAATTTTCTTTTGCTTATTCAGCAGCCGGAGTTTCTTCTTCTTTAACTTCTTTTGATAAAGCTTCTACTGATACAAATCCTTTTGGTTGTAACAAGTTGTACCAATTTAAGATTTTTTTGATGTCAGAAGTATAAACTCTGTCTTCATCAAATTCTGGTAAAACTTCTCTAAAATAAGCTTTTAATTTTGCATCATCTTCTTTGTGAGACATTGCTAAACCATCATTCTCTTTAGTCGCAATTGCTTTTAAAACCTCAGCTAAACGTATTTCTTCTGAATAAGTATAAACTGCAATTTCAGACAACAAACTTACATTTGCTCTCATTCCTACAGTTATTCTTTTACCGTCTAATAAAGATTCGGCAACAAAACCTGTACGTGTTTGAATTTTTAATTCATATAATCCTGGTTTCCCAGAAACGGCTAATATTTTTTGAATACTCATGTTACTTGATTATTAAGGTTGGCAAATATATATTTTAAAGTTTAAAGACAAAATAAAAAATTGCTAAAAAATTAAAAACTTTTTCACAAACCACTTATTTCTAAAATTACCTTGCTCTTTTATTTACGAATTTCATTTTATAGTCGGGTCTAGCCTTACCATCCATGATATTTTGCAGTTTTTTAGCACATAATTTCTTTTTTAGAGAAGAAATGTGGTCTGTAAACAATATACCTTCGATATGATCGTACTCGTGCTGAATAACACGCGCGATTAATCCGTCGTAAACTTCAGTTTTTTTATTAAAATCTTCGTCAAAATACTCAATAGTAATTGTATCATGACGAAGCACATCTTCACGAACGTCTGGAATACTCAGACAACCTTCGTTAAACGCCCAAATATCACCTTCTTCTTTTAGAATTTTAGCATTAATAAAAGTTTTCTTGAATTCTTTCATTAACGCTGCTTCCTCTTCAGAGATATCATCGCCATCGCTAAATGGCTCAGTGTCCACAATAAACAAGCGAATAGGTAATCCTATTTGAGGTGCTGCTAAACCTACGCCGTGCGCATGATACATTGTATCATACATATTAGTAATTACTTCTTTTAAGTTGGGATAATCTTCCGGAATTACCTCTCCTACTTTGCGTAAAACTGGTTCTCCGTATCCATATATTGATAAAATCATGGTATTCGTATTATTTTTTGAAAGTGCAAAAGTACTATTTTTTATAATGCAAATAATCTTGAAGCATAATTGTTGCTGCAATTTCGTCAACTAATGCTTTATTTTGTCTTTGTTTTTTATTCAAACCACTATCAATCATCGTCTGAAAAGCCATTTTTGAAGTAAAACGTTCGTCTACTCTCGCTAAAGGCATTTCGGGGAAAGCTTTTACAAATTTCGCTACAAAAGCATTGATAATTGCAGCACTTTGCGATGGAGTTCCATCCATCTGCTTGGGTTCACCCACAATAACCTCAACTACCTTTTCTTTTAAAAAATAGTCTTTTAAAAAAGGAATTGCAGTTTCTGAAGCAATGGTAGTTAGCCCGAAAGCTATCATTTGCATTTCATCTGTTACTGCAATTCCTGTTCGTTTTATTCCGTAATCTATTGCTAAAATTCGCATTCAATAATTAGTTTCAGCAAAGATAAGCAGTTATTATTTAATAATTTCAAACTCAGCTATAGGAGCCATTTTTGCTTTATTTAATTTTAATGTTTCACCATCAAAGTTATAATTATCAGCCAATTCTAAAACTTCTGCTAATTCCTTTTCCATTGAAGAATCTGGACAAGCCATCATCGTCATACCTACTTTTGAAAATTTAATTTGGTTTTCTGCTTCTTTCAATTCATAATCTCCCATCATATTATTACAACCAGCATAACCAGAAAATCTTCCGTCAGTGCTAAAAATAATACCTAATTCTCTTTCTTCGTCTTTATTTTTCTCTATCGCTTTTCCGTTTAACTTTACTAAACGCCATGAAGAATTTGATAATACAACAGCACCATCTGTTGTTTCAACAGCATCCGATTGAACAACAATTGTATCGTTAGTAGTGTTATCATTGTTTTTTTCTGCTTCCTCTTTACATGACATAAAAGATAAGCTTACAAGTGCTAAAAGGATTAAATTCTTTTTCATAATAGTTTAATTTTTTACTAATTTAATTAATTTATAGATTGTAATAGCAAAAACAATTCCAAAATTATATAAAATGGTATATTTGCTACATAAATCAATTACAACAATGACTATTTTAAAAGCAACAATAGAACAAGCATGGGAAAATCGTGCTTTATTACAAGAAGACGCAACTCAAAAAGCGATTAGAGAAGTTATCGAATTATTAGATAGCGGTAAACTTCGCGTGGCTGAACCAATAAATGATGGGTGGCAAGTTAACGAATGGGTAAAAAAAGCCGTAGTTATGTACTTCCCTATTCAGAAAATGGAAACTTGGGAAGCGGGGATTTTTGAATTCCACGATAAAATGTTGTTGAAACGTGATTATGCTGCAAAAGGAATTCGCGTAGTGCCAAATGCAGTAGCAAGATATGGCGCATACATTTCAAGTGGCGTTATTTTAATGCCAAGTTATGTAAATATTGGTGCTTATGTAGATGAAGGAACAATGGTAGACACATGGGCAACCGTGGGAAGTTGTGCACAAATTGGGAAAAACGTTCACCTTTCTGGTGGTGTTGGAATCGGTGGTGTCCTAGAACCATTACAAGCAGCTCCAGTAATTATTGAAGACGGTGCTTTCATCGGGTCAAGATGTATTGTAGTTGAAGGTGTGCGTGTAGAGAAAGAAGCTGTTTTAGGTGCAAACGTTGTTTTGACTGCTTCTACTAAAATTATTGACGTTACTGGTGCAGAACCAAAAGAATATAAAGGAATTGTTCCAGCTCGCTCAGTAGTGATTCCAGGAAGTTATACTAAGAAATTTCCTGCTGGCGAATTTCAAGTACCTTGTGCTTTAATCATTGGCCAAAGAAAAGCTTCAACTGACTTGAAAACTTCTCTAAACGATGCATTGAGAGATTATAGCGTTGCCGTATAATTAACTTATTTTAAAAATCTACAAATTCATTCTATGCAAAATTATTTCCAAAGTATTAAACTGTTTTTTAAACGTTTTTTAATTGTACTTTTTGTTTATCAAATTTGTAGATTTTTATTTTATTTTTTCAATCGAAATGCCTTTGAAAGTATTTCAGCAAAGGGTTTTTTAGGTGGAATTCACTTTGATTTATCTGCCATTGCTTACATTAATTTACTATTTGTAGTGCTTCATCTGATTCCAGGAAATTTCAAATATAGACCTAATTATCAGAAAGGATTAAAAATTGCTTTCTATGTTGTTAACATAATCTTCATCCTAACAAATTTTGTAGATTTCGAATATTATAAATTCACGGGAAGACGCAGTACATTTGGTATGATTACCGCAACTGGTATGGAAAATGAAATTGGAGGGCTAATCTTTTCCTTTTTAATGGAGTTTTGGTACATTCCTTTATTAGCAATTCTCTTAGCTTTTGCATTTTGGAAAGCAATTCCAAATCTAAAAAATACAATCGAAACTAGCTCTAGTACACTGCAATTGCTAAAACAAAGTGGTTTATTTATCGTTTTATTAGCTTTTGTATTTTTACTAGGTCGTGGTGGAATTCAGAAAAAACCAATACGTATTGTGGATGCCGTAAATTATGGGTCTATCAATCAATCGGCAATTGTACTAAATACACCGTTTTGTATTCTAAAGACAATTGGTAAAAAGGAAACATTAGAATCGCCAAAGTTCTTTTCAGAAAGCGAATTAAATGAAATATTTAATCCAATAACGCAAACAAAGACTTCGGGCGAACCAAACAAAAAGAATGTTGTAATTCTGATTTTAGAAAGCTTTGGTAGAGAAAATACACAACGTGGACAAACTCCTTTTCTAGATTCACTAATTGAGAAATCATTGTTTTTTGAAAATGGATTCGCTAATGGGAAACTATCTATTGATGCCGTTCCTTCAACACTTTCAAGCATTCCAAGCTTAATGAACAATTCACTTATCACATCTAGTTATGCAATTAATGAAGTGTATGCTTTACCTAAGATTTTAAAAGATAATGGCTATCAAACTTCATTTTTTCATGGTGCTTTTAATGGCAGTCAGAACTTTGACCAATATTGTAAGGTAGCAGGATTCGACGCGTATTATGGAAAAGATGAATACGAAGGACCTGAAGCGTTTGACGGAAGATGGGGGATTTTTGATGAAGAATTTTTACAATATTTTTCAGGTAAAATGACGCAGTTCAAACAGCCGTTTTTCACCACATTATTCACAATTTCTTCTCACAATCCTTATATTATTCCTGAAAAGCACAAAGGTAAATTCCCGAAAGGAACAACTAAAATTCATGAAAGCATTGCTTATTCCGACTTCGCGTTACAACGCTTTTTTGAAACAGCTTCAAAGCAAGATTGGTATAAAAACACTTTATTCGTTGTTGTTGCCGATCACACTTCAGCAGAACCAACAGAAGACAAATATAAAACGAACGTAGGAAAATTTAGAATTCCAATATTATTTTTCGATCCTTCAAACCCTGAAATGGTTGGAAAAAACATGAAGAATCTACAACAAATCGATGTAATGCCTTCAGTATTAGATTACTTAAACATTGACACAAAAATGATTTCTTATGGTAAATCGTATCAATCTGAAAAGGATTTTGTAGTCTACTATTTGGATAATATTTATCATTATGTTTCAGGTGATTTCTATATGGCATTCGACGGAAAGAAATCATTAGGTTTATATAATTTCAAAGATGACGAATTACTAAAAACTAATCTACTAAAAACCGACAAAGCACAAGCTGACGAGATGGAACGCTTTATAAAAGCTTACATACAAAGTTTTAACGAACGCTTGATAGGAAACAAATTAACGATTCAGTAATTTTTCTTGACGCTGTAGTTTTAATAATTTAGCATATTTCATGTGGGAAAAAAAACCTTGAATTAATGCAATTGTAATACCGTCAATTCCGTTAAAAATTCCTTTTTTAAAGAAGTAACATCTAATAAAGGCAGTTAATCCATTCATTACAGGTTTGGCTGCTCCTACTCTTTTACCTTTATCAAAAAGTTGTTGTGCATGCCAAGTAGAATATTGATTTTTCTTTGCTATAATTTGCTCTAATGAATCCCAACCATAATGCAAAATATGAACAGGAACTCTTTTTTCGTTTGTAGTAACGATCGATTGATGCACTTTAGCGTCTGATGGTCTAGCTGTTTTCTTATTAAAAAAACGAACTTTGTGGTCTGGATACCATCCCGAAAAATCAATTAATTCATCTCCCAAAAAGTTTTTTACTCGAAACGAAAAAGCATCATAATTTCCTTCTAAGTATTTTTCTTTAACAATAAAATCAGTAGCATCTGTATCTAAAAACTCATCAGCATCTAAATTCAAAATCCAGTCATTAGCACAAAATGGGATTCCATGACTACGTTGCGGACCGTCACCTAAAAACTTTTGAGAAATAACTTTGGCTCCTTTTTCTTCGGCAATTTTCACAGTGTTGTCTGAACTTAAAGAATCTACAATAATAACTTCATTACACACTTTAAACAACGCGTCAATGCAGTTCCCTATGTTTTTTTCTTCGTTAAAAGTAATCACCAAGCCACTAATTGCCATAAAAAAGATATTTTTACAAAAATAGCTAAAATATTTTGTTATCAAAGCATAGAAATAGCTTCTACTTATGTATTTTCGCAGTAAATATATTTAAAAATTAACTTCTAAGTATGAAAAAGGTTTTGATTGTTGCTCCAGAATATATGGGTTATATTGTAAAAGTTGCAGATGAGCTTAGAAAAAATCAAGATTTAGAAGTTACTGATATTCATATCCCTACGTATAAATATAGTAGTTTAATTACAAAAGTTAAAAACTTTTATCTGAAGCGCGTTTCAAAAGATGTAAAATTCAAATACAGAGAAAAGTATATTAAAACAATTATTAAAAAGGAGACATTTGATATAATTTTAATTATTCGACCTGATTTATTTTCATTTGAATCTTTAGTTGATCTTAAATCTAAAACCAAAAACTTTAAAACATATTTCTTTGACGGGATACATCGTTATCCTAAAAAAAAGAAACTGCTCCCTTTATTTGATGAAATTTATAGTTTTGAACCAAGTGATTGCAAAGAATTTGGCTTTAAATTTATTACAAACTTTATTTATGAACTAGAAGCACCAACTACTACTTCCGAATCTTTAAAGTATAGTGTTTTTAACATTACTAGTTTCGATAGAAAAAGATTTGCTACTTTACTTAAAATCGCGAAGGTATTAAAAGAGCAGCAAAACGTTTTTAAAATAATTGTCAAGACTACTAAAAAAATCCCATCGACTGATTTAATAGAAATAATAAAAAATCCTATTCCTTTAGAAGAAGTAAAACTATACATAAAACAAGCAGTTTGTATGCTGGATTTAGGTGTAATCGATAAACATAGAGGACTAACTTTTAGAGTTTTTGAAGCGCTTGGTTATCATAAAAAAATCATTACTAATAATTCAGAAATTGCAACTTACGATTTCTACAATCCCCAAAACATCTTAATTATTGATGATCAAAACATTTCAATTCCAAATGATTTTTTAAATTCGCCTTATGCGCCCATTCCAGACGCTATAATTCGAAAATACACTTTGAGTAATTGGGTTGAAACGGTTTTTAAAGAAGTAATTTAAATTAAAAGACATTTAATGAAAATATTAATTATCCAACAAAAAAGAATTGGTGATGTTTTAACAAGCACCATTTTAAGTAATAACTTGAAAAAAAAATATCCTGATGCCATCATTGATTATATGTGCTATGCGCACTGTGTTGATGTATTGATAGGAAATCCAAATATTAATGAAATAATAGTTCTTGAACAAGAAGTTAGAAAGTCATATCCTAAATTGTTCAAGTTTTTCTGGCAAATAAGAAAAAGAAAATACAATGTAATTATTGATGCTTACAGCAAGCTTGAAACCAATTTAATAACATTATTTTCGGGAGCAGCAACAAAAATTTCATATCATAAGAGTTACTCCGTTGTTTTCTATAATCACAACATGAAGCGAATTGAAAATGGTACAAAATCAGATTTAGGATTAGCCATTGATAATAGATTAATGCTTTTAGAACCACTAATTAAAGAGCCAGTAAAAGACTACAAACCTCTTTTGTTTTTGACTCCAAAAGAAATTCTAGAAGGTAAAGAAATACTGGAAAATGCGAATATTAACACAGCAACTAAGCCTTTAGTAATGTTTAGTATTCTAGGTAGCGAATGGTATAAATCGTACCCATTTGAAAAAATGGCGCAATTGATTGACCATACAGTAACACAAACCAATGCAGATATCCTTTTTAATTACGTTCCTTCTCAAATTGAAGATGCAACAAAGATTTACGATTTCTGTGCAGCTAAAACGAAAGCAAATATTCACTTTAATGTTTATGGCAAAAGCCTACGTCAATTTTTAGGATTGTTATCACATTGTAAAATGCTAATTGGTAATGAAGGTGGGACAGTAAATATGGCTAAGGCTTTAAATGTGCCAACATTTTCACTTTTTTCTCCATCAGTAGATAAGGAAACTTGGCAAATTTTTGAAGATAATAAAAATATTTCCATACATCTGAAAGACATAAAACCAGAGATTTATGAACAACATGACGGTTTATATATTAAAGAACATACGTTTAAATACTTTGATGAATATCCAATTGAGTTAATTAAAGATAAACTGGATGATTTTTTTAATGCGGTGCTGGAAAAATAAATTTAAATTAATTAACAGCTAGTATTACTTTATAATGGTAGCTGTTGATTATTTTAGAGAAGAAGAAATTATAAATATTGTGAAATTCCATTTTCAATATAAGTAATATTATTCTTTCTATTATAACCGCGAATTGCATTATTTTTTTTCCATATTTCTGGTGAAGCATATCCTCTTTTGTGATCTAGATGCAAACAAACCGCAGCATAACGAACTTGCTTGGCTAACACGCCATAATTGAATAAACGCTCGCCTACTTCCCTATCTAAACCTCCGTATTGCATTGCTTCATTAAATCCATTAATTGCTAGCAGATCACTTTTAAAACAAGAAGTATTGTGTCCGTTGAATGTTTTTTTTGTAGGAGTTAACCAATTCATTAAAGTTGCAATAAAAGGCATCTTAATTAGTTTTGACAATTTAAAACTTTTCCCTACACCGTTTTTTATCAACCATGATATATTGAAGCATTGTTCATTATCAATAGTTTCTGGCGTAATTTTTATAGAAGTTTCCATTGGTAATTTAAAATAGCCTCCTGATAAGAAATATCCCTTTTCTTTGTGTTTTAGGTGTTGGGCTACAAAGTCTTTACGCGGAATACAATCTCCATCAGTAAACAATAAATAAGGAGCGTTAGCTTGAATAATGGCTTTATTGAGGATTTTGCATTTTTGAAAACCATCATCTTCATGCCAAACATGAAGGACGGGGTGTTTGAATTTATCTTTAAAAGAATCAACTACCTGTTTTGTTTTTTCAGAAGAACCGTCATCAGCAATTACCAACTCAAAATCCTGCACTGTTTGTAAGCTATAGCCAACAAGCACTTTTTTAAGCCATTCTTCGGAATTGAATGTAGTAATTAAAATGGATAATTTCATTTATTGGATAAAAAGTGAAAATTACTACTTTTTCCAGAATTTAAGCTTCCGTTTGATTCTTTTTTTTCTTGCAAAACGATATTGAAAATCGGAAGTAAGTTGCCACATTGTTTCGAATACTTTAGTCTCGTCTTCACCATAGAGCTTTGCATATTCATTACTCATGATAGCTATCATTTCTTTTTTTGGAGTTATTTTTGAAAGATTCTTCATGCGCGTTTGAAAATCAATCGTTTGATGGAATTTCATTCGATTTAAATCGACCAGATAAAAAGAATACTTTCCATTTCCTTCATTAATAATTAAAGTATTACCAGGTGAATGATCTAAAAACTCTATCCCTTTTTGATGCATATCGAAAGTAAATTGCGTAAACTGGCGCAAAATATTTTCGCTATCCGGATAATCTGTCTCTACTAATTCTCGATAGGTTAAATCGCAATTCAAATGTTCGCAAACATAATAACTTTCATTTAATCCTAAAACATCAAAATTTTCAAAATACGCAATCGGCTCTGGTGTTCCAATTCCCTTTTCTAATAAAATAGAAGCATATTCAAAGGAACGTTTAGCCTTCGATTTTCTAAAATATCGATATGCAATTTTATTAATTAAATTCGGTTTTTTGAAGGCTTTTACACTAATAGTTTTACCATCAATTTCAAATAATTTTATACTATTTCTATTACCAATGATAAAATCAACACCAGAATTTTCAAAATATTTTATGTAATTATCAATGATATTTTCAAATTTTAAAAATTTTTTGTGGTATTTTGAAAGCATAAATAAATATTTTAATCCAAAAGTAAATATTATCTACTACTAATCAAATTTAATAGTTAATTTTACGCCAAATATTTTTTTTCTCAAGATGAAAATCACTGTAATATCCTATGACAATTGGGGCTTTAATAAACATATTGTCAATTCTTTGATTGCGAACAATCATGAAGTAAAACATATCGATTTTAGTAAATTTAAATATAAATACCCTAATTTTTTATTTAAAATTTACAATTTCACTTTAAAGACTTTTTTTAAGCAAAACCTAAAAACAAAGTTTTATGGCAAATGCATTTTAAGTGAACTTGATAAAAACCAAGAAAAACAAGATTTAATTTTGACAATTAAAGGTGATTTCATTGCGCCTGAATATGCAAAACAGATTAAGAACTACACTAAAAAATCAACAGCATTCTTTAATGATAACATAAAAAGATGTCCGAAAATCATTGGAGTTTTAAATTGTTTTGACGAAGTGTATTCATTTGAAAAAGAAGATTGTGAAAAGTATAACTTAAAACACAAAACAAATTTTATTTATAATTTTCAAACAGGAAACACAACTAAAGAAGTTAAGACAACCGTTTTTAATGTTTCATCTATTGGAAAAAGGATTGAGCTGATCAGCAAAATTGCATCGGAATTAAAACGACAAAATATTTTGTACAATATTCTAATTTTCGACAAAAAAAACAAACTTAAAAACAACTCATTAGTAACTTCAATCCAACATACTATTTCTTTAGAAGAAGTAAATGATTATATTAGCAATTCAAGTTGTTTGTTAGATTTACAGCGAAAAAATCAGTCGGGATTATCTTTTAGGGTTTTTGAAAGTATGGGATTGCATAAAAAACTAATTACTACAAACTCCTCTATTAAAAATTACGAGTTTTATAATGAAAATAACATACTAATAATTGATTCTAGTAATCCAATTATTGATGCTGATTTTTGCAATAAACCTTATCAAGCAGTTCCTGCTACTATTCTTGAACAATATAAATTAACAGGTTGGATAAATGATTTTTTAGTTTAAGAAATCGCAAAATAATTTGTCACAAAAACATAAAACATGAAGTCTATAAATTACGCTTTTTTAAAACAATTATATTTACAGTTTGTATTAAATTTTTTCGTAGTGCTCATAATAGCCTTACCTTACTTAAGTTATATTGAAAATGACAATGAAATAAAAGCGAAAATTTATTTTTACGCGACCACACTGAGTCACTTCTTCTTTTTAGCCGCCTTACCACTGTTAGTTGCGATGTTAATTTATTTGATTTCTAGATCAATTAAATTGAGTAGTATAATCTTCATGACGTTAATGATTATTATGCTTGTTGTTTTAAAAATTGATGCAAATATTTTTACTCAATTTAGGTATCATTTATCTCCTATTGTATTTAGTTTATTGTTTGGAAAAAGAGCTAGCGACATCTTTCAGTTTTCGTCATCAAATGTAATAACTGGTGTTCTGTTTATAGTGGGGTTGATCTTAATGCAGTTACTGTTTTTTTACGTGGCAAAGAAAATAATTGCACGAAAAAACAAATTTTATATTAAAAAAACACTTGCGTTTTTCTTAATCTGCTTACTATATAGTCATGCAATGTTCGCTTGGGCAGATGTGAATTTTTACAGACCAATCTTACAATATAAAAATGTATATCCTGCTTTTTTCCCACTAACTGCAGAAGGGTTTATGACCAAATTAGGATTAGTGGACGAAGAATTAATTAAAAAAAATAAAAAAATTAGTCAAAATCAGACGCAAAACTCTGTTCAATACCCCTTAAAACCAATAACTTCAATTCCTGTAGAAAATAAAAAAGATATACTTTTTATAATTATCGACTCTTGGCGATTTGATTGTTTAACAGATGAAATCACGCCGAATGTAAATAAATTCGCTGCACAATCACAATTATTCCACAACCACAATAGTGGTTCTAATATGACAACAGGCGGTATATTTTCATTATTTTATGGAATACCTGCTACATATTTTGACTCCTTTACTGGCATTGAAAAATCGCCCGTTTTCATTGATGAATTACAAAAGCAAAATTATGAAATTGGTGTTTTTAGCAGTTCAACTATAGAAAACCCGCCATTTGACAGAAACGTTTTTATCAAATTGAAAGATATTCGATTATTTTCTGATGGTGTTTCTCCTTCAGAAAGAGATCTAGATGTCACAAAAGACTGGATGGCATTTGACAAAAAAAGAGATCTATCAAAACCATCTTTTAGCTTTCTATTTTATGACGCTGCACATGGATTTGATTATCCAGATTCCTACAACATTCCTTTTAAACCTTCTTTAGCTGAAGTAGATTTTCTTGATTTAAACGACAGTTACGATGCTAAACCGCTCATAAACAGATATAAAAACGCCCTTCACTTTATAGATAATGAAGTAGGTAAAGTAATTGAACACCTTAAGAGTCAGAATAAGTTAGAGAATACAATTATTGTGATTACAGGTGATCACGGACAAGAATTTAATGATAATAAAAAAGGATATTGGCAACACGGTGGAAACTTTTCGAAATTCCAGATTCAAGTTCCAATGATAATCTATGATGCTTCCAAAGAGGCTAAACAGTACAATCACCTAACTTTACATTATGACATTGTGCCATCATTAATGAAAAATTATTTAGGCACCACTACTAATATCGGAGATTTTAGTGTAGGGCAAAACATCTTTGAAAGTAAGAAAAGAGATTGGTTTGTTTGTGGCTATAATCAAAAATACTCCGTGATTGAGCAAAATAAAATTACAAACATCTATACTTCTGGATTATTTGACATTACTGATTTAAAGTTAAACATTCTCAATCACGACCTTAATTATGATGTAATTGAACATGCGTTTGCAGATACAAATAAATTTTATATCAAGAAGAAATAACTCAAATAGGGACTTGATTAACATCGAAGTTTATAAAAAAAGCAAATTCATTAAATAAAGAACTATTTATATTAATTAAGAATTATCTTCGTTGCCGCTAAAAGCTTTAAGTTCTATATAAATCACTACAAGTACTTGAAAAAAGAAATAGCGAAACGTAGCTTATTATTATTGCCAAATATATGCCGAAAAATATTTACATTGTTTGTCCTCCAAATAAAGCAACAGGTGGACCTGAAGCATTACATCAATTAGGTTATATCCTAAACACTTTAGGTTATAATGCAAAAATGCTCTATTCAACTTATAAGAAAGAGCCTGTACATCCATTCTATAAAAACTATGATGTTCCTTATGTAAGGAACGTAAAAGACAGCGTAGATAATGTGATTGTAATTCCAGAGTCCATGACTAATCTGATTGCAAAATATCCATTATCACAAAAGAAAATATGGTGGTTAAGCCTTGATTTCTATGAGGTATTAATGAATAATAGAGAAAATAAAAAGAACTGGATTAGAAAACTTTTTGTTCCTTATAAACATACAGAATATCGTTTTGAGTCTAACAAATCAGTTACACATTGGTACCAATCTCAAAGAACTAAAGAGTTTTTACTAACTAAAAAATTAGAT
Organism: Flavobacterium ardleyense; assembly: GCF_042686085.1. Classification (GTDB taxonomy): domain Bacteria; phylum Bacteroidota; class Bacteroidia; order Flavobacteriales; family Flavobacteriaceae; genus Flavobacterium; species Flavobacterium ardleyense. Next base: position 204,976 of record NZ_JBHUOL010000010.1, read on the forward strand.
AATAAAATAGATTATTTATGCGATTATGTTAACGAACTTTTCTTCGAGAATCTTCCTGATTCATTTTCAAAGGAAAACAATATCACTTATAATCCGAAAAAAGGCTTACACAAAATCGAGAAATACATGAAGCTTTTACCTCAGTACAATTGGATTCCCTTATCCGGTATGACTAGAGAAGAAATGAGGGTTACGTTACGAAAAGCAAAACTTCATATTGATTTTGGCTATTTTCCGGGTCGCGACAAAATCCCTAGAGAAGCTTTGATTTCTGGTGTTTGTTTAATAACTGGTAGAGATGGAACTTCAGCTTTTACAGAAGATTTAGGTATTCCAGAGAAGTATAAATTACATAAAGATGAAATCTCAACTGAGAAAATAACCGCACTCATAAATCATACAATGCAGAATTATGAAGAGGTTTTTAGTGAATTTATAGCTTTTAGAAATTTTGTAATGAGCGAGAAAGAAAGTATGATTAAAAATGTGGAAAAACTTTTTACCAAAGCATAATTACTTCACTTGTATCGCGTTACTCATAAAGTACAAAATGCCCATCTAATGAAAATTTGCATAATTAGTTTTGATTCTACATATTTTGATCACAACATTAAACTTGAACTAGAAAGAAGAAGTATTGATGTAAATCATATTGACGCTTCAAAGTTTAAATTCAAATATAAATCCGTTTTCGATAGAATAAATATAAATCTCAACAATAAAGAATATAAAAAAAACAAAAAGAGAGAAGCTCTTGAAGAATATATTCTAAAAAAAATTACAGCAATTGGAAAACAGGAAATTATCCTCTTTATTCGACCCGATAAAATAAGCAGAGTAACCCATTTAGAAATAAAAAAACAAACTAAAACATACATTAGTTACATATATGATAGTTGTAAACGATTTCCGATAGACCATCTCTTAAATGGTGTATTTGATGAAATATTTTCGTTTGATTTAGTTGATTCAAAAAAATACAATTTCACCTTTATCCCTAATTACATTTATATGGAGAAAAGAGAGTCGGATTTAAGTAAATTAAACAACAACATCTTCATGGTAATTTCAATAGACGAACGTTTTAATTTCTTAAACAAACTTGCAAACTATCTTTCCAGCCAAAATATTAGTTATAAGTTTATAGCTGTAGGTAAAAAACTTCCCGAAAAAACAAATAAGAATATTGTTTTTTCTAAAAGAACGTTACTTCCTTGTGATTTAAAAGACGACTTAGAGCATTCCAAAATATTTTTAGATTTAATTCGAAAAGATCATAATGGATTAAGTTTTAGAATATTTGAAGCTATAGCTATGCAAAGAAAAATAATTACCACGAACAAAACAATAAAGAATTACGATTTTTACAACCCAAATAATATTTTAATCCTCGATAGTGACACCGATATCAATATAAGTAATGATTTTCTAGCCACACCTTATGAACCATTAAGCGAAGCTATTTATTGTAAATATACCATTCAAAATTGGGTAAACACCGTATTTAAAATCAACTAATTACTTTACTAAACTAAGAATCTTCTCTTCTATTGGTAATCTTTACGATGGAACTTTTACATTTCAAAAACAGCGGATGAAAAACGACAAATTTATTTCTTGTACGGATGTGTATTATTCCGCTTATGCCAAATAAAATCTATATTAATATCAGGTATTTTAACTTCCACAAATAAGTCTTATCGTTTATTTTTTTTTTGAACTACATGATTTGATGGCTCTATATATTTAATAGAATTGAATTAAGAAATAATTATCGAAGATATTTTAATTTCTTAAATTATTCTTTAGTAAAACCACATCGAATTAATATTGTGCAAATGAATAATGAGATTTTTAAGAAACATATCGAGAAAGAACACATTATAAAGACAAGGATTTTAAAGTGGTTAAAAAATTACGATGTTATTCTACCTTATAAAAGAAGTTTAAAAAACGATCACCAATATATTTCCATTACTCAAGAATATTGCCTAAATCACATAGAAAATGATTGGAATGTAACCATGCAAATTATTTTAGAAAAATATCCTGATTACCAAAAGAGCATCAAGAAGTACTTAGATAATAATAATAAAATATTTTTGATGAATATGTTTGTTAGTAATCGTAAATTTGTGGACGATTATTGCTCCTGGCTTTTTGATATTTTATTTGAAGTAGAAAAAAGAATCAGTTTTAGTGATGATCCTTATCAAAAGAGAGATTTTGGATTTATTAGTGAACGATTATTTACTTTATATATTTTTCACAACAAACTAAAAGTCAAAGAATTACCTTTATTATTTATTAAAGATTATTTTTAAAAATGGAAAACATCAATACCGAAGTACACAACGCTTACGAAATCATCAAAGACGGTGGCATTATCTTATATCCTACGGATACCGTTTGGGGAATTGGTTGCGATGCCACGAATGAAGAAGCTATAAAGAAAATTTACGCGCTAAAAAAACGTGTAGAAAGCAAAAGCATGATTATTTTGATGAATAGCGAACGTATGATTTATAATGTATTCAAAGAAGTTCCAGAAGTAGCTTGGCAAATTTTAGATTTGTCAGAAAATCCGACAACTTTAATTTTAGACAATCCAAGAAACGTCGCGAAAAATATAATTGCAGCAGACAACACCTTAGGAGTTCGATTGGTGACTGATCCGTTCTGTTTCAAACTGATGGAACGCATGAAAAAACCATTAGTTTCCACATCGGCTAATATTTCTGGAATCTTAAGCCCTACTTCATTTAAAGATATTAGTCCAGAAATTATAAATGGTGTCGACTATGTCGTAAATTTGCACAAAGACAAAGTATGTAAAAATCCTTCTACGATTATTAAGTTAGGATTGAATATGCAGGTTAAGGTTATTAGAAAATAATAAAACTTCATTATTTGCCATTTACTAAAGGAAAATTCCATCTAAAATTATGTGATTTTTTTCTTTAGTCGAAATGTCAAAAATTAAATACAGAATGAATTACAAACAACATTTAGAACATCCCATTTTTGATATAATTTCGAAAGCAGCACAAGAATTAAACTTGGAATGCTATGTAATTGGCGGTTTTGTTCGTGATATATTATTAGAACGAGATCATAAAAAAGACATTGATATTGTTGCTGTTGGTAGTGGAATTGAACTCGCTTTAAAAGTGTCCGAATTAATTCCGTTTCATCCAAAGGTACAAGTTTTTAAAAATTATGGGACAGCAATGCTTCGTTATGATGACATTGATGTGGAATTTGTGGGAGCTCGAAAAGAATCGTATTCACACGATAGTCGCAATCCACTAGTTGAAAACGGAACTTTAAAAGACGATCAAGAACGACGAGATTTAACTATAAATGCTTTGGCTTTCTCATTAAATCTTGACAATTTTGGTGATTTGTTAGACCCTTTTAATGGTGTATCAGATTTAGAGCATAAAATCATCAAAACGCCTCTGAATCCTGATATTACGTATTCAGATGATCCGTTGCGAATGATGCGTGCCATTCGATTTGCTACCCAACTAAATTTTCAAATCGAAGACGAATCATTAGAAGCGATTTCTCGAAATAAAGAACGTATTTCAATTATTTCAGGCGAACGTATTGTTGATGAATTACATAAAATATTAGCTTCAGAAAAACCTTCTGTTGGGTTTATATTACTATACAAAACTGGTCTTTTGGACATTATCTTACCGGAATTAACGGCTTTGAATAATGTGGAAGAAGTAGAAGGTCATACACACAAAAACAATTTTTATCATACCTTAGAAGTTGTTGATAATATTTGTCCGAATACGGATGATGTTTGGCTAAGATGGTCCGCATTATTACACGATATTGGAAAAGCTCCGACAAAAAGATTTAGTAAAAAACAAGGTTGGACCTTCCACGGACATGAATTTTTAGGCGGAAAAATGGTCAAAAAAATATTTGAACGTTTGCACATGCCTTTGAATCATAAAATGAAGTTTGTCCAAAAAATGGTTATGATGAGTTCACGCCCCATTGTTCTAGCAGAAGATATTGTTACGGATTCAGCTGTTCGAAGATTGGTTTTTGATGCTGGTGAAGATGTTGAAAACCTTATGATTTTATGCGAAGCTGATATAACTACAAAAAATTCGAAAAAATTCCAGAAATATCATAATAACTTCAAAATTGTACGTACAAAAATTGTTGAAGTTGAAGAAAAAGATAGAGTTCGTGTCTTTCAACCGCCTATTTCGGGCGAACAAATTATGGAATTATTTGATCTAAAACCATGTAGAGAAATTGGCCAACTAAAAGAAGCGGTTAAAGAAGCCATTTTAGAGGGCGAAATTCAAAATGAATACGAAGCCGCTTTAGCATTTGTGCTTGAAAAAGCCAAGAAAATGGGATTAGAAAGAGTTTAACTATTGTTTCATTTGAATATCAAATCAATTTATTAATTTTACTAAAAATATGGATTATGACAATTGCTGAACAAAAATTAGAATTGATTCAAAAGATAATCGCTTGTAACGATATCAATATTTTAATGGAGATTAAAGCGATACTTCTTGCAGATAAAAACAAAGTAGCTGAGCCATCTACCTCTTACGAAAAGGAAGAAAAAGTTTATGTGTTCAATGAATGGCAACAAGAAAGAATTCATAAATCAATCAAACAAGTCGAAAACGGAGAATTTTTAACTGAAGAAGAAGCTGAAAAAGATATTCAAGAATGGTTCAAGGAACAAGAAAAATTATTTGGTCAGTAAATGCCGTTGAAGTCAAGAAAAATATCTTTAACTATTGGAATAATACAAATAAATCAACTGTTTACAGTAAAAAATTAGACCGAATTTTTAAAGAAACACTTAAACAAATGACTTCTTTCTCAGAAGGTTCAATTACGACTACTTATAAAAATATCAGAATGGTACTAGTACGAGATTATTATATAATTTTTGAGATCACTGACAAAGCTATTACCGTTTTAGACATTTGGGACACAAGGCAAAATCCGGAAAATTTTCCAATAGAATAAAAATGAAAAACAATAAATCAGTCATCATTTGGCTACTTTCAGGTTGTGTATTGCTATTTATCATGGTTATGGTAGGCGGAATTACACGTTTAACAAATTCAGGTTTATCAATGACCGATTGGCATTTAATAAACGACACCTTCCCTCCTATGTCGGAAGAAAAATGGGTCGAATATTTCGAAGAATATAAAAAGTTTCCAGAATACCTTCAGGTTAATCAGTACAAAGACTTTCAATTAGACGATTATAAATTCATTTTCTTTTGGGAATGGTTTCACCGTTTTATTGGTAGAATTATCGGTGTAGTCTTTATCATTCCATTTATTTATTTCTGGGTTAAGAAACGATTGGATAAAGAAACCATCAAAAAGTGTTTCATTTTATTAGGAATGGGAGCTTTCCAAGGTTTTCTAGGCTGGTTTATGGTGGCTAGTGGCTTAAAAGACATGCCCGATGTGAGTCATTTCAGATTAGCAATTCACTTAACTTTCGCTTTTATTACGTTTGCTTACACGCTTTGGGTAGCTTTAGACTTAATTTATCCAAACAAGAGATTACCTGTTTTACCATTAAGAAAAATAGCACGAATTGCATTAGCTGTTTTAATCATCCAAATCATTTATGGAGGATTTGTTGCTGGTTTAAATGCTGGTTTAATTCACAACCATTGGCCTTTAATGAGTGATGGTCAATTTTTTCACGATAGTATTAAGTTAGAGCAATCAAACTTATTATTAGCCTTTATAGAAGGAAAAAGTGGTGTGCAATTCATTCATAGAACTTTCGCCTATTTCGTAGTAGGAATGATCATATTATTGTTCATTAAAAGCCGTAATTTCATACTAGATAAAGGACAAGATACAGGTGTGAAAATCGTGTTGGTATTTGTATTCCTACAATTCGTTTTAGGAGTTTTCACATTGTTATATCACGTGCCACTTTGGTTGGGATTAGCCCATCAATTAATGGCATTTTTGTTATTGACCGCCATGACATTTACAACACATCGTTTTTCGAAATAAAAAATTATAATTGGGTTCCGACTATATTGTCACATTTACATTGATATTAATTACATGTCTAAACTTGCCGAAAAAGATAAATTTTTAGATTTATCCGACTATGGAAGACCTTTAGGAAAAGCGATTGCTTTGCAATTAAAAAACACAAAATTCACACCAATTCATGTGACCCTACTTTTTGGGATATCAGGATTAATTGCCATTTACTGCATCTTAGAAAAGCAGTATTTATTAGCGGGGTTTTTCATCGTTTTGAAATCAATTATTGATGCTGCCGATGGCGAATTAGCACGTATAAAAAACACACCATCCTACTCTGGAAGATATTTAGATAGTGTGTTTGATATTGTATTAAATTTCTTGTTTTTTATGACGATTTATTATGTTTCAAATGCTTCAATTTGGCTAACATTACTAGCGTTTTTTTGTATCCAATTACAAGGAACATTATACAATTATTACTACGTAATTTTAAGAAACAAATCAGTTGGTGGAGATTCTACTTCTAAGATTTTTGAATACAAATCGCCTAAAGCATTGCCAGGAGAAAGTCAAAAAACAGTTGATATTCTGTTCCAGTTTTACACTATTTTCTACGGAGGTTTTGACAAGATAATTCACGCTTTAGACCAAGACGCTTACAAAGTAAAAACGTTCCCAAATTGGTTTATGACGGCAGTATCAATTTATGGATTGGGATTTCAATTGTTGATTATTGCGATTCTTTTACCATTAAATCTGATTGATTACATCGTTCCATTTTTTATTATATTTACTGTATTCCTCTTTGTTTTAATCGGTATTAGAAAGCGATACATTAAGGCGTAAAGCGAGCCATAGGATTTATCTATAGTTGTTATTTAAAAAATTGATTCCCATTACTTTATACAAAATCAATTCAACCATAAATTTACTATGTATTTCTATCCGATCCAAGATTTAAAATCGGAAACTTTTTCTCTAGAAACAATAACCTCATCGTCTTTATAAGAAGGTAAAATCACCTTTAAACGCGAATTGCTATACATCTGAATTTCCTTAATCGCTTTCAATGGAACGATAAACTTTCGGCTAACGCGATAAAAATCTTTCGGATCAAGCTCTGCTTCTATTTGTTCTAAGTTGCAATCTAAAAGATAATTTCGGTTTTCTAAAGTATGCAAATAAGTGCCTTTATTTTCACTGTAAAAACATTCCACCTCATCAATACCAATCACTTTAAGTTGTTGTCCGATTTTTACAGAAAAACGCTTTTTATACTCTTTCGCTTCATTGCCTAAAAACATCTTTTTAATCATATCAAAATCCAACGAAGAAACACTGCTTTTTTGCTGTTGATTTTTGAATTTATTAATCGCTTTTTCGAGCTCCTCTTCGTCGATTGGTTTCAGCAAATAATCAATGCTATTTAGCTTGAAAGCACGCAACGCATATTCGTCAAAAGCAGTCGTAAAAATGATGGCACTTTTGACTTCAATTTTCTCGAATATCTCAAACGATAAACCATCCGATAATTGAATGTCTAGAAATATTAAATCGGGATGTTTATTCTCCTGAAACCATGCGATTGCTTCTTCAACCGAATGCAACATTTGATCGACTTCTAAGCCTAATTTCTCTATTTTTCTTTGCAATAATCTTGCAGCTGGTTTTTCGTCTTCAATGATGATTATGTTCATTTTAAATAATGGTTATAAATTTAAGTGCTTAAAAGATTAAAAGGTTTTGCGAAAATACTCCGACTGAAAACTGCGACTGAGAACTGAAAACTTATTTATTCCCAAACTCGTTTTTTATCTTCTTCCATAAACTCTCTAATCTTTTTTTCTTCCCAATCTTTGCCTAAAATAAAGTTAGGTAAAAACACCGAAAGACCGTGTGCTAAAAGTCCAATTCCCCAAAAGAATAATGTCACGAAATTTTCGATTTTAAAATAGCTCTCTCCTTCTTTTAAATTCTGAATATTTAGAATTACAATCATAGCATTTATCACCAAATAAACCAATGCGTGAGTATAAAAACTTTTGATTCTTTTTACACGTTTAAGTGCTTGTTCGTATTTTATTATATCTTGATTTTCCATTTTATTATTTTTTTTTAAATGCCGCGAAGTCGCTAAGCATGAAGTTTATATTTTCAATTTAAGTAAGTCATTATTTTTAGTCTGAACGTCCAAATTCAGACCGTCAGAAAATCTAATTTATTTCCACTGATTACTTTTCTCTTTGTTCATTATTTCTTGAATTTTTCGTTCTTCCCAAGTCTTTCCATAACCAAATACACTAAAAGCGTGAATTGTCAATCCCATTCCCCAACCTAATAACGGAAACCAAAACCATTGAAAACTGGTGGTTGAAAGATTTAAGAATATTAACCCTGGAATTACCAGGCAATAAGAAATTAAACTGCCGTAAAATCCTATCAATGCGTCTAAACGTTTTTTTGCTCTGTCGTAAGCAGATTTCTCGTTGAAATTATATGTTGTTTCCATAACTGATATTTGTTTGGTTAAAATTGGAAGTCTTACGATAAAGTGCTCATTGGTGTTTTCTACCAATACATGTCTTTGAGATAAAATCGCATAACGATTCACGATGTTTTGCAGTCCAACGCCTTTTCGATCTTGTAAAACTTCTTTCTTTTGTAAATTATTTGAAATTACTAATTGATCATTTTCAATACTGATTTTAATATGCAACGGTTTTGTTTCGCTAACCACATTGTGTTTGATGCAATTTTCTAACAACAATTGCAACGACAACGGAACGACTTTTGCTTCTTCATTTTCAAAATTTTCCGGAATTTCGAAGGTTATGCTATTTTCAAAACGCATCATCAATAAATTCATATACGTTTTAGCGAAGTGCAATTCTTCCGAAACAGAAACCAAATCTTTGTCTTTTTGTTCTAAAACGTAGCGATAAATTTTGGATAATGATGTGGTGAATTTTTGTGCATTTGCAGGATTTTCCTCAATTATCGAACTCAAAACATTCAGACTATTAAATAAGAAATGTGGATCAATTTGATTTTTTAGACTTTCAAATTGTGCTGAAGCCGTTCCTGCAATTATTTTTTGTTGCTTAACTTTATTTTCTTGGTAAGCTTTGTAAAAATAAAAGGCGTGAAAAGCCAACGTGATGAAAAAAGTTATAATAATTGCTATCAGATAGTTTAAAGTCGATTCGTTTTTAAGGAATTCTGTAAGAGTTGCACCTTCCACAACAACATCTTCAAAAATCCGAAGCAAGAAAATAACTAGAATCGAAATCGCAAATGAGCCTAAAAAACCAAGCAATATTCTTCTTTTTGTAAAGCGTTCGGATTTAAAAATAGAATCTAAATAAATGAACAATATCGCGTTAGCAAAATATAAGGCAAATCCGTACAGAACCGTATATCCAAAATTGATGGCTAAATCCCTATTCAATGCTACGGTAATTCCGCTTATCAAACGTATTAATACTAAAACTAAAAATACGGAAACTGATATGATTAAGGCTCTCGGAACTTCTTTTATAAGTTTTTGAATCATTTTTGTGTTTATTTACAGTTTTTCAATGCTTCTTGAGCTTTCTCTAAACCCCAATTCGGATGCAACGCTGTTTCAGGTTTAAAAGTAGCAAAAAGTTTGATTGATTTTTCAATCTGTTCACACATTGGTTGCGTATCTTGACCAAAATAATTCGCCATTCCCATTTCAAAAGAAGCTTTTTGAAAAATAACTCTCGGATTTTCGGGAGCAATTTCATAAGCTTTATTCAAAAGAGCTTCTACGTCTCCAGATAAACTCCGACCATATGTCATCGGGTCATATACAATCCAAGCCGTGTGAATCATCGCTTGCATCACTAAAACTTCCGGATTATCACCAGCCGAACCATTACAAACATCTTGTGCTTTTTGGGCATTTTGTAATAACAGAATTGTTTTTGCTTTGTCTTTTTCCTCAAAAGCCTGAACCGTGTTTACCATTGCGATGTAATAATTTGGCAACCAATTGTTTTTTTCAACCGAAGCAATTCGTTCAAAATGCACTAAAGCTTCCGTAGTCTTTCCTTCTTTCCAAGTTTTTAAAGCCGAAGCCATTCCTTGATCAAATTTTGTTTGTGCTGTTACAGCCGAAGCAACAAACAATGCGATAAATATAATAATTCGTATCATAATGTGAAAAATTTAATTGTTATTGATTTTGATTTTGAACTTAAACTTGTTCCTGTTTGATGATTCAAAATTGCGACACTTCACACCTTTTAAAAATTTATGTTGACCGAATTGTATTTTTTTAAGGATGAATTGTATTTTTTAACTTTATTATAAACCGTTTTATTTTCTTATGCCCTAAATTTGCACTTTCACTTCATTTCCAAACTTGATTTATGAGCACTATAACTCACGTAAAAAAACATTTTGTATTTATAAAGTATCAAAAACTCATTATAGCAGCAATAGTAATTGGTTTTTTAGCTTCATTTCTAGCCATATCTTTAAAAAGAGGCACCGAACATTATGAAGAATTACTTTTTAATCATGCTTCTGAAAATAATTTTTTATTGTTTGTATTTCCATTAATTGGTTTGACTATTATTGCTTTTTTAAGATATTATCTATTCAATAATAAGGCGAACAAAGGCATCAAGGAAATATTTGAAACTACCGAAAAAAGAAAAAACAGCTTGCCTATTTATAAAATTCCTTCACACTTTATTAATGGTTTATTCACGGTTATTTTTGGTGGTTCTACTGGAATTGAAGTTTCAACGGTTGTGGCTGCTGCAACAATTGGTTCGATAACCCAACAAAAAGAAAACTTATTAAATCGCCATAAATTAGAATTGATTTGTGCCGGAGTAGCAGCTGGAATAACCGCACTATTTTTCAGTCCTTTTGCAGGAATTCTATTTGCTTACGAAGTAATTTCAAAAAAATTATCGAAAGCTTTTATTTTAGTCACTACAATATCAGTTACAGTTTCGATTGTGATTTGTATTTTATTACACGAAAAACCACTATTTAATGTCGTAATCCAAGAATGGCAATGGAAAGCATTTCCCTATTTCATTTTACTAGGAATTATTGCAGGAATGAACGCGGTTTATCTTACGAAAACAGTATTATTCTTTAAAGCAAAATTTGCTACGTTCAAGAAAAATTCTACAAAAGTAATTTTGAGTGCCGTTTTCATTAGTATTGGATTATTCGTCTTACCTCAATTATATGGCGATGGCTATCATGCAATCAAAGAAAATTTAGCTAATTCTAATACTTTGGTATTAACGATTCCAATATTCATCACCATAATCGGAATCATCATTTTTAAGCCAATTCTTACTTCACTTACACTTGCTGGTGGTGGCGATGGCGGCGTTTTTGCACCAAGTATTTTTATCGGAGGATTTATCGGCCTGTTATTAGCCGTTGTGTTGAATACGTTTTTTAATGCTAACGTAATTCCTTTAAACTTTATGATCATCGGAATGGGTGCAATGCTAAGTGCTAGTATTCACGCACCTTTTACAGCGATATTTTTAACTTGCGGATTAGTCAATGATTACAGTTTATTATTCCCTATTTTAGTAACTTGTTTAGTTGCTAAATATGTTTCAAAAAGAATTTATCCCTTTACCGTTTATAGTTTCGCAAAAAACAAATTATGTCTTCAAGAAAAAAAATAAAGCGTAATTACAGAAAAGCAAAATACGTTTTTTATAGAGAAACACTAATCGATTACAGAGAGCATTTTTGGGCTTTTGTGGGTTCCTTTATTGGACTAGGCTTAATAAGTCTTTTGCAATTTAAAATTTTCACGCCACAAGATTACGTTTTTCTAATTGGATCATTCGGTGCTTCTTCTGTGCTTATTTATGGCGTTATTGAAAGTCCGTTGGCCCAACCTCGAAATTTAATTGGTGGTCATGTGGTTTCTGCCATTGTTGGTGTTACCATTCAAAAACTACTTCCCGATTTAATTTGGATTGCCGCACCATTAGCGGTTTCGTTGTCCATTATATTAATGCAAGTTACCAAAACCTTACATCCGCCTGGAGGTGCGACGGCTTTGATCGCTATTGCAGGTTCAGAAAAAGTAAAAGAATTAGGGTATTGGTATGTTGTTTCTCCCGTTTTATTGGGAACAATTATATTATTAATTACGGCTTTGGTGTTTAACAATATGTCTTCAAAAAGACAATATCCGGCAAGAGGCAACTTTTTATCTAAAAAAGAACTTAAAAAACGAATCCCTTTTCTGTAAGTTTGTACTTTCACAGAAAAGATATTTATGGCATTTCAAGATATTTTAGATTCAATTTATACCGAAGTTCTTCAAGTTGAAAATACGGGAAAGAAGGCCGATTATATTCCGGAAATAGAAAAAGTTGATGGCGATAAATACGGAATTGCTTTAGTAGATATAAATCAGAAAGTATTTACTAAAGGTGATGCTAATGAGAAATTTTCGATTCAAAGTATCTCCAAAGTAATCACAACGTCTTTAATTTTTTCAAAAATCGGAAATGAGCTTTGGAAACGAGTGGGCAAAGAACCTTCGGGCAATGCATTTAACTCGCTAATTCAATTGGAATTTGAAAAAGGAATTCCGAGAAATCCATTTATAAACGCTGGTGCTTTGGTAATCGCCGACTTAATGCTAGAACATTTCGAAAATCCAAAAGAATATTTACTAAATTTCGTAAGAGAACTGACCGAAAATCCGACCATAAATTACAATCAGAATGTAATTCAATCGGAAACTGAAAATGGTTATAGAAATGCAGCTTTGGTCAATTTTATAAAATCATTTGACAACATCAAACACCAGCCCGAAGAAGTTTTAGACTTTTATTACCACCAATGTTCTATTGAAATGACTTGCGTGGATTTGGCCAAATGTTTTCAAGTATTTGCAAATAATGGTGTGATTCCGCAAAGCAATAAACAATTTCTAACTTCTAGCCAATGCAAACGAATGAATGCGTTGATGCAAATGTGTGGCTTTTATGATCAAGCGGGCGAATTCACTTTTAAAGTTGGATTACCCGGAAAAAGTGGTGTTGGTGGTGGCGTTGTTGCCATTTTTCCAAATCATTACACGGTAGCCGTTTGGAGTCCGAAATTAAATAAAAAAGGAAATTCATTCTACGGTTTAGAAACGTTAGAACGCTTAACGACTGAAACCGAAGCTTCAATCTTTTAAATAATACTTATGAAAAAAATATGTATCCTTCTTCTTGTCTTCCCAATATTGACCTTCGCGCAAGATTTTAAACAACAATTCAACGAAAAATTTAAAACTAAAGATTATAAATTTGAAGAAGTCAAAACTATTCTTGATAATTGGAAAGTAAAATCAAAAAATGACGTTGATTATTACATCGCTGCGTTTAACTTTTACTTTACAGAATCACAAAAAGAAATGATTCAGTTGGCAGCAAAAGTTCCTGATGACAATCGTGAAGCTTTAGTGCTAAAAGATTCTTTAGGAAATTCTGCAGGTTATATGTATTCGCAAATTACTAATAATGATTCGCTATTTGCAATTTCACAAAAAACAATAGACGAAGGCATAAAATTATTTCCAAATCGACTGGATTTACGTTTTGGCAAAATTCACACTTTAGGAAAATATGAACGATTTGAAGAATACACGAATGAAATTCTAAAAACGATTGACTATTCTGAAAATATAAAACACCAATGGCTTTAGGCTGAAAATAAAAAACGTGACGATCCCGAACACTTTTTCATTGATGCGGTGCAACGTTATCAAAACCATTTATATCAGCTCGAACTGGATGACAATATGAAAAAAGTCGCCAAGAAAATGTATGAAACCTTTCCTTCTAGTGTTTATACAATTTCTAGCTATGGTGTAACATTTTTATTAGAGAACAAAAATAAAGAAGCTTTAGAACTGTATAAAAAAGCAGAGAAAATCAATCCCAATGACGTTATTGTTTTAAATAATATTGCAATAATTTACGAACGTTTGGCTGACATTGAACAAGCTAAAAAATATTACAAGAAAATTGTAAGTGTTGGCGATGAGAAATCAAAAACATTAGCGCAAAAGAAACTAGCCGAATTAAAATAAAATCGTAGTAAAATTCAAAATAGCGAATTTTACAGCGCAGATAGTTCTATCTGTTAAAATACTAAAAACAGAGGAGGTTTTCACTCAAGAAACCTAAAACAAGAAATTTCCGTATATGAATGTATGCGAAAACTACTCTTACTCCTGCTTCTAACTATTTTGCCAACAACAATAGTTGCTCAAAAAATAGATAATATGGTTGCTTTTAGAACCATTAAAAGTGATTCCTACTTTCGATTCAACTATGAAAACGATTATTTTGCCTCCACAGATGAAAATTATACGCAAGGTTATAATTTAGAACTCGTATTGCCTGTTTTCAAAAAAAATCCAATCAACTATCTTTTTTATAAACCTGAAAATAGTATTATTAAATACGGTTTAGCACTAGAACATATTGGGTTTACGCCAGATGCTTACGAAAAAACTGAAATTCAGTATAACGATCGTCCTTTTGCTTCTGCCATAATGCTAAAAAGTTTTCTAATCGCAACAGATACCCTTCAAAAAAGTAGCTTTACTTCTTCCTTTAGTCTAGGAATAATCGGTCCAGGAGCTTTTGGAAAAGAAATGCAAGTCGGCATTCACGAAGCCACCGGAAATGTTATTCCACAAGGATGGCGCAATCAAATTAAAAATGACGCCGTTATCAATTATGAAATTGCTTATGAAAAACAACTTGTACGACTAAAAAATATATTTTCATTGCAAACTAAAACCACTTTAAAAGTTGGAACCTTGCATACCAATGCTTCCGTTGGATTAAATGCAACAATCGGTTTGATTAATAACGCGTTTAATTCCTCAAAAGATAAATTCAATTTCTATTTTTATACACAACCTGTTGTTAGTGTTATTGGATATGATGCTACTTTACAAGGTGGCATATTTAATAGAGAAAGCCCTTATGTAATTGTAAGTAATGACATCAACCGATTTACTGCCCAACATAATTATGGTTTTATTTTAAAAACGAAAACACTTTACTTTGAATATTCAAGAAGCAGCATCACTAGAGAATTTAAATATGGAACTGCTGCAAAATGGGGCGGCGTTAGAATTGGTTTTACCTTCTAAAATAAAATCACAAATAAAATCTTATTAACAATTCTTAAATTCCAAATGGCAAATCGTAAATAATACTTACTTTTGCAGTTCTTAAAATTACAATCCTTATGATTTATAAATTCCGAGCTATTCTCGATGCAGAAGAAGATATTTTTAGAGATATCGCTATAGAAAGTGACGCTACTTTAGAAGATTTACACAATGCTTTAATCAATGCTTTTGGCTTTGACGGATCAGAAGTTGGTGCGTTTTATACTTGCGGCAAAGACTGGGCTTGGCATGAAGAAGATGGAATTCCGATGTTTGACACAGGCGATATTCCAGGTGAAATCAAAACAATGGCCGAGTACAAATTAGACGATTTAGTACACGAACAAAACACCAAATTAGTTTATATCTACGATTTATTTTCAATGTGGACATTCTTCTTAGAATTAGCTGCAATTGAAGAGAAAATTCCGGGTGAAATCTATCCAACACTTTTGTTTTCGCACGGTGAATTACCAGACGAAGCAGGTCAAAGTGGATTAAGAGGCGATTTAACAAACGACGATATGTTTGGTGAATTTGAAGATGATTTAGACGAAGATGATTTAGATATGTTTGAAGGCGACGAAGGCTACGAAGACATGGGTTTTGAAGAAAACTACAACTAGTCCCCTAACCCGCAAAAGGGGAAATAAAAACTAACACGTCCCGTTCTCTTCCCCTTTGGGGAGGCTGGTTGGGGCAAATAATTTACAAAAATGATTAATCTATTTAATACTCATATTGAGAATTTATCCATTCACCGCGTTGGAAACAAAAGTAGAAACGAAGCCTTGTTTTTATCAGACAATCCGTATGGTTTGAATGATGAAATTATGCCTTTGTTAAAAGAATACTTCTTCAAATCGTTTAGAGAAAAAGAAGAAAACTACTATCAATTTGCACACGAAGTAGATTTAGAATATAACGATATGTATAATTTTGCAACGGAAGTGTTCAACAATCCGAGCGAGATTCATAATGTATCTAAAAAAATCACAAAACACCTTTTTGAACAATCGAATCATCCGCACATTAAAAACGGAGAAGTTTATGTAGCTTATTTATCACATGTTTCTATTGACAATAATGTGGTAGATGCGATTGGAATTTTCAAAAGTGAAGTACAAACTGATTTCTTACAATTTGAAGAAAACGGAAGCAACTTAGAAATGATTTTACAGCAAGGAATCAACTTAAGTAAATTAGATAAAGGTTGTTTAATCTTCAATTACAAAAAAGAAGAAGGGTATAAAATTCTAACGGTGGACAGTAATCGTTATGATGCACGTTATTGGTTAGAACATTTCCTAGCAGTCGATGCGTTTCAAGATGAAAACTTCATGACTAAGAAATATTTAAAATTCTGTCAAGAGTTTGCTAAAGAAGTAGTGCTTCCGGCCGAAGACAAACAACAAGAAGTTTTGTTTATGAACCGTGCCATCAATCACTTTGCTAAGAATGATGAGTTTGAAGAAACTGCTTTCTTGAATGAAGTAATGCAAAATCCGGAGTTTATTCCTGAATTTAAAAACTACAAGGTAGATAAAGGAGCAAAATATAGCATCGAAGACGTTTCTAGTTTCCCTATTGCAAATGCAGCTGTTACCGATGTGCGTCGTACTTTGAAAAATACGATTATTTTAGATACCAATATCCAAATCAAATTAGATTTTATCAATCCAGAAAGTGCGGAGAAATTTGTAGAAAAAGGTTGGGACGAAGAAAAACAAATGTATTATTACTTGGTTTACTTCAACAAAGAACAAAAATCATAAGTTACTGCTTATAAAAAATACCAAGCCTCAGCTATTCATTTAGTTGAGGCTTTTTTTTGAAAGAACTTTAACACAATATTTTGTTTAATCTTTTTACTTTATAATTAAACGTTTTGTACCTTTGATAAAAATATAAAGTATTATGGCAAAGAAAAAAGAAATTACCAAACAAGATATAGTAGGTTTCTACATTGATTATTATTTAGAAAATAACAAACAACCTGAATCAGTTTACAAATTCGCGAAGCATTATGGTTTTGAAGAACCGTTTTTTTACGCAACTTTTTCTTCATTTGAACAAATTGAGAAAACTTATTTCTCTTCAATATTTGAACAAACCATGTCCTTATTAGAAAAAAGCGAAGAGTTTTCAGGATACGATGCAAGAACAAAATTGTTAAGTTTCTATTTCACATATTTCGAAATGCTAACGGCAAACAGAAGTTTCACATTAGCACTTTTACAACAAGAT
The DNA here is from genome assembly GCF_042686085.1 of Flavobacterium ardleyense. Classification (GTDB taxonomy): domain Bacteria; phylum Bacteroidota; class Bacteroidia; order Flavobacteriales; family Flavobacteriaceae; genus Flavobacterium; species Flavobacterium ardleyense. Next base: position 222,457 of record NZ_JBHUOL010000010.1, read on the forward strand.
AAAAACAAGTTGAAAAGCTTGGCGAAACTATCAGATTTCAGAAAACACTTCATCAACTTTTACAATGAACTAGAAATTGAGCGAATTGATTTAAAACAAGAGAAATTAGTTGAAATTCAAGAAAAAAGCATGAGTCAAATGGCTTGGTTCCAATTGCTTCTTACTTTAAAATTCTGGATGGACGATACTTCTCTATCTTTTGAAAAAACAGACATTTATATTGAGAAATCAGTTAATACAAGTTTTGACTTAATGGACATTGCTCCTTTAAAAAGTCTAATTGACTTCGGAAAATTTATGTGGAAAGAAAAAGTTTCGTTTAAAATGTAATACCCTTCAAACAAATAGTTTGAGAACAATATAGCTTTAAATTTAAAGTAAAAAAAATGAAAACAATAGACAGTATTCCTACTTCTAAAATTCAACGCGCTTCTAAACTGATTCAAACCGGTGCAAAAGTTGGGGTAAATTACCTGAAATATTACGGGGACAAACTTACCAAAACCGAAGAAGAAGCTAAAGAAAACCTGAACATCAACAACGCTGCTGATATTTATGACGGGTTGAAACAACTTAAGGGAAGTGCTTTGAAAGTTGCTCAAATGTTGAGTATGGACAAAAACATCTTGCCAAAAGCTTATGTGGAGAAATTCTCATTGGCTCAGTTTTCGGTGCCACCTTTGTCGCCGCCTTTAGTGAATAAAACGTTTAAGAAATATTTTGGCAAACCGCCACAAGAATTGTTTGACACCTTTAATTCTACTTCTGTAAACGCGGCAAGTATTGGTCAAGTGCATCAAGCGACTAAAGATGGTAAAAATTTAGCGGTTAAAATCCAATATCCGGGTGTTGCAGAAAGCATTAGTTCAGATTTGGCGATGGTGAAACCTATTGCTATTAAAATGTTTAATATTAGAGGAAAAGACTCGGACAAATACTTTAAAGAAGTTGAAGATAAATTGATTGAAGAAACCAATTACGTCATCGAAGTTAAGCAAAGTATCGAAATGGCCGAAGCTTGTAAACACATTCCAAACCTGATTTTTCCACAATACTATGCAGAATGGTCTTCGGATAAAATCATTACGATGGATTGGATGACGGGCGAACATTTGTCTGAATTCACCGCTTACAATACCGATAATGCCAAGTCAAATATCTTAGGACAAACGCTTTGGGATTTTTATATGTTCCAAATGCACAACCTTCGGAAAGTCCACGCAGATCCGCATCCTGGGAATTTCCTAATCACAAAAGACACCCAATTAGTGGCCTTAGATTTTGGATGCATCAAAGAAGTGCCAGACGATTTCTATATTCCGTATTTTGAATTGGCCGAAAAGAAAAATCTAGATAATCCCGTTTATTTCCAGTCGAAATTATACGAATTAGAGATTTTAAGAAAAGAAGACACCAAAGAAGAAGTAGAATTTTTCACCGAAATGTTTCACGAATTACTAAGTTTATTCGCCCGACCATTTCACGTAGAAGAATTTGATTTCTCAGACGACGGTTTCTTTGGCGAAATTGCCGATTTAGGCGAACGCTATTCAAAAAGCACCGAATTACGCAATATGAACGGTAACCGTGGCTCCAAACATTTCATTTACATCAACCGCACCTTCTTTGGTTTATACAATTTAATGCACGATTTAAAAGCCGACAAAGTCCAAATCAACAACTTTAGAAAGTACTAACTTTTTGCCCCATAATTACCTTAAGAATCCTCAACCAGCCATAGTTGAGGATTTTTTTTGTTTTATTTTTTGGGCGTGCCCTTTCAGGTGGAGCTCTTCGTTGCAATCTTTTTTTTAAAGAAAAAAAAAAAGGATTTCCACTGCGATCACTCACGCAATATTGTCCTAAATTGATAAATTGTTTGATGGTGATAATTTGTGCTGGAATTTAAATTCTTCTAACGTTATGCAGTTTTGCATTATTATTTCAAAATTTGTAGGAAATGGAGGATTTTTATTTACATTTGGGAAGAAGATAGATTTTTTTTAAAAAATTTTTTATGACAAATTTGGTGGTTAGTTAATGTTAACTAATTTACAATAAAGTTAGTTGATATTTTAAAATTATAGTATTAATGAATTTCGTAGACATATCAAACTTAAATATAACAACTGAACTAGAGGTATTAAAAAGAGACACTCAACGTTATAGTTCTTTCCTTTACCAACACAAAGGTGTTTTTTTTGCAGATAATAAGAGGATAGGAAATAATGATTCAGAAGAAGCAAAGACAAAATTTATTAATGTTTTAACAAAAGCGAAAGAAGAAAATGTTTCTCTAGTATTATCACCTGAATACTCCTGTCCAAAATCAGTAATAGATGACATAATAGCTAATCCAGAATTACAACCTTCACAACAAAAAATTTGGGCTCTAGGTGGTGAATCTCTCAACAAAGAAGAATTGAAATATTTTAAAGATTTACAAAATGTAAATATTCATATTCATTTTGAAAATTGTTATGATATTTCAGATAAAAATTATGTAGACCCTTTATACTATATTTTTAAAGGAAAGCATAATGGAGATGATAAACTGATAATATTAATTCAGTTCAAAACTAGTCATATGGGAGGCTTATGGAGTAGCCAAACAGAGCCGGACAATATAATTGAAGGAGATACTATTTATATTATCAAGAATAATAATCAATCAGTTAGACTGATGTCTTTTATATGTTCTGAAGCTATGAATTTTACCGCTCAATATGAGCCACAATTAATTCAACATCATAACTGGTTAGATTCACCTTACCTAATGTTGAGTCTTCAATTTAACCCCAATCCATCACATCCTAATTTCATTGCTTTTAAACAATTTGTGTTAAGTAATGAAAGAAGGGAATTAATTTCATTGAATTGGGGTTTTTCAACAACTATTTTTGGTAAGGGAGCTCTTTATGCAGAAAATAATGCTCCTAGAAGTGGTATATATTTCAAAACATCAGACACTGAATTAGATTATAAAAAGGATAAAATAATTAATAACCACAAGAAAGGACTATATTTTTTACAAATTAAGAGAGAAAAACGTGTTTATTTTTTAAATCGAGATATAGAATTATTTAAAATTCATAATAAATCTGTTCATATTATTGAAGGTGTAGATGAACAAAGAAGAAGAGAAGGACCTACTGTAAGTAATATATATTTATTGGATGATACTTTCAACATATTAGAAATTTTAGGAGATATACCTGATAATCATATTAGATTTTTGACTAAACAAGGAGTTTCAAACACGTATTTTCTAGATTCAACAAAATCAGTTATTGATAAAGAAATTCTTCTTAACATTTCGACTGGCAAAGTAAAACCTAAAGAAGGAAACAAATGGTCCGATATTATCAATCTAAATAGTTTTTCTCTAAATGAAGCAGATGAATGTAATAATAGGTTAACTTACCTAGAAGACACGTATGTTAATAGTGAAACTAATAGAAGTAATTATTGTTCAAGCATAATAGAATTAGATAACAATATTTTACCTAATAATTCTTTATATCCACATAGCTTAAAACGCTTTAAATATAAGGATTTGAAATTAGCTTTTTCTAATGATGCAAGTGATTATAGCTACCTTTATAATGTTGTTAATGAAAGTAATGAGATTCAAAAAGCTACAATTTGTTATTTGGGGTATGCATCAGATAGAGATATTGAGCATACTTTTGATGAATTACAAAAACTATTTGAAAAAGGCACTGTTGGAATCGATACCATTGTAGTTTATTACAAGCGAGGTAATTCAATCTTAGAAAAATCAATCCCAGACGCAGCAGCAATAACTAAAACACCAACAAATCATAATTCAATAACCGAATAAATTATGAATATTCAGCAAATAATAGATAAATCCCAAAACATCTTCCCTAATGGTCTAGAGCAGATAAATGATACTTTATATAAAGCAAAATACCAAATTACAGACAAAACTGCTGGTATATATTTTTTAAACTTTGAAAAAGAAATTACAGAAGATTATTTTGAAGAATTACAATATAAACATTTAGCAGAAGAATTCTATAATCAAGAAGAAACTCTTCAATGGAATATCTATTTGTTATTTGTAAATAGTAAGATTTCCGATGATTTGAAAATAAAAATTTTAAAGGATGATAAGTATGCTCGGAAATTAGTTTTTACTGATGCTGAATTTATTGATTATTTTAAACTTGAAAAATCAGTTAAAACAGAACTACCAAATATCTTATCTGAATGGAAAGATGAGTTAAACAAAGTGGGACTGCAAGAATTATATTCTACTGCATCTATAGAAGGTATTGTTAGAAATTTTCTTAATGATACAGCAAATGCCCCTAAAAAACGAGTAGATAAACCGCTAGGACATATTCCCAATATAAACAAGGTTAACTCAATAAGTTTAAAAGAGTCTTACAGACGATATCCTCAAGAAATTAGGGATTTCAATTTCGGTTCAGTAAACTTATTTACAGGCTCTAATGGAGTTGGAAAAACAAGTGTTTTGGAATCAATAGAATTAATTCTAACTGGTGATACGCAAAGGAACAAAGGTAAGTCTGAAATTTCAAATTCTATAACAGCTGTTTTGAATGACAGTATTTCTGATGAATATATTCATAATACTAAAAAGTATAAAGAAAGAGGAATAAAATGGTATAATAGACGAGAAAATGAACAAGGTAATCAAACATATAAATCCTTTAATCAATTTAATTTTTTTAATACGGATGCTGCACAACAATTCTCCAATGCAAACGAATGGGATACAATAAATGAGTCATTAAAAGAAATAGTTTTAGGAGAAGAATATACTACTTTAAAAGCTAAAATAGGAAAAGTATATGATAGGTTAAAATCGGAACTTAAAAAAACATCAGAAGTCTTAGATTACAAAAAGAATAATGTACAAATAAACAATAAAAGAATAAATGAATTAAAAATTGATAAAAACTTTGATGAACTTAAAGAAAATATCAAATATAATATTTCAAACTTAAAATACAGAAATCCAATTGATGAATCTAACTATTCATTTGCAAATCTGTTTATTAATGAATTAAACAATGAACTTGAATTTATTTTAAATAATACATCGTTTATTAATTACAATGCTTTTATAGAATTTAAAGAACAGTTTAAAACACGTGTCTCTTTAATAACCGTGAGGAAAAAAATATACAATGACAATAAAAATAAATTTAATAAATTTATTTCAGATAGATTAAAAAATGAAAATATTCTTGTAAAAGGAAACAGATTATTAAAATATATAAAAATTGATAGTAGTAATAATATTGAAGAGGTAGAACTTAATAATGAAAATTACAAAGTATTACTTCAAATAATTAATACTTTAAAAGATTTAACAGATTTACAATTTGATATTTATAATTTAAAAGAAGAAAAAAAAACTTTATCAGCTATAATACAGGAGAAAAAAGATTCTCTTAAAATTAAACAAGAATTATATATTTCACTAAAAATTGAAATAGAAACTTTACAAAGTAGTTTCAACCAAAATCAAAAGTTAATAAATCAACTTAGAAATTTAGGAAAAGAAATATTAAATCATAATTCACACAATAATAATTGTCCTCTATGTGAACAAGAAATATCCAAAGATTTATTATTATCTAAACTTGAAAATGAATTTTCAAATGATCAAGTCAAAAGACTTATAAATGAAAAAAACGAAAAAATTAGTAACTTATTAAAAGAAATTAATGCTTTTGAAACGGAAATAAAAAACTTAATTCATTATGATGCTGTTATTGCTAATTCATTCAAAGAATATGATAATTTAAGTATTGAATCAATTAATAAAACAATTGCAAAAACTTTGACGAAAGAAAAAGAGTTATTATCGCAAAAAGAGAAAAATGACAGTATAATGTCACAAATTAATTTAATTGAAGGTAGTATTTCAGAATATTCCAATTTGAAATCCGAATTATCATTAATTTATGAAGGTAAAGAAATTTCTAACAAACAGATTTTGGAAGAAATTATTACGAATTTAATTAATGAGATAGCCTCAAGTTATATTATATCTGCCAAAATAAAATCTGAAAACATTGATATTATAGAATATCTAAATAATGAATTAAAATTAAAAGATCATGAAGATAATATTGACAGAATTGAAGAAATTGTAAAATCCGATGAAACTCTAATAGAAACAATAAACTTTAGTTTTGATAAAATCAAACAATACATCAAAATACCAAATGATGAAAAAATTATTGACATATCAAAAGAATTATCACTGTTAAAAGAAAACTTAAATACATTAACTCAATTAGAAAATAGTCAAAATGAAATTAAAAAACTATTGAGTACTAATAGTGAAATAGAAATTTCAGTACCTTTAGATGAAACATTGAAAAACAGACTAAGTAAAGCCGTGCGAGTATTAAATAAATTAAGCGGTAATATTGAGGATTCTATATTACAGGAGTTTTTCGATACAAATTTAAATGAAATAAAGGATATTTTTAAAACGATACATTCACCTCAAGAGTTTACTGATATTAAGTTTATAAATAAGAAATTGGTTTTATTTAAAGATGATGACGATACAACTTATGAGATTTCACAAATTAGCACAGGTCAAAGAGGAGCTTTAGTGCTATCTATTTTTATAAGTTTAAATAGAAAATTACAGGATGGTCCACAAATATTAATCTTCGATGATCCTGTAACTTTTATAGATGACTTCAATGCTTTATCCTTTTTAGATTTCTTAAGATATTTTATTGTAAAAGAAAACAAGCAAATCTTCTTCGCAACGGCAAATAAAAAATTCGCAAGTCTTTTCAAAAAGAAATTTGATTTCTTAGGTGAAGATGAGTTTAAAGAATTTAAATTAGAAAGATAAAAACACCAACTAAATAGTGCTTATTAGAAAATTAAATATTTGGGTAAATTTATAATTCGCATAAAGGAAAATTTTTGAAGATTATTTGATTTTTTCAAAATCCGCTTCTTCAACAAGTACTAAAACGGGAAATATTATTTAGTTTAAAATCGTTAAATAAAATAATTAGCTGTAAATAAAAATCTACTTAAAAGTATAATTAATGCCACAAGAAACGAAATCCACCAAACTATCACCAATAACCAACGCATTATTTATCGGGTTCTTATTTGGCATTGTATTTTACAGCATTGCAAAAAATACTTGGGGTTTGTTTACGTTAATTCCATTGTTTATCGCTTACAAATTAATAAAGAATTCTAAAAATAGATAGTTGTTAAAACCTCTACTCCAAATAAAAAACCATGAAAATATTGAAAAACTTTTCTTTACTACTACTTTTTGCAATGGTTGTAAACCTTTTTTCTTGCAGATCAATTCCTGAAAATGCGGTAGCAGTTAAAACTTTTGAAAAAGAAAAATACCTTGGCAAATGGTATGAAATTGCTCGCCTTGATTTCAAATTTGAAAAAGATTTAAATAATACGACTGCAGAATATTCGCTAAGAGAAGATGGAAAAATTAAAGTCGTTAATAAAGGATACAACACAAAAAAAGAGAAGTGGTCACAAGCGATAGGAAAAGCTAAATTTGTGGGTGCTGAAAATGTGGCAATGCTTAAAGTTTCTTTCTTTGGCCCTTTCTATTCGGGATATAATGTAATCGCAATTGACGAAAATTACAACTATGCTTTGGTCGCTGGAAAGAACAAAAAATTCTTATGGATTTTAGCAAGAGAAACAACTATTCCTGAAGATATTAAACAAAACTATTTAAAAATTGCTCAAAATATTGGCTACAATACAAACGATCTTTTATGGATTGAACATAATAATCAGAAGTAAGCGCATATTTTTAATTTTTCCGCTGTACTAATACCTAAACGCCTTCGGTTAATTATTAAAGCGAATAAAGAAAAATATTTGGAAAAGTTATCCATCAGAAGTAACTCAAAAGCTATGTCTCAACTTCGGGCAATCGGCACAATTGCAAAAACTTGATTGCAAGTATATCTTCAACGAAATCTAACAGCTTTTTAATTTTAAAAATGGCTTTTTTTATACGGCAAAAGAATTATAAAGTTTCGAGCCATTTTCGTTCATCAAATAGTGAAGAGTTTACAAAAAAATTCGCATTAAAAAATGGTAAACCAATACCTTTTTTACTATATCTTCGTTTTATAAAAAGTGGGCTTTCTTAAAAACCACAAGTCGGCAAGCAAGAATTCGTTAGCGTAATTAGTATTGAAAAAAGAATAAGATGAATAAAGAACTTTGGGATAAGATAACAGCATTTGATTTTGATAAACCTTACACCGAATACGGGTTTTCTATTCGGTTAGCAAATGAGAATTATTGGACAAAGGAATTTACAGCACTTGCTCTTTTAGAATACAAAAAATTCATGTATTTGGCCGCAACGTCAGAATTTATGGTTTCGCCTTCTGCAATTGTAGATACGGTTTGGCACCAACATTTAATTTTCACGCAGTCGTATCAAGAGTTTTGCACGTTGCTTAAAAAGCAAATCCAACATATTCCTTCAACCCATAACAGAGAAGACTTCGAGAAGTTTAAAGAAGCGAAAATAAAAACAAATACGCTTTATTCGGCTATTTTTGGGCAACAGCCTACAACCATTTGGGAATGCAACGATATGTTTGAAAGCTTAAATTTGGTCAAAGCCAAAATAAATATTCGAACGTTTACCATCTTTGGTATTCTGGTGTGTATCTTATTGACGGTTCCGGCTTATTTTGTGCTAGAACCTTTGTATGTGAAAATCAATAATCCTGATTTCATCTTCGGTTATATTTTCTTAGCGGTTGCTGCATTTATAGGTCTTGAAATATACAATCGTTTGACACTAAATACCATCGCGCAAGCATTTGACAAAAAATCATTCATATTCAACCTCACTCCTTTTGAACTTATTTATTTAAAAACACAAAAAACTTCAAATGTTATCCATGGAACGGTTAATGAATTAATAGCGAATAAAACAATTCATGTCAACAGCGATAAATCAATAGAACTTTCTGCTGTTCAGAAAATTACATCAGATGAGCAACTTCAAACCGTGAAAAGTTTACAAGATATTAATCAAACCTTTTATCCTACTTTATCAAAACTACTGCTTCAAAAACCCATATTTGGAAACATCAGCAATTGTATGGATGCTTTTCAAAAACATTGCGCTAAATCACAGAAATTCGCGAATCTCTTTTATACGAACTTTTCGGTTTTAGCACTACTAGTAATGCTTGGATTCCTTAGAGCAACAATCGGATTTTCAAGAGATAAAGCCGTTACTCAAATTATATTTGCCTGCATAATTTTGACCATTATAGCAGTTATTTCCCTAATACGATTAACGAAACTTATGGGTACAAAGACAATTCCGGAACTATACAGAAATCAAATTCTGACGAAACAACAAATTGCGGACAACTGGCAATGGACTTATTTTCTGTTAGGCGCTTCTGTATTATCAACCTCCTTTGCTCCTCTTGCAAGTTACACGGACAGCAGTTTTAGCAGTGGCAGTTCTTGCGGTAGTTCCTGTGGAGGTGGCGGAAGCAGTTGTGGAAGTTCATGCGGCGGTTGTGGTGGTGATTAATAGAAACAGCCAAATTTATAACTAAGCCAAGCAACAGGACGTTATACCAAAGTAAAACGGAAATTTAAATCAACAAGTCTTCAATGAAAACTATAATTAACTTTATAATTACGCTGCTTTTTGTAATTCCAACAATTGGTAACGCCCAACTTTGTATCATTTACGATAAAGATGGCGCAACCAATGTGCGGGAAGAAGCAAGTATTCGTTCCAAAGTAATTGGTAAGTTGTTTGAAGGACAAGTTTTTGCGATTTCAAGTTACATAGAGGCAGAGGTGAACCAATCTAAAGAATGGATTGCAGTTAATTTTCCACTAGAAAAAAATGCAAAAGAGAAGAAATTCCTAAAATTTGACGGAGAAGAAAAAGTAGGTTTCGTACACAAAAGCAGATTGGTTGAATTAGACGAGTTACCCGTTTTTGAGCGAATTAAAGAGCAAAAGAATAAAGCAATTCATGCGTTTAACGAAGTTCAAATTACAATTGAAACACAAACTTTTAATGACGCAAATCACAAAATAGTTCGAGATAAATACGGCTCTTACTTAATTGATGGTGAAGTAGCTTATACTTATAGTGAAGGCACAAATATTGAAATTAAAAGTATTTCGATGCAATCAAAAAATGAAACCTTTGTAATTCCAAACACCGCCTTTAAAAACTTATTTATGGTCGATGCTTCCCGGACTGAGGTTTATATTGGTAAAAAAAATGAATATTATATTGTTTTTAGCGCCGCTGATGGTTCTCAGAGCTATAATATTATTTACTGTTTGAAAGATAATCAGCTGTTTTCAATGACCGTAACTTCAGTAATTCCTTAAAGAAATCGCTAGCAGAACGTTTTAATGAGCACCACTTATCCAAATCCCTGGGACTTCAAAAATACGTACAAGAAACTTGCTTCGGCAACTGCGCTTCATCAGGTTGTTTATTACGATTTAAATGAAATTGGAATGAGCGGTCCACTCGGTGGAAAATGTTTTATTGAAAATAGTAAAGGACTGAAAATCAAACTTAATTATTGGTGCGCGGGTCCGCCCGTGTGGGAAACATCCGGAAAGTTAGTCGCCATCCCCATCTGGACAAATCATGAATTTAAAGGAATTATCCAACATATAGGACTTTTCAATATAGAAACATCCGTATTAAAAATATTTTCTAAAAGTTTCACCCTACTCGATTTACGTTCTTTTGAGCAAGGAATAATTCAAGGTTTTGACAGTCCGCTTTATAAGACAAAAACAGTTAATTTTGACATCGAAAGCGAACGCATTAGCCAGATAATCAGTTTAAAACAATAATTTCCCAAGAACAACAATACGAATTTAACTTTTCTTTATTTATAAAAATTTTGCAATCAACTATATTTACGACCGATGAAAACTGAATCGTTTCTATTAAAACAATTTTCGAAAGTAATAAAACCGTAAAATAATGAAAAAACAAGTACTTAAGTTTTTAAGCTTATCCTTTATTATCCTTTTAGCTTCTTGCGATAAAGAAGTAGGAACAAGTGGTGTTGTAATTAATAAACTAACTGGCGACAGAATCGCTGGTGTAACGGTTAAAATGACATCTGAACAAGGAAATCGTGAGGTACTAACAATAGCAAATGGTTATTTTGATACGTTTAAATCGTTTAGTTGCGGGTTCTCAAGTTGCAATGATGACTATAAAATTGAATTCTCAAAAGAAGGATACGAAACCAAAGTGATTCATGAAAACTTCTATAATGAAGCAGAAGCAACATTTGTAAATCCTACCACAAAAGACACTTTGATTGTAGCGTTAGAGAATTTGTAATATAATTTGATGTGAGATTGCAGAGAAAAGAGTAGGTTTATGAATTAAACTGGCATTATAAATGCACTGCTCCAAGTCAATTCCTAAATGGTTGAAAATGTACAAAATCTCGTTTTATAACGGTTAGTAAACTCATAAAAATTCCAATATAAAAAATATGCAAAAAATAGCAACAATCATTTTGACTTTCCTCTTGTATTCGTTTACACAGGCACAAACAGTCACCGAACTTTACCAAAACAAGAATTTCCCAGAGCTTGTTAAACTTGAAAAAAATGCAACCAAATTAACTCCAGACGAATTATATATGGTAGGTTTTGCATTTTTTCAACTTGAAAATGACAATAAAGCTATTGAATTCTACAACAAAGCTATTCAAAAAGGACTAGACAACGGTTCGGTCTACTTTTATAAAGGACTTTCACTTTGTTATTTAAAAAGGTATGACGAAGCATTGATTGAAATCGACATTGCTTTAAAAAAAGAACCTACTAATCAGGAATTTTTGAGTCAAAAAGGGCAGATTTATAGATATCAAGGAAAAGAAGACATTGCTTTAGAGTTCTTTGAAGAGGCAACTAAACTACCCAATACATTTGGAGAACCATTTTTTTGGGTAGCCTATATTTATCACGGAAAGCAAGAATTTCAAAAAGCTTTAAACTTGTATTACGTGGCTGCAGAAAAAGTAGCACCACAAAATAGTTATTACGGAACTACATTTGAAAGTATCGGTCAACTTGAGTATACTTTTACAAAAGATTATGCGAAATCTGCAAAAGCGTATGCTCAAGCAATTGCGATAGACCCCGACAATTACGAATTACACTACAAACTTATGAAATCTTTAAATGCTGCAAAAGAATATGTCAAAGCAGAAAATGCATTTTTAGTAGTAAAAAAAGCTTTCGAAGAAGGGAAACTACCACAAACCGATATGGAAATAAAAACCGTGCCGGTCGCCGAATTTCAATGGAATGGACAAACCGCATCAATCACAAGATCACTTATTGACCCCAAAGAAACTTTAGACATTTCCTACAAAGTTTTTTTGCTAACTAAAGAGGGAGATAAAGTAGAAAGACGCTTTGTTGTAGAAAAAACAGTACAGGTTGAAAAAAACGGTGCAAAACATTTATTATGTGAGCAAGATAAAAAAACCGGAGGACATATTACTTATCCTTACGGTTGGTCCACAGATAAAATACAACTTGACGATTTAGAAGATGTAGTAAAACTAATTCTTGACGGTAAAATGAAATATGCAGCAAAATCTGCGCCTAACAAGAAGTAATGCGAAGATTTTAAACTTAAAACAACTGTCAGAAAAAATTCTAATTTCATTACTAATAACTTTTTATGCTTCACAGGATTCTATTTTGGGAAAAGAAGTTTAATGTAGGGAATTGAAACTCTTAAAATAAAAAAACTAACATTTTCAATAAAATCGACTTCTTGATTTTTAAGCAGTAACAAAAAGCAAAAACGTTCGTCTTATTCTTAAATCAAAAAACGAACAAACTTTGGAAACCATCTTAAAAATCAATAATCTCAACAAGATTTACAACAAACGCGTGCACGCTGTAAAAAACGTGTCGTTTGAAATCAAGAAGGGAAATGTATATGGAATTCTTGGGCCAAACGGTTCCGGAAAATCCACCACTTTAGGAATCGTATTGAATGTAGTCAACAAAACTTCGGGCGATTTCGAATGGTTTGGCGGAAAAGTTGAAACGCACGATGCTTTGAAAAAAGTAGGTGCTATTATCGAACGCCCGAACTTCTATCCTTATATGACCGCCAAAGAAAATTTGGAATTGGTTTGTAAAATCAAAGGAACTCCCTTTTCAAAAGTAACCGAAAAGTTAGAATTAGTTGGACTACTTGAACGTCAAAACGACAAATTCAGAACCTATTCTTTAGGAATGAAACAACGTTTAGCGATTGCTTCTGCCCTATTAAATGATCCTGAAATATTAATTCTAGACGAACCTACAAACGGTTTAGATCCGCAAGGAATTCGTCAAATTAGAGATATCATCCGAGAAATTGCTTCCCACGGAACTACTATTTTATTGGCTTCGCATTTGTTAGATGAAGTCCAAAAAGTATGCAGTCATGTTGTCGTTTTGCGTAAAGGCGAAATGCTTTACCAAGGCTCGGTAAACGATATGATCGAAAATAACAGTTTCTTCGAACTGAAATCAAATGACATTTCAAAATTAAAAACGGTTCTTCAATCGCATCCTGCTGTTGAAAAAATTGTAGATGAAGAAGATAAAATTCTGGTTTATGTCAAACAAGATATTCCTTCATCCGAACTCAATTCCTATTTGTTTGAACAAAATATTGTTTTAGAACATCTTGTGAAAAGAAAAAATAGCTTAGAAGAACAATTTTTAGAATTAATCAAAAACTAATACGTAATGAAAAGATTACTATCCATAGAATTTCAGAAAATCTGGAAGAACAAAGCCAGCAAATTTCTACTCCTAACCTATTTTGTACTATTAAGTTTTATTGCATTAATCGCTTCTCTAAAATTTAACATTGGTTCTTTTGAAGTAAATATTGCCAATCAAGGGATTTTTAACTTCCCTTATATCTGGCACTTTAACACCTATATTGCTGCGTGGTTTAAGTTTTTCTTAGCTATAATTATTGTCTCTATGATGGCAAATGAATACACTTATGGCACCTTAAAACAGAATTTAATTGATGGATTAAGTAAAAAAGAATTTATACTTTCTAAATTTTTAGTTGTTATCGTTTTGGCTTTAGCTTCCACAGTATTTGTGTTTATCATGTCATTACTATTAGGCTATTCGTTCTCCGCTTATAATGAATTCTCAATTGTTTTTTCAGATTTAGAATATCTATTAGCACTATTTGTAAAACTTACGGCCTTTTTCTCTTTCTGTCTATTTGTTGGTATTTTGATTAAAAGAAGTGCTTTTGCTTTGGGGTTTATATTCGTATGGTTTGTATTTGAAAAATTATTTTACAGTATTTTGAAATTTCCAATTTTAAAAGGAACTAGCAAAGTTGAAAATTTTGCAGATACATTGTATAATTTCTTCCCTTTAGAAGCAATGAGCAACTTAATTAAAGAACCTTTTACACGATTAAGTTTTGCAAAAACCATAGAAGCTAGTATTGGAGGAGAGCAAGTTGCAAGAGATTACAGCATTCATTTCTCAGAAATCAGCATTGTTTTAGCGTGGACAATTGTATTTATTTTAACATCATATTACATCTTGAAAAAGAGAGATTTATAGTATCTTTGCGAGCTATGATTACACTTAAATATACCCTAAAAGTTGTAATTTTCGGATTGTTCTTTCAATTTGGAAATGCCCAATACATCACTGTTGATCAGACCTACACAGCACAAGATTTAGTTGAGAATGTGCTCGTTAATAGTTCGTGTGCTAATGTGTCAAATGTTAGTGTTTCCGGAGGAAATTTCGCTTCTGGCGTAAAAAGTTTCGGTTATTTTGACGGAGCTGGAACAGCATTTCCCTTTGAAAAAGGAATCATTCTAACCACCGGAAAAATCACAGATGCTCCAGGTCCTAATTCATACATTTCAGATGGCGGCGGCGGAATGAATTGGCCTGGCGATCAAGATTTAGATCAAGCTTTAGGGTTAAACAATACGTATAATGCTACTGTTTTAGAATTTGATTTTGTGCCTTTAGGGAATAAAATCAGCTTTGATTATATCTTTTCGTCCGAACAATATTTACTATATCCCACAGCAAGCCAGTGTAATTTTACCGATGGTTTTGCGTTTTTATTGAAAGAAGCCGGAAGTGCAACTTATCAAAATCTAGCGGTTATTCCAGGAACTACAACTCCAGTTAAAGTGAATACTGTTCGAGGTCCAGGAACCACTTGTCCGCCAGCGAATGCTGCGTACTTTGACGCTTTTAATGACGACGAACATCCTACAAATTTTAATGGTCAGACAGTGGTTTTAACCGCGCAATCCGATGTAATTCCGGGAACAACATATCATATTAAGTTAGTAATTGCTGATGAAGGAAACTATCGTTATGATTCGGCCATTTTCTTAGGCGGAGGAAGTTTTAATTTTGGAGTTAGCATCGGAGATGATCGTTTAATTGCAAACGGAAATCCACTTTGTCAATCAGAAACATTAGTTGTTGATGGAACGCAAACAGGTGCAACTGCTTACCAGTGGCTTCAAAATGGAGTAATTCTTCCAGGCGAAACTAATGCAATTTATACTATAACTTCGGAAGGAAATTATAGTGTTCAAATAAATTATGGCGCCACTTGTCAAACAACAGGAACAATTAAAATTGAAAATGCACCAATCTTATCAATCAGCCAAGATGAATTTACTTTGTGCGATGCAGATGCAGTTCAAGATGGAAAAACGGTATTTAATTTAACTCAAATTGCTGCCGATTTATTTACTAGTATTCCTTCAAGCTACATTATTTCATTCTTTGAAACACCAACAAGCACAGTTGCTCTACCAGATAATTATACCAATTCAACCGCTTTCAACCAAACAATTTATGCTCGAATTACGAACATTCAAGGTTGCTATACCGATGTTCCTGTGCGATTAATTGTAAATACTTTTGATGCTGTTTTAGTGGATGAAGAATTAGGATTGTGTGAAAATAATCCAATAATTCTAAATGCAGGAAATGGATTTGCATCGTACAGCTGGAATACAACTCCAGTTCAAACTTCGCAAGAAATAACAGTTAATGCAGCCGGAACTTATAGTGTTACACTTACTAATGCTACGAATTGTTCGAAAACGAAAACCTTTACGGTTACGGCTTCAGGAATTGCAACTATAACTGCTATTGTAATTAATGATTTTGCAAGCAACAATACCGCAACTATTGAATTTAGTGGATTAGGAATCTACGAATTTTCACTAGATGGAAGTAATTACCAAAGTTCGCCAGTGTTCAATAATTTAGAAGAAGGCCAATATACGGTTTTTGTGAAAGACACTAAAGATTGTGGAATAGTTTCAGCAAGCTTCTATATTTTGGATTACCCAAAATACTTTACTCCAAATAGCGATGGCTATAATGATTTTTGGATGATAAAAAACCTAGACAAGCGCAATTTAGAAAACAGTAAAATCAAAATTTTTGATCGCTACGGAAAATTCGTTTATCAAATAATTCCAGAAAGTGCTGGTTGGGATGGAAACCTTAATGGCGTTCAATTACCAAGTACTGATTATTGGTTTGTAATGGATTTGAAAGACGGAAAAACAGTAAAAGGACATTTCTCTTTAAAACGATAGGCATAATAATTGCAGAATAGACTACAAAATAATATATTCGCAGTATGATGCAAAAACACGAAATAGAAGCTATTAAATTAGCCTTAGCTACACCAAAAAGAATTGCCATAATTCCACATAGAAATCCAGATGGAGACGCTATGGGTTCCACTTTAGGCTTATATCATATTTTAAAACAATTGCAGCACGATGTTGTCGTAATTGCTCCAAATGAATTTCCAGATTTCTTAGCTTGGCTTCCAGAAAGCGAAAAAGTGATGGTTTTTGAACGTAGTTTTGACAAATGTAAAGCTATTTTAGAAAAAGCAGAATTACTTTTCACTTTAGACTTCAATGCTTTGCACAGAACGGGTGACCAAATGGAAAATCTACTAAAAACACTTACTGCAACAAGTGTAATGATTGACCATCACCAAGCGCCTGATGGCTATGCGACTTATACTTTTTCAGATACTGCTTATGGTTCAACTTGCCAAATGGTTTATGATTTCATCTATCAACTAGGCTACGAAAACTTGCTAAACAAAACAGTTGCAACATGTTTATACACCGGAATTGTAACAGATTCAGGCGGATTTCGTTTCCCAAAAACAACAAGTGCTACTCATAAATGTGTCGCAGATTTGATTGATAGAGGCATCAACAATAGTGAGATTCATAATTTACTGTTTGATGATTCTACCTATAATCGTTTATTATTGTTAGGAAAAGCATTGCAGAATTTAAAGATATTAAACGAATACAAAACGTCATATATTACCTTAAGTCAAGATGAATTGAATGAATTTGGTCATCAAAAAGGCGATACAGAAGGTATTGTTAATTATGGCCTTAGCATAAAAGGGATCGATTTTACAGCGATTTTTATCGAGAATAAAGAAGAAGGAATTGTGAAAATCTCATTCCGTTCGCAAGGTGCTTTTGATGTAAACCAATTTGCACGCACTCATTTTGAAGGTGGCGGTCACATTAATGCCGCTGGTGGAAAATCTTTTTTGCCACTTGAAGAAACAGTACAAAAATTTATTGCTATTTTAGCATCAGAAAAAAAATAAAAATGAAACCATATTCCTACCTACTAATCGCTTCGATGGCACTTCTATCTGCAAGTTGTTCAAAACAGCAACAAGCGCGCCAGCCTGTTTCGCACAAATCAGGAACTTTTATCAAAGAATCAATTGAACGAAATAAAATATTAGTAGCTAGCGAAGAAAACCTAATCGATTCAGTGATTAAAAATGATACGCTTAAACAATATGTAGCTTCAAGCAAAGGATATTGGTATAAGTATGATCATAAAATAGACGAAGCGCTATCTTTTCCAAAAAGAGGTGATATTGTGTATTATGAATACGAAATAAAGGATTTAGAGAGTAATGTTATCTATTCTAAAGTTGAAACCAAACCGCAAGTCTATTATGTAGATAAAGAAAACATAATGACGGGATTGCGTGATGGTATCAAACTTATGAAAAAAGGAGAAACGGTTACTTTCCTATTTCCATCGCACATGGCATACGGTTATCATGGCGATAATAAAAAAATCAGTACAAACGAACCATTGATTTGTACGGTTACATTAAATGACTTTAAAACAGATACACAAGCAAAATAAAAATGAAAACAATGAGACCAATTTCAATTTTACTAGTAAGCTTACTAGCACTTTTCACTTCTTGTACAAAATCTTATGACCAGCTAAAAGAGGGAATCTACGCTGAAATAGAAACTTCTAAAGGAAATATGATTGTACAATTAGAGTACAAAAAAGTTCCAAATACAGTTGCCAATTTCATTACACTTGCCGAAGGTAAAAACCAATTTGTAAGTGATGAATTTAAAGAAAAGCCTTTTTATGATGGCTTAAAGTTTCATAGAGTAATTCCTGAATTCATGATTCAAGGAGGCGATCCTAATGGTGACGGTTCTGGAGGACCTGGTTATAAATTTAAAGATGAATTTCATCCTGATTTAAAACACAGTAAAGCTGGAATATTATCAATGGCAAATGCTGGACCTGGAACAAACGGAAGTCAGTTTTTTATTACCCATAAAGATACTCCGTGGTTAGATAATATGCACACCGTTTTTGGCGAAGTAGTTGAAGGATTAGAAGTTATCAATTTGATTGAAGCAAATGACATCATTGATAAAGTTACAATTATCCGTATTGGGACTGATGCTAAAAAGTTTGATGCCATTAAAATATTTAAAAACTACTATTCAAAAGTAGAAAAGGAACAAAAAGAAGAGGAAGAGCAAGGAAGAATTTTATTAGAGAATAAGGTAAAAGAAATCAATGCTTTAAAAGAAAATGGAACGAAAGCCGCTTCTGGATTAATTTACGAAATTACTGATAAAGGATCTGATAAAAAACCAGATGCAAACAGCAGCGTTTTAATCAACTATTCAGGATTCTTAGAAAACGGAATGCAATTTGATACTACTATAGAAGAGAGCGCAAAACAATATGGCTCATACAACGGCAACAAAGCAGCACAAAATGGATATAGTCCGTACCCAGCAAAAATGAATGACTTACAATTTATCCCTGGATTTATCGAAGGAATTAAGATGCTAAATTACGGTGGAAAGGCAAAATTATACATTCCCGCTAATTTAGCTTATGGTGAGCAAGGTGCAGGAGGAGTTATTCCACCAAATGCAAATATTATTTTTGAAATTGAAATTTTAGAAAACCCAACAAAATAATTACAATGAAAAACATAGTTAAAACTATTGCCATCGCGCTAAGCTGCATTACTTTAGGGTTTGCGCAGAGCAAAAAGCAAGAAGGGATGTTTGCCGAAATCAATACGACAAAAGGAACTATAGTTGTTGCATTAGAATTTCAAAAAACACCTATAACCGTGGCGAGTTTTGTTTCGTTAGCGGAAGGAAATAACAACCAAGTTAAAGACTCTTTTAAAGGAAAACCGTTCTATAATGGTTTGAAGTTTCACAGAGTAATTAAAGATTTTATGGTGCAAGGTGGTTGTCCAGATGGAACTGGTGCAGGCGAACCGGGTTATAAATTTATAGATGAAATTACAGACTTAACACATGAAGGTCCTGGAATATTATCTATGGCAAATTCAGGACCGGGAACAAATGGAAGTCAATTTTTCATTACACACAAACAAACTGCTTGGTTAGACGGAAAACACACTGTTTTTGGTCACGTTATTACAGGGCAAGAAATTATAGATAAAATCGAGCAAAACGATGTAATAAATTCTGTTGTCATTATTAGAAAAGGAAAAGAAGCTAAAAAATTCAAAGCGGATAAAATTTTCAATGATTATTTTGACAAGAAAGAAGAAAATGATAAGATTCAAGCTGTGAAAAATGATGAAGCTAAGAAAGCTTTAGTAGCAGTTCTTGCTGAAAAACAAAAAATTCAAGCAGAAATAGAAGCACAAAAGAAAAAAGAAATTGAAGCGAAATTAGTAGGAATTAAAGCCGCTAAAGTAACGTCATTAAATGCTTTAAGAGCTACTGCAATTAAAACTCCGTCTGGCTTAGAATATGTAATTACTGCAAAAGGTGATGGCAAAAAACCAGCTGATGGTGCAAATATATTTGTTCATTATTCGGGGTATTTTGAAGATGGAACTTTATTTGACAGCAGCCATGAAGATGTTTCAAGAACTAATGGAAAATTTGATCAAAGCAGAAAAGATGGAAATGGCTACGCTCCTTTTCCATTTAAATATGCAAATAAAACAGGTTTAATCGCTGGTTTTTTAGAAGGTGTTAATATGTTATCATTTGGTGACAAAATTACGTTATTCATCCCTTCAAATCTTGCATATGGCGAGGCTGGTGCTGGCGGTGTAATTCCTGGAAATGCCAATCTAATTTTTGAAGTGGAAATCTTAGAAACGCAACCTTCGAAATAAAAGAGATAAAAATTAAGCCGACTGGCTCTACTTGTAAAAATGTCATACTGAAATTATTTTAGTGTGACATTTTTTTTTAGCGCAACAACAAATCATGCATGAAAAGACTTTAATTTCTTAAAAAAGTTAAAACATAAATACTTTCGAAAATTTAAACAACAAAAAAGCCTCAAAACGCATTGTTTTAAGGCTTCTTTATAATCTTATGACTACAATATTAGAACTTCCAATCGAAGTCGTCTTTATCGCTAAAAACAGCTCCTACTTCCACTTTTACAATCTCATTGTAATCCACATGGAAAAAAATCCAATTGTCTTCGTTAAAATAACTCATCATTCCTTCGATGGTATCTGTTTCGAAAGCTTTTAGCTTATTTTTCTCTAGAATTGGAAAAATTTCACTCCAGTTCTTTCCGATCAAAGTTGTTCCAAATAATTTTGCACTTGGCTCTGAAGTGGTAATGTATCCTAATTTATAATCTTCTTCTTTGTAAAGAATCAAACGTAATTTTCTTGCGTTGTACATAAAGACAACGTTTTCTTCTTCGTCTTTATATTGTGTATCGGGTTTTCCCAATACTTTGATAACATCTTGCTCTTTCATTCCGAAAAGCAAATTATCAATTCCGTATTTTAATTTTATTTCCATGCTAGTATATGCTAAAAAATCCCGATTTTCATCGGGATTTAGATTTATGCTATTTTAAAACGTTTTCTATCGTTTTCTGTCAGATAAATTTTACGAAGACGAATTGATTTTGGAGTTACCTCAACATATTCATCTTTTTGGATATATTCTAACGCTTCTTCTAATGAGAATTTGATTGGCGGGATAATTCTCGCTTTTTCGTCATTTCCTGAAGAACGAACGTTTGATTGTTTCTTAGCTTTCGTCACGTTGATACACATATCATCGCCACGGCTATTTTCTCCAATTACTTGACCTTCGTAGATTTCCTCGTTAGGATCAACGAAGAATTTACCTCTATCTTGTAATTTATCAATAGAATAAGGAATTGCTTTTCCATTTTCCATAGAAATTAACGATCCATTATTACGTCCAGGAATATCACCTTTTAATGGTTCATATCCAATGTAACGGTGTGACATAATTGCTTCCCCAGCTGTAGCAGTAAGTAATTGATTTCTTAAACCGATAATTCCACGAGATGGAATGTTAAATTTAATAATCATACGTTCTCCTTTACCTTCCATAGAAAGCATTTCACCTTTACGAAGCGAAACGAATTCTACTGCTCTACCTGAAAGATTTTCTGGTAAATCGATAGTTAATTCTTCAATTGGTTCACATTTAACACCATCAACTTCTTTGATGATTACTTGTGGCTGACCGATTTGTAATTCATAACCTTCTCTTCTCATTGTTTCAATAAGAACAGATAAGTGAAGTACACCACGACCAAAAACCATAAATTTATCAGCAGAATCAGTTTCACCTAACTTCATAGCTAAGTTTTTCTCTAATTCTTTTGTTAGACGATCTCTAATATGACGAGAAGTTACAAATTTACCTTCTTTACCAAAGAATGGTGAATCGTTAATTGTAAACAACATACTCATAGTTGGTTCGTCAATATCAATAGTTTTTAAAGCTTCTGGATTTTCATAATCAGCGATAGTATCACCAATTTCGAAACCTTCTACTCCAATAATTGCACAGATATCTCCAGCAATTACTTCTTCAACTTTTTTACGACCTAAACCTTCGAAAGTATGAAGTTCTTTAATTCTTGATTTGATTATTTTACCATCTCTCTTTACTAAAGAAATTGGCATACCTTCTCTTAATACACCTCTTTCTAAACGACCAATCGCAATACGACCTGTGAAAGAAGAGAAATCTAATGAAGTAATTAACATTTGAGGTGTTCCTTCAGATACTTTAGGAGCTGGTACATGTTTAAGTACCATATCTAATAAAGGCTCTAAGTTTTCAGTTTGAACTCTAAAATCATCTGACATCCAGTTGTTTTTAGCAGATCCATAAACTGTAGGGAAATCTAACTGATCTTCTGTAGCACCTAATTCGAACATTAAGTCGAATACTTTTTCATGAACTTCTTCTGGCGTACAGTTTTCTTTATCAACTTTATTGATAACTACACAAGGCTTTAATCCTAAATCAATTGCTTTTTGAAGTACAAAACGCGTTTGTGGCATAGGACCTTCAAATGCATCTACTAAAAGACATACACCATCTGCCATATTAAGCACACGTTCAACCTCACCACCAAAGTCAGCGTGACCTGGAGTGTCAATAATATTTATTTTTGTTCCTTTATACATTACCGAAACGTTCTTAGAAGTAATAGTAATACCTCTTTCACGTTCCAAGTCGTTATTGTCAAGGATTAAATCTCCTGAATTTTCGTTTTCACGAAATAGTTGACAATGGTACATAATTTTGTCTACTATGGTAGTCTTACCGTGATCGACGTGAGCAATAATTGCAATGTTTCTAATAGGAGTCATTTATTAATTTTTAAGGGTGCAAATATAATCTTTATTTTTTTTAATTTACTATAGTAATCAATACTTTACGAAAAAAATATTGGAAACAAAAAAAAGCTCCCTAAAAAAGAGAGCTTTATTATAATTACGAGTACATTATTATAACGTAGCTACGAATTTTGATAATTTAGATTTTATGTTAGAAGCTTTGTTATTATGAATAACATTTTTCTTAGCTAACCTGTCAATCATAGAGAAAACTGATGATAACTTTGCAGTTGCTTCAGCTTTGTCAGTAGCTAAACGAATAGCTTTGATTGCATTACGAGTAGTTTTGTGTTGGTATCTGTTCAACACTCTTTTCTTATCGTTACTTCTAATTCTTTTTAAAGCAGATTGATGACTTGCCATTTTGTTCTTTTTTTTAATTGTAATAATTGTTATAAACTACTAGTTAAAAAAGAAAAACCTCCCACAACTTTAAAACAGTCACTTTGGTTTTAACTAATAAAATAATACTCGAGACACCAACTATTATTTTACAAAACTTATTTACAACTAATTCTGTAGCCCGTAGGGGAATCGAACCCCTCTTACATGGATGAAAACCATGCGTCCTAACCGATAGACGAACGGGCCATTAACCTATTCTTTTTTGTATTCTCAACTTGTAGCCCGTAGGGGAATCGAACCCCTCTTACATGGATGAAAACCATGCGTCCTAACCGATAGACGAACGGGCCATTACATTATTTCTGTAATGCGAGTGCAAAAATACAACTTATTTTGATATCTGCAAGACCTAGGCCAAAAATTTTCGTTTTTTTTAATACGCCTTAGCAAAAAGCACTCGTCCATTTGAAGAATTCCCAGTAAGCACACAGCTTCCCGCCTCTTCCACTCTATTTAATGCAATACAACGAATTGTTGCTTTTGTAAGATCTTTAATTTTCTCTTCTGTTTCAGCTGTTCCATCCCAATGTGCAGAAATGAAGCCACCTTTAGTTTCTAAAACTTCTTTAAACTCTTCGAAAGAATTTACTTCTGTAATATGCGAATCTCTATAATTCAATGCGTTAGTGAATAAATCGCTTTGAATTCTCTTCAATAAATTTTGGATATAAACTTCAATTCCTTCTTTAGAAACGACTTCTTTTGACAAATTGTCTCTTCTTGCCACTTCATACGTTCCATTCTCTAAATCGTTAGGTCCAACAGCAATTCTGACAGGAACACCCTTTAATTCCCACTCAGCAAATTTGAAACCCGGTTTTTGAGTATCTCTATTGTCAAACTTTACAGAAACGCCTAGTTTTTTCAATTCTGTCATTAAACCATTGACTTGCTCAGAAATAGCGTCAAATTGCTCCTCTGTTCTGTAAATAGGCACAATCACAACTTGAATAGGTGCCAAATTTGGAGGTAAAACCAATCCTTTATCATCTGAGTGCGTCATTACTAAAGCTCCCATTAAACGCGTTGAAACACCCCAAGACGTTCCCCAAACATATTCTTGCTTCCCTTCTTTGTTTGCGAATTTCACATCAAATGCTTTTGCGAAATTTTGACCTAAAAAGTGAGAAGTTCCCGCTTGCAATGCTTTTCCATCCTGCATCAAAGCTTCGATACAGTAGGTTTCTTCTGCCCCTGCAAAGCGTTCTGTTTCTGTTTTTAATCCTTTCACCACTGGAATTGCCATAAATTCTTGAGCAAATTCAGCATAAACATGCATCATTTTTTCAGATTCTTCAATTGCCTCCTCGCGTGTTGCGTGAGCCGTATGCCCTTCTTGCCACAAAAACTCCGCAGTTCTTAAGAACAAACGCGTTCTCATTTCCCATCGCACCACATTTGCCCACTGGTTGATCAATAAAGGTAAATCTCTGTAAGACTGGACCCAACCTTTATAAGTTGACCAAATTATAGCTTCACTAGTAGGACGAACAATTAGCTCTTCTTCCAGTTTTGCATTTGGGTCAACCATTAATTTTCCAGGGTTATTTTCGTCGTTTTTTAAACGGTAATGTGTTACAATTGCACACTCTTTAGCAAAGCCTTCTGCATTTTTTTCTTCGGCTTCAAACATACTTTTAGGCACAAAAAGCGGAAAATACGCATTTTCATGTCCTGTTTCTTTAAACATTTTATCTAATTGAGCTTGCATTTTTTCCCAAATTGCATAGCCATAGGGTTTAATTACCATACACCCTCTAACTCCTGAATTCTCAGCTAAGTCAGCCTTTACGACTAATTCATTATACCATTTGGAATAATCTTCTGCTCTTGTTGTTAAGTTCTTGCTCATAATGAATAAATTGGCATAAAAATTGTTATATTAATTTTAACTATAAAGTTCGACAAAAATAGTTAAATTTGAGGTGTCCAACAATAAAAAAATAAGCGCTATGAAAACTTATTCTACTATTAATAAAAAATACATTGCTTTTTCCATACTTGGTCTATTAGCAATATTCACCACTTCATGTGGTTCGTACCAAAATTCATCGTATTATGATAACGATGGTGTTTACAAATCTGCAGAACGCCCACAAGAGCGAACTGAGAACAAATATAGTGAACAAAATATTGAAAAATCTAATGAGTATACGCAACAATTCAGAGCTATGCAAGAAGATTATTCGTATTTCACTGATGTAGAAAATTATGAATCGCAAGATCAAGATACGGTTGTAACAGTCTACAGAAATGATTATAACAATAATAACAGCTACGCAGGCTGGGGAAATAATGCTTCTGATGTAACTGTCAATTATTACAACTCAGGTTGGAATAATTGGTATTCTCCATATTGGGGATATTCTAATTATGGATATGGTGGCTATTATGGAAGTGGCTGGGGAATTGGCTTCAGTTCTTGGTACGGCCCAAGCTATGGATGGAATTCTTGGTACGGAAACGGCTGGGGAGGTTATTATGGATCAGGCTGGGGCAATGGATATTATAACAGTTACTACAATAATGGCTATTACAACAATGGTTACTACGGTGGTTACTATGGAAGAAATACAGTAAGAAACGCTGGAAGAAGAGGTGGTGATGGTTATTACAACGGGAATTCTGGAAGAAATTCAGGGAATTATAATACCCAAGGAAGAACAAATACTAACTTCTCTAGAACTTCGAGAATAAATAATACAAGAAACACAAATTCTCCAACAAGAACTGTAACACCTAGAACTTCTACGCCAAGAAACAATTCCGCTCCAACAAGAACTTACACACCAAGAGATAATTCTAACTCAACGCCAAGAACTTCTACGCCTAGGACTTCTACGCCTAGGACTTCTACGCCTAGAGATAACTCTACTCCCCCAAGAACTTCTACACCAAGAACCTCTACACCAAGAGATAATTCAACTCCGGCAAGAACAAACACAACTAGAGATAATTCTAATTCAAGCCCTAGAAGCAACAATAGCTATTCAACTCCAAGAAGTTCAGGCGGTAGCTCTTCTGGCGGCGGTGGCGGACGTACTTCTAGCGGTGGCAGAGGCGGACGCGGTTAATTGTTACATTTAGAATTCTATCTTATAAAATAAATAAAATGAGAAAAATTATAGTATCACTCTTGTTAGGTAGCGCTATGCTGTCAACTGCTCAAGAGACCACAATAAATGACGCATTGCGATATGCTACAAATAATTTAACAGGAACGGCTCGCTTTAGAGGAATGAGTGGCGCCTTTGGAGCTGTTGGAGGCGATATGTCTGCTATCAATGTCAATCCTGCAGGTTCAGCATTTTTTAACAACAACTATGCAAGTATTTCAGGAAGTAGTTTTAACTCTAAAAACAACTCCAATTACTTTGGAAATGTAACAAATGACAAATTTAGCACATTAGATTTAAATCAGATTGGAGCCGTTTTAGTTTTTAATGATAAGTCAGGGAAATCTGATTGGTCTAAAATTGTAGTGGGTTTAAATTATGAAAACACTAATGATTTTGACAATCGCTTCTTTAATGCTGGAGTAAACCCAAATAACTCTATTGATCGTTATTTCTTAGATAAAGCACAAGGCCTACCTCTTGAATATGTTGTAACAGAACAAGGAGAATCAATCACTGAATTATATACTTATTTAGGACAGACTAGTGGATTAGGTTTTCCTGCACAACAAGCAATGTTAGCTTTTCAAGGTTATTTAATTGATACTGACGCACCTGAATCTTATTTCAGTAATGTAGAGACTAGTGGAAATTATTACCAAGACAACTATGTTACTACTACAGGTTATAATGGCAAATTATCTTTTAATTTTGCGACTTCTTATCAAAACAAATTGTTTTTAGGAATTAACTTAAATGCACATTTCACAGATTACCTAAAAAGTTCATCTGTATATGAAAGTAATAACAATCGTTTAAATGATACTGGTTTTACTGCTACAGACATTCAATTTGACAACGAATTGTATACTTACGGTACAGGATTCTCACTGAATTTAGGAGCTATCTATAAATTTACAGAAAGTTTTAGAGGTGGAATTGCTTATGAGTCTCCAACTTGGTATCGCTTGAATGATGAATTAGCACAACGCTTAATAGTTGTTAGAACCGATGGCGTTAGCGATTTTCGTGAGGTTATAGCACCAAACACAACGAATCTTTACGATACTTACAAAATACAAACACCTAGTAAATGGACAGTTAGTGCTGCTTACATATTTGACAAAATAGGTTTGTTAAGTATTGATTACGCAATGAAAGATTATAGCAACACAAAATTTAAACCAACAAGCGATGACACATACCGTAATTTAAATACTGATATGGATAACCTATTTCAAAACGCATACGAATTAAGAATTGGTGGGGAATACAAAATAAAGCAATGGAGTGTTCGTGGCGGCTATCGCTTTGAAGAAAGTCCATACAAAAACGATTTTGCAATGGGTGATTTAACGGGATATTCAACAGGGATTGGTTATAATTTTGGTGAAAGTAAATTAGATTTAGCTTACGCAAATGACCACAGAAATTACAACATGGCATTAATTTCTTCAGGAATGAACGATACAGCTAGAATAAGAACTACAAATAACAACGTAACGCTTACCTACTCTATTAACTTCTAAGAATTTAAAATATTATACAAAACCACTTTTCAATCGAAGTGGTTTTTTTTTGGACCGACCTCAGCTACTAGCCCCGATGGGAGTGGCATCCTTTTTTTATCTTTTAAGTTTACCAAACTTAGAAGATGAAAAAAGATAAAACGGACAGCGGGACCAAACCTTTAAAAAATTCACAATAGCTGGTGCTTCTACTGATTATTTTATGTAATTTTGCACCTCAAATTTAAAAGCATGAGAACCAAATCGTTAAAGAAAAATAAAATCAATGTAATTACGCTAGGATGTTCAAAAAACACCTATGATAGCGAAGTTTTAATGGGACAGTTGAAAGCCAGTGGCAAAGACGTTGCTCATGAACAAGAAGGAAACATCGTTGTAATTAATACTTGTGGTTTTATTGACAATGCAAAAGAAGAATCGATCAATACGATTTTGGAATATGTAGAAAAAAAAGAGCAAGGAATTGTTGATAAAGTATTCGTAACTGGATGTTTATCGGAAAGATATCGTCCTGATTTAGAAAAGGAAATTCCGGATGTGGATCAATATTTTGGTACTACAGAATTACCTTTATTATTGAAAGCTTTAGGAGCAGATTATAAACACGAATTATTGGGAGAACGTTTAACGACTACGCCAAAAAATTACGCGTATTTAAAAATTGCGGAAGGTTGTGATAGACCTTGTAGTTTTTGTGCGATTCCATTGATGCGTGGAACTCACGTTTCGCAATCGATTGAAAAATTAGTGAGAGAAGCAGAAGGTTTAGCGAAAAACGGTGTTAAAGAATTGATCTTAATTGCTCAAGATTTAACGTATTACGGATTGGATTTATACAAAAAACGTAATCTCGCCGAATTATTAGAAAACCTTTCAAAAGTAGAAGGAATTGAATGGATTCGTTTGCATTATGCCTTCCCGACTGGTTTTCCTATGGATGTTTTAGATTTAATGAAACGCGAACCAAAGATTTGTAATTATATTGATATTCCGTTGCAACATATTTCAGACAAAATTCTGAAATCTATGAAGCGTGGAACAACCAAAGAAAAAACAACTAAGTTATTACAAGAATTCAGAGAAAGAGTTCCTGGAATGGCTATTAGAACAACATTAATTGTTGGATATCCTGGTGAAACACAAGAAGATTTTGAAATTCTTCGTGATTGGGTTCAGGAAATGAAGTTTGAACGTTTAGGTTGTTTTACTTATTCGCATGAAGAAAATACGGGAGCTTACGTTTTAGAAGATGACGTACCGCAAGAAGTGAAACAAGCACGTGCTGCTGAAATCATGGATTTACAATCGCAAATTTCGTGGGATTTGAATCAGGAAAAAATTGGTCAGACTTTTAAATGTGTTATTGACAGAAAAGAAGGACAACACTTCATTGGAAGAACTGAATTTGATAGTCCGGATGTGGATAATGAAGTTTTAGTTGATGCTTCTAAATACTATTTAAAAACAGGAGATTTTGTAAACTTAAAAGTAACAGATGCTACTGAATTTGATTTGTACGCCGAACCAATTTCTTAAAGTATGAAAAAGATTTTTCTTGTAATTATTTTTATTTTTTCGATTACAACATTGTCAGCACAGGTCAATAGATCTATTGGTGCTGGACAATATGAAAACAAAAAGAAAAACAAAAATAAACAAATTGATTTAGTTGAAATTTTAAAAGACAAATTAAATCTTGATGGATTCCAAGAAGCTATTGTACGTAATTTAATCAATGACAATCAAGCCATAACAAAAGAAATAATTGAATCTACTGCTTATTCTGACATAGAAAAGAGAGATAAAATAAGTAAAATTGGAGACGAATTTAATGCAGAAATCAAAAAGTCGCTTTCACCTGAGCAAATTGAAAAATATGACAAATTGATTTCTAAAAAATAAATTCTTTAAAAATCCTTTACACAAACAGGATTATAAAGTGATTATTTTAGTTATCATTAATTACCAATTGAAAATTGAACAAGCTAACTTCAGAAATACTGAAAAAGCTTAAAAATAATTTATGAAATCACTTTATATTCTTATGTTTTTCATTGGCTCTACTTTAGGTATTGCCCAATTAAAAACAATCACTAACCAAACTACTTATCCATTTTGGATCAATGTTCCGACTGCTGAAAAGAACGAGAAACAGCCTATTTTTATTTTTCTTCATGGAAAAAGTCTTTCGGGAACTGATTTAAATCGCGTGAAACGCTATGGTGTATTACGCGCAATGGAAAAAGGAAGAAAGATTCCGGCTATAGTTATTGCCCCTCAATTAGCGAAAGGAAGTTGGAATCCTGACAAAGTTTTAGAAGTTTTAGAATACGTTCAAAAAAACTATAATACTGATAATACTAGAATTTATGTTTGCGGAATGAGTTTAGGCGGTTATGGAACACTCCATTTTGCCGGAAAACACGCTGATAAAATCACAGCGGCTGTCGCTATTTGCGGTGGTGGAAATACCGCTGACGGATGCAAACTAGGAACTATTCCACTTTGGATCCAACACGGCGATAAAGATTTTATTGTTCCTATTTCGGAATCAGAGAAAGTTGTGAACGCTATTAAAAAGTGTAATAAAAAAGCAAATTTAATTTTCACGATAATAAAAGGTGGAAATCACAGTAGTGTGGAGCAACTTTTTCACGAAGATGCAATGTACGATTGGTTATTCGCGCAAAAGAGAGAATGATTTCACTAGAAATCTACTATCTTTGCAAACTATGAATACAACCTTATTATCATCTCCACTTCAAGGATTTACCGACTTTAGATTTAGAAATGCGTTCCACAAATACTTTGGAGGGATAGACACTTTCTATTCGCCTTACATAAAACTAAACGGAAAATTAGTCATTAAAGGTTCTTATGAAAGAGATATTCTACCAGAAAACAACACGACATTAGAAGTTATTCCACAAATCATCACTAGTGATGCGGACGAATTTCTATTTGTGGCGAAGTACGTTCAGGAATTAGGTTACAAAGAATTGAACTGGAATTTAGGTTGTCCTTATCCCATGGTTGCAAAATGTGGAATGGGTTCAGGATTGATTAAAAATACGGATCAAATTGAACATATTTTAAAGCGTGTTCATAATGAAACAGATATAATTGTTTCAATGAAAATGCGAATGGGTTACGAAAATCCGACTGAAATTTTAGATGTTTTTCCAATTTTAGACCAATATCCAATTAAAAATATTGCGATTCATGCAAGAATTGGCAAACAATTATACAAAGGTGGAGTTGATTTAGATTCATTTCAAAATTGTTTAGCACATACCAAACATAAATTATACTACAACGGCGATATTACGACTGTAGCGAAGTTTAAAGAAATGCAAGAACGTTTTTCTTCAATCGATCATTTTATGATTGGAAGGGGTTTAATTTCGGATCCATTTTTACCTTCGATGATTAAAAATGATACTGCCGAATATCCGAAAAACAGATTTGAAATTTTTGAAGAATTTCACGATACCATTTATCAAGAATATGACGCGTATTTATCTGGGCCAACACCTATTCGTATGAAGATGTTGGGATTTTGGGAATACTTTTCGGAATCATTTTCTAATCCACAAAAAACCTATAAAAAGATTAAAAAAGCAGGAAATAGTAAAAACTATGAAATTGCTGTTAAGGAGATTTTTAAAGGAGAAAAATAATAGTAACTACTGATTCGCCAATTCAATTGCCTTATTTAAAACAGCGTCTGTTCCTTTTTTAATATCTATAAGTGTGCTTTCAATATTTACATCAGGTACAATTCCAATTTTTTGAGCAGGCTTCCAATCTGAATAGTACATACCTTGAGTGGTAAAGTACGCAGTGTAGTTTCCTGGTAAAATAAAAAATGAAGCAGCACCATCCGTTCCGGCGGTTTGACTTCCGATAACTTTTGTTTTGTGATAGGATTGCAATACCATTGCACTAAATTCTGCTTTACTTTGACTGTTTTCATCTACAAGAACATAAATCAATCCTTCATAAGCGGGACTAATAAACTCATCAAGTTTAATTTCTGGTATTGGCGCAAAATATCCCGGATATTCTAGTTTTGCTTCAGTTGCCTGAAAAACCACAAATTCTTTTTTGTGCAAATGACGAGAAACTACAAAAGCTATATTTTCTTTCGGGTAATTTCTTAGATCAATTAGAATTGCTTTTTTGTTGTTCCAACTTTGGAATAAACTATCAATCTGTTGTACAGAAGCATTTTCAGCATTTAAATAGCCTATTTTTTCATTTATTTCGTACGAATTTTTAGATGCACTATTAACTTCATTCAATTTAATAGTTTTTGAAATTAACTGTACTTTCTTTCCATTGCGTTCTATCCCAAGCTTTACATCATCTTTATTAGTACGATTAATTTCTGTAGCCAGATTTCTGAGTGTTGTTTTATCGTTAGAAGCAACATTATATTTTTTCAAATCCGCTTTCAAAGATGCAATTGATTTACCATCAATAGAAGTAAGAATATCACCAGCAATAAGATTTGATTCTTCCATAGCATGAGTTACTACAAGCTTATCTTTAATGAATTTTGTATTTATTGATAAAGAATAATTGCCAAAATATTCACCTGTTAACTCATTTGGAAATAACATACCGTGTGTATCTTCTATTTGGACTACTAATTCATTAAGACATAATGCATAATCCAGTTCTGTCTTAGTAGCAACGATCTTTGGAATAAACTGCATAAGCACGTCATCCCAGTTTTTAGAAATTAAATTTTTATAAGGATACCAATATTCTATAGCGTTCCAAAATCTAAATAATGCTAAAATTTTAATTCCATCATCACTAGAATTCATTGATTCGTATGCAAATTCGTTTTGAAAACTCAGACCACTTTCTTCACTGCTCGTAACTGTATACTGTTTAATTTCTCTCTTAAAATTAGCAACATTTAAAAGTACACGTTTTAAATCTGCTGTCTTAAAACCCTTATCAATCCAGCCTAAATTGCCTGCTTGTTTAAAGTTATTATTGCTAAAATCGTACTTCGTAATTTCACCCTCTTCAAGCTTTTTTACCCAATTTAAAACATCCTTTTCAAAATTCATTGAATATATTAGAGGAAGATTATCAAAAAGCTCATTGTCCCAATTTTTACTGTTCGATGTAAGAGTAGGATGATAATATTTTAAATAACCCCATATTTTCCCTAATAAAAATAAATTTTTCGTTTCGTTTTTTGATAAATTATTTTTTAACTTAAATCCTGAATTTTCTCTTTCAACTGAAATAAATTTTCCGGGTTTTAGATTTTCTATAGCGATTTCATTTATTTCTAAAGAGGCATTGTCCAACCAAATTTGACCGCCAGAAAAATTAGCCGCGATGGTAATTTTATCACAGTCTGGCGTATAAGGAAGGGTCACTTCGTATGCTTTCCAATCGTTAGTTCCTTCTAAAGTAGGGCCTAAATTAAAATACTTTTCAACTTTATCAGTGCCAACAATCAAATATATGAAAGCTTGTTTGACATCTTCGGTTTTCAAATAGATTTTAAGACGTATAGATTCGCCTTCAAAAGAACCTCTTATAACATTGCTTATTCCATTGCCTTTTTGCTCGGGATCTGTTAAAAGAAGTGATTGCGATCCGCTCACTTTTTGAACCTTATCAAACTTGAAGTTTTGATTTTCATCATCAATAACCCAGTTAGAAAGTGCTGGATTGTCAAAGTTTAAATTATAATCTAAACCTTGTGAAAAAAGTATAGATACTTGAAAAATGAACGCAAAAACAATAAATTTTTTCATACTAATATTTTAAATTAAACCTTAAAATGATCTCCTATTTTCTTTCCTATAATATAGGCGATTCCTACCCCAAGGATCAAAATCCAAAGATTCATGAAGATAAAAAAGGTAAAAGCAATTGGATTTTCAAGCGAATTGAAGCAATACGTTTCTAGTAAAAAACAAAAACTAATCGTTTCCTTAGCAAAAAACGTTAAGACATAACTTAAGACTAACGTAATTCCCAAAGCCGATAAAACATAAACCAGATTTTTATTCATCGGTTTTTTTCCGGTAGGCTGAAATACATTACGCTCTGCCTCAGTACGTTTGTTGTTTTGAAGCGACCAAATCACTTTATTAGCTTCGTCGTCTATATTGTTCATTTTTATTTTTTTTAATCGCAAAGACACTAAGATTTAAAAACCATAGCAAAGTTATCTTTGAAATTTATTTAATTTATAAAATCTGTAAAATCAAGGTTCAAAAATTCGCTAGTGAAACGCTTAAACACAAAACGAAGTTCCACTATTATTTATTGTAATAAAGTAACTAATGTTGCAAAATCTACTTTTTGTTGTTCACCAGAAGCTAAGTTTTTAAGCGTAAATTCATTCAACGTCATTTCTTCCTCACCTACTAAAATTGCAAATGGAATTCCTCTTTTATCAGCGTGTTGAAACTGTTTCCCAATCTTCGTATTATCAGGATATAATTCCACTTTAATGCCCGATTGACGTAATTTCCCAATGGCTTGCATCGCATACAAAGCTTCTTTATCTCCAAAATTCAAGAATAACGCTTTTGACGTTGCTAAAACTGTTTCAGGAAATAAACCCAATTCTTCGATTACCAAAGCAATTCGGTCTAAACCAAAGGATATTCCAACGCCACTCATGTTTTTCAAGCCAAAAATTCCGGTTAAATCGTCGTAACGACCACCACCGCCAATCGAACCCATCGCTACTCCTTTTGGAGCTGAAACTTCAAAAATTGCTCCTGTATAATAATTTAAACCACGAGCCAATGTTACATCTAAATCTAAGAAAGCAGTTTGTAATCCTAAAGCAGCGACGTTATCACAGATGAATTGCAATTCGCTCACACCTTTCATTCCCTCTTCAGATGATGCCAATAAATCAGCTAATTTTTGTATTTTTTCAGTTATTGTTCCGGTGAAATTGAATAGCGGTTGTACTTTTACTAGCGCTTCATCTGAAATCCCTTTTTCAAGCATCTCTTTTTTCACACCGTCTTCCCCTATTTTATCTAATTTATCCAAAGCCACCGTAAAATCAATCAATTTATCCGAAGCACCAATTACCTCAGCAATTCCGGATAATATTTTACGATTGTTGATTTTTATAGTAACGCCAGCTAGTCCCAATTGACTAAATACCGAATCATATAATTGCACTAATTCTACTTCTTGCCAAAGCGAATTCGAACCTACAACATCAGCATCACACTGAAAAAATTCTCTGAAACGTCCTTTTTGTGGGCGATCTGCTCTCCAAACCGGTTGAATTTGATATCTTTTGAATGGGAATTCAATTTCATTTTGGTGTTGCACCACATATCTCGCAAACGGAACCGTTAAATCATAACGCAATGCTTTTTCAGAAATATGACTCGTTAACTTCAAGCTGTCTCTATTTTCCAATAAAGTAGCATCGGCCTTACCTAAATAATCTCCTGAATTTAAAATTTTAAAAATCAGGCGATCGCCTTCTTCACCATATTTTCCCATTAAAGTTTCCGAATTTTCAAACGAAGGTGTTTCAATAGGTTGGAATCCAAACTTCTCAAAATTCGCTTTTATCGTACTGAAAATATAATTGCGTTTCGCTACTTCTGCAGGTGAAAAATCTCTTGTTCCTTTTGGTATACTTGGTTTTTGAGCCATGGTGAAATTTAGAATTTTATGAATTGGTAATCTAATCGTTTCTTGTGCAAATATCGGATTTATTCAACGTTTAAAAAAAAAATAGCAAACTAATTAAACATATAAGTCATATGAGTATTTTAAAAGCTTAAAAAGTTAAAGTGTAAACTTAAATGACTTATCTGTTTAAAATATTTAATATTAATATTATGTAACAAAAAACACACTCTTTAGTCTTATAGTTATGGTAGGATTATTTAAAGAAAACACGAAAATTGCGCTTGATTCTATTAAAAGTCAGGCTTTGCGAACATCTTTAACCGTGATGATTATTGCTATTGGAATTACAGCTTTGGTTTGTATTCTAACGGTAGTTTCGGCGTTAGAGAATACTATTCTAAAAGATTTTGCTTCTATGGGAGCTAATACTTTTTCGATTAGTCAATACGATTTCTCTGCCGAAATCAATCAAAATGATGCTACGCAAAGAGTAAATTCAATAATTAGTTATCCGGAAGCAAAGGCTTTTCAAGATAAATATAATTTCCCTTTTACAAATACTTCACTATCTTTTACTGCTGGTTCAGCTGTTGAAGTGAAATATGGTGAAAAGAAAACCGACCCTGAAATTAGTATTTTGGGCGTGGATGATAATTTTTGTCCAAATAAAGGCTTAAAAGTGGCAAGTGGTAGAAATTTCAATTCATTTGATATTGAAAACAACAATTACGTTTGCGTTTTAGGTTCTGATTTTGAAAAAGGTTTGTTTGCGGGTTTAAATCCAATTGATAAAGTAATTTCTATTCGTGGTGCAAAATTTAAAGTGATTGGCGTATTAAAGGAAAAAGGTTCCACTTTTGGAAACAGTCAGGATTTACGTGTTTTAATTCCGATACAAGTGGCGCGTTCTCTGTTTTCTGCTCCAAATATTAATTATTCGTTAGATGTTATGGTCGACAATGAAGCATTGCTAGACGAAGCGGTAGATGATGCCATTATTACAATGCGAAGAGTTCGAAAACTTAATCCGGTTTCAAAAAATGATTTTGGAATTGAAAGAAGCGATGATTTAATTCAGACTTTATTATCCAATACAGCAGTTTTAAGCATTTCAGCTTGGGTAATTGGAATTATTACGGTATTCGGTTCGTCCATAGCGTTGATGAATATTATGTTGGTTTCCGTTTCAGAAAGAACACGAGAAATTGGGATTAGGAAAGCGCTTGGTGCGAAGAGAACGACAATTGCTGGACAATTTTTTACTGAAACTTTAGTAATTGGTCAGTTAGGCGGTTTGGTAGGAATTATCTTAGGTGTTTTAAGTGGTTGGGGAATTGCTACGGCCATTGGCTTCTCCTTTGTGATTCCTTGGACAGCAGTAATTGCTGCGGTAATAACTACATTTATTGTAACTATAGCTTCTGGATTATATCCTGCGGTAAAGGCATCAAAATTAGATCCAGTTGAGGCGTTGAGACATGAATAAGTTTTTCTTAACCACAAAGCCACAAAGAATACACAATGCACACAAAGTTTTAAATTAAATCTTAGTGTAACTTAGTGAAAATACTTTGTGAAACTTTGTGTTACAATTTTAAACTGTACATTTTATCATTCGATCATTACCGTAAATATCTTTCTTCAATTCGATATTTTTAAAACCTAAATTTTCAAGTAATTCGACAGTTTCTTTTCCTAAATATTGATTAATTTCGAAAAACAATAATCCGTTTGGCGTTAGGTTTTTTAGAGCTAGTTGAGCAATTTTTCTATAAAAAAGTAAAGCATCGGTATCTTCAACAAATAATGCTAAATGCGGTTCGAAGTCTAAAACATTCTTCTTAATTTCCAGTTTTTCTAAATTGCGCACATAAGGCGGATTCGAAACGATAATTTCAAATTGTTGCTTTAAATCTTCCGTTTCTAAAATATTTTGAAGGATAAAATTGATTTCAACTTGATTTAATTCAGCATTTTTTCGGGCGACTTTCAAAGCTTCATCTGAAACGTCAATCGCTGAAACTTCGGCTTGAGGAATGTTTTTCTTTAATGAAATCGGAATACAACCCGTTCCAGTTCCTATGTCTAAAATCGTTAGCTTTTCTCTTTTGTTATTTTTATTTTCAGTTTCAATAATCCAATCTACCAATTCTTCTGTTTCAGAGCGAGGAATTAAAGTATGTTCATTTACATAAAACTTCGAATCATAAAACCAAGTTTCGCCAATAATATATTGAATCGGTTTTTCTGTTTTTAATTGGGAAATTATAACTTCCCACTTTAGAACTTCTGCTTCAGAAATTTCGACATTCGGATTTAAAGCTAAATCAATTCGTTTCAAATTGTGCAAATATTCAGTTAAGATGAAAAAGAAACTTTCGACTTCATTTTCATCGTGAATTCCTTTTAAAGATTCGAAAAAGTAAAATTTTAGCGCTTTAATTTTCATTTTGCTCATTATATTTTTTAAACATATTTTCCCAATATTCGTAAACAAAATTTTGATAGGCTAAAGTTGGCAGCCCAACAGCAATTCTTCGTTTATCTAAATTTCCGTAATCATTAATCTTTTCTTTTTCAATATTTTGATAAATGCCATAATCAAAAACTCCGTTACTTCTTAATATACTGTCTGACAAATTACCATAGAGTTTAGCAGACGCTCTACCTCTTTTAATTAAGTCAAGTAAAATTGGCTTCCAAAAATCAGCTTTACTACTTCTAATATGCATTACTAAAACTGAGATTTCAGGATCATAATTATCTACGTTATAATTTCCAACTTGATTAAATGAATGGCCGGGGAAAAAATCATAATCAACAACAATCTTATACAATTTTAATTGATTAACACTATCAACCACCTTTGCTTTTTCTTCATCATATCCATTTGTTCTAACACTTTGGTCGTCAATTTTCATTTGATGCAACTCTTTTCGTAAATTAAAATCTACTTTCTCTATATAGTTTTTAGCATACTTTTCTTTATTTCGATGTAATTTCTTCCAAGACTTTGTGTTTTGAATATTGAGAAAAATAGAATCATTTTTTATGCTATTAAAATTATAGCCATAATCTCTAACTAATATTTCTAAATAATAAACTGCTTCTTTTGGTTTATTTAAAAACGTAGCACATTCTGCCAAAATTCTTGGCTCGTAAATTCCTGTCTGATTTAGCAAAGGGCAATTCTTTTCCGCCGTTTTTAATAAATCATAAGCTTTTTGATAATCTTTATTCAAATATTCGAAATGCGCTTGATACACAAGTTGATAATAATTATTGATGTAATCATATTCTTGGTTAATTTTCTTCTTTTGAGAAAATCCAACTACCGAAACCAATACTAGAAGTAAAATCTTAATTTTCATATTATAAATGTTTAATCATCCAAACTTGACAACTATTATGACCTGTATTTCCCATTGGAGCAGAAAGATTTTCAAAACCAATTCGTTGATATAACTTTTGAGCCGTTGTCATAAAAGACAAAGTTTCCAAATAACACAATTCGAAATTTTGTGCTTTGGCAAATTCTAAACAATTTTGAATTATTTTTTCGGCATAACCGCTTCCTCGAATTTCAGGAGCAAAATACATTTTCTGCAATTCACAAACAGAAATAGCTTCGTTTTCTAAGGGTGCAATTCCACAACCGCCTACTACTTTTCCATCTTTTTCAACCACATAATAGTTGGAACGTGGCGATTGGTAGACTTCAAATAAAGTATCTAAAATTGGATCGGCATAAGCAGTTCCAATCTTTGGCGCATCTAATTCGTGAAAAATAGCTCTAATTACTTCGGCAATTTGCGCATTATCTTTTTGTTGGATTTCTCTAATTATCATAGCGGTAAAAATACATAAATTGGTTGAACCGATTAGTACTTTTAAATTTTTAACATATAAGTCATTTAAGTTTTTCCAATCCTGAGAATAAAATTAGAAATAGTAAAATATTTAAAATTATTAAACTTACCTGACTTAAATGTTTATTATTTTAATCTTAAAAATGCTACTTTTGTATCATGACTAAACACGAATTTTATATAAAACGCTGTATTGAATTGGCTAAAAACGGTTTGGGAACTACTTATCCAAATCCTTTAGTAGGAAGTGTTGTTGTTTACAAAGACCAAATCATTGGCGAAGGTTGGCACAGAAAAGCTGGCGAACCGCACGCTGAAGTCAATGCAGTAAATGCTGTAAAAGACAAATCATTATTGAAAGATGCGACGATTTACGTGACTTTAGAACCTTGTAGTCATTTTGGAAAAACACCGCCTTGTTGCGATTTAATTATTGCCAATAAAATTCCGAATGTAGTAATTGGAACGGTTGATCCTTTCGCAAAAGTAGCCGGAAATGGCATCAAACGATTGGTTGAAAGTGGTAAAAACGTAACCATTGGCGTTTTAGAAGAGGAATGCAACGAACTCAACAAGCGATTTTTTACATTTCATAAGAAAAAACGACCTTATGTAGTTTTAAAGTGGGCTGAAACTTCAGACGGATTTATTGCTCCAAAAAAGATACTGAAACAAGTTCAGCATGACAAATTAGCTCCGGTTTGGATTACAAATCCCTATTCGCGTCAATTGGTCCACAAGTGGAGAACGGAAGAGCAAGCAATTTTAGTAGGAACAAATACGGTTTTAGAAGATAATCCGAAATTAGACGCAAGAGATTTTGTAGGAAATAATCCTATTCGAATTGTTTTGGATAAAACTGGTAAAATCTCAGAGAAATTCAATGTTAAAGACGCATCTCTAAAAACAATTTTTATAACAGAAAGTAAAAAATTCACATCAACTGAAAATTGTACTTATGAAAATGCTATCTTTGGAAATAGCCTTGCCCATTCTATTTTAAACATATTATATAAAAACAACATACAATCTGTATTGATAGAAGGCGGAACAACTACGCTACAAACCTTTATAAACGAAGGACTTTGGGACGAAGCAAGGATTTTTAACGGAAGTATAAAATTTCAAGACGGATTGGAAGCGCCAAAGATAAATGGCGAAATCTCTTCTAGTTTTGATATAATAAAAGACCACATTAATATAATCAGAAATTATGATTGAAGCTATTATTTTTGACTTTGGAGACGTTTTTTTAGATTTAAACAATGAAGCAATTGATACCGAATTTAAAAAATTAGGGTTAACTGCTTGGCATGATGATTTAGATAAATTAAACAAACTGTATGAAATTGGAAAAATTGACGAACTAGAATTTCTACAAGGTTTCCAAAAATATTTACCAAATGCCGAATTGACTGAAATTAGAACCGCTTGGAATTCAATTTTAGGCAGTTTTCCTTTATATAGATTAGAATTTCTTCAAATGATCGCTACAAAATATCGCTTATTTCTTTTAAGCAACACCGATCATACACATATTGAAAAGTTCGAACATCATGTGGGACAAACTTTCGCGCGTGATTTTTACAGTTGTTTTGAAAAAGTATATTTCTCTTACGAAATTGGCTTGAGAAAACCAGACGAAAACACATTCAAATACGTAATAAACAATCACAACTTAAATCCTAAAAAAACTCTTTTTGTTGACGACAACAAGAAAAATACAGATGTAGCTGCTGAATTGGGTTTATTAGTTTGGACATTACAACCTGGAGTAGATGACGTTACTGAACTTTTCGATAAAAAAATTATTGAATAATTAGTGGTTTATTTATTTCTAAGCATTTTATTCAACACGTTACCGTTTGTACTATTTAAGCTTTTTGCCAAATACGACATTGATGTCTTACAAGCACTTGTCGTTAATTATCTAACGGCTTTTTTAGTTGGGCTATTATTTTTAGAAGAATCAACAACCATTTATGAAGTAGGAAACCAGAGCTGGCTAATAGGAAGCATTCTCTTAGGTATTGTTTTTATTGTGAATTTTTATTTCACCACTTTAGCTTCGCAGCTAAACGGACTTTCTGTAGCAACGGTTGCTTCAAAAATGTCCGTTATTATTCCTGTTGGACTAGGTGTTTTCATATATAATGAGCACCTAAGTCCACTTAAAATTATTGGAATAGCGATAGCTTTGCTTGCTGTTTACTTCACATCGATGAAAGAAGCTTCAATTTCTAAAAAATGTAATTTTCTACTTTATCCGATTTTAGTATTTTTTGGAGCCGGAATAATTGATTCTAGTTTGAAATACTTACAAACATTTTACCTTCCAACAAATAGAATACAATTATTTTCTACCGTTACTTTTTTATTTGCATTCGTTGTTGGAATTTTAGCACTTCTATATAAATCTATAAAAGGCGAAATAGCATTCAAGGGAAAAAATATCATTGGCGGCATCATTTTAGGTGTTCCTAATTACTTCGCACTCTACTTTTTAGTGAAAATGTTAGAAGCAAAAGCGTTTCAAAGTGCCACTTTATTTACCATTCATAACATTGCTATCGTAATAGTTTCTACCTTTGTGGGCATCTTATTCTTCAAAGAAACCATTTCAAAACGGAATGCTTTCGGAATAGGATTGGCTTTATTTGCCTTATTTTTAGTTACTTATTAAAAATGTCAACCTTAGAAAACGATACATACAAAACTATTGCACTTCCATCTGAAGAAGTCCTATTTAAAGAAAAAAACAGTAAATTCTTTGGATACGCTTTTCCTGTGACTTCCGAAGAAGACGTAAAAGAAATCTTAGAAAAACTACGTAAAGATCATTTTTCAGCAAGACATTGGTGTTATGCTTACCAAATCGGTATTGAAAAAACTCAATATCGCGCTAATGATGACGGCGAACCAAATAACAGTGCTGGAATGCCAATTTACGGTCAAATACAATCGTTTGAGGTTACTAATGTGTTAATTGTAGTTGTCAGGTACTTCGGTGGCGTAAAGCTCGGCGTTGGCGGTTTAATCACAGCTTATAAAACTACTGCACAAATGGCATTAGAAAATGCAGCAATTATTGAGAAAACAATTGACATTCATTTTATTATTTCTTTTGGCTATGCAAATATGAATAAAGTGATGCGCATCATAAAAGAAAAAAATCTACAAATTATAGCGCAAAAAATGGAAATGGATTGCGAAATTGAGATTGCCACAAGAAAAAAAAATGTCCAAATTTTATTGGACACTTTTGAAAGTTTGTACGAAATTAAAATAACCGAACTTTAATTTTTTTACAAGGCATTTATCTTCTCCAAAACATAATCTGGAGGCAAAATTGGACGACCAGATTTCATGTCCACAAACACCAACATTGAGTATCCAGTTGTTAATAACTCCTTTTCCTCATTATAGATTTCATAGTCGAATTCTATCTTCACAGAAGTCTGACTTTTCAAGATTGTTTTAACCGTTAGCAAATCA
The DNA here is from genome assembly GCF_042686085.1 of Flavobacterium ardleyense. Classification (GTDB taxonomy): domain Bacteria; phylum Bacteroidota; class Bacteroidia; order Flavobacteriales; family Flavobacteriaceae; genus Flavobacterium; species Flavobacterium ardleyense. The sequence continues at coordinate 265,655 of NZ_JBHUOL010000010.1, forward strand.
TCATATCGGGCAGGCTTCTTATAATTCATTGACAAAGACACCACTGGAAGCATAACACCGTTTTCCTCCATCCATTTATAGGAAACCCCCATGTTTCTTAGCCATTCCACCCTACCCATTTCAAAATATTGTGCATAATTACCATGATACACCACTCCCATTTGGTCTGTTTCCGCATAACGCACACGAACTTGAAACTCATATTCTTTCATACTAAATTATATTATTTATTTAAATTAAAAATCCCTATACTCATTACAATATTTTTTCCGCATAATCAATAGAAAAAAACTTTTTTATACAGAAAATTGTTCACATATTTGCTAACCCAAATAAAGAGCAAAATAAGACCTTATTATTTTTGTAAGGTAACCTATACAAAACAAAAAAACAACTTCTGATAATTACAATTTTATGACTAAAACTGCGCAATCAGTATGGAACAACTGTCTGTCTTTTATTAAAGACAATATTCAAGATCAAGCCTACAAGACTTGGTTTGAACCGATTCAGTCAGTTGAGCTAAATGACAATGCGTTGTCTATCCAAGTACCTAGTAAATTTTTCTACGAGTGGCTAGAGGAACACTATGTGAAATTATTAAAAGTGGCATTAACTAAAGAACTTGGTCCAAGTGCAAAGTTATTGTATAAAATTAGAATGGAAAACACTTATGGTAATAAACTTCCATTTACTGAACAAATTCCTAGTTACAATAGAACGGCAGTAAAGACCCAAGAAGTTGATGTGCCGATTGCAAATAAAAATCCGGAACTTAAAAATCCATTTATAATACCTGGTATTCGCAATTTAAAAATCGAATCACAACTGAATGCTAATTATAGTTTTGACAACTTCTTAGAAGGAGATGCAAACCGATTAGCAAGAAGTGCTGGTATGGCGGTTGCTAACAAACCTGGAGGAACTTCTTTCAATCCGTTATTGATTTTTGGAGGAGTTGGTTTAGGGAAAACGCATTTAGCGCACGCTATTGGTGTTGAGATTAAAGATAAATATCCTGAAAAAACTGTTTTATATATTTCTGCTGAAATCTTCACGCAACAATATATTGATTCGGTTAAGAAAAATACCCGTATTGATTTCATTCACTTCTATCAATTGATTGATGTGTTAATCCTTGATGATGTTCAATTTTTATCAGGAAAATCAGGAACACAAGATGTTTTCTTCCACATATTCAACCATTTACATCAAAATGGAAAACAAGTAATTCTTACATCTGACAAAGCGCCGGTGGACATGCAAGATATTGAGCAACGCTTATTATCTCGATTCAAATGGGGACTTTCAGCAGAATTACACCAACCCGATTACGAAACACGTATTTCAATCCTGAAGAATATTCTATATAGAGATGGTGTTGAGATCCCCGAAGAAATAATCGAATATGTCGCTAAAAACATTAAGTCTAACGTTCGTGAATTAGAAGGTGCTATTATTTCATTAATTGCTCAATCTTCTTTCAATAAGCGTGAAGTAACTATTGACTTAGCGAAACAGGTAGTAGAGAAATTTGTAAAAAATGTAAAGCGTGAAATTTCTATTGATTATATTCAGAAAACTGTTTCTGATTATTTCCAGTTAGACATTGAAATTTTACAGTCTAAAACAAGAAAACGTCACGTGGTGCAAGCTCGTCAATTAGCTATGTTTTTTGCAAAAAAATTCACGAAAGCTTCTTTAGCCAATATTGGTTCGCAAATTGGAGATAGAGATCATGCTACCGTTTTGCACGCTTGTAAAACTGTAGATAATTTAGTAGCTACAGACAAACAATTTAAAAAGTTTGTTGACGATATCAACAAAAAATTATCGCTGTAAATGTCGGTTAAAATTCTAATGGTTTGCTTGGGAAACATTTGTCGATCTCCTTTGGCAGAAGGAATTATGCGTGCTAATCTTCCACAAGATTGTTTTGTTGATTCCGCTGGAACTGGCGCTTGGCACGCAGGTCAATTACCTGATAAACGCTCTATTGCAACAGCAAAAAATAGAGGTTTAGACATTACAAACCAAAGAGCACGTCAATTTAAAGTCAGTGATTTTGATACTTTTGATTTCATTTATGTAATGGATAATTCTAACTATCAAGATGTAATTGCCTTAGCTCCTACTAAAGAAGCAAAATTAAAAGTAAAACTAATTTTAAACGAAATTTTTCCAAACGAAAATGTTGACGTGCCAGATCCTTATTATGGAGGAGACGATGGTTTTGAAAATGTTTTTGATATTTTAGAACAAGCTTGCGGAATAATTGCAACGAAACTTTAAAATCACCATTATGAAATCACTTGGAAAACTCTATTTAATTCCTTGTACATTGTCTAATCCTGGAGAAACTACTGTTGTTCCGGAAGATGTTTTGCCACAAACTATTAAAAGAACCATTGATTTTATCGACCTTTTCATTGTTGAAAATGAAAAAACTGCTCGTCGATTTATAAAAATCATTCATCCTGAAAAAAAACAACCTGAGTTGAAATTTTCAGTATTAAACAAACACACTGAAACGGCTGCGCATTACGAATTCATAAAGCCTCTTTTAAATGGCGAAAACATTGGAATATTAAGTGAGTCAGGCTGTCCTGGTATTGCTGATCCTGGTGCTGTGATTGTAAAAATCGCGCACGAAAAAGGAATTCAAGTGGTTCCTTTAGTAGGTCCGAGTTCCATTTTACTAGCTTTAATGGCAAGTGGCATGAACGGACAAAGTTTTGCCTTCAATGGTTATTTACCAATAGACAAAGACGACAAGAAACAAGCGATTAAAGGTTTCGAACGCTTATCGCATGAAAAAAACCAGTCGCAATTGTTTATTGAAACACCTTATAGAAACAATAAATTAATGGAGGATTTGGTGCAAATATTGCAACCTAGTACGTATTTATGTGTGGCTTGTGATATTACATTACCAACAGAATACATAAAAACGAAAACTATTAACGAGTGGAAAAAAGAAAAGGCCGATTTACATAATCGACCTTGTATCTTTATTATACACAAAATGTAATTATTCTAAAACTACTTTTGCATTTACATCTGCATCGATGTGTGAAACATCATAACCTGCAAACTTTTTCATGTAACTTGATAACGAGGTTCCAAAACCATCTTTAAAACCATTTCTACCATTACTTCTCAAGTATTTTTTTACTGAGCCTGCACCACCTAAATGAGCAGCCGCCACTAAACCTGATTCTGTAATTTCGATTCCGTTGATTACCTTACCTGAGTATTTTTCAATTTCTTTTCGCAATTGCCATTTGTTACGAGCAATTAAAGCTTTGAAAGCTTTGTCCTGCCATTCGGCATTTCGCAAAAATTCTTGAAAATCATATACACCCACGGTTCGTAATGTACTTTTACCGAATTGATATTTTCCCATGTATCCAAATGGATTAACTAAATGTAAAATACCTCTTGACTCACGGTAAGCCATTTTTTGAGCAAAACCTGCGAAGGTTTTTCCTACATGTGGTACTGAAACTTCGACCACTTCTTCTACTATAACTTCATTTTCTACGGTGTACTGAATCACTTCGTTATCCGCTAAATGAAACCCTTTTACCTTTTTTTCGTCTAGGCTAATAAAACCCGACGAAATTACTGCAACTAGGATTGTCAATCCTAAAATGTAAGACCCTTTTTTTATCATGAATTGTTATTTCTCAGCGTCTGTCACTCATCTGAAATTACCGGGGCAAAGATACAAAAAAAATTATAATATTGATTTACAGCTTGTTAATCTTTTCTAAAAGTAGATGAAGTGTGCTTTAACTCCGTTGTAATCATCGTATTGCAAAGTAGGTGCAGGAATTTTTATAGTGTTAAAAACAGCGAAAAGCGACTTCAAAAAATGTGATTTTGTATCGATTTTCGTCAGATCTATGTCCAGACTTAGGTAAAATTGACGATATTCTTGTTGAAAAATACCGTTTTTGAGCGCGTCAGAATTGCTTCCGTAAAGCATATTTTCGCCTCCATAACCGATGGCAAGATTTAACCATTTTGGCACGAAGGAATCTTTAGTAAAAGAGTGAATATTGAAAGACAACCAATACGTTTGTCCGTTATAATCCTTTAATAATTGTTCATTTAAAGATTTCCCAAGCGTTTCTGGCCGTTGTTGTGCAAATTTTGTTTGATGAAATGAGAATTTTGGCGTGATGCGTTGTTCCTTCCAAAGTAATTCTTGCGAAACATATAAAGCGGTTCCGGTTGCGTTTGCGATAATATCTCCGGTTGATGCTCCCCATTCTTGCGAAAAGCCATCAAAAACCTCGACAACCGTTAAAAATCCGAATCCGACTGTTGCACCATAAATTAATTGTTCTTTTTGAGAAGCACCACTCCATTGCAACAATTCAGCTCCTGCTCTACCTAAATGATAGGAAGAATAAAAGTGTCCGACTTTATCTATTTGTAACCATTGGTCGTTATCGTTAAAAAAATGAAAATTAGATTGCGGATAATCTTTGTACCAAATTTGGTTCAAACCAATTAGTGTTGCTCCTAATACAACTGATTCACCAATATAAACACTCGATTTTCTAGGTTTATTTAAGGAATCGGAAGGTGTTAGAAAAGATTCAAAAGACGATTGTGCGTGACTGAAAACAGAACCAAAAAGGAAAATAAAACACAAACTAGCCCTGATTGGAGTGGAAATCTTTTTATAAAACCCAAAAGTTTTATAAAAAATTGCAGCGGAAAGCAGGAATAAGGAAACCAAAGAAGCACAAGCCATTCGCTCCAAAATCTATCGGTTTATGCCTAATTTATTTACCCAAGCCGAATATCGTTTTGCATTTTCTTGATGCATTGCATAATTTGAAGCAAAAGCGTGATAACCCGGTTTGTCTGGATTAGCACAGAAATAAATGTAATCGTGGTTTTCTGCGTTTAGAACGGCATCAATTGACGAAACATCGGGCATTGCGATTGGTCCGGGAGGTAATCCTTTATTAATATAGGTATTGTAGGGCGAATTTATGCGAAGATCGTTGAAGAAAACACGTTTGATTTCCTGATCAAAATCGCCCGAATTCTTTTTTATGGCATAAATCACGGTTGGATCTGCTTGCAATGGCATTTCTTGTTGCAAACGATTCAAATAAACTCCCGCAACTGCAGGACGTTCATCTACTTTTGCAGTTTCTTTTTGCACTATTGAAGCTAAAATACTAACTTCTGTAGGTGTTAAATTCTTCGCTTTCGCTTTATCTAAACGCTCTTGATTCCAAAACTTCTTGTATTCTTTAGCTAATTTACTAGCAATTTTATCCGCTGGTGTATCCCAATAAAACTCGTAAGTATTAGGAATGAATACAGCTAAGATTGTTTCTTCTGTAACATCATTTTCTTCTAAAAACTTTGGGTTTGTAAAAGCCTCTTTCAATGTTGAAGTGTCTGGCTCAAGCTGACTTGATAAACGTTCTACCAGTTTCTCTATAGTTTCTTGATTATTAAAAGCAACTTTAACGGGAACGTCTAAACGAAGGCTTCGAACGATATCAAAACTCGTCATTCCGTTTTTTAATAAAAATTTACCTGATTTTACAGATGTATCGTAATTTCTTGAAGTGGCAACGAAATCAAATTTGCTGAAATTTTCAACCATTGGCTCCATGATTCCCTTCACGTCTTCATAAGTGGAATTGGTAGGAATGTATACAAAAACTTCGTTTTGAGAGAATTTTGTATTGGGCGTAAATGCTTTAAAATAAACATAAACACAGATAGATGTTGCAACAAGCGCTCCAGCAACAACAATTATTGAAAATACTTTTTTTACGTTCAAGAGAGAAAATTTTTAATTATTATTTACTAATTGAAGAAGCATTTCGTCTTTATAAACGTTGTTTACTTTCATCCAATCTTTTTTTGTGCCAATGATTTGAAAGCCAAATTTAGTAAAAAGTTGCAAACTAATTTCATTCTCACTCCCAATATTTGCATATAACTGATGCAATTGCAACTGATGAAACGCGTATTGAATAATTAGCTCCAAGGCTTGTCCTCCAATTCCTTGGTTGCGATGGTTTTCATTTGAAATTAAAATTCCAACTCCTGCTCTATTATTTCTAGGATCAAAATCAAATAAATCGATTAATCCGACGGCTTCCAAGGTGTTGTTTAAACAAATCGCTAAACGCAATTGCTTTGCTTCGTAAATATCCTGATGTGCGTTTTCTAAATACTGACGAATTAAAAAGCGACTGTAAGGCGATTGTGTGTTGCTAACTTCCCAAATAGTTTCGTCATTTTCTATTCGGTAAACAAAAGCTAAATCTTCGGGCTCTAAAGCTCTTAAATAAATGCTATTTCCTTTAAGTGTTATCAAATTTATTTGTCTTTTTTATTTAATACTATTGCAACTGCAACACCCGCTACTATTAATAGCAAAACCAATACTATTCCAAAAATTGCTACCATAAATTAACTATTAATTGTTCCTTCAAATACAAAAGTTGCGGGTCCGATTAGAAAAACCTTGGTGTAATTTCCATTATTTTCTTCGAATTTTACTTTTAATTTTCCGCCTTGTACCTTTATATTAATCGTGTTATTTTTTGTTTTTCCGGTTTGATGCATTGCGATGGCTACAGCTGTTGCTCCAGTTCCACACGACAAAGTTTCATCTTCCACACCTCTTTCGTAAGTGCGAATTGCAAAAGTGTCATTTGAAATTTGCCTTACAAAGTTAACATTACTTCCTGCATTTCCATATAAATCAGAATACCGAATTTTTGAACCTTCGGATTTTACATCTAAAGTTTCTAAATCTGAAATTAAGGCCACGTGATGAGGCGAACCTGTATTTAAAAAAGTATAATTAGTTTCGTTTTTTATGGCATCAACATCTTTCATTTGAAGGGCAACATTATTATCGGCATTAATTGTGGCGAAATGATAACCATCGACGGCTTCAAATTCGGCCTTATCGGAAATTACGCCCATTTGCTTCGCGAAAGCTACTAAACATCTGCCACCATTGCCACACATTGAACTTTCGTTTCCGTCCGAATTATAATATACCATTTTGAAATCATATTGCGGATGATTCTCTAATAGAATTAATCCGTCTGCACCAATTCCAAAACGTCTATCGCAAAGTCTTTCAATCAGTTGAATATTTTTCTTTGGAAAAAAGTCGGTGCGATTGTCAATCATCACGAAATCATTTCCAGTTCCTTGGTATTTATAAAAAGTGAGCTTCATTATATTTCTATTTAGTACAAAAGTACAATTATTAATAAGATGTTAAACAATGTTAATCGTGCGTTAAACTGATTTTTTGGAATGGAAATTGTATTTAACTTTACGTAAATAAAAATTAATAACATGAAAAAATTTGGAAGTTTATTATTTGTAGCACTTTTAAGTGGCGCTATCACATTAGGCGCTTACAAATTCTTTTTGGAACCTAATAATGCAGGAAAACTGACGCTTGCTTCACCTAGTTTTGCAAAGAATGTGAGTCTAGGTGCTGAAAACATTGATTTTACAGTAGCGGCAGCAAATACAATTCACACGGTTGTTCACGTAAAAAACAAAACGGTTTCAAAAGTTCCGAGTAGTCCCTTTATGGAATATTTCTATGGGTATCGTGGCGACAGAGAACAGACCCAAATTGGGACGGGTTCTGGTGTAATTATAACTGAAGATGGCTATATTGTGACGAATAATCACGTTATTCAAAATGCTTCGGAATTAGAAGTTACGTTGAATAATAATAAATCGTACATCGCCAAGTTAGTTGGAACCGATTCAAAAATGGATATTGCTCTGTTGAAAATTGATACTAGTGAAAAATTACCTTATACTGTCTTTGGGGATTCGGATGCGATTAAAGTTGGTGAATGGGTTTTGGCTGTTGGAAATCCTTACAATCTAAATTCAACTGTTACGGCTGGAATTGTTTCGGCTAAAGCCAGAAATTTAGCTAAAGACGGACTTCAATCATTTATTCAAACGGATGCTGCGGTGAATCCTGGAAATAGTGGTGGTGCTTTAGTCAACACAAATGGTGAATTAATCGGAATTAATACAATGATTTCTTCTCCAACGGGAAGTTATGCTGGTTATTCTTTTGCCGTTCCTTCAAACATTACTAGAAAAATTATTGAAGATTTAATGCAATTTGGAAATGTACAAAGAGGTGTTTTAGGAATTGAAGGTGGCGAATTGAATTCGAACTTTTCGAAAGAAATTGGAATTAAAGAAACACAAGGCTTCTATATTAATAAGGTAACTAAAAATTCAGGTGCTGAAAAAGGTGGTTTACAAAAAGGAGACGTTATTACCCAATTAGACGATAGAAAAATCAATGGTTTTACCGAGCTTAATGCTTATATTAATACGAAAAGACCAAACGATGTGATTCAAGTTAAGATTATCAGAGATGGAAAACAGAAAACACTTCCTGTAATATTAACTAAAAAAGAAATTTTAAATTATGAATTCAACGGTATCGAGTTTGAGGACATTGATGCATCGGACAAAAAACAGTTGAATATTAGAGAAGGTATAAAAATTAAAAGTGTTGCCAATCCTGAATATTTAGAATATAAAGAAATTTTAGAAGGTGCTGTTATATTGAGCATTGACGGACAAAAAGCAAAAGATATGGAATCAGTTTCAAGCTATTTAGCTAAGAAAGAAAATCAAAAAGCACGTTATCAAATTATGACTAAAAACGGTCAGATGTATAGTATTATTATGTAATTTTATGTTGTAATAAAAATCAAAACCAGTCTTTTCAAACAAGGCTGGTTTTTTTATGCAAAAAGTTTCTCGAAAAGGTTATAAATCTATACTTTTGCAAATATAAACACACAATAACTATTTTTGATGGACAACATAACTTTGTACGAAAAAGAGATTGCTTTTCAGACTGATAGAAGGAAGGCTGGAGTTGAATTTATTAAAATCATTAGCGATTTATGGTTTGATAAATCAATTGAATTGGTTTTATTCCGCAATCAACTAATTGACAATAGCGTTAGTGAAATTATTAATTTACACGAATATGCAGTAGCTTTCGTTGGTAAATCAATTAACATTTTTGATTCTGTTGAAATTGCAACTGCGATAGCTACTTTAGATTTACCACCTTCTAGAATTGATATTGGAAAACTTACTTATGAATATCACTTAGAGGATAATAAGTATAATGATGCCACTGCATTTGTTGTAGACAAGCTTAAAAATGCTAAAAACTTCCAAGAAATTAAACCAAGAGACGTTGTTTTGTACGGATTTGGAAGAATTGGTCGTTTATTAGCTCGCGAAATGATGTCGAAAATTGGAAAAGGACAACAATTACGATTGAGAGCTATTGTTACAAGAGATAAACATGATACTGTTTTATTAGAGAAAAGAGCTTCATTATTAAGATATGATTCTATTCATGGAGATTTTCAAGGTTCTGTGATTGCTGATCCTGAAAATAATGCTTTATTAATTAATGGAACTACGGTTCACATGATTACAGCAAATTCTCCAGAAGAAATTGATTATACTGCTTTTGGCATTGAAGACGCATTAATCATTGATAATACAGGTGCTTTCACTACTGAAGAGGCTTTACAAAGACATTTAGTTTCAAAAGGTGCAGCTAAAGTTTTATTAACTGCTCCAGGAAAAGGTGTTCCGAATATTGTTTATGGTGTAAATCACGATGAATATAATCCTGATGAAGTGAATATTTTCTCTGCTGCTTCTTGTACAACAAATGCAATTACTCCAATTTTAAAAGCAGTTGAAGATACTTTAGGCGTTGTTAAAGGACATTTAGAGACGATTCATGCGTATACAAATGACCAGAATTTAGTGGATAATATGCACAAAAAGTACCGTCGTGGTCGTGCTGCAGCATTAAATATGGTTATTACTGAAACTGGTGCTGGAACTGCAGTTGCAAAAGCATTACCAAGTTTAGCTGGAAAATTAACTTCAAACGCTATTCGTGTTCCTGTTCCAAACGGTTCATTAGTGGTATTAAACTTAGAAGTTGGAAAAGAAACATCTGTTGCTGCAATAAACGACATCATGAAGCAATATGCTCTTGAAGGTGAATTAGTAGAGCAAATCAAATATTCTTTGAATAACGAGCTAGTATCTTCTGATATTGTAGGAACTTCTGCTCCTGCGATTTATGACAGTAACGCAACGATCGTTTCTGCAGATGGAAAAAACATTGTATTGTATGTTTGGTATGATAATGAATATGGATATAGCCATCAGGTAATTCGTTTAGCAAAATATGTTGCTAAAGTTAGAAGATATACTTACTACTAGTAGACTGAAAAATATAGAATAAAAAATAGCTCCTTAAGGAGCTATTTTTGTTTTATCAATTCTTGTAAGGTTATTTTTAAATCAAAAGTTGTATGTCTTTTATGTAGCAATCTAATAGAAAACACTAATTATGATAAGGTAATTCTATTTTCTAAGAAGTGAAGAAAATTTGGCGATAACTACTTAATTACAATTACTTCTTTAACTTCAATTTAATCATTCAATACTCTATTAACTTGCACAAATCTTCGTGCGTAGTAATGCTCTTTTGTAGATGATATAATTACTCCCGCTTGAACCGAAGAATGTATGAATTTAATTTCATCATCTAGCACTTCCGTGACCATTCCTACGTGATTAATGTAACCTCTTCCGTTTGTAGTAAAGAATATTAAGTCTCCTTTTTGAGCATTAGAACGATCTATTTTAACGCCTGATCCCGACATTGAAGCGGATGTTCGAGGCAAAGTCAAATCAATGTTTTTATAAGTCGTTAACATCAAACCTGAACAATCAAAGCCAGCGCTAGTTGTACCACCACCGCGATAACGTGTACCAATATGTTCACAAGCTTTAGCAACTAAAAAATCAGCTTTTGAAGTGTTTTCCAAAGACATTGCTCTTGCGTCTCTTTTTTCAACAAAATTGAATTTATTATCATCAATTTCTAAAGTTCCTAACTTAATGATTAAAAGATAACCCGCAGGTAAATTCTCTGCAACTTCTTCATTTAATTCTTTTAAATCATTTAATTTTAATTTGTATTTTTTAGCTATTTTATATAAAGTTTCACCTTTTTGTACAGTATGGATCATATTTCCTAACTCATCCTCACAAACGATCGGAGCCACGTAAACATCTGGCATTATAATTCTTGGTAATTCTGTCTTTTTAGATACTACTTCCTCTTCAATAACTGCCTCACCATTCGAAGCAACTATGATAATCTTATCTCCAATTTGAATACTTTCTGGAGTAATTGCAGGATTTAATTCTTTTATTTTATCTAGTGAAACACCGTATTGCTTGGAGATCTTATATAACGACTCACCGGCAACCACTGTATGAATTTCTGCAGGTTCAATTTTTTCAACAACAGCTTTTTTATTCTTATCTTCTTTTTTATAATTCTTATTTGGAATTATCAAGGTTGCTTTAAGTGGTAATATAGCTCCTTTAACCTTTGGATTTAGTTTGTAAATATCAGATTCCATCACTTTATACTTTTTCGCGATCGAATAGATTGATTCCCCACTTGATACAGTATGTTTTATCGTTTTTTGCGAAAAAACAGCAGTAGAAATGAAAAATAGTAAAAAGGCAAAAATTTTAAAAAAGCGCATTATAATAAGATTTTAATAATTTCTTTATTTTACAAAGGATTTGCAAGATAAAAAAACTCCCTTAAATAAGGGAGTTTTTAACATTAATTTATTTTATAAAGGAATATTTCCGTGTTTACGTTTTGGCGTATCAACCACTTTATTTTCGAGCATACTGAATGCTTTCATTAATTTTCTACGGGTATCGTGTGGTAAAATCACCTCATCAATAAATCCACGTTGGGCTGCTGTATAAGGATTAGCGAATAATTCAGCATATTGTGCTTCTTTCTCTGCTAATTTTGCTGCAGGATCCGCAGCTTCGCTAATTTCCTTTTTGAAGATAATTTCCGAAGCTCCTTTTGCTCCCATTACTGCAATTTCAGCACTTGGCCAAGCAAAATTCATATCCGCACCAATGTGTTTTGAATTCATTACATCATAAGCACCACCATAAGCTTTACGCGTAATTACGGTAACTCTTGGAACCGTTGCTTCGCTGAAAGCGTATAACAATTTAGCTCCGTGAACTATAATTCCGTTCCATTCTTGGTCTGTTCCTGGTAAGAATCCAGGCACATCTTCTAATACTAATAAAGGAATATTGAAACAATCACAAAAACGTACGAAACGTGCTGCTTTTATTGAAGATTTTACATCCAAACAACCTGCTAAAAATTTAGGATTATTCGCTACAATTCCAATACTTCTTCCACCTAAACGAGCAAAACCTACAATGATATTTTCAGCAAAATCTTTGTGGATTTCAAAGAAAGAATCTTCGTCAATGATATTTTCGATAACCTCAAGCATATCATAAGGTTTGTTCGCATTATCTGGAACGATGCTGTCTAGCTTCTCACGTTTTTCATCACCAACTGTGTAAGGTAATTTCGGAGTCGTTTCTCTATTATTTTGAGGTAAATAGCTCAATAAGTTTTTGATATCTTCTAGACATTCAATTCCGTTTGGCGAAGTAATATGTGCAACTCCTGATTTTGTTGAATGAGTGCTTGCTCCTCCTAGTTCTTCAGAAGTTACTGTTTCATTGGTTACAGTTTTCACAACGTTTGGTCCGGTTACGAACATATAACTGCTTCCTTCTACCATCATTGTGAAATCGGTCATCGCTGGAGAATAAACTGCTCCACCAGCACAAGGTCCCATAATAGCTGAAATCTGAGGAATTACTCCAGAAGACTGAACGTTTCTGAAGAAAATATCAGCATAACCGCCTAATGAACGTACGCCTTCTTGAATACGAGCACCACCAGAATCATTTAATCCAATCATTGGCGCACCACTTTTTAGTGCCATATCCATTACTTTACAGATTTTTTCTGCATGTGTTTCAGACAATGAACCACCAAAAACTGTAAAATCCTGTGCGAAGACATAAACAACTCTTCCGTTTATAGTTCCATAACCTGTTACTACTCCATCACCGTAATAGATTTCTTTTTCCATTCCGAAATCGGTCGTTCTGTGTGTAACTAACATTCCGATTTCTTCAAATGAACCTTCATCCATTAAATATTCAACGCGTTCACGAGCCGTTAATTTCTTTTTTGCGTGATGAGAAGCTATTCTTTTTTCGCCTCCGCCTAATTTGGCTAAAGCAATTTTATCGTTTAATACTTTTATTTTGTCTTGCATATTCATTTTTATTTTGCCGCTAAGACACTAAGGCTCAAAGTTTTTTAAAAAAAATATTCTTAAAATAAAATTGACTTCGTGACTTTGTGGCTTTGTGGCTATATTTCGAGACTTTTTTTTTATTGAATTGGTAATCGCAACACTTTTTGATCTTCCAGATAAGCTTGTAAAGCAATCATTGCAGCAATTTCTGCTTCAGTGTCTAATTTTGATTTTAGTTTTTCCGCATCATAAAACGCTTTTACAAAACCAGTATCAAAATCGCCTGAACGAAATGCTTCGTGCTCCATTACAAATTTTCCAAATGGCAATGTTGTTGCAACTCCTTCAATGTGATAATTATCGATGGCTTTAATCATTAATTCAATAGCCTCTTCACGCGTTTTTCCGTAAGTCACTAATTTAGAAAGCATTGGATCGTAATAAATAGGCACATCCATTCCTTGTTGAATTCCGTTATCTACACGAATTCCTTCACCTTCAGGTAAAATATAAGTACTTAAAAAGCCAACATTTGGTAAGAAATCATTCAAAGAATCTTCTGCATAAACACGAAGTTCCATAGCGTGACCGTGAATTTTCAAATCTTCTTGCTTCATTGTTAAAGCTTCACCACGAGCCACACGAATTTGTAATTCTACTAAATCTAATCCGGAAATCATTTCAGTAACCGGATGCTCTACTTGCAAACGGGTATTCATTTCTAAGAAATAGAAGTTGTGATTTTCATCCATTAAAAACTCAACCGTTCCTGCTCCTAAATAATCACAAGCTCTGGCTACTTTTACAGCAGCTTCGCCCATTTCTTTTCTTTTTTCTGGTGTTAATATCGCAGATGGTGCTTCTTCTACTACTTTTTGATGACGACGTTGAATACTGCATTCTCTCTCAAAAATATGCAATACGTTGCCGTGACTGTCCGCCATAATTTGAATTTCGATATGACGTGGTTTTGTTACATATTTTTCAATAAAAACAGAACCATCTCCAAAAGCATTTACGGCTTCAGAAATTGCTCGATCCATTTGCGAAATGAAATCGGCTTCTTTTTCTACAATTCGCATTCCTTTTCCACCACCGCCAGCGGCAGCTTTTATCAAAATAGGAAATCCGATTTCAGTAGCGATTTTCTTTGCTTCTTCGATATCTGTAATGGCATCTTCCGTTCCTGGAACCATCGGAATATTGTAATCTTTCACAGCATCTTTTGCTGCTAATTTATTCCCCATCATTTCGATAGCTTTCGATTTTGGTCCGATGAAAATTATGTTGTTCTTTTCGCATTCTTCTGCAAACTGTGAATTTTCACTCAAGAAACCATAGCCTGGATGAACGGCATCAACACCAAGCTCTTTACAAACTTCAATAATCTTATCGCCTCTCAAATACGATTGACTCGATGGTGCTTCACCAATGCAAACTGCTTCATCAGCAAATTTTACGTGCAACGCATTTCTGTCTGCCGTAGAGAAAACAGCCACCGTTTTGATGCCCATTTTCTTAGCCGTTTTCATTACTCGAATCGCAATTTCACCACGATTGGCAACTAATATTTTGGTTATATTTTTCATTTTATTCAATTTTTGCTACAAAGACGCAAAGTCGCAAAGTTTGTTTTTTGAAGACAAATCCGTTAAGGTCTTAATATCGTGCTGTTTCAATTCTTATTAAAAAATCAACAGAAAGAATATTTAGAAGAACTTAGTGTCTTTGCGTCTTTGCGACCTATTTTCTATTCAAATTCTATTAATAATTGTCCTTTATCTACAGCATTTCCTTTTACAACCGCTATCGATTTGATTACTCCATCTCGTGGCGAAAGAAAACTGTTTTCCATTTTCATTGCTTCCAAAATTAATAAAGGATCATTTTCTTTTACAGTTTGTCCCACTTCTACGCTGATTTCAAGAATTAATCCTGGCATTGGTGCTTTTATGGCATTGACCACTTTTGTTTTACCACGCTCAATTCCCATACTTTTGATTAATTCGTCTAAAGGATTAGAAATGGCAACTTCGTACGTATTATTATTTACTTTAACTGTGTATTTTTTAGCAATAAAATCTGTAGAAATAATTTCTGCTTGGTAAGGTTTACTATCGTTTAAGATGTGAAATTTTGATTTTTCGACACGAACAGCATCGAGTTTTTCAAGATCGCTTTCCGTAAATTCAAAATTATTTGAATTATTTACAGAAAGTTTGTAGTTATTGTTCATATCAGAATTTTTAAGTGGTCGTAAATTTACAAAAAGAAACCGTTTTCGAAAATCTAAACTGTTATTAATTTGGTAAGTTGGTATAGTTTTGAAACTAAGAAAGATTTTATGAGTTAAAAAAAGATTGAATAAAACAAATTCGTACATTAAAATTTAAAATTCCATACTTTTGTCAAAACAATAAAACTTCTAAATTCTTTTTAGACATTTAGTCTAAAAATTTTACGCGATTTAAACAATATAACTACCATTTGAAAATCAACCCTTTTATGATGAATAACTTATAGTATGTTAGATTTAATAAAATTCATTTTTTTTAAGAAAAATATTAATGAAATTGCAGTCGGAAATAAACTGAAATTATTTTTAATATTATTTTGTATTAATTTTTTAATTATGGTTTTAAGTAAAATTGTCTTTGTAGAACTTGAGGATTTAGGCCTAATTCAAAAAATAAATAAGGAAAAGAAGATACTTTATACTGGTTTTAAATTGTTCGCAATTACTGGATTTTTAGTTCCAATTATAGAAGAAATAATTAATAGACTTTGGCTAAAGTTTAATAAATATTATCTTCCAATCTCCATGAGTTTATTTGTTTTTATATTTTATTATGTTTTTATATTTAATAACAACATTGACAGCTTATTTTCAACACCATTAGACTTTTTAAAATCGCTATTTATGTCCATAGTAGTATTTTATATTATTAAGCTATTTGTTATAAAAAACGAAAAAACACTCATCTACATTTACGAACGACACATTTTAAAAATTTTAATGGGATCAGCGCTGTTTTTTTCACTTCTACACCTCTCAACTTATAACTTTAATACAGCTAATAGTATCTATTTTGTTCCTTTTTTTTTAGCTCCTTATTTCATTGCTGGAATTCTTTTAGGCTATGTAAGATTGACGTTAGGTTTTCGTTCAGCACTTTATTTTCACATTCTTCATAACTCGATTTTAGTTGGATTGAAAATACTAATTTCGTGAAATTTCGAAACAATTGTTTTACTTGCTGAAATCGATTTATGAATTTACTACGGTTTGCGTTAGGGAGCGCAGCGGCATCCTTTTTAGTTTTATAGGTTTGATAAAACCTGTGAAATTAAAAAGATATAGCGAAGAGCACGACCTGAAAGGGAACGCCCAGATCAAGAGCAGTTTCAAAAATCAATAACAATTACAATAACAATTGCAATATCAAATTAAAAAACTAATTTAAAAAATTAAAAAACCAATAAGCCGAATTGACGTAGGGTTTGTATCGGTTTGCTGTACCAAAACAGCTCAAAATCTTCAAAATTGGTCTCGAAATCGGCTTTTAGTTGCGTAAATGTTGTTTTTTCATCGGAAAATACCGAAATTCTATCTAAAATTGAAACCAGCCATTTTCCTTCTTCGGCATTTAAAGTGATGTCGAATGTTTGGGTTTTGTGGTGAAAAGTTAACTTGATCATTTCCCACGAATTTCCTTTTTTTGACTTGGTAAAAGTTTCGGTTTGAGGCGTTCCGTCTAGCCAAATTACGCGAGCATTTGGTTTTGTGGTGAATTGCGGTTCCTTTTTAAGGCAATTCTGAATGAAATCTGCGGAAACTTTAGTTTTTGGAATTTTGAAATCGAACCAATCTTGTAAATCGTAATCGAAACAAATGCCGTGCATATAATTGAACAACGATTTCTTCAATCCGAAGCTGAATTTCTCGTGATTGATTCCGGTTTTATCCTTAAAATTGATGTCGTTATTCGCGAAAGTAATCGCGTTTTTCTCGGGAGTTACACCAAATTCCTCGGGAAGCAATCCGATTGGCGAATGGGCCGTCATCGCAAATTGATGCCAAAATCCACTTTGCAACACACCCGATTCAAACAATTGTCGCACCAATTCCAAGCTATCAACTGTTTCTTGAATCGTTTGAGTGGGAAAACCATACATCAAATAAGAATGCACCATTATGCCACTTTCGGTGAAATTCCGGGTGACTTGAGCGACTTGCTCAACGGTTACTCCTTTTTTGATTAGTGCTAGAAGTCGGTCTGAAGCCACTTCCAATCCGCCAGAAACGGCGATACAACCAGAAGCTTTTAGCAAAATACATAAATCGGCTGTAAAACTTTTTTCGAAACGAATGTTGGTCCACCAAGTGACAACGATATTCCGTTTGATGATTTCCAACGCCACTTCACGCATCAATGCTGGCGGTGCAGCTTCATCTACAAAATGAAATCCGTTTTCGCCTGTTTGTGCGACCAATTCTTCCATTCGATCTACTAAAATCTTAGCAGCGATGGGTTCATAAATCTTTATATAATCGAGTGAAATATCACAAAAAGTACATTTTCCCCAATAGCATCCGTGTGCCATTGTGAGTTTATTCCATCGGCCATCGCTCCATAAACTGTGCATAGGATTGGCGATTTCGATTACTGAAATATATTTATCCAACAACAAATCGGAATAATCGGGCGTGCCGACTTCGCTTTGTTTGTAATCGTGACGTAATGTGTTATTTTTATAAACTACTTCATGATTTTCTAGAAGAAATGTTCGTTTAAATTGAGGTTCTACAGTAAGGTCTGGATTACAAACTGCACTATGTAGTAATTCTACCGGCAATTCGCCATCATCTAAAGTAATAAAATCGAAAAACTCAAAAACTCGTTTGTCTTTTAATTCGCGTAATTCTGTATTTGGAAAGCCTCCACCCATGGAAACGTTAATCGTTGGATAATTTGCTTTTATGAATTGGGCACAACGAAAAGCACTGTATAAATTCCCAGGAAAAGGAACTGAAATCAGGACTAATTTAGGTTGAACCGATTGAATTCTTTCCTCTAAAATACGAAGTGTGCTTTTGTCAAAAAATGTTAGGTCGTTTTGAAGGTAAGCATACATTTCGTCGAAGGAATTTGCACTTCTTCCTAAACGTTCAGCATAGCGACTAAATCCGAAATTCTCATCGATACATTCGACAATAAAATCAGATAAATCTTCTAGATATAAAGTGGCTAAATGCTTCGCTTTATCTTGCATTCCCATAGTTCCGAACGCATAATCCATATCGTCTAATTGTGCAAAACGAGAAGCTTCGGGAATAAAATTACCGGAACAAATTTGTCTGGCTAACGAAGGATTTTTACCTTGAAGAAACGCAATTATTGAATCAACTGTTTTGATGTATTCGTTTTTCAAAGCAATAATTCGCTGGGTATTTTCTGAAATTGCTGCATCAGAAGCTACCGATTGAAACATTGAAATCAATTCTTTTTTTGAAAATACATCAATAATCACTTCTATACCCAAATCCATCTGAAATGCGGAAATGTTTTTGGTATTCAAAAAACCTTTGATGTAAGCCGTTGCTGGATACGGTGTATTCAGTTGGGTAAAAGGCGGGGTGATTAATAAAATGTCTTTCAAGGGAATTGCTTTTTGCAAAGGTAGAATTAATTTAAGTTGATTTATTATGAAATAAATATTTGGTGTTAAAATGTATGATTATAAATAGTATTTTTGCCGTCTTAGATTTTTATATGAAAACACTTTACATTACGATTGTATTCCTTTTTACGATTGGCTTATTTGGACAAAATCAAACTAAATCAGTAGGATTTATTGAGAATAAAGGGCAAATTATAGATCAGAAAGGAAAGGAAAATAAAAACGTTCGCTTTTTATTGAATACTAATGGGCTAAATGTGCAATTGAGGACTTATGGCTTTTCTTACGATGTCTATGAGACTGAAAAAACACCTTTAACTAAAAAAGATAAAGAATTTCATTCTACTATTGCAAATTTAGAAAATGCGACTAAAACTCCAGAATATTCATTAAAATATAAGTATCACAGGATTGACATCGACTTTTTAAATGCAAACCAAAACGTTAAGTTAATTCCGGAAGAAAAATCTACAGATTATGACAATTATTATAATGTTGTTCATGCTCCAAACGGAATAACAAATGTATATAAGTTTCAAAAAGTAACGTATCAAAACATTTACAATAATATAGATGTTGTGTTTTTTATCCCGAAAGACAGTACAAAGGTTGTAGAATATAATTTTATAGTAAAACCAGGTGGAAAAGTATCTGACATTCAGCTAAAGTTCAATGGTGCAAAAACGGATTTGGTAGCTAATAAAATCAAAATGAATCTTCGTTTTGGGCAAATGGATGAAACCTTGCCTTTAAGTTGGATTGAAAACGGAAATTTAAAACAAGAAATTTCCGTTAATTATAAAAAAATAAAGAAGAATATTTATGGTTTTGAAGGTGAGATAAATTCTTCAAATAAAACGATAGTGATTGATCCGGTTCCTGTTAGGCTTTGGGGAACATTATATGGAGATAGAACTAATAATCATTATTCATTAGGTACCGTAAACAATACAATAGATTCCTACGGCAATTTGTATATGTCTGGTTCTACTTCAGCATCAAACTCATCTTTTGCTACTTCTGGTGCACACCAAAACTCTATTCCTACTTCACAATATTTAAATACAAATGGTATTATTGTAAAATTTAATACAAATGGAACAAGATTATGGGGTACATACTACGGAGGAATTAATTATAATGATATTCGTGGCATAAAAGCAGACTCACAAAATAATATTATTATAACTGGTCAAACACAGTCGCCAATAAATATTAGTACAATTGGATCTCATCAAGAGAATTTCCAAGGAAATCGAGATGCTTATATTGTTAAATTTAATGAATCAGGAGTGAGAATTTGGGGTACTTATTTTGGTGGAAATAATGATGACTTCGCATTTGGTTTAGATATAGATAATTTAAATAACATATATATTGTAGGTGGTACTTCAAGTGTTTCAGGAATTGCTCATAATTCTAATTTTCAATCCCACTTATTTCAAAGTACTTCAAGTTATAGCGATGCTTTTATAGCAAAATTAGATTCAACAGGAACTATTATTTGGAGTACCTATGCTGGTGGTGAAAGCTTTGAAAGTTTTAATGCTGTGGTTGTTAAGGATAACCATGTAGTTGCGGTTGGTTATACTAGAAGTGAGAATAACATCGCAACAAGTGGAGTGTTTCAAGAGACTAAATATCCAAACGGACAAATTGATGGTATTATTTATAAATTTTCAAATAATGGAAATAGATTATGGTCTTCATATTACGGTGGTGACAATATAGAAGAAATTCTTTCTGTAGAAATTGATGATGAAAATAATATTTATATTGGAGGTCAAACAGCCAGTAGTTCCAACATGACAACAACAGGAAGTTTTCAATTTTCAGCTCAAGAATTATATAAAGGATTTTTCGCTAAATTATCTAATAGTGGAGCAAGAGTTTGGGGTTCATACTTAAATAATTTAAATGTTTATTCAATTATTTATAAAAACAACGCTATTTACGTTGGAGCAACTGGAAGTTCTAGCAATCAAAATCTAACGAATTCTTGTTCTTTCAATAGGAATCTTAATGGAAAAAGTTTGGGATATATTGGTAAATTTTCTAAAAATTGTAATTTAATTTGGGGCTCATTCCTCGGTGGAGATGCAATGAATGGCGGTTTTGTTATTGATTATGCAACCAAATTGTCTATTGATAACAACAATAATATTTATGTTTCTGGAATAACCAGTTCCAATAACTTAATATCAGATAGCAGTAGTCATCAACAAAACATGATAGGATTATCAAATTACTATTCTATGAAGTTTCTGGAAACTAGTCCAAATGTAATTAATATTTCAAGTAACTCACCCGCATGCGTTGGTGGTACAATTAACCTAACAGCATCTGGTGGAACCAACTATTTATGGACGGGCCCAAATGGGTTTACATCTATAGAACAAAATCCAATAATTCCAAATGCAACCGTTTTAAATAGTGGAGAATATTCTTGTGAAATTACTGGAACTGGAGCCTGCGATAATACAGCTATGTTAAACATTGTTGTTGGAGATACAAGTCCACCTGTTCCAAACATAACATCATTACCAGAAATAAATGGTGATTGTAATACTGTTATTTCAACTCTTCCGACTGCTTTGGATGGTTGTGCTGGAACTATTACTGGAACTACAACAAATCCATTAACTTACTCAACTCCTGGAAATTATACGATTACTTGGAATTATGATGATGGAAATGGAAACATTAGCAATCAAACACAGAATGTTACAATTTCATCTGTTGTATTACCAACATTAACATCACCACAGCAATTCTGCCTTCAGGAAAACGCAACTATAAATAACATTCAAATTACAGGACAAAATATTAATTGGTATGATGCACCAACTAACGGTAATATTTTACCATCAACAACAATTTTGCAAAATGGCATAACTTATTATGCTTCACAAACAATAAACGGTTGCGAAAGTACAAGAGTTCCTGTTTTAGTCAATATTCAAAATACACCTGCTCCAACAGGAAATATAAATCAAAGTTTTTGCACAACTGAAAATGCAACTTTAAATACTATTGCTATTACCGGAACCGATATCATTTGGTACGATAGCTTGTCTGCAAATACTGTTTTACCAATTGGTACGCTATTACAAAATGGTACCACTTATTATGCTTCCCAAACTATAAATGGCTGTGAAAGCTCAACACGATTAGCCATTACCATTCAACTAATTAATACTTTAAATGCCACTAATTATTCTGAAAATTTCTGTGATGAATTGAATAATGGTTTTGAAACGATTAATTTAACTAATTACAATGCAAATTTAATTGCTTCCACTGGAAATACATTTAAATACTATTATTCTTTAAATGGTGCTACAAATCAAATTGTTTCGGAAGAGATTTTGAATTCATCGAATTACAATCTAACAATCGGTAACGATATTATTTATGTAAGAATTGATTCACCAAATACATGTTTTCAAGTAGTGGAAGTGAATCTTACTTTAGTCAGTAAACCAATCGTTACTATTAATGATACAATGCCGATCTGCGAAGGTTCTTCTATTACAATTTCGGCTGGAAATGGATTTGACACTTATCTTTGGTCTACAAACGAAGTTACACCTTCAATTACAGTTTTTCAGCCTGGAACTTATTCGGTGACCGTTTCAGAAAATCATGGAACATTTGTTTGCTCTTCTACAAAAAACTTTAATGTCGTGAATTCAAATATTGGAACAATTTCGCAAGTAATTACTTCCGATTGGACTCAGAACGAAAACACAATTACTGTTTTACTGGCCGATACAAGTTCTGGCAACTATGAATACTCGCTAAATGGAATCGACTATCAAGATAATAATACTTTTTATGGCTTAGAAAATGGTGAATATACCGTTTATGTAAGAGATAAAAATGGTTGCGGAGTTAATTCCGAATCTGTTTATTTGTTGATGTATCCGAAATATTTTACGCCAAATGGTGATGGTCATAATGATTACTGGACGATTAAATTTTCTGAAAACGAACCCAATTTAATGGTAACTATTTTTGATCGATATGGAAAGGCAATTACACAATTTAATCCTAATAATTTTGGTTGGGACGGAACTTATAACGGAAAACCACTTCCGTCAACAGATTATTGGTTTGTTGTAAAAAGACAAAACGGAAAAGAACACAAAGGTCATTTTTCATTGAAAAGATAAATTCATAAGCGTATGTTAAACCTTCATTAGGCTATTTATTTTTTGATTATTTTAGCAAAAAATAAATAGCCTAATGCCAAGTGACTGTATAAACTATCAAAATTCGGGATATTTCTCAAAACTAATCGTAGATTATTTAGACGAAAAGTCTGAATTGCAATCTTTATACAATAGATTTCCGAAAATTGAGAACTTTCAGGAACAAATTAGAGAGAAAAGCATCAATTTCAATGACAAGCACAAAAGGCAAGTTTTAGTTGAATCGCTAGAAAAACAATATGCAAATTTTGTTATTTCGGATGCGACTTCGGCTAATATTCAACTACTAATAGAAGATAATACATTTACTATTACAACAGGTCACCAATTGAATTTATTCACGGGTCCGTTGTATTTTTTATATAAAATTGTTTCGACTATTAATTTGTGTAAAGAACTGAAATTGGTTTATCCGCAATTTAATTTTGTACCCGTTTATTGGATGGCGACGGAAGATCACGATTTTGATGAGATTAATTATTTCAACTTCAAAAATCAAAAGATTCGATGGAATCGCGAGAGTTTTGGTCCGGTTGGAAGACTTTCTACGGAAGGTTTAGAGGAAGTATTTGAAACTTTTTCTAAAGAATTGGGCTTAGGAACGAATGCCGATTTTATTCGGGATTTGTTTAAGAAATCTTATTTAGAACATTCGAATTTGGCTGATGCCACTCGTTTTTTAGCGAATGAATTGTTTAAAAATGAAGGTTTGGTGATTCTAGATGGTGATTCGCACGAGTTGAAGCAACTTTTTATTCCTTATGCGAAGAAAGAATTGTTGGAACAAACTTCGTTTGAAAAAGTAAACGAAACACTTCCAAAATTAAACGATTATAACATTCAAGTTAATCCACGAGAAATTAATCTTTTTTATATTGAAGATGATTTGCGAGAACGTATTGTTTTTGAAGACGGCGTTTATAAGGTGAATAATACGAATACCACATTTGCCGAAAGTGAAATTTTAGCCGAATTAGAAAATAATCCTAAAAAATTTAGTCCGAATGTAATTTTAAGACCGCTTTATCAGGAAGTTATTTTACCCAATTTATGTTACATTGGAGGAGGAGGCGAAATTGCTTATTGGTTGGAATTGAAATCGAACTTTGAGGCGAATAATGTTACTTTTCCGATGCTATTGATACGTAATTCTGTCTTATTACCTTCTGAAAAGCAAGCTTCTAAATTGGATAAATTAGCGTTAAATTGGAAAGATATGTTTTTATCGCAACAAACGTTAATTGATAACAAAACGAATGAATTATCCAATTTTACGATTGATTTTTCAGTACAGAAAGAAGCGTTGAAAAAACAGTTTGAAGGCTTACATCAAATTGCGAATCAAACCGACAAATCGTTTATTGGTGCAGTGAAAGCTCAAGAAGCGAAACAAATAAAAGGTTTAGATCATTTAGAGAAACGTTTATTGAAAGCCGAACGAAAAAACCACGCCGATCAATTAGAACGAATAACTCTTATACAAAACGAATTGTTTCCTAATAAAAGTTTGCAAGAACGTCAGGTTAATTTTAGTGTGTTTTATTCGGAATTTGGTCCGAGTTTAATTGCTAGTTTATTGGAAGAATTGAAACCTTTGGAGCAGGAGTTTGAGGTGCTAGTTTTGAAATAAATTTGATTTTTCACACTTCTAGAAATCCCGCAAGTAAACAACAATAAAAGACCATTCTCAATTAGCCCTGATTGCAGTGGAAATCTTTTTCTAAAATCTTTTAATTTTAGAAAAAATTGCAACGGAAAGCAGGAATATGGAAACCAAAAAAGCCCAAGCGATTCGCTCCAAAAACTTTTAATCTAGAATTATTATTTTTTAAACTAAAATCGTACCTTTGCACTCAAATTAAAAAACAAAAAAAATGGCTACAAATAGAACATTTACAATGATTAAACCAGATGGTGTTGAAAACGGACACATTGGTGGGATTTTAAACATGATTACTGAAGGTGGATTTAAAATCGTATCTTTAAAATTAACGCAATTGACTGTTGCTGATGCTCAAGCATTTTATTCAGTTCACGCTGCAAGACCATTTTATGGTGAATTAGTTGAGTTTATGTCTAGAGGGCCTATCGTTGCTGCTATCTTAGAAAAAGAAAACGCTGTTGAAGATTTTAGAACTTTGATTGGTGCTACAAATCCTGCTGACGCTGCTGATGGAACTATCCGTAAAAAATATGCTAAGTCAATTGGTGAAAATGCTGTTCACGGTTCAGATTCTGATGAGAATGCTGCTATTGAAGCTGCTTTCCATTTTGCTGGAAGAGAAATGTTCTAGATTTCTGATTTAAAGAAATTTTAAGTTTATATATTAGAAAAAAAACTCTTTTCAATTGAAACGAGTTTTTTTTTATCTTAATACTAAAGTTTGAACCAAATCTTTTCGAAGCTCTTCGTTGATCATTTTTATGATTTTGTCTTTTCCGTAACTTAATTCTTCTCGCAATACGGAAGACGATAAAGCCACATAAAGCGTTGTCCCTTTCAATTGAATTTCTGTAGTGTAATTATTAACACCGTTTCCCATAAGGTTTTTCCAAGCATCACGCACGTTTACAACGTCCATTCCACCTTCCAACTTATTTTGTGAAACAAATTGTTTTAGAACATCGCCAATTGAGCTTTCCTCACTAAATCGTTTTGCCATAATTATTTTACTGTAAAAGGAATAGGTCTTTTGTAATGGTATTCTAATTCTTGCTTGTTTTTAAGCACTAATTTATCAGCAGTTAATTCAATGATGGTTTCATCCCAATTAGCAAACTCCGTAGTGTATTTAATAGTAGCAACACCTTCTTTAACATTAATTGCAAGATCTTCGTTTATATCATTTGTTAGGTAAGTTCCGTCTACCTGAGGCATTACCTTTTTGCGAAATCCTTTTTTATCCTCCACTTTGAAAAAATCAACCGTTTCATTGATCTTATATTCTTTCTTCTCTCCGTCTGGCATCATCACTTTTTCTATTTCCCAGTAGCCATTAAGATACTGCAAATCAGTTTCTGCTATGAATTGTTTGCAGGAAACTAATACTCCAAAAACTAGAAACAGCACAACTTTTTTCATACTTCACTTTTTTATTAAGCCTTAAAATTACAAATAATACGCATTAGATATGAACTTTTCAGAACATTTATTTTATTGCTTCTACCTAAAAAAAAAACTATAATTAATCCATATCTAAACGAGTACAAAGTTAAGAAATCTAAAGCCTATCGGCGAAATTAGTTCAAAAAAAATGCTGTTATTAACTAACAGCATTTTAATATTTTTACTTTTTCACTTTCTTTTTAGGACCTGTTAGTTTTATGATTACAAACATCAAAAGTGCAAATGATGCCAATCTAAACATTAAAATAACATTTTCATTTTCAAAAGGAATAGCAACTAAAGCCAACACAATCGCTACTATTAGCAGCCTAACTGTTTTATATTTAAAAAAGTTCATCTTTCTTATCCTATTTGAAAAATGAATCTACAAATTCATATTTATTGAAAACCTGTAAATCTTCGATTCCTTCACCAACACCAATATATTTTACAGGAATTTGAAATTGGTCCGAAATACCAATAACCACTCCACCTTTTGCCGTTCCATCTAATTTAGTTACTGCTAAGCAAGAAACCTCAGTAGCAGCGGTAAATTGTTTGGCTTGTTCAAAAGCATTTTGTCCTGTAGAACCATCTAATACTAAAAGTACATCGTTTGGCGTATCTTCAACTACTTTTTGCATTACTTTTTTAACCTTTGAAAGTTCATTCATCAGTCCAACTTTATTATGCAAACGGCCAGCAGTGTCAATAATAACAATATCTGCATTTTGCGCCACAGCGCTTTGTAAGGTATCAAAAGCCACGGAAGCAGGATCACTTCCCATTTGTTGTTTTACGATTGGCACACCTACTCGATCTGCCCAAATTTGCAATTGATCAATAGCTGCAGCTCTGAAAGTATCACCAGCTCCTAAAACGACGCTATAACCGGCTTTTTTAAATTGATAAGCTAGTTTACCAATAGTCGTTGTTTTACCAACACCATTAACACCAACCACCATTAAAACGTAAGGTTTTTTATCTTTAGGAATTGAGAATTCAGTAGCCTCACCAGAATTTGTTTCCGACAATAAACTCGCGATTTCCTCTCTTAGAATTTCATTTAATTCACTTGTTCCTAAATATTTATCTTTAGAAACACGTTCTTCGATACGACTGATAATTTTTAATGTGGTTTCAACACCTACATCAGAAGAAACAAGTATTTCTTCTAAATTATCAAGAACTTCATCATCAACTTTAGATTTTCCGGCAACTGCTTTAGTTAGTTTTGAAAAAAAAGAATTTTTCGTTTTTTCCAAGCCTTTGTCTAAATTTTCTTTTTTGTCCGAAGAAAATATTTTTTTAAAAAAACTCATAGGTATTTTTTTATAGAGGTTACTCTAATCAGAAACAAATGTAAAAATAAAAAAGCTACTTTCAAACGAAAGTAGCTTATCTATATGATTGTTTTATGAATTATTTCTTTTTCAAGAATTCATCAACTAATTCAGGAGCCATTACAGATTCAGTGAATGTGTATGCACCAGTCTTCGGAGATTTAACCATCTTAATAGCTTTGGTTAATCTTTTCGAAGCCGTTTGTAAGGATGCGATGCTTTTCTTTGCCATGACTTGTCTTATTTAATTTCTTTATGTACTGTTACTCTTTTTAAGATTGGATTAAATTTCTTAATCTCTAATCTGTCTGGAGTATTCTTTTTGTTCTTAGTAGTAATGTAACGAGATGTTCCAGGAACTCCTGAAGTTTTGTGCTCTGTACATTCTAAAATAACTTGGATTCTGTTACCTTTCTTTGCCATCTTGATATATGTTATTGCGGATTATACAGATTTTACAAATCCGTTTGCTTTTGCACTTTTCAATACAGCAGCAATTCCATTTTTATTAATAGTTTTTAATGCAGCAGTTGAAATCTTCAACGTTACCCATCTATCTTCTTCAGGAATGTAAAAACGTTTTTTTACTAAATTAACAGAGAATTTTCTCTTTGTTTTATTCATAGCGTGAGAAACATTGTTCCCTACCATTGCTCTTTTACCTGTAAGTTCACAAACTCTTGACATTATTATTCAGCTTTATTTCGTTATCTAAAATCAGGGTGCAAAGAAACAAAAACGTTTTCAAATACACAACTATCTTTTACTATTTTTTTAAAATTTCTTTGTAAATAAGTTCTAAGGCTTTGCTAACAGCCCTATCTATAACCTTTTCCCGTGGTTGTCCAAAATTAAATTCTTGGGAAAACACACCGTTTGGAGTGGCAATTGCAATAAAAACCGTTCCAATTTCCGCATCTGAATCACCTTTATTTGGTCCAGCATTTCCGGTTGTAGCGATTGCAAAATCCGTTTTCATCATTTGTTGCACGCTTAAAGCCATTGCTTCTGTAATTTCTGCACTAACAACGCTGTATTTTTCTAAAATTTCTTCAGAAATATGCAAAACATCCACTTTTGCTTGCGAGGCATAACTGACAACACTTCCTTTGAAATATTTAGAAGAACCTGGAACTTCGGTCAATAAAGACGCAATCTTCCCTCCTGTGCAACTTTCTGCCGTTGAAAGCGTGAGATTATCTTCCGTTAACAACCTGCCTAAAACAACCTCTATCGGCTCATCTTCGTTATATCCTACAATTATGTCGTGAATCAACAAATCAAGCATTTCGACTTGCTTTTTCATTTCAGCTAAAAGCAATTCATGATTTGTTCCTCTTGCGGTTAATCGCAACCTCACCTTTCCTGGACTTGGTAGATAAGCTAATCGAATAAATGGAGGCAAATTATCTTCCCATTCTTCAATTTCTTCTGCAATCAAACTTTCACCTCGACCATAAGTCATAATGGTTTGATGCACAATATACGGACGTTCAAACTTCGTCGCCAAAGCAGGAACAACCTCATTATCAACCAAATATTTCATTTCATAAGGTACGCCCGGCAAGGAAATAAAAACGGTGTTTTCCTTTTCCATCCACATTCCAGGGGCTGTTCCAACTTGATTAAAAAGCACTTTCGCTTTTGTAGGAACCAACGCTTGTTCCTTGTTGATTTGAGTAATTGGTCGCTTATAAAAGCCTTCAATAATTCCTTTTACATGAAGTAAAATCGCTTCGTTTTCAACTAAAGTATCTTCAAAATATTCACAAAATGTTTTCTTAGTGATGTCATCTTTTGTTGGACCTAATCCGCCAGTAACTAGCACAACATCAACTTTGTTCTGTAATTTTTCGAAGGTTTCTAAAATATGTGTTTTATCGTCTGAAATGGAAATCATTTCGTGTGTTGCAATACCAATTTTATCTAAAGCTTTTGCAATATAAGACGAATTTGTATCTACAATTTGGCCAATAAGAATCTCATCGCCAATAGTAATAATTGTCGCTTTCATAGGTTAAATTTTATTTGCTATGGAAACCTACGGCATTACCCTATTCAACAAATAAGACTGGTTTCACAAACTTATCGTTAAAAGTAATTTAATAGGCAAAAATATAGTTTCAGGGAACTTGTTTATATTTTGAAATCTTTTTTGATTTCTTTGATCGCTAAATCAATTCGATCTCTCAAAGATTTGAATACTTCTTTAATTTCTTTCTTTTTACCTTCTTCTTTAGCCCAATTCATTATCTGAATATTCTCTTCGTAGGCAATATCCATTCCTAATAAATCTAAAGTAGGTTTAATTTTGTGACAAGCCGCATAGGCTCTTGTGTAGTCTTTTTCTTTTATAGAACCTTTTATACATTTAATTTCAGCCGGCACTTCCTCTAAAAATAGAGTTACAATTTGTAATGCAAATTCGGTATCGTTTTCCGAAATTTCATAAACTTTTGCTAGATTATACTGTAACGCCATCTCTATTTAATTTGAATTTTAAACATTTGTTTTTCTTCTATAAAACCCTCTAAAACATCACCTTCTGTAACTTTAGCAACACCTTTTGGTGTTCCTGTAAAAATAATATCACCTTTTTTTAACGTGAAATATTGCGAAACATAAGCAACTAATTCATCAATTTTCCATAACATTAAGTTGGAATTTCCTACTTGAACGCTAGTTCCATTAGATTTTAATTCAAAGTTAATATTTTCTACAGAAGAAAAATCTTTTATCGATAAAAAGGCTCCAATCACCGCTGAATGGTCAAAAGCCTTTGCTTTTTCCCAAGGTAAGCCCTTCTCTTTCAATTTAGTCTGCACATCTCTAGCCGTAAAATCAATTCCCAATCCGATTTCATCGTAATATTTGTGAGCAAATTTTGCATCAATGTATTTTCCTACTTTACAAATCTTCACCAAAAGCTCTACTTCGTGATGCACATCATTACTAAAAGGCGGAATTACAAACGGTGTTTTTTTAGGCAAAACTGCTGTATCCGGTTTCATAAAGATAACCGGTTCTGTTGGTTTCTCGTTATTTAATTCGGAAATATGGTCAACGTAATTGCGACCGATACAGATTATCTTCATAGCAAATAGTCAGTAGTAAGTTTTCAGTGATCAGTATATTTACCGAACACCAAAAACTTATCACTTTATTTAGTGTTTAATTTTCTTAATTTAATAGCTGTCAATACCTTTTTTGTATATAACGGGAAATCAGCATTTTGAATCCAGCCGAAATAACCTGGCTCTGCTTCTAAAACCTCATCCACTAATCTTCCTTTGTGTTTTCCGAAACTGAAAATTTCTTTTTCATCCTTATTTAGCGCTATAAATCCTGCGAAATCTACCGACTTTTTTCTAGTAGTAAACTCAGATAGGAATTTCATATCGTTCTCCAAATCGGGATATCTATCTAATTGTGCTTTTAGAATTTCATAAGTTGCCATTGTGTCTGCTTCCGCCGAATGGGCGTTTTCTAAGCTTTCGCCACAATAGAATTTATAACCTGCACTTAATGTTCTTTCTTCTTTCTTATGGAAAATAGTCTGAATATCTACAGAAACTCTATTTTTCATATCGAAATCGATTTCGGCACGAAGCATTTCTTCTGCTAATAACGGAATATCAAATCTATCTGAATTGAAACCTGCCAAATCTGAATCTTTGATCATATTATGGACTTGCGTAGCTAATTCCTTAAAAGTAGGCTCATTCGCCACTTTTTCATCTGTGATTCCGTGAACGGCAGTTGTTTGTGGCGGAATTGGAATAGTAGGATTTACTAACCACGTTTTACTTTCTTTATTTCCGTTTGGAAAAACTTTAAAAATCGAAATTTCTACAATTCGGTCACGAGCCACATCAATTCCAGTGGTTTCAAGATCGAAAAAACAAATAGGGCGTGTTAATTTTAGTTCCATAGCGTTTAAATATCCTGCAAAGATAAATATTTTAGTATAAGATTTTCTAAAAGAAAGTATAAAAAAGGACTACAAAAGAAGGTTTTATGATTTAAATTCTGACGTAGTATCAATTCATTTCCTGTTTAGCCCTGATGGGAGTGGCATCCTTTTTATAAACCTAACAGGTTGCAAAAACCTGGTAGGGTTTTGAAAAGATAGAACGTACAGCAGGAATAAGGTTTCCCAAAATGCCCGAACGATTCGCTCCAAAAAAAAAACCGATAGCTATGAAACTATCGGTTTATAAGTATTTTGAGAAGCTGAAACGAGTTCAGCTTGACAAATTATAGATTTATTCTAAGATTAATAATCTCTGTTTACATCAAATGCTTCTAAATATTCGGCTACTCTTTTTACGAAGCTTCCTCCTAATGCACCATCTACAACTCTGTGGTCATAAGAATGTGATAAGAACATTTTTTGACGGATTCCGATGAAATCTCCTTCTGGAGTTTCGATAACAGCAGGTACTTTTCTGATGGCGCCAAGAGCTAAGATTCCAACTTGTGGCTGGTTGATAATTGGTGTTCCAAAAACCGAACCAAATGTTCCAACGTTTGTTACTGTATAAGTACCGCCTTGTGTATCGTCTGGTTTTAATTTTCCTGCTTTTGCACGACCTCCTAAATCGTTCACCGCTTTTGCCATACCTACCAAGTTTAATTGGTCTGCATTTTTAATAACCGGTACAATTAGGTTTCCGTTTGGTAAAGCCGCTGCCATTCCTAAGTTGATGTTTTTACGTTTGATGATTGTATCACCATCCACTGAAATATTCATCATAGGGAAATCTTTCAACGCTTTTGCAACCGCTTCCATCATAATAGGTGTGAACGTTAATTTTTCACCTTCGCGTTTTTCGAAAGCACCTTTAACTTTCTCTCTCCATTTTACAATGTTCGTTACATCCACTTCAATAAACGACTGCACGTGAGCAGAAGTTTGTACCGAAGCTACCATATAACCAGAAATTAGCTTACGCATTCTGTCCATTTCAATTACTTCATCACCTCCATTTACTGAAACTGGTGCTTTTGGAGCTTCCACTTTAGCCGTTGGAGTTGCTTGAACATTTGCAACAACTGGTTGAGCAACCGCTTGCGTTCCTCTATTTTTAATATAACCTAATAAGTCTTCTTTGTTTACACGACCGTCTTTACCAGAACCTGCAATAGCTTCTAATTCTGCCAATGAAATTCCTTCTTCTTTAGCAATATTTTTTACTAAAGGCGAGAAAAATTTATCAGATGCAGAAAAATCGGCAGCCGATACCGTTTCTTTAGCTGTTTCAATTGTTTTTGCAATTTCTGCAACCGCAACTGGTGTTTCTGCTTTAACCTCTGGTGTTGCAACTGCGCCACCTGCTGTTTCAATGATTGCAATAGTTTGACCTACTTGCACTACATCGTCTACGTTAAAAAGAATTTCAACAAGTGTTCCAGCTACTTCAGAAGGCACTTCGCTGTCTACCTTATCAGTAGCGATTTCTAGTACTGCTTCGTCCATTTCGATGGTATCACCAACGTTTTTTAACCAGTTGGTAACCGTTGCCTCAGCAACACTTTCTCCCATTTTGGGTAATTTCAATTCAAACTTTGCCATATCTTTAAACTAAAGTTGTGTTTTTTCTATTTGATTGCAAAAATACTAATTTTTCGTTCGTTTTGTAACTAATTCAATAATTTTTTATAACAATTTTATTTGTCCACGATCATTTGAGTTATTGCTACCGATTAGATAGTTAGAACTCGCAATGTAATTCTTAAAACTTATATTTTTATTTGTATTTGATTGCATAAAAGTAATGATTTCACAGAAACTAATGGTAGTTGTGTCAAAAATGATTTCAATATTTTCTTTCGGATTGTTTACAAATTGATTAAAATCAGACAAATATGTTGTTTTTTGATCTAACTTTAGTTGGAAATTTCTTCGTGATAACACAATATATTCAGAAATAGATCGAATTTCTTGCTTCTGTTGGCTTTTCTTTACTAAACTGAATACGAAACTTCCGACTTGCATCATTACATCAAAAAACCACGATTTCTTAAAGTGTTTTTTATAGAAAAACTGCATTGCTTCGCGAAAACGCTTCATATATATGCCATCGCGAACCGTACTTTCTCCTTTATAATGAATTACTGAAGTTTCGTGGAAATAGTAATTTGATTTTCCGGATTTCGAAATCATATAACTGAGATCAATATCGTCGGAATACATAAAACAGTTTTCATCGAAACCTCCAACTTGAAGGTATAATCCCCGCTTTAAAACCATAAAAGCACCAACGAGAATGGCAACTTTACCTGTTTCGTTCTCAGATAAATGTTGGGCATAATATTGATTAAAGCAGCTCGAATTTGGAAAAACCTTATACAATCCGAAGATTTTAGTAAAAGCGACCCAAGGCGTTGGAACTCCTCGTTTTGATTCGGGTAGAAATTTTCCTGAACCGTCGATAAGTTTGCAACCCACTATTCCAGTGTTCAGTTGCCAGTTTTCAGTTTTCAGAAATTTAGTAAATGTGTCTTCGGCGACGATTGTGTCTGGATTTAAAATGCAAAGATATTCGCCTTTTGCTTCGGCTACACCAATATTATTACCTTTTGGGAAACCTGAATTTTCTTTATTTTCTATTAGTTTAATGTGTGGGAATTTATCTTTCATCATCGCACAACTGTCGTCTGGCGAATTGTTATCTATGACAATGATTTCGCCGTCAATACCTACCAAGGCTTTTTCAACACTTAAAACGCATTGTTCAAGGAAATAACGAACATTATAATTGAGTATGATTACGGATAATTGCATGAGGCGAAGATAAATAAAACTTTAATTTTATTCTAATGAACTAAAATAATTAAGAAAAACGTAATACCTTCGGGATTCAAAAAGTAAAAAAGATTTAGAAATGAAATTTATATTTAAAATTACGCTGTTCTTATTATCATTATCGGTGTTTTCTCAGGAAGATATACAGTCAAAATATGATAAAAAGGAAGTTTATATCCCTATGCGAGATGGTACAAAACTTTTTACAGCCATTTACACACCAAAAGATATTGCAACAAATAAAAAGTACCCTTTTTTAATGCAAAGAACATGTTACAGCATTGCTCCTTATGGTGAAGAAAATTTCAAAAAATCAGTAGGTCCAAACATTTACCTGGCAAAAGATAAGTATATTTTTGTTTATCAAGATGTAAGAGGAAGATTTATGAGCGAAGGTGTTTTTACCAATATGACGCCACAAGTAGTGCAAAAATCTAAAAAAGATGTTGATGAAAGTACGGATACTTACGACACTGTTGATTGGCTGATTAAGAATATTAAAAACAACAATGGAAAAGTAGGGCAATATGGGACATCTTATCCTGGTTTCTATACGGCTGTGGGAGCAATTTCAAATCATCCGGCATTAGTTGCTTCATCTCCTCAAGCGCCAATTTCAGATTTCTTTTTTGATGATTTTCAACATAATGGTGCTTTTGTTATGGGTTATTTCAGAACTTTTCCAGTTTTTGGCGTTCAAAAAACAAAAGCAGAAAAAGAAGCTTGGTATATGGATTCTTTTATAAAACCAACAGCTAAAGATGGTTCTGTTTTCTATAACGAATTAGGCACTTTAAAAGAAGCGTCTGATAAATATTATAAAGATAATTTCTTCATGCAAGAAATTATGGACCATCCGAATTATGATGCATTTTGGCAATCTAGAAACTTACTTCCTCATCTGAAAGGTATTAAGCACGCGGTTATGACTGTTGGAGGTTGGTATGATGCTGAAGATTTATCTGGTCCTTTAAACATTTACAAAACGATTGAAAAAAACAACCCAAAAGCAAAGAACACTATTGTAATGGGACCTTTTTCGCATGGCGCATGGTCAAGAGAATCTGGAAAACATTTTCATAATGACATCTATTTTGGAGACAGCATCGCTACTTTTTATCAAAAAAACATTGAATATAAATTCTTTAACCATTATTTAAAAGAAAATTCAAAAAATACGATCGCACTTCCTGAAGCTTATATGTTTGATACTGGAAAGAAAGAATGGAAAGAATTCAATAGCTGGCCACCAAAAGAAAGTAGTAAATTAAACTTCTTTTTAAATTCAGACGGAAAATTAGCCAAAGTAAGACCTCAAGACTCTTCCTATTCGGAATATTATAGCGACCCTAACAATCCAGTTCCAAGTAGTGTTAATTATGCCGAATATAATGGTTTTACGCCTAGAAATTATATGAGTGAAGATCAGCGTTTTGCATTAAGTAGACCAGACGTGGTTACTTTTACAACTGAATATTTAACAGAAGACATAACTTTAGCAGGAGAAATTATGGCAAAATTGAAGATTGCTTCGACATCTTCGGATGCTGATTTCATTGTGAAATTAATTGATATTTATCCTGCAGATGAACCTGCAAACACAGATAAACCAAACGTACTTTATGCTAACTACCATCAAATGGTTCGCAGTGAAGTTATGCCTGCACGTTTTAGAACTAGTTTTGAAAAACCAGAAGCACTAACGCCAAATTCAGCTACAGTAGTAAATTTCAGACTTCAAGATGTGTTACATACTTTCAAGAAGGGACACAAAATTCAAATACAAATTCAGAGTTCTTGGTATCCTATGATCGCCATCAATTCTCAGAAATTTATTGAAAATCAGCATTTAGCAAAAAAAGAAGATTACACTAAAGCTTTCATTAAGATATTTAATGAAAGTCATATTGAAGTAGAAATTTTAAAATAAAAAGAATAGAAGCTGTCAGAAATGACGGCTTTTTTATTAAAATTTAAAAAAATTGCTTCATTCCTCACAATGAACTACTTTTGCAAAATAATTGGCACATTGCCTTTTAGTTTAATTGTGAATAAGAAATGAATTACCTTTCAGTTGAAAATATCTCTAAAGCTTATGGCGAACGCGTTTTATTTGACAGCGTTTCGTTTGGAATAAACAAAGATCAAAAAATTGCATTCATTGCTAAAAATGGTTCGGGTAAAACCACCATTATGAATATGATTAATGGTCTTGACGAACCCGATACTGGTCAAATTGTTATGCGCAAGGATATCAACATGGCGTTTTTGTCGCAAAGTAATAATTTGCAAGACGAATTAACGGTTGAAGAAAATATTTTCGCATCAGACAATGAAATTTTAAAAGTAATTGAGCGTTACGAAAAAGCTTTAGAAAAGCCAGAAGATGAAGAAGCTTACCAAAGAGCTTTTGATGATATGGACCGCCACAATGCTTGGGATTTTGAAACACAATTCAAGCAAATTTTAACGAAACTAAAGTTGGAAGACTTGAAATTGAAAGTTAAAAGTATGTCGGGTGGACAAAAGAAACGTTTGTCATTGGCAATCATTTTAATTAGTAAACCAGATTTATTGATTTTAGATGAACCTACCAATCACTTGGATTTAGAGATGATTGAATGGTTAGAAGATTATTTTGCAAAAGAAAACATCACCTTATTTATGGTAACGCACGACCGTTTCTTCTTGGAGCGTGTTTGTAACGAAATCATTGAATTAGATAACGGAAAAATTTACCAATACAAAGGAAACTATTCGTACTATTTAGAGAAAAAAGAAGAACGACTTGCTTCTGAAAATTCGAGTATTGATAAAGCACAAAACCTTTTCGTAAAGGAATTGGCTTGGATGCGTCGTCAACCAAAAGCAAGAACTACCAAATCTAAATCGCGTCAAGACGATTTCTATGTGATTAAAGAAAAAGCAGAAAGCCGTCGTAAAGAAAACGTGGTGGAGCTAGAAATCAATATGGAACGCATGGGTAGCAAGATTATCGAGATGGTAAAACTGCATAAAAGCTTTGGCGATAACGTAATTTTAGATGGTTTTACTTATGCTTTCCAACGTGGTGAACGTATTGGGATTATTGGTAAAAACGGAACAGGAAAATCGACTTTCTTAAATATTTTAACCCAAACAGCACCACCAGATTCTGGAACTGTAACGATTGGTGAAACTATTAAAATTGGCTATTATACCCAAAGTGGTATCAATCCAAAACCAGGACAAAAAGTAATCGATATTATTAAAGAATATGGCGAATATATTCCACTTACTAAAGGTAGAATTATTTCGGCTACGCAATTATTAGAGCGTTTCTTATTTGATGCAAAAAAACAATATGATTTCGTAGAAAAATTAAGTGGTGGTGAATTAAAACGTCTGTATTTATGTACGGTTTTAATCCAAAATCCAAACTTTTTGATTCTGGATGAGCCAACGAATGACTTGGACATTGTTACTTTAAATGTATTGGAAAGTTTCTTATTAGACTTCCCAGGATGTTTACTAGTAGTGAGTCACGACCGTTATTTTATGGATAAAATTGTAGATCACTTATTTGTTTTTAGAGGTCAAGGTGTAATTGAAGATTTCCCAGGAAACTACTCTGATTTTAGAAGTTATGAAGATTCTGCTGATGTGGCTCAAAAAGAGGAAAACAAAGCAGATAAGAAAGACTGGAAACAAAACAATCCAACGGGTAACCTGACATTTAACGAGCAGAAAGAGTATCAGAAAACAGAAAAAGAAATTAAAGATTTAGAAGCTCAAAAAATCGCAATTGAACAACTTTTTGCAGATGGAAAAGTGGCAGATGAAAGCATCGCGAAGAAAGCTAATGAATTACAAAATATCATCAATAAAATTGCATCCAAAGAAGAACGCTGGTTTGAATTGAGTGCGAAAATGGAAGGATAGAAAAAGTCTCAGTGTTCAGTTTACAATCCCCAAGAGTTTTAGGACACAACTAAAATGTTGGGGATTTTTCTTTTAAAAATATCAGATTAAACTTTTGCTATAAACTGAAGCATCTCAAATCTTAAAACGTTTTATAACTTTATTGTATCTTCGCTCCTGTTTTAAAAATACACTTTTACTATGTTATTTATCGTGAAATCCTACATAAAATTCCTAATTCACGCCAAAAATGAACACGGCGTGCATTCACCTTTTGTGTTTGATTTAGTTATGAAATGCATTTATGATAAAACGAATTATCCCGAATACGAAGTTTTAAAAAACTACCGAAAATCGCTTTTAGAAAATAAAACCACGATTGAAGTAACCGATTTTGGTGCGGGTTCACGCGTTTTTAAATCGAATACCAGAGAAGTTTCAAAAATTGCTAAAACCGCCGGAATTACATCAAAGAATGCGGAATTACTTTTTAGAATCGTTCATTATTTTCAACCAAAAACTATTTTAGAAATCGGAACTTCCTTAGGATTAGCAACTTCTGCTCTTTCTTGTGAAAATCAAAATGCGAAAATAATTACTTTAGAAGGTTGTCCGCAAACATTAAATCAAGGACAATTGCAATTGCAAAAATTCAACTTCAATAACGTTCAATGTTTGAATACTGAATTTTCAATCTATTTCGAAAACCTTAAACTTGAAACCTCAAACTTGAAACCTCAAATCTTCGATTTGATTTACTTCGATGGCAATCATTCTAAAAAAGCCACTTTAGCTTATTTTGAAGCCTTATTACCAACAATTTCTAATGATTCCGTTTGGATTTTCGACGATATTCATTGGTCGCCGGATATGGAAGAAGCTTGGGAACTCATCAAAAATCATCCCCAAGTTTCGGTAACGGTTGACACTTTTCAATGGGGAATCGTCTTTTTTCGAAAAGAACAAAACAAAGAACATTTCATAATCAACCCGAATCGCACTTGGACTTCGCACTTATTTGAGAAATTTAGATTTTAGTGTAACAAAATCCGTTCTTTTTCTACTTATAGAATAGTTATGAAGTCTGTTTTCTGAATTCATAATTCTAAATTCTAAATTCATTATGGCAAATCCGTTAATCAAAATAACCAATATCAAAAGAGATTTCCCTTTAGGAAACGAAATCGTTTATGTTTTAAAAGGCATCGATTTAGAAATTAATAAAGGCGAATATGTTGCATTGATGGGACCATCAGGTTCTGGAAAATCCACTTTAATGAACATTTTAGGTTGTTTAGACACACCGACATCAGGAACTTACATTTTAAACGGAAAACACGTTAGTGAAATGCAAGACGATGAATTGGCAGGTATTCGAAATAAAGAAATCGGATTCGTTTTTCAGACCTTCAACTTGATGCCGAGAACAACGGCTTTGGATAATGTTGCGTTGCCAATGGTTTATGCTGGACATTCAAAATCGGAACGTAACGAGCGCGCTACAGAAGTATTGACGCAAGTAGGTTTGAATGACCGAATGGACCACAAACCTAATCAACTTTCTGGTGGTCAACGCCAGCGTGTAGCAGTTGCGAGAGCCTTAGTTAACAAGCCTTCCATCATTTTAGCCGATGAACCTACTGGAAACTTAGACAGTAAAACTTCGCTTGAAATCATGGGCCTTTTCAATGAAATTCACGCACAAGGAAATACCGTTATTTTAGTAACACACGAAGAAGATATTGCTGCTTACGCCCACAGAATCATCCGTTTACGCGATGGAATTATCGAAAGTGACAAGCCAAATAAATAATAAAAACCAATAAATTATGAACTCATTAAAAAAAATCGGCGTTACCGTTATGGTAATCGGTGCAGCGTTAGCATTGTATAATATGTATCACAACGTTTCAGTTTTTACCAACTACGCTTTTTATATCGTAATAATTGGAATGATACTTACGATTATTCCTACGTTTATGAATAAAGGTAAATAAGTTTAAACCCCAGCTTTAACAATTTTTAGAAAATAATTTTATTTTTTTTGAAGCGAATGTCTGGGCTTTTTTGTTATCCTTATTCCTGCTGTACGTTCTATCTTTTCAAAACCCTAATCGGGTTTTAAAAAGGATGTCACTCCCATCAGGGCTAAAAAGCCATTCATTTTTATGCTTGAAATCTTTTTCAAAAGAACTATCTTTGCACAAAATTGCTGAAAATGACCTTATCAACCTACACAAAAGAATTCCGATACAATTTCAAACTCGCCTACCCTATTATTTTAGGAATGGTTGGGCACACAATTGTTGGAATTGTAGATAATATAATGGTTGGGAAGTTAGGTGCTACAGAGTTAGCAGCTGTTTCGCTTGGTAATAGCTTCATCTTCGTGGCACTTTCTATCGGAATCGGATTTTCAACAGCAATTACACCATTAGTAGCCGAATCAGACGGAAGAAATGATGTTGCTGCTGGTCGTTCTGCCTTTCACCATGGTTTGTACTTGTGTACTATTTTAGGCGTTGCGTTATTCACTTTAATCTTTTTCTCTAAACCATTAATTGGATTTATGGGACAACCCGATGCAGTTGTGGATATGGCAAAACCGTACTTAGATATCGTAGGGTTTTCTTTGATTCCTTTAATCATCTATCAAGCTTACAAACAATTTGCCGACGGATTGAGTGAAACCAAATATTCAATGTGGGCAACCATTATTGGAAACATCACCAACGTAATTATCAACTATTTTTTAATTTACGGAATTTGGATTTTTCCACAATTGGGAATCGTCGGAGCCGCTATCGGAACCATTGCTTCTCGTTTTGTGATGCTAGGTTTTATGCATTATATGATGAATTTAAAACCGAAATTTCACCCTTATTTTAAAGGCTTTAGTCTAAAAGAAATTAAGAAAGAAGTAAATAAAAAAATCATCAAAATCGGACTGCCTTCCGCTATGCAAATGTTTTTCGAAGTTGGTTTATTTACAGGAGCCATTTGGTTAAGCGGCATGATTGGAACTACCAGTCAAGCAGCCAATCAAATTGCATTGAGCTTAGCTTCGTTGACCTTCATGTTTGCCATGGGATTAAGTGTTACGGCAATGATTAGAGTGGGAAATCAAAAAGGACTGGGCGATTTTGTTAACCTAAGAAAAGTAGCGCTTTCCATATTCCTTTTGGCAACCATCATCGAAATATTTTTCGCACTATTATTTGTAGCTTTACATAAAGTTTTACCTTATATATTTGTAGATATTAATGATCTTAAAAACCTTACTGAAAATTTAGAAGTAATCGCCATTGCTACAAATTTATTATTAGTTGCTGCTATTTTCCAAATTTCTGATGGTTTACAAGTAGTTGCTCTTGGTGCTTTGAGAGGTTTACAAGATGCAAAAGTTCCAATGTATTTGGCATTTATATCCTATTGGGTTATCGGTTTTCCAATCTCTATTTACTTAGGGTTAGAAACCGAACTAAAAGCGGTTGGCGTGTGGATCGGATTATTAGCGGGCTTAACCGCAGCTTCTGTTTTACTATTTATGCGTTTCAACTATTTGACAAAAAAATTAATTCGCGAACAACAACTTTTCAAAGTTTAAAATTTAAAAAATATAGCTATGACTTATCCAAAATTCG
Organism: Flavobacterium ardleyense; assembly: GCF_042686085.1. GTDB lineage: Bacteria > Bacteroidota > Bacteroidia > Flavobacteriales > Flavobacteriaceae > Flavobacterium > Flavobacterium ardleyense. The sequence goes on from NZ_JBHUOL010000010.1 coordinate 307,635, forward strand.
TAATCGGTGATAATACAGACTTTCCAGAAGATATTTTTATCATTCATTTAGAATATCCAAGATTCATCATCAATTTAAAAGATGACGAAGTTGAATTCCTAGAAGACATTGAAGAAGAGGATGAAAAAGAATTAGAATCAGAAATGGAGCATTTAATCACCATTGCTGGTGAATTTTATGACCGTGAAATTGAGCGTTACGAAGAGTAGCAATAAAATTACTGTACAAATATCTTTTGTTTTATCGCATATAAAACAAGGCCTACTCTATTTTTGACATTTAATTTTACAAACAAGCAGTCTCTATATCCATCTATCGTTTTTGGACTTAGGTTCATCTCATCGGCGATCTCTTTATATGTTTTTTCAGAACAAACATGTTTTAGGAAATCAATTTCTCGTTCCTTTAAAACTGTATCGTCGTAAGATCCTTTTAAAGAATTTACTAATATATTAGTAACCGTATTTGAATGATAACAACCTTCGTCCATTATCTTTAGCAACGCCATTTCAAGGATTTCCTTATCCACATCTTTTAAGAGATAACCTCTGGCACCTGCACGAATCATATTTAAGATAACGCTCTCATCTTCTTCAACAGTTAGAGCCAAAACACTTACTTCAGGATAATTTATGGTGAGCCATTTTGTGGTTTCAATACCATTCATAATAGGCATATTAACATCCATCAGAACAATATCTGGAACTACTTTTTCAAATTCAATTTTTTTAATTAATTCGCTTCCATTCTTGCACAGATATAATACTTCAAAATTCTCAAATTGATTAACAATTCCAGATATAGCTTGCGATAAAAGCGTATGATCTTCTACAATTACAACGCTAAATTTTTTCATAATATTATAAATTTTCAAAAGCAATAAGCTTTTATCTTGTATTCGTGAGGGCAATAATTAAACTAGTGCCTGTATCTATTTCAGAATTAATAGCAACTTCTGCGTTTATCAAGGCGCCTCTTTTCTTCATATTGGTTAAACCAATTCCATTATTACCTGCATTATTGACTTCAAATCCTCTCCCATTATCAATTGCCTTAATGTATAATTTATTTTTAACATACTCCATTTCTACCGCTAATTCCGTGGCTTTTGAATGCTTAATGGTGTTTGAAAAAAACTCTTGCAAGATTCTAAATATAATAATTTCCGCTTTTTTGTCTAGCTGAAATATGTCACCCTTCGTTGTTAAACTAGCTTTTATGTAATTTAGTTTGTTAAAGCGGTCAATTTCGATTTGAACTGCTTCTGAAAGATTTATTTTACTAATATAATCTGGATTAATCGACTTAGACAAGGACCTGACCTCATTTATAATAGTGGTTAAATTGTCATTGACATCAGTAATGTGATGCGGATTTTCCTTCACACTTTGAAGTTGAATTTTCGCAAGAGTAAGCAATTGCCCTATATTATCGTGCAACTCCCAACTGATATTTCGCAATGTCTGTTCTCTAATTTCAACTTGCGATTCTATAATTTCTTTTTCATACTGGCGCGCTGCTTCAGTTTGGTGCATTAACAAGACATTCTTCTTTTTCTGAAATATTACGAAAAGAAAAACCATAACTACACAAAGGCTAAATAAGCCAAGAATCGCTAATAGTAACGCTTCTGTTCCTTGCTGCACCATATAAATCCTGAAATGATTAATATATTATAAATAAAAACCAATAAATAACTCGCCGTATAAATATACGGAATTGTAGCTGAATCGTAGTAATATTTACGAATAACATTAAATGGAATATTAGGGAGCACCGATAATAACAAGGCAATACTAATCCAAAAAATGAGCATTTTATTAATATGAATGATTTTATGTGAGTTTAATATTTCTAGTAAAAACAAAGTGACTGCACAAATTATAAAGAATCCACCTATCATGTAAGCTGTAGAAAAATAATCTTCTACAAAGTTTTCATAAAAAATATAAAATGTAAATATCAAGTAATAGATTATTTTTAGGACCTGAATTATATTTTTATTCACAACGCTTTTAACTGCTTTTTCATACATAAGAAAGAAGAAGCTAAAGGAGACAAATTGATAAATATTGTAGAGAAAAGCATTGTAAATCGATACATTTTCACTGTATATTTTAGCGGAAAAATCATTTATTACAATGTACCACAATAGATATAAAAAGTATTTTAAAAAAGTGCTTTTATACTTGTAATAATTAAAAGTACCTACTAATGCAGTGACTATTTGAAAATAAGTTAGAAAAGTTTTAATATCATGTAGCGGTAAAAGTGTAATATCCATATTTATCTTCTTGGAGGTGGCGTCAATTGTAATTCGTTTAACATAATACTAGTATGCTCTTCTGTTTCAAGCTTGTTAGATGCTCCTTTATAAACATTAGTACGTTGATTAATTGATTTCTTGTTTAAAAACAAATCTGCAACAGGCGTAAAATCACCAATATATTTATTTGATCCCTTTGGTGCTATAGTAAAAGGTACGTGCTTTAAATTAGTATATGTTCTTGACAATTCCGTTTCTTCTATTTCAACAGTAGGAGCTATAAAAAAAGTTTCTCTTCCTTGGTATTTCGGTTCTTTGTCAACCGTTGCGTATTTATTTTGATTTGGATAGGCTGCGAAGTAAAAACGCAAACCAGAGATTTTTTTGTTATTCAACTTCTCAACTTCTTCAAGAAAAGCAACATATTTTTTTAAGCTATCTAAACCAATATAGGCAAATTCAGTTCCTTGATATTGATTTCCATTTATACTTTTTGCCTTCTCTATTAAAGGTAAAATACTAGAATCATATTCATCTTTCATTTCAATTGCTTGATTCAAAGATATAATTTGGTTAGGAACCATTTTCTCAATATCCTGTTTTTCAACTTCTGCAACGTTGTCATTTCCTTTTATTCCTTTTATTTCTTCCTTATTTCCATCTTGACAAGAAATAAATAATGAAAGGCCCATAAGTAAAACTGAAGTACTCAATTTTTTAGTAAAATTTTCCATAATTGTTTGTTTGTTAAAGTAATAAGCAAATATATAAGTAATAGTCTACAACGAATATAGGAAAAACACCCTTTTTGACTAAAGTGATTTTCTGTTTAAAAAAAGGTGTTTAAACTACTGAATTACAGATAGATATAAGCCAATTTTGTAATGTCTAAAACAACTAATGCAATTTGCAAAGTGATTTATAAGATGACAGGGAAGCCGAAAACTGTTTAGAGTAGGTAAACTATAAATTATTATATTATGTCAAAATTTGAACCAATACCAAAGGATTTTACGCAAGTACTATTTGGTGAAGTATTTAAAAAGATAACAAATGGTGGCGATGCAAAAATGTTAGGAATGAATGATTTTGTCGCTTGGAATACCGTGCCAGAAGCTCTAGATAAGCAAGCTTTTGATTTTGCTGCAAAAGGATTTTTTGGTTCTGTAAAAAAAGAAGAAAACATGTCTCAAGAAGAATATAACAACCTTAGATCTTCAAAAAAATGGAGTGCCTATATTTATTCTCAAGAATTTTCTGAATTAGTTGATAAGATTCCTTCCACTATACCAGCCTTAAAACCAGATGGCACAAGAGAGATGACTATTTGGAGCGATTCTCTAAAACGTGTATCCCAAATATATGAAGATGCTTTGCTGTTTTCAGTAGTATTAAACACAGAACTCGATCCAAAATTGCTGAAAAAAATCGATACAATGCGCAAAAAACTGTTTACTATAAAAAAATTAGCAAATCCTGATTTTGACGATACTTCAATTGAACATCCAGAAGATAATCCAAAGTTTGTTTTCCAAAGTTTTATTTCACCTAGCTATCTAAAGTATTTAGAATATGAAATTAAATACTACGCTGCGGAAGAAGAATTCCGAAATTTAGAAGCAGCTGCGCAAGGAGGAAACGATCCACAAGCCATAACAGACTTGGCTTTAAAAGGAGGTATGTTAAAAAAGAAAGTGGTAAATGCAATGAAAGCATGGGAAACCCTTGGATTTAAAACCCAAATTGAAAAAGTGCAAAATTATATCTCTCAAGTTGAGGAGGGTAATTTCTTAACTTTAAAGGAGCGCTATAAAACAGAATTTAGTATTGCCAAAAGAACATCGGTATTAACGAGTAACTCTTTTAACATTTCTGCTCCTTTACCTTCGAATGTATTAAATAATTCAGATGGATGGATGAACTTTGAATTTAGTAAATCTCACTATGATAGTTCCTATTCTTCAAAGTCAAAAAACTGGGGTGCAAGTGCAGGATTTGGCGGTTCTTCATGGGGAGCATCAGCACATATTAAAGGTGAGAAAGTAGATGCCTCTTCTAAATTGAACTTCAATGATTTTAATATGAGTTTCAAAATTTCAAAATGTTCTATTAATAGAGGTTGGTTAGGAATGCCTTTCGTAGAATCTAGATATTGGAAATTTCCTAAAACATCGCCTCAAGTAATTAACAATTCAGTTATTAGCAATGGTATTGGAGGAAAGCAAGGCAACGGGCCAGAGCCTTTGATGCCAGCTGTAATTTCTGAAATGTATATAATAAAGGATTTAAAAATTGGATTTAATGAAGGTTCAGACTCTTTTAATTATGTAAAAAACACAATAGGTGGCGGTGGTAGTGTTAATATTTTCGGATTTAACGCCGGCGGTCATTATAGCCAATCAGCTACTGACGTAACGTCAACTACTGAAAGAACAGGGCAAAATCAAACGGCAAAAGGTTATTTACTGCTGGGATATAAATGCCATATTGTGCCTTTATCTCCAAATCCAAGTCCTAATATTAAGGACTCTGAATGGACAATTCCTGATTAAATCTCTAAACTAATAAATCCATTTCAAAGTTTTATTACCGACTGTAATAAAAATTTGAAATGGATTTAAACTAATAAACTATGAAATATTACATATCATTATTCCAAAAACTTAAAGATATTTATGAATCACAAAGCGGTCAAAGTAAAGAAGCGGTATTACTTTGCCCCTCACAAAGGGTGTTCACAAATGAGGAATTAAGTTTACTAGGGCCTAAAAACATAACAAACCAAGACAATCTCTTAGAGTCTTTTAATAAAAAAAGAGATATTTCTTACCAATTGAATTCGATTCCTATTTCTGATTCTTTTTGGGACATCAATCCGAGCAATTCTTTATTCGACAGATACAGGGAAATTTTACAAGCTATTAAACCAAAAAAAATAAAAGAAAGTCTGTTAAATATGGATGATGAAATTGAATCTATCTTGTTCTTAAAGGGAAAAGAAACGAAAGAATTCAAAGAGTATAAGAAATATCTCGACTTGCTACAAGATACGATAAATTTAGTTGAACAACATTTAGCACAATTCGACGCCCTCATTTCTGAACAGCAAAAAGACTTATGGACCGAAAAACTATTTGTGCTACAAACCAAAACAAAATTAGCTTATACCAATTTAGAAGTTAAAGGTTATAAAAGCGCAATAGAAGCTGTTTTAGAAAAAATTAATAAAAAAAGCGATTTAGAAAATTACCTGCAACTATTAAGTGCTTCAAAATCATTTTTTGATATTGCAGAAAAAACCGATATTGATACCTTGGCATCTTATCATGATATAAGTTTTGTTCCTTATGATTTTATGAAATCAGAATCGGGATGGAACAAATTAAAGCTTTCAAAATCAGAACTTGAAAATGATTATCAGCTGGCAAGAAAATCAAACGACAACTTACCGCAAGAAATTTTATCAATCGATTATGATGAGAAATACATCACTGGCATAGAATTAGAATATTCATTTGTCCATTTAAAAAGAGGATGGTTCAATAAAAAAGTATTAGAATCAGAATTTTTGGAACTGCCAGATGACAAACAAATTTCCGACGGAGCTACTATTTCTAATGAATTTATGCTTTCTGCCTTTCCAAAGACAATGATATTGATCAAAAATTTAAAAATAAATATTGATTCAAATATTGATTTAGAACAGAACAATTCAAATCAGATCATACAGTTTGGCCCTTTGGTAATGAAAGCGCAACTTTTCACTAATCATTTAACAAAAGTTAGATTTGTAAAAGCTATTACAAATAAAGACACTTTACTTTCTAATCAGTTAAATTATAAGGTAAGTAAAGCAAATTTAACTGATGCTGCAGTTAAGATTCCTTTGACTAAAACTATTGACCCATTAGTGATGCAAAAAGCTAATCCAACTGCATTTAGCAGATTCAGTAGAAATCCAAAAGAAATCCTTTCGAAGCGTTCAAGTTTGCAAAAAGATGCTCCAGCTAATGCGGTAGTGAGCCAATTTATCATTATGCCGCACTTTGTAACTGCAATAAATCAGACCGTAATTATTCCTTCAAATACAAAGATTAATATAAAATTAATTAACAAAATAGCAAAAGAAATTCCAATATATCAATGCAGTGTTTCTATTTTAGGAATAGGTACAAACTTTTCATTGGATATTGAAACGAATCAAGAAAGTCTTGCTACTTGCAAATTACCATTAGGATCCTACAAAATTGAATTCCGAATAAATGGTTATAAACCTTTGACAACTACTATTAAAGTTGAGAATACGAATAATATGACTTTAGAATATACTTTAGAACCAGACGAAGTTACTTTTGAAAGTTACTTTCTAATTGGCATGGTCTGCGAAAGAATGTCAAAAAATCCACAATAAATTAAAAAAAAATAAATCATGAATTATCCAAATAGAACTATTAAAAAAGGGGAAAAAGACGCAACAATTGTTGTTGAAGTTCAAAAAATGTTGAATAAACGTGGTATAGTTAAAGTGACTATAAACGGCGTTTTTGATGAACTTATGAAATCTTCAGTAAAGCTATTCCAAAGTATGACTACTGATGTTTATGGAAACCTTCTTATTGCAGATGGTGTAATTGGACCCATAACGTGGGGCGCTTTATTTGAAAATGAAAAGATTAAAGTGGAAAAAACTTCAAAGTCTTTACTAGAAGCAGCCCTTGAAATTGCAACTTCACAAATAGGCGTTCTTGAGCAACCGTTAGGAAGCAATGCCGGACCTGAGGTTGAAAAATATCTTGCAAGTGTTCGCTCTTCAAAAGGAAACCCTTGGTGTATGGCCTTTGTCTACTATTGTTTTCAAGAAGCGTCAAAAACGCTCAAAACTACAAACCCTTTAATTAGAACCGGTGGTTGTTTATCGCAATGGAATAGAACTATAGCGAAGAAAATAACTGCAAGTACTGCCCAATCTAATCCATCATTTGTGATACCTGGTTCAATTTTTATTATTGATCATGGAAGTGGCTTGGGACATACAGGGATTGTAAAAGAAGTGAACAATGGATATATTACAACTATTGAAGGAAACACAAACAATAAGAAAAGCAGAGAAGGAATTGGTGTATTTTTACTTCAGAGTAGAAAGCTAAATTCAATAAATAAAGGCTTTATTGTTTGTTCTTAATAATCCATTAAAAAAAGTAAGGCTCCTTATGTAGAATTATAATCGCAATGTATAAATCACACCGTAAATTTAAAAGCTACCAAGCAATTTGAACTTATAATCCTTTTTTCTTGCTCTAAGAAGAAAGGATTTTTTTTATTTAAGCAATTACAGGGTAACAAATCTATTTCCTAATTGATATACTAGTAATAAACACATACTGATCATGAAAAATAAATTAGTTCTTTTAGCAATTATCTGCGCAGCTTTACTAAGTTGCGATACAGATTACGATAACGACCCCAACACAATTTGTAATGCAAAGTTTTATTCCTTTCAAACTCAAAATGAAGCAACTGCAGTTGGAGATATTTTTAACGTTGGATACTTAAGTAAATTTAATGCTGCTACTCCATCAGTATTTAGCAATTCTATTCCTAACAACTCATTTACCGATGTAGGAACATTGTTCTATCCGTCAAGCTCATTAAAATTTGATAATTCTGAACTTGTTTGTTTAGCTAATAAAACTGGCGGAAAAAGACTTTTTAAAGCCGACTTAATAAGTAATACTTTAATTCAAAATAACGCTATAAGTTCGAGCTTAAGCGCACCCGTTTTTGTATTTAATAATTTGCGCTTTTTAAAAATAACAAATAAAGTAACTCAAACTAGTGCTCCATATAATGATGTAATTAGTTTCGATGCAGAACTAGTAGACGAATCAGAAACATCCGTTTCAGGCGCACCTCAGAATATTATCTTACCTAGTGCAGTAGAAAACGGATTTAGAGACGCTAACATTGAAGGAGTGTTCTTAAATAACAAAGTTTATTTCTTGGCAAATTGTCAAATCCTAGTTTACGATATAATTACAAATCTTTTTAGTGTTCACACCATTTCAACGTATAATCAGGCTAACGACCGAAAATTCATGCAAGGAATGGAAATCAGTAACACAAATACTTTAGTAATGTTGCAACAAACAGTTTCACCTAATTATAAAATTGAAATTATAGAATTGCCTTCCGTAGCCACATCAGTTTTTACACCTATCGTGAAATATAATTTACTACAAGCCGACTTTCCTGCAAACGCTCCTCAATTAGCATCGATAATTAATACGATGGACAGACGATCAACAACTTATGATAAGTGTGATAACAAATATTATTTAACTTATATGAGCAATTACAATCCTTATAATACAGAAGTATATGAAATTGATTTGAACGCCTATTCCATTGCAAGTTATCCCTTTAATAACAACTTCCTATTTGGTCTTGAAGTCCAAAAGTAAATTAAAAACAATCATAAAAATTAAGAAATCATGAATAAACTAACACTTTTATCGCTTCTATTCACGGCTACTATTATAATGAGTTGCAGTGACGATGACACGAATGTAAATGCTCTAAATTGTCCCGATAGTGAAATTGTGGGAATACAATTTCAAACAGCATCAACCACAACTCGTTTTGGCGTGGCCGACTTTGTAACTACAACTCCTGGAATATTAGTTTCTCAAATTGGTCCAACACAAAATTTCACAACAAATACTTTTCAGACGCAATTAAACATGCATGATGGCGCTTACAACACTATTGACGGAAGCTATGTGAATGTCGATAATGGAAATAACACGTTATATAAATTAACTAGTGCTGGTGTATTAACAACTCCAGCATTACCAGCAAACGTTGGAACTATTAATGCACCCGAATTTATTAATGGAAACCTTTATTTTGGAAATGTAGAATACTTTAACAACTATTTAGAATTTAGAGTTTTAGATAGTAACTATGCTACTTTACAAACAGTAACAATCAATAATCCTTCAACTTCTGTAAATTATTATTCATCATTCACTTCAACTACAAATGGTGTAGATAAACTATATTATGTAATAGGTACAAATTTGATTACGTATGATATTAATACAACTACTACCACTACCACAGTAATTGGAAGTCTAAATTACTCAGGGAACTTGCTAGGAATAGAATATGTGGATGCAACACATTTGTTGGTTCTTCGACACGATTTTAACGGTGCTGATACTGAATTAGTTCAATTAGACATAAGTAATCCTACAGCTGTAATTGAAACCAATGTAGTTAATTTATCGTATAAAGCGAACGAAGAAAACTTTAGTACCACTTACGACAAATGCAATAAACGCTATTTTATAGTTACTAAATCACAAGATTTTTCAACGACACATTATACAAGAGTTGATCTTTCTGCTAGTATTCCTGTGGTAAGTACAAATTCAAATAATTCAATTTATGTTGCTGGTATAAAAAGTAGAAATTAGTTAAGTTGGTTGCTTTTATTTCTAAAATCCCTATCGTTTTTAAAACTTTAGGGGTTTTTTATTGCAATCAGGGGTAACAAAACGGGGTTTCAATTGATATACTTATAAATAACTTAAATCCGTAAATTATGAAAACCAAGATATTTATAGCCGTACTTTTTATTACAGCATTCATCAGCTGTGATTCTTCATCAGATCCTATTTCTCCACTTGTAGTTCCCAATACAGCAAATCATCTTTATATTAAAACACAGAATATTGGAGGTTTTGAATGTAATGTATGGGATTTTAATGAAGACTTCGGCACAAATCCAACAGGTTTTAAAAGAAATGATATCATTTTACCAGCTACTTTTGGAACTAGTTTAAGAATGACGCAATCATCTGCATATTCTAAAATTGCGATTCAAGGTGCAAAGCGATATGTTGTTTCTTCAGGTGATCGTGTTCTAGTTTATGATGTTTCAGCCGCAACAACTCCTACTCCTTTAGAATTTCCAATTGCTCACATAAATGCAATGAAATTCATCAATGGTCGTTTCTTTATGGTAGTAAATTATGAGTTGAAAGAGTATGATGTAATGACAATGACACCGATTAGTACATTTACACCGATCCAACTACTACCAACCGCATTGTCTTCAAACATCACTTCAAATGGTAATTTCTTATACATTATTTCAAGTGCGCAATTTTATAAAATAGATATTTCCGGAGGTGGATCACTTATTTCGGGTTACCCAAAACAACTTTCATTGACAAATCTTGATGGCTTACATTATGTAAATAATCCGAATCCAGCATCGCCATGTAATAATGCGCTTTATGTTGTTAGAGAAAACGCTGCTTCAAAACAATTAATTACAATTGATGAAGCAACTGGTGCCGAAACTGTGGTGGTAGATTTAACAACAACTTTTACTTCAAACGGGAGTCGAATTTCAACAATACTTGATACCGAAACGGAATTTTATTATATCTATAGTTTGAATTCACATGTATTAAACACTTCAACCGCTACTGTGATCGACTTAACACCTAACTCTGGAATTGTCACTCCAACGGCAATTAATACGCTTCCTGGTTATTATTTTGGTGTTCAGTTGAAAAATTAAATTATACAAATCATACCTTGTCTTTTATGAGATAAGGTATGATTTTATATTAGAAAATTAAGGTAATTTAGTTTTTAAAATAGCGTTCCAATAAAATTTGAGCCGCTGCAAAAGGTGAAAGTTGGTTATTTTGAACCGCTTTTTTATTTTCTTCCAAAAGAGTACTAATTTCGGGATGATTATAAAACCGTGTTTTCAATTGTTCATTAATCGTTTCCATCATCCAAAATTGATTCTGACTTTGGCGTTTTTCATCAAAATAGCTATTGGCTTTAACCATTTCAAAATAGGAGGAAATAATTTCCCAAACAGCATCAATTCCCGTTTGTTCATAAGCACTGCAAGTCGTCACTTTCGGAATCCAACCGCTACTTTTCGCCGGAAACAAATGCAAAGCACGATTAAATTCAGTTTTAGCTAATTTCGCTTTTTGAATGTTATCGCCATCCGCTTTGTTAATTACAATGGTATCTGCCATTTCCATAATTCCGCGTTTTATTCCTTGTAATTCATCTCCAGCTCCTGAAATTTTCAACAACAGAAAGAAATCTACCATACTGTGAACGGCAGTTTCGCTTTGGCCTACTCCTACTGTTTCAATAATAATGGTATCGAAACCACAAGCTTCACACAAAATTATCGATTCTCTAGTTTTTCTGGCAACGCCACCTAAAGTATCACCCGAAGCACTTGGCCTGATAAAAGCATTTTCGTCTTTAACCAGTTCTTCCATGCGGGTTTTATCACCTAAAATACTTCCATGACTAATAGAAGAACTTGGATCAACCGCCAAAACCGCAACTTTTTTTCCAATTGAAGTCAAATACTTACCAAAAGCTTCGATAAAAGTACTTTTTCCAACACCGGGAACACCAGTAATTCCGATACGTACCGATTTATTAGCATGTGGCAAACAATCCTTAATCACTTCATTCGCTTTTTCCAAATGTTCTGGATTCGTGCTTTCTACTAAAGTAATTGCTCGACTCAAAGCCGTTTTATCACCGTTCAAAATTCGAGTCACCAATTCTTCTGTCGAAGGTTTTTTTCTTCGGAATTGCTGAATTTGATGCGCCACTACTGAACTTACAGCTTCTGGTTGGTCCACACCATGAACTTCGGATAAGGCTGATTTTTTATTTGGTGTTTTCAAAAGGATAATTGCTTTCTGTAAATTTACAAAAAATGTAGGAATATAAAACAGTTGAAGCAGAAGGTTTAAAATTCATCCCAATTTATTTACTATTTTTATATCTTTACACTTCAAATTTACACTATGAACTTGAATCCTGAAATTCTTTTAGCACTTGAAACTATTGTAGGAACTTCTTATATTTTTACTGATGAAGCTACGCGAAAAAATTACGGTCACGATGAAACGGAAGATTTAAGTTTTCCGCCTCAAGTTGTGGTTAAACCTGCAAATACTTTTGAAGTTTCCGAAATATTAAAGGTTTCAAATAAATATAAAATTCCGACAGTGCCAATTGGTGCCAGAACTGGATTAAGTGGAGGTGCTTTAGCAATTTATGGTGGCATTGGAATTTCGATGGAACGCTTTAACAAGATTATTGAAATCGATGAACGTAATTTACAAATCACCACAGAACCTGGAGTTATTACGCAAGTCCTGCGTGAAGCTGTGGCTGAAAAAGGTTTATTATATCCAGTAGATCCGAGTAGCATGGGAAGTTGTTGGATTGGCGGAAATATTGCCGAAAATGCAGGAGGTGCGCGAGCTTTAAAATATGGTGTTACCAAAGATTATGTGCTTAATTTAGAAGTAGTTTTACCAACAGGCGATATCATTTGGACCGGAGCCAATACGTTGAAAAACTCAACAGGTTACAACCTTACTCAATTGATGGTTGGAAGCGAAGGAACTCTAGGAATCGTAACAAAAGCTGTATTGAAATTAATTCCACAAAACAACTATAACGTCTTACTTTTAGTGCCATTTGTTAAGGCTGAAGAAGCATGCGAAGCAGTTTCGGCAATTTTTAGAGCCGGAATAATTCCAAGCGCTTTGGAATTTATGGAGCGCGATGCTATCGACTGGACCTTAAAGTTTGTAGACGGAGTAAATGTGAACATAAACGACAATATACAAGCACATTTATTGATTGAAGTGGATGGGAATTATCCTGAAATTTTAATGCAAGAAGCCGAGAAAATTCTACACGTAGTGGAACAATTTGAAATAGATGAGGTTTTGTTTGCCGATACCGATGAACAGAAAAATGCACTTTGGAAATTACGCCGAGCTGTGGGAGAAGCGGTAAAATCAAATTCTATTTATAAAGAAGTCGATACAGTGGTGCCAAGATATGAATTGCCGAAACTTTTAAAAGGCATCAAAGAAATTGGAAATAAATACGGATTTCAATCGGTTTGTTATGGTCACGCAGGTGATGGAAATTTACATGTGAACATCATTAAAGGTGAAATGACGGACGACAATTGGCAAACGCAAGTTCCACAAGGAATCAGAGAAATTTTTGAATTAACGATTGGATTAAAAGGAACACTTTCAGGCGAACACGGAATCGGATTAGTCCAAAAAAACTATATGGACATTGCGTTTTCAAAAGTACATTTAGAACTAATGGAACGCATCAAAGCGATTTTCGACCCAAATAATGTGCTGAATCCTGGAAAGATTTTTCCGGATGAGGAATAGATTTTATTCTATTTTTTATTATGTCGTCTCTACGAGACTTAACTAGTTTTCCGTTGTATATCGTTACCTAAATATAATCCCTAACGGGATTTATAAAATTGACGAAAACAATATTAAATCATTTTAAGCTATTAATTAGGTATAATTTTGTAGATTCCTTGTTAGATTCTCAAGAGAGAGATTATATCTAATTGTACTATTTAACTCAATTAGATACAATCCATAACGAGATTTATAAAATTAAATAAATTTATAGTAATAAATCATTTTAAGCTATTAATTAGTTATAATTTTGTAGGTTTCTTGTTAGATTCTCAAGAGAGAGATTATATCTAATTGTACTATTGAACTCAATTATTAGCTTATCCCGTAGGGATTATATAGAGGTAAAATTAATCTCAAATAAAAGTAGTCCCGTAGGGACGATATATCGTTATGAGCTCAACCTAAATTGGTTCCTTAAAAATATATCGTTCATCGTATTCAATAGCAAAGGCTTCAAGAAATTTTAAATATTCGTCTTTAAAAGATTCCTTTTTATGATGAACTTCTTGATTTTGAATATAACGAATAACATTAGCAACGTGAGATTTCGAATATGAAAACGCTCCATATCCTTCCTGCCATTCAAATTTCACTTTTAGGAACTTCTTCTCATTGATCCATTTTGACGAACTCCCTTTTATATCTTGCAGTAAATCAGAAATAGATTGAGTAGGTCGCATACCAATGAAAATATGAATATGGTCTTCAACTCCATTGATAGCTAATAATTTATGATTGTTCTTTTTTATAATACCTGCAATATATTGATATAATTCCTCTTTGAAGGAAGAATGAATTAATCCATTTCGGTATTTCACCGCAAAAACAAACCGAACGTGTATTTGTGTGTAAGTGTTTGCCATATTATATCATCCCTACAGGACTTAATTAGTTTGAGTCTATACGTTACCTAGATGTTATCCCTACGGGATATTATAAAAGTCAATTTATTAGCTCCTATACTTTTAACCCCCTTTACTATTTATTCAAAAACTCCACCAAATTGGCATCTGGATTTTTAAACGTTGGCAGTTGTTCGACTATACTTGCCACACGTTTTTTATTTAACTTCATTGTAATATCAGCTTCGGTAGTAAACAGCAAAAGCCACATAAACGGGTTATTGATGTATTGCGTCAACTCTGATTCCAAGTCTTCTATAGGATGAATGTGTAAAACTTCTTGTTTTTCAGTAATGTAAATTTTATGCGTCATCGCTAATTTCAAAATATTGTCTTCTACGATCGTTTTGACATAAATATTCTGCAATTCTGGTTTTCCAATCGTTTTTGAAAGAGTTAATTTAGCAAATGTTCCATTGGCAATACTTGCTTTAACCTGATTAAAAAACTCCGTGTAAACGATATTATTTGCTTGTGTATCCATTAAAGTCCTAATTGTTTTTGTATTTTATCATTGAAAATCATAGAAAACATTTTGTTCTCATTGTCTTTGTTTAAAAACTTCCACTTATTGTTCGTTAAACTATCAGCAACGGCTATAAGTGTTGAACGCAATTCAATTTTGAACGTGCTTGTCAATTTGTTATACGTTACTTTTTCTGCACCCATGTTTACTTTAAAAACATCTAACATACCTTCTGGATCTTCCATTGGTACTTTAAAAGTCATTTCCATTACATTGTTATAAGTAAGAACGCAAAATAATTTATCTTCAATTTTCTTAATTTCACCAAATAAAAATTTAGGATCACTTTCTATCAATTTGATTGAAAACTGCTCATTATCCATCATTTGTCCAAACATTTCCTTCATTTGGTCTTTAGAAACAATATCAAAAACCTTTGGATAAGTAGTGTCGAAAATATCCTCATAATTCATGTTTATTCCCGCTTT
Source organism: Flavobacterium ardleyense (assembly GCF_042686085.1). Classification (GTDB taxonomy): domain Bacteria; phylum Bacteroidota; class Bacteroidia; order Flavobacteriales; family Flavobacteriaceae; genus Flavobacterium; species Flavobacterium ardleyense. Next base: position 323,075 of record NZ_JBHUOL010000010.1, read on the forward strand.
ATACGAACGTAATGCTTCCGATTTTAGGGTATTCATATCTTGTGCTAAAAGCGCAAACGCTTGAAAAAGGAAAAAAGTGAAGGCAACTATTCTTAATTTCATAAGTAGTATTTTAAATTTTTATCAAATATAAAAAATCCCCAACTACTTTCAGCAATTGGGGATTGATATTAATCTCTTTTAGGAGAATTCTTTTTATCGCGTTTCTCTTCTTTTTTCTCTTTTGCCGTTTTTAGAGGTTCTTTCTTAACGGATTTCTTTGCATCTTGACTTTTTGCCATAATAACCATTTTAATTTAAAGTAAATATAAGAAATTATCAGATATAAAAAACGCTATCCTTATTAATATACCAAAATAAAATAATTTATTATATTTACCAAAGTAAAATAAAACATTGATATGAAAAAAATCACAACAATCGCAGTAGCTTTTCTTTTGTTTACTGGCGCAACAATGAATGCACAAACTGCATTAAAAAAAGGTTCAGTTACTTATAAAATGGAAATAACTGGAGATAATGAAGCTAATGCAATGATGGGTGAAAGCACAATGTCTGTTCATTTTAATGAAACTATGCAGGCTACAGATGTTAATATGATGGGTGGTATGATGTTAATGAAAACAATTACACCTCTAGGTAATTTTAAAGACTCAAAAATGTCAGTTGAAGCTATGGGAATGAAATATGAAATCATCGAAATTAGTGACGAAGCTCTAGAAGCTAACAAAGGTGTAGGAAACGTGGATGATGCATTAGAAATTAAGTACGACAAAAAAGATACGAAAGAGATCGCAGGTTTTAAATGCTACAAAGCTATAGTTAAGATGAAAGACGGAACGTCAAATGATTTTTATATTACAGAAGGAATTGCGTCTCAGGGTTCAAAAGATGCAAAATTAAAACTTGCTGGATATCCGCTACAATTAACAACTTCAACTCCAAATGGGGAAGTAACAATGACGGCTACTTCTTTTTCTAAAGAATTACCAAAAGATTGCTTTTCAGTTGGAGAAGGATTTACTAAAGTTACTATGGAAGAATTCCAAAAACAAATGGGCGGAATGTAATACACACCGCTCTGTCCCGTCCTAAATAATCGATACAGATTATTAGACAAAAATATTAAATTAAACAGTTGCAAAATCGA